>DAOULB010000001.1:0-42976 GCA_034420695.1 Dehalococcoidia bacterium
GGCGCTTCCAGTCAGCGGCCCAGCGAAGGCCGATTCCTGGGTGGCGGTCAGCATGGGCAGCCCCCGCCCAGTCTCCCGGAAGTGCTCCTCCGCTTGCGCGTTCCGGCGCACCATCAGCAGGGGCAGGGGCCTTCCCGTGCCGGCCATCCGCCGGCATGGTCCCAGCTTGCGGGCCACCCGGTTGGGCATAACCGAATACCGCTCGAACTCGATGAAATCGACGCCCTCGCTGAAGGGACCGTCGCTCACCAGCGCCACCACGTCGGGGCGGACCTGGGTCAGGTCCGGGACGTTGACCTCGGCCCGCCAGCCGGCGACGACATCGGCGTCCTCCCGAGCGAACTACACCACCAGCGGGTATACGCCGTCGTCGTGATGCTGCTCGCGCTCCCGGTACCAGCGGTCCAGGTAGAGGCCGTGCCGGGACTTGATAATGCCGGGCAGCACCCGGCTCATGTTGGCCGCCCGCTTCATCCCCAGCTCCGACAGGTAGTGACTGCCATCGAACACCGCCACCAGGCCCGTCTCGACGAACCGCCGCAGGTGGCGGCGAATCTCGGAGGGACGACCCTTCACCACCACCGCCAGCCAGGGTGCCCTCATGGCGGGGAACCGGCAGGCGGCCATAAACAGCCGGTGGGCGGTAGGACCGTCGATGGCTGCCATGACCGGGTTCTCCCGAAGCCACAGGTTCACCGCCTCGGGCCGGCCCACAGTGGGATGCCCGGCGGGGTCGGACACCAAGTCCCGGGAGGGACGCAGTTCCACCCCCAGCCGCGCATGTGCCGTCGGGAGTGCAGAAGAGGGTGGGCGTGCTGCCCGACAGCGTACTGCGGGCCAGTTCCCCGGCCCAGGCGTCAGCGGCGATGACTATCTGGGTCGAGGGTTCCACCTCCTGGTCCGGGTCCTCGTAGAAGAGCCGGTTGCAGATGCGAAAGCAACGGTCCTCCTTGCTTGAGTAGCAGTCCATGCCCCAGAAGCGGTGCTGCCCCTTGCGCCGGAGCACCCTCTCGGAGGCGTGAAGTCCGGCGTAGGTGAAGGTGGGCCAGAAGTCTTCGCCGTAGCGAGCCACGTCGTGGTAGAAGCCGCCGTACCGCAGCAGCTGGAAGTCGGTCATCCTGACCTCCCCGGCGGCAGCCGTGCCATCGGTGGGAAGGCTGACCCGCCCGCTGCCCAGCAGGTCCGGGGCCAGTCGGTAAACCGACTCCAGCATGGCCAGCCGGCGCAGGGACATCGCCAGACCCTGGGATGTTGCAGTCCAGGGTGGGTGCTCGTGGTCGGCTGTGCCGTGATCTCTGCCGTTCTCTAAAGGGTCGGATGAATTGAAAGGTGAACCGGGATGACTCTCCAGATGGATTGGATGGTCGTGGTCCAGGGCGAAGCGTCCCTGGTAGTCATGGGGCAGTTCTCCCTGCGGATGAAAGGCGGCCAGACCTGTGGCGCGGGCTTCCTCCCTGGGGCTGGGGTGCTGGTGGCCGGTAACGTAGAGCAGGTCCACGGCCTGGCTGGTCAGGAAGAAGCGACGCTGTCGTCTATCGGCCATGCCCCGCATCACCGAGGACACACAGCCGCCGCTGTGCAGCAGGTTCAGCACTCCACGGACATGGTCTTCATTGGCTCCCACCACGGACGCCAGGTTGTTCACGCTGGCCAGGAGCATCCTTGAGGTGATCTTCAGCAGGCGTCGCTGGTCATCGTTCAGGGGTTGCCGGGGCGCCATGGCCATCCCTCCCGCATCCACCCTCCCAGGCGACGCTGACGCCAGCCCCGTTTTCTCCTGCGTCGATTCGCTTACTAGTGATCAAATGGGTTCTCGGGTGGGTTTCGCCGCCATCGTTGGCGGTACTGAGAAGGAGCTATCCACACATTCGATAGCAGTACAGCCCCTTTAGGCCCACCGTGTTGGACTCGAACCATTTGCCACCTCCGATTACTCAAAAGGAACTGTAGAGTATCCAGTTAACCTGGAGAGACTGAGAATTCGGCGGAACGGTTGCCTTTGCAATTCCTCTTCTCCTCCCACATCCTGTACACTCTCCAGCATCGCTGTCAGGAAGTGTGGTTCCGACTTCGGCGTTCGGGGGAACGCTCGGCCTGCCTCAGTAATGTCAAGGGCCAATCACGGCAAGCGAATCTCTCCTGTGGAGAGGGCTGCAAGTTTGCTCTCCCCGATTTGTTCAGCACCTTAGGGCGCCTCTGCGCCCTTGTTAGGGTATCCGCTGGCAATGGAAAACCAACCCGTGCCCCCAGCACTGCTGGGATGAATGGCCCAATAATCAACAAAGTAGAACCTAGGGTCTCCGCCCTTGATTCAAGCCCTTGTTGCCCTGGATGCCGGGAACTCCAGGACTCCCTGCTCCTGCTGGAATGCGCTCTATGAGGTTCCGGGGGCCAGGAACTCCGCCCAGGCCTCCATCAGCCTCCGGCGCCGGTCAAAGAGATCACTCCTCGCATAGGCCGTTTCCGTTGAGTTCCCCAGGTTGTGGGCTAGGGCAGCCTCACCAACGGCCCAAGGAGTATCCGTACGCTCAATACACCAGTCCTTGAAGCTGCTGCGGAAGCCGTGGGGTACTGCGGCTATGCCCAGACGCCTGAGAAGCGAAACGTGGATCATATTAGAGAGGGGTTTACCTCCGCGGGTCCCGGGGAACACCAGGCCGCTATCCTGCCCGTCCAGTGCCTCCGCCTGGCACAGGACCTCCAGAGCTTGGCCGGCCAGTGGCACCCGGTGCTCCCGGCGGGCCTTCATCCGGGACGGCGGGACAGTCCAACTCTCGGATTCCCAGTCGATTTCAGACCACTCAGCCAGACGGACCTCTCCTGACCGGGCCGCCGTCAGCACCAGGAATTCAAAGGAAAGTCGGGTCACGAGGTCGGCGGTCGACTGCCGCACCCCTTCAAGGGCCGCCGGAACCTCGGAGTAAGGCAAAGCCAGGTGGTGGTTCTTTGCCCGTCTCGTCCGGGGCAGCGCCCGGAACACAGCCTTCCCCGCTGGATTGTCCAGTCTCCATCCCTGCACAATCACCCAGTCAAAGACAGTCTCCAAGCGTTGCCGGACCCGACTGGCCGTCTCCGGCTTGTCGGTCCATATTGGGGTCAGCACCTCCAGCACGTCAGC
The DNA here is from genome assembly GCA_034420695.1 of Dehalococcoidia bacterium. Lineage (GTDB taxonomy): Bacteria > Chloroflexota > Dehalococcoidia > Lucifugimonadales > UBA3495 > Io17-Chloro-G2. The sequence continues at coordinate 3,119 of DAOULB010000001.1, forward strand.
ACTGCTTATCTCATCAACCGATTTGACTCCAATGACCGGAAAGGCGTAAGTGGACAGGGTGTTCTCCCACTGGGAGGCGTGCTTGGGATTGCTCCAAGTCGGGCGTCGCATCCCGACCACCCGCCCAGCAGCCTCGGCGAAGGTAGGAACGCGCGGCCTACGGCGGTCCTCTGTGGCCTGGCGTTTCTCGGACAAGGGGTCCCGGCCCTGCCTGATGGCCCTCTGGTTGTCTGTAGCCAATTCCCTGGCCTCGGATAGGGACACCGTGGGATATCCTCCCAGGCCGAGGTTATGCCTTATGCCTCCAATGGTCACTCGCTGCACCCAGCGCTTCGACCCGGAGGTTTCTACTTTGAGATTCAGGCCATTGCCGTCAGAGTATAGGCCTGGTGCGGATACGGTACGCACCAACGCCGCCGACAGAACTTGTTGCTTCCTTCTCAATGACATACCAGACACCCCCGTACGTATACCACATTATATACCATAATTTACGGGAATGTACCGGAACTTCTCAGGCTAAACGAGCACTCAATGGAACATCATTGAGACCAAAATGAGAGGGCAAAGTAGATACTGTGGAACTTATTGAGACTGACTAGGACTTGCTCGGACAGACCATGTGGCGGAGGGAGTGGGATTCGAACCCACGATCCACTTGCGCAGATAGCGGTTTTCAAGACCGCCGCCTTCGTCCGCTCGGCCATCCCTCCCGAACCTTAATCAGGCCTTTCGCACCCTTGGTCCGCCGATCGAGTGAACCCGTCGGGCCAGTGGCGCTTCTTCATATTATCACAAGGGGTCGTCTATGAACTGCCCCGTCTTTTCCGGACCAACTCTCCTCCCGGCGCCGGGGATTTCCTTGCCAACCACCGCACTCGCCGTACCCGGCGCGGCCCCGCATTTCCATGCTTGACCGGCCTCCTCCAACGCAGCCGACGGCCAATATTTGACATAAGCCGCTCTCAAAATCGTTGAAAAACCCAAAGGCATTAGGGCAGGATTGATACTTAGCAATATTCTGTCTTGGACCTAATCCGGATGTGTTTGGGAGGTTTCGATGTCAAAGACCAGAACCCTGACTCTCGCTGTGGTGCTGGCGTTGCTACTTTTGTTCCCCGCCGCCGTCGCAGCCCAGTCAGTACCGCCCCATTTTTCCAAATTGATCGTAAAGGTAGACGGCGAACCCGCACCGGACCGCACCGAGATTACCGCTTGGATGAGCGGACGGGAGGTTGCCTCCGCCACCACGGCCGACGGCGTCGCCATTATGCGGGTTGAAGGCCATTCCGGTCTCACCGGCAAGCCCATAAGCTTCAAGATTGCAGGATTCGACGCACCTGAACAGGACACTTGGGAGCAAGGAGGTCACATTGACAAGACCTTCAGAATCACCCTGACCAGCACGCCTCAATCGGCTGTTGTGTCCACCGCATGGGCCGGGCACAACCAGTACCTTACCGACCACTCAGGCAGGACCCTTTATGCCTACGGCCTGGATGCCGGCCCTGAAGGCTTCATCATTCCTTTCAGCGCTTGCAACTCTCCCGCCTGCCTCGAAGAATATCCCCCGCTTCTGACCACGGGAGAGCCGGCCTTGGACTTGGAATCGAACTCCGGTAGCAACTTAGAGCCCTCCCTGCTCGGCTCTTTCGAAAGGGCCGATGGCTTGGGGACCCAAGTCACCTACAGCGGCATGCCCCTGTACTACTACCAAGGAGACACGGAACCTGGGAACACCATGGGACAGTTCGGCGAATGGTACACCGTCTCCCCCTTGGGCAGCATCATTGTTGCCAGCGCCAACGCCGAGCCGGTAGTCGAACCGGTTCCCGACCCCGCCGTAGGCGCCCTGCCCGGCATGAACGGCTTCATGGGAATACAGGGTGAACCGGGGGCTCCGGGCGAACGGGGCCTCATCGGGCCCAGGGGATTTCAAGGCGAACCTGGTCTTCAAGGCGAAAGAGGGCCCATCGGTCCCCAGGGAGTGAGCGGAGTTCCGGGGAAGTCCAGCAGCGACGACCTGGCCATCATCGCCTTGACTCTGTCACTGGTTACCCTGTTTACCAGCGGATTCACGTACTTGTTGGGCCGCCGCCACGGCAGCGCACCCGGCCCCTACGGCGTCCCGGGCCGGTACTGATACCGGACAAAATACGAGCGTAAGTGGAAACTACACCGGGGCCCCGCCGCATATGCAGCCGGGGCCCCGGTTCACTCTCGCAGCCTGGATAGCCCCAAGTCCTAGCGGCGGGAAGCCCCCCCCAAGTGAGAGCCGGAGTCCACAATAATGGTCTCCCCGGTCACTTGCTCCGCCCCCTCCAGCAGCCATACCACCGGCTCCGACACCGTTTCCGGCGACCCCGCCGACTTTAGCGGGGCCGACTCGGCATACTGCCGGATGAATGCCTCGTACCTCTCCTCACCCAGCCCCTCCCGCCACCACCGGGTCTGCATCACACCGGGACACACCGCGTTGACCCTTATCTCCGGCGCAAGTGCGCGGGCTAGCGACAGTGTCATGGTGTTCAGGGCGGCCTTGGAGGCTGCGTAGGCGATGGAACTGCCGGAACCGCTCATCGCTGACAGAGAGGAAACGTTAACTATCGCCCCCTTCCCTTGTTCCCTCATGTGTGGCGCTACCGCCCGCACCATTTGGAAAGGGCCGACCACGTTCACCGAAAATATTCTCATGAAGTCATCGCCGCTCAGTGCCTCCAAGTCGCCGTGAGCGGCTATCTTGGACTGGGCGGCATTGTTCACCAAGCCGTCCACCCTCCCCCACCTTTCCACCGCCTCCCGGGCCATGCGGCGGCAATCGTCGTCAATGGAAACGTCGGCTTGGCAAAGCAGGGCCTCCCCGCCCAGCTCTTCGCACTCCTTTGCCGTTCCTCTGGCTTCCTCTTCGCTCTTGGTGTAATTGATGACAACCCTGCTCCCCTTGGCCGCCAGCCGGTGGGCCACCGCCGCTCCCAAGCCCGTGGCCGAACCAGTCACTATAACCACTGCCCCTTTCATCTCCATGTCTCGCCCCTGCTCCCATCAGGCTTCGGTTCTCAGTTCGAGCGTTCCAGCCTGGGGAATATATCGTCCCGGAACACTTGCATCTCCCTCTGTGGAAACTGGTAGGTCTCGTTGGTCATCAGGTACAGGTGGTCGATGCCGCTCTCCTGGGCCTTGCGGATTTGGGCGGCGCAGTGCTCCGGAGTGCCTATCAGGCCCATCGCGTCGCACATCTCGGCCAACGCGTCCTGGGGCAGGAATTCGCACAGTTCCCTCGCCCTTTGCCAGTCCTCGGCATGGGGTATGTCCGGGTAGAGCTTTCGCAGCTCCTCCACCGGAATCTCCATTCCCTCCGGTTCCAGTCCTGCGGCCCTGACGTAGGGATGGTAGGACTTCTCCACCAAGCGTTGTACGCAGAGGGGGCGGGCGGCTTCCTGCGCTTCCCTTTGGTCATCCATGATTACGGTGGTGGCGCACAGGATAACCTCAAGGTCATCCGGATTGCGTCCGGCCCGCTTGGCTCCCTCTTCCAAGTGACGGCGGGCCAGCGCCACCTGCCGGGGGTCGATGCCAACCATCAACAGCACGCCGTCGGCCACCTCTCCGGCCACCTCTATGGTGCGGGGTCCGTGGGCGGCGATTATGATCTTGGGAATCTCGCCGCCGCCGTGGCGCAAACGGCTGGACACTCCTCCGAAATTAACATCCTCACCGGAGAGCAGGCTCTTCAACGTAAGCACACAGCGGCGCATCTGCCGCACCGTAGCCGGGGGCACGTCCACGGTCTGCACCGAGCTGAACCCTCGTCCAATCCAGAATTCGCACCGTCCGGGCGCCAGCTCGGCCACCGTTTTAACCGCCGACCCTATCACCGAAAGGTGCCGCGTCACCGGGTTCAGCACCGCCGAAGCGATGCGCACCCTCGACGTAGCCTGGGCTGCCGCGGCCATGCTGACGAAGACATCCCGCTCCAGCATCTGGGAGTCAAGGATGCCCACTCCGTCAAACCCAGCTTCTTCGCACTTGCTTATAAACCCGGCAACTTCAGACACCGGCGCGCAAGGCGGGACTCGAATGTCAATCTGCATCGCTTGTCTCTCCTCCAATGGCCGGTCCTTGGGTCCGGCCTTGATATAGCTCCTGATACCTGTCCCGGACCCTTTCCAAGCCCGTCAACTGTCGGCCTGGGCCGGCGCTCCTTGGTAGGCCAGCCGCAGGGACTCCGGGATACCGCCGCGAATGGACCGCAACTCCCTGGCGTAAATCAATATCAGCCCCGCCACCAAAATGACTACCACGGCTCCCGCCGCCACTGCCACCGACGCGTTAGTGTATTGGGCCACGAAGCCGGCTTGAGACATCCCAAGGGGCGCTAGGCTCCAGGTCATGCCGTACATTCCCATAACCCGGCCCCGCAACCGGTCGGGCACCAAGTGCTGCAGAAGGCTTATCCCTCCGGTCAGGTACAGCGAGTTTGATATGCCGACCACCAGCAGCATCGACATGGAAATCCAGTAGTGCTGCTGCCACGCCGCCAGAGAAAAGAGGATCAGCGCCACTCCATAGACAATCGCCCCGCTCAGGATAATCATCCCCTTTGGGTGATGGGACTTGAGCTTGGCAATGATAACGGTCCCGATGATGGCGCCCACGCCGGAGGCGCCCAGCAGGTAGCCCACCTTGTCGGCGCCTACCTCCAGCACCTCCTTGGCAAATGAGGGCATCAGGTGTACGTAGGCCATCCCGAACAGGCTGTTGCAGAAGGTCAACAGCATCACCAAGGAGAACACCGAGTGGCTCCGCACGTAGTTGAACCCTTCCCGGATTTGACGCCCAACGTTTCCCGCGGAAGGCGCCCGGTCCCTGAGCCGCAGCAGCGCCACCACTGCGGCCAGGACGTAAAAAGTGGCAGCGCTGCACAACATCGAAGTCTGTATGCTGAACTGGTCAATTACCAGGCCGGCCAATGTGGGCCCCAGCACCCTGACGCCGTTCCAGACCAAGCTCTCCATCGCCACAGCGTTAACTATGTGCTCCCGCTGCACCAGCCGGGGGAAAATGCTGGAGCGGCTGGGCTGGTCGAAGGCTTGCACCGTGCCAATCAGCACCGCGGCAATCAGCACGTGGGCCGGTTCCACCCGGCCCAGCATCACCAGCACCGCCAGCAGGACCACAACCGTAGCCGACGTAGATTGGGAGGCTGCCACCAGCACCTTGGGTTCGAAACGGTCGGCCAGAACGCCCCCCAACAGGTTGAGCGCCAATGCCGGCACCGCAATAGCAATGCCCAGATAGGCCAGGTCCCGCTCCTCACCGGTCAGGTCGAACATCAACCAGCCCATGGTGAAGTTCAACAGCATCTGGTGGCCGGTGACTCCGGTTAGGAGCGCCAGCCAGTAGTACCGGAACTGCCCATACCTCATCGATATGGGCAGAAGGCGGGTTATGGGGTTCAGGGCAGGTGTCGCCGCTCGCTCCATCAGGCCTCTATGCGGTACACCCGGGCTGCCGTGTCATGGAACATGTCGGCCCGCTCGCTGGGTGAATAGCCCTTGGTGGCCAGCTTGAAGGCGTTGTACATCACGTTGTAGGAAAAAGAGACCTTGTCCACCGGGAAGTTGCTCTCGAACATGGAACGGCTGGGACCAAATGCCTCGATGCACGGACCAATCAGTGGCCCAATCGATTCCGCCATCTCTTCCGAACCCACCGGCATGTCCCGCAAGTGCCAGTCAAAACCGTACCTCGGCATTCCAACGCCGCCCAGCTTGATAACAACGTTGGGAGCTACGGCGACCGCAGCCAACCCTTCCCGCCACGCAGGCATCACTTCGTCCTCTCGCCCTTCGTAAGGCCCTACCCGCATCAGCCCTCCGATGTGGTTCAACACAATGGTCAAGTCAGGAACGGCTTTGGCAAACTCGGCCATCTCGGGCAACTGGTGAAAGTACATGGCGCACTCCAGGATGAGCCCCATGCGGGCCAGCACCCTGGCCCCAGCGCGGTATCCGTCGCTGGAAAGCAACCCCTGCTGTTCCCGGCTCTGCACCTCCGGGTGCGGGTCCCAGCCCACCGAGTGGCGAATGCCCCGGAAGCGGTTGGGGCTGGCCGCCTGCAATGCCTGCAAGGTCTGCTCCACGCCTTCGCCCAGCTTCAGGTCCGCATTCCCGATTATGGCCGCCGCCGCTCGCCCGGGCCCGTAGAGTCCGCTGGCGCTGGCCGCAGCCAAGCCTTGTACAAACTCCACCTCCCCCACCGACCGCAATTCCGGCGCAGCATCGGCCCGATACATGGCCCTGGCCTCTATGAACACCGTCGACAGCACGTTATGCCCGCTGTTGATGTCGTCAGCCAGTTCGTGCAGCATGTACCGCTGATACGGAATGCGTTCGGTGCGGAAGTCCCAGAAGTGATGATGGCAGTCGCAAATGGGCAGGTCCGGTTCCAGGGTTTCTTCCTGGGTCAGCGCCAGCCAGTCATTGCCTCCGTACGGCATGGTGGCCCTCCTCGGCAGAATAGAGCGGGCTAATCGTAACACACCCGCAGCCGGGCCTTTGCGAGGCTATAATGGCCCGAGGCTGCCCCCCATACCATACCCCGTCCTGGAGATGAGAGCATGGTTCGCGACCTCATTGGCTACGGCCCCAATCCCCCGGTTGTCCAGTGGCCCGGCGATGCCCGGATTGCCGTCTCCGTGGTCGTCAACTACGAAGAGGGCTCGGAGTACTCCACCCTGGACGGCGACGCCTTTCACGAGACCAACAGCGAAGTGCCCTCACCGGTCCCTGCGGGGGAAAGAGACGTGTTCAACGAGTCATTCTTCGAATACGGCAGCCGGGTCGGAGTGTGGCGCCTGCTGGACCTCCTCGACCGCTTTCAGGTCCCATCTACCTTCTTCTGTTGCGCCTTGGCTTTGGAACGCAATCCGGAAGCCGCCCGGGAGATACCGGCCCGGGGCCACGAGGTCTGCGGCCACGGTTACCGCTGGGAGGAATACCACCTGATGGACCGGGAACAGGAACGGTTGTCCATCCAGAAGACCGTTGATTCCCTCACCCGCACCACCGGGCAGCGGCCGGTGGGCTGGTTCACCCGCTACGGGGCCAGCGTAAACACCCGCGACTTGGTCGCTTCCGAGGGCGGTTTCATCTACGACAGCGGTGCGATGAACGACGACCTTCCCTATTACACCCCGGTCAACGGCAAGCCTTGGCTGGTGGTGCCCTACAGCATGGAGACCAACGATGCCCGTTTCTGGCGCGGCGGCTTGACCAGCATCAGCGGTTTCTATGAATACCTGAAGGAGACATTTGACTGCCTCTACCAAGAAGGAAGCGAACACCCGAAAATGATGTCGGTGGGCCTTCATTGCCGCATCGCCGGGCGCCCCGCCCGCTCCATGGCGGTGCAGCGGTTCCTGGAATACGCCCGCGGTTTCCCCCAAGTATGGTTCGCCCGCCGCGACGAGATAGCCCGCTGGTGGCTGGACCATTACCCTCCGCCGTCCTGATTCTCTCGCTCACTTCCACCTTGGCCCGGCATTGGTTTCGGCCACAGGGGTCTTAGTCACGGTTGCTCCACGGGCCATCCTGACACTACAATCCTGCAAGGCGCCTCTTGGTAGCGCTTGTCGCCCACCTTCAATTCAAAGCGTCAATACTCGTCAATCTATAACTATAAGTGACGGTTTATGGCAGACCTGAAAGCACTAATAGGCTACATCGTGGACCAAGTAACGGACCGGAACGGAGTTGTAGGTAGGACTTCCCTGATGAAGCTCGTCTACCTGGTAGACGTGGAACATTGCAGGCGTTTTGGAAAACAGGCTACCGGCTTGAAGTGGCGATTTCATCACTACGGGCCTTACACCCACGAATTGGACCCAGCCATAAATCCCTTCGGGAATTACCTGGATGAACGCGAGTTTACTTGGACAGCTAAGGACGAAAAGGTGTCCGGTTACAGGTATACCCAGAGGGAAGACTGGCGGGAAATCGAGACTGCCTTCAATGCTAACTACAGTGCTCCGATAAAGCGCTCCGTTGATAATGTCATTGAGAGGTGGGGGCTTGAGTCCCTCCACACAATCTTGGACTACGTGTACTTCGAAACCGAACCGATGCAAGGAGCTAAGCGGGGAGAATACTTGGACTTCTCCAAGGTAGAGCGGGACTCGTCTCCAATCGAAAAGACCGGAAAGGTCCGGTTCTCGGAGGATTTTCTAAACGGCCTTCACGGTCGGTTGAAAGAACGAAAAGACAATAGGAACCGGAATATACGCAAGGCTACCGAACCCGTATATGACGAAGTATACGAATCGGCAGTGAAGGCGATGGGGGAAGAAGAGGGGACAAATCTGCATTTCCAGACACACTTCCGGATAGCCGGGCCTGGTCTGGAGTAATCAGGTCTTGATCGGTCTTCTGTCACCTGACGAGTACTACAATCCTTTAAGTCCCGGCCCCGTCCTTGAGCAGCTTTACAATATCGGACAATTCTTCTGGGCTCCTTCCCTGTTCTTGTTTGGTGAACGACAACCTTTCCTGCTACGGAGCAGCTACAGCCAAGTCTTGGGCGACTATGAATACAGAATTGAGCAAATACGCCGAGAAGGTGAATTCGAAACACCTCAAGAGCCAAATCAGACTTTGGGGATACGCTCCGACGAGCGAGCTGTAATCCTCGGGGCTAAGAGACGTCCCGTCGTCCTTATTTCGAGACCGGTCATTGAGTGGACGGATTCCCGAAGAAGGCAGGACGAATGCTACGTAGTAGCCCCGGTGTATTCCTTCGGCGGCGACGAGACCAGGCTAACGTACAGCCAGACCTTCATCGAACGAGTTAAGGCATACCTGTACTGGCAGCTCTTTTACTTGCCTGCAAGTAACCGCAGTCGAATTAGAGAAGGATTCACTCGTCTTGATCGTCTCCAAGTAATCCACAAAAGCATGTTGGAACACATGCCGGTAATGCTCAGCGATGACAAGCAATCTTTGTTGCGATCCTGGGTCCGCGTCTACTTTGGAGAAGAGTTGGACGCCGTTGATGACGTATTGTTTGACTACCGCGAGCAGGCTATCGAAAACCTCAAGATTCAAGGCCTGATCCCTTGAATTAGCGGTAAGAGGGATCCTCGACCGGTCCCTGCGTAAACTGTCCCCTCTCAAATTTACTCTTACACCCTCCCCTGCTATACTGCGGAAACTCGCTCCCACCTCTGTTGGACCCCCAGCCCGGATCTCGTTTCGCGGTTTTTTGGAGAGGTGCTCATGGTCGTCCAACCCCAAGTGACCTACAACCCTTCCGGTTCCTACCAAGTTGAAGTCCGAGAGGTCGAATACCTCCGCCACGGCGACGAGTCTTGGCTGGTCCGCATTTATCAGCCCCAAGGCCAGCCCCGTGAGGGAGGCGCATTCCCGGCCTTACTGGACGTTCACGGAGGAGCGTGGAACCGGGGCGACCGCCTCCATTCGGAGTATCGGGCGCCGCTGCTGGCCGCCACCGGCGTGATTATAGCCTCGGTCGACTTCCGCCTTGGTCCCAAGCACCCCTACCCGGCCCAAGTCGCTGACGTGAACTATGCCACCCGCTGGCTTAAGGCCCAGGCCGCCGAGTTGGGCGCCGACCCGTCATCGGTGGGCGTCTGGGGAGCCTCCAGCGGAGGCCACACCGCCTTCCTCAGCGCCATGCGCCCCAACGACCCCCGCTACACCGCCATCCCCCTCGACAATGGCGGCAGTTTCGATGCCAGCGTTCGCTACGTAATCGGCTGCTGGCCCATCGTCGATCCTTACGCCCGATACTTCTTCGCCAAAGACACTGGCAACGATCGGCTGGTCGCCTCCTCCGAGGCCTATTTCCTGACCGAAGACGCCATGCAAGAGGGGAACCCCCACCACATCCTGAAGCGGGGAGAGAGTGCGGTGCTTCCTCCGGCCCTGATCATCCAGGGCACCGACGACGATAATCTGCCGGTCCCGGTCACCGAAGAGTTCGCCGAGGCCTACCGGCAAGCGGGAGGCAGCCTGCAGCTTGAGATTTTCCAGGGGATGCCCCACAGCTTTGCCACCCAGGAGGGCCCTGAAGGCGATCGGGCCCACCAGATCTTGAGAAACTTCATCGCAGCCCAACTTAATGGGGGTTAGTCTCGTAATTGGACAAGCTCACCTCAGGGTAGTGGGGTTGGTTCCGGCGCAAGGCCGGTTCGGGCCAAAGGAAAACACAAAACAGCGGGAGGTCTCACATGGCTGTAAAGATAACCATCGCCTTCGGTGAAAATCCCCGGGTGGACCCCATGCGGGACGGCACCGTCAAGCCAGAGGGCATCGACTTGGAAGTGCTGACCATAGAGGGCGGAATGCTCTTTTATCGCAATTTGGCCAACGACGAATTCGACGCCTCTGAAATGTCCATATCTGAGACCCTGGTGGCCATGGAACGCAAGGACACCGTGGGGAAGGGTAAGTGGGACTGGTCCGCCCTGCCTGTTTTCCTGGGAAGGGGCTGCCCTTGGCCCTCCTTCTACGTGCGCAACGACTCCGGCATCGAGTCCCCGGCAGACCTGAAGGGAAAGCGCATCGGCTACGGCGACTACGACCAGACCTCAGCGGTATGGATGCGCTGCCACCTGAAGGACCTCTACGGCATCGAGGCCAGCGACAATAGTTGGTGGAACGGGCGCACCAAGGAGCTCAGCCACGGCGGCGGCCTGGGGCTGCACCTGCCCGGCCATGAAGTGGTGGGCGTCGAGCATCACTGGCTCACCGCCGACCAGACCTTGGACCGGATGCTCGACGCGGGCGAGTTGGATGCCAGCGGCGGCATCCGCAGGAGGGGCCGGGTAACCGCCGGAGACGCCACCGTCATCGACCGTTACGGCGGCACCCAAGTGGACGGCAACCCCAACTTCCGCCGGCTTATGCCCGACGCCGGCCAGCAGGCGGTGTACGACTACTACAAGCAGACCGGCTTCTATCAAGCCAACCATCATGTGATCGTCCAGAACCGGATTCTCAGGGAGCATCCCTGGGTGGCCTTGGAACTCTACAAGGCCTTCGAAGAGTCCAAGAGAGTGGCTTTCGAAAGGGCCAGGGAAGCCTCGGAGGGCTACCTCTACTTCCCGGAGAACGCTTTCAAAGAGCAGGACGCTGCTTTGGGAGAGGACCCCTTCCCCATGGGAATCAATAAAATGGGCAAGAACATCGAACGCATCATCCAGAGCAACCAGGAAGCCGGCTTGCTCACCAAGCCCTTGAGCCTGGAACAGGTCTACTTCAGCACCATGATGGACACCTAGGACAGTTCTTCGCTTTCCCAGCCTTACCGGGACCCAATTCAGCGAACGGGAGTTAACTATGGCGCTTCACATGACTATGGCATTCGGGGAGAATCCCCGGGTGGCGCCCCTCAAGGACGGCACGGTCAAGCCCGAGGGCATCGACCTGGAAATAGTAACCATCCACGGCGGGATGCTGTTCTACCGCAACTTGGCCTACGATGAATTCGACGCTTCCGAAATGTCCATCTCCGAGACCCTGCTGGCTCGAGAGCGCCGTGAAGCCCTCGGCAACGGAAAATGGGACTGGTCGGCCCTGCCCGTCTTCCTCAGCCGGGGCCACATGTGGAACGGCCTCTACGTCAACACCTCCTCCGGTATCGACTCCCTTTCCGACCTTAAGGGCAAGCGCATTGCCGTCCCCGACTACGATATGACCGCCGCCCTGTGGATGCGCTGCACCCTCAAGGACCTCTACGGCATCGAAGCCGGAGACAACGTCTGGTTCAACGCCCGCACCAAGGAGTTGAGCCACGGCGGAGCCTTGGGGCTGCACCTTCCCGGCCATGAGGTGGTGGGCGTGGACCACTCCTTCTACACTGCCGACCAAGCCCAGGACTCGGAGTTGGAAAAGGGCAACATAGACGCCTGCACCGTCCTCCAGACCAGCGGAACGGTCACCGCCGGAGACCCCACCGTTATCGACCGCTATGGCGGCACTCAAATGCAGGGCAACCCCAATGTCAAACGGCTGATGCCCGACGGCGGCTGGGAACTCATCCGTGAGTACTACCGTCAGACCGGTTACCACCACGTTAACCACAACATAATCGTGCAGAACCGCATCCTGAACGAGCACCCGTGGGTGGCCATGGAGCTCTACCTGGCATTTGAGCGGTCCAAGCAGGTGGCCTACCAGCGGGCGCGGGAAAACCTGTCGGGCTACTTGTACATGGGTGGCCGTGAATTCGCCGAGCAGGCCGAGGTCTTCGGTGAAGACCCCTACCCCATCGGCATTAACAAGATGGGCAGGAACATCGAAAGGGCCATCCAAGGCTCCTACGAGCAGGGCCTGTTGCGCCGCCCCCTTGCCTTGGACGAGGTCTATTTCCGCACTACCCTGGACACCTGAGGGTTAAGCCGGAACCCGCAGCTTGAGTGTGTAACTGTTCAGTTTTCGTGATATCCTTCCGGAAAGAAGCATCCACTGCGGAGGAACGTAGGGGCGGGTTTGAAACCCGCCCCTACTTATTGAGCGGCATTCTTGACCCTAACAGATAACCGTCTCGCCAAGTGTGAACACTTACCCGGATGCTCCGGGCATTGCAATTCACTTCCAATAGACGTATACTACACATTGTAATACGTATACCCTGCCAGCAGGACAATTTAACCCATGAAACAAAAACTTACAATCACAGTAGACGCCGACTTGCTGCCCAAAGCCAAGCGGTACGCCCGCTCCCAGGGGGTTTCCCTCTCCTCCCTAATTGAAAAGACTCTCAGGGAAACAACCCCCGAGTACAACACGTCCTTTTCAGACAGGTGGAAGGGCAAGTTCGAGCCCGCTGAGGGTGACAGCCCTCGCTATGAGGCTTTGGCCAAGAAGTATCTCCAATGATACTTCTCGACACCGACGTGCTCATTGACGTAGCCCTCGACAGGCAACCATTCTCCGGGCCGTCGTCGGAACTCCTGGACCGCATTGAGAGAGGTTCGGAGCAAGCCTATATGGCTTGGCACTCGGTGTCGAATCTTTATTACTTGGTTTCGCCTGCCCGGGGCGATATCGACACCCGCGATTTCATTGTTGACCTGACCCGTTTCGTCGGTGTGGCCTCGGCCAATTCCGAGGCAATTCGATATGCGGCGGCCCTTCCCATGGACGATTTCGAGGACGCTATGCAGGTGGCCGCCGCCCGCGCCTGCGGGGCCCGCCAGATCGTCACCAGGAACCTGAAGGACTACGAACGGTCCCCAATCCCGGCGGTAGCACCCAAGGAGGCGCTGACCGGCCTGTTCTAAGAAAAGTCTGAGTAAGTACAGTTGAAGCTCCTTCTCCCTTGATGGGAGAAGGTTGGGATGAGGGTGAATAGCAACCGTTCGCCGCTGCTGTAGGACTTATTCAAGGGTTCGCTAAGCCCGCTCCTACTCCACCATCCACCAAGGGTCTTCCAAACAGCCCTTGACCGTCTGGAGGAACTCCGCCGCAGGGGCGCCGTCCACCACCCGGTGGTCGAAGGTCAAGCTGAGGAACATCATGGTGGCCTTGGCGAACTCCCCGTCTCGAATCACCGGCTTCTCCACCGCTCGCCCCACTCCTAGAATCGCCACTTGGGGCGGGTTGATGATCGGCGTGAAAGCATCAATGTCATAGGCTCCCAAGTTGGTGATGGTGAAGCTCCCCCCGGAAACATCCTGGGGGGTGGAACGGTTCTCCCGGGCCCGCCCGGCCAGCTCCCGGGCCTCCCGGGCAATCTGGCCCAAGCCTTTTTCGGGAACGTCACGAAGCACCGGCGTCACCAATCCCTCCGGCAAAGACACCGCCAAGCCGATGTTCACCTGCTCCATCAAATGAATCGAGTCGCCCGTCTGGATGGCGTTCAGCCGGGGGTGCTGCTGCAGCGCTTTAGCCGCAGCCTTCGCCACCAAGTGTAGCGGGCTGAGGTTGCCGCCCTCCATGTGCCGCGACAATCCTTCCCGCAGCAGCATAGCCTGGGTGACGTCAGCCTCGGTGGTCAGGGTGACCTGGGCCATGGTCTGCAGGCTCTGCAACATCCGGGAGGCAATAGTCTGGCGAATCCCTTCCATCGGGATCGATGGTGAAACCGGCCCAGCGCGATATTGGCCCGGCTCTTCGTAATCCCCGACGACAGTGTCCCCGGACCCCTGTCCCTCGCTCTCCACCGCCCGTTCCACGTCGGCAATCACAATACGTCCATTGGGGCCGCTCCCCTGCACCACCGCCAAGTCTATGCCCCGTTCCCTGGCCAATCGCCGGGCCGCTGGCACCACCTGTACCCTTGGAGCAGAGGCTCCTTCCGGCTCCTCACTTCCTTCCTTGACAACTTCAATGGCCCGCTCGACGTCAGCGATTAGGATTCGCCCGTTGGGCCCGCTGCCTTGAACTAACGATAAGTCGATGCCCCGCTCCTTGGCCAGCCGCCGGGCCGCTGGCACCACCTGCGCGCCTGGCCTGCCGGTCGCCCCCAAAGTGGCAGGCGCTGCCGGAGAGGCCATAGGCCTGGCCGGGGCTTCAGCCGCCTCGCCCGGGATCACCTCGCCGGGAGCAGCTATAACCGCCAAGACAGCCCTGATGGGTACGGTTTCTCCCTCCGGCACCACTATGCGCGCCACAACACCCGAGGCGAAGGACTCCAATTCGGTGGTGAGCTTGGCAGTCTCAATCTCTACCAAGGGCTCGCCTTCCTGAATCTCGTCCCCTTCCCTTTTCAGCCACCGCACCACCGTGCCTTCGTCCATTTCCATGCCCCACTGGGGCAGCAAGATTTCCGTCGGCATATAGCGTTACCTCAGATTACTGGGCTCAATCGGGCCGGACCCCTGCTACCGCATGGTCTCCCGGGCCGCTTCTGCGATGGACTCCGCCGTCGGGTAGCACAGTGGCTCCAGGGCCGTGCTGAAGGGTATGTGCACGTTGGCGGTGCCCAGCCTCTGCACCGGGGCTTGCAGCGACCAGAACCCCTCCATGGCCACGATTGCGGCAATCTCGCTGGCGGCGCTGCACGTCTTGTGGGCCATGTCCACCGTCACCAGCCGGCCCGTCTTGGCCACCGACCCCAGGATGGTCTCCTTGTCCAAGGGGACCAAGCTACGGGGGTCTATAACCTCCGCCGAAACACCTTCCTGGGCCAAGCTTTCCGCGGCGTCCAGGGCCCGGTGCACCATGCCCCCGATGGCGACAATGGTCACGTCGGAACCCTCCCGCTTGACGTCGGCTACCCCCGAGGGCACCGTGAATTCCCCCTCGGGGACATGCCCCCGGGCTCCCAATATGGTGCGGTCTTCGCAAAACAGCACCGGGTCGTCCTCCCGGATGGCGGTCTTCATCAACCCCTTGCCGTCGTAGGAGTTACTGGGGAAGACCACCTTGAAGCCGGGAATATGCATAAACACGGGGTAGGACCGGTCAGAGTGGTGAGCCGCCATGCTGCCCCCGTAGTACATGGAAGCCCGGTAAACGATAGGCAGGTTGACCTGCCCGCCGAACATGTAGCGCATCTTGGCCGCTTGGCTTACCAGGGAGTCCATTGCGACCCACATAAAGCAGAAGGCGCTCTCGACGATGGGGCGCATTCCCACCGCCGCCGCTCCCACCGCTGCGCCCATGAAAGCGTTCTCCGACAGCGGGCAGTCCCGCACCCGGTCCGTGCCGAACTCGGCAGCCAGCCCGCCCGACGCGCCGTACACCCCCCGTTGAATGTCCTCCCCCATGATGAAGACCCGTTCATCGGCCCTCATCTCTTCCCGCATAGCCTCGTTCAGGGCCTGTGTCAGGGTGATGTCCCTGGTCTCGGTCTGTGTCTGGGTCATGGTTTCCTCCTGGAGTTCCCCGGTTGGTAAATCGCTGGCAGTTTGAAGAGAGGTTGCCTGCCTCCTCACTCCAGCGGAATTGGGTTGGCAAACATGTCCTCGAATAGGTCGCCTGGCTCCGGGTAGGGGCTCTGGCGGGCGAACTCGGTCGCCTCGTCTATTTCGGCGGAGATCTCCGCCTCCATCGCATCCAGCTCTTCCTGGGTGGCAATGCCTTGGGACAGCAGCACTTCTCTATGGATGACTATTGGGTCCCGCAGCTTCCACTGCTCGACTTCTTCGTCGTCCCGGTAAGAGTCCCGCACTATCCTGTTCAGTCCCAGGGAATGGTCATAGTACCGGTAGGTGCGCCCCTCGATGAGGGACGGCCCCTGACCGGCCCGGGCCCGGGCCACCGCTTGGGACACCGCCTCGAACATGGCGATGCAGTCCTGGCCGTCCACCAGCACTCCCGGAATGTTATATGCCGCCGCGCGGTCGGAAATGTTGTCCGAGGCCACCATCTGCTTGAAGCTGCTGGTCACCGCGTACTGGTTGTTCTCGCAGAGGAACACCACCGGCAGCTTCCAGACCGCCGCCAAGTTCACCGACTCGTGGAAAGCACCTTCGTTGCTGGCCCCGTCGCCGAAGAAGGGCACCGCCACCCGGTCCGTCCCCTGCAACTGGCTGCCCAAGGCCGCCCCCACTGCAGTGGGAATCGACGACCCCAGGATGCCCGACTCCCCCAGGATCCCCACGCTGAAGTCCGCCAAGTGCATGGAGCCGCCCTTGCCCTTGCAGAAGCCGGTGCTCTTCCCCAGCAGCTCCGCCATGGCCTTCTTCACGTCGCCGCCCTTGGCGATGGGATGCCCGTGGGAGCGGTGGTTGCCGGTCATCCAGTCGTCGTCCCGCAGGGCCAGGCAGGCCCCCACCGCCACCGCTTCCTCCCCGATGTATGAGTGGGCGGCCCCCACGATCTCTCCCCTTTCCACCAATTGGATAACCCGTTCCTCAAACCGCCGTATCCGCAGCATGCGGCGCAGCATTTCCATCAACAGGGTCTTGTCTTCCAGCATGATTCCCCCAAAACCACTTGTCGTATCGCCCCCAATCATACCAACAGCCTGGAGCCTGGGCTATAGATGCCAAGGCTACAGGGTTGCCGGAAAAGAACAAACAGGCCGGGAAGCATCGCCCCGCGGCCTGTTTGAAGGGGCCGGAGCAGGGTAGCGCCGGCCCCTTGATTCCTCTGCCCCCTACCGGGCCGGATCGTACAACGGCCCCCGGATTACCCGCCCCGGCAGGGCTCCGGTGTGCTCGTTGTTTTCCAGCAGCACCTCGCCGTTCACGATGACGTAGTCGATGCCGACGGCGTCCCTCTTGACGTGCAGCGACGCCGGGTCCGGGAAGTCGAACACCGGCTCCCTGGGCTTCGAATCAATGGTGTCCGGGTCGAAGATGACAATGTCAGCTACCCTTCCCGGCGAAATGAAGCCAATGTCCTCCAAGTCATGCATCAGGGCCGTCTTGCCCGTCATCCGGTATACCGCGTCCTCCAAGGTCATAACCTGCTTTTCCCGCACCCAGTAGCTCAGGAGCCTGGTGCTGTACTCGAACCGGTCCATCTTGTCTGGCCGGGCCCCGCCGTCGGTGGTGCCGATGACCGTGTAAGGCGAGCCCAGAATCTGCCTTTGCGACTCCACGTCGATGTTCCGGTCCACACAGATGAAGTGGGTGCGCAGGTCCTCGTCCAAGGACAGGTCCAGGAAGGCGTCCATCACGTCCTTGCCCTGCTCCTGGGCCAGCTGCTCTATGCCCTTCCCTTCCACCTTCCGGTTGTGTTCCTGGTAGGTCATGAAGACCTAGACCAAGTCCCAGCGCCGGTTGAAGCCCCGCATGGCCCGGCCCCGGCGGTCGGTGCCCGTGTCCCCCTGGGCAACGCTGCCCTCCACCGCCTCGGCGCTCATGGAGGCGCGTATCTCCGCGTCCCGCATGGACTTCATCCTCTCTTCCACCGGCAGGGCCATCACCGAGTCCCAAGTGGACATCCCTTGGAACATGATGTGGGGGCTGACCAAGTCCTCGTCCTGGGCGGTGTCCAGTCCTTGCCTCAGGTTGAAAATCGGCCCCGCGGTTACCGACAGGCACGAGCCGTAGGCCCTGGCCCCGGCCCTGAAGGCCTCTTCCAAGCGGTTCAGGTGGTCCTTCCACTCATCCTCCGGAGCATTGATCTGCTGGGAGATGAGGTTGTACATGGCCGGCCGCCCCGTCTGCAGCGACAGCTCCTTGGACAGTTCCAGCGGCCCGTAAAGCCCCCGGTCCGAACCTCCGGCAATCTGGAAGACCCCGGTGCCCACCTCTCCCAGCACCGCCGCCAAGGCGTGCCTTTCGTTGTCCGTAGCAATGCCGCAGGGTGATGTGTTGCCGGCCCCGGTGCTGAAGCCCAGCGCTCCGGCCTTCATGCCCTCCCGCACCACGGCGCGCATGGTCTCTATCTCCTCGGGAGTGGCTTCTACCCGGTGGGAGGCTTCCTCCCCCATCACGTAACGTCGCACTCCGGAGTGGCCGATGAGTATGCCGGCGTTAACCCCGCGCTTGCGTCCCAGGGCATCCATGTATTCGGCTATCGTCTCCCAAGAAAAATCGATGCCCTTGCGCATGGCCTGCAACGGCACGTCCTCCCGGTCGGAGAAAAACTCCATGTACCAGTCGTGGTCCCCTGGCCTGGCCGGGGCCAGCACCTGGCCGCACTGTCCCACAATCACCGTGGTATTGCCGTTTTGCACCGTGGAACTGCACAGCGGGTCGTACAGCGCCTGGGGGTCGTAATGGGTGTGGTGGTCTATGAAGCCAGGGGCCACCGCCCGGCCTTCGGCATCTATGACCCTGGTGGCCGTGTCGGTGAACTTGCCTACGCCCACAATCCTCCCGTTCTGCACCGCCACGTCGGCATAATAGGAGGGCCCTCCCGTCCCGTCGATTACCAGGCCGTTCTTGATGAGCAGATCGTAAGCCATTGCCCTTCCTCCTGGCGCCCCGTCCAACCGGGGCTGATTGGAAACCCGTTTTTGCGACGGATGTTGCCTGGACCACGCCGGTAATCGTTACATTTCTGGTACAACCTGACGAAATAGTGCGGCAACCAACCATCAGCATCCCAAGTGTAGCAAAAAGCTGTAAGGCCATCAAACATTCCCGCAACCCTCAAGGCGTTCTCATTCCAAATATGTGCAAGAATGGGTTAAGCTGTGGCATAACCGTACGGCAAGGTCGCCAAGGCAAAACGCTGGCCATCCGTTGAGAATAGATTGGGTGAAAAGGGACCGGCTTGACTAACATCGCGTCCGCATTGTTGGAAGCCGCAATCAAGCCGCTGGCAATACGGATGCTGCTCGCTTGGGAACGGCTGGAGTCCGGAGTGGCCTACAACCTGCTGTCCCAGGACATTAGGGCCGATCCCTACTCAAAATATGAAGCACTGCGCCGCAAAGACCCGGTGCATCAAATCCGCCTGCGCAAGTCAACGTGGATTTTGACCCGGTTCGAGGATGCCGACGCTGTACTCCGGGACAACCAGCGATTTGGTGTCGCCGGCCGGGACTACGGATACATCCCCTACATCAGCATGCTCGACCAAGACCCACCGGAGCACACTCGCATACGAAACTTGGTTTCCAAGGCCTTCACTCCTCGCTCCATTGCGGAGCTGGAGCCCCGCATCCGGAACACTGTGGACCAGCTATTGGACCGCCTGGCCGGCCGCAAACGCTTTGACCTAATCCATGAACTTGCCTACCCCCTGCCGGTAATCATCATCGCCGAAATGCTGGGAGTGCCCCCCGAAGACCGGGAGCAATTCAACGAATGGTCCAACGTAGCCTCCCTCACCGTTGACCCCTTGCTCAAACCTGAGCAAATAACCCAAGTGCGGCAGACGGTCGAAGAGTTGTTCGACTACTTCGAAGGTATGGTTGCAGTCCGGCTGGAGCGTCCACAAAACGACCTGATTAGCGCCTTGGTAGCTGCCGAAGAAGAAGGACAGTATCTGAGCCGGGAAGACTTGCTGATAAACTTGACCTTGATCCTGGTAGCGGGAAACGAGACCACCCGCAACCTCATCGGCAACGGAACCCTGGCCCTGCTCCACAGCCCGGAACAGTTGCAACGCCTGCGGGACGAACCGGACCTCTTGGATTCGGCCATAGATGAGCTGCTCCGGTACGACAGCCCGGTGCAACTCGACAGCCGCATAGCCAGGGAGCCGGTGAAAATCGGGGCCAAGGAGATTCCCCGGGGCGGGGCGGTTTTGTGCGCGCTGGGGTCGGCGAACCGGGACCCGGAGGCCTTTCCCAATCCGGATGTGCTGGACATCGGCCGGACCGAGCGTAACCACCTCGCCTTTGGCCGGGGCATCCACTACTGCTTGGGGTCTCCCCTGGCCCGCTTGGAGGGACGAATCGCCTTCGAGTCCCTGCTATCCCGGTACCGCTCCATCCACCTGGTTGAAGAGCCTCGATACCGCGACCAGATAGTGTTGCGCGGCCTGGAGGAGCTATGGATAGATGTGGCGTAGGCAACCGTATGATGGCCGGACCGCGGCCCGGTCTAATTTGTTGAGCACAAGGGCGCGACCGCCCGGCTTTGACTCATCACGGCCCACCTGCTGAAGGGGCCTGGAAAGGGCCAAAAGAGATTCTATTCTTTCAGAAAAGGAGACCCCCAATGCTTAACCCGGGTGACCCCGCTCCCGACTTCACCACCACCGACCACAACGGCGAAGAATTCCGGCTGTCCGGCCTCCAGGGCAGCAAGGTCTGGCTGTGGTTCTTTACCTCGCCCGGAGGCAACAATTGAACCCGCCACGGTCACGGGTACCGTGACAACCATGCCGAATTCCAGAGCAGGAATATCCTGGTCTACGGTGTGAACAACCGGGACCAAGAGGCGTCCCGGGCTTGGGTGGAGTCGGAAGGCCTGCCATTCCCCGTTCTCCACGACCCCGACCAAGCCATAGCAGTAGCCTTCGGCCTCTCCAACGCCGATGACGACCAGTACTTGGCCAACCCTGCCGAAGGAAGGCGCCCCGCGGTGATAATCGACGAGCAGGGCCTCATCCTGCGGGTGCTGCCCGACCTGTCCACCGTGGAACAGCAAAATGAGGCCTTGGCCGGACTGGAGTAGGGACTGCGGTAAGGCAGCAAGTAGATGAAGGGTAGGTAGGTAGGCAAATAGGTAGGAAGCGGCCCGGCTACTCCCAGATTCTCCTGCCGCAGTGGGGGCAGACCATGGTCTCCCGGTTGCGCCGCTGGATTTCCTCCAAGAAACCCGATCCCAGGATGCCCGCCGGCAGCGCAAACATTCCGATTCCCATGATGGCTATCACTCCGGCCATAACCTTTCCCATGGGAGTCACCGGGGAGACGTCGCCATACCCCACCGTCGTCAGTGTTATAACGCTCCACCACATCGCTTCCGGGATGCTGGCAAACGCCACCGGCTGGGCCTTGTGCTCCGCAAAATACATCAGCGCCGAAGCCAGCACCAGCATCACCGTCAGCATCAATGCCACGGTCAACAACTCGTACGCCTTGTCCTGAAACACCGTTCCCAGGGTCCTGATGCCCCTGAAATACCTCCCCAAGCGGGCCGCCCTGGCCACCAGCCGCACCGCCCGCAGGAACCGCAGGTCCGACAAGCCCAAAAATGGCAGGAAGAACGGCAATATCGCCAGCAGGTCGATCAGGAGCAGCGGCGTCAGCGCGAAGCGGAGCCTCCCAATCACCGGATTGGAATACTTGGGGTCGGCGGTGCAAGCCCACAACCGCACCGCGTATTCGGCCAGGAAAATGGATATCGAGACCGCTTCCAAGTAGCGGAAAAATCCCGGCATCGCCGCATAGATCGACCCGACGGTGCCCAGGATCAGGGCGGCCGTATTCAGCAGGATCAGGCCTATGATGAACAGGTCGAATGTCCGGCTGAGCCGGTCGCCTTCCGAGGCGGTTTCCAGTATTTCGTGAATGCGTCTCTGCAAGGCCTCAATAATCCTCGATGGGGCTCGATGGGGCTCTATGGATAGATTCCCGGACGCTCCGGCCGGCGGGCGAAGATCAAACCCTACGGCGCCAAGGCGTCGATGACCCGCTGGTGCGAGGACAGGGTGTCCTCCACCGTGAATGGGGCAACCACCGGCAACTGAAGGCCCGCCGCCCGCCGCGCCTCGAACTGCTCCCGGCAGTGTTCCGGGCTCCCAACCACCGCCACTTGGTCCTGCATCGCCACCGTCACCGCCCCCATTGCTCTATCCCGGTCCCCCGCTGCCAAGGCCGCCGTCACCGCCTCCATCTCCTCCTCGAAACCCGCCGCCTTGAACATATTGTTGTAGAAGGGCAGCCCCGCCTGCCGGATCACCTGTCCCTTCAACGCAGTCCTCAGGGCCTCCATGTCGTCGCCGACGGCCACCCTGACGTACCCGCCAATGTCAATTTCTGAAATGTCCCGCCCGGCCTTGTCCGCTCCCCGCTTCACGTATTCCACCGCTTGGGGCAGGAAAGCCGCTGTCGGCCAGTTCATCAGGATGCCGTCGGCCAGTTCCCCAGCAAGCTCCAGCATCTGCGGCCCCAAGGCGGCGATGTAAATCGGCACCTTGCCCTCCGGCGCAGCCCCTTCCAATGAAGCGCCGGACACCTTGAACTGCCTTCCCGGAAAGTCCACTCTTTCTCCCGACAGCAGCCCCCGGGCAATCTGGATTGTCTCCCTCAAGCGGGTCATGGGCTGCCTGAACGGCACTCCGTCCCAGCTTTCCACGTTGGGACCGTGGCCCACTCCCAACCCCAGGATGAAACGCCCCTCCGACAGGGCCGCCATCCCCGCTGCAGCCATTGCGGTGTTCGACGCGGTGCGGGCGTAAATCTGGACTATGCCGGTTCCCAGCTTCACCGTCCCGGTAGCCAGCGCCATCGCCGCCAGCGAGGTGAAGGCGTCCCGGCTCCGCCCTTCCGGCAGCCACACCGATTCGTAGCCCCGTTCCTCCGCCCTGACGGCCAGTTGCCGGCAGTCCTCCGGGCTCAACCGCGGGTCCGTCTCCAGCCTTACTCCATATCTCGCCATGAAGCCTCCTTGCCGCGCCCCTTGGTCGCTTCCCTGTTACCGGTCACCGGAAGTCCGTTGCCGGTTGCCGCCAGTATAGCAAGGGGCAACAAAGTCCTTCGAACCGGTCCGTCCTGGGCAACAAATTCAGACCCTCGGTGACATTTGCCCCTTCCCTTCTAGGGTTTCCCTTCTCTAACATGGTCTTAGAGTATCCTTTCCAATCAGTCTCCCACAGTGGCCCGGACTCAGGAACGCACACTCAGGAACAGATTCGGGAACCCAGACTCAAGAACAAGAAAATGTCCCAAAACTGCAAAATAGCGTGCCAATTAGCTTCACCGGCCCTGTCCCATAAGCCGGATTTCTGCCCACCCCTCCAAAGCTGAAATGTCCCAAAATGTCCCGAAATGTCCCAAGAAATAAGGAATTCCAAAACTGCCGGCTGTGAAGCGCCCCCTCAGCGCCTCCGGTCCTAATTGGTCCTGGGCCTGCCAAGGGACTTGCTTGGACCTGTCCGTGCTGGAAGCCGAAACCTCTCCCGTTATATTGCGCCCCAATTCCCCGGCATAGCTGGTATCATTGACACAGACTCAGCATCTAGGTTGGAAGGGCCGCAGGAATGATGACCGCCCCGGTAAGAGAGGTTTTCGCCGATGCCCGCAGTCTCTATGAAGATGCCCTGGAAATGCTGGCCCAGGACAAAATACGCAACGCGGCGGAAAAGGCGTGGGGCGCAACCAGGAGAGCTACCGATGCCCTCATCCTTGCCCGCACCGGTGAGTTGCCCCAGACCACCGCTGTGACCTCCAGGACCATTCGAAGTCTGGGCCTCCAGAGCAGTAGAATCGAGGACTTGGTGGGACGGTATTACATTCGAATCGGCCAGTTGCACGGCGAGTGTTTTTACAACGGCAATTGTGACGCCGAGGACACCGAAAGCCGCATCAGGGACACCGTCCAATACATCCAGGACGCCGAAGCCCTGGCCCACGAACCCCTGGCCGAGGAAACGTAACCTTGTAACGGGCCGGTTCCCTGAAGCTGTCTTGCAGGAATCCGGTCGTGGCCAGCGTCAAACAGTCGAGCAATAAAGCTGAAATCGCGCCGGAAGAGTAGCTGCATATCAGCCCGGCGCCTGAAGGAGTCTTTCCATGGGTTGGCTTGACGGACAGGTTGCTCTTGTCACCGGCGGTGGCTCCGGAATCGGCCGCGCCATCGTGGAACGTTTCATCGAAGAGGGCGCCCGCGTGGGAGTGATGGACCGCTTCCCCGACCGCATCGAGCAGTTGCGGCAGGACTTTGGCGAGTCCCTGGTCGGAATTCCCGGCGACGTAGCCCGTCTGGACGACAACAAGGCTGCGGTACTGGAGACGGTCCGCTCCTTCGGGCAGTTGGATATCTTCGCCGGCAACGCCGGGGTGTTCGACAGCAACCACCGCATCGACGACATTCCGGAAGAACTGATCAACGACTCCTTCGACGAACTGTTCGGGGTGAACGTCAAGGGTCTCCTTTTCGGTACCAAGGCCGCCCTCCCCGAACTCAGGAAGACCCGGGGTTGCATCGTGTTCACCGCTTCCGTGGCCGGGCTCAACTCCGGAGGCGGCGGCCCCATTTACACCGCCTCCAAGCATGCCGTGGTCGGCCTGATCCGGGAACTGGCCGCCGAAGTGGCCCCCGAGGTCCGGGTCAACGGCGTAGCCCCCGGCGGCGTCATTACCGACCTGCGGGGGCTGGAAGCCGCCGGACTGGATGACCGCTCCCACTTCGCCGACCCCGGGTCCGAGGAGAGAATGCGCACCGGCAACCCCCAGCAGAGGGCATTGCAGCCCCGGGACATCGCCAACACCTTCCTTTTCCTGGCGTCCCGGGAGAACGCCGCCGGCATTACCGGTTCAGTCATACCCACCGACGCCGGATCCCTCTTGCGCTGGCGGCGTCCAACGTAGGGACAGGTTTGAAACCTGACCCTACACCCCGCCGCGACTGCTCGATACGAAAGGAGGAACGCCATGGCTACAGACGTAAAGGGACTGGTTGACGCCGACCGCGGCCTTGTCAGCCGCCGCATATTCATCGAAGACGACATCTACCAGCAGGAACTGGAAAACATCTTCGCCCGCTGCTGGATGTTCCTTTGCCACGAAAGCCAAGTCCCCAAGCCCGGAGACTTCTTCGCCACCTACATGGGAGAAGACCCGGTCCTGGTCTGGCGGGACACCCAAGGCAAGGTCAATGCCTTCCTGAACCAGTGCCGCCACCGGGGCAACCGCCTGTGCCGGGCCGACGCCGGCAACGCCTCATCCTTCACCTGCGCATACCACGGCTGGGCCTACGCCAACGACGGCCAGCTCCTGGCCGTACCCAACATCGACGACGCCTACTTCGGCGAACTCAAGATCGACCAGTGGGGGCTGGTCCCGGTAGCCCAACTGGACAGCTACAAGGGCCTTTACTTCGCCACCTTCGACCCGGACGCCCCGCCGCTGCTGGACTACCTGGGCTCCATGGCCTGGTACTTGGACGCCTTCTTCGACCGCCGCGAAGGCGGCATCGAAGTCATTGGCGGCGTCCACAAGTGGGTCGTGCCCTGCAACTGGAAATTCCCTGCCGAGAACTTCGGCGGCGACGCCTACCACGTGGCTTGGACCCACCTGTCGGCCATCCGCACCGGTTTCAGCACCGGCGTGACCGCCAAACCCACCTCCGGCGGCTCCATGGTTTCTCCCGGCAACGGCCACTGCATCATATCCGTGGGACCCGATGACTCCGCCGACCCGCCGGTCCCGGACATACTGGCCTACGAGGAGCAAATTCGCCCCGAGGTTGACCGCCGCTTGGGGCCCCGCTACGGCAAAGTCAACCCCATCGTCGGCACCGTCTTCCCCAACTTCTCCTTCCTCCGGGGCACCTCCCGGGCCATGCGGGTGTGGCACCCCCGGGGGCCTGGCAGCATCGAAGTCTGGTCCTGGGGTTACGTTGACAAGGCCGCCCCGCCCGAAATTAAGGAGCAGTTCCGCCTTTCCGCCATCCAGGGCTTCAGCCCCTCCGGCACCTTCGAGCAGGACGACATGGACAACTGGCAGGAATGCACCCAGACCTGCCGCGGCGTCGTATCTCGCCGCCTGGACCTCAACGTCCAGATGGGTCTGGGCCACGATAAGTACGACGAGTCCCTGGGCGCCACCGTCAGCGACTTCCGCTTCAGCGAGTCCAACCACCGGGGCTTCTACCGCCGCTGGGGCGAGTTGATGGACGGCAACGGCTGGTAAGCCCATACCGAGCCACCCAGATGCCGGATTATGCGCGGCTTCCGCGTAGCCAACCGGGAGCGCTAGGAAAGATCTGCACAAGTAGAGCGCAAATCCCTTCTCCCTTGGTGGGATAAGGTTAGGATGAGGGGAATAGCAACTTTCGTCGCTATGTCGAGAGTTGTTCAGAGATTCCCTGGGAGGAATGAAATGGTAGCCGAAGTAGCCAATCTGGTAGACGCCGGGTCGGGCCTGCTCAGCCGCCGCATCTTCAACGACGACGACATCTACCGGCAGGAACTGGAGAACGTCTTTGCCCGCTGCTGGTCATTCCTCTGCCACGAAAGCCAGATTCCCAACTCCGGCGATTTCTTCACCACCTACATCGGTGAAGACCCGGTCCTGGTCTGGCGCAACTCCAAGGGGCAGGTCAACGCCTTCCTCAACATCTGCCGCCACCGGGGCAACCGCCTGTGCCGGGCCGGTTCCGGAAACGCCGCGTCCTTCAACTGCGCCTACCACGGGTGGTCCTACGGCAACGACGGCTCCCTTCTGGCCGTTCCCAACCAGCAGGACGGCTATCACGGCGAACTCGACCCCTCCCAGTGGGGTCTGATGCCCGTGGCCCAGCTTGACCACCACAAGGGCCTCTACTTCGCCACCTTCGACCCCAACGCCCCGCCCCTGCCGGAATACCTGGGGGAGATGTCCTGGTACTTGGACGCCTTCTTCGACCGGCGCGAGGGCGGCATCGAGGTTGTGGGCGGGCTCCATAAGTGGGAGGTCCCCTGCAACTGGAAGCTGCCCGCCGAGAACTTCGCCGGAGACGCCTACCACGCCTTCTGGAGCCACCAGTCGGCCATCCGCACCGGCTTCGCCAGCGACCGCCGCCTGCGTCGCCCCTCTTCCCCCGGCACTTTGGTCTCTCCCGGCAACGGCCACTGCATTATCGCCGCCAAGGCCGGCGAGTCCACCGACCCGCCCGTTGGCGAAATCGTGGAGTACGAGCAGGAGATAGTGCCGGAGGTGGAAGCCCGGTTGGGAGAGCGCCGCTCCATCATCAAGCCCACCGTCGGCACCGTCTTCCCCAACTTCTCCATGCTGATTTCCTCCTCCCACACCTTCCGGGTCTGGCATCCCCGCGGGCCCGGCAAGACCGAGGTCTGGGCCTGGATCTACGTGGACCGGGCGGCCCCTCCTGAAGTAAAAGAAGCCATCAGGTTGACCGGTATGAGGGCCTTTGGCCCCGCCGGTGCCTTCGAGCAGGACGACATGGACAACTGGGAACAGTGCTCCGCCAGCGGCAGGGGCGTGGTCTCCCGCCGCTATCCCCTGAACGTCCAGATGGGACTGGGACACGAGGGCTACCAGGAGGCCTTGAAGGCCAGGGCCAGCGAGTCCCACTACAGCGAAATAAACCACCGCAGCTTCTACCACCGCTGGGCCCAGATCATGGACGCCCAAAGCTGGGATGAAATATCCTAGCCGCGGACTATCAGGTCCTTCGTTCTTTCTCGGCGGCCTGCCTTGGTTTCCTGCCTTGGTTTCCTGCCTCGGTTTCCTGCCTCGGTTTCCTGCCTCGGTTTCCTGCCTTGGTCCTTGGCCCCACGGCCTGACCAACCGCAGTTGACCGAAAAAAGTCTGAATAAGTACAATTTAAGCTCCTCCCTTGATGGGAAGAGGTAGGGATGAGGGTGAATAGCAACCGTTCGCCGCTGCTGTAGGATTGATACAGAGGTTCCCAAAGAGTATTGGCCAAGGAAAGCAGGCCGTCAGAGGACGCTCTTGACCGGAGTTGGCATATCCAGGCTATACCCCGCTCACTTACTCCTTGACATTGAGATTGGGCGGCTGATATATTCCGCCACCAATACTAACGCCCAAGTATTATTGAAACGAATGATTGATTCCAATATTCGATAGACTTGGAGTTTTGATTCAGGTGACGTTCATGCGGAAATGGTTCTTGATGGTTCCCCTAGCCCTCGTCTTTGTGGTGGCCCTGGCCTGTGGCGGCTCGGACCAGCCCACACCCTCGGCCCCCGCCGCTAACCAGCAGGTGGCCCCCGAAGCCACAAGTGCACCAGCCGCCACAGAGGTACCGGCGGCTACCGTGGCCCCCACCGAGGTGGTCGTTCCCTCCTCGATGGTCATGGAATTCCCCCTGTCTCCAGCTTGGACCTCCGACAGCAAATACCAGCCCATAGTCCTCGAGCAGGTGGGGCGCAATGCCGCCGGCCAGTGGGATGTCCACTCCTGCTCCAGCCTGTACAGTTGCAACATACCTTCCTCCAAGCGGTTCAACGGTTTGATCGAGTACAACCCGGTGAATCCAACGGAAATTATCGGCGACTTGGCCTCCGGCTGGGAGGTGAACGAAGATGGCACAGAGTACACCTTCACCATCCACGACGCTACTTGGCACGACGGCCAACCCGTAACCGCGGACGACATAGTATTCAGCCTGGACCGCATTGCCGACCCGGATGC
This sequence comes from Dehalococcoidia bacterium, assembly GCA_034420695.1. GTDB lineage: Bacteria > Chloroflexota > Dehalococcoidia > Lucifugimonadales > UBA3495 > Io17-Chloro-G2. The sequence continues at coordinate 31,763 of DAOULB010000001.1, forward strand.
CCGGCGGAGCCGCACCGGCGCCCTGCGGGAAATGTACCAGCAGGGTGAAGCCGTGGCGGTGGACGAAAAGACCATCAGGGTCCCCCTGAAATTCCCCGCCGCCCTCTTCCTGACCAACCTGGCCACCGACTATATGAAGATGTACCCCAAGCACGTGGCCGAGGGCTTGACTCCCGAGGAAATGGACCTCCCCGTCACCTTCAACGTCGGCTCCGGCCCCTGGATAGTCAAGGACTTCCAGCCCAAGATATCCGTGGAGTACGAAAGGAATCCCAACTACTTCAAACCGGGCCGCCCCTACTTCGACGGACTGAAGACCACTTGGATCAGGGACATCAGCCGCGCCTTGTCCTCCATCTCCATCGGCCAAGTTTTCACCACCGAAGGGTTGAGCCCCAGCTACCGGCGCGAAGACGGTTTCCAGATTCACAACGACACCAAGGGACGGATAGTCTTCATACCGGGCCCCAAGGTTTCTTCCCAGTGGTTTATCGTCTATCCGGACCAGACTCCCTTTGACGACCCCAGGGTCAGAAGGGCGGTGTTCCTCGGTGTTGACCGCCAGAACGTGGTGGACATTGCCTACTGCGTTGGCGATGCCGGTTGCGGCGCCGTGGTTGGCACCTTCTTCCCTCCGGGGCTGGTTGAAGACCCGGACGCCCTCGGCGATGTGCCCGGCTACCGCAACCCCAAGGCCCCCGACATAGCCGAGGCCAAGGCCCTCCTTGCCGAAGCCGGTTACGCCGACGGGTTCGCCATAGATGCGAACATAGGCAACCAGAGTTTGACCGTCACCCAGTGGGAAGTCATCTCCGAGCAGCTTCGCCGTGACCTTGGCATCGACATCACCCTGAACCCTGTTGATACCGCCACCTACCAAGTTCACATGCGGGAGGGCACCTATCCCCTTTCCCAGTCCCCCTTCTCCATATTGATAAGCGACCCTTCCGACGTGCTGAACCAGCTTTACGCCCAGGATACCAACCGCAACCCCACCAACTGGAGCGACCCCAGGCTGGACGAGATAATCTCAGCCCAAGCCCGGGAGATTGACACCGAAAAGCGCCAGGCCCTATTCGAAGAGGCCGTGGAAATTCTCCGCAAGGGCGAAGGCCACGCTGTTCCCTTCCTGTGGCGGGAGACCGGCGGGCTCATGGACTACCGGCTGCAGAACTTCCACATTCCCACCACCCCCCAGATTATCAATAAGTGGGACCACATCTGGTGGGACCCCGACGCCCCCTGCCCCATGGACGGCGGCTGCACCGAGTAACCCCGCCTCATTTGCAAACCGGTTGGACCGTTTGGCCGCCAACACTGTGAACGTGTTGGTGGCCAAATTATTTCCGGGTTAAAATGGACTTAAGCTCCACTCAACGCAAAGCAACATTCTCCCCACCCGAGGTGTAGACCCGTGGATGACCAGTTGGTCCGGCAAGTGGAACAGTTCCTGTACCGGGAAGCCCGGCTGCTGGATGGTCGCCAGTTGCACCAGTGGCTCGACCTGCTGACCGACGACGTCAAGTACTGGATGCCCATGCGGTCCAACCGTTACCCCGCCAACAGCAGGGCCATTTCCATCTTGGACGGCTCCCGGTACGAGGAGGACGACCTCTCCAAAGAAAACGAGCTGGCCATTATGGACGAGACCAAGGACTCGCTGCAGCGCCGGGTGGACCGCTTGGACACCGGCATGGCCTGGGCTGAAGACCCGCCCTCCCGCACCCGCCACTTCGTCTCCAACATCGAGGTGGAGCCGGGAGACCGGCAGGGAGAGCTAAAGGTCTACTCCAACTTCATCATGTACCGCACCCGTGCCGAGACTGAGCAGGACTTCTACGTCGGCAGCCGGGAAGACGTCCTAAGGCAGGTGGGCGGCAGCTTCCAGATCGCCTACCGCAAAATAACCCTCGACCAAAACGTCCTCCTAGCCAAAAACGTAAGCAACTTCTTCTAACGCGTTCTCCGTCGCGCCTCTTTATTCCAGCCCGTTCTATTCCACCAGCACAGTAAATTAACGAAACCAATCTACCAGTCTAAGATTAGGCATTCCTTTAAGCGGAGCCAGAGTATGCCCATTTACAAGATAGTGGGGGACAAAGAGCGACTGGACAAGGTTTCTCCAACCTCCTTCGGCCAGGAAGGGGTGTTAGAACGATCTGACTTGCAACGGTTGCTTCGCGACCAACCCGAAATTTTAGAAGAAGGGCTTCTGATAATCTCGGAGGAATTTGGCAATTGGGAAGACTCCAACCGCAGAATCGACCTCCTAGGTCTAGACGCTACCGGTCGCCTGGTCGTGGTTGAATTGAAGCGTGGTGAAACCGGCGAGCACATGGACTTACAGGCAATCAGGTACGCCGCCATGGTTGCCAATATGACCTTCCAGCAAGCAGTAGATACTTGCCAATCCTATCTCGAAAAGCGAGCACTAAACGAAGACAACTCTGTTGAGGAAGATGCAGCACAGAACCTCATCCGGGAACATCTGGGCATCACGGAAGAAGAAGGGCAGGCCATTCATACTCAAATACCTAGAATCATTCTGGTTTCGGAGAACTTTAGCAAGGAGCTTACTACCTGTGTAATGTGGCTGAACGATTCTTGGCTAAGAGATGAAGGCCAAGATATCAAGTGTATCCGTCTGCAACCTCATCGAAACGGAAACGAAATCTTGGTGGAAGCCAGCGTTGTCGTACCTTTGCCTGAAGCCGCTGATTACCAAACTCGGATCGGGCAACGGGAGAGAGAGACAAGGGCGGAGAGTGCGGGAAGGGCACAATTGCTGCCTGGCTCGGACATTTTCAAAGACAGCATCCCTAAGGCACAAGAAAAACATCAACCAGGGTTGAATCGCCTTTATGAAACGGCTATTTCCCTGAAGCATAACAATCTGGCCGAGTGTCTCACTTACATAAACCGTAAGGGAGACTACATCCGTCTGGAACTCAGAATACCCGGCAAGGACCAGTTCTTAGTGTCTTTCAATATTCTGCTCTTCCAAAATGGTTTGGGAGAGATAAGCTTTTGGCCGGGCTGGGAAGAAATTGCTCCGAATTCGTTAGCCCGCATCGGCCAACTAATAGGTCCGATCACATCAAAATCAGGAGTACGGCACCGTAGATTATCCAGAATCAAGACCCCCGATGAATTAAGCAATATCTTGTCCGAAATAAACGCGACCTACCGTGAAGCCAACGGTCAGGCAGCCACGGAAAGTGTCAGCGCGGAATAACCACGTAGTACCCTAAGAGCAACCCAGGACTCACAACCCGTACAGCGCCCGGGCATTCTGGTCCAGGAAGCGGTCTGCAGTAGCTACCCCTATCTTCCCGTCCTCCCGCAGCCTCCTCAGGGCAACCAGCTCCGACGACGTATCGTTGTGCCCGTAGTCGGTGCCGATGACGATGTTCTCTTCTCCCACGCAATCCATGACGTAGGGAATGTCATCGGTCGTCTGGCACGCCACGTAAATCCGGTTGTCCCGCAGCGCCCCCGGCCCCAACCAGGGACTGCCCCGCCGCTTGAAGCGCAACTCCATGTCGTTCAGGGCGTAGGGCAGCCACTGGGAACTGACCTCGATGAAGCCCCACCGGAGGTCCGGGAACTTCTCTGGGGTCCCCTTCATCAGCAGGTCGTGGAATGCTCCCACCACGTTCAGCTTGAACTGGGCGAACCCCGAGTCCTGGCTCAGGACGTCGTAAACGTTGAAGTGCCCCGAACTGGCATGGATGCAGACCGGCAGGTTCAGCCTGGAGGCCTCTTCGTACAGCGGATAGAAATAGGAATCGGACGGGCGCCTGTCCCCCTCGATTCCCCGCATGTACACCCCGCAGGCCCCGTGCTCCTTGCCCCAGTGCAATTCCTCGATGGCCTTGTCCATGCTCATCACCGGGGGAACCGCCACCCAGCGCAGCCGGTGGTCTCCCCTTTCCCAGATATCCCCCAGCCAGCGGTTGTAGCTGCGGCACAGGGCCAGCTCCACCTCCGAGCGGCGGGTCAGCGGCCGCAGGAAAATAGTCGGGTAAAGCACGTGGACGTCAACCCCTAGCTCGTCCATGTGGGCCAGCCGGACGGAGATGTCAGACATCTCCCGTGCTTCACTGGTGGTGTCCGGACCCACGTTGTTGCTCTTGCCGAAGGCCCTTCCCTCCAGCATCCAATACTCCCGGTCTCCCCCGGTCTTGGGCACCAACACTTCCGGCCTGAACCCGGCCTCTCCTTCCTGCATGTATTCCCAAGTGCGTTCGGTTTCCAGGACGTGGGCATCCGCGTCGATAACCGTCATTTTCTAACCCCTCAACTCTGCTCCTGGGTTAAATGTTCCACCTTGGTTCCCGGATTGGCTTGACCGGATACTACCACACCGCCTCCCTCCGCCGCCGGTCGTCTTGCACTTGCGCCCCAGGTTTGCGGCGGTGTAACCCGGATTGACACCCCCTTGGCGGCCCAGTATTGTTGCAGCAATTCACCCACTCTTTGATGGCCTCGCCGCGGGCAACGGGCCCCGGCGGCCGGGAGAATAAACATGGCAGATGCGACAATCGAACAGTCCCCATCGGAGCAGGTTGCGACTAGCAGCTTCGGCATTTCCACATTCACCTATGACCAGTGGATGCACTCCACCGGCCTGCCGGTCCACACCGGCTACTTCATCCCCGACCTTCGCACTGTGGACTTGGAGTGGTGGGAAGAACGCGGTTGCCAGTCGGCCTTCATTCAGCTCTTGGGACAGGAAGGCATCATCGAGGCCAGGGTCAGCGAGATACCTCCCGGAGAATCCCTGCCGCCCTTCAGGCTGTCGGTGGACGAAGTCGTCTACGTGCTCCAAGGCCGAGGCTTGACCACCGTGGCCGGTCCCGGTGAGTCGGGCCGTAAGACTGTAGAATGGCAGGAGCACGCCTTGTTCCTGCTTCCCAGGAACCGCACCCACCAGTTCAGCAACACCCACGGCCGGCTGCCGGTGCGGCTGCTCCACTACAACTATCTGCCCCTGGCCATGACCACCATTCCCGACCCCGATTTCTTCTTCAACAACCCCTACGAACCGCAGGAGGCAGCCGCGGCTGCGGAAGACTTCTACTCCGAAGCCAAGGCCGTGCCCCGCGTCGGTTCCCACGGCGACCGGGGGTTCCTCTGGCAGGGCAACTTCTTCCCCGACATGCGAAGCTGGGACAAGCTGGACGCCAACCAGATGAGAGGCGCCGGGGGGCGCACCGTGTTTATCCAGTTCCCCGGCTCCGAAATGTCCTGCCACATGTCGGTATTCGACCCCAAGCTCTACAAGAAAGCTCACCGCCACGGGCCGGGAAGGGTGATCGTCATACCCGGCGGCGATGGGTATTCAATCCTCTGGGAAGAGGGCAAGGAAAAGATCGTAGTGCCCTGGCAGGAAGCCAGCGCCTTCGTGCCGCCCAACCGGTGGTTCCACCAGCACTTTAACGTGGGCGGCGACAAGGCTCGTTACCTCGCACTGCATCCACCCAAGCAGTTCCACGGCTACACCAACGAGCGGGTGGGCGACCTTTCCAACGACCAGATTGAGTACGCCGACGAGGACCCGTGGATTCGGGCCAAGTTCGAAGAGGAACTGTCCAAGAGGAATATAGAAAGCCTGATGCCGGCCGGGGCCTATCAGGACCGCCACTACCAGTGGGACTACCGTACCGCCGTCAGCCAAGCCGGTTAGGCAAGTCTCCTTGTCCGGGTCCATCTTGTAGGGGCGGGTTTGAAACCTGTCCCTACTACTGCAAGCCTCCTAGCCCCCGGCGATGGGCGGCGGGCCATCCATTTTGCGGTCTTCCGCTGCGGCCTTCTGCATCGCCGCTACGGCGTCTCCGAGAGCCTTGAGTTCGTCAATGGCCTTGGGGTCAGCCAGCCGTCCCTCCTGGAACTGGCTAGACTTCAGGTACACTCCCACCGGCGCCAGATGGGCCCCGAACCAAGCTAGGACCGGGCGCAACTGGCTGTCCGCCGCCAAGTAGTGGTGGTCGGTGGCTCCCATGGCGATCAGGCCGCAGGGCTTGCCCCTCAGTCCTTCCACCGGCGTCAGGTCCAGCAGGTTCTTCAAGGCCGCCGTGTATGAGGCCCGGTATATGGGCGTTGCCAGCAGGTACATGTCAGCCGCCGTCACCCGCTCCACCAGCGCTTGAGTGTCGTCTTCGAAGTCTGCCAGGGGGCGGCCGTCGGCGAAGGAGACCCGGTAGTCACCCAAGTGCAACAACTCGGTGGATACCGAGGGCCACCCCTCAGCCACCGCCTCCAGTGCCTCTTCCAAAGCTTGGTGCAGCCGCCCCGGGTAAGTTACTGCTCCGTGTATTCCCAACAGGGTAGGCAAAGGGCTTCCTCCAGTGCGTCTTCGCGCCGCTGGCCGGCAGCGCTACTCCAAGAGGGCTTCCAGCTTGTCCACAAACCTGCCCACGTCCTCCAACCCGTCCCTGACCTCTGGCCAAGGCGACCAGTTCTCGTAGAAGTTCGTATGCAGGCTGCTGGCAACGCCAAAAAGTGTGGACATTTCTCGGTCGCTCGCCTCCTCTACCAGCCAACTTACAATCCGGCGCAACCTTTCGTGGCTGTGGTGCTGCCAGCCGCGGCTCTCCGCCACCGCCTTGATCATCTCCGCAGCGGCGCCCCATCCCTTTTCAGAAGCCTGTTGCAGGTCCCCAGCTCTGAATTCCCGCATCCCTTGGGCCAGCAGGCGGCGGCTGGCTTCCCTGTACTTGGTGGTTCGGTCCTCTTCTGTAGTCATCAATCTGCTCGGCCTGTTGTCTGCGTTTCAAATACTGGGCGCACGGCGGGAATCACATCAGGACAACGCCTCAGCATTCGCCGCGGATGGCTCCGCGGCCGCAAACCGGTTGGCCGGCATCGGCAGGCCCAGGTTGCCCCGCAGCGTGTCGGCCTCGTACTCGGCCCTGAACAGGCCCCGCTCTTTCAGAATCGGCAGCACGTGGTCAACAAAGTCGTTGAACCCGTCCGGGAGCACCGAACTGCTGAGCATGAAGCCGTCCACCGCCCCCGACTCAAACCAGTCTTGCATAGTGTCCGCCACCTGCTCCGGGGTGCCGATGAATGGCCCCTTGGGCGTTGTGGCCCGGAGTGCAAGCTGTCGCAGGGTCAGGTTTTCGATGTTGACCATCTCTTTCAGCCGGTCCGTAGTGCTTTCCCAACCGTTGCGGCCGAAGTCTCCCAAGTCAGGAAACCTCTCGTCCAGCTCGTACTGGTTGAAGTCCATGTCATTGAAATACCGGCCCAAGTAGTTCAGGGCGTCCTGCATGTCCACCAAGGAGGCTATCTCCTGGTACTTCTCCTCCGCCTCCTCGGGAGTCCTCCCCACAATGGGATTGCAGCCCGGCAGGATCAGCACTTCCTCCGGGTCCCGGCCCTGCTTGGCGGCCCTGTCTTTCACGTCTCTGCTGAAGGCCAAGGCGCTCTCCAATGTGGACTGTCCGGTAAACACGGCGTCGGCCACGCTGGACGCAAACTGTTTCCCCGCCTCCGATGAGCCGGCTTGAATGAGGACGGGCCTTCCCTGCCTGGATCTGGAAATGTTCAGGGGCCCCTGCACCGAAAAGAACTCACCCTTGTGGTTGATCCGGTGCATCTTTCCTGGGTCTATGAAGGCCCCGGACTCCTTGTCACGCACAAAGGCGCCGTCTTCCCATGAGTCCCACAGGCCCTTGGTTACCTCCAAGTATTCGGCGGCCATCCGGTAGCGCAGGTCGTGGGCCGGATGCTCCGCCTTGCTGTAGTTCAACGCCGACCCTTCCAAGGGTGAGGTCACTATGTTCCACCCGGCCCGGCCGTTGCTGATGTGGTCGATGGAAGCAAACTGCCGCGCCACGGTGTAGGGCTCGCTGTAAGAGGTGGAAAGAGTGGCTGCCAAGCCGATGTGGCTGGTGTGGGCCGCCAGCGTCGCCAGCAGTGTCAAGGGCTCGAACCGGTTCAGGAAGTTGGGGTGGGACTTCTCGCTGATATACAGTCCGTCCCCGAAGAAAACAAAGTCCAGCTTGGCGGCCTCGGCCTTCCTGGTAAGCCCACGGTAATAGTCCAAGTTGATTGCTGCGTCTGGAACGGCGTTGGGGTGCCGCCACGACGACATGTTGCTGCCGGTGCCCGCCAGAAAGGCCCCCAAGTGCATCTTGCCTTGCCCGCTCATCTTCTGTCTGCTCATCTGATGTCCTGCTCGCGGTGGACTTGGTCTTGACGGAGTTGGCCTTTCAGGGAGCGCCGATTGGCGCGAAGGTTTGACTGAGGAGATGGTAGGAGTGAAGCCTCTTGGAAAAATCCCGGACCGAGGTCACTACTATGACCTCCTCGATTTCATAGTCCTTCTGGATTCCCAGCAGCTTCTCGCGGGCTGTGTCAGGCGCCCCATGCACCACCGACGCCTCCCGCACCATTATCTCAAACTCCTCCCCCGACTGCTCCCCGAAGTCCTTGGCCGCCTGCAGGGTTCCGGTGGTAAACGTCCTGCCGCTGGCCAGTCGGATTCTCACCACCTTTAGCTGTGCGGCGTGCTCTGCCGCTTCCTCGTCGGAGTCGGCCACTATGACCGGCAGGGCCAGCAACACTTGCGGCCGCCGCCCCTTGCCGAAGTCGAACCTCTCCCGGTAACAATCCACGGCCTCTCTCATCACGTCCTCGTCGCTGTTCAGGAACAGGGCGAAGACGTAGGGAAAAGCGAACCGGGCAGCTAGGTCGGCGCTGGAAGCGGTTGTGCCCAGCACAAATAGCTCCGCCGGGCTGGCAGGCCGCGGGCTGGCTTGAAGACCGTGGAGGGGATGTTCCCCATCCAGGCTGTCGTTCAGGAAGCTGTCCAACTCGGCCAGCTTGTCCGCCAGGGGCCGCCCCGGTGATTCCGTTTCGCTCTGCAGTGCCCGGGTCGAAAGGGGCAGACCGCCGGGTCCGCCTCCAATGCCCAAGTCCACCCGTCCCTCGGCCAGCGACGCCAGGACGTTGAAGTTCTCCGCAACCTTGTAGGGGCTGTAGTGCTGTAACATCACCCCGCCGGAGCCCACCCGTATCCGGCTGGTCTTGGCCAGCAGGTGGGACACCAGCACTTCCGGAGATGAGCCCATGACCCGGTTGGAGCCGTGGTGTTCGGTCACCCAGAAACGGTGATACCCCCACTCCTCCCCCTTGCCGGCCAGCTCGATGGTGTGCCGCAGGGCGTCGGCCGGGGTCTCGCCGGGGTAGATGGGGCTCTGGTCCAGAATGCTCAGGGTCAGGCCGTTGCTTTTCATGCGGGTCTGCAATTGCGCTGCGGAATTCGAACAGCGCCATTATCTCACACCGCCGATTCCCCCGGCATGGCCGTCTTCAATCCGGCCCATTCGCATTGCCAGTATTTAAGCCGGTATGTAGAATCGCCTCAAAACAAGCTTACGGAGGTACTAAAATGGCTCTCACCCTGCAGGAAGCCAACCGAATGGTCCAAGCGGGAATCTTCAAAGCGATGGAACTCAACGTCAACATGAGCATCGCCGTCTGCGACGCCGGCGGCAACCTGCTGGCCTTCAACAGGATGGAAGGCGCCAGCTCCGTCAGTGCCGCCGTGGCCCAAGGCAAGGCTGCCGCTGCAGCCGGTTTCAACCGGCCCAGTGGCTCACTCCAAGCCGATTCCCCGGTAATCCAGTCCATTATCGCTTCCTTGGGGGGCCGCATGCTCCCAGCCCAAGGAGCGGTGCCGGTCCACAAGGACGGACAACTGGTCGGGGCCATCGGAGGCAGCGGCGCCACCGGCCAGCAGGACGAAGACTGCGCCAAGGCCGGCCTGGCTGCCCTCTAGCCCAACGGAAGCGGGCTTAGGCAATCAAACTCCGAGGGAAGAGTGGCTATGGCAGACCTCATCATCAGGAATGGCCAGATAATAGACGGCACCGCCAGTCCGGGGTACTTCGGGGCCGTGGTGGTAACCGGGGACACCGTCCGCATCCACCGGGGCGACCCTTCCCAACTGGAGGGCGACCGTGTTATCGACGCAACCGGCATGGTGGTCTGCCCCGGCTTCATCGACCTCCATTCCCACGCCGGCCTCACCATCTTGGGAGAACCCCACCACGACCCGAAAGTCCGCCAAGGCGTCACCACCGAACTGGTGGGAATCGACGGCATCTCCCATGCCCCCTTCAAGACTCAAGAGGAGCTCCACCGCTACATCTGGCTGGACTCCGGGTTGAATGGCTACCCGCCAATGCCGGCCGACTGGTTGACCGTGGCAGAGCTGTTGGGGAAATACGACGACCGTGTGGCCATCAACATCGCCTACATCCTGGGCAACGCCCCGGTCCGCATCTGGTCGGTGGGCTGGAACGACCGCCCCGCAACCGCTCCGGAGCTGGAGGACATGAAGGCCGTGGTGCGGGAAGCTATGGAGGAGGGCGCCTGGGGCCTCTCCACCGGCCTGGACTATCCTCCCGGTTCCTACGCCGACACCAATGAGCTGGCAGATCTGTCCAAAGTGGCCGCCAACCTTGGAGGCATCTACCACACCCACACCCGGGCCAGTCTCCGATCCAAGGGTCTCCTCGCCCCCTGGGAAGAGGCGGTGGAAATCGGCCGCCGCAGCGGCTGCCCGGTACACCTCACCCACTACCGGCAGGGTGCTCCCGGCGTGGGCAGCCACTTGGACTACCTGGGTCTGGTGGAAAATGCCAGGGATGAGGGTCTGGACGTGACCTTCGACTGCTATACCTATCCGTATTCCGGCACTACCGTGACCATTGGGCTGCCCCACTGGGCCAAGGACGGAGGCCCGGAAAGGCTGATGGGAGCCCTGCGTGACCCCTCGGACCGGGCCAGTATGAAGAAAGAACTGGACCCCAGCCGCTTGGAGAACAACTGGCTGACCAACTTCAACCGGCCCCATAACCGCCAGTACGACGGCCGGCTGATAACCGAAATAGGGGAAATGCGGGGCCAGGACCCCGCCGACGCCCTGTTCGACCTCCTGCTGGACGAAAACCTGGGCATCTCCACCGTGGGACTGGGGACCAACGCCCAGACCCTCTATGCCTTCGTATCCCATCCCATGGGGATGATCGCCAGCGACGCCATCCTCTTCGGCGATCACCCCAATCCGCGGACCTACGGCTGCTTCCCCGTGGTCTTGGCCGAATTCGTCCGCGCCGAAAAGCACCTGACGCTGCCTGAAGCCATTCGCAAAATGACCTCTTTTCCGGCCCAGCGGCTGGGCATCCCCGACCGGGGCCT
>DAOULB010000002.1:0-216701 GCA_034420695.1 Dehalococcoidia bacterium
CCCGATGGTCCACCTCCGCCCCGCCGGAGAGGCCGTCGCCCCAAGGCCCAGGAGACCTCAACCTGATGTCGAGACCGCTTCCCAAGTGGGACATTTTCAAACGCCATTGACACCCCCGGACCACGACCTGTTCGACCTGCTGCCCACGTCCCGCTCCAGCATCGGCTACCGCTACGACTGGACCACCTACGTCATTCATCCCGACGCCTCCTTCACCCTGGAGTACAAAGGCCGGTGGAGTCCCTGCCTGCTGGAGTTCGAGCGCCGGGCTACGACGCCTAAGCGTGCCCGTGCCCGGCTGAAGTCCTACCAGCGGTACTTAGACAGCGGATGGGCTGAGCGAGACCACGCAAAACGGCCGCCCCGGGTGCTCGTCGTCTTCGAGTCCACGGACGGGGAGAAAGCCTTCCTGGACGTCGCCGACACGGTGAAGGGAGTCGCCATCATCACCTCCAACACGAAGACCCTTGCGAAGCGTGGCATCCTGGGGGATTCTTGGATACTTCCGCCACCGCACTCCCTCGACAGGCGGCCCCTGTCGGCCCTGGACCAGGTGGCATAATGTCCACTACGCCGTTTCGACCACTTCCTGTAGGGGGTGTCCCAGCAGCCATGCTGGGACAACTTATTGCACTTTTACAACCCCTCCATCGCCTTACGCCCTGCCGTGTTCCAATTGGTGCAGAACTGACACGTCAGGGAAAGGGTGAGGCACACCACGTCTCCATTGCACTTCAGCTTCAGTTCGTAGCTACACACGCCTCACCCGGGACATCGACCAACATCGCCTCGAAGGTCACCGGAGCATGTTCCACAACCGTCACCAGTTCGTCCCGACTACTTCCTGTAGGGGGACAGAAGTGCATTCCTACACCTACGGTGTCAGCCTCCAACAGGTCGAAGCGTGGCATTTGTTGCAGCGCACGGATCCGCCCCGGTAGGGGGTTGAACGTTGGTATACGGGTAGTGTATTGTAAGACAATGTAGTACGTCAGCAGAGAGAAGATGTTCCAGATAGACAAGACAAGGAAGCACTTTGTCCCAAAGCTGTATCTGCGGGGCTTCTGCCTGGACAACCGGGCTGAACAGATATACGCCTTCGACAAGGAAAATCCTCAAGCAGGGGTTGTAGTGCGTTCCATTGAAAACGTTGAGGTGTCGAAGGACGCCTACTCTGTCGCCAATGATGCGCTCCTACAACAACGAGAAGATCAGTGGGCGGGAATACTTAACGCCCTTAAAACGTTGAGTGTTCCTGAGCTGAATGAGTTGATTGCGGATCGCGAGAAGTCCGCTCCATTGAGGTCTTGGCTCGCTCGCTTCGTCGTGGACTCTAAGCTGAGAAGCCGAGGTTTCCGCGAACAGATGTCGGAGCCATTGAAGGGGAATCGACTTGAATATCGGGCGCAGCTAGAAGTGATGGAAGCAGACTTCCTTGCCCGGTTTCCTGATTCGGGCGAGCAGTTGCAGGTTGCCTTCTCCTTATCCAAAGAGATGGCTAGCGTGGATAGCGACCGAAAATTTGAAGCGCTCCATATAGACCCCTTTCTGCGGGGAAAAGAAGGGGAGAAGTGGTACAAGTGGTATGAAGAGGGCAGTTGGCGATTCGACGAAGCGCTCGAAGGCCGGAAATTCATCACGTCGGATATCCCATCGAGTTCTTTGCTGCTAGGGCCTGAACCTGAGTATCGCAATTGGATGTGCTTCACCATGCCCCTTTCCGCGGGGTTGCAGCTGCGCGGTATGTGCGGGGATGCCCGTGTGGAGAGTGGCCTTGCTCCGAGGATGGCAGAGATGAGTGAAAGGGAGATGGACCTTGCCAACGTGTGCGTCTTCCAAAGTGCCCAGAGATTCGTCTACGCCTCATCGGAGGTCGAAATTCTCCGAGCCAGTAAGCAGAGCGAGGAATAGCTGTCCATGTCGAGAATATCCAAGACCATCACCTTTTCCCTGCCACCGGAGATGGAGGCGCAGGTGCGTAGGGTGATGAAGGAGGACGACCTCTCCGTGAGCGAGCTGCTCAGACAGGGTATACGCCTGTTCATGGAGGAGCGGGAGTGGCGTAGGCGGGAGCGGCTGGAACGGCTGCGCTCCCATCGGGCTGAACTGGAAGATACAGGGCGGAGGGACCGATGAACAGCCTACTCAATCTAGTGCCAGCAGTCCTCCGACGCCAAATGGCCTTTAGGTCGGGCCCAGCAAAGGGAATCGAATCGGACATAGTGATCCAACCTGCCGTTTCACTTGGCTTGTTCACCGTGGCTGGATTGGTCTGGGGAGACCGCCCAAAACAAAGCCGGAGACCATAGCGATATGAATGATGCGTTTCTATTAGGAGCAGGCTTTTCTAAAGCAATCTGCAAAACGATGCCGACTATGACAGAATTGTATGCGCTCTTAGAACCCCTCATTGACGAAGCAGACGGTTTCAGCAGAGATGCCTACGAATACGCATCTGGCAACGTTGAGACTTTACTCTCCTACTATGCGATTCGAAGCCCGCATGACGACCCAGTCGAGTTCTTGCGTAAGAGGCGAGTAACCACTCTGCTGGAGATTGAGATAGGAACTCTACTACAAACTCGTGAGCAGGAGGGAGCCGAATCGGGGCTAAATCCAGGTGGCGCTAAGTTGATCTCTAAATGGCATGAGCGAAGAAGCCACGTATTGACAACGAACTATGACACCCTGGTGGAGAGAATCGCTTCTGAGACGGTTTTCACAACAAGTGGAGGAAACAGCTATCCCCTCCGTTACGAGGATCTACATCCGATACCCATTAGCCCCGCCTTAACCCGAGACGGAGGTATGGTGTTGGGATCTTCTTATCCGGACACATTCACCCTTTATAAGCTTCACGGTTCAACTGCTTGGTTTAAGTCGCCGACCGAATCAGTTTTCGACCCGATCTACGGACTATCACATGAGCAGTTGGGGAATCCTCATTACCACAAGTTCATTGTCGATAAGGGGCGCTTCATAGTTCCACCGGTGTACGACAAGTCATCGCTTCTGAACCATGAGAGCATCCGCAACCTATGGTTGCAAGCCAAGAACCAGGCTCTACGAAAAGCGGACAACCTGTACATAATCGGCTATTCGCTTCCAGAAACAGACGCAGCTATGCAAATTCTTTTGTGGGAAGGAACACGAACTGGCCAGAATACAAATGGCAGCAAGAAGGCTCTTTATGTCGTTGATTTGGATGAAGGCATTGGTCAGCGTTACAAAGAAAAGCTGGGCAAATACTATGACGTGAATATTTCTTACGCAGGCAGCCAAAATGCGTTTGATGATTTTGTTGAGGCATACGTGAATAATGAGGGAGATGATGGGTAGCGTAGGCGTTCCCCTACTCATCATTCCGACGTGTTCCGCGATGGTTCTTAGGAGGAGAACATGAACAAAGAGTTGCAACCCTTGACACCGGCGGCCCTCTACGCCAGGGTGTCCAGCGACCGCCAGGACGTGGACCTGTCCGTGGCCGCCCAGCTACGGGCGCTCAGGGACTACGCCGAGAAGAACGGATACCACGTCGCCCGAGAGTACATCGACGAGGCCGAGAGCGGGCGCATCGCAGACCGGCCTCAGTTCAGCAAGATGATTGACGAGGCCAGCAAGCCCTCAGCTCCTTTCAAGGAGATTTTGGTCTGGAAGTTCTCCAGGTTCACCCGGAAGCGGGAGCACGCCGTCGCTTTCAAGTCCATGCTGAGGCGCAAGGGCATCAGGGTCGTCTCTATCACCGAAAACGCCGACGACTCCGCCACCGGCAGGCTGCTTGAGGGCATCATCGAGAGCGTGGATGAGTTCTACAGCGAGAATTTAGCACAGGAGGTCGTCCGAGGTATGAGGGAGGCGGCTTCCAGAGGGTTCTGGGTCGCCAGCAGGGTTCCCTACGGATTCAGCAAGGTCATGGTGCAGGACGGGGCCAAGAAGCGCCCCACTCTGGAACCGGATCCCACAACCTCTCCCGTCGTGGAGCACATCTTCGACATGGCCGAGTCGGGCAGAGGCATCCTGGACATTGCCCGCACCCTCAACGACGAGGGTATCGCCAACCCCACCGGCAGGCTCTGGACCAAGAGCGGAGTCCACATCATCCTCCGAAACGAAGCGTACACTGGAACCCTGGTCTGGGGCACAGATGCCAAGGACAAGGCGGACCCGGTGCGGGTGGAGAAGGCATTCCCCGCCATCGTCTCCAAGAGCCGGTTTCGCCGCGTGAACCGGAAGCTGCGGTCCCGCGCTTCCAGGAGGGCGCATCCTCGCAGGGTCGGCAGCACCTACCTGCTCAGCGGCCTCGTTCGGTGCAAGAGTTGCCGCAGAGCGCTCTCCGGCCAAGACGCCAAGAGCGGGAAGTTCACCTACTACGTCTGCCAGTCACTTCTTAAGCGGGGCAGCGGCACCTGCAAGACTCCCAGGCTCAACGCCCGGCGCTTCGAGGAGAAGGTGGTGGGCAAGATTCGGGAGAACGTGCTCACCGAGTCCAACATCCGGGCGCTGGTGAAGCTGGTGGACGAGGAGATGGACGGGGTGGCCGCCGAGCAGCGGCAGAAGCTCGAAACCATCGAGGCAGAGTTGGCGGACGTGAAGCGCAGGCTGGGACGGCTCTACGACCTGGCGGAGACCACCGACCTGGACATCGACGACTTCAAGTCCCGCATCAGAGACCACAGGGAACGCCAAGAGAGGCTTGAGGCCACGGCGGAGGAGGCGAGGGCGTTGCTGTCGCAGCGTAGGGAGGTCCTGGACGACGTGGAGACCATCACGGCCTACGCCCTAGACATGAGCAACTTCCTGCACGAGAGTGATCTGACGGAGCGCCGGGCATTCATCGAGAGCTTCGTGAAGGAGATCGTCGTCATGCCCGACAACGCCATGGTGCGCTACACGATTCCGATGCCCGAGGACTCTCCGATAGGAGGGAGAGACGCCGAGGAGATGGCCCTGAACGGCTCGGTTCTGTCTATCGTCAAGTTTGGTGGGCCTGAGTGTACGGTAGATGGCACCGCCTTCAAGATGTGGCTGGGAAAGCTGGCAGCCTAGCAAGCCCTCGGTCTCAGGTAGTATGGCTCAACAGGGCGGAGGGACGCAAGCCGGGGAGTCAGTCTAGCCGAGGAACCACTGGGAATCCCCGGCCTGCGGTCCTCTCAACGTTCCTCCTGTTTGCGGCCCCGCACGCGGGGCCTTCGCCATTGTCCTGAAATCGCCGGTTGTCGTAAAATGGCCCTGTAGAAGCTCCTTTTAGGGGGAAGAATGGCCAACGCAGAAACTCCGGCCCGTCAGCGCAGGCCCAAGGAGGAAACCACCCGGCTCGGCAGGGAGATATACGAGCGTGACATCAAGGCGCAGGTGGAAGCCGACCACCATGGAGAGTACATGGCCGTCGATGTCGACACCGGGGGCTGGGCCATGTCCGATGACGTTCTCGCCGCAACGGAGCGTCTGCGGGCGCTGCGCCCCTATGCAGTAGACGTCTATCTGCTTCGGGTCGGGTACCGGGCGTTGCATCACTTTGGGGGCAGGCCCTGGCGGAGAGCAGAGTGATTGAGGGAGTGGTGAATTCCGCCTACGAAGCCGTCATACCCCTTTCTCTGCAAGGCCCGACGGGTCAAGCGCAGTTGGTCGAGGCAGTGATAGACACCGGCTTCACTGGTTTCCTGACGCTGCCGCCTTCACTCGTGGCGGAGTTGGGATTGGTCTTCAAGGGTGCCAGCGAGGGGACTCTGGCTGACGGAAGCGGAGTGTCGTTTGACGCCTACGACGCCACGGTGCTCTGGGAAGGCGAGCCGAGAGTCCTACTGATCGACGAAGCGGACACCACCCCGCTAGTGGGTATGTTGTTGCTCGACAGGCATGACCTGAGCATCCAGGTTCGGGACGGCGGTCGGGTGGTCATACAGGCCGGAGGGTAGCGCCAGCGCTCCCGAACCAACGCATCCACTTCAGACCCCCTCCGCCTCCTCCCCCACCGCCATCCGGTGGCCGACGCGGGGCTCCGCGAATATGTAGGTGGGGTTTTCGGCATCGTCGCCCAGCTTGCGGCGCAGCTTCATCAGGTGGGTGCGCAGCACCCGCAGGTTCCCCGGCTTTCCCGGACTCCACACCCGCCTCAGCAACCGGTCATGGGGCACCACCCGTCCGGCCTCCATCGAGAGCTCCGCCAGCAGGTCGAACTCGGTGGGCGTCACCGGCACGGGCTTCCCCGAGACCGTCACCCTGCGCTGGGCATAGTAGATGGTCATGTCCCACAGCACGAAGGGCTCCTCCGGCGCCGGGACCTGGGGCTCACCGAACCGTCGCAGCGCCGCCCTCACCCTGGCCACCAGCTCCGTCGGCGAGAAGGGCTTGACGATGTAGTCCGTGGCCCCCTGCTCCGGCACCCTGGCCACCGTCTCGTCCCTGCCGTAGGCCGACAGGAATATCACCGGGATGCGGGAGACCGCCTGCAGGTCACCCATCAGTTCTGTTCCGTCGTGGTCCGGCAGCATCAGGTCCAGCAGGGCCAGCCGGGGGCCGTGCTCCCCCATAAGCGCCAGCGCCTCCTCCGGGTCTTCGGTCACCACGGGCCGGAAGCCCGCGTTGGATAGGGCGTCCCGCACCGACCTGAGTATCAAGGGGTCGTCGTCCACCACCACCACCGTTCCCGCGGACGGCCCCGCATCCTGGGAGCGAGCGGAGCGAGGAGCGGGTCCGGCGTCCTGGGTCACGCGCAGAGTGAAGATGAACCGAGCTCCCAGGCCCGGCCCGTCGCTTTCGGCGTGGATGCGGCCTCCGTGGGTCTCCACTATCCCATTGCAGACGGCCAGCCCCAGGCCGGTGTCGCCCTCCGTATCGCGGTTCTCCTTGCGGGAGAACTTGCGGAACAGCCGAGGCAGGTCCTCGGCGGGTATCCCCCGCCTCTGGTCGGCCACCGAGACCTCGACGTCGCCCCCGGAGCGCGCCGTGCTCACCCGGATGACCGAGTCCTCGGGCGAGTTCCTGGCCGCTTTGGAGAGCAGGTTGCCGATGGCCTGGACGATCCGCCTGCGGTCCGCCATAACGAGGGGCAAGTCGGGCGCGACGTCGATAGCCAGGTTGTTCCTATCCCCGGTGCTGGTGAAGTCGTTCCGGGCCCGGTTAACCAGGGCCGCCACTTCCGCCGGTTCCGGGTCCACCGGCAGCACCCCCGTCTCGATGCGGGCCACGTCCAGCAGGTCGCCGATGAGCTCCCGCATGTGTTCGGCCCGGTCGATGATGATACGGTGGAACTGGCGTATCTCGGCTGGGTCCAGGTCCGCCGCCGCGTTCTGAAGGGCGGTGGCTGCGCCCAGGACGGAGGTCAGGGGCATGCGAAGCTCGTGGCTCACCATGGCCAGGAACTCAGCCCGAAGCCGTTCCTGCTCCTCCCCGTCCGTCATGTCCTGCAAGGTGACCACCACCGACTCCAGCTCCCCATCGCCGGAGCGAATGGGCGTGGCGTTCAGCAGGACGCTGATGTTCCGTCCGTCTGGGACGCCCATGACGATCTCCTCGGCCCGCACCGTCTCGGTGGCCGGGGAACGCAAGCCCTCGTCGGTGAGTACGTCGCGTTGGTAGATGATGCGGACGATGAAATAGCGGGTGATGGACCGGATGGCCAGGTTGGCTTTGTATCAGGACATAGGCCTGAAGGATAATCAGGCGTATCGTTCCAGCCCAAAAAGACTGAACAGCTCTTCCCGACTCAACCGGGACGACAGGTCCATGGAAACGTCGTCAACCAGTCTGTCGAATAGGTCCTGCTTCCTGGTCAGGATGGCGTCTATGCGTTCCTCGATAGTCTCGGTGCAGGAGTACTTTATCACGTTGACCTTGGCAGTCTGCCCCATCCTGTGGCTTCGGTCCTCGGCCTGTCGCTCCACCGCAGGGTTCCACCAACGGTCCAGATGGAAAACGTACGAAGCCTCCTGCAGGTTCAGGCCCAGACCGCCGGCACGGAGAGAAATGATCAGCGCTTGATGAGCGCCATTGGCTCTGAAGCGCTCAATGATCGATGGTCTGTCCTGGATGGGCACGTCTCCAGTGATCACCAAGGGGTTGAATTCACGCAGATGGTTTGCCGCCGCCGCCACTCCGGCAGTGTCGCTGGTGTACTGGGAGAAGACCAGTGCTTTATGATCCTGCCGAACTAGTAGCTCCAATCTTTCCCTGATGTCGTCCAACTTGCTGGACTCGCCGTTCACGGGATCGGCGTTACATATCTGCTTCAGCCGCGTGATCAATTCCAGCACGTGCTGGATGGTTATATCCCTTCCCAGCGACCGGAGGTATACAACCCCTTCCCGTTCGGCCTTGTCATAGCTCACTCGCTGACCGGCGTGCAGTTCGATTGGCAGCAGGGTAACCTGCTTATCGGGCAGGTCTTTCAACACATCGCCCTTTTTGCGCCGTAACTGGAGCTGGCGGTGCCGGTTCAATAGTTCTGGGCCGGGTTGGTAACGCTTTGACTGTCCACCCTGGTCGTGGTCTACGAACTCCAAGATAGAAGCCAGCTCTTCTTCATGATTCTCTATGGGAGGTCCAGTCAGCGCCCATGAACGGACGCGATTGAGCCCCTTGAGGGACCTGCTGGTATCGTTGCGGTTCTTGATACGTTGCGCCTCATCGGCCACGACTACGTCCCAAACCTTGCGCCTTAACGGAGCATGGACGTTGCCTTCGAAATCCGAGCGAAGGGTCTCATAGCTCGCCAGAGTCACGTCCGTTTCCGCCCGCCACTGCCATCCCCGGTCAGATGCTGAGCCCCGAACGATGATCGCGGAGAGTTCCGGCGCCCACTTGCGAAGCTCTCCACGCCATTGGTCCAGCAAGCTGGCCGGCGCCGCGACCAACGCGGAGCGGATGTCGCCGCGGTGCCGCAGAATGCGCAGGGCGGCGATTACCTGCAGCGTCTTTCCCAGTCCCATATCGTCCGCCAGAAGAAGGCGGTCACTGCCCATCAGGGCTTGCACACCGTCCTCTTGGAACGACATCAGCGCCCCAGGCCACTCCAGGCTTGCTTCCGATTGCACCTCCATGCCGAGTGGAGACAACACCTTGAGCAATCTGCTGGGCAGGTCAGAGCCTAGTTGGTGTTCACGGGCGCCACGCGACTGGTGTGTTTGCTCAGATGGACCATACATCCCACCCCACGACGTCTGCTCAAAGACGACTTGGACCGCCTGTTCAGGCGGTGCTGGAACGGGCACCGCCAGGAATTTCACTTCCTCGACAGAAAGTCTACTATCGGTGGTTGGGTTAGAATCTCTCAGCAAAGGACAGTTCTTTCAGTGCCCATCGTAGGCTTCGGCAATACCCGCAGCTACCCTGTTGAACGGCTCCAACGGGTCCGTACGTTCCGCCAATTCTTCCAACAGCCGCCGGGCTATCGTATCTTCAGCGGGTGGAGGGGTGCTCCAAACCAGGAATAGAGTTGGTCCGAGTTGTTCGATCTCCTCCGACGCTCCCCTCCTCGGAGCGGGGTCGGTGGATACCCGGCAAACCGGGATATCGATTTTGATTTCCCCGGAAAAAGCCAAGGGCGGAATCTCGTCGACCAGCCCCAGGACGACATCAGGAGTGCGGCTTATGGACCGGAACAGCTCTCGAATCAGGGCCACAACGGCAGTCCTGTGCGCTTGTCCATCCTCCCAAAGCACGGAATCGGCTACATCCACGCGGGTGAAACAGAACTCGAGAGGGAATTGCAGAGCCGATGTCGCAAATAGCGCCGCCCGGATTCCCTTTCCTTGATCCTCATCCAGGAGTCTCAGGAATCCGATCACGCCGGGTGGTGCGCCGTTCCTGGCACTATCGAACGGAATTGGCATCCCGACTCACCGAGGCGACCCACTAAAGCCGCCTATTCTTCTTCGCCCTCTCCGTCTTTGGACCGGGTCTCTAGGTCGGAGATCTCAACGTATTGGTGCGTGAACTCTCTCCCTTCGGTTTCCGGTCTGGAGTCTGGGTATAGCCTCAGCAGGTCCCATTCGTTGATGGCTGACCTGATCCTGTACCGCATCCGTTGTTGATAGCCAACTGCTGCGGCTTTGGTTTCGAGTGGGGGAGCGTCCCAACCATATGCCCTGCTGTATATGTGCCGCAAAGTATTCAGCGTGTGGTACACGTCTGCTTCATCCGGGGCGCTCAGCGGTGTACATTGGCGTTCAAGCAGCCTCATAGCCGTTTCGGCCCTCGCAGCCCCGCCGTCGTCGCCGCGAGCGCGCAGTCTCTGTCCAGCATAGTCGCGGTCCTTCTTGCTGCTGGGCTCAGGCGATATATTCGCGAGGGCGTAGTCCGCAGTGACGGTTCCGACTACCACTAGGCCGGGGTATGCCTCTCCCGAGGCCTGTCCAAGCCAACGGGCCAACTCGGCATAGGAGCGGGCACGTTGCAACAGGCTGTACTGACCAACAAGTTCGATTTCGTCCAGCAGGATGACCCAGCCCCGGTACCCCGCACCTTTGATCAGTTCCGTGGCGAACCGGAGTCGTTGCGGGGGCAGGTCCGCCTCCCTGGGAGCCCGGAAGGAATAACTCTGCAACTGACCGATTTGTTTCAGTCCGTTCTTAATATCGCTCACCCTGATTCTCTCCCCGGCCCAGAACGACTCGATGGTGCGGTTCAGCTCCAACTCGTTCGACCGTTCATGCACTAGGAGGCTCGCCGGAAAAAGGGGGTGAACGCTGCTGGAGGGGGAGTTGGCCCAGATGAAGAGGTTGGAGTATTCGTCTGAATGGTAGTTGAGCTGTAGCCCGACTTCCTCGATTAGTGTGCCGGTACGGTTCACGATTTTACCATTGTCCATCGCCGACTTGAAAACCTTGCCCAGATCATAAAGGGGAGTTTCCTTGCTGATGGCCACCTTGCTGCACACGAATCCCTGCGAGAGAGCCATGTGTTCAAAGTGCGCGAGCAAGTGGGATTTTCCAGTTCCGAAATCCCCCGAAACCAACATTCCCAGGGCACCAGCAGGCGGGGCAGCAGTATCTGACGCTCGCCTCAGCAAATCCTGGAATTGACTCTCGGCCTGCGGTTGAGTACAGCCAAGCAGTTGTACCGCCTCCCGGTTGGGAACGCCGTTTCGGAGCGCCTCCAATGCTCGCCGGCAAGCTAGGACGGAGTGTTCGTTTTTTGACTCAGTCATGTAAACGGGTTCCTCGCTAAGATAGCCTGACCAGGGACGCCACCGGGTTGACTAGGTTGCGGTCCCGCACATCATCTATCACTCTGGTCATCAGGGCTTGGTAGATACCGAATCCCCGGCTCCCGGCCCCAGCCTCCTCTTCGAGAAATTCGGGGGAGGTAACTACTACCAGGAGGGTTGCAATGAGTCGGTCGGTGGTGTCGACGAATTCCCTCAGCAATTCATAGTGTTCCAGCACCATGGCCTTGGTGTAGTACCGCAAACCGTCCCTGGGGTTACGGGCCAACGTAACCCTGGAGTTGTCCAGCAAGATGATGGTGCCGGAGTAACCCACATGGTGGAGCCAGAACAGGGCAGATTCCATGAAGTGACGCGCCGTGGTGCGGTTGATGGAGGTAAATATCGAAAACGGTCTCACACTGCTGATTCTGGTGTTGCTGCCTGTCAGCCAGTCGATTATTGGTTGGCCTCCATAGGTTTCGCCTGCTCTCGCATCTTCTTCGAGGCAGAGTTGAGTCATGGCGACCCTGAAGTCTCTCGCCATAAGAGGTTCACGATATACTCGTTCTTGGATTTGTGGACGCAGGTTGCTCAGCACAAACTGAGGCTCCAGCCCGTTGATCGCAGCGATTGACTCGAACACATTGCTATCTGCTAGAGGGTCAATGCCATCTACTACGTAGGCTCTGTCATGGGCCAGCTTGAGGATCATTTTCCGCGCCGTCACACGCCAGTCGACCGACGAAGCTAGGCCTTGAAACAAATCCTGCGGCATGTGGGCCCGCCTGGAAGCCGCGTCGAGGGACACCAGTACCATTCCATTCCCCGCGTACCGTTCCCGTATTGCCGAATGCAAATCGACCTTCAATTCATCGGATGCCACCGCGAACTTGACCGAAGCACCTCCATTCGGCACGAACGATGACAAATACTCGGATTCCATGACTTCCAGCCAGTCGCCGAGGGGAATCGTGTTTGCCATCAGCCTCCTCCGGAGAACTGAATACCGTAATAGGTTACGACTTGTCCATCGGGGGCCACAAAGGAGAATACGCCCGAGCTGCCGCGGGTTCCGGAAGACGCAGGGAATGACACCTGCAGGCCGCGACTTGTGGTTCTTGGGCCGTCCCGGTCCAACAGGTACAGATCCCGGGTGAAGTCGGTCCGGTTGTATTCTAGGTGGCTGCCTGGCAGTGAAGTGAACAACCGGTACACCCGCTCCAGTTGCGCCACCCTTCCTTGCTGGCCTACCGGCGTACGGCTTGAGCCTTCCTCCCGGGTAATCTCGGAGTAGACTTGGTACAATGCTTCGAGGAACTGGCTGGCTCGGAAGCGGGCGGGCTTGTTCTGGTTCTGGAGGAGAATGTCCGCGAGACGGGTCGGACGAATGGTGGAAACTTGCTTCCGATCTATCCTGACCGCACGGGAAGACGGCAAGACTCTGACCACTGACGGGTGTGCGACTATTCGTCCGTCGCGTTCGTATATGTCAAGGCCTCTCTCGGCAGCCACAGCGCGCAGTTCTTGACCATAGCCATCGCTGAGATACTGCTGCTCCTGGTCCTCTCCAAAGGGCCAGGATTCCACAGAGTTTGCAACCTCTTGACGCAGTGCGTCGATGGCATCGCTCATGCCTCTTTGGGCCCGCTTCACGGCTGCGATGTTGCCTTCCTTCGCCGCCTTTTCCAGGGCCCGGGCCAGCCTGGTCAAGTCGGTCGCCGATTTGGCGGTAGACGCGGCTGCCTTTTCCGTGTCACTGAAAGCTTGTTCGAAACTTACCATTCCCCATCCTCTTTCACGGATCCATCACCGGCGCATTTTACTAAACCGGTCTTACTGATCAGACCTCAGGTTCCTCCGCGACAGCCCAAACTCATCCGTGTGCTCAACCCCCCAGGTCTTACCTCATTATATTCAGCTAATGAATTCATAGAAAGAGCAGGACGGGTCAGCGGGTGGTGTCGGCCCCTCGGGTGACTGCTCACCCTTCGGCCTCCGGGTTGGGAGGCGAATCATGGAGTGCCGCTGGTGGGCATTCTCCATCTGGGGCTTCCGGTGTAGGTCCGCGCCGTTACGCTTGCCGCCGCAGGTGGGAGCGCGCGATGATCCTGGCCAAGACGCGCAGCCCGTCGCGCATGGTTTTCCGGTGCAGGCCGGCAACATGGCCCCCGCATTGATGCCCGTGCCAGTCTTCCGTCGGTTGTTATGGTAGTTCTTTCGCACCCTGACCCTCCTCCGGTCGCCGGCGACCGGCTGTCGCCGGAACGTGTTCTGCCGTCCGGTGTGATGAACGGTACTACCGGATGTAATCCCTTATGGGGTAGTTCACTCGTGGACCAGGGTTCATGCGTGAACTCCTTTTCAGGGTTTGAGATGCCACGCTCCGGTGATGACGTCGTAGAGGTGTGCAGGGATCTGGACTTTGGGTGCGATGGGGTAGAGAGCCGGTGTCGTAGCTGAAGACGGGGAATTTCAGGGTTTTGAGCCAATTTCAGGCAGCACTTTCCGGGAAGGGCCGGTCCCAGGGTCATGGGGCGGGGACAGCTACGGAATGGGGCATTTTGCCCCGTGAGGAAACGTCTGGACCGATGATTCCTCCGGGAGGGCCGGGAGACGGATTTCTCAGCCCTGGGGCAGCCGGGCGTGGGCGGGTATCTCTAGCGGCAGGACGCCTGGGGGGTCGCGCAAGCCCCCCCCTCAGGGCTGGGGATTTTCTGCTTACGGGTGGAGGTCATAGACGTGTACAGGAATCTGGATTTCGACGGCATCGGTGAAAGCAGGGGGATTCGCAACTGAAACGGGGGTTCCGTTTGCTTGTAGGCGGTATCCACATACTAGCGGCTTTTCATCTGACGGGCGAACCGTCTCACTTCCATCGGCATCCCGGCTGAGACCTTCTGCTTGTGCGGCCTGGGTTTTGGCTTCTGGCCCGCCCTACTCTTGGGTGCCGGTGGAACGTACACCCGCGGGCACGGGCGTTCCGGCGTTGCCGCAGCGGGAATCTCGGTTCCCTCTGGAATGTTTTTCCGGCCCGTGACGGCCGTGCCTACTTTTTGGGAGACTCTTCCCTTCACCACATCCGCCCGTTCCGTGAAAGGCGGGGTGACCTTTGCTGCTTTGGCTGGGGGTCTGTCTCCCAGCGATTCATGCTCCCGGAAGAGGTTGTAGTTCAGCACCCATCCGTCAAGGTAGAGCTGGCCGCTTTCCTTGCCGTCCAGGCCGCGCAGGGTCTTGGTGCGTTGCCTGAAAGTTCCCTGAACTCGGTCTGACAGGTTGTTGTTCTCTCTGTTCCTGATGCCTTCCGACTGCTGGTGCTTGGCGTCGGGAAACACCTTCTTGACGGCGGGGGTGTAGTACCGGAGTTTGTCGGTCATGACGGTCTTGGGAGGGTCTGCCGATGCTGCCAGAGCTTTCCTGAGGACGGTTTCCGCTGCCCTGGCGTTGCGCTCCTTGGACAGATGGGAGGCCAGGAGGTAGCGGGTGCCTTCATCCATGACGTTCCAATTCCAGTTTTTCTCCCCGCCAACGTCCAGTTGCCTTTCGTCCACGACCCAATTGCCGCTGGTGTGCGCCGGGTAGTCCTTCATCACCTTCAAGGCGTCTTGGGTGTACTCCTTCACCCACTCGTAGATGGTTGCCTTGGAAAGTTCGGGAATGTCGAACATGTCCCGCATGCCCTCGGCGATTTGCTTGTAGGACATGCCGTTGTAAAACATCCGCAGCGCCGAGCAGACCGGCGCGGCGGGAACCCTCCGGCCCAGGCCTTTGCCGTTTGCCCGGAAGCGGGTGTTGCAAGCATGGCAGAGGTAGCGTTGCTCGCCGGACTGGGTGCCAGACTTAATCACCTTGCCTGACTCGCACACAGGGCAGTTGAAGGTCTCGGTGGTCGTGACGGTCTCGGTGAACTTAGCCATCTTGTTCGGAGCGCTCCTGCTACCGGTCCTCCAGTTGCGCTTGCAGTCGCCGGATTTGCTCTTCCTGCTCCCTGAGGTTGGAGCTGAATTGCCGCCCCTTGGCGCGGTCAGAATAGTACACCATCACCCACGGTGCTATGCCGAAGAATCCTAGGAACCCCACAAAGCCCAGTGTCTGCGTTACCAAATCGGGCCTGGTTCTATGCCGAGATAGGGGAGCAAGGGGGCAACGAAGGTCTTGTAAATCATGTTGCAGCCCCATGCCATCACTCCCAGCCCCGCAAGGAAGGCCATGACCGTCGTGAAGGGACGGCCCAAAGGCCCCAAGCGTTCCTCTATCACCTTGACCAACCCCGGCAGTAGTTCTTAGTCCATCCGGGCGCTCTCCCCGTATCATAAGGAAAGGGAATTATATGCGATTCTACCCAAACCCCTCTAAACGAGAAGGTCACTGATGTCCTCAACACCGGGTTGCTTTACCGTGTCGGGCGTCCAAATCAAAATGTGGCCATTGACGTACCCTCGGTACGGTGCGAGCTTCGGGAACACCTTGTGGGGAATCTTTAGAGCCTGTCTCACCGAATAATCCCCGGCGAACACCACTGCGACCACATAATCGAATCCGTGCTCTTCAAGTTTCCTTACCGTGCTGAATTGGACCGACTGAGCGTTCGAGCATCTACCCTTGATCTGATACTTGATGCCTTGAGTGTCTATGCCGTCAAATGCAGCCTTAGAGTTGGCTTGTCTCTCTAGCCCCAAGCGACCACATACCAGCCACTCGGTGTAGTCTCCGATGGGATGGTTATTCGTGTTGACTACACCCTTTAGGCGCAGTGCGTCGATAACCGCTTGATGGGTTCTGAGCAACTCGATCGCTGACATTGCTTGCAAATTCAAGAACACCTTCCGCTCCCCAAAAGACTTGGAACAAGTACCCCAATCCCAGCCCTAAGCGTTACGCCGTGCAGCGGGATGCTTTCTCAGATAGTCTTAGGATGCTAACCTGGGGTAACGCCTACAAGCAAACGGCACCCTCAGTCTGCTGTGACGGCACGGCGAGAACTGCCTTGCTGGGGGATGTGGAATGCCGACAGTGGCGATAGAAGGGCAGTTCGCTTCGTGGTCAGTACGAGGGAGAATGCCTTCGAGCCACCCCATGTCCATGTTTGGGTCGGTAAAGGAGATGTCTGCCGGATCGAATTATACGGCGGAACATATATAGATACCCCTCCTCCCGGTAACTTCAGGGACATCTTGCGGGCTTATACTCGATATGCGGTAGAGATCAGGGCGACGTGGGACGCAATTCACGGGAGGTAGCCAATGGACGTAGTTCTGGTGAAGAACGCCAACCGCATGATGACTACTGCCAGCCTGCTGGATGACGGAATAGAGTCGAGCTTCGCTGACGGTTTCAAACGTCTAATCCCTTACTCCGATGTACCCGAGGTCGTGACACGAGAAGGGATACTTGGCCTGGAATTGCCCACCCCCTACGAAATGCTTCTGGAAACGGCTGGTGGGGATAGGGTCGAGGTTCCCTGGGACTTTGCCCGGCACTATTGCGACGCGTCCTACAGACCAACTATTGAAGCCATAGCCGCGATAAGGAGGCAAGCTCTTGGGGATAGAGTTCGTCGCTTCATGGAGCCCGCCGGTCTGACTCAAGAAGCGCTGACCCTGGCTGCCGGCATCGGTCGGGTTACCTTGGTCCGAATGGAGAATGGAGAACAAAGCTCCAGGTTCAAGACCTTGCAGGCCGTTGCTTGTGCCCTGGGAAGGGACACTCAGGAGTTGCTGGTCGAACCGGAGTCACTCCGCTGAAGAGCGGATCAGTTTCGCTCATCATTACGGACACCCGGGCAGGGACGCGCCCGGTGCCGGCTCTGTATAATCCTGAGCGTAATGAACCACTGAGACGATCAAGGGCATACGGCCCGGCTTTCATCAGGGACCCAATGCGCTACCAAGGGGAGATTGCGCTATGATCACCTTGTCAACTTCCACGCAATCGAATCTGGACAAATTTCAGGGCCTGCTCCGCGAGTTGTTCCAGGTTGATTGCGCCGACCTGGACTTCGGAATCTACCGGATATTGAACCATAAGCGGGACGCAGTCGAGCAGTTTATCAGGGAGCGGCTGCCCGCTATCGTCGGAGAGGAATTGGACCGGGGACCGTTGGCGCAGCAGGCGCGGGCTGAGGGTAACTTGGCGAAGGTCGCGCAGCGGGTCAAGGCCAATTTGGGAGAGGATGCCATTGACGAACATGGTGTGTTGCATCCTCCTGAAACAGAGTTGCCCATAGTTCGGGAATTGGCCCAGGAGTACAAGGATGCCCAAAAGCAGGCCGCCGGTGGCAGCCGCAGTCGGGACACCGTAGAAGCCTCTATCTACAACCACCTGTACACCTTCTTCAGCCGGTACTACGAGGAAGGCGACTTCATTTCCAAGCGCCGTTACTCCCGCAACCAGCGCTATGCTATTCCGTACAACGGCGAGGAGGTCTATCTCCACTGGGCTAACAGTGATCAGTATTACGTCAAGACCGACGAGCACTTCCGCAACTACGACTGGACGGCGCCCAACGGGGTGTCGGTGCATTTTCGACTCAAGAACGCCGACGTGGAGCAGAACAATGTCAAGGGCGACCGGCGATTCTTCATCCCCCGCGTCTCCCAGACGTCATGGGACGCCGATGGCACTGCCATCACCATCCCTTTTGAGTACCGGCCCTTGTCTGGCGGTGAAACGCCCGCCTCCGGGACACGGAACCAGCAGGAAAAGATAATCGGAGAAGCCGCCGCCAAGATCCCGGAGCAACTGCACGACAATGCCCAAGCAATTGCCGCCCTAACCGGAGAACACCGGCGCAACGGCGATGGCCCGGTGAGCCGCTTGGAACACCACCTGCGACGGTACGTCGGGCGGCACAATTCCGACTTCTTCATCCACAAAGACCTGTCCGGCTTCCTCAGCCGGGAGCTGGACTTCTACCTGAAAAATGAGGTGCTGAACCTAGACAGCTTGGTTGCCGCCGGTCAGGACTTGACCGAAGGCTGGTTCCAGCAGATGCGGCTGACCAAGGCCGTGGGCAGCCAAATCATTGACTTCTTGGCCCAAATTGAGGACTTCCAGAAGCTTCTCTGGGAGAAGCGGAAGTTCGCTATCGAGACTCACTACTGCATCACCCTGGGCAACATCCCCGCCAGTCTGTACCCGGAAATCATCAAGAACGAAGCACAGTGGCAGGAATGGAAAGAGTTGTACGGCGTTGAGATTTCAAATCCGAGCGTGAATTTGCTCGCACAGTACCCGACACTGGTAGTAGACACTCGGCACTTCGATGCAGGTTTCACCGACCGCCTACTGGCATCTTTCGATGACCTTGAGAAGATGACTGATGGCATATTGGTACATGGTGATAATTGGCAGGCTTTAAATTTCTTGGCTCAGGCGTATCAAGAAGACATCCAATGCGTTTACATCGACCCGCCCTTCAACTCCAAATCTACGGAGATTTTGTACAAGAACCAATACAAGCACTCTTCCTGGTTGAGTCTTATTGAGAATCGCCTGAAGGCAACGTACCAACTCTTGGGAAGATCCTCTGTCCTGACAATTGCAATCGACGAGAACGAGCAAGAGAGATTAGCCTTGCTTCTGGGTAACCTGTTTCCAAACCACCAAAGGACTTGCGTGTCTGTCGTCCACAACCCAGGAGGTATCCAAGGCGACAATTTTTCCTATAACAACGAATTCGCATATTTCGTTTATCCTTCCGGCAGTCGTTCTGTCGGTATGCAGAACCGCGACGATAGCCCAGACATCAGGCCGTTGAGAGACGTTTCTACAGGTCAGCATCTGCGGACCGACGCTGCCAATTGCTTTTATCCGATTTACGTCAAGGACAAAAAAGTAATAGGGTTCGGAGAAGTTTGTGATGAAGATTTCCACCCTGGGTCTGCCAACGTGGACACAGGGAAAGAAATGATTGCAGTCTACCCAATCGACGCACAAGGGGTTGAACGGAAATGGGTCTTTAGTAGGCAGAATGTGGAGCGAATAAAGGACGAGCTAACAGTACAGTGGAATAAGTCACGAAAAATTTGGGACATCATCCGTCGGAAGTCCATCTTCAATTACAAGACAGTTTGGGACGATAGACGATACAACGCTAACAGCCACGGTTCCAAACTGATAAGCGACCTGTTTGGTTTCAGAGCTTTTTCTTTCCCGAAGTCACTCTATACCGTTATGGACAGCGTTCAACTGGCAACGGATGCTGGTAATGGAACAAAGAACGTCCTTGATTTCTTCGCTGGTTCCGGCACTACGGGCCATGCCGTCATCAGCCTGAACCGTAAGGACGGTGGCGAGCGCAAGTTCATTCTGGTAGAAATGGGGGAGTATTTCGACACAGTCTTGCTGCCCCGCATCAAGAAAGTGACCTACACCCCGGAATGGGGAAATGGCACCCCCCAAGGCACGGCCACTACCGAAGAAACTGAACGCGGTCCACGTATTGTCAAGTGCATACGCCTGGAGTCCTATGAGGACGCGCTCGACAGCATCCGGTTCAACCAAGACGGCGGCCAGTTATCCTTACCGGACGCTGGCGACGAATACCTACTCAAGTATATGCTTGGCTGGGAGACCAAGGAAAGCGAAACCTTGCTCAACCCCGCCCTGCTGAACAGTCCTTTCACCTACAAGCTACGAGTCCACGTCAACGGAGAGCAGCAGGAACGCAAAGTTGACCTGCCGGAGACCTTCAACTACTTGCTGGGGCTGAAGGTACAGAAACGGGAGGTGTTTGATGACAACGGCCGTCGCTATGTGGTATTCCGGGGCGAAATCCGAGCCGCACCGGGCCACGAGGTCGCCGTCATCTGGCGGGCAACCGAAGGCTGGACGGAGGCCGACTTCGCCCGGGACCGGGATTTCGTCGCCCGGCACAGCCTCGCGGGAGACGCCGATACGGTGTACGTCAATGGCGATTCCTGTATTCCGAGGGCCAAATCCATTGAGCCGATGTTCAAAGCGCGGATGTTCGCAAGCGTGAACAACTGACCCCGGCACCTTGCCACGAGGAGTGAACAGTGGCACCACGAGCCCGCAGAAACCGAAACCCAGTCCCATTGCCACGTGACTATGCTAGGCTGGAGCAAAATCTGGTCGTGCTGGCCTGGCTGCACCGCCAGTTGGGCTACGAAAGCACCCGCGCCTTGTTGAAGGACATCATCCAACTCAACGAGGGATTCCGTGAGGACGGGCGCAGCCATATCTGCGTTCATTTGGAAGCGCGCTCCGGGCAGATGCAGGGTCTGACTGTCGAAGACCTGCAACGCTACGACGGCAACATCCGCGAACACCTAGCGGCCATGAATGATGGACGGCCCGAACCCATCACCCTCCGCTACTTCCAATACCTAGCCGCTCTGTATACCGAAATTTGCCTGGACTGGTACTTAAACCGAGGCGGACGCTTTTTGGTTTCTTTAAATGGATTCGTTTCGGAGCACAATGCCAACTGCGCGCCGAATCTACAATATGACCAGTTCACGTCGAATGACCTTTCCAAGCTGGCATTTTGGATGGCCACGGGCAGCGGCAAGACCCTGCTATTGCACTTGCACTACCGGCAGTTCCTGCATTACAACCGGAGTCCACTGGACAACATCCTGCTGATTACGCCCAACGAAGGACTGAGCCAGCAGCACCTGGAAGAACTACAAACTTCCAATATCCCCGCTCGTCGGTTCGACGCCGGTCAGCCCATCAGCCTAATAGATGACCGGGAAACTGTGAAAGTCACCGAGATAACCAAGCTGGTGATGGAAAAACAAGGCGAAGGCGAGAGCGTTGCGGTGGAAACTTTCGAGGGCCGTAACCTGATTTTTGTTGATGAAGGACACAAGGGTTCCAGCACCGAAGCGCGGGCTTGGAGGACTGTCCGCAACGCCCTCTCGGAAAACGGGTTCACCTTCGAGTACAGCGCCACCTTCGGCCAGGCGCTTGCAGGCAACGACGCACTCATAGCTGAATACGGCAAGGCTATCGCCTTTGACTACTCCTACCGTCACTTCTACCACGACGGCTACGGCAAGGATTTCAACATCCTCAATCTCCAGGAAGAAACGGGCGACGACCGGACCGACACCCTGCTGCTGGCCAACCTGCTTTCCTTCTATGAGCAACAGTTGGTTTTCGCGGCACAAGAGGCCAAACTGCGCCCTTACGGTCTGGAGAAGCCTCTTTGGGTATTCGTCGGCAGCAGTGTCAACGCCGTATACACCGAGGAAAGGCAGCAACGCAGCGACATCCTTACGGTTGTCCGATTTCTGCACCGGGTGTTGAGCGATCGTGATTGGGCTGTTGCCACCATAAACCAACTGTTGCAGGGACAGTCTGGATTCAACGATTCAAGTACTAGGCAGGACATATTTGCCGATAGGTTCGGCTACCTGAAGCAACGGATGGTCACGCCTGAAGCCGTGTACCAAGACGCTCTTGCAAGGGTGATGCACGGCTCCGAGGGCGGGCTGCAATTGTGCGACCTTCGGGGAGCTACTGGGGAATTGGCCTTGAAAGCGGAAGGCAGCGAAGACTACTTCGGCGTAATCTATATCGGCGACACCCCGCAGTTCAAAACCCTGGTTGAGAAGGACGATTCTGGCATAGCAGTCACAGAGGACGCCCTGCAAGGTTCCCTATTTGACGGGATAAACGAGCCGGAATCGAAGGTTGAGGTGTTGGCCGGCGCCCGCAAGTTCATAGAAGGGTGGAATTCCTGGCGAGTGTCCAACATGGGCCTGCTGAACATCGGTCGTAGCGAAGGTTCACAGATAATCCAACTCTTCGGACGGGGCGTCCGGCTGCGGGGCCGGGATATGTCGCTGAAGCGCAGTTCGGCCCTCCAGGATAGCCAACATCCCGACTACATCAGGCTGCTAGAAACTCTCAACATCTTCGCCCTGCGGGCCAACTACATGGCCCAGTTCCGAGAGTACCTGGAAAGCGAGGGTATAGAGACGGGCACCATAGAGTTGCCGCTGTTCATCCGGCCCAACACGGGTTTTCTGAACAAGGGCCTGGTTATCCCCCGTCTGGAAAAAGATAAGACCTTCGCCGAGCAGGAAACCGTCCTGCTGCGTTCGGTGGAAGAATTCGGGCCAGTATCAGTCACGATGGCGGCCACCGTCCAGCAAATTGCCAGTGGGCGGGGCGGCGTTTCGGAGACCGGCGCTACCTCGGGGAGCGGCCAACAAATACCCTCGGAAAGCCTGGATCTGGTGGATTGGAGCAAAGCCTATCTTGACCTGTTGGAATACAAGGAAGCCAAGGGGTTGAGCAATCTACTTGTCCAGCCCGGGCTTCTCCGGCCCATTTTGGAAGCCGGGAAGAAGACGTACCTGCTGGAAGCCGACGAATCCGTCGTCGAGCCCAAGGACCACGATGACCACTTGCGGTTGCAGGAAGCAGTTGCCAACATACTGCGGAGGTACGCCGACGCGCTGTACCGGAGCCGCCAGGCCCAGTGGGAATCCAACAATTTGGCCTACCGACAACTGGACCACAACGACGACAATTTCCGGTTCAACCTAGGGGAGAATGGAAACGCCGGGCAGTACATCGTTAGAGTCTCAGGGGAGAACATCACCCTGTCCAGGGAAATTGAGAAACTAATCTCCGACTGGAACGCACTAAGTCAGGACGATCTGGGAACCTTGCGGCAAATCCACTTCGATCGGCACCTGTACCAGCCGTTACTGATAGAAACCGAAGGTGTAACTTCGTCCCCTCCCCTGTTGAAGGAAAGTGAGCGCCGGTTCGTCGCGGATCTGCGGGATTACTGCGCCAGCGAACCGGACGCCTTACCAACCGAAGCAGAGCTGTTCCTGCTTCGGAACCTGACTCGTGGCAAAGGCGTGGGCTTTTTCGAAAGCAGTGGTTTCTACCCCGATTTCATGCTTTGGATCAAATCTAATGACGCACAGCGCATCGTGTTCATAGAACCCCACGGAATGCGCCACGAGAAAGCCTATAGTAAGGACGAAAGAGCACGGCTCCATGAGAGGCTACCCAGTTTGGCTCAGGAAATTGCCAGTCGTTCCGGCAATCCTCAAGTGCAGCTTGACTCCTTCGTAGTTTCTACCACGCCGCACCCAGAATTGAAGGACCTCTACGACAATGGAGAGTGGACCAAGGAAGATTTCGCAAACAAGCATATTCTGTTCCAAGAGCGTGGAACGGAGTACGACTACATAGCTCGGCTGTTACAGAGTTAACCCATTTGCGATTGAACGGGAAAACCTGCGTTAATCTGAGGAAGACACGGAATGAGGTGGAACCCATTATTTGGACAGGGTCAGGGTGGAGTTAAGTGAGAATCCCGGTGCTCCTGCCAGTAGTTCTGCTCCAGTACCGGGTGGACACCTCCTTCCATAAGATTCCTCTTCCCGAACTCCCTGCTCCCCGTGGAACACCTCGGCCGGGGTCCGGCAGCCCAAGGCCTGATGGGGCCTCAGGCGGTTGTAGAACCGGAGATAGTCCTCCAGTTCCGTGCGGGCTTCCCGGACGTCGGCGTAAGCCTTCAGGTGCACCTCTTCGTATTTCACCGTCCGCCACAGCCTCTCCATGAAGGTGTTGCCGGAGTAGCGTCCCTTCCCGTCCATGCTGATCTTCACCCCGTGGTCCTGGAGGACCTGGGTGAGCTCCAGGCTGGTGAAATGGCTCCCCTGGGAAACTCTTCCTGGGCCGTCGGAGAAGGGTCCGGTTCCCGTGGCCCCCTTACCTTGGCCCTGCTGGCTTAAGTGCTGGTGTCTCCGGGCTTGTGCCCTGATTTTCGCCTGAGGAACGCCGTTATCCTGCGCCTGCCACTGGACCGATCCGGTGACCAGTGTGCCGCGGTCGCATCTTTCACTCCATCCCTTTTGATTCTGTGACAGTTCCCAGGGTCGCTATGGCTCTACCTCGGCACGTCTACGTCGTTCGGGATGGGTAGCCGACGGGATGAGGGGTCGCTGCTAAACCCCGGCACGTCTACGCCGTCTGGGACGGGTTCCTGGTGGGGCCTGCGATAGTGGCCGCGCCAACGCACCACCTCTGCCCAGTCTTTAAACGGCGACTTGACCTTGGCGGCTTGACCGGGAGACTTACCCTCCATGGACTCGTGGTCTCTGAAAAAATTGTAGTCCAGCGTCCAGCCGGCAAGGTAGAATTGGCCGCTTTCCTTGCTACTCAGCCCGCGCAGTGTCTGGGCGCGCTGCCTGAACATGCCCTGCACCTGCTCGGAGAGGCTGTTGTCGTCCTCCCGGTTGGATACCGCCCCCAACTGTATGTGCTCGGCATGGGGAAAGACCCTCTTCACCGCGGGGATGTAGCAGGGCAACCTGGTCGTACAGACCGTTCCGGGAGGCATTGCCGCTGCGGCAGCTGCTCTCTTCAGGACCGCCTCCACCGCCAATGCATCCCGCCTCTCGGTCAAATGAGAAGTCAGCAAGTAGCCGGTGCCCTGGTCCATGACGTTCCAGAGCCAGTACCTCTTCCCGCCCACGCCCAGCCGCATGTCGTCCACCTCCCACTGCCCGCTTGTCTTGGCCGAGAGGCGCTCAATTCTCCTCAGGGCTCCTTTGGTATAGGCCCTGACCCACTGGTAAATCGTGGCCTTCGAGGGTTCGGCAATGTCGTACGTCTTCACCAGGTTCTCGGCAATCCGTTTGTAGGACACGCCGGCGTAGAACATTTCGATTGCCCCGCCCACCTGTTCTGCCGTGAAACGCCGGCCCGCCGCCTTGCCGTTGGTGCGGAACCTCTTGGAACAGCCGCGGCATAGGTAGCGTTGATACCCGTTCCGTGTGCCGACCTTGACGACATGGGCGGACCTGCAAGCCGGGCAACTTACGGTCTTGGTCTCGGTGATTTCAGCCGCGCTTTTCATGTTTCGGGATGGACCTGCTTGGTTAGAATTTCCGGGCATTGGCAGAGGGAGGCTATATAGTTATTACAAGCAGGACAATCATTGAGCTTTCCATGCGCTGCCCGGGATGGATGCTGGACGTGGCATGCAAACAACCGCACGAAGACCGACCTGCCGTCTATGGCCCTTGTCCAGGTCGCTCCTCGCCTATTCAAGCAGGTTGCGCAAGACCTCCTTCCCGGGCGTTTTGTCTACATCCACAAACGGTCCCGCTGGTGTAGACCGGTCCCGTCGCACCCCTTCTTCAGCTTCGCCCGGGGGCGTTCCTTGGGTCTCGTAATTGAGTGAGATGCCATGATCTTTGACCCCCACCCCATTGCCGGAACTGAAGCGGCCCATGGGGATAAGCCTACCTCGAAACGGGCCGCCACCCCATCATCCCCATCCTCCAATTGCTGCTGCTGGGGCCATCGGACCTTCATTTTAGCCCCAATATACGCCAAAATCAAACGGCTGTCCTTGGGCTTGTGTCGATTTTCTCCTCAATAGAGCACTATACGACGAAATAGATGCAAATATGGCACTTATTATTGAATTTATGAATTATCTCTATTCGTATATCTACTATAAGAGCCCAGTAGGGTGAGAGAGAGACCTGTTGCGGCGCGGCAATATATTCAGACCAATGATAATTTGGCAATTCCCAGACCTGGATTTTGGAGCGTCACCGAGGGAAAACAGCCGGTTGACGGATATTCAAGACGGGCCTACAAGGTATGGTACGACGAAATTCTGCCGCTGAAGGGATGGAGGCCAAAGAGCCGTGGGAAGTGCAATCGTCATCGCTGGGTTGTTACCGACCGTAATGGATTTGTTCGCCTGTTGGGAGCACTCCAAGCCATTAAGCCGGGTGTATTCCCAGAGGGCTGGCACCGGCGGCTCCGGCAACAGACTAAACGGGGACTTCACCCCATCCCGGTCGTCTGCTTGGCCTGTTGCCCCCGTGACCAAGCCATTTGTCAGAGGCTCGGCGGTTACGCCGTCTCGGCCTCCAACCGCACCCGGCACGACGGCATTGCCGGGCCCGGGCCGAGGGTGCCGCACACCAGAAAACGCGGCCTCCTGGCCTGTTTCAGGTCCATCCCCATGGACCCTCCAGGACCGGTTTTCACCACCTGCACTTGGGCATATGGTCCCTAAGGGAACGGCCCTGAACGGCACTAGCTTAACATTCAGCCCTAGAGGAGAAGACCGATGAATATGGATGACATGAGACTCATGAGGCGGGAAGAGGTAATCATGCTATGCGGATTCTCCAGGAGCACTATGTACAATTTGATCGGGCAGGGGCAGTTTCCCGGGCCGGTGCGGATCGGCGCCAGGTCCGTAGCTTGGCGTAAGTCGGAGGTGGTGGCATGGTTGGCGGAGCGGCCCCCAGCTTCGGAAGCGTCGGATCTGTGAAAGTCTGGGGCACCGTTGTCGTTGCTTTGCGGTCCAGTCAGTAGCCGACAAACGATTGGAAGTGGCGATCAATGAAGATATTACCCCTGACCACGGGGCAGCAGGCGTTGGCTATCCGGTCCAAGGTGCAGTTGCCCAGGACGACGCCTTCGACAAATTTGCGCCGGTCTAATGTCTGGAACTAGACGAATCGAGGATTTAGGTGAACCCCGATTGAAGTGGTGGGGCAGGAACTGCGCACAGGCAGAGTGTAAGGTGTAGTTGGCGGGAAGTGTGCGATTAATTGCCAGTTGAACGCCTCTCAGTAGAACCGGAAGGGGAGCTTTTCGCGGGGCGCGCCGGCCGGATCGGGGTTACAGACAGTGACAACCGCCCTTCGTCGCGGAGTCCTCTGGGTGCTGTGCATTGGCCCGCAGCGGAAAGATCTCTCCCAGGGTACGGCAACCGGACGATCCTCCCCGGCCGGGCCAGCGTTGGAACCTGTAAGAAAAACATTCCAAGTGCTGCAGAAGGACCCGGACGGCAGATACGACACCATTGATTCCGCCATAATCCGGGCCCACTAGCAGGCAACCTGTAGCAGGAGGGCCAAGTTGAAGATCCGGGCCGCTCTCCCTGAGCCTGTCGAAGAGGACGGACTGAACGCCAAGGTTCATACCTTAATTGACGCCCAGGGGCTCCCGCTACGTTTCTCTCTTAGTGTTGGCATAGGGGGATGTTTTGCAAGACATGCCCTTGCTGACCGGTATGGGGCCTGTGCTGCCGCCGCCTACAATAACGTATGAAAACAACCGGTACCTGACTTCTATAAGGGCCAACGCGGCGAAGCGGTCATATGCCGCCCAAATCAAACCTGAGAGACCCCTGGAACACGTCCGGGAACAGAATAAGCAACGAAACCTTTGTGGACGAGTCTCCAACAAACTGAATCAGTGGTGAAGAAAAGCAACCGGAGTCGATTCTCCCCGGGTGTCTCTCTAATCCTCTTTGGGCAATTTGGCTCTCCGAGAGTTAAGATTCATTGCCTAGAAGCACATCTGTGTCTCATCTGATCCTGAAGAGGTTCAACATCTAGACTCCAACTAGGCCCTGATGCTAGTGTGAGTGTTGACGA
This sequence comes from Dehalococcoidia bacterium, assembly GCA_034420695.1. Taxonomy (GTDB): domain Bacteria; phylum Chloroflexota; class Dehalococcoidia; order Lucifugimonadales; family UBA3495; genus Io17-Chloro-G2. The sequence continues at coordinate 27,559 of DAOULB010000002.1, forward strand.
TTGAAAAGGATCGGCGTTGTCCGGCCCACCGCGCAGAATAGTCCAAGTTAGTCCGGCATGTTCCAGTTCAGCGTGTGGGAGTATGTGTGGGAAAATCACGAAGTTCGAGAGTTTGTCCTTCATTCTAGCTACCAATTGCGGGCAGTTAAAAAGTCACTCTCTCCGCCAATTTAACCTCCACTAGCGTTCTTATTCTGCTTCCTTTTTCTGCTTCACATCGGGAAACACAGGGCTGGGGATTAGGACCGATGCCGTATCTTGTCGGGTTGGCTGTCGTCGTTGCGTTGGCAGTGGCGTTATGGATGTGGTTCGGCGGGGGAAATACCCGGCGTGCAAGGGGCACCGACCTTACAGAGTTGCGTCAAGCGGAAAACAAGGTCAAAGTTTCCGACCCGATTCTACGCAGAGACATCGACATTTTGGAACGATATGGCTCTGACCTGTTAAAAGACGCGATAGAATTGCGACGCGCCCAAATACTGCAGGGAGGACACCCAGACAGCCCGCCCTCTGGATAGGAGGGCCAAAATCAAATGCAAAGAACAGGCCACGGAGCCCTGGAAATTCACGGCCACGTCGCCCCCGGGTTACGACCTCCGGATTATGGGCCTCGCTTGGGGAAGCCACGCCAGCTGGACCCTGACAGTTGGACAGAATCAGGTCCGTGTTGAGTGAGATTCACGGGGGCTGGCATCGCCAGACCCGTTCATAGGAACCCAAGTACCAATCCAAAACAACTCAGATGCCCTTGCTGCGACGGCCGGGTGTCTGAGTTGCGCGGCTGTAACACGTCGGCGCTGGTTCTAGCAGCCATTACGAGGCCAGTGCTCATTTAATCAAGAAGATTTTTGGTTTTGTTCAGTTTGGTTGGGGTAGAGAGAGTCAGGGGCTGCCCTGGACTTGAACCGTGACGATATCCACGCCGTGGAACTTCTGGTGGCGGACGGCAGAGGCGTGGTAGCGCAACAGCCGAAGGGAAATATCGTCGACTGTTGGCACGGCGTCTTCGTCGGTCAGATACGCCAGTTGGTCCTCGATGTTCTCTTGACGCGTCGTTGCGACGAACTCCAATTCCACCATCTTGCCCTGCGGCCGGGCGACGACGATAAGGCGCGGACTGTCGGAACCCTCTATGCCGTCATCCTGTGACAGCAGGCTGGCGAGAGTCTCTTCCCCGGCTGACCGCAGCCTCAGCGTGGATGCTTCGTTCCACGCCAGCCGGGACGCCAGTCGAGCGAGAAATTCATCGATCGCCTGAAGCGAGGACATGTCCAGCGTGACTTCAAGCCGCGAGCGGCGGGTGCTCATCGCTTCGAGCAGGAGGGTCATCCCGATGGCAACGACGGCGCCGATGGTGACGCCATTGCCGAGCAGTGCGCCCAATTCATCGCCAAAGATGTCCTTTGTGACCGGATGACCGTGGAGGCCCAAGCCCAACGCACTGGCGAGCGCGACTACCAGCATCCGCCGCGAATCGAGACCGTCGCGCAAGACCGTCTGGCAACCGCTGACGAAGAGGATGCCCATGGCAAGCATCAGGTAGGTGCCCAACACAGGCCCCGGGATGGTCAGCAGCAGGGCGGTGAATTTTGAAAAGAGGGCCAGCGCCACGGTGACGATGGCCACTCCAACGCCAACTCGACGGGCGGCAACGCCGGTGAGGTTGATGAGGGAGAGACTGTATGAGGAGTTGGCCATAGTGGGCAGGGTCCCGGCGACGCCGGCGAGCAACATCCCGACCCCGTTGACGCTGACCATGCCCTGTATCTGGCGGAAGTCGATTGCCCGCGGGCGCCGGCGGGACCCCTGCTGGATCACCACGCCGTCACTGATGGTCTTGATCCCGAGCACCAGGGTGAGAATCGCGAAGGAGGGCAGGAGTCCCCAGAACTCAGTGCTCGGAGTGAGTTCGAAGCTCAAGTCCGGCACCTCGGGGATGCCAAACCAACCGGCGGCGGCGATCCGGCCCGCATCGAGCACACCATATGGGGCAGCAACGGCACATCCGGCCAGGATGCTGATGAAAGGAGCGACCAAGCGCCAACGTCCGCTGGCGCGTAACGTTACAATCACGGAAACCAGCAGGGTAACTCCGGCTATCACCGGGCCGGCGGCCGGTGAGGTGCCGGCCGGCAGGTCCCGGACGCTGTCGAAGGCTATCGGCAGCACGCTGACGGCGATCAGCATTGTCACGGTACCGGAGACAACCGGCGTGATGATTCGACGCAGCGTCGGCAGCCACCAGGCCAGCGCTACCTGGACCAGGCTGCAAACGACCATCAGGCTGGCGAAGGTCGATATCCCGGCTATGGATACTGCCGTTACCATGATCGCGATGAACATCGCGGCGGGCCAGGCGAGCACGATGTGACCGGCGCCGAATCGCCACGCTTGAGACGCTTGCAATGCGGTGATCGCGGCACAGATGAGCATCGCGGTGAAGACGCCCCAAATCAGGTAGCTGTCATCGAGTCCCGAGGAGCGAATCGCGATGGAGACATTGAGCACCGTGGGCGCGAGCACCAGCGCGGAACCCTGAAACCCGACGACCAATGCCATCCACGGAGAGCAGGCTTCCCCGGGTTCAAACCGGATGGGCTGTTCGGCGTTACTGGCAGTCAATTGCGAAGGATTCCATAGGGCAATTCAGTGGGCTACTCCGCTCCTTGGTTACCAGGGGTCAGGAGCCACCGGCGGTCAGGAGTTGCCAAGAGCGCCCAGTCGTTCCAGCAGGCCTACGCCCACGGGACAACGCTGCGGCACAGGTCTTTGAGTCTGTCCCGGAATTGGGACATGGTAGGGGAGACCGCCGTTGAGGGTAGAGGGTAGGTGTAATTTCCTTCCCACTGGCTTCGCGCCGGCCGGCGTTCCCAGTGCACTAAGCGAAGGGCCGGCCAGCCTAGGGCCCGGCTTGCCATCGTAGCAGGCTGGAGTCTTCCAGCACCGAGGGATTCACGCAGGACATGGGCCAGCGGCCCCGCAACACCAAGGCGATTTCCCTTCCCACACGGACCCTGGAACCCTCCTCATACCTGGAAGACGCCGAAGCCACATGGGCGGAAAGGGTCACGTTCTCCAAGCTAAGCAGGGGGTTGTTGGGATCGGGGGGCTCCATTTCCAGCACGTCCAGGGCGGCGTGACCGATCCACCCTTCCTGCAAGGCCTTGGTCATGGCTTCCTCGTCCACGGTGGCGCCCCGGCCGGTGTTGACGAAGATTGCTTGGGGTTTCATCGCCCGGAACTGTTCCTCACCGATCATTTTCCTGGTGCCGCCGGTGCCGGGAAGATGGTTGGAGATGATATCCGAACGCTGCAGGAGTTCGGTCAACCCCACGGGTTCCACGCCGTATTGGACCATCACGGTCTCCCTGACGAAAGGGTCGTAGGCTAGGATGTGGACGCCGAAGGGCTTCAATAATGGCACGATGGCCCTGGCGATGTTCCCGAAAGAGATCAGCCCCAGAGTCTGCCCGTACAGCCGGGGCAACCGGCACAGGGCTGGACGTCCCTCGGCCCAACGGTCCTCCCTGACCATCTTGTCGACAATCAGCAGCCGCCGGTGAGCGCCCAGGATAAGGGCCACCGCGTGTTCGGCCACCTCCTGGACAAAGGTGTCGGGGCAATTAGTCACCGGGATGCCCTTGGCAGTAGCGGCCGGGAGATCAACGAAATCTGTGCCTACGCTGGCCAATGCGATGATTTTGCACTTCCCCAGTTCGTTGATCACTCTCGGAGAAACGGGCATGTCCCTGCCTATGATGGCGTCCGCGTCACTGGCTCCTTCCAGGAACTCATCGTCCGACGCGGCGGGAACTTCGATAATTTCGAAATCGAGGCCCTGCAGCCCCTCTGTCTCGTACTTGTAGCCGCCGGTGAGGTTGGGATTTCCCTGAGCCACTATCTTGTATGTCATCGCTTTGGCTCCCTGGCTTCGATTGAGGATCGGTGGGATATATCGTTCTTCCTGGGAACGAGGCTGACCCCAGCTTATGCCAAGGCACAGCAAGTGTCCAGAAAAACGACGTGAAGGTGTCATCTGGAGAGAGTGCGGGGAAGAACCCCTGAAGGACTAAAGAAGATGGGTCGGATTTATTCCCCTTGCCGGTCCATTCCCGCCGGAAAGGGTCTCCCAAACCGGCCGGGGAGAAGCCGCCTTCGGGGTGTATTCATGCTTGGCAGCACACCGACCGGCAGGAGCGCAGGCCGTAGAAGCAGCTTACACAGAAGCAGACCAGGCGTTCCCTGATATTTGAGAAACCGTCATCATGCTCATCCTCATGACCCGCAAAGTTCTCCCTCGCCTCCTTGAGGAAGAAGGGGACCAGGACCAAGGCCGCCACTGGGTCGGCCCACCACCAGGAGAACAGGCTGTTGAGGCCCAGTCCCACCAAGATGGCGAAGTCCTGAAGGTCGCAGAACAGGCTCTCCATGGCTTCCGCCCTCAACGAGTGGGACTGCATGCGAGTGGCGATACGCATTTTGCCCACGTAGAGAACCGCCATCACGACAGCGCTTGCTACTACAATGGCAACGCCCGCAAGGCTCGGTTGCGGCTCGGGCAGAAATCCGAGAAGGCTTGCCCCGGAATGGAGGACGACGTATGCCGCTAGGAGGAAGAAGGTGAGCCCCAACAGCCTCTGGGCCCTTCTCTCCGCACCTTCGGCCTCTTCTTCGTCACCTTCCATAGTCAACCGCCAAACCAGGACCCCGCCGGCAAGTAGTTCGATGATGCTGTCCAGTCCGAAGGCCAGGATAGCTACGCTTCCGGCTTGGAAGCCAGCCCAGAAAGCAACCACCGCCTCCACCAAGTTCCATAGCAGGCCGGCGAGGACCAGTACAAGAGCCGTTCTTCGAAGGGTGGTCAGATCATGCGCCAACCTGTATTCCTCCTTCCTTCACCTGGCGATCCTTCATCTAGCTACAGCCGGGATAAGTTCGAACTGTTGGGATCAGTTGAAGAGGGGATTGGACCGGCGTGGAAACTGTATCAGTCAACCAGCCGTATTGAAGCCAAGTGAGTATAACGCCATTTCCCAAAAAGATGTACACATGATACTTGTCAGCGACACTTAGGGCTGAACTCTTCGGTAGTGTCCGGGCCTGCCCTTTGATAACATCCGGGCCCATTTGATAGAATCGGTACGGCCCCCAAAGGACAATCCCAGGTTTAAGGGTGACGCAGGTATAACCCCAACGGCCCGCTGCTCTAAAACTGGGGGTGACTCCGCCCAGGTTTCCAAGGGGAAACAGGTTGGGATTCTCGGAATGGTAGTAGTTGATTCCGGGGTCCATTAGACAATCGAACTACCGGTAGGCGGGCCAGGCCGGGTCTGAAAGGAATTTCCCAGGAGATTAGAAAATGCCAGAGCAGCCCAAGGAAGAATCCATAGAACGAATGCGTAAGTTCGTCGACCGTTACTTGGAGAAGTCGGGCACCTTCGCCCACCCCACCGAGGGAGTTACTGAACAGGTCATCCTGGGTCTGGCCCGGTACGTTGACGAGATTGGCAGGCCCCTCTGCCCCTGCCGCTTTTACCCCGACAAAGAGGAAGAAGTGAAGCACCGCACTTGGATTTGCGCCTGTGACGACATGCAGATCTACAAGTACTGCCACTGCCTGTTGTTCGTCAACGAAGAGGGGCTGCCCATTACCGAGTACCTGCCCGAGGACCACGAGGGGCGGGAGATTTACGGCTTGGTCGAGGACCCTACCCCGGACAAGGGCCGGGCTCTGCGCAACCAAGCCGAAGCCAGGGAGCAGGAAAGAAAGGAGCGGCCTTCATAGGGGCTGCTCCCAGCGGTTAGAGGGGCCGTTGCGGCCCCTCCGCTTTCAAAGGGGCCCGTTCATGAGGGCCCGCTTCCCATAGGGCGCCCCTCTTCCACAGGGGGCCCTTATCCAAGAGGGTCCTTACTTCAGGGGTAAACGGCTTCAGTAGTAAACGGCGTTTCCGACGCCGCCGTTGGCAACAATCAATTCGCCGGTGACTGCCCAGCCCTGTTCCGATGCAAGAAACGCGGTCAGGTAGGCGATTTCCATAGCATCTACCATCTTGCACATGGCGTTGCCCCGGGGGGAGCCGGGGGCAAAGTCTTGCGCTTCAACCTCTTCCGGGGTAATGCCCAGTTCCCGGGCCCTATCCGCCAGCATCACGGCCGTCCTTTCGGTGCGTGTCGTGCCGGGGTGGATGCAGTTCACGGTGATCCCGAAGTGCCCCACTTGGTTGGAAAGAGTCTTGGTCAGGTGGACCAAGGACACGTTCCGGGCGCCGCCGCTGAGATTGCCGGCGTTCCTGGCGTTGCCGCCGCTGATGTTGATGATGCGCCCCCAACCTTGCTCCTTCAAAAAGGGGATGGCTGCCCTGGCGCACCGCAACGCTCCTACGAACTTCACGTCGAAGTCGTCCATCAGGGCGTCATCGTCCACCGTCTCGATGGGGCCGACGGCGTTGGGGGACCCGCCGGGAAGTGAAGCGCTGTTCACCAGGACGTGAAGCCCGCCCAGCTGAGCGGCGGCCTCGGCCATGACCCGGTCGACTTGGTCCTTCTTGGTTACGTCCAGCACCATCGGAATTATTCGCTTTCCGGTCTCGTCCTCCAGTTCCCTGGCCGACTGCTCCAGTGCTTCCTTGGTGCGGGAGGCTATGACTACATCGCACCCTTCGTTGGCCAAGACCCTGGCGATGGCCTTGCCAATGCCGCGGCTCCCTCCTCCCACGAAGGCGTTCTTTCCGCTAAGTCCAAAATCCATTTGCTTTGACTCCTCGGCTGTCTGACGGCATTCCGGTTTTCTGGAGAAGTGCTGACGGCTGCGGCCCCGAATACCATTAACCAACAACCAACCGCTAGATTTGCAAGCTGTGGTGCAGGCATTTTACACAACGCTCTTATGGCGGGCAAACGAGGCGGCGGGTAAACGAGGCCTCGCCCTTGATCATTGTGGCGTCCGGAATTCACCGGAGCCCGCGTGTGGCATGGCAGGGGCTCGCTTTGGCCAGATTTGGGGCCAGGCAAAATGCCTTGACACCCCCAAAGGCATTGTGATACTTTTCACTTCGCCTTAGACAAGCCTGTTTTCGGACGGGCTTTTTAGCTTGGATTTGAATCTGACGAGGCGCCTCTCCCGGAATGTTTGACGATCCCAAGGCCTTGACTACCGCCGACTGGCAGAACATTCATATCTGGCTTCAGTGGCTTTGGATTTACCTTCCTCTTATCGTTACTTTCGTGGTCACCATGGTCATTGCCCACGCTTTTCTTCCATCCTTGGTAATTACAGGCCATCTGCCGGAATCGGTGCTCCGTTTGCGTATCCCTTTGACGGGGTTTGCGCTGGTGGTGTTTGCGGCGGCGATGGTGATGTTGGTCTTGGCGATTAATCAAACGCTGACCGTCAAGAACTTTTGGGACAGGTTCCTGTTCTAATTTTCGATGAGTAATTTCTTGGCCACCGGAAAGGCCGCCATGCTATTTACTGCCTCACACCCTGCAACTTCTTTCCGCGCGGAGCGCCCGCTTGGAATGAGGCAGGGCAGAGGGAGGCGGGCCTAAATGCCTCGTCCGACCGCAGGGATGCTGGCTCTCGGCGCCGTCGGGCTCGGCGTGACCGTAATTGTAGGTTTTGTGCTGGTGGTCCTTTTGATATCCTGGTTCTCCAACCCTCCCTTCGGGTTGGGAAATGCGCCGCCCCAGCCGGTGGCTTTTCCGCATACAATACATGCCGGCTCTCCCGAGGAGGGCGGCATGGGCATCCAGTGCGAGTTCTGTCACCGCAACGTGACCAAGGGCGCAGCAGCCACGGTGCCCGCGGTGGAACAGTGCGTGTTCTGCCACAAGGTGGCCGAAGGCGGAACCGAGACGGCCAAAGCAGAGATTCTGAAGGTGACCCAGGCGTTTGCCGAAGACACCCCAATAAACTGGGAGAGGGTGCACCGGATGCCCGACCACGTGAGGTTCGTTCACGAGGCCCACATCCGGTTCTTCACCGACCCTTCTACCGGCGTAACCAGGACGCTGATCAATGGGGAGAAGACCCAGCAACCCCTCTCCGTATCCCAGACCTGTTCGGTCTGCCACGGCGAAGTGGCCGCAATGGAAGAGGTGCAACCCAAAGAAGGGCAGTCTTTGAAGATGGGCACCTGCCTGGACTGCCACCGGGAGAACAACGTGCCCACCGACTGCACTGTGTGTCACAAGTAGAGCAACAGCGGAAGCTATGCTAGAGAAAAGCGACCCTGAGAAAAGCTAGATGAAACTGACGCGCCGACATTTCCTCGCCTGGGCGGGCATCTCCGCAGTGGGAGCGGTTGCTTGTGAAGGCTTCGGCATCAGGGAAGGCGAGTTCAGCGTACAGAGCCCGGTCATGCTCCCCGAGGACTTGGTCCGGGGCCAGGACAACTGGTACGCCACCCTTTGCCGGACCTGCCCATGCTCCGAAGGCATCGTCGTCCGGGTGATGGAAGGCCGGGCCAAGAAGATACAAGGCAATCCCCTGTACCCCGTCAACCAAGGCAAGCAGAGCGCGCGGTGCGAGGCCGGCCTGCAGGCGGTTTACCACCCGGACCGGATTTCCGGCCCCATGCGGCGCTCCGGGGCCAGGGGTTCGGGCCACTTCACCCCCATTCCCTGGAAGGACGCTCCCGGGGTTACAGGCTTGGGTGTGCTGCGGCAGCAACTGGAAGAAAACGGCGACGGCATGCTGATGGTGACCGAGCCGTTGAGGGGCCACTTGGCCCAGGTAACCGACCGCTTCGCTTCCGCTTTCGGCGGAAAGCGGCTGGGATTTGAAACCCTGGACAATAACACTTGCTTGGCCGCAGTTAAGAACGTTTTCGGCCAGGACCGGATGCCGGACTTCGACTTGGCCAACACCAATTTCCTGCTCAGCTTCGGTGCCGACTTCCTTTCAACTTGGCTTTCCCCCACCCGCTGGAGCCAGGCGTATGGCGAGTTCCGGCAGGGAGAAGGACGCAAGAGGGGGACCTTCTACCACGTTGACTCCCGTTTCTCCATGACCGCGGCTAACGCCGACAAGTGGATTCCCATAGACCCCGGCTGGGAAGGACACTTGGCCCTCAGCTTGGCGCAAGTCATCCTGGCGGAAGGGTTGCAGCACCCCGGCGCCGATGTGGCGGCACTCACCGGCGGACGCGGGGCGGCACTCCTTGACGGTTTCAGGCCCGAGGACGTGGCGTCGAGAATTGGGCTGACAGAAGCGGCCGCGGGCAGCCCCCATGGTGATAGTCCGGCGGAGTTCATCCGCCGCTTGGCCCGGGATTTCGCCAGCCAGGGCCCAAGCCTGGCAATCGGCGGAGGGTCCGCCGGGGCCACTGACAACGGGCTCTTCAACTTGGAAGCCATCTACGCCCTCAACTACTTGGTGGGCAGTGTTGGAGCTGCCGGTGGAGTGAGGCCCAACCCGGCGAGTCCCTTGGAGGACCTGACGGCAACGGCGCAGGTTGGCAGCTTCGAAGAGTGGACCCAGGCGGCAGAGGACATCAAGAGCGGAAACACCCGGCTCCTGTTACTCCATAATGCGGACCCAATGCTCGGTCTGCCCGACTCCCTGGACCTGCAACGGACCCTGAACGACGCCGATAATCTGTTTATTGTCAGCTTCTCGCCCTTCTTGGACGAGACCAGCATCATGGCGGACCTGATACTGCCAGACCGGGTCTACTTGGAAGACTGGGGCAGCGACTTGCCTGAACCGGGCCCGGGTTACCAAGTAATCGGCTACCAGCAGCCGGTAGTGAACCCGCTGTACGATTTGGACCCGTTGAGTTTTCCCGACGTTTTGCTGACCATGGCCCAGGAATTGGGGAAAGAGGCGGAGTTGCCTTGGCCCAACTTCCAGACTATGCTGCGGGACAGCGCCAACGCCCTGTTCGAACTGAACCGGGGTTCCCCCCGCAGCGGTCCCGATGGGGCGGCTGACGAGGCAGAGTTCTGGAACAAGCTGCTCAGGCAGGGCGGCTGGTGGGACGAAGGTTCCACGGCGGCGGCACAGGATGCTCCTGAGGGACTGCTGGCCGGTATTGTGGACAAGGCGGCCCGTCCGAACTTCGCCGGTCCCGTTCAGGACTATGACACCTTCTACTTGGTGCCCTTCTCGCACAACACCTTACTGGACGGGCGCAACGGCCATCTGCCCTGGATGCAGGCCGCTCCCGACCCGCTGTCCACCATCACTTGGCAGACGTGGGTGGAAATCAACGACATCAAGGCCGATGAACTGGGTCTCCGCGAAGGCGACGTGGTGCGCATCAGCTCCAACAACGAGTCGATACGGGCCTTGGTGTCCCCCTCGCCGGCCATTCCTCCAGGAGTGGTCGCTGTCCCGTTGGGACAGGGTCGGCGCAGCGGTTCCAGCTACGCCTCGGACCGCCCCGGCACCGAAAGCTCCAATGTCATCGACATCGTCGAGCCTAACAAGGTTGCCGGCACCGGCTCCCTGGCTTGGGCCGGCACCCGGGTGCGCCTCACCACCACCGGGACCAGCCGGCGGGTCTCCAAGTTCGAGGGCGCCTTCTCCCAAGATAGAGGCAGGGCCGTGGAGATAGGAACCACCGAAGCAGAGCGCATAATTCACACCGTCCCGGCGGACGGATAGCATCAGGTGTAGGTGCACGTGCAGGTTTCAAACCTGCCCGTGCGGATGGTAAGGATACTTAAATGGTAACGAACCGGGTTGACCACAAATGGGGAATGGTTGTGGACTTGGACCGCTGCACCGGTTGCCAAGCCTGCGTGGTTGCGTGCCAGTCGGAGAACAACCTGCCCATCAACACCAAGGACTTCTTCCAGCAGAACCGGGCCTACGAATGGATAAGAATCGAGCGTTACTGGGAAGGCGAATTCCCCAACGTGAAGGCCCGCTTCATCCCGGTGATGTGCCAGCACTGTGAGAATGCTCCCTGCGAGCCGGTTTGCCCGGTCTATGCCACCTATCACAATGACCAAGGCATGAACGTCCAAGTCTATAACCGGTGCATCGGCACCAGGTATTGCGCCAACAACTGCCCCTATTCGGTGAGATTCTTCAACTGGTGGGAGCCCCAGTGGCCGGAGCGGCTGAGGAATCACCTGAACACCGACGTTACGGTACGCAGCCGCGGCATCATGGAGCGGTGCTCCTTCTGCGTCCAGCGCATCCGCCGGGGCCAGTTGAAGGTGGAAGGGCAGCAGCGAAAGACCTTGGACCAAGCCGCCATGAAGGAGAACAACCTGCTTCCTGCCTGCGTCCACGCCTGCCCTACCAACGCCCTGAAGTTCGGCGACCAGTTGGACGAGACCGGCCCGGTCAAGAAAGTCTTCGACGCCGTGAACGATTACGAAGAACACCACGGAGAGAAACCCAAGAGAGGCTACCGCCTGCTTGAAGAGATGGCCACCAAGCCCAACGTTATCTTCCTGCAGAAAGTCGAAAAATACCCTTTGAAGAACGGTGCGCATGGCTGAGCACGGACACTATCCTGCCGGAATGTGGGTCTTTCCCAACGCGGCCGAAATCACCGGCGACATGACCGCCAGGACCAGGGCGATGCCGACCGGCTTTCGCCGTGCCGTAGCCGTGTCCGGTGTTCTCTTCGCATTGGGGGTTATCGGTTTCATCGCCAGGGCCGTGTCAGACGGCTTCAGTGACTACATGCCCTGGGGTTACTTCGCGGCGATGTTCTTCTTTGTTTTCATGGTGACCGGAACCGCTCCCTTGGCCGCGGTGGCCTTCCGTTTCACCAAGAGCCACTGGCGGCGGCCTCTGACCAGGGTCTCTGAACTGTTCGCGGTGGTCGGCGTAGTTAATACCATACTGTTCATTCCGTTGCTGGTGCTGATGCCGCCCATCCAGAACACAGTCGGCGGCGAGCACACCCTGGAAATCAGGCGCACCATCTGGTTTGAGGTGCCCATCGGGGCTCCCCACTGGTGGGACTTCCTGGGGGTGGCGTTCCTGGGAATCGCCAGCTTGGGCATCCTCTGGCTCACCGCCATGCCCGACATGGCCGAAAACCGGGCCAACAGCACCGGGTTCCGTCGGAGCGTGTACAACCTACTGGCGGGTCACTGGTACGGCGCCAAGCGCCAGTGGGAGATCCAGAAGGCGGGCATCGCCCTCCTTGGCGCCTTCTACTTCATGCTGCTTATATACGTACACTTCATCCTGACCACCGACTACGCCCAGAGCTTGGTGCCCGGTTGGAAGGACTCGATATTCCCGCCCCTGTTCAGCTTGACCAGCTTCCAGAGTTCCCTGGGGCTCATCCTGATAGTCCTGTACGTCATGCGGCGCTGGTGCGGCTACGAGCAGTACATCGGAATATCCACCTTCTGGTCGGCCAGCAAGCTGCTTCTGGCGTTTACCCTGCTGTGGGCTTACCACACCTTCGCCTTCTTTATCACTTACTGGTTCGGCAGGCTGGAGGTCGAGCAGAACATCATCATGTACTTCTTCCTCGGCTCCTATGCCGGGGTGTTCGTCGCCAACCTGATCCTCACTTTTATTGCGCCCTTCTTGATCCTGCTATGGAACCCGGTGCGAAAAACGGCTTGGGGCCCCACCTTGGCGGGAGTATGCGCCCTGGCTGGGGCTCTGATGTTCAACATCAGGGTATTCGTCGGGTCTTTCAACGCAGGAGACATCTACGCCATCTTTCTTGACCATGTACCGGCGCCGGTCTATCCCGACGTTTGGGATGTGTTCATGGTGCTGGGCGGCGTGGGGTTTGCGGCCTTGGTATTCTTGGCCGCCACCAAGATAATTCCAATAATGTCGGTGTGGGAAGTCAAGGAAGGGACCAAGTATCAGAGCATGCAAACTCTCATCAGGGGCGAGTACTTGGTGCTTGCCAAGCCGGAGTGACGGCAACCAACCCCCATAAAGTCGGGACCGGGACTAGTCGGGCCGGGACTAATCGGAAATGAACGTTTTCAGCCCCCACAAAATACGGCAGTCCGCACCAACCCCCATTAGGAGCCGGCCTTTGGGCCATAGCGCAGTTGGCGGAAGGCTGAAAGCTCCAAACCCAGGTGAAACGGGACAGGGTCTTTAATGCAGGAAGGTAGAATACTACCGGCAGCCCAGATCAACCGGGACCTGTTGCGGTCGATCCTGGAATCACCGAAGTGGTTCTGGGTAACGGTCGCGCTGTTGGCCTTGTTGGTCCTGGGGGCCTTCAGCGCCGCCGGGCTCTTGGTCAACAAGGGCATGGGCGTCACCGGAATGAACCGCCCGGTGATGTGGGGATTCTTCATCACCAACTTCGTCTTCTGGATCGGCATCAGCCACGCCGGGGTGATGCTCTCCGCCATTTTGCGGCTTTCCAAAGCTGAATGGCGCCGCCCGGCCACCCGAGCGGCCGAGGTGCTGACGGTCTTCTCGCTGATGACCGCCATGCTGATGCCGGTGGTGCACACCGGCAGGCCTTGGCGGACCGTTTACTGGATTTACACCCTGCCCTTTGTGCCGATGGACTATGCACGGGGCATCTGGCCAAATATCCGCTCTCCCTTGGTCTGGGACCCCAGCGCGGTGTACACCTACCTGACGTCCAGTATCCTCTTCGTGATAGTCGCGCTGATTCCGGACTTTGCAGTGCTGCGGGACCGGACCACCGGCTTCAGTCACCACGTTTATTCGGTCTTGGCCATGGGATGGCGGGGAAATGCCCGGCAGTGGAAGTTCCAGATAATCGCCGGAGTGCTGCTGTCGGCCTTGATCCTGCCGGTGTTCGTCTCGGTGCACAGCATAGTGTCCTGGGACTTCGGAATGGCAGTATCGGTCAAGACTTGGCACTCCACCATATTTGCACCCTACTTCGTGGTAGGGGCGGTCCACTCCGGCGTCTCGGCAGTGGCCTTCGTGATGATCATCCTGCGATACATTTATGGATGGCAGGACTACATCCGCCACGAGCACATCGACGCACTGGGGCGGCTGCTGATGGTGGTGGCCACCGGCTGGTTCTACTTCTTCGTGATGGAGATAATCTTCGGGTTCTACGGCAGGGAGGCTGAAGAAATCGCCGTCCGGGACCTGCAGTTCACCCAGTACCCCTACAACGTCTGGATGATTATTTTTGCCGGCGTGACCTACTTCCTGCCTATGGCCCTGTGGATTCCCAGGGTTTGGCGCCGCAACCTCTGGTTAATGTCGGCGGCATGTATTTCAGTCAACATAGGCATGTGGCTGGAGAGATACCTGATAATTGTCCCCGGCTTGGCCAACAAGGGAGTGTTCACTTTCACGTGGGCCTCGTATACGCCCAGCCCGGTGGAAGTGACGATCATAGCGGGCACCTTCGGCTTGGTGTCGATCCTGATGCTGTTGTTCAGCCGGGTCCTGCCCCTGATACCACTGTATGACATCAAAGAGGGCGACATATTGAAGACGGAAGTCCAGATAGGACGCCGGACGGTGCCGGCAACCTACAGGGAGGACTAGCACCTCAAGCCGGGGGGTCCGGGAGCGCCGGCCCTCCCCGGAGAGAAGCGGGGTTAAGCACATGGCAATAAAACCGATTCTGGGTCTGTTTGAAACCGCCGACAACGCGGCCAACGCAGGCGACGCTCTCAAAGAAGCAAACGTCGACCCGAGGAATTTCGACTTCCTCACCGACGCTCCTTATCCGGAGGGCGCATTCGGAGAGCGGCCTGAGAACCACCGTCTCTACCTGTTCCCTCTGCTGGGCGCCATTGTGGGCTTGACCATTGGAATCATGCTGACTTCCATGACCCAGATGGCCTATCCCATGGTGCAGGGTGGCAAGCCGATCCTCTCCCTGCCGCCAATGGCGGTAATCACCTACGAGAGCACAATGCTTTCCGCCATCATCTTCACCATCATTGGCATCGTGTTTGAATCGCGGCTGCCCAGGGTGAAGATGGGCTTGTACGACACCCGCATCACCGAAGGCTATATCGGAGTGTTGGTCAACGTGGAAGAGGACCAGTTGCCCAGCGTCTCGGGAATTCTCTCCGGCGCCGGCGCTGTTGACGTTATTCAAGAAAACCGGGCGGGATAGCCGAAGGCCTTGTCCAGCGTGAAACACGAAAACATCACATACCAAGTATCACCGCAGCCTGCGGCCTCCAAGAGCCGGACAAAGCTCTGGTTGTTGGGGCTGGCTATGGTGGCCGGCTTGGCCCTAGCGGCTTGCGGCCAAGGGGCCTACCCGCTGGATATTTTCTACGAGATGCACTACCAGCAGTCCCACAAGTCCCAGGAGCCGCCCCGGGTGGACGGTGTCAAGGGAGCGGTGGCCTGGTTCCCGGAGCCGCAGAACACCACAGCCTTCGGTTCCGACGGGGAATACCTCTACACGGTGAACTGCGCCATGTGCCACGGCGCCGATGGAAGGGGAAACGGCCCGGTGTTGCAGCAGCTCGTCGACGAATACGGGTACACCCCCCTGCTCGACCCGGATTTGACCTCCGAGCCCGTTATGACCATGGGCCGTTCCGGAGTGGAGTCGTTGATGGCAGGCGGGCTGAACGTAATGCCCAGCTTTTCCAAGCTGCTGACGGTAGAAGAAATGCAGGCCATCTCCGGGTACATCGAGCAGGAAATACAGCCGTAGCGACCTGCTTCAAGCGACACTGCCGCTCCTCTTCACCCTTAGCACCCAGCCCAAGTTGGTACAATGTTGACTACGGCATTGCCCGAATCACTCCCGCGCCCAGGGTAAGTGGCTTCTTCTTCTTGCACCAGCCGCGATGTGCTTCCCAACCGGCAGCTTGGCGCAGCGCGCCTCAGACTGCCGGCCATGTTTCTGTCCGTCCTCTTGGCTGTGCTGTTGTGGGCTGTTCTCCCGGTTGGCGCACGGGCGCAGGAAGCGACACCCCCCGTATCACCGGGGGAGCTTGCCTTCGAGGAGAAGGAGGCCCAAGCCATCGACGGAATGTTGATGTGCCCGGTGTGCCCGGCTGAAACCATCGACCAAGCCCAGGTGCCCTTGGCCAAGCAGATGCGCCAAGTCGTCCGGGAGAAGCTGGCCCAAGGTGAAAGCCGGGAGCAGATTCTGGACTACTTCGCCAGTGTTTACGGCCAAGACGTGCTGGCGGCGCCGCAAAAGACCGGGGTGAACCTTATAGCTTGGACGGTCCCAGTGGTTGCAGTGCTGGCGGCTCTAGCCGCCGGCCTGCTGGTGCTGCGTTCCATGACGGCCAGGCCAGCCGCGGACACCGGAGGCGTTGCCGGAGAGGGTCCACCCTCGGAAGACCCAAGTCCCTACTTGGAGGCGGCGGACAGGGAACTAGCCCTTTCCCCAATGCCTGCAACCCCCTCGGAATCTGAAGGCGAATCGGCGTCCCGGGAGGCCGAAAATGGCTGACTTGGGGGCCATGTGTCTCTGGATAGGCCTGGCCCTGTCCTCCTATGCGGTTTTCGGCTCCCTGTTGGGTAAGGTCTACGGTGCGCCGGCTTTGACCCTCAGCGCCCGGAGAGCTTCCTACTTGGTGGTGCTGGTGCTGCTGGTGGCCACCATGAGCCTTGTCGCTTCATTTATCACCCGGGACTTCCAAGTGGCCTACGTGGCGGGCCACAGCGACTTGGCCATGCCGGACCGTTTCACTTGGGTGGCCTTCTATGCCGGGAATGAGGGCTCCCTGCTGTACATTGCCTTTGCCCTTTCGGTCCTGGCGGCGCTGGCCCTCTGGAGGGCGCCTCAACAGGTGAGGGACACACTGCCCTACACCAACGCTGTGCTGATGTTCGTGCTGGCCTTCTTCCTGGCGGTCACCGCGTTCATGGCTAATCCCTTCGACAAGCTTCCCGTTGCGTTGCCCGACGGCCAGGGGATCAATCCGCTGTTGACCCACTTGGGCATGTTTTTCCACCCACCGATGCTGATGGCGGGGCTGGTGGCGACCTGCATCCCCTTGTCCTTCGCCATGGGTTCTCTCATGGGCGGCAAGGCCGGAGACGAGTGGGTGGACGCGGGACGTCATTGGGGCCTGATCTCCTGGGCCCTGCTGGCCGGCGGTCTGTTGCTGGGCTCTTGGTGGGCCTATACCATCCTGGGGTGGGGCGGTTTCTGGTTCTGGGACCCGGTGGAAAATGCCGCCTTTATGCCTTGGCTGGCCCTGACGGCCTTCGTTCACTCGATCATGGTGCAGAAGCGCCGGGGCATGTTCCGCATGTGGAACATCGTGCTGATTAACGCGGCCTTCAGCCTGGCCCTGTACGGCATGTTTATGAACCGGGGCGGCCCGGTTCCCTCGGTCCACTCCTTCGGGGCCTCCACCCTGGGTTGGGTATTCCTGCTCTTCCTGGCCGTGGGGACCATAGTGCCCTTTGCCGTCTTCTTCTGGAGATATCATCAGTTGAGGAGTGCCCAGCACTTGGACTCCATGCTGTCCCGGGAGGCGGCGTTTCTGCTCAACAACCTGATGCTGCTGGGCATCGCATTTGTGACCCTTTGGGGCACGGTATATCCCTTGATTTCCAAGCTCAGTCTGGGCGAGTCGATTACCATAGCCCGGCCTTTTTACGACCAGATAAACGGCCCATTGATGCTCGCCTTGATTCTGCTGATGGGAGTGGGGCCCCTGCTCCCTTGGCGGCGTTCCACTGTGGCCGGAATCCGGCGGTCGCTGCTGCTGCCTGGCGCCGTTGCAGTCTTGGTGGTAGCGGTCTTGGCAGCCTTGGGTATACACAAGGTCTATGCCCTGATCGGCTTCGGGTTGAGCGCCTTGGTCACCACGGGCATCCTCGCCGAATGGTGG
Organism: Dehalococcoidia bacterium; assembly: GCA_034420695.1. Lineage (GTDB taxonomy): Bacteria > Chloroflexota > Dehalococcoidia > Lucifugimonadales > UBA3495 > Io17-Chloro-G2. Next base: position 45,277 of record DAOULB010000002.1, read on the forward strand.
CGCGGCGCCCGGGCCAGGCACAGTTCCCGAGGGGAGATATACCCCGTGGCCTTCCTGCACCTCATCTGGTCCAACCGGCCCCGGTACGGCGGATACGTCGTCCACCTTGCCGTGGTGATGGTGGCCTTGGGTGTGGTGGGAGCGTCTTTCTTCAATACCCAGAAGGACCTGATCCTGGCTCCCGGTGAAACGGCGGTCATCGAGGACTACGAAATTCGCTACTTGGGAACCGAGGAGGAGTTCAAGGGAAACCGGACGGAGTTCACTTCCACCGTGGAACTCTACCGCGGGGGCGAACTCCTGGACGTGCTGCATCCCCAGCGGGCCTTCTACCCGTCCTTCAACATGGCATCGACCAGGGCCGCCATCCGCTCCACCCCGGTGGACGACTTTTACTTGGTGCCCAGCGAGAATCTGGCTAACGGAAGTGTGGGGTTCAGGATACTGGTCAACCCGCTTATGTGGTGGATGTGGATAGCAGGCCCCGTGCTGTTGGTGGGGACTCTGGTTTCCCTGTGGCCCTCGCCGGTCAAAGCGCCGGCACCCGTGCCGGCGGTACGACGGGAGGCTGTTGCCCTGCCCATTTCGAACGAACCCGCCGTTCCCGGTTGATGCACGGGCAATCGCCGCCCAATGCCGGTACGGGGCCGGAAGTTCAGGCCCCGGTTACCAGGGCGGTGTCCCTGATGTGCTACTTCACCGTCGTCTCGGATTGAAGAAGTGGAAATCGCAATAGCAGCCGTGCTTGCTTGCTTCAGCTTGGCCATTGTGGCGTTCCCATTGCTCGTGGCGAGGCGCAGAGGCGAGGCTTTGGGCGAAACCAGCCAGCCCACAGTCCAAATAACGGGGGCGGCCTTGGAATTCCAGGGAATCCGCGAGTCTATCCAAACCCTGCAGTTGGACTACGAACTGGGCAAGGTCACTCCCGAGCAGTACCATGAACAGTTGCAATCCTACCGGCTAGCTGCCGCCGATGCCCTGAGACGCCAGGGCCAGGAGCCGCCATCTTCCATAACCGCGCCGGAGACCTCCGTTGAAGCAACCGACCGTTAAGGCCCATCCCGCCGTCCGGTGGCGGCTCCGTGGAGCCGGGCGGTCTGTTTGGCGGAGCGCCTCCCTGTGGCGCCTCGCTGTGGTTGTCTTGATTTCCGGAATGGCGCTGTTGCTTCCGGGCTTGGCCGAGGGCGACAGCCACGGCGGCTTCACGGTCTCGGGCGTGGTGGTCAACGAGACCGCCGGAGGTGAAACGCCTTCGGGGTTGGCGGTATTCCTGCTGGTAACCGGGCCCTCGGGGGACTTGGTCTATTCCGGCCAATCGGAGACGGGACCTGACGGAGATTTCTCCTTTCCCGGAGTGTCCCGAGGGTCGGGCGAGCAGTTCCTGTTCAATGTCTCCTACGACGGAGTGCCCTACAGTACGGTGCTCACTCCTGCCGAGGCAGAAGAAGAGGTTACCCTGCCGGTCTATGAGACTACTTCCGATGTTTCCGTGGTCAGAGTGCAGCGGCAGGTCTTGGTCATCGTCGGAATTGATGAGAACGACGGGCAAATCTCCGCTTTGGAGTTCGTCCGCTTCACCAATGAAAGCGACCGCACCCTCAAGCCCGACTTGGCATCGGCCGCCCCAATGATGAGCTTCCTGAGGTTCTCCCTGCCCGGTGATGCGGTGGGTCTCAGCGTCAATTCCGATTTGCCCAGCGCGGAGATAATCTCCGTGGGCACCGGGTTCGCCGTCACCGCTCCCATAGCACCGGGGCCCCATAGCGTGGAGTACTCGTTCACCTTTCCTTACGAAGAAGACCGGGTCTCCTACCGGCAGAACCTGCTGCAGGGCGCGGAGGTTTACCAAGTCATGGTCCCCGAGGCGTTGCCCGGCCTCCAGGTTGACCCGTTGGAGCCGGTCCCTCCCATCGACATTCAAGGCACCAGGTACCGGGTGTGGGAGGCGAGGGACCGGAATCCCCGGCAGGGACTAACCCTGGAAATAAACAACCTGCCCCGGCCCTCTCTTCCGGGCCGCGTTGCTTCGGCGGTCAGCGGGTCGTCCTTCTGGCTGACGGCAATACCGGTGCTCTTCGGTCTTGGCTTGGCGGTGGCCTTGGTGGCTGGAGTGGCCAGCCGTCCCCGCCCTGTTGGCGCTCCCGCCGGCGGGACTCCCCCGGAGCCGGATAGTTGACCAAGCGCCAGTGGATTCTGCTGGCCTCAGCCCTGCCGGTGCTGGCCTTGCTGGCGCTGCTGGCATGGGGTTCGATAAAGCTGGGCAGTGAACCGGGAAGCTTGGGCGTCAACGATGAGTTCGGGGAAGTGGAGGTCAGCCGGGAGTACATTACCGACTTCGAAATGGAACTCTTTGACGGCGGCGCCCTTGATACGGCCCAGTTGCGGGGAAAGTTGGTCTTGGTGGACTTCTGGGCTTCGTGGTGCCCCCCCTGCCGCCACGAGGCCCCTGAACTGGCGCAGGTGTACAACGAGTACCGGGAGCGCCCTGTTGAGTTCGTAGGCGTGAACATATGGGACAATGAGAAGGCAGCCGTGGACTACTTGGCCGAGTTCGGGGTGCCCTATCCCAACGCCATTGACCGGGAAGGCTCGATTGCCATTGAATACGGCGTCCGGGGTATTCCGGAAAAGTTCTTTGTCGGGGGCGACGGACGGGTGCTGAGAAAATTTGTGGGTCCGATTACGGGGCAGGACCTGAGACAAGTGCTGGATGACCTGCTGCTCCGGGAAGGACTCTATCCGGACAACTGAGTGGGGCAGGTTGGAGCGGAACAGCAGCGCAAGTTTTGCAGAGGCTCTATTTGTCTGAGGGGCTCGTGGCCGAGATGAACACTCCCGGAACAGGTGTCATAGTGATGGACTGGGGCGGCACCTGGATCCGGGTGGCCGTCGTCGACCGGGATGGCGCAGTCGTTTGGCAGGACCGCACACCCAGCCCGAAAGGGGGCACCCGGCGGCAGTTGCTGGATGCCGCCGAGGCAATGTTGCGGGCGTCCGTGGAGATGGCCCGGCCCCTTCAGCCGACGGCGTTGGGGATAGCCGCCGCAGGGCCGGTGGATCCCGTCAGCGGCACAATCTTCGATCCTCCAAACCTTCCTCCCTTGGACGGTGTCTCGTTCAAGGAGTTGTGGGAGCCGATGTTCGGTTGCCCGGTGTGGGCCGGCAATGACGCCAACCTGGCGGCCTTGGGTGAGTTCCGCTTCGGCGCTGGAAGAGGCGCCAGGGACAGTGGGTTTCCCACGGCCAGCCTGGTTTATGTGACTGTCAGCACCGGGCTGGGCGCAGGAGTTGTCGAACAGGGCAGGTTGCTGCTGGGGGCCAATGGCATGGCGGCCGAGGTGGGCCACATGGTGATAGACCGCAGCTCCAGGGCACCCCTCTGCACTTGCGGCAACCGGGGATGCCTGGAAGCCCTGAGTTCGGGCGGCGGCATCGCCCGCATTGCCAGAGAACGGGTGGCCCAGTCCCGGGCCTCGGGCTCAACCTTGAACGCCATGGAGCCGGAATCCATCACCTCCGAGGTTGTCTTCCGGGAGGCGGCTCATGGCGATTCCCTGTCCCGGGAACTGGTGGACGAAGCGGTCGAATCCTTGGGCGTGGGTTTGGGCAACACCCTGCACCTTTACAACCCGGACTTGGTGGTCCTGGGGGGCGGAGTGACGGTGGGGTTGGTCCAGTTGGACCTACTGCCTCGAATCAAGGCAATCATGGACGGCCATGCCATGAGCGAAAAGCACAAGGAGTTCCGGCTGGTGGCTGGTACGCTGGGAGACTCAGCGGGAATAACCGGGGCCGCTGCCTTGGCTTGGGGCAACCTGGAACAGGGCGCCACGCCAACCACGGGGGCCTGAGTCCGGGAAAGTCCAAAAGAAATGGGAAGCTCATCCAGTTGGCCGAGCGGTCCCGGCAGCTAGACGATGTACCTGCCCCCGACCACGTTCAGTCTGTCCCCGGTGATGTAGGCGGATTCGTCGGAAGCAAAGAACAGGCAGGCGTTGGCTATATCGTCCACCGTGGCTTGCCGCCGCATGGGGATATCCCGCAGGTGCTCCTCGGAGCCCCGGGTGATTGCTTGGAATTCCGGGTACCACTCGGGGCTGCGGCGCTCGGTGTCGGTTGAGCCGGGGTTCACCACGTTGGCCCGCACATTGTACGGGGCCATCTCCGCCGCCACGGATCGTATGAGACCCAGCATGCCGGTCTTGGCCGCCGTCACCGCGGTGGTGCCCGGCCTTCCGGTGATGGCCGCTTGGCCTCCCAGGGCAACAAGGCTGCCCGACCTTCTCTCCATCATCCCCGGCAAAACGGCCCGGCAGAGGTAGAAGGTTGCATGCAGGTTGGTGGCCATCACCTGCAGCCACTCCTCGTCGGTGACCTCGACGATGGGCCGGTGGGGCCGGATTGCCACGTTGGAGACCAGCACGTCGATTTGTCCCAGTTCCCGTATCCCCGCGTCAACCATCCGGGATACCTGCTCCGAGTCGGACACGTCGGCCAGGACGGTGTGCACCCTAGCTCCCAACTCCCGGCACTGGGCCGCCACTTGCTCCAGCTCCTCGTTGCTGCTTCGGGTGTTCAGCACCAAGTTCGCTCCCTCCCGGGCAAAGGCCAAGGCTATCTCGCTGCCGATGTTCCTGCTTGCCCCGGTGATGAGAGCGGTTTTACCATCCAGCCTTCCAACCATAGCCTGCAACCAGCCTCCGTCAGACTCCCCGTCGCCGGGGCTCAACTCCGGCAAGGCTAACACAGGGCGGTATTGGGGGCAAACGTGGCCCGCCCAACTTGGGTGTTCTCGTCTCGCCGGATGTGCCGCTTGACCCCCAGTGGGCTGGGTGTGAAAATTGGGCCTGCATTCCGATGCTAGGAGAGGTCGCCATGAAATGGTGCAGGTTCAGTAAGAATGACAAAACAGCTTTTGGAGTAATCCAAGGGGAGACCGTCGTAGAAGTCGTTGGCAGTCCCTTCGACGGCAACGGCGGGGCCGGTCTGGAGCAGAAGAGGGTGGCCCAGCACCAGCTTTCTGAAGTCAAGCTGTTGCCGCCGGTTATCCCACCCACCTTCTACGCCGCGGGGATCAACTACCCGGAGCACGTGACTTGGGCCGCCCAGATGCGGGGCGAAGAGCCCAAGCTGCCGGAAGCTGCGGACATCGGCTACCGGGCGGTTAACTCCATCACCGGCCACTTGGACCCGATTATCGTGCCCAAGGACGCCACGGAGCAGGTGCAGTACGAGGGCGAGCTGGTGGTGGTCATCGGCAAGGAGTGCAAGAACGTCACCGAAGAGCAGGCGCTGGACTACGTCTTCGGTTACACCATAGGTAACGACGTGAGCGAGCGCACTTGGCAGCGGAACGACCGCACCTTCTGGCGGGCCAAGAACTCCGACACCTTCGCTCCCATGGGGCCCTGGATTGTCACCGGGCTGGAGCCCGACGACCTCCACGTCACCGTCAGGCTGAACGAACGGACTGTTGGTGAATACGACGTCAAGACAGCAATCTTCAGCGTCCGCCATTACATCAGCCGGATGAGCAAGTACCTGACGCTGGTGCCCGGTGACGTGGTCTGGATGGGCACCGACGGCGCCACCGAGAACATGAAGGACGGCGATACCATAGAGATAGACATCTCCGAGATTGGCACCCTGAGCAACAAGGTGGTCTGGGAGAAGTAGCGTTCGTCACTGTCATGTAGCCCAAGGGGGTCCTTTCCATAGGTTTTAGTTTTCAGGCCTCTTTGGGCTACGGTGCAATACAGGCCTTATGGCACGCATCACCGTGGATATTAACGACTTAGCGTGCGCCGAAGTAATGCGGCGTTTTCAACTGGCCACCAAGGGCGAGGCCATAAACTTTGCGCTGCGAACGCCGGCCGCCGAACCCTTGTCAGTCGAGGAGGCGCGGGGGCTTCGAGGGAGCGGTTGGGAAGGTGACTTAGAAGCGATGCGCCGCGCTAGGTCACCTTGGTTTCGGGCGATGCTTCCAAAGAATCCGGCCCCTTTCCCTTGTAGTCACCCTTAGCTCGCCCCTATCCCCGTCTCTGCCGACCAGGCCTGCAGCCCACGGCGGAAGGCCAGGGCGCCCATGGGTGCGATTACTGCCTGCAGCGCCTCCAGTATCTCCCGGGGCGAGGCCCCTTCCTGCAAGGCCACCCTTACATGGGCCTGAATCTGCTCCACGTCGGCCCGCAGCGCCGCCTCCACTACTATTTGCAGCAGTTCCTTGGTCTTGCGGTCCAGCAACCGCTGGCCGGTGTAAGTGGCCTCGATGAACTGGTGGTATTTCTCCGCCCACTCCAGGTCGGCTTCCGCCATGATGCGGTGCATTTCCAGGGTGTACCCCCGGCCCTGCTGGGTCCGTTCCAGAAACTCCCGGGCTTCGTTGGTGGACATGGTCTGCTCCTGTGCAAAGGGTGGTTGAGTGCCTAGAGATCGTAGTGTTGGCGGGCCGCAGCCTGCCTGGAGTTGTCCTGCTGAAACAGGTCGGGGTGAGTGTTGCGGGCCAGCGCCAAGTGGTAGGTGAACAGTTGCAGCGGCACAACGTACACCAAGGGACTCCACAGTTCGGGCATTTCCGGCAGTAGGAAGGCTTGGCCCAGTTCTCCCGGAAAGTTGGCATCCCCCTGTTGCACCAAGGCCCAGACCGGAGCCCCCACCTCCCGGCAGGCCCGGGCTATATCCAGCGACCGTTGATGGCCCGGCCCAGGGGGAGCGATCAGCGTGACCAAGCAGCCCTCGTCCACCGAACAGAAGGGGCCGTGAAGTATCTGCTCGGTCTGGAGTCCTTCGCTGTCGGCGGCGCTGGTCTCCTTGATCTTCAGGGCCACTTCATAGGCATTGGCCGTATTGGGGCCCCAGCCGGTGCAGATGTAGCGCACCCGGGCCTGGTGTTCCTTGGAGGTCTCCCCGATTTCACTTTCCCGGTCCACCACTGAAGCGATGTGGTCGGGCACTTCCTGGAGGCGGGCCCGCAGGTCTGCCCGAAGGTTGTCGCCGGCGTCCGGGAGGCCCAACCCGGTGGCGACCTGGGCCAAAACCGTCAGCGCCGAGGTGTAGCTTACGGTGAAGGCCGCCGAGCGTTCCTGCTCCACGGTGTTGAGTTCCAGGTCTGCCACGCGTATCCGGGCGCCGGGACTGGTGGAGGTGACAGCCACGGTGTAGGCCCCGCGGGCCTTGGCCAGTTCCAAGGCCAGGAAGGAGTATGTCTTGGTGCCCCGGTGGCTGATTACGACCACGGCGTCATTCTGGTCCAGCGGCGGCGGATAGGAGTAGAACTCGAAGGAGTGCCAAGCTTGCACCTCGGGGGAGCCTTGGGCGAAATGCCTGAACCAGTGCTCGGCCACCAAGGCGGCGTGCCAGGAGGTGCCTATGCCCACCAAGTACACCCGGCGCTTCTGCGCCAGAGCCGCTGCTGCCTCGGCTGCGCCGTCCCGGCGGGCTTCCAGCAACCGGGCCACGGCCCGGGGCTGGTCCAAAATGGCGTCGTGCATGAAATAGGGATGGGTTTCCCGGACCTGTTGTGGTTGGGCCACTGCCGACCTCTCAGCGTCTATTTTGCCACTGGGTTCCCGAAACACAGGGCGTGGTACAATTCGCCGGACTCCCCGATTCCGGCCCGGCTGAAAATATTGTCCCTTCTCCAACATGGGGCCTGGAGGTAAACTGCCTTGCCGCCCTACCCGCCTGATGCGTTTGAACGCGTAGACGAAAGCGATGACGCCCTGTTCTACACCATGCCCCGGATGGTGGTCCACATAGACGACCACGCCATCGCCGCGGTCTCAGGGTTGTTCCGTGAATTGATCCCCCCGGACTCGGTGGTGCTGGACCTCATGAGCAGTTGGCGCTCCCACTGGCCGGCCGGACACCCCAAGGCCCGCCTCACCGGCCTCGGCATGAACGCCGAGGAGATGGAGGACAACCCGGACTTGGACGACTACGTGGTCCACGACGTGAACAAAGACCCCCGACTGCCCTTCGAGGAAGACACCTTCGACGCTACGGTGCTAACCGTTTCGGCCCAGTACCTGACCAGTCCGGTGGAAACCTTCCGGCAGGTTAACCGGGTCCTCAAGCCGGGCGGGGTGTTCATCGTATCATTTTCCAACCGGATGTTTCCCACCAAGGCGGTGCGCATCTGGCGAATGGGAAACGACAGGCAGCACATTGAGCTGGTGGAGTCCTACATGGAAGAGGCGGGCAACTTCCAGGCCATGAAGTCCGGCTTCGTGAACCCTGGCCAGAGCCCGCCTGCAGAACCCCTGTTCGCCGTGGTGGGCCTGAAGTCACCCCCGGACGCCTAGCAACACCCGGTTCGCTCTTCTGAAGCCCCCGTGGTGGGTCTCGGAGATCCCGGGGGTAGGAGGTATGTCTTGTCCCCAAACGGCCCGGGGCCGGGAGTAAGTCCACGGTATTGCGGGCGCTGGTCTGGAGCCCCTCGGCTCTGTCGACCCTAGTCTTCCGGCGGTACGGCCAGCACGGGAAGGTTCCCGGAGCGGATGACGCGGTCGGTGGTGCTGCCCACCAAGAAGCGCTGAATGCCGCCTTGGCCCCGGGTGCTTATGACCGTCAGTCCGATGTTGGATTCCTCGGCGTACTGGGTAATCTTGTCGGCGGCTACGCCCTCGAGGATAGCGGCCACTACGTTGATTCCTTCGCCTTCCAGCCGGGACTTGACCTGACCCAAGTAAGTCTCCGCCTGCTCCCGCTGGGAATTGATTATGTTATCGACCAAGTCGCGGTACTGGGGCGTAGTAACGTAGCCGGCTTCTCCTCCCTGCAGGAAGCCCAACTCATCGGAGACCGAAACCACCTTGAGCAGGTGCAGGGTCGCCCCATAGGCCTTGGCCATTTCCCGGGCATGGGGCAGGGCCCGTTCCGAGTTTTCAGAGCCGTCCAAGGGCACCAGAATATTTTCGTACATAAGCTTCCTTTTCCCGGTTTTCCTGGGGTCAGTCTCCGGAGGGCAGGCCGGCAGAGGCCGTCTCGGCATAGTTGGAGGCTCGCACTACTCCATCAATGCCCTTTGGCGCCGTGAACTCTTCCTCGCTGCCCCGTACCAACTCGGCAAACCTCCGTCCTTGGGGCACGACCCGGGAGTCAAAGGAGCCGATGGAGTCGTTGTAGGACTTGACGGCGGCCTCCAGCCCCTTGCCCACGCCCTGGTAACGGCTGATGAAGGTCTGCATCCGCTTGTGCATTTCCTCCCCGGCCTGCCGGATAACCTCTGCATTCTCCGCGATGCGATACCTGTCCCAACCGTTGGCCACCGTCCATAGCAGGGAGATCAGCGAAACCGGAGTGGCTATGGCCACCCGCTTCTGCATGGCGTAGTCGATCAGGTCAGGATGGGCGTTCAGGGCAGCCGAAAGGAATTGGTCTCCCGGGACAAACATCACCACGAAGTCCAAGGAACCGCTCACCTTATTGCCGTAGTTCTTTGCGGCCAGGGAATCGACTTGGGAACGCATCGCGCCGGCATGCCGGGTCAGTGCGGCATCGCGGGCCCCTTCGTCTTCTGTTTGGTGGGCTTCCAAGTAGGCTGCCGTGGATGCCTTGGCGTCCACTACCACCGCCCGGTTGTCTGGGAGCAGCACCGTCATGTCCGGACGGTCTCCGGAACCGTTTACCGAGGACTGTTCCACAAAGTCGCAGTGCTCGGTCATACCGGCCAGTTCCACCACCCGCCGCAGTTGGACCTCGCCCCAGCTTCCAATCTGTCGGTTGTTGGTCAGCGCGTTGGACAGCTTGCCGGTCTCGCCAGCCAGGGTCTGGCTCTGCTTGATGAGGGACTCTATTTGGGGGTTCAGCTTCTCGTAGTTCTGGGTCAGGGGCTTGACCAAGGCTTGAAACTGCTCGTGACGCTGGTTGAATTCACCCTTGGCCGTCTCCAGGGTCTTGCCCAGGTTCTCCTTGGCCAAGTTCACGAACACCTCGTTGTTGCTCTGCAGCGCCCGGCTGGCGGTGGCCTGGAAGGTCTCGCTCAATTGCTCTTTGGCGGCTTCGAGGATGGCATTGGCGCTGGCCGCTTGTTCCAACTGGCCCCTGAGGCCGGCCGTAGTCTCCCGGTGTTGGGCTTCGGCTTGCATCAAGCGCTCCCTGGACCGGTAGGTCTGCACCAGCCAGGAGGCGGCCCCGCCAACGATCAGCCCTATTGCCAAACCGATGATCAGTTCCACCGGTCAGACCTCCTTCTGCGCCCTGCTGTGGTCTGGGAAATTTGGCCTCAAGAATAACATGGCCCCGGTTGGCCGTGCCACTTGGGGATAGTGGCCCGTCACCGAGAAAGCAGACCGCCAGCCAATCGGCTATGCCGCGTTTGACTGGAAGGGTTAACATGTAGAGGCTTATCAACCGCTTCCGGAGTTGCCATGGCCCGCAGTTTCAGACTGGCTCTGGCCCAAATAAACACCACCGTAGGTGATATTCTGGGCAACACCGCCAAGATACTGGAATACATGGAGCGCGCCCGCCAAGCGGAGGCCGACTTGGTCACGTTCCCGGAGCTGGCAATCACCGGCTATCCCCCGGAAGACCTGCTGTTCCGGCCATCCTTTCTGAAGCAGAACCTGGCAGCCATGGAGCAGGTGGTGGCCGCCGCCGGGGATACCGCCGTCCTGGTGGGGTTTGTCGGGTCTGTGCCCGACACAGCCAACTCGGCAGCCTTGGGCTACCGGGGCAAGCTGGTGGACGTCTACCACAAGATGTACCTGCCCAACTACGGTGTGTTCGACGAAGACAGGTACTTTCGCCGGGGAGACTCCTGCCCGGTGTACACCATCAGCGGAGTCAACGTCGGCGTCGGCATCTGCGAGGATATCTGGTACTCGGTGGGCCCCATGGCAGTGCAACGCAACGCCGGGGCGGAACTCATCGTCAACATCAACGCCTCCCCATTCCACGCCGGAAAGCGGGAGCAGCGGGAGAAGATGATTGCCACCCGGGCCGCCGACAACCAGCTTTTCGTTGCATATCTGAACGCGGTGGGCGGCCAGGACGAGTTGGTGTTCGACGGCGCCAGCCTGGTCTATGACGGCACCGGGGAACTGGTGGCGAGGGGCCCCGCGTTCCAGGAAGAGCTCATAATCGTGGACTTGGACATAGACTCCGTGCTCAGAACCCGGCTGCGCGACTCCCGCCCCCGGAAGGAAAACGCCGCAATCTTGGAGGAGATAGGCAAGTCCCGGATTGTGGAGGTGTCACCCCCCAAACCATCACCGCGCCTGGCGCGGCCCATTCCTGCTCCTGAAGAGCCGCCGGGGGAGCTGGAAGAAGTGTACCGGGCCTTGGTGCTTGGCACCAAGGACTACCTGACCAAGTCGGGATTCGGGAAGGTGTTGGTGGGCCTGTCGGGTGGAATAGACTCCGCACTGACCGCCACCGTCGCTGCCGACGCCTTGGGCCGGGAGAACGTGGTCGGCGTAGGGATGCCCTCCCGGCACTCCTCGGAAGGCAGCGTTGCCGACTCCAAGGATCTGGCCGAGGCCTTGGGAATTGAGCTGTGGATTGTGCCCATCGAGCCAGCCCACCTGGCCTTCACCGGCATGCTGGAAACCTATTTTCAAGGCACGGAACCCAATACGGCAGAGGAGAACGTCCAAGCCCGCATCAGGGGCAACGTTCTCATGACCATCTCCAACAAGTTCGGCTGGATGGTGCTGACCACCGGCAACAAGAGCGAAATGGCCATGGGCTACGCCACTCTGTACGGGGATATGGCCGGCGGCTTTGCGGTGCTGAAGGACGTGCCCAAGACCCTGGTGTACGAGCTTTCAGAGTGGCGCAACCGGAACTGGGAGACCCGCCCGGTGATACCCCAAGCGATCATCGACAAGCCACCCAGCGCCGAGCTCAAGGACAACCAACTAGACCAGGACACGCTGCCGCCCTACGACCTGCTGGACCCGGTGGTCAAGGCCTACGTGGAGCAGGACATCAGCTACGAGGAAATGGTGGACATGGGCTTCGACCCAGCCATCGTTGCCCAAGTCATCAGCTACGCCGACCGCAACGAATACAAGCGGCGACAGGCTCCACCGGGGGTGAAAATTACACCCCGGGCCTTCGGCAGAGACCGGCGGTTGCCCATAGTCAATAAGTACCGCCAGACATGAGGCGGGATAGTACCACGCCTTCAGGAGAAACCATCACAGCCAGTTGGGTGCAACCAATTGTGCGCCGGCACCCGGGCCAAGCCCCCTCCCGCTTGTAATGACTCCGGATAAGGGTATACTGTCAACAACGACCCCAAAGCTGAAAATACTACCTAGAGAGGTGCGCCATGACACAGACACAGGTTTACACCATGGAAGCCTTCATTGAAGACGTGCGGGGGATATTTGCTGCCACCAAGGACCCCCGGACCCAGGCACAGCAGATTGCCCGGCACATGCAGACCCTGCTGAACGTCCCTGGCTGGCTGGAAGAGAAGCTGGACCTGCCCGCCGAGGGCGGCTTTGGCCGGGTGGACCTTCACCTCGACGAGGAATACGGCCACCCCGACGGCGGCTTCCTGCTCATGTGCGGCATCCAGCGGCCCGGACAGGACAACCTGCCCCACGACCACGGCACCACTTGGGTGGTCTATGGCGTCTACAGCGGGGCCATTGAGCAGACCAAGTGGCGCTGGTCATACCCCGAGACCGACCGTACCTCCCCGGAAATCAAGCCCTTGGAAAGTTGGACCCAGAAGCCGGGCGAGATTGCCTTCTTCCTTCCCGGGGAGATACACAACACCCGCTGCGTGGCCGAGGACCGGGCCTTGGTGGTGCGCTTGGAGGGCCGCAAGCTGGCAGGGATGCTGAGGCACCGCTACAACCCCGAGACCCATGAGGCCGAGGTGTACTCCTCCGACAACTAGACGGGGGACGACTCACCGTTATTAACTAAACGGGGACAATAACCATGACCGGCCGGCGTTTCTCACAACGACGCCGGCCAGACAGCAGGGTAGAACCCATTTCGGCTGTTGGTTTCCGCTCCAGGCGCCACCGCGGCCGGGATGGGTTTGTTCTTTGAGGTAACGCAGACACAGGTTTGGCAGAGGACAGCACGGCACAGCAAGCCCCGGAGGCAAGGGCCGCACCTACATCACCCGGCAGGCCCGGAAAACCGGCCCGGGGCGGCTTCCGCACATTCGACTCCCTCCGCAACAACAGGGACTACCGGTTCCTCTTCGCCGGGAACATCTCGGCCAACGGCGCCCAGTGGCTTCAGATTTTCACCGTGGGCTGGCTGGTCCTTTCCATCAGCGAGGGGTCGGCTCTGCACTCCGTAGCCGTGGCCGGAATCAGGTCTTTGCCCATCCTGGGCTTGGGACCGTGGGCCGGCGTTCTGGCCGACCGCATTGACCGGCGGCTGATCGCCATCGTCACCCATATAGTCCAAGTGGTGCTGGCCGTCGGGTTTGCCGTTCTCATAGCCGGAGAGTGGGTCCAAGTCTGGCACGCCTACCTCTACATGCTGCTCTCTGGCGCGGCCCACGCCGCCCAGCAGCCAGTCCGCCACGCCTTGGTCGCCAACACCGTCCCCAGGTCGGACTTGGCCAACGCCTTGGCCCTGAATGCCATGGGGGTCAATATCATGAGGCTGTCCGGCCCCTTGGTCGGCGGCCTGCTCATCAGCACCGTGGGGTTCAAGTGGAACTTCTTCTTCGAGGCGGCGCTCTACGGCGGGATGGTGCTGTTGCTTCTGCCCATGAAGACTCCCTACCGGGAGGCTTCTACCGCCCGGCGGGTTTCGGCGTTCGCCAACCTGAAGGACGGGCTGGTCTACATTCTTGGCAACTCGCCCATCCGCCGCCTGACCATGCTGAACTTCCTGCGCACCACCGTGTTCATGCCCTTGGTGCTGCTGGTGCCGGCATACACCCAGAACGCGCTGGATGCCGGGGTTGGCGTGGGGACAGTCATGGTGGCGCTGATGGGCAGCGGCGGGCTGACGACCACGATTATCGTTGCAACGTGGGGGTTCTTTACCCGGAAGGGCTTGGTGGTGCTGCTTTCGCTGCTTTCCGGCTCACTTGTGGTTATGCTGTTGGGGTTGACCCACTGGGTGTGGGTGGCCCTTCCCTTGATGGTCTTGATGGGCCTGTCCCAGACTCATTCCGTCGTCAGCAATAACATCCTCATCCAGTCGCTGGTCACCGACAATCTCAGGGGCCGGGTGTCGAGCGTCTGGCACTACGAGTCGGGGCTGATTCCGCTGGCAGCGGTGGGCATCGGCTATGCGGCTGACCGGGTGGACATCAACACGGCGCTGACGGTTGTGGGGGCCGCGGCTTCGGTGGTCGGCCTTATTGCGCTGCTGCGGTTCAAGGACGTGCGGGAACTGGACTGACCGGACGGCGGCTTTGGGCCGGAAGGGGAAGGCCTGGAACCCAAGGAACATCTGAGCAACTTCAGTCCATCCTCATCCCAACCTTCTCCCATCAAGGGGTAAGGGGCTCCAGTGTTCCTTAGTTCAGCCCCTTCCCAGCTAACGGGGCTTACGGCTATTGGACCCTAGCCGTGAATGTGGACGACGGCTTCCACTTCCACCAGCAACTCGGGTCGGACCAAGGCGGCGACAACCACGGTTGAGCTTGCCGGGGGGTCGCTGGGGAAGGTCTCACTGCGCACTTTGCTGTAGGCGGGATAGTTGGCGACGTCGGTCAGGAAGCAGGTAATCTTGACCACGTCGGCCATGGTCCCGCCGGCGGCTTCGACGACTCTCCGGATGTTGGACATCACCTGCCGGGACTGGGCTTCGCAATCCCCGGGTCCCACCAAGTTGCCCGATTCGTCGGTGGCGACGTGCCCCGACACGTAGAGGAAGTCCCCCACTTGAATGCCGGGAGAGAGAGCCGGGTTTGGACTGACGCCCTGGGGAATGATTGGAGTCCTTTCAGCCATTTCGTTACCTCTAAGCCGGAGTGGAAGCTGCGGAGCTGTTGCGGAACACCGAGGTAATGCCCCTCACCCCTTCCAGCTTGGAGAACAGCTTGCCCAGTTGCTCCAACCCGGTGGTGTGGACCGTCAACTCGATGGTTACGGTGCCATCCTTGAGTTCCTTGGTGATAACCGAGGCGATGTTTACGTTTTCTTCCGACACCTGCACGGTGACGTCCCGGAGCAGCCCGACCCGGTCGTAGGCCGTCATCATAATCCGGATGGGGTACAGGTTCTTGGCTTCGCCCCAATCAACTTGGACTATCCTGGCCTGCTCGTCCTCGTTCTTGAGGTTGGGGCAGCCCACCTTGTGCACCGTCACTCCCCTGGAACGGGTAATGAATCCCAGAATGGGGTCGCCGGGAATTGGGTTGCAGCAATTGCCCATGCGGATTAGCAGGTCCCCGACTCCCAGCACCGAAATCCCCGAACTGGGGCTGGAAAGGGGCAGATTAGGCTTCGCCGCCGGCAGGGCGGGCTCCGTCTCCCGCTTGGCTTGGGCCAAACGGTGGGCCAATTGGCTTTCGCTTATCACGCCGGAGCCCAAGTCGGCGAGTAAGTCGTCCATCTTCTCGTACTTGGAGATGGACAGCACTTCCGCGTCGTCCACGTGCTGGTTCAGGCGCCGCAGTTCCCGCTTCAGCAGCTCCCGGCCCCGCTGGATGTTGCTGCTGCGGGCCTGCCTGCGGAACCACAAGCGGACGTTCTGCCTGGCCCCAGCCGACCTTACGTAGCCGCGGTTGGGGTTCAGCCAGTCGAGGCTGGGGCCCCGCTCCACCTTGGAAGCCATGACCTCCACGGTGTCCCCGTTCTGCAGCGCAGTGTCCAAGGAAACCAGCCGCCCGTTTACCTTGGCCCCAATGCAACGGTGGCCCAACTCGGTGTGAATCTTGTAGGCGAAATCGATGGGGGTGGAACCGGCGGTGAGTTCGACTATGTCACCCTTGGGGGTGTAGACGAAAACTTGGTCGTGGAAAATGTCCTGCTTCACCGACTCCAGGAACTCGGCGGTCCCGGCCACCTCGCGCTGCCATTCCAGCAGTTGGCGCAGCCAGGTCATTTTTTCCTCGAACCTGAGGTCGCCGGACTTCCCTTCCTTGTATCGCCAGTGGGCCGCCACGCCGTACTCGGCAACCTGGTGGAGTTCGTAGGTCTTTATCTGAACTTCCAAAGGGCTGCCGCCATCGCAAATGACGGTGGTGTGCAATGCTTGGTAGAGGTTCTCCTTGGGGTTGGCTACGTAGTCGTCGAACTGCCCCGGTATAGGGTGCCACAGCTGGTGAACCACTCCCAGGGCCCGGTAACATTCCTCGTTGGTGTCTACCAGCACCCGCAGGGCGTAGAGGTCGTAAATCTCCCGCAATTCCTTGCCTTGGGAGGCGTACTTCTCCATCTTCTGGTAAGTGCTGTAAATGCCCTTGGGCCGGCCCGTGACCTCTGCCGTGAGGCCGAATTTCTCCAGTTCGGCCCGGAGCATTTCGGCCATCCGGGATATGTACTCCTCCCGCTCTTCACGCCGGCCGGCAATGAGGTTGGAAATCTCCTGGAACTTTTCCTCGTTCAGGTGCTGGAAGGCCAGGTCGTCCAAGCGCCACTTGATTTCCCAGATGCCCAAGCGGTGGGCCAGGGGAGAGTAGATGTCCAGGGTTTCCTGGGCTATGCGGCGGCGCTTCTCCGGGGACAGGGCGTCCAGGGTGCGCATGTTGTGGAGACGGTCCGCCAGCTTTATCAGCACTACCCGGATATCTTCGGCCATTGCCACCAGCATCTTGCGGAGGCTTTCGGCGTAGACGGGGTCCTGCTCATCGGGGAACCCAAGTCCGGCGGGCTGGCCTTCCCGGTGATCGGGGGTTACGGAGAAGCGGGAGTTGATCCTGGCCAGCTTGGTGACGCCGTCCACCAAGGCGCCGACCTCCCGGCCGTACTTGGAGTCAATCTCCTCGACAGTGACGCCGCAGTCCTCCACCACGTCGTGAAGGAGGGCGGCAATGATGGTGTGGGAGTCCAGGTGGAGGTCCGCAAGGAAGAGGGCGGTTTCCAGAGGGTGGGCAATGTAGGGCTCACCCGACTTGCGGGTCTGGCCTTGGTGGCACCGGTCGGCAAAGTCGTAGGCATCGGCTACCAGCTCCGTCGACTCCTGAGGGAGATAGCCGGACACCCGGTCGATGAGGACCTTGGCTTCGCGGGCAGCTACAGCGTTTCCGTTTACCACCTTGTCACGATGATAATACTAGCTTATCCGTATGTCCAGAAATTGTGAATGAATATTGCCTGATAAACGGCCCCCATGAGGAAAAGGGTGGGAATAGTCCGTTTCAGGCAGTCAAAGCATCACTTTCCGTCAGGGGCTGCGGAGCCTTGGCCCGCGGCGGGTGTTAGAATCTTCCTCAGTCTCCTGCCTGCCGAGCTTTGGGGTTGCAATCACCAAGGGGCGGGCGATACCCGGTGGCGACACCCGGTAAGGAATTTTCATTGCTGGCTTCGGTCAAAAACAGTCCCAATTACAAGTACTGGGCTGCCGCGGCGATGGCCGTGGGCATATTCGCCTCGGTGGTGGACCACGGCAGCGTCAACGTTGCCCTGCCGTCGGTGGCTTCGAACTTCGGCACCGACTTGGCTACCATCCAGTGGGTGGTCATTGGCTACGCCCTGGCCATCAGCACCCTGCTGCTTCCCATGGGGCGGCTGGGCGATATCGTGGGCCGCAACAAGGTCTACATCCTGGGGATATTGCTGTTCGCCGCATCTTCGGCCGCGGCGGCGGCGGCGCCCAACCTTACGGTCTTGATCGCTGCCCGCTTGGTGCAGGGCTGTGCCGCGGCTATGAACCAGGGCACCGGCATGGCTATCATCACTTCCACCTTCCCGGAAGGCGAGAGGGGCAAGGCCCTGGGAATGATGATGACCATGGTGGGCTTGGGCGCGGTGGCCGGCCCGGCCCTTGGCGGGCTGCTGGTTGGGAGCTTCGGCTGGAGAGCGGTCTTCCTGTTCAACATACCGATGGGGCTGGTGGGGGCCATCATTTCCGTAGCAATATTGGACAAGTCACGAACCGGCGACCTTGGGCCGGGAGCGTCGGGAAGGAGTTTCGATTGGGGAGGAGCGGCCCTTTCGGCGGTGGCGCTGGTGGCCCTGTTGATGGGAATAACCAACGGACAAAGGTGGGGCTGGGACTCGCCGCTGATATTGGCATCCCTCACCGCCTTTGTCCTCTTCCTGGCCGTTTTCGTGTGGTGGGAACTGAGGCTGGAGCAGCCCCTGCTGGACCTGCGGCTCTTCCAGAGGAGGGTGTTTACCCTGGGAGTGTCCTCGGCCTTCCTCACCTTCCTCGGAAGCTCGGCGGTGCTGTTCCTGACGCCCTTCTACCTGCAGCAAGTGCTGGGTTACAGCCCTACCAAATCGGGGCTGATAGTGGTGCCGGCGGCGTTGTGCATTGCGGTGATGGGCCCCATCAGCGGGCGGCTGTCGGACCGCTACGACTGGAGGATATTCACCGTCAGCGGGCTGGGGGTCGGCGTCGTCGGTGTCCTGATGCTCTCCAGCTTGGACCAGATGTCTCCCCTGCTCCTGGTAATGGGTGCGCTGGTCATTCACAGTATTGGAGTCGGGACCTTCTTCTCCCCCAACACCAGCTCGATTCTCAGCGCGGTGGAGAGGGAGCGGTTCGGCGCGGTCACCGCCTTTACCAACTTGGTGCGGAACGGGGCCAACGTGACCAGCGTGGCCTTGGCCACGGTGATAGTTACCGGCACGATGGCGCAGATGGGATTCCAGGCCAGCTTGGATTCGGTGCAGTGCGGACTGGATGAAGGTCCCTGCCGGGCATTTACCGACGGGTTGAGCCGGGCCTATTGGACCATGGCAGGACTGCTCTTCGCTTCGCTTTTGATTTCAGCGATAAGGGCCGGACGGGGAAGGCGGGCTCCCGCGGCCTCGCCAGAAGCCGGGGAAGAGGTGCAGCAGCCGGCCGGCTAGGCGCATGCTAGGTGTGGAGCCGGTCGTAGGCTGTAGGGCGCTCGACGCCCCGTTCCCGGTCGAAGTCGGGGGCGTAAACCAGTTCCCCGGTCATGGTTTCCGGGGTCTGCAGGGCCAGGAAGACGGCGACGTCACCGGTGTCCTCGGGCAGCCGCATCTGCTTCCTGACCTCGATGTCGTAGTCGTCGTTGACCCTGGTGAGGACGCGGCCCGGGTCCAGGGAATTCACCGCGATGCCGAATTCCCTGACCTCGTCGGCCAAGGACTCATTCAGGCGCTGGCAGGCGGCCTTGGCAGCGCAATAGGACGCCTGTCCGGCCATGCCCTGCCGGGCTACGTCCCGGGACGCCAGGCCGATGATTGCTCCGGTGCGCCGCTCTACCATGTGGGGCAACACCGCCTTGCAAGTGAGGAAAGCGGTGGTCAGGTTGGAGTCCAGCACCCGCCGCCATTCGTCCTCGGCGGTGTCCACCAAGCTGATGCGGTGGACATGATTGTTGGTGTTCATGCGGTAGCCGCCGACGTTGTTCACCAGGATGTCGATCTTTCCCAGCTCCCGGACCACGGAATCCGCTACCCGGACTGCTTCTTCTGCCACGGTAAGGTCGGCGCTTAACGCCAGCCCCTTCCGGCCCAGGGAGCGGACCTCTTGGGACACTTCCTCCACCTCAGCGCCGGTGCGGGAGACTACTGCCACGTCGGCGCCTTCCTTGGCGTAAGCCAAGGCGATGGCCCTTCCGACGCCCCGTCCGCCGCCGGTGACCAAGGCCGTTTTGCCTTCAAGTTGCACTGTTCAATTTCACCTTCCGATCGGGGTAGAAAACGAAAGGAAACCCGGTTTCTGCCCGGGGTCCCGGGCGGAAGGAGTCTCCCAAGAAAGGAATCAGACGTGAAGCCGGTCGTAGGCCGATGGCCGATGGATGCCGTGCTCTTCGTCGTATTCGGGAGCGGCCACCAGTTGCCCGGACATGGTCTCCGGGGTCTGCAGGGCCATGTATACGGCCACCTTGTCCGGGGTCTGCAGGGCCATGTATACGGCCACCTCGGCAATGTCGTCGGGCAGCCTCATGCGCTTGTGGACTTCATCGTCGTAATCGTCGTTGGGCTTGGTCAGGTTCCAGCCGGGGTCCAGGATGTTGACGGCTACGCCAAAGTCCTTCACTTCGTCGGCCAAGGACTCGCTGAGCCGCTCCACCGCCGCTTTGGAGGCCCCGTAGGATGCCTGCCCGGCCCGGCCGCGGCGCGCCACGTTCTTGGAGGTGAGCATGATGATTACGCCGCTGCGGCGTTCTATCATGTGGGGCAGTACCGCCTTGCAGGCCATGAAGGTGGTGGTCAGGTTCGACTCCATGACCAGCCGCCACTCCTCCTCGGTTATGTCCAGCACGGTTACCGAGTGGGTCAGGTCCTTGGTGAAGAGGCGGTACCCGCCGGCGTTGTTGACCAGGATATCTATCTTGCCCAGCTCGTTGATGGTCTCTTGGGCCGCCCGGTTGGCGCCTTCGCTGGTGGTCAGTTCGGCTTTCACGGTGTGGGCCCGTCGGCCCAGGGAGCGAATCTCCGAAGCCACAGCCTCCATCTCCGAGGGAGTGCGGGCTACTATGGAGACATCGGCTCCCTCCCGGGCATAGGCCAATGCCATGGAGCGGCCCAATCCCCGGGCGCCCCCGGTTACCAGGGCGACTTTACCTTCCAGTTGCATCTACGCTTCACCTATTTTGAGATGACAAGTAGGGAACCCAAACTATATATCGCTGCAGTCACGGGGCTGCGATACAGCGATTAGGGTAATCCTCGCCGGCTACCGGCAATCCGTCTACAGGACGGCATGGGTTGCTGCTTAGGTGCCGACCCAGCCTGCCCCGCTGATGTCAATCACTTGGCTGTCGGGTCCCCGGAACTTGAGCTCGTAGTAGGACCGCCCGTTCTCGGGCTGCTGGTGGCCCAAGTCCAGCCGCCCCATGGCGGTGGCCCCTTCTTCTTCGAGTTTCTTGGTGGCGGCGTCCACGTCATCGACGACGAATCCCAAGTGGTCGATGCCGGCGTAGCCTGGAATGTCCCGGGGAGACTCACCGTTGCCGTTATCGTTGCTCCTAAGGATGGCCAGGTTGATGTAGCCGTCAGACAGATAAACTCCCGTGCCGGCTTGGCCCACTTCCTCCAACTCGAATACCGACTTGTAAAAAGCGGCGGTCTTCTCCGGGTCCGGGGTGCGTATTGCGATGTGCTTAATCTTGGCCATGGCTTTCCTCCTGTCCCCAAATTTGGTTGTTTCACATCCGGCGGCGGCATTCACCGCATTAGTGCGGCTTCCGGCAACCGTGTAAGCCGGGCCGAGGTTAGACCCGCACCACGTCGGGAATGTCTTCCTCCACTCCCACCAGGAAGTCCCGGATCAGGCGGTTGAAGGTCTCCGGCTTCTCCGCCATGGGCAGGTGCCCGCAGTTCTCTATGACGTTCAGCTTGGCGTTGGGAAGGGCGGAGCGCAGGGCTTCTCCCTGTTCCACCGGGGCCAGCCCGTCCTGCTTGCCCCAGACCAGCAGGGTCTCGGCCTGGATGCTGGGCAGCATGGACGTCATCTCCGGGTCGGAAGAGCCCTCCTTGACCAGTTCTACTACCAAGCCCCGTCCCTTCCACTGGCGCTCGAACTCCGGCCCCCTCCGCACGTTCTCCCACTCCGCGCCGAACCCGTAGGACTGGGCGGTGGCGATGAGGCCCAGCTTAGCGAACACCGCGGTGGCAAAGGCTTCTTGGTCCAAGCTGCCCAAGTCGGGCGAGGCGGCGCCTGGAACGTCCAAGCCCATCGGGCCCGCCATTATCATCCGGCTGACGCGCTCCGGTGCCCGGGACGCCGCTTTCAGTCCGATCCAGCCGCCGATGGAGTGTCCGACCAAGGTGGCGCGTTCCAGTTCCAGCGCGTCCATTAGTTCCATAACCAGGCTGGCGTAGTCCGCCACGGACTGCAGCGATTCCGGCGGCTTTCCTTCCCTCCAACCGGGCAACTGGGGCAGGTAGGTCATGGCGGTGGTGCCCAAGGCCATGTGGCAGGCTTCCCACTTGCCGGCGCCCCCCATGCCGTGAAGGTAGAGCACCGGGTCAATGTCTTCGTCGGCACCGCCCACCAGGCAGGGAACGTCAAATTCCCCGACTTTCACCGCTTGGCGCTTGAAAATGGACCCGTCAGCGGCTCCCATAAAACCACCTCTTTGACGTCTGGGGTTCAGTTTCTTGGGCTCGGGCGGGTTTCTCCCGGGTGGTCACGCCGTTTCGTTCCACCAGAGCTTTACACATTCAAGCTCGAAATAAGAATCGTTGGCTTCAGGGTCCGGAAGTGAAGCGCCGTCGGGAAGGGTCACACCGAACCTGATGATGTAGTCCTCCCCGGATTCGGCCCTTTTCTGAACCGCCACGGCAGCGTCAGTCACCCGCTGGTCGGCTATTTGACTGAAGTCCCCGTACCGGCCTTGGAACATGACGGTTCGCTCCGTAACGGAGTCCGGCCCGATCCTGTAGTAGGTCTCCAGGGTCACTTCCGCATCGTCGGGGGCGGGAACGCCCTGCGCGTCCACCAAGCACAAGCGCATGGCGCAGCCCCGGTGCTCTGAGGTGGGCCCCACGAAGATCAACTGGTAGGGCACGCCGTCGGGTCCCGGCGGCGGGACCACCATTTCCCAACCCACCGACACTTTGCCCTCTCCGGACTCCTGGAATTCCCCGCGGGTCTCCAGGGATTCCCGGGTCAAGGTGTAGTTGAAGTCTTCATACAAAGGAAGGGTCATTTCTTGTTTGCTTCCTGATTTCTCTATCTCTCTTGTACTGCGGGCTTGGAGCTAAACGGCCCCAGCCTGCTTCTCGGGCGTCCTGACATTGCCGGCGTTGATGTCCTTCAGCCGGGGCATGACCTCCTCGGCGAACAGGCGCTTGGACTTTATGACGTTCTCGTGGGTGTTCTTGCCCACCCGGAACATGCCCAGGAAGTGGCCGTAACCGGCGGTCTGCATGTCGTTGGCCAGCCATTCCGTCACGTAGTCGGGGTCGCCGCAGACCACGAAACCGGTCTCCCGTAGCTTCTCGAAGGGGGTTCCAGGCCCTGGCATCTCGGCGCCGGAGGAGCGCTTGCGGTACTGGTAAGAGCGGTCGGTCTGTAGCCCCGGCACCGGCGCTGGCACCTGCACCGGGCGGCTGAAGGTAGTCAAGCGGCGGACGTACATCACGGCGTCGCGGCACTCTTCGATGGCTTTCTCGGTGGTTTCGGCCACGTGGATGTACCGGGAGCCAACAAACTGCTCGGGTCCGGCCTCCCAGCCGAACTTCTCCCTGGCGACTTCCTGGTAGTACTCGAAGGCATCCTGGAAGACCACCGTAGGGTTCCACACCCGGGCGATGGGAATGCGCCGCTGGGCAGCGAACTCGATGGTTTCGGCAGAGCCGGCGGGCATCCAGATGGGCAGCGGGTCCTGGATCGGCCGCGGCCACACCGACACCGCCTTCAAGTTGTAGAAGTCACCTTGGTAGTCGAAGATTTCTTCGGTGAGGCACTTCTTGAGGATTTCGTAGGTCTCGGCAAAGCGCTCCCGGCTACTGAAGGGGTCGACGTTGTACGATACGTACTCTTGGGGGACTCCCCTCACTATGCCGCCGATGAATCGTCCCCCTGAGAGCACGTCCAGTTGGGCGAACTCCTCGGCGGTCTGCACCGGGTGGCGCAGGGGCAGGACGTGGCCGATGACGCCCACCTTCATCCGCTTGGTGCGGGCGATGAGCGCGGCGGCCAATACGGTGCACGATGGGTTGATGTTGAAGTAGGTGAAGTGGTGCTCGTTGACGAAGGCCCCGTCGAAGCCCAACTCTTCGCACAACTCCCACTCGTCCAAGTGCTCCCGGTAGGTGAGGGCCGCCAACTGGGGGTCGCAGAACTTGTTGGTCTGCCTGGACTCGGGACCGATTTCGTCGGGAATGCCGGGATAGGTGGTCTCGTCAAAGCTGTAAAATTTCATGCTGGCTCAAGCTCCATATCTTTGCTTGGTGAAGCTATCTTTTTCCGGGGAATGCGCCCCGGAACGCCGCCCCTTCCCGCTCCAATGGCTGCCCTGATTCTACAGGATAATGCTGACGGCCCCGTGGGCGTCCAAGGCTTCCAAGTCCAGTTCGGCCCGGCGGTAGCGAATCTTCCAACCGGGGCTGCTTCGCACCAATCGGTAGAAGAACCGGGCGACGTAGGGGTCGGCTTGGCGCATTCTCACCCGGTACACCAAGCACGACCCGGTGACCGAGACTTCTTCGCCGTCCGCCTCCGTGACCCGCACGTTGCTGATGAAACGCCGGGTGCGGGACCAAGGGTACTCCCGGTGGGCGTGGCGGCTGTTGAGCCGCACCACCCGGGCCCGGAGACGCACTATGTCGTCGTCAATGAACACTAGGTTTTCGCTGGGGTCGCCTTCGGGCAGGTCGGTGGTCGGCACCACGTAGCGGGCGTCCTCGGTGAAAAGGGTTACCCACTCGTCCAAGCGCCATTCGTCCAGCAACGCCGCCTCACGGTAGAGAAAGTCCTCCACCTCCAAGCGGAGACTGGCGTCGAAGACGACGTCCATCGGGTTGCCGTTGCGGCTAGTCATCGCCGGTGGCTATCAACTCCGGGGTGAGGGCCAGGCGGTCTCGGCCGGGCTGGTCGACGGTGTCGACATGCCCCAATCCCATCATGTGGGCGTGCCATTGCCGCCACATGGCCCGCATCTGCTGCTCGTCGTTGCTCCTGGGGTCGCGGTGCATCCCCCTGGACATGTCGGACCACTCCAGTTCCTTCGCCTGGAAACCCCGCTGGCAAGACTCCAAGGCCTCCACGTCGTCCGGGGTGGCGAAGCCGCCGGGTCCCAGGAAGGTCAGGAAACTGTCCAACCGCCGGGCGAGCTGTTGGGACGACTCTTCGCGAGGCCCGAGGTTCCAAGCGGTAACGTCCATCCGGTCGGGAGCTTGGGGCCAGAACACCCGCACCGTGATGGCCATGATGTCGTTGATGACCAAGTTGGGGTATATCAGGAGGTTGCGGGAGGTGTCGCACATCCGGAACGCCCACTCCTCACCGTACTTGTTCACCAGCGCGGCCCTGATGCCGGATATCTCCTCCTTGGATTCCTCCCCGTACATCGGATGCCAGTGAGCAATGGGACGCCCGTTCCTGGCCTCGTTCTCGATAACGGCGTGCCCGTTGCCCAAGGCCCGGGCTATGCCGAACCGGCGCTGGCGGACGTCCACGCCGTCCTGGTCGGGGCCAAGGCTGGCAATGTAGTCCAAGTATGTCTGGTGGGTGGGGGCCAAGTGGTACCCGTCCATGCTGTTTTCGCAGAGCAGCTTCCAGTTGGCCCGCATGGTGTACTTGTTGGTGCCCTTGGTTATCTTCATGCCGGCCTCGGACTGGTCGGCAATCAGGTCCAAGTACTCCCTTGCCCCTGCAAGGTATTCAACCAGCGGCTCGACATGGGGGTTGAAGCTCACGAAGCAGAAACCCCGATAGCTCTCAACCCGGGGCGGTGGCATGAGGCCGAGCTGGGACTTTTGAAAGTTGGGGCCGTAGCCCTCTTCGTCGGGCACTCCAATCAACTGGCCCTGGTTGTTGAAGGTCCAAGCGTGGTAGAAGCACTGGAAAGACTCGGTGGTGCCTTCGTCATGGCGGCAGATCATGGCGCCCCGGTGGGGACAACTGTTCAGGAAGGCCCTCACCCGGCCGTCGCTGCCCTTGGCGAAGAAGAGTGGGCGTCCGGCCACTTCGCGGCGGCGGTACTCTCCGGGCTTGTCCACTTCCGACTCGTGGCCCAAGTACAGCCAGCACCGGTCGAAGACCCGCTCCTTTTCCAGCTCGAAAAGCTCCGGAGAGGTCAAGGCCGAGCGGTGGACCTTGAAGATGCCCTGGTCCCGGTCGTCGATAATCAGGTCCTTGATTTCCATCACGACTCCCAGCTTGGGGGGACTCCCAATGCCCTTTTGGGCAAGCCTATATGGATTGAATAGGACTGTCAACGCTCAGGGGACGGAAGACCACTGCCCGGAAGAGAGAAGGGCAGCGCGGGGAGAGCAGCGGGCAGGATGCAGGTTGTGGGGGCCGGTCCAAGGCGCCCCGCGGGGCGCCTTGGACTCTATAGCGGCGGTGTGGTTTAGGCGTATTTGCCGGAGATTTGGGGGGTGGTGCCTTCCCTGCCCTGCTCCGCCATTTCCAGGCGGGTGGTGCGGGCCCAGGTGCGCTTCAGGTCGTCGCTGACGCCGAACTGCAGGGTGCCCAGGCCCTGCACTTCCATGTCTATCCTGTCGCCGTCTTGGAAGGCGCTCAGGCCCCGGTGGTTGGTGCCGGTGGCGATGACGTCGCCGGGCTCCAGTTCGTGGATGGAACTGACCCACTCGATGATCCTGGGAATCTTGTGGGCCATGTCGTTGGTGTTGTAGTTCTGCTTCAGGTCCTCGTTGACCCACAGACGCACCGGCAGTTCGTGGGGGTCTTCGATCTCGTCGGCGGTCACCAGCCAAGGGCCCATGGGGGCGAAGGTGGCCCGGGACTTCATCTGGTAGAAGGTGTTGCCGCTGGGCGGCAGGCCGCGAGCGGAACCGTCGATGAAGTTCAGGTAACCGAAGACGTAATCGAAGGCGTCGGCTTGGCTGACGTGGCTGGCCCGCTTGCCGATAACCAAGGCAAGCTCCGCTTCACCTTCGAAGATGGTGGCGGGAACGTCGGGCAGTACCATGGTGTCGCCCTGTCCGATGACCGCGTTGCCCGACTTGTGGAAGGCGTTGATGGGGGCGGGCTCGTCCCGGGTGCCGTCCTCCATGTAGTTGACCGCCATGGCCACTATGTTGCCCGGCTTGGGCAGGGGAGACCGCAACCTGACTTGGTCTGCCGGAACGCCCTGGCCGCTGTCTGCCGCCTGTTGGAGGGCGGCGCGGTGCTGGTCGAAGTTGGCGATTACTTGATTGATGAGGTCCTGGGGCGAGGTGTGATTGACGCCGGCCACTGCCCCGCTCACGTCCACTACGTTGCCGTCCTTGATTACTCCCAGCTTGAAATCGTCGAAGAATACGAGCTTCATGATTGCCCCCCCGGTTGAGTATGAGTTGAAGATGAAAGGAGATGTCTTGGATGGACCAAGCCTGGCCGCCTGGGTGCTGCGCTCCGTATTGTAGGTGGAAGGCGCGAGAGGGTCAACGGCGGCAGTGGAAACTTGACGGCGGTGGAAGCCCAACTAAAATACCCAAGGTGTGACCCCCGCGGGCCCAGGACCGCCGCAACCAGGAGAAGCGACAATGCCGGAGAATCAGGACCCATCCCAACATCTCTTGAGCCCCTACCGGGTTCTGGATCTCACCGACCAGCGGGGTCTGCTGTGCGGGAAGATACTGGCGGACTTGGGCGCCGACGTCATCCAAGTGGAGCCCCCGGGCGGGAACACGGCCCGGAAGCTGGGCCCCTTCTATCACGGGGAGACGGACCCGGAGAAGAGCCTCTATTGGTGGTCCTACGCCGCCAACAAGCGGAGCGTCACCCTCAAACTAGAGTCGGAAAGGGGCAGGGAGCTGCTGCTGCGCATGGCGGAGCAGGCCCATTTCCTCATCGAGTCGGCGTCTCTTGGCTATATGGACAGGCTGGGGCTTGGCTACGACGCGCTGTCAAAAGTAAACCCGGCCCTGGTGATGGTCTCCATCACGCCCTTCGGCCAGGACGGCCCCTACGCCAACTTCAAGGCCCCTGACATCGTGGGGACTGCTCTGGGCGGGTTCATGTGGCTGACCGGCGACGCCGACCGCCCGCCGGTGCGGGTGAGTTCTCCCCACTTCTACCTGCACGGCTCGGCGGCGGGAGCGGCCGGGGCGATGCTGGCCCACACCCACCGGGCCCTCACCGGCCAAGGCCAGCGGGTGGACGTTTCCTGCCAGCAGGCGGTGGCCCGGACGCTGGCCCATGCCCCGCAGCAATGGGACGTGAACCAAGTGTTGCTGAAGCGCATGGGAGTGTACCGGCAGACTTCCGGAGACAACGTGGTGCGCATCTCCTGGCCCTGCAAGGACGGCTACATCAACTATTCGGCTGGCGGTGGCGGCGGCGGGTCGGCGGCCAGCACCAGGGCCCTGCTCCAATGGATGGATGAGGAGGGGTACGGCGACGAATACCTCAACTCGGTGAACTGGGAGGAGTTGGGCTATGGGGAGATGCGGGCCGAATTGATGGTCCGGGTCATCGACCCATTGATGCGTTTCTTCTCCCACCTGACCCGGGCGGAGCTGGTCGAAGGCAGCGTGGAACGGCGCATCCTTATGTTCCCGGTCTCTACCCCCAAGGACATTCTGGCGCATCCCCACTTGGAGGCCAGGGAATATTTCAAAGAGGTCCATCATGAGGAGCTGGACGAGTCCTTCACCTATCCGGGACCTTTCATCAAGGACATGCAGGGGGGCCGCTTGGGGCTGCGCCGCCAGCCGCCCCTGGTAGGGCAGCACAACGAGGAAATCTACCAAGGCGAACTGGGGTTGACCGCCGAAGAAGTGGCTTCTCTGCAATCGGAAGGAATAATCTAGCCGGAGGCGTTGGCCGATGACGACGGAATCGAATGTAGCCGCGGATGCTGGTGCCAAGCCCCTCAGCGGGCTCAAGGTGCTGGACTTCTGCTGGGTGGCCGTGGGGCCGATGATTACCAAGTACTTGGCGGAATACGGGGCCACGGTAATCCGGGTGGAGTCGTCCAAGCGGCCCGACACCCTGCGCAGCGGCGCGCCCCTGAAGGACGACATACCGGGCATCAACCGCAGCGGCTATTTCGCCAATTACAACGCCAACAAGTACGGCGTCGCCATCGACATGCGCCACCCTAAGGCCAGGCCCCTGATCCTGAAGTTGGCGACGTGGGCCGACCTGCTCACCGAGAACTTTACTCCGGGCACCCTTGAAAGCTGGGAGATGGGTTTCAACGACCTGAAGAAGCTCAACCCCAAGCTGGTGATGTTCAGCACTTCGATGCTGGGACGGGGCGGCCCCATGGAGAAACAGCCCGGCTTCGGCGCGGTGCTGTCGTCGTTGGCCGGTTTGACCTACATCACCGGCTGGCCTGACCGGGACCCGGTGAACCCCTACGGCGCCTATACCGACTTCATCGGGCCCAAGTTCGCCGTGGCATCCATACTGGCGGGCTTGGACTACGCCAGGAGGACCGGGGAGGGCATGCATCTCGACATGTCACAGTTGGAGGCGTCGCTGCACTTTACTGCCCCCTTCATGCTGGACCAAGCGGTCAACGGCCACGAGCAGGCCCGCATGGGCAACCGCGACCCCGACGCTGCTCCCCACGGCGTCTATCCCTGCCAAGGCGAGGAGCGGTGGATTGCCATAGCCTGCTTCACCGACCAGGAGTGGCAGACACTGGCCGGCGTCATTGGAGAGTCGGGGGGAGAGTCGGGCCAGGAGTGGGCTAAGCAGGACCGGTTCGCTGGCTTCCAAGGCCGCAAGGAGAACGAGGACGAACTGGACGAACTGTTGGGCCAGTGGACCGCGGGCTGGGACTCCCGGGAACTGATGGGGTTCCTGCAGGAGCGCGGTGTCGCGGCGGGAGTGATCAACGACTGCAGCGACCTGTTCACCGACCCTCAGTTGACCCACCAAGGCCATTACGTGTACTTGGACCACCCGGAGCTGGGCGTTTACGCAACGGAGAGGAGCGAGGTGACCCTGTCACTGACGCCCGGAAGATTAAACCGACCGTCGCCCCTGCTGGGCCAGGACACCCACGAGGCCCTCACCGAAGTAGTGGGCCTTACGGAGGAGGAGTACCAAGCCCTGGAAGCCGAAGGCGTATTCATCTAACGGGACTGTTGCCTTAACTGCGGAGAGGGAACCCCCTAGTACCGTTGCGACCTATAGCGGGATTCCCCAAGGAACGGAGCGCTGCTACCCCGGTGTCTCCACCGACAGGGTGGCGTAGCGCATGAAGATGCCGCCCCTGGGCGCTCCCAGGGGACCGTTCAGCACCAGGACGGCTATCTGGTGCTTGTCGCCGGGGGATGCGTTTTCGTTGATTTCCACCCGGTGGGACTCGTTGAGACCAGGAATTGCCCCGGTGCTTCGATTGACCTCTCCATCGACCCAGACCTCGCCGTAGTTATCGATGTTGGTCTCGAAGAATATCCTGGCGCCTTGGACGTCCACGCCTCCCACCGACTCGGGCAGTTCCACCAGCATGCGGTACCAGGCGAAGGTCAGCCCCACGGAGAGGCTTTCCCGCACGTTTTCACATATACGCCAGCCGGAGTCGTCGTAGTCGGCAAGGCGGGCCGGGCTGGAAAGGGCCTGGGAGGTCAGCCCTTCGTTGGGCTCGCCGGGGATGTATCCCTCGGCAACCCGCCACTGGCCGCTCACCTGCTGCCGGCCGGCTTCGGTGTTCAAGTCCAAGGCTATTCTGGGCATGTCCTTTCTCCTGCCAAGTCAGGTCCCGGAGGCCGGCGTCTGGAACAGGCGAGGCCGGGCCTATTCCATCGCCTTGTCGTAGATTTGCAGCCGGCCCCGCTGGCTGTCGGTCACCAGCAACCGCTTCTTGACCGGGTCGTAGGTGACGCCGGTGGGGAAGGAGAACCGGCCCAGCAGTTCGGGGCGGGAGGTCTCACGCAGCTCACGCATGGTCTCGGGGTTACTGGAGGCCTGGGTCATGGCGACCTTGGAAAGTTCCCTGGCGTCGCCCAGCAGGCTGATGATGAACCGCCCGTCGGAGGCATAGACCTGCACCCGGTCGTTGGCCCAGTCGCAGACGTAAACGTCGCCGTCGCTGTCAATGGCCACGTCGGAGGGGCGGTTTAGCTGTCCCTCCCCGCTGCCGAAGCTGCCGAAAACGGCCAGGGGCGTTCCGTCTGGGGACAGTTTCTGCACGCGGTGGTTCTTGTGGTCGGCGACGTAGAGATCGCCGTTTCCGTCGATGGTGAGGCCCCAAGGTTTGTTGAACTCTCCCGGTCCGCTGCCTTCCTTTCCCCACTGGCCCAGGAATTTCCCGTCCTTGGTGTACTTCTGGACCCGGTGGTTGCGGCTGTCGACGATGAACAGGTCCTCGTTCCTGTCGAAGGCGATGCCTGAGGGGCCGTCGAACTCGCCCTCTCCGCTGCCGCCAACGCCCCAGTGCCCGAGGAACTCGCCGTCCTTGGAGTAGATGGAGACCCGGTTGAGCCACTCATCGGTAACGTAGCCGTTTTCATCTGAATCCAGGGCCACCGCCACCGGCCAAGTGAACTGGCCGGGGGAGTCTCCGTCGGTGCCGAACTGGGCGATGAATTCCTCGTCGTCCACTTCAGTGCCAACGGTAATCTTGCTCAGCCGGTTGCCCCGCATGGCCTTGTTCCAAGGCAGGTTGGGGTGGTAGTCGGTGCCGCGGTTGACCACGTACACGGCGTCGCCTTCACCGACGACTACCGATACCATGGTCCTGCTGCGCCAAGCGGGGGTCAGCTTTACTTCGCGGTTGAAGTCGAACACGCGGCCGGATGCTCTTTGGGTGAACATAGCGTCCTTCTCCAAGTGGGTGGTGGGAGAATTTCACCCTCACCCCAACCCTCCCCCATCAAGGGAGAGGGGGTTGCAAGGGTCTTCTTCTACAGGAAGGCCGGCTTCTCGTATGCGCCCTTGACTATCGGTTTGGCGTCCAGGCCGAGCCAGTCTTCCAGGATGGTGGAGTACATGCCCCGGTAGTCCAGGTTGGGAACCAAGTCGCCCTGTTGCAGGTCTTCGGGCTTCCGTGAGGGGTATTCGCCGTACTGTCCGCCCTTGACCGCGTCGCCGATGGCAAAGGCCACGCCCCCGGCCCCGTGGTCGGTGCCGGAGCCGTTGTCGGCCACCCGGCGCCCGAACTCGGTGAACAGCAGCATGACCACGTTGTCAGCGGCGTCGTGCTCCCGCAGGTCGGCAAAGAAGTCGGTGATGGCCTGCGACACGTCGGTCCACAGCCCGGCGTGAACGCCCGGCTGGTTGGCGTGGGTGTCGAAGCCCATCTGGTCGCAATAGAAAATGCGGGTGCCAAGTCCGGCCAAGTGCACCTTGGCCATTCCCTTGAGCTTCTGGGCGATGTTGGTGTCGGCGTATTCCACCGTAGAGGAGTATTTCTCGGTGGCGACCTTCAGGATGTCGGCCCCGTTCATGGCCTCCAAGCCGGTGGAGCGCAGGTAGTCGGTGACGACGTCGCTGCCCACCGCGGGGGAATAAATCCGGGAGAATCGGTTGAGAATCTTGGCCCGCTGCTCCTGCTCTTGCACGTCGGTCAGCAAGCCGTAGGTGTCCAGGTCGTCCACGC
Source organism: Dehalococcoidia bacterium (assembly GCA_034420695.1). Classification (GTDB taxonomy): domain Bacteria; phylum Chloroflexota; class Dehalococcoidia; order Lucifugimonadales; family UBA3495; genus Io17-Chloro-G2. The sequence goes on from DAOULB010000002.1 coordinate 77,477, forward strand.
AGGCCACCGGCACACCGGGGGAAACCAGGGCACGGAAAAGGGTGTAGCCGAAGCTTACGGTAGTGACGATGTTGTCCTTGTTGGGGTCAAGTTCCCGGGCGGCCAGCCCCAGCCAGCCCTCCTCACCGTTCTTGTCTGGCTCACAGGTGTGCCAGATGTCCATGGAGCGGAAGTGGGAGCGGGGGGAGTCGGGGTAGCCTACCCCGTGAATGATGGCCAGGTTGTTCTGGTCGTAAATGTCTTTGATGAGCCCCATGCTGGGGTGAAGGCCCAAATCGCCTTCCAGCGGAATGATTTCATCCTCGGGAATGGCCACCGTGGGCCGCACGTCCCGGTAGATGGGGTCGGTATAGGGGATTATGGTGTTGAGGTAGTCGTTGCCCCCGGAAAGCTGAAGCACCACCAGCACCGGGTCTTTCTTGGTAGTCGTCATAGCGTCCTCCGTCGTGGTCCGGGTCTAAGTTACAGGGTGAGAGGGGGTTCAGCAGTACTGGTACTCGGCGACCGAGGCGATGAGCTTCAGCATTTCGCCTACCCGCTGAGTGGAAGCGCTACCGGCTTCGGGGCTTCCCCAAGCCAGGGGACCTTCATCGGCGGCGTGCTCAACCAGTTCCTGTCTGGTCTCTTCCGACACTTCCAGCGGCCCGATGAGGTCCAGGCATCCGTCCACGAAGTCATCGGGCGACAGGTCTCCATGTCTCTGGAGGTTCCTGATGATGGACTGGATGCCGGGGCGGTCCACTTCTCCAAGCATACCGGAGGCGTAGTTAATGCGCTTCATCAGGGCGCCGCTGTTAATCCACTCCACGCCGGTGTGCCAGCCCTCGACGCTGGGAGGGTTCAGGATGTCCTGTCCCATGTATCCGGGCTGCCGGGCCATGTTGCCGATGCCGGGGGCAGGAAACTCGAAGCCGCCCACGAAACGCAGGGTGCCGACCACCACCTCAGTGGGGCTTTTTATCTTGGTAAAGCGGGCGTTCTTGAAAAAGTCGGAGTTGAACAGTACCCGCAAGACAGCCTTGATGTCGTACTTGGACTCGGTGAAGGCTTGGGCCAGGGTCTCGATTGCCTCGGAGTCCTTGGGCGGGGTTACCGACCAAGCCGGGACTTGGGCCTCGTCGGCAACGAAGAAGTTGTACAGGTGACGGGCGACGAACCGGGCTGTGGCCGGGTGGGCGCAGATGATGTCTATCACGTCCTCCCCGTCGAAGTTGCCGGTGTGGCCCAGGAAGGTCTTTTCGCCGTTGTCGTGGTCGTCGGGCAGGTATTCGAACTCCCAGTCGTAGCGTCCGTAGAGCCGGGGCGGCATCTTGGCGATGGTCCAGCCGGTGAAGGCCCTGGAGCACTCCCGGACGTCCACTTCGGTGTAGTTGCCTACGCCCATGCTGAAGAGCTCCAGCAACTCACGCCCCCAGTTTTCGTTAACGGCGTCGGCGTGGTTCTCGTTGTTGTCCAGCCAGTAGATCATGGCCGGGTCCTTGGCCACCGCCACCAGGAAGTCCCGGTAGTTGCCCAATGCGTTCTCCCGGAACATCTCAATCTGGGCATTCATAACGTTGTAGTGGTCCACCTTGGACTGGCCGGTGGCGAAAATGTGGTGCCAGAGGAGCACCATCTTCTCCTCCAGGGGGCGCTTGGTGGCAATCATGGCGTGAAGCCAGTTGCAAGCCCCCATTCCGGGGAGGGTTACGGCCCTGGTGAACTCAGGATGTAACCTCAGGAACTCGTACTTGTCCCAAGGCTCCTCCTGAGGGTCAAGCAGGTCTTCCACGGTCTGTTCGTATCCCCGGGCAGCCCGGGCTTCCAACTCTTCCCGCCCTGCGCCGAACCCGGCGCGCCTCATCAGGTGGGCCATCAGCGCAATATCTTCGCCGGCCATTTCACACCTCTTTGCGGAATAATGCCCCGGGAGCTGTGCCTAGCGCCGGGGTAGCTACTACTTCGTCATTTTGGGTTTGCAGGTACGGAATGTCAACAGATTCAGGCCAGCCTCAGCAATCGAACAGCATAAGCACCTTTTCCGAGTTGAACACGTAGGTCTCCACATATTCCACCACCCTGGGCTTCCCGCCCGCTGCCTCCATTGCGCCGGCCAGGCACATCCAGTTGAGCAGTTCCTGCTGGCCGGCCGCCTCTATCTGTTCCGTGGTTATCTTCCTCCAAGCTTTCCAGTCGCCGGCCCTTAGCTCGTCGAAGCGGGCGCGGTCGGACTCCAGGTCGGGCCACCGGTGCTGGTGCTTGTCGCACAAGGAAGCGTGGGACCAGCTCCCCGAGGCAATCAGGGCTACCCGGTAGGGCGACTCCAAGATGGCCCTGGCGGTGGCGGCGCCCAAGTCCATGCACCTCGCAGGAGGAGGGCCGGGAGGGTCGAAGTCGTCCCCAATCTGCTGTGCTCCCCCGTGGTTCCTGACCACCAGCTTCCCGTAGCAGTTGACCTGCACCGGCACCACCGGGTAGTCAAACCCCTTGCGGTCCCAGTCCAAGAACATCAGGGCGTTGATGAAGGCGTGGCCCAAGCCGCCCTTCAGGTGCAGGGGCTTGTAGGCGTAGGAGACGTCGAACCCTTGATGGAGCAGGTCCACCGTCAGCTCCCGGGCGGCAGGGTGGACCTGATAGCTGAAGGAAGTGTCCGGGGATTCTCCCCAGATGTTGGGCCGGGGGCTGCCGTCGCCGTTGACGAAGGGACGGCACTCCACTTGGTCGTAGGCCAGGACACAGAAGGGCGGGATAATGTCCTCTTTGAAATTTTCGTATTGGTCGTCACCCCAGATGAGCACGAAGTCGGGGTTGAACGCGTCCAAGGCCTCCCGCTGGGCTTCGAAGCCGGCCCGGAGCCGGTCCCTGACCTTCTTGTGGGCGGAATAGCCCCGGTCGTCGCCGTATTCCAGACGCGCTGCCTCGGGCCAGTTGGCCGGGTCCATCTGCTCCGTAGTAAGGCGGCCGCTGTTCAATGCCCTGGTTAGCTGGTGGTTGCGGCCTTCGTCGGGCTGGATGAGGCCGGGGTAGTGACTGAGGCCAATTCCCAGGATCTCTCCCATTCTGCACCTCGCTTGCCTGGCGGCTACGTCGGGTGGCCGCCGGGGAGTGGGTTTGAGTTGGCTGGTATTGTACAATCCCCGGCACAGCAAACACAGAACGGTTTCAGGGGAACCGAGAGAAGGAGAAAAAACATGGCGATCAAGTTGACCATTGGTTTTGGCAGCAACGCCAGGGTGGAGCCGCTGCGGGACGGCACTGTCAAACCCGACAGCATCGAGTTGGAGTTTGTGCCCTCCCGGAACCTTTTCTATCACAACCTGGCCATCGACGACCTGGACTGCTCGGAGATGTCGATTTCCGAGACGATCCTGGCCAAGGAGAGGGGCAACGGTTCCAAGTGGAACTGGTCGGTGGTGCCCATATTCATGAGCCGGGCCCACGGCTGGAACGACATTTGCGTCAACGTGGACTCGGGCATCGAGACCCTGGAAGACCTGAAGGGCAAGCGGGTCGCCGTTCCCGACTATGACATGACTGCCGCCCTCTGGCTGCGCTGCCTGTTGAAGGATCTGTACGGCATAGAAGCCAGCGACATCGACTGGTACAACATCCGACCCCGGGGCGAGAGCCACGGCATGGAGCTTGGCTTGGACAAGCAGACTCCGGTGGGAGTCAATGTCACTTGGCACCCGGAAGGGATGGATGCCGCTGGGGCCTTGGAGCGGGGAGAAGTGGACGCAGTCCGGGGACTGCCGGCGGGCCGGGCGGCGGGACACCCCAAGATCCGCAAGCTGCTGCCTGACAACGGGAAGGCGGTTATTTCGGAGCACTTCCAGAAGACCGGCTTCCACCACACCAACCACCACGTAATCGTTCAGGAACGGATTGTGCAGGAACACCCCTGGGTGCCGCTGGAGCTGTACCGGGCCTTCCAAAGGTCCAAGGAAGTGGCGTACCAGCGGGCCAGGCAACGGGAGAATCCCTACCTATACTTCCAGGAAACCGAGTACCAAGAGCAGGCGGCGGTGTTCGGTGACGACCCCTATCCCTTCGGCATCAAGAACATGGGCCCCATGCTGGCCCGGCTGTACCAGGGTTCCTTGGAGCAGGGCCTGATTACCAAGCCCATCACCCCGGATGACATCTACCACCCGTCCACCCTGGACACCTAGCCCCACAAAGCAGGTAGAAACATTGCGGCCCCGTCCCCAGGGTCTTCCCGGCCATGAGCCGGGTTCCAAGTGGGAACGGGGCCGAATATATGACCAACGTTTGGCGGCGGCTGAGCGTCCTTGTGCCGGTGGTCCAATGGATAGCGCGAGGCGGTTGAGAGAAGCTCACCCTTGGTTGCTATTCAGTTAGCGGAGCTAGAATCTCCAGCAGTTCCGATACGCTCTCGATGTCTCTTGCTATAACGCCAGCGTCCAAGAACATCTTGCGCTTGTAGTAGTTGCGGTGCAGGTCGTTGGCGATGCCCCTTAATTCCCGCAATCGGTCGTTACCAGTCAGGTGAACAGCTTGATTCATCACGACGCTGAAGTCTGGATGGGTATCGTAAGTCCAGCCTTGCACGTCGGCCACGGCCTTGGCCATGTGCGCCGCTGCGCCCCAGCCCTTTTCAGAGGCTTGGTGCAGGTCACCTTCGGCCAGATACTTCCTGCTTTTGTCCAGGAAGTCCCACGCCTGGTGTCGATAGTCCGCCGCTGATTCGATTGTTGCCATTTGGTCAGCTCTATTGGAACAACGAACTGTGGGTTTATTTAACGCTATCCTGCCAACAGGGACGCGTCAACAGTCAGGGCAAGCTGTTTATTCCAGCCTGTGGACACTTCTTGAAGGGGCTCAGAACTCCCGCATTTGGGGCAGCACTTCACGGCCGAAGAGCTCCAGTTCCTGCATGACCTGTTGGTGGCTGATGCCGGGCTGCTGGAAGCCCAAGTCCACGACCCCTACTCCGCACTGGTCGTGAAACTCCTTGAGTTGCTGCGCCACGGTGTCTGGCCCGCCGATGAAGCTCATCAGGCCGCGGGCGTCGCGGACGGGGTCTACCGGACCACTGGCAGAGACTTGGGAACGAAGGTCGAAACTGCTGCCTGCACGGGCCGCCGCCACGGCGCGGTCCACCGACCGGCCCATACTCATCCCCCGTCCGGAACCGGCGGAGGGCAAACATTCCAACAGTTTCTCGGCCTCCCGGTCGGTCTCGCCGATGCAAATGCTCCCCCGGTACAGGACCTGGTCAGGGGCCGGGTCCCAACCCGCTTCGTTGCACCACTCGCGGTACTGGCGTGTGACTTCGGCAACGTGGTCAACCCGGTCGTAGGAAACAGCCAGGCCCATACGGCGGGTCGCGGCGAAACGGACGGTATCGGGACTCCTGGTGGCGGCAAGGGCCGGGGGCATGGGCTGCTGCACCGGCCGCGGCCAGACCGACACCGTGCGGAACTGGTAGTAACGGCCCTCCCAAGAGAAGGGCTGGGGCTCGGTCAGGGCCTTGAGTACCAAGTCCATCCCCTCCGCCAGCCGGTCCCGTCCCTCGGCCGGGTCCACGCCATAGACTTGGTCTTCGGTGACGGTGCCCCGCATGAAGGCCATCACCACCCGCCCGCCGGTCAGGTTGTCCAGCATCCCTATCTCTTCGGCGGCGCGGATGGGATTGTGCAGGGGAAGCAATTGGCCCAGCAGGGCGATCCTGGCCCTTTTGCAACGCTCGGCCACTGCTGCGGCCATCAGGGCCGGGTTTGGGGTGACCCTGGTGCCGGAATAGTGGTGCTCCGAAAGGCTTATCCAGTCGAACCCCAGTTCCTCGGCCAGTTCGCACTCCGCCATGCCCGTCTGGTAGCTCTGCTGGGAGGTTTCCGGGTCCTGGAACGCCGGGGGCATGGGCCAAACGCCGGGATACTTGTGACGCTCCGAATACCCCATTGACCCGAAATAAGATGCCTTCACTTGCTGGCCTCGATACTACGCTGTTGTGGTTCCACTGAGACCGGCCGCATGTCTCTCATGAAGCCGGCAGGCCGAAGAACTTGCCGGGGATGGGCACACCATCGACGTGGTGATTCTCGGCGGAGTTGGCATGGAGAGGTTGGCCATCCAGGCCCAGCCTGGTCTCCTCGCCTTGTCCGCCCCGGGCGCCGGCGCCCACCCGGAGCAGGAACAGGTTGGTGCCTCCGGTGTTGAGATAACGGTAGTAGGCGCCCTTGGGGAGCATGATGCCCTGGTAGGGGCCCAGGACCGTCTCGCCGCCGGTCTCGTCGAAGAAGGTGACTTCACCCTCCAGGACGATGAAGGCGTGGTCCTCCTTGGCGTGGGAGTGCAGGGCGTTCTCCCCTCCCTCGGCGTTGACCTTGAGGCTGAGCCACAGGTCTTCAGTCTCCGCCAAGGAAATGTTGATCCGTCCCAGGGAAAGGTAGGGAGACTCCAGGTTGAAGACGGACGCTTGGGGGGTGGTCTTGGTCTCGCTGGTCATGGCGCTCCTTTTCGACCAATGGGGCCGGGTAGGGTGAGTTCCGAAACACGTTTCCCGAAAGGGTCACGGCTGTTTCTACGAGCCCAGAGTCTGGTGGACGGGCGATACTTCGGGCAGGTTGTAGAGCCGCAGCACGTTCTCCCGGACCACCCGCCGGAACACGTCGGGTTCCAAGTGGCCCAAGTCCTTGGCGATATACTTCAGGGAGTTGGGCCAAGTCGATGCTCCGTGGGGGTAGTCGTTGGACCACATCCAGTTGTCTTGGCCCCAGAAAGACACCGTTTGCCCGCCTGGCAGGTCGTCGATGAAAGTGGAAAAGACCTGCCGGTTGACGTAGAAGCTGGGGGGCTGGTCGATGGGGATGGGACGGTCGGAGCCGTAACGCTGCACGTAACGGTCCCACTGGTAAACCACGAAAGGAATCCAGCCCACCTCGTTCTCCACCAGCACGAACTTGAGCTTGGGGTAGCGCTCCATCACCCCGGTGAACACAAGGTCGAAAACCGAGGTCATGGCGTCGTGCACCTTGGTGTTGACGCTGTTGCGGTAGGACTCGACGGGCGTCCGGGGGCCGCTCTGGCTGCTGTAGTTGAAGCCGCTGAGGATGTGCAGGCTGACCGGCATTTCCATGTCCTGGGCGGCGGCCCACAGGTCTTCGTAGTGCTCCGTGGTGAACCGTAAATGCTCCGGGGGCACCTGCCAGATTAGCGCTCCCTTTAACCCCATTTCCTTGCACCGCTCCAACTCCTTGACGGCGTTGGGTATGTTGTAGCAGGAAATCATGGGCACGCCCCATAGCCGGTCCGGCGCGGCCGCGCAGTATTCGGCCATGTAGTCATTTCCTATCTTGAAAGCAGTCTCCTGGGCCTCGGGAGACTCCAAAGCGAACAGCCGCAGTCCCAACGTGGGGTAGAGGAACTCGCCGCTGACGCCGTCGGCGGCCATTTCTTCGACCCGCTGCGCCGGAACGGTGCCGCCGGACTTGTCCCCGGCCCCTTGGCGGGTGAAGGCTGGAAATTTGCTCTGCAGGGATGCCGGCGCCCGCTTCTCCCACAGGTCCAAGGGTTCGATTATGTGAGAGTCGGCGGATATCAGGACCTCCCTTGCCAGTTCCGGTGCTAGGCCCTGAGCCTCCGGTCCCTTCTCGGTAGTGGTCATGGGAGCAACCTCCTCATATCCCTGGGGGATTACCGCGAGATGCGCCTCTGCAGTCCATACGGGCAACCAAGGCGCAGTTTCGTGCGCTCCCGACCCCGGCTAGCCTGCGACTGCTGCTCCCTTCAGGTGGGTGGCGAAGAATTCCAGGGTGCGGGGCCAAGCAGCCTCGCTGGCCTCCTGGTGGTAGCGGTCCGGGTTGGTGAAGTCCATGAAAGCGTGGCCCGCCCCGGCGTATGAGTAGAAGGTGTGGGGCTTGCCCAAGCGGGTCAGCTCGGCGTCCAGCTTGACTTGGTCCTCCGGGGAAGGATTGCCGTCGGTTGCGCCGAAGTGGAACAGCATGGGGCACTGGATGTTGGCGGAGATATCGAAGGGCGACACCGTGGCCGCTCCCCAAGGGTCCATGATGCTCCCGCCGTAAAATGGAACAGCGGCTTTGAAGATGGGATTGGAAGCAGCCATCAGCCAAGTCACCCTTCCGCCCATGCAGAAGCCGGTTATCCCGATCCTGTCGCTGTCCACCGCCGACTGGCCCTGCAGGAAGTCCACGGCGGCGTTGATGTCGGCAATGATGTCCGGGTCGCTCAGGTGCCCCAAGCGGTCCAGTCGAGGGCCTGCCATGACCTCTTCCGAGAGGCGATGAAACAGGTCGGGCACCACCGCCACGTAACCTTCCTCGGCCAAACGGTCGGCCATGACCTTGTCGAACTCGTCCACGCCGCCAACGTGGAAGGCAATCACCACCGCCGGGTGGGGGCCGGACCCGGAGGGAATGCTGGCGTACATCTCCATGTCTTCGCCGTTGACCTTGAGGGTATCGGTAAAGGATGGCATTATCTACTCCTCCCTTGGTTCGTAGCTGGAATGCTCACTTAGTGTGCTGGATTCTAGCAGAAATGCTTCCCCCCGTCAGGCTCGGCGGTGCACTGCCGCCGATAGCTCCCTAGTCTTGGCCAAGGTTCGAAACAAAGCCCCTGGAGGCCGAAATGACCCTGCCCGATTCCTCCCGGTTCCAATTCACGGACGACATGGAAATCTGCCGGGTGCTCAACGGCATGTGGCAGGTTTCCGGCGCCCACGGCGGCATTGACCCCGAAGCTGCGGTACGGGCGATGGCTGACTATGCTGACTCCGGGTTCACTACTTGGGACTTGGCCGACCACTACGGCCCGGCGGAGGACTTTATCGGCGAATTCCGCCGGAGGTTTGCAGCGGAACGCGGGCCTGAGTCCCTGGCAGGTCTGCAGTTCTTCACCAAGTGGGTGCCGCGGCCGGGGCCGATGCCGCGGCAGATTGTGGAGAACAACGTGGACCTGTCCCTGCGGCGCATGGGCGTGGAGACCATAGACCTGATGCAGTTCCACTGGTGGGACTATCAGGACGACCGCTACCTGGATGCAATGCAAAACCTGGCCGGCCTGGCCGCCGAGGGCAAGATCAGGCACTTGGGACTGACCAATTTCGACACCCGTCACATGGCCCGCATCGTGGAGGAGGGCGTCCGGGTGGTCTCCAACCAAGTCCAGTACTCCATAATTGACCGCCGGCCGGAGGTGCAAATGGCGGACTTCTGCCGGGGCAAAGGCGTCCATCTGCTGGCCTACGGGACCTTGTGCGGCGGGCTGCTTTCGGAGCGGTTCCTGGGGCAGCCGGAGCCTGGGAGGCGGGAGCTGAACACGGCCTCGCTGATGAAGTACAAGCAGATGATTGACGCCTGGGGAGGTTGGGAACTGTTCCAAGAGTTATTGGGCGTACTGAAGGAGATTGCCGATCGGCGCCGCGTGAGCATAGCCAACCTGGCATTGCGGTACGTGCTGGACCGTCCAGCGGTTGCCGGGGCGATAGTGGGTGCCCGGCTGGGTGTCTCCGACAACCGGGAGGAGAACGCCCAGGTGTTCGACTTTGACTTGGACCCGGGAGACCTGGAGCAGATTGAAGAGGTGGTGGCCAAGTCCCGCAACCTGTACGATCTGATAGGAGACTGCGGTGACGAGTACCGGCGCTAGGCGGGCAATTGGGTCAACTCAAGGACATTGGCGCCTATGAACAAGGGAGTCTAAAATCTTTGTAGAGGAGTCGACTAGTGGTAACAATGAGTGGAGGGGAGGCCCTTGCTAGATCCTTGGCAGGAGAGGGCGTTGAGGTCGTATTTGGAATCCCGGGCATACAGATATACGGGATAGTAGCGGCGCTCCGGGATGAACCGGGCATCCGTATGATTGCGCCCCGTCACGAACAGGCCACGACCTACATGGCTGATGGATATGCCCGCGCTTCCGGAAAGCCCGGAGTTGCACTGGTAGTTCCGGGAGTGGGCCTCTACAACGCCGCACCCGGCCTGACGAACGCCTACTCCCGCTCCACACCCGTACTGATAATTGCGGGCCAGATCCCACGTGGCGCAATAGGCAAGAACCTGGGAGCTGTTCACGAGATCACCAACCAGCCCGACATCGTTCGCCCGGTGACCAAGTGGCAGCGTCAGGCCTCTAGGCCCCGCGAAGTTCCGGACGCCGTGTTCGAAGCCTTCAGGCAGATGCGCACCGGGCGTCCTCGTCCGGTCCTTGTCGAGATGCCTCCGGAGGCAGGGGTAGAGCGAGAGGAAGTCCAGCTTCGGAGTCCTGCCCGCATCTCACGCATTGTCCCCAGCCCGGATAGCCTTCGTGAGGTCGCGGAAGTCATCGCCAAGTCTCGTGCGCCCCTGATTTACGCCGGGGGCGGAGTAGCACGATCCGACGCGGAACAGGCCCTGGTGAAGCTAGCAGAGGCTACCAACATACCCGTGATTACGTCCAGCGGCGGGAAGGGAACCATTCCTGACAATCATCCACTTTCCTACGGCTCCTGCTTCAGTCCCCGGGGTGAAATACAGGAAATGAACCAGCTTTTCGAAGTGATGCAGGCCACTGACGTGATTATAGGGATCGGCGCGCGCTTCGCCCTGGGCAATCCCGCTGGCGAGGCGTCCACCCTGGTGAACATCAACATCGACGACGCCGAGCTGACCAGGCATCAGGCAAATACGATACCTCTGCACGGAGACGCAAGAGCGACCATCGAAGCGCTGATTCCGCACCTCGCCGAGGCCGGGGCAATGGACCGGCCGTCGCCGGCTGAAGCCGTAATCGCTGCCCGCAACTTGATAGCCTATTACGACATTCGCGTTCAGGAACCTCAGTACGATGTCCTGGAGGCGATGCAAAAGGGCGTTCCCGATGACGCTTTCGTGGTCTGGGACGTCACCCAGTTCGGCTACTACGCCCGTACCCACTGGCAGGTGAATCACCCCAAGACGTACATCGACTCCGGCTACTCGTTCAACTTGGGCTACGCGTTCCCTACCGCCTTGGGCGCCAAGGTCGCCCAGCCCCGCCGCCCTGTCGTGTGCATAACCGGTGACGGCGGGTTCATGTTTAACTCCTCCGAACTTTCCACTGCAGTGCAGTACGGCATCAACGTCGTAACCGTGGTCTTCCGAAACGACTCCTATGGCAACGTGGCCCGCGACCTGAACGATTTTTTTGGCGGGACCTACGGGACCGACCTGCACAACCCCGACTTCGTCAAGTTCGCCGAGTCCTTCGGCGCAGTGGGCCTGAGGGCCGGCGACCCCCTGGAACTGGCTAAGCTGATTCCGCTGGCCTTGGAGCAGGAGGCGCCGGTGGTGATCGACGTGCCATTCGGAGACATGCCGATACCCAGGGCCCCGCAATTCGCGCCCTTTTATCGCCTGCCCTGGACCACGCCCCAGTCGGGCCTTATCCAGTCCTGATAAGCCTCTGAGCGGAGATCTGGGGCTGATGGACAAATAAGGGCTATTGCCCATCGACAATTTAGTTTCATACTCCCAGCCGGGGATGGCAGCTCCAGTCTTTATTCCCGTCAGCAGGGGTATGGCCTGAGTTCCGTCGACTCCCTGCCCTCCGGCTGGGGCAAAACGTACGGGCTGACCCTGAGCATCGGTCACCATGGCCGGCAAGGACTGTCCCCGGCTTGCGGCTCGGCCTCCTCTAGCGCATACTGCCGTCGCGGGAGGCCGCAAAACCTTGGTCGGCCTCTGCATTGGCTTTCTGAGCCGCCGGAGGTGCATTCATGGACAAGGCTGATATTCCCTTTCTTCCCGTCTCCCATCTTGCCGGGCTCATCCGGGAGCGCAGCGTGTCTCCGGTGGAGGTGGTGGAAAGCTACTTGGAGCGCATCGATGCGCTGAACGGCAAGTTGTACGCCTACCTGACGGTCTGCCGGGACGAGGCGCTGCAGGCCGCCCGGGAGTCGGAGGAAGCCCTTGCTGCCGGACGCTATCTGGGATCGATGCACGGTATTCCGGTGGCGGTCAAGGACCAGCTGAACACCGCCGGAATACGCACTACCTCCGGCACGCCTATCTTCAACGACTACGTGCCCGACGAGGACGCTACGGTCATCGCCAAGCTGAAAGAGGCCGGCGCAATCCTGCTGGGCAAGCTGAACATGACCGAGTTCGGCACCACCAGTCTGTCCCACGCATTTGAGACGGCCCGGAATCCCTGGGACACCGAGCGGTTTACCGGCGGTTCCAGCAGTGGTTCCGGCGGAGCGACGGCCGCGTTTCTGTGCGCCTCTTCCCTGGGTGAGGACACTGGCGGCTCGGTGCGTGGTCCCGCCGCTTGGTGCGGTCTGACCGGTCTGCGGCCGACTTGGGGGCGGGTTAGCCGGTACGGGCTGAGGCCTGGAATGTGGTCCATGGACACCATCGGGCCTCTTACCCGCACCGTTGAGGATTGCGCCATCACCCTGGGGGCCATTGCCGGGCAGGACCCCAAGGACCCATACACTTGGGACGAGCCGGTGCTCGATTACTATTCCAACTTGGACCCCAACCTGGCGGGAGTCAGGATCGGAGTGGTGCAAGAGTTGCTGCACACGGACTTGGTGGAGGACGAAGTGGGTGAGGCGGTCTCCCGTGCCGCAAGTACCCTCGGCGAGATGGGGGCCCATGTGGAGGAGTTTTCTCTCCCCCTGGCCAGCCATTCCAACACCATTTCCAGCGTTCTCAGGGTGGAAGCACCGACGAACTACCGGGACCTGATACGAAACCGGCTTAAGGAAATCAACCACGACAACCGGATTTCATACCTGACCTGGAGCCTGACACCGGCCTTGGCCTACTACAAGGCGTTGAAGCTGCGGGCGCTGCTCCGACAGCAGGTGCTGGAAGCCCTGGACCGGTACGACGTTCTGCTGATGCCCACAATGGGCATTGCGGCGCCCAAAGTGGAGCCCGACCCGGTCATCGACGCCAAGGAGAACGCCAATCGCAACCGCTCCGGCTTGACTACCACCTTCAGCCTGGCCAGTTCCCCGGCGATCAGCATCGGTTGCGGTTTCACTGACGGCGGCCTGCCCATCGGGCTGCAGATTGGGGGACGTCCCTTCGACGAGCAGAGGGTGTTCAACGTGGCCTACGCCTACCAGCAGAACACCGACTGGCACACCAGGCGTCCGCCGATAGGGTAGCGGGGAACAGGCAACAGGGTTACAGCACCCTCCTGCCACCGAGGAACACGGCCCAGACGTTGCGCAGGGCCGATGGATCGGAGAGGGGGTCTCCGTCAATGAGCACCATGTCGGCGCGCTTGCCCACCTCGATTATGCCGGTCTGATCGGCTATGCCCAGCAGGTCTGCGGCCACCCGGGTGGAGGACTCCAGCGCCTGCTTTGGGCTCATGCCCGACTGGACCATCAACTCAATCTCCCGGGCGACGAACCCGTGGCGCACCGGGGAACCGCCGGCATCGGTGCCCGTGGCAATGTTCACCCCGGCGTCCAAGGCCCGCTTGAAGCTGGAGAGCGAGTTTTCCTTGCGCTCTTCGTTGTCGTTCACTTGGTCCCGGGATGCCCCGTCGCTCCGGTCCATCCGCTCTCGGATGTCCCACGTTGACAGGGTGGGCACTAAGAAGGTGCCCTTCTGGGCCATAAGTTGCACGGTCTCGTCTTCCAAGTGTGTGCCGTGTTCAATGGAATCTATTCCTGCCTCCACGGCTTGGCGGCTGGCTTCGAATCCGATGCAATGGGCGGCGATCTTCAGCCCTCCGCTGTGAGCCGTCCGCACCGCGGCATCAAGCACCTCGGGGCCTAGGCTGCCGTAGTACTCGCCGTTGGGGTGGCGTCCGTTGGCTCCCACTTTGATCAGCCCCGCCCCCATTTCGACCTGCTCCTGGATGGCTATGACCAAGTCCTCCATGGTTTCCACCCGTCGGCTCAGGCGGCTTCCCACCCCCGGGACCCAAGTGGTATTCGGGAACGACAGCCATTCCCCGGAGGCTACGATGCGGGGCCCCAGCACCGAGCCTGAAGCCGTCTCTTGGGCAATCCGGATGGTGACGCCGTAGGGCGAACCCACGTCCCGGGCCGAGGTGACCCCGGACATGAGGGCCCTCTTGGCGTTGCTGATGACCATGAGGGCGTAACCCTCGGGCGTGTCACTGCGGTTGCGGGGGGTGTTGTCGGGGCCGCCGTCGCCGGCAAAGTGCTCGTGGCAGTCCATTAGGCCGGGAATCAATGTAAGCCCTGCGCCATTTATGTCCTCCCGGTGCAACCGCCGGGCGGGCCTGTAAGTCTCTTCGCCGATCCAGCTTATCGCTCCATTGGCGACTTCGATGCTCACCCGGGGCACGGGCGCCTCGCCGGTACCGTCGATCAACCGGACGTTTCTAATCACTAAGTCCATGTAGCCCTCCCTGCATTGGCTGGCAATGCAGCCGTCAAATCACCCTGCTCGGTTTATAGACAGCCCTCCGGGTCAGTGGTCCCGGAGCAGACTGCCGAAGCCGTAGAGTTGGTCCCGGATGTCATTCTCCCGCAGCGCCATCCACCAGATGGCGGCGTTGATAGCTATCACCGGCTTGCCCAGCCATCGCTCGGCCTCGTCGGCCAAGCGGACCATGTTCAGGTCGGTTCCACACTGGACGATAGCTTCTACGTCGTTGGAGTTTACTTCCAGCAGCGCTCGGCGGCACTCGTCCACAGTTACGTGGGCTATGGAGACGGGCGTGGGGCACCGAAGGTCCTTTTGGGACACCACTTCGAACCCGGCCTCCGTGAAGAACTGGACCACGTGGGCGCTGGTAGTGGGCCAGTAGGGGGTGAGCACGCCCAGCTTTTTGACGCCCAGCAGGTTCAGCGCCCTGTCGCAAGCCTCCGCCCCGTTAGCGATGCCCAAGCCGCCGCTGTATTCCTGCATTTGGGTTTTCCAGCGGCGGTTGCCCTCCACGCCCCCGACAAAGGTCGGCGCGCTCATTCCCATCACCATGTAGTCGGGCTCGGCGGTCAGGACTCTTTCGATGGTGGGCTTCATCTCGGCGGCCAGGCTTCCCTGCCGCCTTATGGCCTCAACCGGGTCTTCGTTATCGCGCCTGGCGTTGCTCATCAGAATGCGGCTGATGTGGGCCGTCACCCCCGGTACTGCCATCATGTAGAAGTCAGGTTCTACCACGGTATTGGTGCTGGGCGCCAAGACGCCGAACTTCTTTCGCCAACCTATTACGTCGGGCATTCCGAACTCCTGCCGGTGGATTGGACAGCCATTGCAGGAATTGTAGGCTTGAGCAGAGGGCGCGTCAAAATAGCGGCTATTGGCTGACCGTCGCGATGGACGGGGTTTTCTCGCATATCAGGCAACATGCCGTTACAATGCTGCGGTCGTAATGTTTCAATCCATCCGAAATCGCCCCAGCTACAAGTGGTGGGCCTTTACCGCTGTAGAAATAGGGAACGTTTCCTCCTCCTTGACCCACAGCAGCGCCATCGTGGCCTTGCCTTCGGTGGCGCTGCATTTCAATACCGACCTCCCCACCGTCCAGTGGATTATTCTGGCCGAGGTTCTGGCCACCAGCGCCCTGATGCTGCCCATGGGCCGTCTCTCGGACATAATTGGGCGCAAGCAGGTGTATATGGGCGGCCTGTTGGCCTTTGCCGTCGGCGGAGGCCTGGCCGCAATGGCGCCCAACATGGCCGTTATGATTATTGCCATGGCCATTCAAGGATGCGGCGCGGCCATGATCCAGGGAATCGGCATGGCATTGGTGGCCTCGTTGTTTCCCGCCAACGAACGAGGGAAGGGGCTTGGCGCCCACATGAGCGCCATCGGGGCGGGGGCGGTGGCCGGCCCGGCCTTGGGTGGGTTCCTCATCAGCTTTTTTGATTGGCGGGCGGTGTTCTTCATTCCGGTGCCCATGTCCATAGTGGCGACCGCGGCGTCGATAGCATTCATTCACAGCGGCATTTTCGCGAGGGACACCCAGCGTCCCAGTTTCGACTGGCTGGGAGCAGCCCTGTGCGCCGGGTCATTGGTCACCCTGCTTTTGGCCCTCACCTTCGGCTATCAGATTGGTTGGGCGTCACCCCTCATACTGGCGTCGCTGGCGGGCTTCGTTTTCCTCCTGGTGAGCTTCATCTGGTGGGAGCGGCGGGTGTCGGCCCCGATTCTCGACTTGACCCTGTTCCGAAGGTCCACCTTCGCCTTGGGAGTGGCCGCCGGCTTCCTCACTTTTGTGGGGGGCACCTCGTCAAGGTTTCTGTTGCCTTTCTACCTGCAAGGCGTCGCAGGTTACAGCCCGGCTCAAGTGGGGCTGATAATGGTGCCCATGGCCCTGGTTATCATACTGGTGGGGCCGCTGGCCGGTCGCCTGTCGGACCGTTACGGCTGGCGCACCTTCACCGTCGGCGGCCTGGCCATCTCTGCGGCCGGGATGTTCCTGCTGGCCAGCGTGGACCAGTCCTCTTCCCTGGCTCTCATCATCGGCGCAATGGTGCTGCAGAGCGGAGGTCAGGGGATGTTCTTCTCCCCCAACAACAGCTCGGTCATGAGCGCGGCGGCCAGGAACAGGTACGGCATTGTTTCGGCGTTCATCGGGGTCACCCGCAATGCCGGGAACGTCATCAGCATTGCCGTAACTACGGCCATCGTGACGGTGACCATGGTGTCCTTTGGATTTGATGCCAGCCTGGGCGCCGCCGCGGAGGGCCCTCACGCCTTTGTGACCGGCATGAGAAGGGCCTTCATCGCCCAGGGAGTGCTGCTTCTGGTGGGTATGGGCCTGTCGTGGAGGAGGTCCCAACAGGCGGAAGAAGCCGCTTCCGCTCCCGCCTCCGCGGCGGGCCAGACCGAAAGGCGCGGGGAGAGAGAATAAGCGCCGGGACCTCGTTTGGTCCCGTCCTGCATGTGAGGACCTCCGGTTTGTAGTCAGCCCCAGTACAAGACTGGGACCGGTCTTGGGAACCTTCTCCTTGCTGTTGGTATATCCCGGAGATATACTCCACAGAGAGGCAAGCATCTTGGCATCAGCCCGTGGGAAAAGCGCGGTAAATGTGCTGCGACTAAGAAGGAATGGGGCAGACCGCTGGAGAGTTGGAATTAACGCAAGATGGAAGCTGCGCCAGAGGTAATCGCCCAGGGATTCTTTCCAGCGGCTTCAGGCGCCGCTCTCAAGCCTGAGGCACCTTGTCCCCGTGTGGGTTACGGGCACAAGGTCTGCTACCGTGAGGCCACATACCGTAACGGGGAATGTTCCAAGTGCACTGCAGTTACTTTGGCATTAGCGTGTGGAGTGTAGCGCTTGCCGGTAGTCCCCAGGGAGCGAGAGGTATATCTCCTGCTCCTATTCTTAGTGCAATTCATAACAGCCTTTGTTGTGGTCTTGCGCGAGGTGGAGGCACATGGGTCTATTGGGGCAACTGTCATAGCTGTTGGGAAAGACCTGGCTCCACTGGTCGTCATAGCAACGGCAACAAGCATTACCATCGTAGAAGGAATAGCGATGCTAGCGGAGCGGTACCTTAAGAGGCGATATCAGGAAGGGCGAAAAGAGGGCCGGGAAGAAGGCCTAGAAGAAGGCCGGGAAGAAGGCCGGGAAGAAGGCCGGGAAGAGGAACGAGTTGCTTGGGAGGCGTGGAACCAGCGTCGCGAGCAGTTCGAGGTTGAACACCCTGGCGAACGGTTCACGGAACCCTCGCCGTCCCGCTCAGTGAATGGAGCGAAATAGCAGGTTCCGGCAGTTGCCGGGCTCGATGCTTTGATCGCGGGTGGTTAAGCTTCGACCTATTTCCAGTAGAAGGAATAGCGATGCTGGCGGAACGGTACCTTAAGAGGCGATATCAGGAAGGGCGAAAAGAGGGCCGGGAAGAAGGCCTAGAAAAAGGCCGGGAGGAGGGCCGGGAAGAGGAACGAGTTGCTTGGGAGGCGTGGAACCAGCGTCGCGAGCAGTTCGAGGTTGAACACCCTGGCGAGCGGTTTACGGAACCCCCGCCGTCCCGCTCAGTGAATGGCGCAAATTAGATGGGCCCGGCAGTCGCCGGGCCCAATGCTTTAGTTGCGGTGGTTGTAATTCGGTATTTTCCCCTGAACGTCCCCTAAATGTTGTACTGGGGGTCTTTGTAAGACCGGTCCTTTTGGTAGATCTGAATGCGGTTCCGCCATGTGTCGACGATTACCAGGTTGTTGGTGGCTTGGTCGAAGACGCAATCGGTGGGCATTCTCAGGTAGCGTTCCGCCTCGGGGTTCTTGGCCCGCAGCCTGGCGCTGGCTACGTCGGGGTTGACTGACACTGTCCGTTCGGCCCACTTCTGGAGCCCGTGGGCGTCGCCCCGTATGACCGATATTGGCTTGGTGTCGGCGTCGAAAATGACCACCCGGTTGTTTATCCAGTCGGCCACGTACACGTCGCCGTCGCCGTCAACCGCCACTCCGGTGGGGTGGTTCAGGTCGTTGGGGTTGACCGGCACCCGGGCTGCGGTCACGTGCTCGTATGGAGTGCCGCCGTCGGGAGATACTCCGGTCCGCTTCCCAGAGCCGAAAGTGAGCAGGTGTTCGCCCTCGGGGCTGAACTTCTGGACCCGGTGGTTGTTCCAGTCGGCGATGTATATGTCGCCGTTGTTGTCCACGGTGATTCCCCAGGGCATGTCCAGTTCACCGGGGGCGCTGCCTTTGACGCCGAAATAGCTGATGAACTTGCCGTCCTTGGTGAACTTCTGAATACGGCTGTCTAAGCTGTTGACCACCAGCAGGTTGCCCTCCAAGTCAAAGGCCATTCCTGAGGGACCGTTCAGCTTCCCTTCCCCGTAGCCGAGGGACTCGTCTCTCAGGGAAATCTTCTGCGGGCTGGCTGGCTCGGCGGGGTTCCAGTTGATGCGCTCGACGTCGTGGGGAGTCTCTCCCCAGGTCATCAGCAAGTTGCCGTCCTTGTCGAACACCGTGATGCGGTTGAGCCACTCGTCGGCGGCGTATATGTTCTCGTCTTCGTCGAGAACAACCGAAGTCAGCCAGACGAACTCTCCGGCCCCCTCCCCGCCGCGGCCGTACTCGCCGATAAAGTCATGGTCGTAATTGGTCTTGGTGATGCGGACGTACTTGTTCCAGCCCCAGGGAGTGGCGCCGCGGCTGCCGACATAGAGCACGCCGTTAGGCCCCGCTGCGGCGGTAATGGGCTGGCTGAACCCTGCGCCCATAGCATTGGAGCGGCCTATGTACTGTTGGTACCGCCAGCATCGCCCTCCGGCTACGGTTATTTGCGCCATGTTCAATCCCTCCTGTGCGGGAATGAAATTCTGTCCACGGGGTTTCCGGCCTGGGCTAGCCGAACTGGTACTCGGTGGTGGCGCTGACCAATGCCAGCATCTCGCCGACCCGGTCGCCGTCCGCGCGCTCGTCGTTCCAGTCCATGTCTCCGCCGCCGGAAGCGTGCTCCAGCAGTTGCTGGCGGGTCTCGGCGCCTATGTCCAAGAAGCCCATGTGCTCCAGGGAGGCGTCGATGAGTTCCTCCGGGGTGGTCACGCCGCTGGCCTTCATTTGGCTGATGATGTTCCGGATGCCTGGCATGCTGGTGTCGGCGACCTTGTCGGCAACGTAGTTGATGCGGGCCAGCAGCGAACCGCTGTTGATCCATTCCTGCCCGGTGTACCAGCCCTCCACGCTGGGCGGGTCCAGCAGCGCCTGCCCCATGTACCCGGTCTCGGGAGCAATGCCGGCCAAGTTGGGCTCCGGGAACTGGAGGTTGCCAATCATCTTCAGTGTGCCCACCACGATCTCCGCCGGGCTCTTGATCTTGGAGTACCTGGCATTCTTGAAGAAATCTGAGTTGAACAAGGTCCTCAGGACCGAGGTCATATCGTAGTTGGATTCCTCGAAGGCGCTGATAAGGATCTCTAGGGCATCTTCGTCCGGCGCCGGCTCAATGGTCCAGGCCGGCACCTGCACGTCGTCGGCGACGAAGAAGTTGTACAGGTGGCGGCAGATGAACCGGGAGGTGGCCGGCTGCTGCACTATGATATCGATGATGTCCTCGCCGTCGAAGTTGCCGGTGTGTCCCAGGAAGGTCTTCTCGCTCTCGTCGTGGTCCTCGGGCAGGTACTCGAACTCCCAGGGGAACCTGCCGAAGGGAGAGCGGGGCAGGTGTGGCTGGATGGTCCAGCCGGTGAAGGCCCGGGATGCCTCCCTGACGTCCACCTCGGTATAGTTGCTGACCCCCATGGAGAAGAGTTCCAGCAGTTCCCGGCCCCAGTTCTCGTTGACCGAGTCCCGGTGGTTCTCGTTGTTGTCCAGCCAGAAGATCATGGCCGGGTTCTTGGCCAACTCCACCAGCAGGTCACGGTAGCTCCCCAGCCCGAACCGGCGGAGCATCACCAGTTGCTCCATCATCTGGTCGCAGTTGTCTATCTTGGAGTTGCCGGTGGCGAAAACGTGGTGCCAGAAGAGGGCCACCTTTTCGTGCAGGGGCCGCTTGGTGGTGAGCATGTGGTACATCCAGTTGAACTGGCCCGGGTTGGTGGTGGCCCCGGGCAGCAGGGCAATTGGATGGTAGCGCAGCAACACCGCCGTGTTGCCCGCCGGCATATCCTCCGGCGGGTTGAGAAGCTCTTCCACCGTGGCCTCGTATCCTTGGGCGGCCAGCCGTTCCAGTTCGTCCCTGTCGGCGCCGAAACCGGCCCGTCGCATCAGGTGTGCAATTAAAGCCAAGTCATTCCTGTCGGCCATGAACAAGCCTCCTAAACTACTCCCGCCTACAGTTAGTGCTCAAGAGCGAATCTGCGGAGGAGAGGCGTTAACAGTTGTATCCCTCCAGCGCACCGGAAGCGCAGGGTGGTTGGACCACGTCCGGATCCCACCAAGTTGCTTCCCAATGCTTCACGGTCTGGTCAAGTTCGGGGACGTTGTAGCCTTGGAGCCGGTAGTCCATCAGGCCTCCGGAGTATCCCCATATGCCCGGGACCCAGTGGCTCTCCCCCTTGCGGAGGATCTCCACCGCTTCCCGGAACAGCGTCAGCCGTTTGGCCGGGTCGCGCTCCTCGGCTTGTTCCCTCATTATCTCGGTGAGCCTGGGATCTTCCCAGTTTTCCGGGTTCTTTACCGTGTTGGTGATGTAGTGCTGGTTCAGGAAGTCCGACGGGTCTGGAATCAGGGGCGAAGACGAGGCGATGCTGATGTGGTCTATACCGTCCAAAAGCCGGGGCCCAAAGGATGCCCGGTCCTGGGCATTGATGGTGATGTCCAAGTTAAGAACTTCCTTCAACTGCGCCGACGCTACTTCAGCAATGGCAACGGAGGTAGCGGTGCTGGAGATATTCATTTCGATTTCCATGCCTTCGGCGTAGCCGGCCTCCGCGGCCAGTTCCTTGGCTTCAGCCACGTCCGGGGCTTTAGGTGACCTCCAACCGGGAATTTGCCTCAACTCGTCCCAAGGCTCCACGTCGAAGCCGCCATTTCTGGGCAGGAAGGTCATTGGGGATCCAAGGCAGCCGAATTCTCCCTTGCAGCGGATGATTTCGTTGAGTTCGTCCCGGTCGATGGCCAGGAAAGCGGCGCGCCTCATGCGCGGGTCGTCAAAGGGAGGTTTGTTAGTGTGCAAGATGAAGGAGGTGGTGAATGCGTCCGGCTTCAACAATACGCGTACACGGCCCTTGGTCTCAGCCTGGACTTGTAATGAGTCGGCCACGCCGTAGCCGCCAATCATCGGGCCAGCCGTGGTATAAGCCTGGCCAACCTGCAGGGCGGCAAGACGCCGGTTGAAGTCCCTTACAATGGTGAAAAACATCCCGTCGAAAAAGGGACGTCCCTCTTTGAAGTAGTCCGTGTTGCGCTCGTATTCAATGGATGCTTGCGGCTCGAAATTCTTAACCTTCCAAGCGCCGGACCCCACCAACCCCCCCGGGGCGGTCGCTTCGTCAGGGGTGAGACTCTCGGTAGCATGCTTGGGGTACATCTTCATGTATTCGGATGACAGGTTGATGATGAAAAGCGGCCCGGGGAAATTGATGGGCACGACAATGGTGCGGTCGTCGACAATCTCCGCGGTTCCCGGCTCATAGAAGGTCTTCATTGCCCCGGTCCTGGACCTGATTGCGTCAGGGTTCACAATGCGGTCCAAGGAGAACTTGATATCGGCGGCAGTAACCGGCCGGCCGTCGTGCCAGTTGGCCTCGCGTAGATTGAAGGTGTAAGAGGTACCGTCGGCGCTCACTTCCCAGCTTTCGCAGAGGTCGCAAATGAGCTCGATCGGGTCGTTGGGATCGTGGTACACCAAGCCGTTGAACTGCAATGAGGAAGGCGTCAGGCACGTGGCCAAGCTGCCACAGGAGTGGACGTCCCAGTGTCCCGGGTTGAACCCGTTTACCCCCTGAAGCACCATTGGCTGGTACTTGCCCTTGGCTACCCACGCGGGTGTGTCAGGGAAGGTGAATGTCTGTCCCGCCTGCTCCGGAATTGCCGTAGGCACGCTGGTTGGCGGGACGGGCGTGTCAGTCGGCGCAGCTACCGGGGGCGTCGTGGGAGCGGGCGCCTCGGTGGCTGGGGGAGTTGATTCTCCGCAGGCCACCGCTGCCAGCATGGTTGTCAGGGCAATCAAGAGAACAATCCAATGGGTTGGGCGAGAGAGAATTATGTGCATGGTGCTTTCCTTCAACCCGATAGGATCTTGATCTGAATGCACAACCGCCCGCTCATGAGCAGCCCCTTGCATGCATCGGCTCCTCGAACTCCCGGCCCCGCGTGGTTCCTCAACCGGTGGCAGACGTCACTACTGCCTTGAACTCCTGCAGGTCAGTCATACGCCGCAGGGGAGCCTAGCATTCGTAGCCTTCCAAGGCACCCGAGGCGCAAGGCGGCTTGGGCACGTCCGGGTCCCACCAAGTGGCCTCCCAGTGCTTAACCGTCTGGTCCAGCTCAGGGATGTTGTAGCCCTGCAGCCGGTAGTCCATCAGTCCTCCGGAGGAGCCCCAGAGCAGGGGGACCCAATGGCTCTCTCCTTTCCGGAGAATGTCCACCACCTCCCGGAACAGTTCCAAGCGCTTGGAAGGGTCCCGCTCCTCCGCTTGCTCCCTGATTATCTCGGTTAGCCGGTCGTCAGTCCAGTTTTCCGGGTTCTTCACAGTTTGGGTCAGGTAGTGCTGGTTCAGGAAGTCCGAAGGGTCTGGAATGAGGGGCGATGACGATGCCAGGCTCATGTGGTCTACGCCGTCCAACAGCCGCGGCCCGAAGGAGGCGCGGTCCTGGGGATTTATCTTGATGTCCAAGTCCAGGGTTTCCTTGAGCTGGGCCGTCACCACCTCGGCAATGGAAACGGAGGTTGGGGTGCTGGAGATGTTCAGCTCGATTTTCAGGCCATCTCCATAGCCGGCCTCCGCGGCAAGCTGGCGGGCCTCTGCCACGTCCTGGTCCTTGGGGGACCGCCAGCCGGGGAGCTGGGCCAGTTCGTCCCGGGGCTCGGCGTCAAAGCCGCCGATGCGGGGCAGGAAGGTCATCGGGGATCCCAGGCAGCCGAAGTCTCCCTTACAGTAAACTATCTGGTTCAGTTCGTCCCGGTTGATGGCCAGGAACACAGCCCGGCGCATTCGTGGGTCGTCGAATGGAGGCTTGTTGGTGTGGAGGATCATCGAAGTGGTGAAGGCATCCCTCTTTAGCAGGGCCCTAACCCGCCCGTCTGTCTCGGCCTGCACTTGCAGGGTGTCGACGTTGCCATAGCCGCCAATCATCGGGCCTGCAGTTGAATAGGCTTGTCCGAACTGCATGGCGGCCAGCCGGCGGTTGAAGTCCCTGATGATGGTGAATAGCATCCCGTCAAAGAAGGGCCTGCCTTCCTTGAAGTATTCGGTGTTTCTCACGTATTCGATGGACACCTGGGGCTCGAAGTTCTTCAGCACCCAAGGCCCGGAACCCACCAGTCTCCCGGCAGAGGTAGCCTCATCGGGAGTGAGGTTCTCGGTAGCGTGCTTCGGGTACATCTTCATGTACTCGGAAGAGAGGTTTATCAGGAAAAGCGGGCCGGGGAAGTTGATTGGGACAGTGATGGTCCTCTGGTCAACCACCTCAGCCGAGCCGCGCTCGTAGAAACTCTTCATCGCTCCGGTCCTGGAGCGGATGGCATCCGGGTCAACTATCCGGTCAAGGGAGAACTTTATGTCGTTTGCGGTGACCGGCCGGCCGTCGTGCCAATGGGCCTCCCGAAGGGTGAAGGTGTATGCCTTCCCATCCGCGCTGACTTCCCAGCTTTCGCACAGGTCGCAGATTATCTCGATAGGGTCGTTTGGGTCGTGATAGACCAGTCCGCTGAACTGGAGCGACGAGGGCGTCAGGCAGGTCGCCAGGCTGCCGCAGGAATGCACGTCCCACTGGCCGGGGTTGAACCCGTTCACCCCCTGGAAGACCATGGGCTGGTATTTGCCTTTGGCTACCCACGGAGGGTTGTCAGGAAAGGTGAAGGTCTGGCCCGCCTGCTCCGGAATTGCCGTCGGCACGCTGGTCGGCGGGATGGGAGTATCAGTCGGGGCTGCCACCGGGGGCGAAGTGGGGGCCGGAGCCTGGGTGGTTGGGGAAGCCGATTCTCCGCAGGCCACCGCAATTATCATGGTCGTGAGGGCAACGAAGAGGGCAATCCGATAGTTTGGTCGCGAGAGAAACCTGTGCATAGAACCGTCCTATAATTTGACCTGGAGATTAAAACGTATAGAGGGCCGCTTGGCGGTGGGAGGTGCTTAGTATACCACCGGAGCCATCACTGCCTCCGACCGGACCTCGCCTGGCGATTCAACCGGTGACGGGCGTCACCACCGGCTTGACTTCCCGCAGCTCTGCCATTGCCTGGAGTGCTTCAGTGGTCCGGTCCAAAGTGTACTCGCCGGTGATGAGGCGGTCAAAGGGCACGTGGCTGCGGGTGGCCAGGAAGGACAGGGCTTGATGGAAGTGGCGGCCCTCGGCAGCCCTGACGCAGATGATTTGCAGGAACTTGCCCGCCAGGGTCGACGCCGGCACCGTAAGGTCACCGCCGCCGCCGCCAATGGTCAGGTAACGGCCGCCAGGCCGTACCAAGTCCAGCCCTTCCGGGATGGCCGCCGTGGTGGCGCATTGTATGACAACGTCGGGGCCCCTCCCGTCGGTCTGCTCCATCACCCAGGCACGCCGCTCCGACGCTTCGGGGAAACCGTCCAGGCTCACGGTAGCGTCGGCCCCCCAAGCCCGGGCCACCGACAGCCGGTTCTCCGGGTCGCCGATAACCATCACCCGGCGGGCTCCCCGGTCCCGGGCGACGGCTGCTGCATAAAGTCCTACAGGCCCGCTTCCCTGTACCAGCACGGTCTCGTGGCTGGCCAGGCTACCCAACCGTTCAAACCCGTGCATCACGGTCCTGAGAGCGCAGGCCGCCGAGGCAGCCAGGGGGGAAGAGACATCGTCTGGTATCCGGACCACGCCGCTGTCGGGCGGGATGTAGTGGTACTCGGCGCACCCGCCCAGCAGGTATGGCGGCCGGTCGCAGCGCACCCTGCCATACCGGAACCCGTAGGGGCATAGGGTGGGCTGGCGGGCCACGGTGCAGTAGAAGCAGTGCCCGCAAAAGGGATATGCGGAAATCACCCGGTCTCCTACTTGGAGCGGACGGCCCGTGATGTCGCTGCGGTCCCCGTTGATTTCCACGATGGTGCCGGCCGTCTCGTGGCCGGGAATGTAGGGAAGGCTGCTTTCCGACAGGGCCCCATGCCAAAAGTGCCCATCGGTCCCGCAAAGGGTGGCGGCGTCCACCCGCATGAGGGCCCCGGTGGGCTCCAGGTCAGGCACCTGTACCTGCCTTACTTCCAGCGGCTGATTGAACCCGGTCACCACCGCGGCCATACACTCTGTCACTTGGCAATCTCCTGGCGTCGGTTTGCAATTCGGGCTGGCCTCCCCGGCTTCGAGCCGGGACCCACTTCGGACCTCCGGCGGAGTTCTAGTCGATGTCCAAGTTGAACAGCTTTGCGCTGTTCTCGCCGGTCATCTTAGCCCGGATGTCGTCCGGCACACCTTGGAACATGTAGTCCAGCACGTCCTGGGAGCCGGGCCAAGTGGTGTCGTTGTGGGGAAAGTCCGAGGCAAAGACCATCTGGCTTACCCCGATGTCATCCCGGTACTTTACCCCTTGGTCGTCGTGGGTGAAGGTGGAGTAAATCTGTCGGGCGAAATACTCGGAAGGCTTCATGGTAAGGGGTGTGGGGTACGCCACCCGGTTGTGATCGTATGAAGAATCGGCGTGCCGGAGAAACATGGGAATCCAGTCGCACTCGTACTCCGCGGCCAGGAACTTGAGGTCGGGGAACCGTTCCATGACCCCGGAGAACAGCAGCTCAAAGAGGCTCTTCTGGATGTTGTACTGGATTGACCCAAGGGCGTTGCGGATGTACATGTGCTCCGGCGGGGGGAGCATGTCCATCTCGGGCACGTTGGCGGCCGTCTTCATGCGGCCGAACCGTTGCAGGACCGATACCGGGGAATAGGTCAGGCTGTCGAAGTATCCGGTCAGAACGTGCAGGCACACCGGCATCTCCGCTGCCTGGCAGGCCGCCCAGAAAGGGTCGTAGTGCTTCGACGTGAAGGATAGTTCCGGGGGCGGCGTGTGCCAGATGATTGCCATCTTGTGGCCCATGTTGGCGCAACGCTCAACCTCTTTGGCAGCGGCTTCGGCGTCGTAGGTGGAAATGCATGCTGTGGGTATCAGCCGGTTGGGGGAATAGCTGCTGAATTCGGTTACCCAGTCGTTGAACACCGCGAACCCGTCCCGCTGCAACTCGGCGTTCTTAACCGAGAACATCCGACCGGTGATGGTGGGTATCAGCAGCTCGGCGGTCATGCCGTCCTGGTCCATGGCCTTCAGCCGTTCCGCCGGGTCGTACCCCGCCGGGATCACGTCGCGTTTGTAGTCGATGTTCATTTGTATCTTGACGAATTCTTCGCCCGTCTTGCCGGCCCCCACACCCTGCCCCATCTGGGCCGGTGGCAGGTCGTCCATGACGATATAGTCGCCGGGAATCGAGCCGGCGTTCTTGACGATGTGTGGGGCGCGATGTCCCCACTTCTTTCCGATGCGCTCCTGCCACAACTCTCCGGGTTCGTTAACGTGGGAGTCTGCCGAAATAGTTAATGTTCTAGCCACTTGGTTCCTCCTCGATGTGGATGGGATTTCGTTGCCGCTGCCTTCCTGAGGCCCGGCTTTGCGGTGAGTATACAACAGAGGCGGGAGCCATTGTGCAGGCTCCCGCTGCCATCGGCCACTGCTTGGAAGCGCCCTTTGGCCACGCCTCAACCCTGGGGCTCCCCGCCTGCCGTTGAAGGACGGCCTTCAAGGAGCCCCGGTCCTTGGTGTATCGTTTGATTGACGCGGCCTTATCCGCCGTCTCTCTGACCCTCCAGTTCGATGTACCCGGATTACTGTACCGGCCGGATGAGCTCCGGGTTGTAGTCGTCGCCCAGTCCGGGGGTTGGAGTCATGGAAGCGATGGTCTTCTTGTTGAAGCCGAAGGTCTGGTCGCACCACCACAGTGGAATGGCCTCCATGTTGGTGGCTTCCCACACCATCCACTCGCTGATGAGATCGGCCCGCTTTGCGGGGTCGCCCTCGGCCTCTATGGCCCTGAACCGCTCGTCATAGTCGTCGCGCAGGATGGTGTCGTTCCAAGTGCTGTCCCGGCTGAACCTCACCCAGGTCAGGCTGCCGCCGTCCACCGGGTTGGTGCCTCCAAAGTTATAGATACCTGGGATGGTGTTGCTCCGGTTCTCCTCGGTAGTCGCTGCCTGCTCCAGGTTGCGGCGTTTTACGTTCAGGCCAATGGCGTTCCAGTACTGGACCATTGCATCCCACACCTGCTCTGCAGGGAGGCCGGACGTTGACCTGGGGCCGGCGGTCCAAGTTTCCTCCCAACTTCCGTCCAAGGGGATGCCCGCCTCGGAGAGGATTCTCTTGGCTCCCTCGGGGTCGTACTCGAACTCAATCTTGGCTTCGGGGACAGGGTTGTAGCCAACGGCCGCCGGCGGGATGTAGCTGGTGGCCACGGTGCAGGCGGGCGCAAGGGTATCCACGATGGCCTGCCGGTCGATGGCCATGCCGAACGCCAGCCTAACCTGGGGATTGGTGTATGCCTCCACCTGCTTCTGACGCTCGGCGCTGGCGGGTTCTATGGCCTTGTCGTCCTTGAACTTCCCTTCGCCTTCCGCACGGCCTTTGATTATCGGCGAGTTGGGCCGTGGGAACATCAGGGAGGAGCCGACGTAAGACTGCTTGGAGCGGGCCAGTTCCAAGTCGGGGTCGTCAATCACCTGCTCCAATTGGTCGCCGGCCAGTCCCAGCACTATGTCGGCCTGGCCCTGTTTGAGCATCAGGAACCTGGTGGTGGGCTCGGGTATTTCCAGCACGGTGATGGACTTTACGAAGGGTCCCTCACCCCAGTAGTCCTCGTTGGCCTCGAACACCAACCTGTCGTCCTTCTTGAACTCCACGAACTTGAAGGGGCCGGTGCCGACGGGGTGGTTCTGGAAGCCCTCAATGCCCTGCGCCTCGTAGTAGTCCTTGGGGACTATTTCCAAGGTGCCCCTGCGCATGCTGCTGAACAGGGATGGGAAGGGCTTCTCCATTATGAATCTTATGCTGTGGTCGCCGGTGCTTTCGAAATCGAGGATGTTCCGGTGGGACGAGGCATAGGTGTGTACGCTTCCCTCTTCGCCGCCGAAGCCGTGGCCCACGGTCTTGTAAGTGAACTCAACGTCCTGGGCGGTGAACGGGTCGCCGTTGTGGAAGCTCACCCCCTCCCGCAGGGTCCAGTCCACCGTCTTTCCGTCGGGCCCAACCTCGAAGCCGGTAGCAAGAGACGGGTAGTGGCCTTCGGGGCCCAGGTTACGCAGGGCGTCAAAGGTGAACACGTGGAACCGCTTGTCGGAGTTTGCCTTGAGCCGGGTAGGGTCCAGTTCCGCCAGCAAGCCGTCGGAGACGATGGTAATGTCCGCGGTAAGACCCACGTCCGCCGGCTCTGCCGGTGCCTCGGTGGGGACCGCAGTGGGGGCAATGGTAGCGGTGGGCTCCTCTTTCACCATCGTTTCACCCGTTCCCGATGGTTCCGGAGTTGCCGAGCCGCCGCAGGCCGCTACAGCGGCCAAGATGAGTAGGGATGCCAACAGGACTGCTGTTTTTAACATTTTTCCACCTCCAATCGTTTGGACCTTGCCAGATGGTCTAAGACGCCCGTCTGCTGCCTTGGGTTTCGGTGGGTGGCCGGATAATCGGCCCCGGATACAGTCCGGGGTCGCTCTTGTTGATATGCGGCGCCCGCGCCGAGTCCTCTGTGCTGCCTACGTGGAACAGGTGGATGGTATTTTCCAGGGCTTTGTCCCGAAGGCACCTCCTGTTGGTAGTCTAGAGTCTTGCGGCAACTGCCGGTCTTGGACCGGGGTCTGGGGACGGGTACAAAATGAGCAGAGGACCCCTGTGTGCGGGGGCCCTCTGCTATTGGTAGTTGACCGAACTGATGCCCCCGCCTTCTGGCAGGCGGGGTTCCCTACTTGCCGTTGGGAGCCAGCTTGTAGAACCGAAGGGCGTTCCGGTGCAGGATGGCCTCCTTGTCCGAGGCTGTCAGCCCCTCGTTCTCAAGTATCTCCTCGATTTCTTCCTTGCAGGTCTCGTTGGTCACTTCATGGGGATAGTCCGACGAGTACAGGAAAGGCTCGCTGCCGATGCGCTTGATGGCGTAGGCCAAGTCCGGCTCGTCGCCTTCAACCCCGATATACAGCCTCCCTTCCTTGATGTGCTTCAGCATGTATTCGCTGACGCTTTCGTCCACCCGGGGTCCCAACAGGTCTTCTCTTATCTGGTACTCGGAGTGGGAAGCGTGGGAGCCGGAGAAGCGCTCCATCGCCATCAGGAACCAGGCCACGCCGCCCTCCAGGAAGGCTATCCTGATGCCGGGGAAGCGGTCGAAAATGCCGTTGAAGACGATGCCGGCCAAGCTGATCATGATGCCCATCGGGTGGCCCATGGCGTGCACCGGGGCATACACGTTCAGGTGGTCGAAACCCATTCCGCTGTGGCAGCCGCCGTGGATGGACAGGCTGCAGCCAAGCCGCTCGGCCTCCTCGTAGATGGGCCAGTATTCCTTGGAGCCTAAGTGGTTGGGGAGGCCCATCGAAGGCATCATTGCCCCCAGGAAGCCCAACTCCTCAACTGTCCGGGTGAGTTCTTTCACCGCGGCGGCAGGCTCCTGCATGGGAATGAGTCCCATGCCCTTGAAGCGGGGGCTTCTTGCCACGTAGGTGTTGTACAGCCAGTCGTTGTAAGCCCGGGTGACGGCGATTGCCCAGTCCTGGCTCACAATCTTCCCATAGGCCAAGGCCGTGGTGGGGTAGAGCACCGTGGCGTCTATGCCCACGTCGTCAAGGAAATCCATCCATTCGTCGGGGCCCACTTTGCCCCGGCCCGCCGCCGGCGTCTGCACCATGTGGGCGGAGTGAAGGTGGTCCAAGGGCGGGAAGAGGCCGACGGGATTGAAAGGCCCTGCGTCTTTGTACAGGGGGGGCAGGTACTGGGAAATGCCTTCGCCATCTTCCTGGATATGGCCGTCGGCATCCAGAACGACCTCGAGATTCGCTGTCGCCACGGTTACACCTCCTGGCTCAGAGCTTGGTTTGGCGCCAAAGGGCCGGTGATGGTCCGGCCCCTATGTGGGACGGCGGCTGGTGTTCTCCAGCCGCCGTTTTGAATTGCTTTCCGCTGGCTACTGCACCGGGCGGATGAGTTCCGGATTGTAGTCGTCGCCCAACCCTGGGGTTGGAGTCATGGAGGCGATGGTCTTCTTGTTGAAGCCGAAGGTCTGGTCGCACCACCACAAGGGGATGGACTCCATGTTGGTGGCTTCCCACTCCATCCACTCGCTGATAAGCTCGGCCCGCTTCGCGGGGTCGCCCTCGGCCTCTATGTCCCTGAACCGCTCGTCATAGTCGTCCCTGAGGATGGTGTCGTTCCAAGTGCTGTCCCGGCTGAACCGCACCCAGGTCAGGCTGCCGCCGTCCACCGGGTTGGTGCCGCTGAAGTTGTAGATGCCGGGATGGGTGTTGCTCCGGTTCTCCTCGGTCACCGCCGACTGTTCCAAGTCCCGGTGCACCATGTTCAGCCCGATGGCGTTCCAGTAGAGGACCATCTGCTCCCACACCTGTACTGCAGGGAGTCCGGAAGTGGAGCGGGGAGAGGCGGTCCACGTCTCATTCCACGAACCGTCCAAGGGAATGCCGGCCTCGGAAAGAATTCTCTTGGCTCCCTCGGGGTCGTACTCGTACTCGATCTTGGCTTCGGGGCTGTCGTTGTAGCCGAAAGCCGCCGGCGGGATGTAGCTGGTGGCCACGGTGCAGGCGGGAGCCAGGGTATCCACGATGGCCTGCCGGTCGATGGCCATGCCGAAAGCCAGCCTGACCTGGGGGTTCTCATAGACCTTGACCTGTTCCTGCCGCTCGGCGCTGGCGGCCTCGATGGCCTTGTCGTCCTTGAACTTCCCTTCGCCTTCCGCACGGCCCTTGATTATCGGCGAGTTGGGCCGGGGGAACATCAGGGAGGCGCCGACGTAGGACTGCTTGGAGCGGGCCAGCTCCAAGTCTGGGTCGTCTATCACGCCCTTAAGCTGGTCTCCGGCCAGCCCCAGGACAATGTCGGCCTGGCCCTGCTTCAGCATGAGGAACCTGGTGGTGGGCTCGGGAATCTCAAGAACCGTGACGGACTTGACGAAGGGGCCCTCACCCCAGTAGTCCTCGTTGGCTTCGAAGACCAGCCGGTCGTCCTTCTTGAACTCCACGAACTTGAAGGGGCCGGTGCCGATGGGGTGGTTCTGGAAGCCCTCAATGCCCTGCGCCTCGTAGTAGCCCTTCGGGACTATTTCCAAGGTGCCCCTTCGCATGCTGCTGAACAGGGATGGGAAGGGCTTCTCCATGATGAACGTTATTTGGTTGTCGCCGCTGCTCTCGAAATCGAGGATGTTCCTGTGGGAAGAGGCGTAGGTGTGCACGCTCCCCTCTTCCCCGCCGAACCCGTGGCCCACGGTCTTGTAGGTGAACTCCACGTCCTGGGCGGTGAATGGGTCGCCGTTGTGGAAGCTCACCCCCTCCCGCAGTGCCCAGTCCACCGAAAGGCCATCCTCGCTCACTTGGAAGCCGGTGGCCAAGGACGGGTAGTGGCCTTCGGGCCCCAGGTTGCGCAGGGCGTCGAAGGTAAACACGTGGAAACGCTTGTCGGAGTTGGCCTTGAGCCGGGTGGGGTCCAATTCGGCCAGCAAGCCGTCGGAGACTATGGTGATGTCTGCGGTGAGACCCACGTCCGCCGGCTCTGCCGGAGCCTCGGTGGGGACTGCGGTGGGGGCGATGGTAGCGACGGGTTGCTCTTGCGTCATCGTTTCACCCGTCATCGTTTCACCGGAACCCGACGTTTCCGGCTCGGCCGTGCCACCGCAGGCCACCACAGCGGCCAGGATGAGTAGGGACGCCAACAGGACTGCCGTTTTCAACATTTTTGCACCTCGGAAAATTTTGACACCTTTGCCAGGCCCAGAACCATCTTGGTTTGTTGCCTTGAGCCGCGCCACCGCTTGTCGGGGTTGGGCCTGTTCCCCGAGTTAATGCCCGTCCGGCAGAGGGCCCCGAGACCCCGCCGGCCGGCTCGTTCGACGCTGCCTTATACCTTCGACCAAGCCTCCTCTATGCCGGGAATCAAAGGGCTATAGGGCGCTTGGCCGCTGCTCAAGCTGCCGGCTCGCGCTGAGTCCTCCAATGAGCGCTCTTGGAACAGGTGAATAATCTCATTCTGGGCCGGGTCCCGGAACGTGTTCATCGGCTCTCCGCCGTCCTCCACCAAGGCCATCTGCTCCCGCAGCATCCGCCGGTAGAGGATTATCCCCTTGTCCGACTCCCCGAGCTTCTCTTCTCTCCGGTCGGCAATGCCTCCCTGGGTCACCCAAGCCATCAGGTCCTGGCCCAGCACGAAGTCGGTTACGAACCGTCCCGTCTCGTCCTTGAGGGGAATCTCGTAGAAGGGTATCTCCTCCTGCTCGTCTGCCGTTTCCCCAGGAGGCGGCGGGTAGACGCCGTACATCAGGTGCCACGTATGCGTGTCGTCCATGGGCACACGGATCTGGAAGTTATGCCCCACCCGCAGCATTGTAGGAAACACAATGGGGTGCCCGATGCGCCACATGGGATGGGACTCGTCAAATCCCTCCATCACTCTTCGCTTGATAATCCCGTGCTCGAACACGTCGAAGCCAATCTTCTTGTGGGTGCTGCCGCTGGTCACCGCCCCCAAGGAGTTGGTGTTGACCGCGCGGCCGTTGCCTCGTCCGGGCATCGGCTGATCGGCCCTGCCCCGGCGCTGCCACTCATAGTCGAAATACTTTCCGTGGAGCCATTCGGCATGGGTGGGGTCCAAGGAATTCTCCATGGCCTGCATATAGTTGCAGGGGATGACCGTCCAGCCGATGTCCCGCACCACGTTGTCCATGACGAACAGGTCCCAGCGGGGCAGCAGGGGGACCGGCTCGGGCCCCAAGTAGGCAAAAATCAGGCCGCCCATTTCCTCGGCAGGGTACCCTTTTATCTTCACCCGGCTGGGGAAGGTGCTCTCCGGGGATTCGGCGGGCATCTCCAGGCACTGGCCGGTTCCGTCGAAGAGCCAGCCGTGGTAGGGACAGCGCAGCCCCTCGTTCTCCGGAATGCCGTACTCCATGGAGATGCGGCGGTGGGGGCATGTGTCATCGATGAGGCCATAGTTCCCCTTGCGGTCCTTGTACACTACCAGAGACTCACCCAGAATCCTGACCGCCTTGACCGGGTTCCGGTTCAACTCGGCCACCGCAGCCACGGGGTGCCAGTAGCGGCGCATCAACTCGCCCATGGGAGTGCCGGGTCCGACCCTGGTCAACCTCTCGTTTTGCTCAACCGTAAGCATGCGTAACTCCTTGGAGCATCATCGTCGGAACTTTGGGGGAAGCTAGGAGAACTGTTCCTACGGCACCGCCGCTGCCTGGGACTCCCGAAGCCAGCAGGCGGCCAACTGTCCATCCGCCACGCTGAAATATGGAGGATATTCCTGGTGGCACCTGTCATGGACGTGGTCGCACCGGGGGGCGAACCGGCACCCCTGGGGCAAGGCGTCCAAAGCCGGTGGTTGACCTTCTATTGAGCGCAGCCGGTCGGTGCGCTCGTCCAGTTCCGGTATAGATTCAATCAACGCTTGGGTGTATGGGTGGGAAGGGCTGGTCAACACTTCCCTGGCATTTCCGGTCTCCACTATGCGCCCGGCGTACATGACCGCTACCCGGTCGCACATGCGGGCTACGATTCCAAAGTCGTGGGTGATAAATATGATGGCGAAACCCAACTGGCTCTGCAGGTCTTTCAACAATCGGAGATATTGTGCCTGGATGGTCACGTCCAGTGCAGTGGTGGGCTCGTCAGCTATCAGCACCGAGGGGGCCAAGCTGACCGAGATTGCCCCCACCACTCTCTGCTTCATTCCGCCGCTCATCTGGTGAGGAAATGCCGCCAGCCGGTCCTTGGGCGCCGGCAAACGCACCCGCTCCAATACGTCCAAGGCCTCGTTGGTAACCGCTTGGGCGCTGTTTGGCCGGTTGTTGCGGCGGTTCTTCAGCAGGAGAACCTCCCGAAGCTGCCGGCCGATGCTGTACACCGGGTTCAGGGAAGTATGGGGGTCCTGGGGTATCCAAGCTATCTTGGCCCCACGGACCTGCTGCATTTCGCCTTCGGAGAATTGGAGAAGGTCATCCCCCTCCAGGACTATCTCGCCGCCGACGGTGCGGGCAATGGGTTGAGGCGTCAAGCGGAGCAGAGAGAGGGCCGTCATGGTCTTGCCGCTTCCGGACTCGCCCACCACACCCAGGCTTTCCCCCCTGCGTAGCTGGAAGCTGATCCCGTCAACAGCCTTCACTACCCGCTCTTCGACGAAGAGGTAGGTACGCAAGTCCCGCACGTCCAGCACCACTTCGCCGTCTCTGTTTTGGGGTTGCACGACTGCCACGGCGAATTGAACTCCCTGGCTCTCTGAAGTATCAAGGGGCCGGAAAACTATCGCTGGAAACTAGCACAACGCCAAGGATACTGTCAAGGAAAAAACCTTCCGGCCAAAGCTGCTTGGAGGGGGTTACAAGGCCCTTCCCAGTAGGCCCCAAGCGCGGCCCCAAGGCCTTTCCGGCTTGGAACACCCGGGCCCGGTGCCCTCTCAGACCTCTGCTAGATGCGCCTCCGCAGCCGGGGGTCAAGGCGGTC
The DNA here is from genome assembly GCA_034420695.1 of Dehalococcoidia bacterium. GTDB lineage: Bacteria > Chloroflexota > Dehalococcoidia > Lucifugimonadales > UBA3495 > Io17-Chloro-G2. Next base: position 112,663 of record DAOULB010000002.1, read on the forward strand.
CCGGAGCCAGTCCCCCAACAGGTTCACGCTCATCACCGTCAACAGGATCGCAACACCCGGGAAGGTGATTATCCACCAGGAAGTGGCAATGTAGTCCCTGCCTTGGGATATCATTATTCCCCAAGTGGGGGTTCCCGAGGGAACGCCGACGCCGATGAAGCTGAAGGCCGACTCAGCCAGCACCGACTGGGCGAATATCAGGCTGAGGTAAACGATGACGGTGTTGCGCAAGTTGGGGAATATGTGCAGCAGCATGATTCGGAGGTGGCTGCAGCCGTGCACCCTGGCCAGGGACACGTAGTCCGTTTCCTTGATTATCAGCGTCTCACCCCGGGTCATGCGGGCGAAGTGGGCCGAATACAGTGTGCCCAGAATCAGGATGACGTTCACTGGAATGATGCCGAAAAGAATGGGGCCCGCTCCCACCGTGGCCGCCACCACCAGCGCAACCATGATGGAGGGCAAGGTCAACTTCAAATCGGCCAACCTCATCAGCAATTCGCCAAAGAAGCCGCCGAAATAGCCGGCTATGATGCCGTATGCCGACCCCACTATCGCCGCCAGCAGCGCCGCTGCCGCTCCCACCAAGAGCGAAATCCTGCCAGCGTAGAGTATCCTGGTGAATATATCGCGTCCATTGCCGTCAGTTCCCAGCAAGTGGGAGGGCGATGGGGTCGAAAGGCTCTGTCTCAGGTCGAAATCATTGGGTGTATACGGGGTGAACACCGGGGCAAATACCGCCAGCACCACCATCAAGGCAAAAACGCTGCCGGACACCACCGGCCAGCGCCTCAGCGTCCTTCGCAGGCGGCCTACCCTGTTGGCCAGTGGGCCCGGAACCGTTCTTTGAATTTCCTGCTCTACTGCGGCCATGGGACTGGCCCTCACCCTTGCCCTCTCCACCGGGAGAGGGGGTCTTTGCTACCGGTACCTTATCCGTGGATCGATGTAGGCGTAGGCCACGTCCACGAGGAAGTTGATTCCCACGAAAACCACTGCCATGAAGAGGATCGTTGCTTGTAGCACGGGAAAGTCCCGGTCGAAGGCCGACTGCACCGCCAGCCTTCCCACGCCCGGCCAAGCAAACACAGTCTCTACTACCACGGTGCCCCGGAGGATTGCTGCGGTGTAGATGGCCGTCACCGTGACCACCGGTATGGCAGCGTTTCTGAGGGCGTGGTTGGTTATAACGTCCTTGTTCGACAGGCCCTTGCTCCTGGCGAAGGAGATGTACTCTGAGTCCATTACGTTGAGCATGCTGGACCGGGCTACCCGCATGATGGGCGCGCTGATGGACCAGCCCACGGTGACGGCGGGCAGAATGATATGCTTCCAAGTGCCGCTGCCGGCAATGGGCACTATTTGCTTATCCAAGTATCCGCTCAGGTAGAAGGCTATGCCCATTATCAGCATGAGGCCCAGCCAGAAGTCGGGCATGCCCTGTCCGGTAACGGCGAACAGCTTTCCGAAACGGTCCACTACCGAGTCCCTTTTCACTGCCGACATAACTCCAATGGGCAGTGAAATGAGCAAGGCAATGATTACGGCGAAAATGCCCAGCCTTACGGTATTGGGCAGCCTCTCTACCACCAAGTCCATGGCGCCGGAAGTTGTCTGGGTGGTGGACCTCCCGAATTCACCCTTCGCGGAACTGGCCACGAATCTCCATAGCTGCTGGTGCATCGGCAGGTCAAGGCCGTGGTAGGCCCTGATCCGGTCTATGTCTTCCTGGCTGGCGTCTTCTGGAGCAAACAGTTCAATGGGGTCGCCGGTCAGGCGGCCCATGAAGAAGACCAGCAGCACGATAACGATGATTATCGCGACGCTCTGGAGCAGCCTGCCAAGGATATACCGCTGCAAAGGGCTACCTCACCTAACCAGCAAAAACGGGGGTACGGCGTTCAAGAGGGGGTATCTCATCCAGATTAGCGATGCATACTATCAACCAGACCCATAAAAGGCAAGACCCAAGCCAGCCGCCAAATCGGTCGCCAAGTCAGTCGAGTGTTGCCTTCTGGTGGGACAGGTAGACCTCTTTCCGTTCCCGCGCCGATTCCAAAACCGCCAAGCAGACTTCCAGGTTGGCCTTGCCCCACCGCCCGTCGTGAAGCGGCTCTTTGTCGTGGAATACCGCGTCGTAGAGTTCCTGGATGACGTGGTCTCTTCCGGTTTCGGCGGTGGACAGGGGGACTTCCTTCTTTTCGTCTTCGCCGTAAACAAAAAGCCCATCCTGGGACTGGCGGATGTCTCCCTTTTCGCAGCTGATGATGGTCAGCCCGTAGAAAGGCGGGTGCGCCGTTGGTTCCAAGCTGGGCCGCCCGCCCCTGGGGCCTCCATACCGAACGCTGGAAGCCTTGGCGGCGGACTCATCCTCGGGGTTGGCGAAGGACCTTTGCCGCTTCCGGGACCGGGCGTATTCCGACAGGTCGGCCGGCTGCCCGCCCTCGCCTACGTTGTAGGTAATCTCGGCGGTCTGGAACCGGTCATAACCGCAATAGACCGCGGTGGCCGGGGTGCCGTTCTCGAATTCCAAGTAAACGACGTGGCTGCCCTGGGTGGGCCGTGACTCGTCCCACACGCCGGTCATAGCCCGCACGCTGCGCACCACGCCGCCTCCAATGAGCCGGATGATGTCAAACTGGTGAGACCCCTGGCGGAAGGTCACCCCGCCGCCCAGGTTGGTGTCCAGTTCCTCCCGGTTGCGGGGGTTGTACAGCCAGGACGTCCAGTACCAGTTGTTCATCATCTTGAGTTCGCCCAGTTCTCCGCTGCGGACAATGTCCTTCATCGCCCGGATGGGCGTCTCGTAGCTGTGGGAATGGCCCACAATGAACCGGACCCCGTTTCGCTGGGCGGCTTCTATCATGGAGTCGGCGTCTTCCAGGGTCAGGGCCATGGGCTTTTCGGTTATCACGTGTTTGCCGCTCTCCAAGGCGGCGATTACGTGCCCGGTGTGGAACTGGGTGGGCGTGGAAATGTAAACCGCGTCGATGTTGGGGCTCTCGCACAGGGATTCCACGCTCTGGTGGACCTCGGCCCCGAAGTCGTCCCGGAACCTCTCCAAGGAAGGCAGGTCCAAGTCCGCCGCCCCAGCCAGCTTGACGTTGGGGTTCTTCATCATGGCGGGGATCATCATGCACCCGGCGGCGCCAAGCCCTGCGATGGCCATCCTCAACTCGGGAGATCGGCTTCCGGAACTCTCAACCACTTTTGCCCCTTTACCTTCAGGTAGTCTTGCAGGTTTTCTTGAATTGCAGCCGGGGCGATTCACCCCGGCCGTTGCTGGAACTTCCCGTTCAGTCTATGCCGTTTAGTCTATGCTGGCTGGTCTATGCCTCGGCGTTGGCCCAAGCCTCCTCAATCTGCGGAATCATCGGGCTGTAGGGCGCTTGGCCGGTGCTCAGGCCCCTGGCCCGGGCGGCCTCCTCCATGCTCCGTTCCTGGAAGAGGTGGAGAATTTCGTTCTGGGCCGGGTCGCGGAAGGTGTTCATCGGCTCCCCGCCGTCCTCCACCAAGGCCATCTGTTCCCGCAGCAACCGGCGGTACATGATGATTCCCTTGTCGGACTCTCCCAGCTTCTCCTGCCGCCGGTCGGCAATCTCGCCTTGGGTCACCCAGGCCATCATGTCCTGTCCCAGAACGAAGTCGGTCACGAAGCGGCCGGTCTCATCCCTGAGGGGAATCTCGTAGAAGGGTATCTCCTGCTGCTGGTAGTCTGTTTCCCCTGGAGGGGCGGGGTAGGCCCCGTACATCAGGTGCCAAGTGTGGGTGTCATCCATGGGCACCCGCATCTGGAAAGTGGTCCCCACCCTCAAAATGTTGGGGAACAATATCGGGTGCCCGACGCGCCACATGGGGTGAGACTCGTCGTAGCCTGCCCGCACCCGCCGCTTGATGATGCCGTGGTCGAACACGTCGAAACCAATCTTCTCGTGGGACCCGATAACCCGGGGTACGAAATTCCGGTAGGCCCGGTCCTCCATGGCCTTGGCGCCCTTCTGCTCCATCACGTAGTTGTAATAGTGCCCGTGGAGCCACTCGGTGTGGGTGGGGTCCAAGGAGTTCTCCATGCACTGCATCCAGTTGCAGGGAATCACCGTCCAGCCGATGTCCCGCACCACGTTGTCCATCACGAACAGGTCCCAGCGGGGCAGCAGTGGCGCCGGCTCGGGCCCCAAGTAGGCAAAAATCAGGCCGCCCAGTTCCTGGGCCGGGTAGCCCTTGATCTTCACCCGGCTGGGAAAGGTGCTCTCGGGAGACTCGGCGGGCATCTCCAGGCACTGGCCGGTTCCGTCGAAGAGCCATCCGTGATAGGGACAGCGCAGCCCCTCGTTCTCGGGGATGCCGTACTCCATGGAGATGCGGCGGTGGGGGCAGGTGTCGTCAATTAATCCGTAGTTCCCTTGGCGGTCGCGGTACACCACCAAGGACTCGCCCAGGATGCGCACCGCCTTGACCGGGTTCTTATCCAGCTCCGACTTGGCGGCCACCGGGTGCCAGTAGCGGCGCATCAACTCGCCCATGGGGGTGCCGGGTCCTACCCGGGTCAACCTGTCGTTCTGCTCTACCGTAAGCATCGCCTGCTCCCTCGACCTCAAAGTTACATTCGGGATTCCGGGAAAGGAGGGCCAACCGCCTGAATTGCCGCAGCCGCTCCGGGCCCGCGGCTCCCGGCGGAAAGTTACGCAATTCTAAGTGCCGCCCCCTTTGGGGTCAACAATAGCCAATACCATTCAAACGGCTATTTCAATCGTGCGCGCGTGGGTCATGTCCCCTCTGGTTACAGGGCGGGCTTGTGATGACAATACAGTCGCAATAGCCACGGTGTCGCCGTCTAGGGTTAGAAACTCGACCACAAAGGCTTCCCCGCCCGGATGCACGTGCACAATAGACCCGACGTCGCCCGGCTTGAGTGTCGCTCCTTCATCCCCGGAAATCTCTTCCTTGAGAACGATCTGCTGGTGCTCCTCAAACATTTTGCCACCCTCTAAGCGGATGCGCCGTAATCAGGCGGGGACAAGTTGGTTCCTGTGTCGAACTGCCAGACCGTCCGAACGCGTGGATTTTGTCCATCTGGTGCCACAATGCTACCGTCTACGTAGTAACGCGGACCGTATGAGGTCTCAACTGTTCTCACGACCTCACAAAACCTGCCCTGGACTATCAAAGCCTCGGCCAGGGTCTCCCAAGAGTCCCGGCTAAAGCCAAAACCAGCGAAAAAGGAAGCCTTGCTTCTACCTCGGGGATTGGTTGTTGAGAGCAAATACCCGGTGACTTTCTCTCTTTCAACGAGGGCATGTTCAGAATGGGGAAGTTGCACTTACTAAGGTCGGAGGTATGTGCTTAGGTGCCACTGCGCTTCTTGGATTGACAACTGATGTAGAGCCAGGGCTTGCGAAGCGCGCTAATACAGGTGGCAGGTTACTTGGTGTCCCTCGGCGATAACCTTGGTTTCCGGCTCTTCCACCGAGCAGCGGTCCATGGCGAAGGGGCAGCGGGGATGGAAGCGGCAGCCGCTGGGCGGGTTGATGGGTGAGGGCACTTCCCCCGTCAGCACTATCTCCTCGTGGGCCTCGTCGGGGCGGGCCGGCAGCGCCGCCGAGAACAGGGCCTTGGTGTAGGGGTGCAGCGGGTTCTGGTACAGCTCCTCGGTCTCGGCGTACTCCACTATCTGACCCAAGTACATGACCGCCGTCTGGTGGGCCATGTACCGGACCGTGGCCAGGTTGTGGGCAATCAGCAGGTAGCCCACGTTGTACTCGACCTGGAGGTCCTTCAACAGGTTCATCACTTGGGCCCGGATGGAAACGTCCAAGGCCGACACGGGCTCGTCCAGGATTATCAGTTTCGGGTTTGAGACCAGCGCCGCTGCCACGGCGATGCGCTGGCGCTGGCCGCCGCTGAACTCGTGGGGGTAGTTATTGGCTTGGGCGGAGTTTATTCCCACCTGCTGCAGCACCTGTTGCACCCGGTCGTCTATCTCGCTGCCCGAGGCCAGCTTGTTGACCACCAAGGGCTCGGCGACTAGGTCCCGCACCCTCATCCTCGGGCTCAGGGAAGACCAAGGGTCTTGGAACACCGCCTGCACCATGGTGCGGAATTCCCGGAGCCCGGAGCCCTTGAAATCTTCAATGTCCCGGCCCTCCAGCCGGATTTCCCCTTCCGTTGGCTGTTCCAGCTTCAGGATAAGTTTGCTGGTGGTGGTCTTGCCGCAGCCCGACTCCCCCACCAGTCCAAGGGTCTCCTGTTGCTGAATGGTGAAGTCTATCCCGTCAACGGCCTGGACGTGACCAATGGTCTTCATCATTATCAGGCCCTTGGTGATGGGGAAGTGCTTCTTTAGGTTTTCTACTTGGAGCAGCGGGGCCGCCGCCATAAGCGTCCTCTCTACTTTCTTGAAGTATCACGGTCGGGACCAACGGTGTGCCTGCCGCCGGTACCGGCCTCTGCAACTGGCCGGGGAAGGCCCCGCCACCGGATTCGGGCCATTTTAGTTGATGTGCCTTGCGGTAGCAATCGCCGGTTGGGCCTCCGCGCCCTTTGAATCCGGAATCTCGACATTTGCGCCGAATATCTTTAAAATGGCGGCCAAATTCCTGCTTCCCTGTCAGCCCTGTCAGCTTGTGCGGCGAAATGCCCGTAAATCCTCACGAGGTTAAAATGACTGAACAGATGCAAAGACCGGATGTGGCCACCCGATTGGAGGTGGAGGACTTCCTGTATGAAGAGGCGGCCCTGCTTGACCAGTGGAAGCTGGACGACTGGTTGGAGCTGTTTACTGCCGACGCCCGCTACTTGGTGCCCACCACCGACCTCCCCGAAGGGGACCCGGAAATACAGGGCGACCAGTTGGTCTTCATCGACGACGACATCAGCCGCCTCCGGGGCCGGGTTACCCGGTTGAAGAGCCGCCACGCCCACCGGGAGTACCCATGGTCCCGCACTCGCCGCCTCATAACCAACGTGCGGATTACCGAAGTTGTAGGCGACGAGATTTCGGCCACTGCCACCTTTACGGTGTACCGGCTCCGGGGAGGCCAGACCGGAGTTTATATTGGGCGCTACGATTATAAGCTGCGCCGGGTGAACGGCGCCTTGAAGATATTCTTCCGCCGCGCCATCCTGGACCAGGAGTCCCTCACCGACACCGCGGCCGTCAGCATCGTCCTTTAGTAGGTGGTCCTTTAGTTAGTAGGTGGTCCTTTAGTAGGTCGTCTTTTAGCAAACGGCATTTGCAGCCCCCCAAAGTGTTGCAATTGCTGGAGGTCTTGGTACAAACTTCAGTCACACGGGAGGCCAAAAGAATATGGCAGAGGTTTTCACCGACTGGCTGTATGCCCAGTCCCACAGAGACGATGCCGTGGGCACAGTGGCCAAGTACGTTATGGAGGATCCCTGTTGGACCAAGCCCGGCTGGGAGCGCCCGGACTCTCCCCAGGAAGTCGACGACCACTTGGCGTACCACCGGGCGCCCTATGAGACAGTGGTTGCCATGCGGGAAGCTTGGCAGGAATGGGGCAGGAGCATAGGAGCCCCACCTGAGGAGCTTCCCTAGGTTTTCCTGAGCAAAAGGCTCCCCTGAGTGAGGATTCCTTTAATCCAATCATTTTAGAGGCCAGGCTGCTTCCGGCGCCTGCGGAAATTCCACCCAGCCACTCTAGAAACAGGAGAGGGAGAAAATGGAACTCAAAGACGCCATCATTGACGATTCCGAAAAAGGGCTTTTCCGGGTACACCGCTCCACCATGACCTCTCCCGAGGTCTACCAGAAGGAACTGGAGAACATCTACGAGAAGTGCTGGCTCTACGTGGGCCACGAGAGCGAGGTCCCCAACCCCGGCGACTACCTGCGGCGCAATGTGGGCGGCTGGCCCGTCATGTTCGTCCGGGGCCGGGACGGCGTGGCCCGCGTATTCCTGAACACCTGTCCGCACCGGGGCGCCCTCGTCTGCCGCCAGGACCAAGGCAACGCCAGGCAGTTCCAGTGCTTCTACCACGCCTGGACCTTCAACACCATGGGTGAACTGGTGGGAACTCCGGAAGAGGACGGCTACGCCGAGGGCTTCGACCCCAGGGAACGTTCCCTGCAGCCTCCGCCCAAGGTGGAAAACTACCGGGGCATGGTGTTCCTGAGCTACAACCCCAACGCAGAAGACCTGAACACCTACTTGGGCGACGGCCGCATCTTCTTGGACACCTTCCTCAACCAAGCGGGCGAGGAGGGCATCCGGGTGCTGCCCGGCACCTTCAAGTATTCCATAAGGGCCAACTGGAAGCTGATGGTGGAGAACAGCGTGGACGGCTACCACGGCTTCCCCACCCACATCACTTGGATTCAGTACTTGGACGACTCCGGCAAGAACGCCTCCAGCGTCCGCCGTGGTCTCAAGAACTACGGAGTCGCCTTGGGCCGGGGCCACATGGGTTCTGTCAGGGCCACTTCCAGCAGAAGCACCGAGATGTACCTCGGTTCCCGGGTCCGCCCGACCTTCCAGGGTGAGGAACTGGAGCGGCTGGAAATCTTCCGCCAGAAGCTGATTAAGCGCTACGGCCCTGAGATGGAGCAGTGGGACCCGTCCATCGGCGGCGCCGGCAACTTCCTGATTTATCCCAACCTGCTGTTCGTCCACGGCATGAAGTCCATCCGCCTGGTTTGGCCGGCGGCCCAGGACCTGATGGAGCTGACCGCTTGGGCCATTGCCCCCAAGGGCCAGAGCGACGAGCTGGTCCGGGAGTTGAACCGGGACGAGTTCTTCGACGCCCAAGGTCCCGGCGGCTTCCAAGGCCCCGACGACTACGAGGCCCTGGAGTCCTGCCAGCTCGGTTTCGTGGCCAAGACGGTGGACTACAACGACATCTCCCGGGGAATGCACCGGCTGCCCCTGAACACCGACGAGCTGCAGATGCGGGCTTTCTGGCGCCAGTGGCACGCCGACATGATGGGCCAGCCCAAGCGGGAGAACACCGACGACTGGGTCAGCTACGAGGCCTACCAGCGGGCCGTGGAAAAGGCCGCAGTATAAACTTGCTCGCCGCGGCGGTCGCCGGAATTATTTCCGGCGACCGCAGGCCCAACTGGACTCCGGGGACTCGGTAGTCCCCTTCCCGGCCGCGCTTCCCAAGCCGTTCAGAGAGGGGAGGCCCAGGCCGGGTTGCTTTTATGAGACCGGGCTGCCTAGTCAGTCCACCAGGAGGAGGCAGGCATGACTCAAGGTAAAGTATTGGACCCCAGGGCCGGCGGGGCCCGCCGCTTTGAAGGCAAGGTGGCAGTGGTCACCGGAGCCGGCCAGGGAATCGGCGCAGCCACCGCCCGCAGGCTGGCCCAGGAAGGCGCCTCGGTGGTGATCGCCGATCTGAACCAAGTGGGAGCGCAATCGGTTCGCGACGAACTCCGGGACTTCGGGGCCAATGCCATCTTCAAGATTGGCGACCTTTCCAAGTACGAGAATGCCGCAGCCGTTATGGAAGCGGCCAAGGCGGAATACGGCAAGATAGACGTGCTGTGCAACATTGCCGGCGGCAACATCTGGTACCAGTCCTTCTGGCTTTACGAGCCCGACCAGATTGAAGCCGAGGTCGGCAAGAACTTCTGGACCAGTGTCTGGTGCACCAGGGCCGTCCTCCCCTACATGATAGAGCAGCGGTCTGGCGCCATCGTCAATGTGGCCAGTCACTCGGTGGTCGGCAAGTTCCGGGTGCCCTACGCCGCCTCCAAGGGCGGCAACATTGCCCTTGCTACTTCGGTTGCACGGGAAGTAGCCGAGTTCGGCATCCGGGTCAACTGCGTGGCCCCCAGCGGCACTTCCGTCCAAGACCGGGTGACCCCCGGGACCTTCGGTATCGAAATTCCCGGCACCGATCTGCCTCCGGAAGAGATAGAGTCCCAAGAAAGGTACCGGACGCAGATACGCCCCATGGAGGTCCCCATGGGCAGGTCGGGAACTCCCGACGAACAAGCGGCCGCCTTCGCTTTCTTGGCTTCCGACGACGCCTCCTACATTACCGGGCAAGTGCTGCCCGTGGGCGGCGGCCAGCCTTATCCCTTCTAGCCGCAATTCAGGCCAACCCGCGCTTGTCCCGGGCAATTCACCGCGCCGAGCCGCAAAGGGAGATGGAAACATGGAACTGCAGCATCTGATAGAGGACGACCGCGGGCGTGGCACCTTCCGGGTGCACCGCTCAACCATGACCTCCCCCGAGCTCCATCAACTGGAGCTGGAGAGAATCTTCATGAAGTGCTGGCTCTACGTGGGCCACGAGAGCGAGATCCCCAATCCTGGCGATTACGTGCGCCGCACAGTGGGCGGCTGGCCGGTCATGTTCGTCCGGGGCAGGGACGGCGTTGCCCGTGTCTTCCTTAACACCTGTCCCCACCGGGGCGCCTTGGTCTGCCGCCAGGACCGGGGCAACGCTAGGCAGTTCCAGTGCTTCTACCACGCCTGGACTTTTAACACCCAAGGAGAACTGGTAGGCACCCCCGAAGAGGAGGGCTACGCCGCCGGCTTCGACCCCAAGGAGCGTTCCCTGCAGCCTCCGCCCAGGGTCGAAAACTACCGGGGCATGGTGTTCCTGAGCTACAACCCCGAGGTGGAGTCCTTGGTCTCCTACTTGGGCGACTCCCGGCTCTTCCTGGACACCTTCCTGGACCAAGCCGGCAAGAACCGCATGCGGGTGCTTCCCGGCACCTATAGGGTGAACGTTCAAGCCAACTGGAAGCTGATGATCGAGAACACCGCGGATTTCTATCACGTGGTGCCCACCCACATCTCTTACATCCACTACCTGAACGGCATCGGCAAGCGGCTGGCCAGCCAGCAGCCCAACTACCGGATGCTGGGCATATCCCTGGGCCAAGGGCATTTCGGACGGTTCACGGTCGGGGCCAAGGGCACCGGCTATCCCGGGGCCAGGGTGGACCCCATATTTGACCCGGATACCGAGCGGCGGAAGGAGGAGTTCCGGGGCCGTCTGATCAACCGCTACGGACCCGACATGGAAGCTTGGACTCCGGACCGCGGCGGTGTCAGCAACTTCGTCGTCTATCCCAACCTGGCAATCGCCCACGGGATGCGGGCCGTCCGCACCTTCTACCCGGTTTCCGCCACCGAGTTCGAATTCACCACTTGGGCTGTCGTGCCCGACAACTACGACGAAGAACAGGTCAAGGACGCCAACCAGAACGAATTCTTCGACGCCCAAGGACCGGGGGGCTTCCAGCAGCCTGACGACTTCGAGGCCTTGGAGTCGTGCCAGCAGGGGTTTGTCGCCCGGGGCGTGCCTTGGAGCGACATTTCAAGGGGGATGCATCGCCCCTCCGAAGAGACCGACGAGCTGCCCATGCGGGTCTTCTGGCGCCAGTGGCACGCCGACATACAGGGGCTGTCCCGCAAGGTCCGCACCGACGACTGGGAAAGCCTGGAAGAATTCGAAAGGGCCGCCGGTCTGGCAAGCGCACCGGCTGCCGACTAGTCGGCAAGAGCATCGTCATCAAAAACACCCCGGGACGCCCCGGGGTGTTATATTTTGGGCAACCGGTCATGCTTTCAGCGGCCGGAAACTACCCGGAGGCGGCGCCCATGGTTTCTGCCGAGCATCGAGTCACCCTGTTACAGTCCGAGTCACAGCGGTTCGTGGACTACCTGTCGGGACTGCCCGAAGAAGCCTGGAGCCGCCAGAGCGCCTGCGAACTCTGGCAGGTTGGCGACGTTGTGGCCCACCTGACCGGCGGCGTCGATAACTACCATGCCAACATCAGCCGGGGCGTCGCCGGCGACAGCTCTGCCCCTGTAGGTGGCCCCACGGCCGCGCCGGCGGACCCTGCGGCGCGCCTGGCAGCCAACGCCCAGCGGGCCATTGACCTCAAGGAACAACTGGGCGCCGACCTGTTGTCCACCTTCGCCCGCCGCTGCGGCGACTTGGACGAATTGCTGGCCGGGCTTGGGCCTGACGACTGGGACAAGCCCTGTTTCCACAACGCTGCAATCATCTCCGCAGCCACCTACGTTGACCTCCGGATTACGGAAGTGATTATCCACGAGTGGGATGTCAAATCCCGCTTGGAAGCGGAGGCCGAGGTATCCTCGTCAGGTCTTCCTGCAGTCCTGGACCTGCTGCCCGGCTTCGTCGTTGGGCGCCTGTTCCGTCCCGGATCAACTCTGTCCGGCTGCGTCCGCTACCGCTGGGACCTTACCGGCGCCGCGCCCGGCATCTACGACATTGTCGTGGAAGACGGTGAGGCCCGCATGGAGCCGCCCTCATCCGCTCCGCCCGACGTCAATCTGGGGTGTGACGCCTCCGACTTCGCCCTTCTGGCCTACGGCCGCATTGATTTCGCCGACGCTCTGTCTGGCGGCCGCATCACCGCCCGGGGAGAGCAGGAACTGGTGGACCGCTTCTCCTGAGTTTCCGCCCAATGGACAAACTGCCCTTCCGGCCCTAATATCCTGCTTGAAGACTTTCCAGTAATCCAGGGAGAGATTCATGAGAAACGGAATGAAGGTTTACGACTCGGATACCCACGTCCATGCCTCGGCGGAGCAGTTGGAACCCTACTTGGCATCTTCCATCAAGGACCGGCTGCCGGAACTGGAGAAGTTCCGCCAGCCCATGCGGAGGACAACTGCCGGCAACGTGCTGGAGCCGCCTTACTCTCACCGGTACAACTTGGGCGGGTTCGGCGGCGGATGGGGCGGCGACGCTCCCCGCACTCTGGGCCAAGCCGCTCCTGATGCCGACGCCCAGCGCCGGAACCAGAAGTTCATGGGAACCAAGCTCCCCACCCCCGACGGGGAATGGATGGCCCAGAGCCGGCTCAACGACATGGACGAAGAGGGCGTGGACGTCCAACTGATGGTCCCCGGCGTGCCCCGGGGCCACGAGGACCCGGCCGTGGACTCCGAGTTCATCCGGGCCAACCACCGGTTCCTGAACGACTTCTGCGAGACGGCTCCCCACCGTCTCAAGGCCCTGCTCACCCTGGACGCCCGGTTCGTCGAGGACTCGGTCCAGGAAATTAAGGCCTACGGCGGCACCCAGTGGGCCGTAGGTGTGTGGGTCAACCTGCCCTTGGACTTTCCCATGGACCACCCCTCCCTCAACCCCATCTGGGGAGCGGTGGAAGAGGAAGGGCTCTGCGTTGTCCACCACTCGTTCTCCGGCGGCTATCCCGGGTACCGGGACCTCTGGGAGAACCCCTTCATTGGCCGCACCGCTTCACATCCCTGGGCTGCCATGAGGGCCGTGGCCTCCTTCATGGGAGCGGGGCTGATGGACCGCTACCCCACTATCCGCTTCTCCATCCTGGAGTCCGGCTTTGGCTGGCTGCCCTTCTGGGCCGCCAGGATGCAGGACCAAGTTGAGTACATGGGCTACGTTCCCGAGCTGAAGCAGACCATGAGCGAATACATGAGCGGAGGCCGGTTCTTTGCTTCGATAGTGCTCCACGAGGGGCCGGAGATGGTCAAGATGGTCTCCGATATGATGGGCGACCACCTGTTGATGTACAGCTCAGACTATCCGCACCCGGAGACCCGTTTCCCCGGCTCCGTGGACTTGGTGCAAAACTGGGAGGCCATCGACAAGGACCTGCTCCCCAAGCTCTTGTGGGACAACGCCGTCAAATGCTTCGGCGAGCCCTGATCCCGGCCCCCTGAACCTGCACTCCGGACTGAATTAAGTTGCCCGGCACTTCGGTGCCGGGCAACTCTTCGTTTATGGTCTCAGGGCCGCCGCCAAATCGAAGCAGCGAGTGACCGTCTCCTCATAATTCCAGGCAGCAGTCACTCCAGGAACACCGGCTGGCCCGACTCCACGGACTCGTAGGCCTTCAGCACCAGGGTCAGGTCGGCGATGGCTTCCTTGCCGGGCATGGTCGGCTCTCGTCCTTGTATGATGCTGTCCCGGAATTCCCGCACCATTGGGGCCAGCCCCCGCACGTCGTCCGGCAGCTCCAGCAACTCTTCCCGGATGCCATCGGAAACCTTCAGCCAAGGCCTTCCCATCTCGAAATATAAAGAGCCTTCGGTGCCCAAGACTGAGACCCAGGGCCGTTCAGTGGAGGGCGCAATGCTCCAAGTATGATTGATGAGTCCGATAACGCCCTCACTTGACCGGGTCATGACCACCACCCCATCCTCGGCGTCCAACCCCGGCAGGCCCGGCGGCACCCTCTGGGCGTAGACTTGGTTGGGACGCCCGGCCAGGAAGGCCAGCACGCTGGCCTTGTGGATGCCGCCGTCGATGAGGACTCCCCCGCCATTGAGCGATGCATCGTTGCGCCATCCTGAGGGCTGGAAAGGGTATTGTTCCTGTAGCTGTATCAACCTTAGCTGTCCAACCCGCCCTTGCTCCACCAATTCCTTCGCTTTCTGCACGGCACTAAGATAGCGGTAGTTCTCCGCCACCATGAGGTTGATCCCGGCTGACTCCGCTCGCTTCATAATCTCCCGGGCGTCGGCCAGCGTCCCTGCAATCGGTTTTTCCAGCAGGACGTGCTTTCCCCGTCGGGCGGCCAAGGCAACGTGCTCCAAGTGCAGGTGGTGGGGAGTGCAGATGTACAGGGCGTTTACCCTTGGGTCCGCCGCCGCGGCTTCATAGCTGCCAAATGCGTCCCGGCCGTTGAACTCGGCGGCGTATCGCCGGGCCCGCCCGGCGTCTCGGCTGGCAAAGTAGAGGTCGATCTCACCGCGCAGGCTGCCTATGGTCTTGGCAAAGGTCGCGGCGAAGGCGCCGCAGCCCAGTACGCACAGCCCAAGGCTCATTGGAATACCCCGGTAGAAGGCCTCGCTCCGTCCCTGACACCGGCTGGAGGCCCGGATTCCGGCAGGAAACCCGCCCCGGTAGCATCAGCCCCAGAGATGTTTCGATGCTAGGGCGGCCCCTTCTGCCAAGACTTCCAGCTTGGCCCACATGATGGACGGGTGCACCCGGGGAGTGAAGGCCCCTTGGGAGAAGCCGCAGTCGCTGCCTGCCAGTACGTTCTCCCGCCCCAGCATCCGGGCGTAGTTCACAATCCGCTGCGCTACCAGTTCCGGATGCTCCACGTGGTTGGTGGTGTGGGCAATTACTCCGGGGATGAGGTACTTTCCCTCGGGCAGCTTGACGCTCTCCCAGACCTCCCACTCGTGGGCGTGGCGCGGGTTGGCCGCTTCAATGCAATATGCCCCGGCGTTGACCCGCAGGACAATGTCGACGATGTCCCGTAGCGGCACGTCGGTGGTGTGGGGCCCGTGCCAGCTTCCCCAGCAAAGGTGGTACCGTATCCGGTCTTGGGGTAGTCCTGCAAGGGCGTGGTTGAGCGCCTCCACCCGCAACGTTGCAAACCTGCGGTACTCCTCGATGGTCGGCGCAGGGTCGGGATTGCCGTACTGGGTGACAACCCGGGGGTCGTCAACCTGCAGGATGAACCCGGCCTCTACGATGGCCCGGTACTCCTCCCTCATGGCATCGGCTATGGCGGCTAGGAACTCCTCTTCTGTGTTGTAGTACGCATTGCTTCGCTGCAACTCTATGGTGCCGGGAGCCACCGCCGGAATGAAGGCTTCCTCCGGCTGGGAGGTTTCCAAGGCTGCTTTGAAATTGGCGATGTCGGACTGGACTGCTTCCTGGCCCCGGTAGGTGATGGGCCCGGTGCATTCTACCGGTCCGCCGGAGGCAGCCTCGCCGCTGCTGTCGTACTCGTCATAGAACTCTCGGAACCTGGCCCGGTCCCGGAAGGCGTTTCGCAGCGAGGGCTCCGCTGGGGCCGATGGTCGCGGCTCGAAGCCCGTTAGCCGGTCGTGGACGTAAGCTGAGAAGCTGTGCTTGGAATACTCCCCGTCGCTCGGCACGTCGATGCCCGCCTCCACCTGCCGCCGCACTACGTCTTTTACCGAGTCGTGCACCAGCCCAGACAGCCTACCGGCGTCATAGTCTTGGCCGGTCTCCTTGGCCCGCATGATTTCTACTATTTCGGGAGGGCGCGCCAAGCTGCCCACGTGGGTGGTCAAGATTCTAGTCGAGCTGTTTTTCATTCGTTATCTGGCTCTAGCTTTTCGCCGGGGTTTCTGATTTGTCGTCTTGGACCCTCAGCCCCCTTGAAGTATAAGGACTACCAAGGCGGCGATAACGCCGCCGCCTATGGCCCAAGTGGACAGGAATATACGGTGCATCTGGGCGTTTACTTGGTCGAACCGGGCGTTCACTTGGGTGTTCATATGATCGAACCGGGCGTTTACTTGGTCGAACCGGTCATTTGCTTGGGCGTTTACTTGGTCGAACCGGTCATTTGCTTGGGCGTTTACTTGGTCGAACCGGTCATTTGCTTGGGCGTTTACTTGATCGAGTCGGGCGTTTACTTGGTCGAACCGGTCATTTGCTTGGGCGTTTACTTGGTCGAACCGGTCATTCATTGCCCTGAGGTCCTGCCGTAGCTCTGTCAACTCCGTTTGTATGCCTTGCAAGACCACAGTGTGCTCCGCCAAGCGCGTTTCCACGGCCGCCAAACGCTCCGGGTTGTCCCGCTCAGTTACCATTAATTCCGCTCCGCTTCCGTCATGCTGGCATTATACAGTTCTTTGCGCTCCCTAAGTGCCGGCTACAGCACCCCACCAAGACAAATATAAAATATTGACATACGGAATATGCAATCCTACCATGTAACTCCCTTATTGAACCTCAATTCCGGCGGTCTGGCTATTCGTTGACTGGTGGAGGTGGATGCTCCTTGATAGACGCCGGACGGAACGAAGACCATTACCGGGTGGCGGTGGACAGCGTTGATGATGCCATTGTCATCAACGTGGGTACAACCCGGGTGTTCGTCAACCAAGCCTTCCTAACCCTCCACGGCCTGGATGACTCTTCTCAAGCCGAGCATATGCCCTTGGACCACTTCATAGTGCCCGAGGACCGCCCCATGGTCAGCCAGCATACCCTTGCCAGGGAAAAGGGTCACCCCGCTCCCGGCCGCTACGAGTACCGGATACAACGGCCCAACGGTGACATACGCACGGTGGAGACCTCCGCCGTGGCCATCGAGTACCACGGCCAGCCCGCCACCTTGGCAGTGCTCCGGGACGTCACCGAGCGCAAGCAGGCCGAGCAGAGGGCCCATTACCTGGCGGAAATCGGCAGGACCATCAGCTCAACCCTGAACGTCAACGAGGTTTACGAGCCCTTCGCCGAACTGGTGCGCCGTCTCATTCCCTTTGAACGCATAGTAATCACCATAGCCGACCCGGATAATCGCACCATCACCACCGCCTACGTTTCGGGCAGCGACATTGCCGACCGGCGTCCGGGGGATGTGGCGGACTTGGCCAATTCCTTGACCCAGGAGGTCATGCAACGCCGATCCGGCCTGCTCATTCAGACCGAAGACTCCCCCGAGGCCGAAGATGCATTCCGGCGCCGGTTTACCGCCCCGTTGCCGGCATTTATGGCAGGGTTCCGGTCCTTCCTATCAGTGCCCCTCGTCTCCCAGGACCAGGTCATTGGCGCTCTGCACTTGGAGTCCACCAAGCCCCAGGCCTACACCCAGCGGGACTTGAACCTGGCTGAAAGCGTCGGGGCCCAGATCAGCGGCGCAATTGCCAATGCCCGCCTGTACGAGCAACTGGAGATTCAGCGGGAGCGGCTGCGCTGGGTCACCATGCAGGTGGTGGCCGAGGAAGAGGAGGAGCGCCATCGGGTCTCCAGGGAGTTGCACGACGAAGCCGGCCAGGCATTGACCGCCCTGAAGATAAGCCTGAGCCTCATACAGTCCGAGATCCCTCCGGGGTCGGACCCGTTGGGCCGGAAGTTGTCCGACGCCGTGGAACTTACCGACGCAACCATGGAGAAGATACGGCTGCTGGCCCGGGGCCTGCGGCCGCCCGAGTTGGACGCGGTGGGGCTGAACGGCACCCTGGGAGGGTACTGCAGCGAATTCTCCAAGTTGACTGGCCTGCGAATCGATTACCAGGGCGCCGAGGTGCACCACCTGAGCGACGCGGTTAACATCTCCTTCTACCGCTTCCTGCAGGAGGGATTGACCAACGCCGCCAAACACGCCCAAGCCGGCTTGGTAAAGGTTAATCTGGGCCGGGATTCCCGGAAAGTGCAGCTTTCGGTCCGGGACGATGGGCAAGGCTTCGACTGGCAGGGGCGGCGTCTCGAAAACTCCCGCCCGGCCGGTATCGGCCTCTTGGGGATGCAGGAGCGGTTCGAGTTGCTGGGCGGGCGGCTGGAGGTCAAGTCCCGGCCCGGCAAGGGCACCCGGCTTACCGCCCAAGTCCCGGTGGAGAATGTTGTGGTGGAGCATGCTCCGGTTGAGAATACCGTGCTGGAAAGGGTTTCGGTGGAGGAGGACTGATGGTCAGGGTTGTAGTTGCCGATGACCACCACTTGGTCCGGCAGGGCATCCGCATGCTCTTGGAAACCGCTGAGGACATTGAGGTTGTTGGCGAGGCTGAAGACGGCATCGCTGCTTGCGAACTGGCCGAGCGGTTAAACCCGGACATAGTGGTGATGGATATCTCCATGCCCCGGCTGAACGGGACCCAGGCTACCGAGCAGATTCGTTCCCGCCTTTCCGGCACCCAAGTGGTGGTGCTTTCGATGCACGCCGACGAATCCGTGGTGCGGCAGGCTTTGCGCAGCGGTGCCCGTGCCTACGTGCTGAAGCGCGCCGTCAGCGATGAATTGTTGTTGGCAATAAGGGCTGCCAGCCAGGGAGAGACCTACTTGAGCCCTCCGGTGGCCGGGGTTGTGCTTAGCGACTTTCTCAGCCGCCCAGAGGACGATGAGGGCGCCGGCGTATTGAACCGCCTGACTCCCCGGGAAAGGCAGGTGTTGCAGCTCTTGGCCGAGGGCAACACCAACGCCGGAATTGCGGACACCTTGGTGGTCACGGTGAAGACGGTGGAGAAGCACCGGGCCAGCGTCATGTCCAAGCTGGATATCCACGACCTGGCCGGGCTGGTGCGGTTTGCTGTCCGCCACGGCGTGGTTTCCGTGGACCAGTAGTCCGGCCCGGACATCCTCTTCTCATTTCAGCGGCCCCATACTAAGTGCGGCTCGGCCCGGACAGGGTCGTGACCCCCCCTGCCTCCACTGCCCATAAAAAGAGAAGACCCGATTCTGGGGGTATTTCCGTCCCATTGGTAGGGTAATTCCCCATGTTGCCGGTTGCCCTCTTCCGGCAGAATAACCTTCGGAGGGTGAGCCTTTGAACTTCGAGAGAAGGGAAGGTGGCCGCTATGACAAGAGTTTACGAGTGGCATCACAAATGGAAATTCCCTTGTTTAGGCCTCCGTCGGCCCGGGTCAGGGCGATGAAAAGGCCTGACCCGGAGGGCCGACGGGGGCCAAAGGTAATGGGCGGCGTCTAGCGAGGCGGACAACCTTGCTGAAGCCCCTAGCCCCGCCGGGGCGCCCGGCGGTAGCGGGGCAGCACATCCCGCTCTGAAGGCGGGGAAATTGACGCCGTTGTTGCAGACCGGGCGGCGCTGGAAAGCGCCGCCTGATTTTGTGTCTCTCATTCCCCCGATCCCTCGTCTCCAGCGTCTCCATATCCCCAGTGTGGCTCCCCGGTGTCTCTCCCTGGTGTTGTCTCTCCCCAATGTGTCCTCGCCGCGATTGTTCAATTATGCGTACTTGCCCGCTGCCCAAATGGGGTGTTTCACCCCGGCCGGGTAGGGGTTTTTCCCCTGTCGGGAGCCCCTCGCGCAGCCTTATCCTCATATCAAAGTAAATCCGGAGTGGCCCCCAGGCTTCCAGGAGCACACCGATGACCACCGCCATCGAACAAGAAAGGGACTCCCGGTCCCCATTCAACAGGGTCCCGGTGCTGGTTATAGACCGGAACCCCGTCTTCCTGGCGGCGACCACCCGTTTCCTGGAGCGCCAGCCGGAGTTGGAAGTCCTGGGGGCCGCTGGCAGCTTGGAGGAGGGCTTGGCAGGCGCTGGAGGCCGCCGCCCGGCGGTGGTGGTCATTGACCCAAGCTCCGAAATGTTGCACGGTCTGGGGCCGGTTTCAAGAGTGCGTTCGGCCCTGCCCGATGCCGGAGTGGTGGTAATGGCCCTTCTGGACTCTGATGCATACCGGGCGGCAGCCTTGGCGGGCGGGGCCCACGGGTTCGCCTCCAAGTCCAATCTGACCAGCGAGCTGGTGCCGGCAATCCACGTGTCTGACCGTATGCGCTTTGAGGCCCTGCAGGAAATGGCCGTCGCCCCCGTTGCCTGTCCCTCCTAGGCTACACATTCCGGGGTATGGACGGATGAAATTCCCAATTCCCGGCAGGTCGGAACTTCCCAAGCCGGAACTTTGGAACGGCAGGTGTGAGATGGTTACGGTAGAACGCAGTAACGATACCTTGGTGCAAGATTTGGCCCAACCCACCCAGATGGATTACGCCCAGTGCGGGGTCATCTACTTGGAATGCGCCATCTGCGGCAACTGCGCTGGGACCAGGGATGTAGAGGGCTTTTCCGGGGTCATCGAAGTCATTTGCCTCAATTGCCGGGAGCGGGAGGATCGGGCAGGGGACGCCTCCCTTCCCGCCCCGGCAGACCAGTGGCATTACACGGTTCCCTGTGCCGGAGTCAGGTACTACGGCTTCTGAGGGCTTTCCGGCGCCAGTACCAGCAATACTGGGACGGACCCGGTCGCCCCCGCCCGGAGAGGAATATTTTCCCCATCACACTCCGGGGGCGGCCGGGTCCAGACTGAAAACTTCCTCCCTCGGAAGAAGGCCCTGAAGAGACGCCGGTACTATACCTGATGTACAAAGGAGTGCGACGTTGGCAATCAAGGTCTTGATAGAACGCACCGTCAAAGCCGGCCACGAAAAGCTCGTATGGGAGATGCTCCGGGACCTCCGCGGCCAAGCAGTGCGTCAAAAGGGTTACCTCTATGGCGAGACGTGGCGTTCATTGAACAATCCCAGGGTCTTCCTGGTCTCCAGCACTTGGGGCCAAGTGGACTATTGGGATGATTGGATCAAGGACGAATTCCGGGTGAAGATGGAAGCCAAAATTCGCCCCTACTTGAGGAAGCCCGCAGCGATCCAGATTTTCGAAGAAATCTCCACCTTGTCCAACGGTGCCTCCCCTCACTAGTGACCGCCTGCCTAGTGACTCTCAATCGACGCCATTATCCTGCGCTTTAGCCGAGTTCGGGTAACCGGGACCTGCCCGGGCAAAAAATGCGGTCATTCTCTGGCAAAAAGTAGGGAAAACCCCCATATTGGCCCGCTTGCCGGGTGTCTCATTCTGTCGTTTAACCTCTCCAGAGGACGGAAAACAGGCGCCGGATTCGACATTCCGTTACCCCGCTACCAGTAATCCCTTTCCTAAAGGGGGCCCCGATGACCAGAGCAAGAATGCGCTATTCTTTGTGCTTGTTGCTATGCCTGGGAGTGATGCTGCTCCTGGCTGCTTGCGGGACGACTTCCACCGCGCCTGAGCCGGCCCAACCACCCGAAGCCATGAGTGAAGCCGCTCCGGCCTCCACGGGGCTGACCGCCGAAGAGGTCGAGAAGATGGTCGCGGAGATTAAGGCGGAAACCGCTGCAGAAGGCTCCGCAGGCCTCTCCGAGGAGGAGGTGGAAAAGCTGGTGCAGCAGCGGGTGGCTGAAGCCGAGGCCGCCGCCGCTGCTGCCATCGCCGAAGCTGCCGCTGCCGCTGCCAAGGCTGAAGCTGAAGCCGAAGCGGCCCAGCAGGCCAAGGCGGCCGAGGATGCCGGCGGTGAAGAGCCCTATTACAAAGGCAAGACCATCAGGGTGATCGCCAACCATCCACCGGGGGGCGGGGCCGACCTGAATGCCCGGGTCGTGGCCCGCCACATTGGCCGCTTCCTCCCTGGTAATCCCAAGACAGTGGTCCTGAACAAAGTTGGCGGCGCCAGCTTGGTGGGCGCCCACTACGTCTGGAACGCCAAGCCCGATGGGCTCACCCTGGGGGTGTTCACCGGGGTCAACCCGGACCGGCAGCTCATGCAGCCCGGTGTGCAGTACGATCTGTTGGAGTTTGAAAACATCATCGGTCTCCAAGTCCGCCCGGTGGTGGCCTACGCTCACCGGGACGCCCCCTACCGGCGAATCCAAGACGCGGTGGACAAGGGTTCCGACCCCAACGCGCCCCGCTTCACCGTGGGACAGGAGCTCATCTGCACCTCGGGGTCGATGCGCTACCGGGCCCTCAAGGAATGGCTGGACCTGCCGATGGACATCAAGTACGGCATCCCCGGAGGCCGGGTGCCCACCATGCAGCAATTGGAGCAGCACGTTATTGACGTGCGGGACGCCGGCATGTGGTACACCTTGGCCCGGGACCGCCCCGGCTGGCAGACCGACGACACCGGGGGCAACGGCCCCGATGCCTTGGTGCAGGTCTTCTTCGTCCTTTCCTTGCCCGAGTTGCAGCTCCGTCACAATGGCGAAATCGACGTTCCGGAAGACAGCGTCCAGATTATGGACCTGCTGAACGAGGAGCAGAAAGACCTGTGGCGGGTCTTCACCACCGACTTGGGGCCCACCTACCGGGCGGTGCAGATGCCCCCGGGCACGCCCGAGGAACTGGTGAAAATGATGCAGGAAGCAGCCTGGGAAATGGTCCACGACCCGGAGTTCCTGGAAGACTACGACAAGATTCTGGCCGGGGACACGGTTACTCCCACCAAGGGCGGCGACCTCAAGGACTTGTACGTCCAAGCCCTGGGGCGGGCGGACTACACCCTGCCCATAATCAAGCAGTTCCTGCCCGAATGCGAATTTAACCAGTAGGCCTGCGCCGGTCCAACGGGGAACAGAGTCTTCCGTCCGCTGTGCCTTTTACAGGCGGGGTGTCCTCACCCCGCCTGTTCTATTGTTTGAAGCCGCGCACCAGTTCGTTTCCGGCCCTTAGCTGCCGGAAGTTGCTGGCATGGCGGCTCCGTCGGTCATTGGGGTAAAATCCCCAAGTCGCGTGTTTCTCTGATTGAAATTGCTTGACTGCAGGGACTTGACTGCAGGGAACTGTTAGTCTGCCTGGATTGGATTGCCTGTCCGGAGATGGCGGGCGGTCCGGGAGAACCACGCTATCCGGGCAGCCGAATTGGAGGTCTGTTATGGCCAGTGGACCAATGGAGACCCAGGGCTTTCGCCTTCTTGAAGCCACTATAGGGGACATCCACGCCGCCTTTGCCAGCGGGGAGATTACGGCCGAACGCTTGGTGGAACTGTACACCCGGCGCATTGAGGCCTACGACCGCAGCGGCCCCAAGATAAACTCGATCATCACCATTGACCCCAACGCCGCGGAGGAAGCCCGCCGCTTGGACCGGGCTTTCGCCGCCGGAGGCCTGACCGGCCCGCTCCACGGTGTGCCGGTTATTCTCAAAGACCAGATCGACGCCCGGGGCACCCCCACAACTCTGGGTTCGGTGATTTTCAACGAATTCTTCCCGGACAAGGACTCCTTCGTGGTAGAGAAGCTCCGGCAGGCCGGCGCGGTGATTTTCGCCAAGGCCACTTTGGGGGAGATGGGCCGGGGCGACAGTCACGGGTCCCTTTACGGTTCCACCGGCAACCCCTACGACCCGGCCCGCACCGCGGGCGGCTCTTCCGGCGGGTCGGGCGCCAGTGTCTCGGCCAACTTCGGCGCCATTGCCATCGGGCAGGAGGGGTTTGCTTCCATCCGGCGCCCCTCGGCATGGAACGGCGTCGTCGGCATGAGGCCCACGGCCGGCTTGGTCAGCCGGACCGGCGTCTACGGCGGCTGGCCCAGTATGACCGGCTCCCTGGGGCCCATGACCCGCACCGTGTCCGACTTGGCCGCCCTGCTGGACGTCATGGCGGGCTACGATTCCGAAGACCCCGCCACCGCCTATGCCGTCGGTCACATCCCCGATTCCTACACCGCCTACTTGGACCCCGAGGGAATCAAGGGTGCCCGGATCGGCATCCTGTCCCAGTCCATGGGCTTCTTCGCCGAGCCCGACACCGATGACTTCCGGCTGGTGTCCGATGTCTTCGAGAAGGCAGTCCAAGAGTTGGAGGCTGCCGGTGCCGAAGTGGTGCCCATCAACGAAGTCCCCGACTTGGCCCCCCTCATGGCAACCCGGGCCAGCGAAGGCCGGGGAGACGAAGGCTGGAGCCTCTACTTCCTCCGCAACGAGAGCCCTCCCTACCCCTCGGCCGAGGCCATGAGGCAATCTCCCGAGTACTCCCAGGTCTACCCGGTAAACCGGTCGGGCACCCCACTGTCGGGCCCCCAGGCTTACGGCGAATACTTGATTGCCCGGGAACAGTTGATGTCCAATATCATGAAGATTATGGCCGATGCCCGGCTGGACGCCATCGTCCACAAGACTGTGGAACACCAGCCCACGCTGATCAGCGAGGGTGTGGGGCCGCCCCACTACGACATGCGCGGCGCCAGTCACCTCAACACCTTCTTGGTCCACGTGCCCTCGATTTCCGTTCCCGCCGGTTTCACCGCAGAAGGACTGCCCGTCGGTATCACCTTCCTGGGACGGCCCTTCAGTGACGCCGACATGATCAAGCTGGCCTACGGGTACGAACAGGCCACCGGGCACCGCACTCTTCCGCCCACCACCCCCGGTCTGCCCGGGGAGCCGTAAACAACGGAAGGCCTTCCTAAAGTTGAAAGCATGCAGTTGAATACAGGAGTCAAGAAGATGGACAAAGACAACGGCCAAGCGGCTGCTCCAGTCGGCTCCTCCCGGACATTGACTCGGGAGAACGTGGAGTCCTTCCGGCAGAGTTTCGATGCCGACGGGGCCAAGCGCCTGATGCAGAACGTGGTCACCCAGCACGACGTGAACGACGTGGCCTTGGACCACTCCATAGTCGCCGGGGCGGACCACAGCTTTTCCACCCTGTTGGACGACTGGAAGGTCACCAACCAGAAGAGGACCGGCCGCTGCTGGATGTTCGCCGGGCTGAACGTCTGCCGGGCCGATACCAGGAAGGCGCTGAACGTGAAGAACTTCGAGTTCAGCCAGAACTACCTCATGTTTTGGGACAAGATGGAGCGGGCCAACTTCGTGCTGGAGGCGGTCATTGAGACCGCCGGCCTTCCGGTGGATGACCGCACCGTCGCATTCCTGTTGCAGCGCCCCATCCAGGACGGGGGACAGTGGGACATGTTTACCGGGTTGGTGCAGAAGTATGGCGTCGCGCCCAAGACCGCCATGCCCGAGACCGAAAGCTCGGAAAACTCGGCCCGGATGAACGCCAACCTCAACTACCAGATGAGGCAGGGAGCCAAGCGCATCCGTGAGGCCTACGCCCAAGAGGCCGGCCCGGAAGAGCTCCGGGGCATCAAAGGGGAAGTGCTGCAGACCATTTACCACATCCTCTGCATCCACTTGGGCACCCCGCCCTCGGTCTTTAACTGGCAGTGGAAGGACAAGGACGACGAGTTTACCCGGGATGGCCCCATAACGCCCCTGGAGTTTGCCGGGAGGTACCTGAGCACCCCCTTGGAAGACTACGTGTGCCTGGTCCACGATCCCCGGGAGACCAGCCCCATGGGCCGCACCTTCACCGTGGCCTACTTGGGCAACATAGTGGACGGCCCTCGCATCAAGTACCTCAACGTGGACATTGAGCTGATCAAGGACATCGCCCAGCGGATGCTGGAGGACGGCAAGCCCGTGTGGATGGGCTGCGATACCGGCAAGCAGATGCACCGGGACCTGGGGCTGTGGGACTCCGATCTGTTCGACTATGCCGGCGTTTACGGCGCCGACTTCTCCTTGGACAAGGCGGCACGGCTGGAATACCACCAGACCAGCATGACCCACGCCATGATGTTCACCGGTGTGGACGTTGTCGACGGCCAGCCCCGCCGCTGGCGGGTGGAAAACAGCTGGTCCGACAAGCCCGGCGATAAGGGCTTCTTCCTGATGAACGATTCCTGGTTCGCCGAGTACATGTTCGAAATCTCCGCTCCCAGGGACTACCTGCCTGAGGAGATGCAGAAAGCCTTGGAACTGGAACCCATCGTCCTGCCCCCCTGGGACCCCATGGGTTCCCTGGCCCGCTAACCGGGGCTGGGCAGGAACTTCGGGCCGGCGTCTTCAAGCCGCTACCGCCCCCGCTTCACCGGGGTCTCCTTGGCCGTCATCGGGAATTCCCACGCCGCGGCACTGGGATCAAGTGGCGGCGGCCCGCCGCTTCACCAGGGTCTCCTTGGCCTTGAGCATCAGAAGCAATGCGGTGAGCAGCATGATGGGGCCCACAACCAGGAAGGGAGCCCCGGGGTTGTAAGCATTCGCTATAACGCCGCCCATGGCCGGCCCCCCCACCCCGCCAACCTCGGCGATGGTGCGGCGCAGGGCTTGGAGCCTGCCCCTCCCGGCGGCGGGGATGACGTCGTAGGTGGAAACGGCCACCGATCCCAGGGATATACCCTGGGCGATCCCCAGGACCGAGGAGATGACCAGCAGCGATGGAAAGTCATCGACGAATGGCAGGGCCAGGAAAGCCAGTCCCGGCAGGCCGGTGCTGGGCACGGTGGCCCACTTCCGGCCAATCTTGTCGGTAATGAAGCCCGCCGGGACAATCCACATGAATGAAAAGATTCCCTGGGTGGTGAACAGCAGCCCCACCTGGGTGGGCGAATAGTCCAAGTAGGCCCCGGCGTACAGGGGCAGCATGCTTTGCAGCATCATCCGGTACATCATCATCACGGTGGTGACGATCACGAAGATGACGTAGGTGGACCGCAGTTCCGGTGCGATGCTCTTGAAGAGGTTCACCCACTCGGTGACCAGCCGGCTCAACCATGCTCCCTTGGGCAAGCCGTCCGGGTGGGCCGGGGATTCCTGCCCTGTGCGCTCCACCCGCGTGTTGGCGGCGCTGAATAGGGCCACCACCAGCACCACCACCGCTATGGCCGTGTAAAGGATGAACACCGCTCGGAAGTTCACCAGCTCCGTGACGAATCCCCCCAAGGCAGGGCCCAAGGCCATTCCGGTGCTGGATATTCCCATGAAGCCGCTCATTAACCGGCCCCGCTGGTCGGCCCGCACCAAGTTGACTCCCGCCACCTCCCGGGCGCTCATCCACATGCTGTCTCCGGCCCCGGCCAGGAACATCGCCAGCAGCATCAGGCTGAAGACGGGCGCCCAGGCCGCCAAGGCCGCCCCCGCCACCACTATCACCGGGCCTATTATCATGGCCGTGCGGGTGCCCAGCCGGTCCACGATGATGCCCGTCGGCAGGGGACCGGCGAACCTTCCCAAGGCATGGGCCGTAATCACCTGGGCGGCCAAGCCTATCGAAACGTCGAAGTAGGTGGCCATCACCGGGATGGTAGGAATAATCATCCCGTGGCCGAAGCTCATCACCAAGGATGTGCTGAACAGGTTGATGACGCCCCGCGCCGATTCGTTAATCCTTATTTTTGTAAGGTTGAGACTCATTCAAGACAAACTTGGAAGCGAAACCAGCGCAGCCTTCCCGGTTCTGTCCAAGGCCCGCCAAGGCCCTTGGTGACGGTAACTCTTCATACTCATGGGTCTGACGCTGGCAAAAGTATTCATCCTGCGCCTGTCGAATTTATCCTGGGCTCGTCGAAGGTGCATGGTGAGCCTGTCGAACCACGCACCCTCCTTCGGCCCTGCGGCTTCTGGTGACATTTGCTGCTTCCCCTCCAGGGTTCCACCTCTTTATCATGGTTTCGATGATGTCCTTCCCGGTTACACCCTGCCCGCGGACCCGGAGTCACCCAGTTGTCCCAATACCTGTCCAAAACTGAAAAAAATGGGTCATTCAGCTTCACCTCGCTTGTCCCAAAAACCGGAACTTCTGTATACCCTCCAAAGCTGAAAAGTCCCGGAATGTCGCAAAATGTCCCAAGAAAACTGAAACCTTAAAAACCGCCGCCTGTGAAGACCCTCCCCAGCAGATTCGAGCCCCTTCGTCCTGGCCCTGTCGAAGGGTTGGGGGGCAGCGTCGCAAATGGATCGTGCGCCGGAAGTCTTGACGTATAATACCCGAACCTGCCCCGGCGGCACACCCGCAAGTTGAAGGCGGCCGGATGACGATGGACTCATTGGACTACGTTTACACCGGGTCGGACCAGCAGATTATTTGCGCCGCCGACGCCATTTCCCGGCTGGGAACCGTGGTGGACGGCTTGGGAGCCCGCCGGGCCATGGTGGTCTGCGGCCCAAACATCCTGGCCCACTCCAACGTGGTGCAGCGCGCCCAGGAGGCCTTGGGGGTCAGGGCCGTTGGCCTGTTTTCCGGCATTGCTCCCCACTCTCCGGTGGAGGTGCTGCAGGAAGCCGTGTCGGCGGCCCGGGAACTGGAGCCCGACGTGCTTGTCGCCGTTGGCGGCGGTAGCACCAGCGACACCTGCAAGGGCATTGCCATGTCCTTGGCCGAGGGCGGAGACCTCCATGACTACGAGGTCCGCTTCGAGCCCCCCGACAAGGTCATCGTCCCCGACCTGCCCCATCCCAAGATGCCCATCATCGCCGTGGGCACCACCATGGGGGCCGCCGAACTCAGCACCGGCGGCGGGGGCTTTACCGACAAGTCCCAAGGCCGCAAGATTCTCATCTCCGGCCAAGGCACCCTGCCCAAGGTGGTCATTATTGACGGCCAAGCCCTGGCCACAACCCCCAAGGCCGTCGCCCTGGGTACCGTCATGGGCCAGTTCCGCATCGCCGTGGAAAGCGTCTATTCCACCGGCCATTACCCCATATCCGACGCCTTGGCCCTGCATACCATCAGGATGCTTGTGGAGCACCTTCCCCGTTGCAAGGGCGACGACATCGACGCCATGCTGCAGGTCAAGACCGCTTCCTGCATGACCATGCTGGCTCGGCCGGGTCTGGGCCTGAACACGGGCATTGCCCACCAGTTGGGCGGGCTCTACGACGTGCCCCACGGTGAAGCTAACTCCATCTTGCTGCCCCACACCATGCGGTTCAACGCCGGCGCCTGCGCTGCCCGCTTGGCCTTGGTGGCCCAAGCCATGGGGATAGACACCCGCACAATGGACGACCATACCGCGGCCTTGGCCGCAGCCGACGGCGTGGCCTCCCTGTGCCGCAGCCTGGGACTCCCCATGACCCTGCGCGACGTTGGAGTCCCCGCGGACGGGCTGGAGGCCATCGCATCTGCTACCCTGCGGGACCGCAGCCTGGCGACTAATCCCAAGCCGGTTCACGACGCCGGCCCCATCATGAGCGTGCTGCAGGCCGCTTGGTAACCGGCCCCCTCCCCGGCGCGGTGATAGAAGCGGTGTTAGAATAGTCCGCGAAACAATGGAACTACTGGAGGTGGAGCTATGCCCCTGGATCCGCAAGCGCAAAACGTGATTGACATGATTGCCGCCTTGGGATTGCCGCCCAACCACTTGGTCTCCCCGGCGGAGGCCCGGGCCAACATGCTGGCCCGGCCCCGGGCTCCCGGCCCGGAAGTTGCCAAGGTTGAAGACGCCTCCATTCCCAATGGAGACTTTGAAGTCCCGGTGAGAATCTACACCCCCCAAGGCAGCGGCCCCTTCCCCGTCCTCACCTGGATCCACGGAGGAGGCTGGGTGATCGGCAACTTGGAGACTGCCGACTCCACCGCCCGCCACCTGTGCGTCAAGGCGGAATGCGTAGTGGTGTCGGTTGACTACCGGCTGGCCCCGGAGTACAAGTTCCCGGTGCCTTTTGAAGACTGCTACGCCGCCGCTGCCTGGGTGCACCGGAACGCCGCCAGCCTCAACGCAGACCCGGCGCGCCTCGCCGTGGGCGGCGACAGCGCCGGAGGCAACTTGTCGGCTGCGGTGTCCATTGCCGCAAGGGACCGGGGAGGGCTGCCCCTGGTCTTCCAGCTCCTCGTGTACCCGGTGACGGCCCGGGACTACAACACGGCTTCCTACGTCCAGAACGCCGAGGGCTATCTGCTCAGCTCCGACGCCATGCGCTGGTACTGGGACCACTACCTTGCCAGCGACGCCGACGCGTCAAACCCCTATGCCGCTCCCTTGGCCGCCTCCGACCTCAGCGGCCTTCCTCCCGCCTTGGTCATTACCGCCGAGTTCGATCCCCTCCGGGACGAAGGGGACGCCTACGCCGTAAAGTTGCAGGAGGCCGGAGTCCAAGCCGTGGGCACCTGTTACGACGGCATGATTCATGGGTTCTTCGGCATGTCTGGCGCTGTGGATAAGGCCGACGTTGCTCTGGACGAAGCGGCAGCAGCCTTGAAAAAGGCCTTCGCCGCTGCCAAAACGGCTGCGGCCAGGTAGTGTCTTGCCCCGGGGCGCCCCAGCCAGCTTTTTCTTGACCCCGGCTGAGGGCGCCGCCCAATGACCGCTCCCCGCGGAGTTGTGGCGGTGACCGGCTCCTCCGGTTACCTCGGCGGCTGCCTCCTCCGTCACTTGGAAGAGTACGGCGATTACGACCGGCTGGTGGCCATAGACGCCCGCCCCCTGCCTTTCCCGGTTCATAACGTCGCCGCCTACCGCCGGGACGTCTCCCAGCCGGTCCATGATATATTCATCGACGACGGCGTTGCTGCCGTGGTTCACTTCGCTTTCTCACTGCCCCGGGGAAGCCGGGAGGTCAGCGATGTCGGCCAAGCCAACCGGAATGCCTTGGACGGTGTGCTGAAGTCCTGCGAAGAAGCCCGGGTCCGCCATATCGTCTACGTAAGTTCCCACACTGTTTACGGGGCCCGTCCTGGCAATCCCATCCCTCTCACCACCGAGGCCCCTTGGCGGGAGCCGCCGGACCTGTTTTACGCCCAGGAAAATGCCCGCGCGGAGCAAAGGCTCACGGAGTTCGCGGAGAACCACCGTGACATCAGGGTGACCGTTCTACGCTCCTGTAAGGTGCTGGGGCCCATCGCTGGTTTCTTCCTGCCTCCCGAGACCTTTCCGAGGTGGATGTTGGGGGTGGAGGGCTTCGACCCGCCGTTGCAGTTCCTTCACGAAGAGGACTTGGCCCGGGTGTTGAGCATTTTGTTGGAGCGTGAAATTGCCGGTACTTTCAACATAGCCGGGGACGGTTTGGTCTTCTACAAGGAACTGGCGGGAATAATCGGGAGCCGAATCCTCTGGCTCCCCCCCGTATTAGCCTATCCCTTGGCCAAATTTGTTCGGGACCCCCACTTTCAGATGGAGCCCGGCAGGGCCGGCTTGAACCTGCTGCGGTACCCCGTGGTGATGAGCACCGGCAAGCTGCGCCAAGCAACGGGGTACAGGTACTGGCACACCTCCCAAGAGGCCTTGGTGTCCTACGCCAACGCCAACCTGTACTGAACCCCTATTGAAGAAGGACCTGACAGGAGATGAGAAGCCTTGGTGTCCTACGCCAACGCCAACCTGTACTGACCGGTTGCTGCAGAGAATCTGAAAAGAGAGACGGGAGGGCGCGGATTTAATTGCGCCAAGCTGCCCCGATAGTCATTGATACCGACCCGGGAGTGGATGACGCCATCGCTATCCTCATGGCCTTGGCCTCACCGTCCTTGCACGTGCGGGGCCTGACTGTCGTGGGCGGCAACGTCTCCTTGGCCAGGGGAACCCGGAACGCCCTGGCCCTGCTGCAGGCCTGCGGGCGGGATGACGTTCCCGTGTTCCGCGGTAGGGCCCGGCCCCTGCGGGGCCGCTTCGGCTATTCCCACGCCTTCCACGGCAACAGCGGCCTGAGCCGCCGCCTGCCCAATCCTCGCCGGGAGCCTTCGCAACAGGACGCGTCGAAATTCCTGGCCGGGAAGCTGGAGGAGGCTCCCGGTGAAATATCCTTGGTGGCCTTGGGCCCCCTCTCCAACCTGGCCACCCTGTCCAACCTGGCGACCCTGTCCAACCTGGCCACCCTGTCGGAGCGAGGGGAGACCCCCAGTGCCGGCCCCCTGGCGCTGGCCCGGTCTCTCATCATCATGGGGGGAGCCGTCAACACCCGGGGAAACGTAACACCCCATGCCGAGTTCAACTTCCACAGCGATCCGGTTGCCGCCGCCCGTGTGTTGGGTTCAGGAATTCCGGCCACCTTGGTGGACTTGGCTGCCTGTCGCCAAGTGGCGATTAGCAGGGAGCAGGCCGGACTGTTACAGTCATCGGGTGTTTACGGGAGGCTGGCCCTGGAAATCCTGAACGGCTGGTTCCGTAGGGACCCGGGCCGCACCAGCTTCGAGTTCTACGACCCCTTGGCCTTGGCGTTGGCAACGGAACCGGGGCTGGCAACTACTCGGCAGCTGTCCATTGAAGTGGAATGCGATGACCCGGAGCGGTGGGGAGAAAGCCGGGCCTTGGGTGAACCGGGAAATGTTGCCGTGGTGCAGCAGGTGGACCGGCGGGGCTTCTTCGCCCTGCTGGGCGACATCCTGGGCTGGCAGGGCCTGCCTTAGTAGGGGCGGGTTTCGAACCCGCGCCTACTCCGTAGCGCCAAGGTGTTCCGGCAACCATTGACATCGCCCCGGGTGGGCGACGCCATGTGGAACCCGCACCTAGCCTCTGAGAGACGCCTGCGCCGCCGCCAGCCTGGCCACCGGCACCCGGAAGGGTGAACAGCTCACGTAGTCCAACCCGGCCTCATGGCAGAAGGCCACGCTGGGCGGGTCCCCGCCGTGCTCTCCGCATATCCCGACCTCCAGGTCCGGCCTGGTCTGCCGCCCGGCGGCCACTGCCATGCTAACCAAGGCGCCAACCCCCGCAGCGTCCAGCGTCTCGAAGGGGTCTTTGGCCAGCACTCCCTCCTCCACGTAGGAACGAAGGAACTTGCCTTGAGCGTCGTCCCGGCTGAAGCCGAAGGTCATCTGGGTAAGGTCGTTGGTCCCGAAGCTGAAGAAGTCCGATTCCTGGGCAATCTCCCCGGCGGTCAGGGCGGCCCTGGGAGTCTCGATCATGGTGCCGAACTTGTAGTGCACCTCGGCCCCCAACCGTTCCTGTACCTCGGCGGCCACCGCGGTCAGGTCGGCGCGCAGGCGGGTCATTTCTTCCCGGTCCACCGTCAGTGGAATCATGATCTCCGGGTTGACCTGCAGGCCCTCCTTTATCAGGACCGATCCCGCAGTCATGATGGCCTCCACCTGCATCCGGTAGATATCCGGGAAGGTCAGCCCCAAGCGGCAGCCCCGGTGGCCCAGCATCGGGTTTTCCTCCCGCAGGGAGTCGGCCAGCCGCAGCAGGTTTTCCTGCTCCTCGATCTCTCTGGCGGATGCCCCTGCTTCGCGCAGCCGCAGCACCTCATCCTGCATCACGTCGTATGGGGGCAGGAACTCGTGGAGCGGTGCGTCCAGCAACCGGATGATGACCGGCCTGTGGCCCATCACCCGGAGGATCTCGGTGAAGTCGGCCGTCTGCAGTTCCCGCACTTGGTCCAAGGCCTCGTAGAAGTCCGCAACCTGCCTGGGAGCCTCTTCTGATAAACCGGCCCCGTCGTTCGTATTCCAGTCCCTGGCCGCCTCGGCGTTGAGCAGCATCTGCCGAACTGCCGGCAGGCGCTGGGGATGGAGGAACATGTGCTCGGTCCGGCACAAGCCTATTCCGCCCGCGCCCATGGCCACCGCTTGGGCTGCGTCGTTGGGAGTGTCGGCGTTGGCCATCACCCCCAAGCGCCGGACTTCGTCGGCCCAAGCCAGCAGTTGGCCCGAGCCGGCCCCGTCTTCCAGGCTGGGCGCCACCGTCTCTAAACCGCCCAAGTACACGTCCCCGGTGGTCCCGTCGATGCTGATGGTCTGGCCTTCTTTCACCGTCTGCCCGTTGGCTTGGAAGACTCCGGATGCCGGGTCGACGTGCAGGCCTTCACACCCGACGATGCAGGGTATCCCCATTCCCCGGGTTACCACCGCCGCGTGGCTGGTCACCCCGCCCCGGCTGGTTACAACCCCGGCAGAAGCGAATATGCCGTGGATGTCGTCGGGCTTGGTCTCCGGGCGCACCAGTATCACTGCCTCGCCCCTGCCGCCCGCTTCCGCGGCCCGGTCGGCTTCGAAGTAGACCTTGCCGGAGGCCGCCCCGGGAGACGCGCCGAACCCCCGGGCCAAGCGGGCTTCCTGCAGCTCCTGGGAGTCGGCCTCGGCCTTGAACCGCGGCACCAGCAACTGGATCATCTCTTCGGGCTGCACCCGCTGGATGGCCTCGTTGCGCTCGATCAGCCCTTCGTTGGCCATGTCTACCGCGGTCCGCACAGAAGCCAAGGCAGTCCGCTTGGCACTCCGGGTCTGCAGCAGGAACAACCGCCCGTTCTCCACCGTGAATTCCACGTCCTGGACGTCCCTGTAGTGGCGCTCCAAGGAACGGACCAAGTCTGTCAATTCCTGCGACACCTTGGGCATCTGGTCCCCCAAGCTGGAGATGGGCTGCGGAGTCCGCACCCCTGCCACCACGTCTTCGCCTTGGGCGTTGGTCAGAAACTCGCCGTAGATATCCGGTTCGCCGCTGGACGGGTTCCGGGTGAACAGCACGCCGGTGCCGCTGCTGTCCCCCAGATTGCCGAACACCATGCTCATGATGGTCACGGCGGTGCCCATGTCGTGGGAGATTCCGTTGAGGTCCCGGTAGAAGATTGCCCTTGGATTGTTCCAGCTGCGGAACACCGCGGAGATGGCGTCGGACAGTTGCTGCCAAGGGTCATCCGGAACGTCGGTCCCGGCGGCCTTGCGCACCGCCTTTTTGTAGTCGCCGATGATTTCCCGGAGCTGCTCGTCGCTGAGTTGATGGTCCAGCTCAACCGCGGCGCTCTCCTTGTGCTCCGAAAGTATCTCTTCGAATGTCTCGCCCGGTATCCCCAGCACCACGTCGCCGTAAATCTGCAGGAACCGCCGGTAGGCGTCGTAGGCCGGACGGGGGTCGCCCATCATCGACGCCACTCCCTTTACTATCTCGTCGTTGATCCCCAAGTTCAGGATGGTGTCCATCATGCCGGGCATTGAGACCTTGGCCCCGGAACGCACCGAAAGGAGGAGTGGGTTGGTGGTGGAGCCGAACTGCCGCCCTAAGGACTCTTCCAACAGGTGGACGTTGGACTTTACGTCTTCGAACAGCCCGTCGGGCAGGCGGTTGCCCAAGTCGTGGTACTGGTGGCACACCTGGGTGGTGATGACGAAGCCCGGAGGCACCGGCAGGCCCAGGGAGACCATCTCGCACAGGTTGCTCCCCTTTCCGCCCAGCAGGTCCGAATCAGAGGCGTTTCCCTCGTCGAAGCGGTAGATTAACTTGGCGGCGGCAGAACCCCTGTCGAAGTAGTTGACCATAACTCTTCCTTTCAATATTCCCTGGGGGTTGTGGTAATGCCATGCTGGCAGTGACCCTTTGGTAGTGCCCCGTTGGCAGTAGCCCGTTCCGGCGGCTAGATTTCCCGGAACTGGGGCTCGGGCTCTTCAAGGTAAAAGTCGTTGACCCACAGGTCGTCCAGCTTGGTCTGCTCCTCTTCGGTGAGGTCCGGAGCCTCGGAGGCGCTGGTGTACTCCTTCAACTCTTCCATGGTGGTGAAGTTGGGCAGCACCGACACGATAGTGGGTTGGGCCAAGCAGAACTTGATGGCGGCCTGGCTCATGGTGCGGGTGTCTTCCTGGGCCAGGAAGTTGACCTGTTCCGCCTTGCGCAGTGCTTCCCGCAGCCATTCGGCCTTCCGGGAAGCCCGGTGGTCCCCCTCCTGGAAAGACGGCGGTTCGATGTACCGCCCGGTCAGCACCTCCGAGGCGTGGGGCACCCGGGAGAGCAGCCCGACGTTCTCTTCCTGGGCGATGGGGAAAAAGTCCCGGGCCGGGTCCTGCTCGATGATGCTGTAGATAATCTGCACGCTGTCCACGTGCCGTTCCCGCATCGAGGCTTCGCCCTCTTCGAACCAGCCGATGTCCGGCCCCAACGCCGAACCGTAATGCCTGATTTTTCCCTCGAACTGGAGCTGTTCCAAGGTCTCGAAAAGCTCGTCCCGCTCCAAGGCGCTCATCTTGGGATTGTGAAGCTGGTAGAGGTCGATGTAGTCGGTCTGCAGGCGGCGCAGGCTTTGCTCGCAGGCGAAGGTGACGAACTCCCGGTCGAACTTCTGCACCCGCTCCTGGTGGCCGACCCTGGGAATCGACTTGTCGTAGAAGTCGTAACCGAACTTGGTGGCGATGATCATGTCCTTGCGGCGGTGGCCCAGCACCTTGGCCAGGATTTCCTCGCCGAAGCCCTCGCCGTAAGTGTCGGCGGTGTCGAAGAAGTTGATTCCTATTTCCAGGGCGTTTTCCAGCAGGGATGCCTTGCCCTCGTCGGAAATCTGGCCCCACCAATTGGTGGCTACCGTCCAGACGCCAAAGCCGACTTCTGACAGTACCAAGTCGGTGCGGGGGAGTTGGCGGAATTTCATGACTGTTTATACCTCGTGTTGCAGTGGCCGGGATTGGCGGTCCGCCAAGGTCAGGGGCGGGCAGGAATCACTCGGGGAATAATTACGCCACCGGCGCTTCCAGGCACCCTTTGATGGCGTCCACCCGGCGCTGGAACTCCTCGTCGGAAAGCACCGGCTGCATCTCCCCCAGCTCCACCGTGGCGATGATGTCCACCCAAGAGGTGCAGCCCCGGTATTCCGGAAGGAAGGGCACCGTGACCGGGTTTTCCAGCCGGTACACCCGCAGCAACATTATCGACAGTGGCACCATCGGCTTCCAGTGCAACCGCGACTGGGCGTAGGCCTCGGTCCAGATGTAGTGGGGAGAGAGGGCATCCACCGGTTCCTGTGCCGAAATCTCCAGCAACTCCTCCACCTTGGCCCAGTGGGTGAACCGGATTTCCTCGGGGTTATGGTCCTGGGCCAGCAGGTCCCGCAGCCGGGACTGGTGGCTGTCTTTCAGCAGGTCTTCACGCTGGTGCTCGTAGGTGGGATAAAGCAGGAACTCGGGGTGGATGACCCGGAAGTCTTTGCTGTCTTCGTGGATGCCGCCCTTCCTCAGCAACAGCACCTGCTCGCCTTGGGCCAATGCGTCCACCGTTACCGCCCACTCCTTGAGGGCCGTTTGACCGTTGGCCGCTTGATAGTTGGCCGTTTGACCGTTGGCTGTTTGACCGTTGGCCGTTTGACCGTTGGCCGTTTGACCGTTGGAAGGTTCGCTCATGGTGTCATCCTCCCTTGTGCGGCGCCCCTTGGTGGCGCCCGGCCTATGTTATCACACCTGGCTGCCGCGATTGCAGAATTCGTCATAGCCGGGCACTTCCTCGCCTAAAACGTAGAGCCAGTAGTATGTGCCCATGTCGCCCATGAACTTGAACTGCTTGTGCACGTCCTTCAGCAGGGCGTTGAAGTTGCCGTGGGAGCGCAGGTAGTTGCGGATGCCGTCGTACTCGTCCTCCAGCTCGATCAACCGTCGGGCGTTGTGCACCGTGGCGGCGATCTTGCGGCGGTTGCGCACGATGGCCGGGTCGGCGGCGAGGGCATCGACTTCAGGATCGCCCATGGCCGCAACTGCGGCCACGTCGAAGCTCTTGAACCCTGCCTGGAAACCGGGCCACTTGGCATTGACCACCCGCCAGGAGAGGCCGCTTTGGAAGACGGCCTGGGTCATTACCTCGAGATAGTCGTCCAAGCTTTGGGGGACGATCTGCTCCGGCGCTTCGTGGTGGGTGGTCATGAATGTGGAATACCCTTTCGAAGAATGCTGTTGAGGTTCCCGGAAGTAACCTGGGTTACCTCTTCCAGGCTGACGCCCTTCAGTTCCGCCAGGCGCTGGGCCACCGCCTGAACGTGGCGGGGTTCCGTCCAATTGTGGCGGTACTTCTTGAAGGGCTGGGGAGCGGCGTCGGTCTCCAGCACAATATGCTCCAAGGGAATCGCCTTGGCTGCTTCTTCCAGTTCGGGCAGCCTCAGCAAGGGTCGCGCCAACGATATGAAGAAGCCGCAGTCGATTGCCTCCCGCGCCGTCGCCTCGTCTGCCTGGAAGTAGTGCATTATGCCTCCCACCTCCCCGGCGTTCTCCTCCCGCAGGGTCTGGAAGACTTCCGGGTGAGACTCCCGGGAGTGAAAGATGATGGGAAGCTTCAGTTCCTTGGCCAGCCGGATGTGCTCCCGGAACACTTGGTACTGCACGTCCCGCGGCGGAGAGCTGGGCAGGAAGTCCAGCCCCACCTCGCTGATGCACACCACCTTGGGGTTGTTCCTGGCCAGCCCTTCCAGGGTCTCGTAAAGCTCCTCGTCCACCGGCTGCCAGGCCTCCATGGGGTGGATGCCCACCCCGGCGTACATCGGGTCATACTCTTCACTCATCCGGATGCAGGCCTTGGTGGAGTCCAGGGTCGTCCCGGCGGCAATTATGCAGCCCACGCCGGCCTCTAGTGCCCGCTCCAATATGCCCGGCATCTCCTCGGGCGCGTACTTGTCCAAGTGGGTGTGGCAGTCCGCCAGCAGGGTCTCTCCTGACTCCAGAGGCAGGTGATGATATCCGGCGCGGTCTGCAGGGTGTTGCGTGCTCATAGTTGATGCCCTCCGAAAGTTGTTATACTCTGGCCGCCGCGCCAGCGTCAACAGCTATTGCCCTTGGGACACGCGGGTGACTCGGATATGAGGCCACACTCGTTGACAGCTACGGGAGCCGGTGTTAGCATAATTGTTGACTAATTAGGTCGACAATTGAGACTCCGGGCAGCCCGGTGGGACTCCACCCAATTATCTCTCCTTCAATTACGAGGCAAGGATGACCCAGACCCCTCCAAACAGGCCTCTCGCCGCGCCCCCGGTCATAGCCCGGGGCACCACCACTTCAGGAGACTTGGACTCCGATTACAAGTGGGGCTTCACCATCGACATCGAGTCCGACGTGGCTCCCAAGGGCTTGAGCGAGGACGTAGTTCGCCTCATTTCCGCAA
The DNA here is from genome assembly GCA_034420695.1 of Dehalococcoidia bacterium. Classification (GTDB taxonomy): domain Bacteria; phylum Chloroflexota; class Dehalococcoidia; order Lucifugimonadales; family UBA3495; genus Io17-Chloro-G2. Next base: position 151,416 of record DAOULB010000002.1, read on the forward strand.
AGAAGGGTGAGCCCGGCTGGATGACCGAATGGCGGCTCAAGGCCTACCGGCACTGGGTCACCCTGGAGCAGAAGGCCCCTACTTGGGCCAACGTCGAATATCCCCCCATCGACTACCAGGACATCCACTACTATGCCGCCCCGGGCTCCGGAGACGATCGGCCCAAGAGCCTGGATGAGGTTGACCCGGAAATCCTGGAAGCCTTCGACAAGCTGGGCATTCCCCTGGCCGAGCGGGAGCGGCTGGCCGGCGTGGCGGTGGACGCCGTGGTGGACAGCGTTTCGGTGGCCACCACCTACCAAGAGACCCTGGAAAAGGCCGGCATCATCTTCTGCCCCATCAGCGAGGCAATCCAGAACCACCCCGAGCTGGTGCAGAAGTACTTGGGCTCGGTGGTCCCCTACGGCGACAACTTCTACGCCACTCTGAACTCGGCGGTGTTCAGCGACGGTTCATTTGCCTACATCCCCAAGGGAGTCCGCTGTCCCATCGAGTTGATGACCTACTTCCGCATCAACCAAGCCGATTCCGGGCAGTTCGAACGCACCTTGATCATTGCGGACGAAGGCAGCTACGTCAGCTACTTGGAAGGATGCACCGCCCCGGCCCGGAAGACCCACCAGCTTCACGCTGCCGTGGTGGAACTGGTGGCCCTGGAAGACGCCGAGATCAAGTACTCCACGCTGCAGAACTGGTTCCCCGGCGATAAGGAGGGCCAAGGCGGCGTCTACAACTTTGTCACCAAGCGGGGCAAGGCCAAGGGCAGGAACTCCAAGATTTCCTGGACCCAGGTGGAGACGGGGTCAGCCATCACTTGGAAGTACCCCAGCGTTGTGCTGGAAGGCGACAACTCCGTCGGCGAGTTCTACTCGGTGGCCTTGGTCAACAACCATCAGCAGGCCGACACCGGCACCAAGATGTTCCACTTGGGCAAGAACACCCGGAGCACCATCGTCGCCAAGGGCATCTCCGCCGGCCAAGGCAACTCCACCTACCGCGGGCTGGTCAAGGTCAACCCCTCGGCCGACGGCGCCCGGAACTTCACCCAGTGCGACTCGCTGCTCATCGGGGACCGGTGCGGCGCCCACACCGTCCCCTACATCGAGGTGCGGAACCCTACGGCCCAGCTGGAGCACGAGGCCTCCACCTCCAAGGTCAGCGACGAGCAGCTCTTCTACTGCCAGCAGCGGGGCATCTCCGTGGAGGACGCCCACCACATGATAATCAACGGCTTCTGCCGGGGCATCTTCCAGGAACTCCCCTTCGAATTCGCTATGGAAGCTTCCCAGCTCCTCAAAGTAAGCCTGGAAGGAGCGGTAGGGTAAAAGGCGAATTGAAATCAAGATCATCAGAAACAGATGATTCGGAGAAAGGAGCCCGACAACAAATCTCCAAATGGGGATTTGGGATGGCCCCGATTTCATCGCGCATGGAGACGAGATATACCACTGCATCGCACGCCATGTTAGAGGCGCTGCGAGGAACAACTGATATCGCCGAACTTGATCTGGACGCAGTTAGCGAAGTCAAAGGCATGTTTAATCGTTGTGTTCGCCAAGACCAGTGGGATTGGTTTAGCGTTCATACTAGACTCGGGCGTCCACATCTCCCCCAAATGCGCAGCATTGCTAGAGATTTGGACAATCTTCGCAAGTCGTTAAAGTTGGGAAATGACACATCCGCTCGAAACCACGTCGCTTCATTGGTTAGCAATAACCTTCACACCCTACTGACAAATTACACTTCTCAACCAACTCATCTAAAGGGGTCTCAAGATTCTGGCTGGGTGTACATTTTGTCAACTCGTAAGCAACCTAACTACCTAAAAATAGGAATGACTCACCGTCCCGTAGAGGATAGGGTCAAGGAAATCAATTCAGCGACGGGAGTTCTATTTCCATATTCTGTGCGTGCTGCCTTCCCTGTGAAGGATGCGAAGGTTGCTGAGAAGGCGGTTTTTGAGAGTCTTGAGGATTTTAGAGTAAGGGCTGATAGGGAATTCTTCGAGATCGATTTTGGGGAAGCGGCAAGAATCGTGCGGCAGGTCCTACACGAAGGTGGGATGATAGAACGCCCGAAGGGCAAAATCTCTTGGTTCGACAAGAAGAAAGGGTATGGACTCATAAACACATCTAATGGGGTGGATGTATTCCTTCATCATTCCCGGATTTCTAGGGCAAACACGGAGTTCTTGAGTGAGGGAACAACGGTTGAGTTTGACCTAGAAGTTACAGAGAGAGGACTAGCTGCCCTAAATGTAAAACTGTTGCCAGAACAGTTTGCTTTGCAAGAAGAAGACGAGGTGCCCGCGACGGCGCTGCTCAGTGAAGCCGCTCTAGCTGATGACTGGCTTAGTCCGGAAGAGGAAGAGGCATGGGCCCACTTGAAGGATCTGCCGTCGTTATAACGAGGTTCCCTTTCTCTAACTTATCCAGTCAGACCCTCAGGCCCGCCGTGGTTTTAGCCAGGACGGACTTGGGCGATTGGATTTTGGGACTAAGTCAAAGCCGAAAATGACGACAAACGGCGATAATCAACCGCTACTTTCAGTCAGAGGCCTCCACGTCTCCGCCGGCGACCTAGCCATCCTGCGCGGGGTGGACCTCACGGTAAATGCCGGCGAAGTCCACGCCATCATGGGGCCCAACGGCTCCGGCAAGAGCACCCTGGCCAACGTCCTGGCCGGACGCCCCGATTACACCGTGACCCAAGGCTCAGTTATCTACCAAGGCGAAGACCTCCTGGCCATGGAGCCGGAGGAGCGGGCCCGGTGGGGCGTTTTCCTGGCGTTTCAGTACCCGATAGAGCTCCCCGGCGTCAGGGATTGGCAGTTCCTCAAAGCGGCGGTGGACGCCCAGCGGCAGCACCGGGGCGAAGAGGAGATGGGAGCCCGTGAGTTCGACCGGCTGCTGCGGGAAAAAATAGAAATGGTGGAGATCGGTCAGGACCTTGTGCGCCGCGCGGTCAACGAGGGTTTCTCCGGCGGCGAGAAGAAGCGCAACGAAGTGCTGCAGATGGCCGTGTTGGAACCGACCCTGGCCCTGCTCGATGAGACCGACTCCGGCTTGGACATCGATGCCCTGCGCATCGTCTCCAACGGCGTGAACCAGTTGCGCCGGCCCGACAACGCCATGATTGTCGTGACCCACTATCAACGCATTCTCGACTACATCACCCCTGACTACGTCCACGTCCTGCTGGAAGGGCGTATCGTCGAGTCAGGAAACGCCGACCTGGCCCGGGAGCTGGAAGCCAAGGGCTACGACTGGATTCGCGACTCCGTGGAGGCAGGGTAGTAGCCCGCCGTTGCGATTACGTTCAAATGAGCTATTGGGTTCACGAAGATAGGCCGACAAACTCCGCGGTTACCCACCGGGGTAGCTGTAGATTCTGCAACGAAGGTCGCGGTCTGCGTAACCTTCCCAATACTGCCGAGCGAATGTGGCACGGGCCTTTTGCAGAAGTAAAATCGGCGCGGGCCAAGGCGCGTATTACCAGACGTACTGACGTGCGTGACTGCAAAGTGTGCGCTCCATAGGAATTTCTTGGCAGTGAGCAAATCGTTTCAGAAATGACGTTGACTGCTTCGCTACACGAAGGATACGCGGCCGGGTTTGAGGCACTGCGAGCGGCCGCGCCCGTCCCGTCTTGGCTTGCCGAGCTGCGGGCCCAAGGCTGGGAGCGCTTCAATGCCCTGGGCTTTCCAACCGCCCGCCGTGGCAACGAAAAGTGGAAATACACCAACGTCCGCCCGGTAGCCGCCGCCCGGTTGGAAGTACCCTTGGCGCTGGACCCGGCGCAGGAACCCGCTCTTGAAGCCCTTAAGTCTGACGCCCCCTGGGACGATTCCTGGGTCAACCTGGTTTTCGTGGACGGAGTCTATTCACCGGCCCTTTCCTCTCCTCGCAGCCTGGGGGATGAAACCGGGGCCGCCAGCATCGGCAGCGCCCTGAACGCCGGGGACGGACCCTTGCACAACCATTTGGGACAATTGGCTTCGGTGGAAGATGATGCCTTTGTGGCCTTGAACACCGCCTTCCTGCGGGATGGCGCCTTGGTCCAAGCCCCGCCCGGCCGGGACTGCCCTGCCGTGTTGAACTTGGTTTACGTGTCCACCGAAAGCGCCCGGCCCAAGGCAGCCTTCCCCAGGACCTTGGTGGTGGCGGGGGCCAACAGCCGCCTCACCGTGGCCGAGAGCTACGTCGGCCCATCCGCTGGAGGAAATCTGACCAATGCCGTCACCGAAATTGTCCTTGAAGAGGGCGCCCACGTCGACCACTACAGTCTCCTCAAGGAGAGTCCCGGCGGCTATCATGTTGGGACCACCCGGGTGGTCCAGGCCGCGGATAGTTTCTTTGCCTCAACCGACTGTTCCTTCGGGATGGCCCTGGGGCGCCACGATTTGCAGGTAGTGCTCGACGGGCCTGGCAGCAGCTGCGACCTGAAGGGGTTGTACCTGACCTCCGGCAGCCAGCACATGGACAACTTCATCAACATCGACCACGCCTGCCCCCATACCACCAGTGACCTCTTTTACAAGGGGGTCCTCGACGGCCGTTCCAAGGCCATCTTTGGTGGCACGGTGCTGGTGCGGAAGGATTCCCAGAAGGCCAAGGCCCGCCAGACCGACCGGAACCTGCTTCTGTCCCGCACTGCCGAGGTGGACAGCAAGCCCAGCCTGCTCATCTACGCCGACGACGTGCAGTGCGGCCACGGGGCCACCGCCGGCCACATTGACCCGGAGGCGCTGTTCTACTTGCGCAGCCGCGGCCTCGGGCTGGACACCGCCCGCCGGTTTCTGGTCGAAGCATTTGCCCGGGAGATAGTGGACGCAGTCAAGGTGGAGACCTTGCGGGACTTCCTTAACCAAGCATTCATCCAGGCACTGCCCACCTCCACAACCAATCAAGAGGCCGCGCTATGACTACTTCCGGCGCCTCCGGCCCGCGGCCGGCGCTTTCACCTGTTGAAGTCGCCGAAATCCGGCGGGACTTTCCGATACTGTCCCAGACCGTCAACGGCCACCCATTGGTGTACTTGGACAACGCCGCAACCAGCCAGAAGCCCCAAGTGGTCATAGACGCCCTGATGGACTACTACACCACCGAGAACTCCAATGTGCACCGGGGCGTCCACACCCTCAGCCAGCAGGCTACCGAAGACTACGAGGGTTCGAGAAGCAAAATCCGCCGCCTGCTGAACGCCGAAAAAGACGAGGAGATAATCTTCGTCCGCGGCACCACCGAGGGCATCAACTTGGTTGCCCAGACCTTTGGACGCCAGCGAATTGGCGAAGGCGATGAGGTGGTCATCTCTTCATTGGAGCACCACTCCAACATAGTCCCCTGGCAGATTATCTGCCAGGAACGCGGCGCCAGCCTGAAGGTCGTCCCCATCAACGATGCCGGCGAGCTGTTGATGGAGGAATACGAGGCCCTGCTGACCCCGCGGACCAAGCTGGTGTCGATGCTCCATATCTCCAACGCCCTGGGCACCATCAACCCGGTGAAGCAAGTGATCGAACTGGCCCACAGCCGGGGGATCCCGGTGCTTCTGGACGGAGCTCAAGCCGCCCCCCACATGCCCGTGGACGTGCGGGACTTGGACTGCGACTTTTACGCCTTCTCCGGCCACAAGCTCTATGGCCCCACCGGCATCGGGATACTCTACGGCAAGGCCGGCCTCCTGAACGAAATGCCTCCCTTCCAAGCCGGAGGGGACATGATAAAGTCCGTCACCTTTGAAAAGACCCTGTACAACGACCTGCCCTACAAGTTCGAAGCCGGCACCCCCAACATCGCCGGGGCCATCGGCCTTGGCGCCGCCGTCGATTACGTCACCTCCATAGGCTTGGACCGCATCTTCGCCTACGAGCATGAACTGACGGAGTACGGGACTGGCTGCTTGTCCGGCATCGAGGGGCTGAGGCTGGTTGGCACTGCCCCGGAAAAAGCGGCCATCCTCTCCTTCGTCATGAAGCAGGCCCACCCCCACGACATCGGCACCATCCTGGACTCTCAAGGAATCGCCATACGCACCGGCCACCACTGCACCCAGCCCCTGATGGACCGGTTCGGCATCCCGGCCACCGCCCGGGCTTCCATGTCCTTCTACAACACTAAAGAGGAGCTCGACGCCCTGGCCAAGGGCATCGACCGGGTAATCGAGGTTTTCAGCTAATGTCCAACTTGGGTGACCTCTACCAGGAAATCCTGCTTGAGCACAACAGCCGCCCCCGGAACTTCAGGGAACTGGACGACGCCACCGCCCGGGCCGACGGTTTCAACCCGCTTTGCGGCGACCAAGTGTCCCTGTACCTGAAACTCGAGGACGGCACGGTGTCCGACGCGGCATTCCAAGGCTCCGGCTGTGCCATCTCAAGGGCGTCGGCCTCCATGCTGACCCAGAGTATCAAGGGGCAGACCGTCGAGCGAGCCCGGGAAATCTTCGAAGCCTTCCACTCCCTGCTCACCGACCCCGGCGCCGAGCCCGACTACGACACCCTGGGTGACCTTGAGACTATGGCCGGAGTGGCTGAATACCCGGCCCGCATCAAGTGCGCCGTGCTGGCCTGGCACACCATGCGCTCTGCGCTGGACGGGAGCGGCGATTCGGTGACCACCGAGTAGCCGACGGCCTTGCGGCCAGGACAGAACCCCCAGGACTGATCGCCCAGGACAGAACCCCCAGGACAGAGCCCCCATGACACAAGGCCCCGACCTCCCCCTCAGCGGTCTCTACGGCGACCGCATCCTCGACCATTTCCGGAATCCCCGCAATCGCGCTCCCCTTCCGGCCCCTGACCTCACGGCCAAGGAGTTCAACCCCTTCTGCGGAGACCGTGTCCTGCTCCAGTTCAAACTGGACGGGTCAGGGAAAGTGGCCCAAAGCTGCGCCGCGGCCGAAGGCTGCTCCATCATCCAGGCCTCGGCATCCATGCTGTCCTGCCAGTTGGAGGGAAAGTCCCTGGAAGAAGTCGAAGCTCTTTCGGCAAACTTCCGCTCGATGATGGAGGGCGAAGAGTTGCCCCCGGAAATCTTGGAGGCCTTGGGAGAATTGGAAGCCCTGAGGGTGGTCTTGGCCTACCCCGTACGCATCAAGTGCGCCCTCCTGCCCTGGGTAGCCTTGGAAGAAGGGGTGGAGTCATACCGGAAGGGCCCGCCTTAGGAAAACCGCCGCCCTTCGCCAAGTTAAGCATGGACGGGAAGTCACGGTACTCCAACAACACCTTCGTGGAGCGTCAGTGGCGGACGCCAAAGTACGAAGAGGCGCACTTGAAAGCCTGCCCCAACGTCCTGGAGGCCCACAGGGGGATAGAAGGCTACTTCCGGGTCTACAACGACCAGAGGTCCCACCAGGCCCTCGCCTACCGGACCCCGGCAGAGGCGTCCCACGGGGTACAGAGAGTCGTAGAAGAGAAACCCAACGAAAGGAAGTGTTCACCGGGAGAAGGCTCAGAACCACTGGCAGTGCACCGGGACTCTCGCTTAACTCTGCGCTAATTTTGTCCAGATGACCAGGTACACTTCATTTTGCCTCCGTCCCCAACGAATCAAACGTGAGAATCTCTATTCACCTACATAAGGGCAGTAGTCCCTTGCCGGCCACAACGGGAAGGTCCGAATGGGCGGTCAGATTCACAGGCATTGAGCGAGTCGTTGGACCAAGCCGACAAATATTGACAGAACGTGGATGATAATTGGCCCAGAGGCATAGTACCGGACGTACAGGTGACTTTGGCGGTGATCAGAGCGAAAGGGAACTTACGTGGGACCTGTCCCTAGGGTTAACAACGGAGGCTGTTCTGTTGTAGGCTAGAGACGGTCCGAGTCAGTAGCTGCAACGCTAGTGACTCGGCACCGTTAGGCTAGTAATACAAACCCCGAGCCAAATTACTCCAAATGGGGTGAATAGCTAGAAGTCCTAACTGCCGTTTAGGCGGGAAGCGATTGGATTCGTATAATTATTTTTGCTCAGAAGAAGATGACTCCCCAAAATTAGTGGATCTGTTCTGTGGAGTGGGAGGCCTTAGCCTTGGCTCTTCGAGAGCGGGGTTTTCGGTTCATGGCGCCTTCGACGTGGATCCTGAGGCTATTCATGCCCACAGCCGCAACTTCCCAGGCACAGTTCATTTTAACACCGACGTAGCTGGGGTGAAGGGGCGGTCACTCAAGCGTCAGTTGAACCTTAAAGGAAATAGTCTCGACGGGATCGTGGGAGGACCACCTTGCCAGGGTTTCAGTTCAATTGGAAGAAGGGATCAAGCTGATGCTCGGAACGAACTGTTTGTCGAGTTCTTCCGAGTAGTTTCGGAAGCAATGCCTCGCTTCTTCTTGGCCGAAAACGTCCCGGGAATCATGCGGGAAAGTTATCGTGAGACTAGGGAGCGTGCTTTTTCCCTCGTCGAGAGGAAATACTCGATTTTGCCGCCGATGGAATTTGCCGCAAACGAGTACGGAGTGGCCACAACTCGCAATCGGGTTTTTTTCTTTGGTTACCTTCAAGACAGAATGGAACCTCTGACCAGCGATTGCTTCAGTGCTCCTTCGGACGTGGAACGAGTTTACGTGAAGGATGCCTTGCGCGGATTGCCGGCGAAGATAGACCCGGCATGGCAGACTGAAGAGCTGAGTTGGCGGACAATCCAGGGTTACGAGGACAGCAACTACGCGGGAAGGCTTCACGGCCATATTCCGAAGGGAGTAGGTGAAGCCATTGCTTTAGAGCGCCTCAAAGTGTTCAACCAGGTTTCAGGATTCCTCGGAACGAGACATACGCCACGAGTAGCTAAGCGTTACGCAAACACAGAGCAGGGAAAGCACGATGGCATCTCAAAATCGTACCGACTCGATCCCGAGGGCTTTTGTCCTACCCTGCGGGCGGGTACCGGTCCCGACCAGGGGAGCTTCCAAGCTGTTAGACCCATTCACCCAACAGAAGCTCGAGTCATAACTCCCCGAGAAGGGGCTCGGCTACAAGGTTTTCCTGACTGGTTCCAGTTTTCTCACACAAAGTGGCATAGTTTTCGCCAAATTGGAAACAGCGTTAGCCCAATTCTCGCGGAGCATATTTTCACGGTCATTGCTGCGGCGTTAGGTACTACAGCTCAAGCGGTGCATTGGCAGGGTTAACGCACAACAACTTCAATTCTGGGAAGTAGATGCCTCAGCAGTCAAGTCGTTTTTCGTTTCAATGATTACGAGGGACATAAAGCTGGAGGAGGTGTTCCTCGCCTTACTGGACGATTTTGACGATGGCATTCTCCGCTTCGGTAGCTGAAAGGGCAAGAGACCCTATGCTGCCTTCCAAAGACATTCACCATACTCACTAAGAGGAGTCCCGTATCGTTCCTTGTCTCATGGATACGCGCACAGAGAAACAGCGCAGCAAAATCATGGCCGCAGTCCGGAGCAAGAACACTGGCCCGGAACTGCGGGTACGCCGTTACTTATGGTCCAAAGGATTGAGGTACCGTGTCAATGTGGCAAGCTTGCCGGGGACGCCCGATATTGTTCTGTCTCGGCACAAATTGGCTATTTTCGTTCACGGGTGTTTCTGGCATAGCCATGCAGGTTGTCCGAGAGGGAAGCTGCCAAAGTCTAGAACGGACTACTGGAGTAATAAGGTCGACGCGAATAAGGCCCGCGATACCAAGATCAAGGAAACACTGGAACAGGACGGCTGGCGTCATCTTGTTGTCTGGGAGTGCCAGATACGGACCAAAGGGGCGGCCTCGGTAGCTCTGCCCAAGCTTCTCGAAGAGATTAGTACAATTTGTGCTGAGGTTATCTGAGTCCTCTCCCTAAAGACCTTCGTCACGCTTCCGTCCTCCCTAAATGGCCGAGGGGAGCCATCCACTGATCTGTCGTCAAAGGTCGGTTTCCATAAATGTTGGGTAGTAACGATACACAGTGCTATATCCGGACACGTCTCTTGGTGCCAAAAATGCAGGGGTAGAGTTTCCAGAAGGCAATGCAGCAGATAGTTTCATCTGTTCCTTATACGTTAAAGGCGGGACACTAATTTCAAGCGGAACGTCTCCTTCCCGCAAGAAATCGTAGTCTTCGAATTCACAATTCGCAAGCCGTTGAGATTGGTCGGCTCGATAAATTACTCCACCAACAGTGGTCATTCGAACATCATCAGCGTATATGACATTAAACAATTGCCTATATTCGACCTTATTTTGGGAAGGGAGTGCGGCGTTCCTCAGGCTTAATGCCCGATGGAGTTCATTGTCGACAATCTGACGAATCAGCTTTTGAAACCTTTTGCCTCTCATATCCTCAGGCGTAGCATCAGCAGGTACCGAATCCCCCAATGTAGATCGCAGTTCGTCTAACGGACTTTGGTCTTCCGACCTGAATGACCCGCCTTCAGCTTGGATAGTAAACAGAGCCATGCTGCCAGGTTCAACCTGTCTGAAAATCGTGCCGATATCCGAAAGCATTCCTTCATTGATTGGGTCGTCGTAATCCATCCAGATGATTGAGGGAATTCCATTCCACAGAAGATTGGGCAGCATTTCAGTCGATTCTCCCCAGCACATTTCAATGCAATCAAAAGGTTTGTTGAAGAGAAATCTGTCTTTGTCCTGAGACTCGCGTTCGATGCAGTTTAAATTAGTGATTCCGTAGCGTCGATGAATCGACGCGAAATCGTTAAAGAACGGGGATCCGAGCCCGATGTATCTGAATCCCAGAAGATTCGAGAAGGCACCTAATCTCGAGCAAACTTCGACTATCATTTTTCGCTCTACCGCCTTGGCAGGACGAAGCCTGAAGTTAACGAGTCGATAACTAGGAGGCATCGATGTTCTCTTGATCCACGTAATAATCAAAAGTCATTTCTCCCGCTGCTCGAGCGCTCCCTGCACTAAGACTTTTCCTGACCGCGGTAACTAGCCATGCAGGCTTCTGGTATTGAATTGAAATTAGTCGCTCGGTCACCGGAGGCGGAGGCGGAGGGGCCTGATAGGTGAAGTTCTCTGAACGGGACAGACTTACGATGGAAGCTGGCTTGGCGGTCCTGTCTACTAGGTTCATTAGGGGTCTCGAACCCTCCGGATTTTCATTGTCGCGGTCCACTGCATCCAAGAACCGGATCACCTGCTCCATCACAGTTAGCATCAACCCATAGGCCTCTACGAAAACGGGTACACCCTCGTCTACTCCATCTTTGGTTGTATTCCATGGGAGCAAGGTAGAATCAGCGCTATCAAAAAAAGCGGCTCCTCTAAAGCGGGCATACTGATTGTGAAACCTCGGCATAATCCCAGGCTCGCCCCACCCAGTCGTTCTAGTTCTATCTCCCTCCAACACCATTCTCCCATTGCAATACACGTACCAACCAGCTTCTCGCGGGCTTGAATGCCCAACTCCCGCTACAAGACGTACATGAACCCCTTCCCGCTCGTATGCCCTATACGCAGGTCGTAGCAAGGGAGAGTCCGAGGTCAAGAACTCCAAACGAGAGGTCGGTATCGTTACTCCGTTCAATGAAATGGATATCCCATTGTCTATCTGGTACTGATGGCGCCTGGATATTTCTCTCGTTAGATTCGTCAAATTATATGGAATCCCAACCCAACTCTTGGCTTCCTCAGTCAATTGAGTAACAGTTATTGTTGTGCCTATATCAGTCTCAGGCGGAGCCTCGGTCAAATGTTCGATATCTAGGACTGGGAAAGTCCATTCCTCAAGATCCATCCACTCGTCAACATCAGCGGTAATCCTGTACCTCTCATTTATGTTCGTGGTTGCAACGTCGAAGTAGCGCCCTAGTTTGAAGAGAGCTCTCTTCATCCCTACCCCGAATCGTCCAACGGAGTGCCTAACGCTGGGGGCTCCCGAAGGTCTTCCAAACCGAAACGCATAGTCAGTCGCCAAAGCCAATGGGATCCCGCCGCAGTTGTCTCCAATAATGAAGTGCTCTTGGTCAAATGTAATTTGAACAGTCAGGCCTTCTAGCGGAGCTTCACCTCGAATTCTTATTGCGCCATCAATGCAGTTATCGACGAGGTCCAATATGGCCATTGCCATACGGATGTCTCTTGTGAGCATCTCTACGAATAGTCCCTTCGTAGGTGAGGCGTCGACGGTTACGCGCCCCTGATTGGTGCTCATCATTTCCTCCAAGCAATCTAGTACGCGGTGTCCTGACAGACTGGGCAATTGCACCGATGCGACTATCGACAGCCAGTCGACCAAAGGGGTTGCCAAGCCTATTCCTAAGGAGACGGCCTGACTCGGAAAAACAGGGGTTTGGTAGCCGGATTTATACTAGACTCTTCAGGTCGCAGATGATCGACCCAAATCACTTTCGAGTTCTGAAGCGAAAACCGCCCGAGCACTTTTTGCTTCACCATTGTGGCTGCTCACCGCGGTAGTTTCATTAAGTGTGGTGTGGAATGTTAAAACCCAATTGACCAGGCCGTCAACTAAGCCCGCCTCGCACGACGCCGCGTAAGCCCGTGCAATTGGACCAATACAAGGCTAAGTTTCTTCCGCCCATGTTTCTGTCGAAGATTCGGGCGCGGGTCAGTACTAACAAGCTGGGATAGCGCCTTGGTTGGGGCTGTACCTAGGCATTTTCGTGAGCCTAACCGTCCGACTTCTGCGTTCAGACCATCCAACAAGACTGGCGCCTTTAGTTGACCAGTTTTCGGGAATCAGGTCACTACACCCAACCACCTCTCAAACACGGTCTGGCCCACCGTCAAAATAGCCCCACCTAAGAAAATTCAAACCCGCTGCAACAGCGCTGAAGAACCGACAACCCATTCTGCCAGCCCTGCTTGGTCGCCTGCCAGGCTTCTAACCCTGTAGCCTTACCGCAATTCATTCGCCACGCCCTCCCTTCAAGTGCACGCCCCACGAGCATCGCAATCTTCCGTTGCGATTACTCTCTAAGCTTGACGATGAGAAGGTAGGCGGGACAGGGCGCGCCCAGAGACAAGCTGAGCCCTGCGACAGGAACGGTACGAGAAAGAGGTGGGGCCGGGGTTGGGGGCCTAAACTTCCTTGTTGAGGTTGGTCAGGAACTCCTGGTTGCTCCGGGTCTTCCCCATCCGCTCCAGCACCCGTTCCGTCGCATTGACCGAACCGTCGTTGGAGATGAGGCTGATCATCCGCCGCAGCAGCCATATCTGCTTCAGCGTGTCCTCCGAAAACAGCAGCTCCTCCCGCCGCGTGCCGCTGCGCAGCAGGTCGATGGCCGGGAAGAAGCGCCGCTCCGCCAATCGCCGGTCCAAGTGCAGCTCCATGTTGCCGGTGCCCTTGAACTCCTCGTAGATGACCTCGTCCATCCGGCTCCCCGTGTCCACCAAGCAGTTGGCGATGATGGTCAGGCTGCCCCCCTCCTCGATGTTCCGCGCCGCGCCGATGAACTTCTTGGGCGGGTACAGGGCCACCGGGTCGATGCCTCCCGACAGGGTGCGCCCGCTGGTGGGGGCCGCCAGGTTGTAGGCCCGGGTGAACCGGGTGATGCTGTCCAGCAGGATGACCACGTCCTGCCCGAACTCCACCAGCCGCTTTGCCCTCTCCAAGGCCAGCTCTCCCACCCGGCACTGGTCCTCCACCGACTCGTCGAAGGTCGAGGCGAAAACGTCGCCGTTAACCGCCCGCCTCATTTCGGTCACTTCCTCGGGGCGCTCGCCGATGAGCACCACCATCAGGGTGATTTCCGGGTAGTTCAGGGCGATGGCGTAGGCCATGTTCTTCAGGATGGTGGTCTTCCCCGCCTTGGGCGGTGAAACGATCAGCCCCCTTTGGCCCATGCCCACCGGGGCGAAAAGGTCAACCATTCGGGTCGAAAGGTTGCTGTGTTCCGTCTCCAGCACCAGTTGCTTCTCCGGGAAGATGGGGGTCAGGTGCTCGAACAGCGGCCGGGAGCGGGACTGCACCTGCTCCGTGGTCAGCCCGTTGATCCTCTCCACCCGCACCAAGCCGAAATAGCGCTCCCCCTCCTTGGGCGGCCGCACCTGCCCGGTGACAGTGTCGCCGGTCCGCAGCCCGAAGCGCCGTATCTGCGACTGGGAAATATAAACGTCCCCGGAACGCGTGTGGGACTCCGCCTTGCGCAGGAAGCCGTAGCCGTCGTCCATTATCTCCAGGATGCCCGTGGCAATCAGCGCCTGTTGCGAAGATGCCACTTGGAACAGCCGGCTCAGCAGGTCCTCCCGCCGCAGGTTGGTCAGGGAGCCGTTGTCGGCCAGACCCACGTCCGGCGCCAGGGCCAGGAGCTCGTCCTTCGTCTTGGCCCCCAAGTCCGCTACGTCCACGGGTCGTTGAGCAGTTGCCATGTTCACCTCTCTGATATCCCGGCCCGCCGGTATCCCGGTCCGCCGGTATCCCGAGCCCCCAATATTCTGGCTCGCTAAATTTTCGCCGCTTTATCCCAGTCCGACTGGAACCGGGCCACCCCCGCGTCGGTCAGTGGGTGGTTGATCATCTGCACCAGCACCTTGTAGGGCACCGTCGCTATGTCCGCCCCCGCCCGCGCCGCCAAGGTGCAGTGCAGGGTGTGGCGGATGCTGGCGGCCATCACCAGTGTCTTGATGCCGTAACTCTTGAATATGGACGCAATGTCGGTGACCAAGTCCATCCCCGTCTCACCGATGTCGTCCAGCCGCCCCACGAAGGGGCTCACCACCGTGCTTCCCGCCTGGGCTCCCAGCAGGGCCTGGTTCGTGGAAAAGCACAGCGTCTGGTTCACCTTGATGCCGTCCCGGGCCAGCGCCGAAATCGCCTCGAAGCCGGCCTCCGTGCTCGGAATCTTCACCCAAGGGTTGGGAATCCACTCGGCAATGTCCCGCCCCTCTTCGATCATCCCCTTGGCGTCCTGGCTGACCACTTCCACCGAGATGGGGCCGTCCACCACGTCGGAAATGGCCTGCACCGCGTTCCGGTAGCCCTCCCGGCTGCCGATGCCCTCGCTGGCCGCCAAGGATGGGTTGGTGGTCACCCCGCTGATAACTCCCAAGCGGGCGCCATCCTCAATTTCCTGGAAATTCGCTGTATCCAAAAACAGCTTCACGACGTCACCCCCTTCCCTGGTCTTCTCTTACGGCTCCGGCCTGCAACCCGTGCCGGTGGTTGAATCTGGGTGGTTGAACCGGCGGCATGGGAGACTCCCTTCTCGACTGTCCCCCGCTCCCGATTCCCGGCCCTGTCATGCCCGGTCCTGTCGTGCCCGGTCCTGTCGTGCCCGGTATAGACCCATCGCTGGCGCATCAAACAAGGGGCAGGGGCTGCTGTGACCCCTCCCGGATGGTCTGCCGCGCCGCTTCGATGAACTGGCCGAACAGCGGATGCGGCCGGTTCGGCCGGGACCGGAACTCCGGGTGGAACTGCACCCCTACCATAAAAGGATGCTTGGCCACTTCTCCCGTCTCCACCAAGTTCCCGTCCGGCGATACCCCGCCGATGATGAACCCCGAATTCTCCAAGGCCTCCCGGTAGGCGTTGTTCAGCTCAAACCGGTGCCGGTGCCGCTCGCTTATCTCCCCTGCCTTGTACGCCGCCATGGTCCGGGTGTTCGACTGCGGCCGGCAGGGGTAGGCCCCCAGCCGCATCGTCCCGCCAAGGTCCGTCACCGACCGCTGGTCCGGCATTATGTGTATCACCGGGTCCGGCGTGTCCGGGTCCAGCTCCGACGAGTTCGCCTGCGGCAGCCCCATCACGTTCCGGGCCCACTCTATCACCATCACCTGCAACCCCAGGCAGAGCCCAAGGTAGGGCACCTGGTGCTCCCGGGCGTACCGCACCGTCTCCACCATCCCCTCCACGCCCCGGGGGCCGAACCCGCCCGGCACCACAATCCCGCAGGCGTTGGCCAGCAGTTGGTCCGGGCCCTCTCTTTCTATGTCCTCGGAGTGCACCCATTGAATGTCTATGTCCCGGTCGTGGGCCAGCCCCGCGTGCCGCAGGGCCTCCTTCACCGAGATATAAGAGTCGGGGTACTCCACGTACTTCCCGACCAGCGCAATGGGCAGCTCCTCCTTCATCGTCTTCATCCGCTCCACCATCGCCGACCAGTCCGCCATGTCCCGCGGCTGCGCCTTCAGCGAAAGGTGGTCGTTGATTATCTCCCCCAGTCCCGCGTCCTCCAGTATCAGCGGCACCTCGTAAACGTTGTCCACCGTCGTCAGCGGTATCACCGACCCCGAAGGCACGTCGCAGAAGGAGGAAATCTTGCTCCTGATGGAGTCCGGCACCGGGTAGTCGCTCCGGCAGATGATGGCGTCCGGCTGTATTCCGATGGCCCGCAGCTCCTTCACGCTGTGCTGCGTCGGCTTCGTCTTCAGCTCCGCCGCCGCCGACAAGTAGGGCAGCAACGTCAGGTGCACGTAGAACACCTTGTCCCGCCCCACGTCGTTCCGTATCTGCCTTATCGCCTCTAGGAACGGCAGCCCCTCGATGTCGCCCACCGTCCCGCCGACCTCCACCACGATCACGTCCGCCCCCGACTCGTCGGCTAGCGCGATGATCTTGTCCTTGATCTCGTTGGTCACGTGGGGTACCGCCTGTATCGTCCCTCCCAGGAAGTCCCCCCGCCGCTCCTTGGCCAGCAGGCTCAGGTACACCTGCCCGGCGGTGAGGTTGGAAGTGCGGGTCAGGTCGGCGTCGATGAAGCGTTCGTAGTGCCCCAGGTCCAAGTCCGTCTCCCCGCCGTCGTTGGTGACGAACACCTCTCCGTGCTGGTAGGGCGACATCGTCCCGGGGTCCACGTTCAAGTAGGGGTCCAGCTTCAATACGGAGACGGCGATACCGCGGCTTTTCAGGATGCGCCCTATTGAAGCAACGCTTATCCCTTTGCCGATGGAACTGACTACTCCGCCGGTGACGAAGATATAGTTAGCGGCCATGCACCTGGACTAGGGCTGAATTATGAGGAATGAGTTATGGATCACCAAGCCGGGCGCGCTGGAAAAGGGTAGTGTGAAAAGAGCGAAACAAAAAGAAAGGGAAGCATGGTCCACGGGGACCGATGGGGGTCGGCAGAACCGACGCCGCAATTATACTTTTCCCGAATTAACCCTGTCAACCGCCCCGCTGACGCCTTGCTGAGGCTTTCCCGGCCCCCGGCGGCATAGGAAGGATGGGGGCAGGGTATCCCGAAAGGACAAATGCCAAGAGGAAATAGGAGAAACCCGGAAACCCTACCCCGCCAGGTACAACCCGATAATCGTACCCATCAGGGTTACCCAGCTCCCGCCCATGAACAGCACCAAGGCGGTGAGCTTGCGGTCCATCTCCTGGCGCAGGGTGCTGACTTCCGACCGCACCGACTCTATCCCTCCGTTCAGGTCCGACAGCCGGCGGTCCACCTGCTCGTAAGCGCCTTCCAGCCTGCTTACTCTCTGCTCCAGCGTCATTCCAATACCTGCTGGCCTACTCTACAACGAGACGAAACATACGGCTTCATTTGAACTATCCTGAAGCCCCTCGAGTTGCCCCCAAAGTCCTCCCCCTCCCCGGGAATGCCACCCCAAGTCCATGAACTTTGCCGCCAGCTACCCGCCCCGCACAATCAGCGTCACCATCACCCCCACAAGCGCCGCCGCCATACCACCGCCGATCGTCCACGTTGCCAGTATCAGCCGGTCTATCCTTCCATTCACCTGCTGGAAGCCCGCCGTCGTGTCGGCGTGAAGCCGGTCAACCCGCCCGTTCACCTGGTCAATCCTTCCGTTTACCTGCTGGAAGCCCGCCGTCGTGTCGGCGTGAAGCTGGTCAATCCGCCCGTTCACTCGGTCCAACCCGGTGGCCATTTCGCCCCGCACCTGCTGGAAGCCTGCCGTCATGTCGGCGTGAAGCTGGTCAGCCCGCCCGTTCACCTGGTCAACCCGCCCGTTTACCTGCTGCAACCCGGTGGCCATTTCGCCCCGCACCTGCTGGAAGCCCGCCGTCATGTCGGCGTGAAGCTGGTGCACCAAGGCAGACAGTTCCTCTACCCGGCCCTCCAGGTTGCCCAGGGTCCTGTCGTCCAGGGTCCTGTCTCCCGTATCTTGTGTCATGCCGCCCCTTGCTCCAGTTGCGCCAAAGTCATTCCGGCGCCTGATAACCAGTCATACCGTCCGGCTTGGTAAGCAATACCTACCCTCTTTGCAGAATCAGCAACATGATCATTACGACAAGACCCGCTGCCACGCCCCCGTTGATGACCACCATTGCCAGTATCAGCCCGTCTATCCGCCCATTCACGCGGTCAAACCCTGCAGTCATCTCGCCCCGCACCTGCTGGAACCCGGTGGCCATTTCGCCCCGCACCAGGTCAACCCGTCGGTTCACCTGGTCTATCCGCCCTTCCACGTTGCCCAGGGTCCGGTCGTCCAGGGTCCTGTCTCCCGTATCTCGCGTCATGCGGCCCCTCGCTCCGGTCGCTCCACGGTCATCCAGGAAGGGTCATTCCGCCGCCCGTTAAGCGGTCATGCCGTCCGCCAAAGCGATTATACCGCGAAGGACGCGTCCCGCAGGGCGCGCCCCCCTGTCCCCGCCCGCCCCCTCTGTGGCAATATATCGCCCGTGCGCCATAATATATGGTGCCGACACCCATCCCGTAGGCGCGGCCCTGGTGGCCGCCCGCCGCGCCAACGCCAACCCATCCCGCCCGGAGGCCCAACATGGACCTGAACCTCTTCATCCAAGACGCCCTCGCCAAGGAACAGGAACTCCTCGACGATGCCCTCGACGGCCTCACCCCCGCCGACCTCGCCTGGCGTCCCGGCCCCGAAGCCAACCCCATCGGCTGGATCCTCTGGCACATGCTCCGCGTCGAAGACATGTGGTTCCAGTTCTTCATCCAGCGCCAAAACGAAATCTGGGAGCGCGACGGCTGGAACCAGAAGTTCGGCCTGCCCGCCCGCGACAACGGCTTCGGCCACACCCCCGACCAAGTCGCCGAATTCCCCCTCCTCGACCTCGCCGAACTCCGCCGCTACGGCCAAGCCGTCCGCCAAGCCACCCTCGACTACCTCGACACCCTGGCTCCCGAAGACTACGACGCCGTCCCCCGGGAACAGCGCCCCGAAATGTCCGTCGCCGCCGTCTTCCGCCAGATAATCGGCGAACTCTACCAGCACCAAGGCCACATCGCCTACCTCAAGGGCCTCGCCCGCTCCCAACCCTGACCCCCAACCCCCGCCAACCGGCCATACCGTAGGGGCGACCCTTGTGGTCGCCCGCCGCCCGCGGTCGCCCACCCGCGGCCCCCGCCCCCCGGGCTACTGACACTTCCCGCTGGCCTCCTCCCCCGTCCCTCCCTTATCATGGTTGTAGCCGTCTCGCCCTGCATCGCTCACCCCCGAAAAGGGCAACCCCAAAAGACCAACCCCAAAAGGGCAGCCAAACGCCAGTCAAAAATGCCAAGAAGACCAGCCGGAAAGAACCCCCAACAACCCCGCTCCGCCCCAAAATGTCCCTTTTTGTCCCACATGTCCGTTTTTGTCCCGATTTTCCCGAATTTCAAAGCTGCCAGCTAGGACAAACCGGGACAAAATTGGACAAACCGGCCCAAAACAACGACAAACTCGGCCAAAACCAAGACAGACCGGGTCAAAACTGGCAACACCGGGACCCGGTAACCCGCGTCCCTCCGCCGCCCTCCCGCGTGACCAACGAGCGTGACCAACGAGCGTGACCAACGAGATCGCCGCCCCGCGCCCCCTCCCCCCATGCGCCCTCCCCCAAACACACCCCCTCCACCGCCCCCCGGCGGCCCGCGCCGGTAATAGTCCGGTAATTCTAGGCAACCTCTTAACAACCCCCGTCATAACATCCAGGGTTGCTGGTCCCCATCATCCCGCAGGGGCGGCTTTCAAACCCGCCCTGCCCTGGGCCGTCAATTCCGGAAAGGGCCTGGGCAAACAACCCCGCACTCCCTTCTCCCTCGCCCGAAGGATGGAAGGATGGAAGGATGGAAGGATGGCAGAATGGAAGGATGGCAGAAGGTCAGGATGAAGGTGGCCATGCCCGCCCCCCTCGTCAACCGGCGCCCAAGTCATGGCCCTTGTACATGGCAAAACCCCAAGGAGTATAATCAGTGCGGGCCATTCACCCGGACCTTGGCACCGGACCCCGGCGCCAGTCCCGGTAAACCAGTCCCGGTGAACCAGTCCCGGTAGACCAGTCCCGGCAAACGAAACAAGGAGGGCGGCGGTTGGGAATAGCTCAAATTGACCTAACCCGTGGTGCAAAGACGTTGACACAAATACCCTCTGATGTTAGATTTTCAGGCATTGTGCGACTCTAGGATTGGGAGAGCCGCGCTAGCAAGAACGCCGAAGTGAGGAATTACATGTTGAAACGGTATCCAATAGCGCTAAATACCTGGGTGGCAGTGGCCGTCGGCGCCTTCGTGTTGGCGCTTTCGGCCTTTTTAGTGCTGTCCCACAATTCTCCCGATTCTGTTTCCGCGCAGGCCACACCGGCCCCGGGGCTCATACAATACGCCGAGAACGGCGAGGGCCCGGTGCGCGTCTTCACCTCCGAAGACCCCGAGGGCGCCGGTGTCCATTGGGACGTTACCGGCACCGACGCCGACGACTTCTCCATCTCCGGTGGCGTGTTGACCTTTAACAAGCCGCCCAACTTCGAGAGTCCGACCGACAGGCCTCACGGCATTCTCGATTTCAATGGCGATACCGACACCGCCGACCCCGGCGAGTCTGCTGCCACGACCGAGGCCGACCGGATGTACCAGATAACCATCCGCGCCAGCGAAATGCGGTCCGGCTCTGGTGGATTGGCCCTTTCCACCGAGGCCCACTTCACCGTAGAAGTCACCGATGTGAACGAGCCCGGCGTCGTGACCATTGACCGGATACAACCCGAGGTCGGCACCACGCTCACCGCCTCGGTAAGTGACCCCGACGGTACCACCGGTACAACCGACACCCCTACTACTGTGGCTTGGCAGTGGTACTACTCCTCGGTCACCAACCCGGTGGCCAGCTCCGAACGCCATTGGCGCGCCATCAGCGGCGCCACTGACCCTGCCTACATCCCGTCAGGTGACAGAGTGGGGGATGCTACAGACAGCACGCCGGATACTGCGGGTAAATATCTGCGGGCCGTTGCCACCTATACCGATTCCCTTGGCACTGAGAGGACTACCCCGGGAGTTACCGATAACCCCGTCCGGCCCGAGGTTGCCTCGACCTCCGACACTGGGGTTTCCAACCCCGCCAACGGTTCCCCCGGCTTTACCCAGGGGGTGGACTACAGCAGGACCGTGTCTGAAAGCCTCGGCAGGGGGATGAATGTGGGCGCCCCGGTGGTAGCCACCGACCCCCAAAACGACGTGCTGACCTACTTCCTGGATGACGACGACGACGCCACCAACGGATTGGGTACGACCGGCGACGTGGGGCTCTTCTCCATAAACAAGGCCACCGGCCAGCTCATGGTGGCAAAGTCCCTTGACTACGACAACAACGCCGACCGGAGGTACCGGTTCTACGTCCGGGCTTATGACCCCAGCGGCGAGGACGCCCAGGTGCAGGTGACCGTCAACGTTACCGACGCCAACGACGCCCCGGAGATAAAGGGGAACAAGCCATCGACTGCGGGGCCTACTGATCCCACACCCGACGCGCCGTCGGAACTGCGGGTCAATGAGCAGGACAGCGACAAGGGCGCGGACCCCTACGACGGTGCACCCGGCATGCCAATTGGATACGAACTGGGCAGTACGACTATTAACAGTCCGAACGTCTTCACCGCTCCTGACGAGGATGACCGCGGTCAGATTACCTGGACCTTGGAGGGAGATGATAAGGACCAGTTTGTTCTTACCCAGGCCAACCTTTCCGGTTCCGATGAGCCGGTGGCTGTCGTTTTCCAGAGTCCCCCCGATTACGAAAATCCCACCGACGCCAACGGCGACAGCGTTTACAAGGTGACCCTCGTCGCCACCGACAGCACCAGCCTGCCCGGCAGTTCCGCGCTGCGGGACGAGCGGCCCCTGACCGTGTTCGTGGACAACGTTCACGAACTGGGTAAGGTGACGATGAAGGCCGGCGGGGCCAACGAGGACCAGCCCCACATAGGAGAAGCGGTAACCGCCGAGGTAACCGATCCTGATGGCGGAGTGGCCGTGGTCACCTGGCAATGGTCCAGGGCCGGATACGTCGAATCCGGGACCCAGGTTGCTGACACCGACGCAACGACTTACGAAGTCATACCAGGCGCAACCTCCAGCAGCTATACGCCGAGGACTCTCAGGAATTCCAGGGGCGTCATAACGTATGACGACGACGGCGCTACACTGCGGGTTACGGCCACCTACATTGACGTGACCAGCGATGTGGACGATCCAGACTCGGCTACTGTGGACGAGCGTGTGCAGGGCACCGGGCCGGTAGCCAAGGTCGCCGATACCGGCGACGGTTCGGCTGCCGGAGCCACCAGACTGTACCGGGTGATGGCCACCTCGGAGAACGCCGTGCGGGTCGCCCCCGGCGATCCCAGTGCCACTGACGACCCGGTGTTCGAAATGGCCTCCTACGACAGGACCGTCGCCGAGAACGCTGAGACCAATACCCTCGTGGGAGAGCCGGTCACGGTGAACCCGGAAAGAAACGTCACCTTCAACTACAACCTGGACGCCACCGTGACCAACGCCAACGCCTACTTCACCATCGACAATCATGGGCAGATTAGGGTGGGCGAGGTCCCCTTCCCCGACCCGCTGCCCGCCGGCGTTGAGGCCATCCCGACCGGTGCCGACCCCGCCGATGGCCCCGTTATGGATGACCCGACGCTGGACTACGAGGGCACCAGCAACACCTTCTCCCTCATAGTCACCGCCACCGACGCCAGTGACAGCAGCCGCACCGCCACCGCCGGGGTGACCGTCACCCTCGACGACCTGAATGAAAGGCCCTATTTCGACATGGTGTCTAGGGCCGCTGGCGGTACCGCGACCGACCCGCTAACCTACATCGAGACCCGGACCAACGCCGTGGTGGAATTGGAGGCGGTGGAGCCCGACGGTGATACCCTTCGCTGGGAGACCGCCGGCGCTGACGGCCCGGACTTCGAGGTTCGCCAGTTGTCCGACATCCCCGGCTCCGGCAAGGACCGGGTCGCCCTCTACTTCAAGTCCCAGCCGGACTTCGAGAACGGGAAAGGCTCCGGCGATTTTGATGATGATGGCACATCATCGCCAATCGAGTACGAGGTAACGGTGCGCGCCATCGAAACCACCGCCGTGGGCGGGGGTCCCAACCTCGCCGCCGAGCTGATGGTTTTCGTTACCGTGCAGAACGGTGACGAAGACGGTACGGTGGATATTTCCCTGCTCCAGCCCGAGGTGGGTACCGGGCTCACCGCCTCGGTAAGCGACCCGGACGGCGGCGTCACGGGCGCGACCTGGACATGGTACAGGTCCAAAACAGTCAACCCCGTCCAGGATGAGACGGACACTACCGATTCCACTTTCGTAGCCTCTTGGGAGGCGATTACGGGGGCACCTACTGACGGGACCTATACGCCTGCCGTCGATGACGTAGGCAGGTACCTGCTGGCCAGGGTAGCCTACGGGGATACTCAGGATACTACCGCCGACGCTAAGGCAGCAGTGGCAAGAACGGGCGAAAGAGCGCGGGCGGATGTGGCGGACGATGCCAACAACTCCCCCGACTTCAGGAATGCCGAAACCACTAGGACCATACCGGAAAATGCCGCTGTGGGAACTAACGTGGGCCGTCCGGTGATTGTAGATGTCAATGAGGACAATGACGTTCTGACCTACGTGTTGGACAACGACGCCATCGTCACCGGCGATGTGGACACGACCGGCGACGTGGGATTCTTCTCCATCAACAAGAGGACCGGGCAGATCACGGTGGCCAAGAAGCTGGACTTCGACCAGAAGCCGGAGCACCCGGAGCCCGCCGACGGCAAGTATGTGTTCTGGGTCAGGGCCTGGGACTCCTCCGGGGAATCCACCGGCGACGAGAATAACGACCACATTGAGGTTACGGTCACCGCCACCGACGTCAACGATGCCCCGAAAATCACGGGAGGAGCTGCGGAAATCTCCATTAACGAGGTGGACAGCAGTAAGAAGAGCAGCGACGTTACCCGGTTTGTGGGGCTTGGCAAACGGTTGAACACCGCCGGCGATGCGCAGGAGGATGACCCTGATAACCCCAACCTCTACCGCCGGACCGATGAGGATCGCGTCGATAGCGGCAGGTGGCCCGACCAACCCATCGGGGGGCCGGACGGCAGCCTCTTTGAGTACAGCGTCCCGACCGGCGAGGCCGACATCGGGCGTAGGCTCCACTTCAAGAGGACCAACCTGCCCGACTACGAGAACCCCATGGACTCCAACCGGGACAACGTTTACGAGGTGACTGTAAGGGTCTTGGACAATGACGGCGCAGCCGGCACCAAGAACGTCCGCATCACCGTGATGAACGTGGACGAGGCCGGCAAGCTGGTGTTGACCCCCGAGCAGCCCGACGCTGGGATGCCCGTGGTGGCGACGCTGACCGACCCCGACGGCGTAACCAGCATCACCAACTGGCGCTGGGCCATCGCCGACGGCACCGTGGCTGATTTCGCCGCCGCAGTTGCCCTCGACGACACTATCGACGATGACGGCTTGGGCGAAGTCGCTGGCGCGACCATGTCCCAGTACATGGCCGACGAAGGCAAGTTCGTGTGGGCTGAGGTGGACTACCGGGACGGAGCCAGTGCGGTGAACCACCCGGTTACCGCCTTGGACGAAAGGAACGACGATCCAGATACGGATCCAACCCCCATCGAAACGGCCTTCGATTCCGACGAGACCCTGGAGAAGGTGACCGACAACGCCGTGGAGCCGGACCCTGACACTACGACCGGCCCGGACGCGCCCTCCGCGGACATCATCGAGGTCGAGAGGATGGTTTACGAGAACGTCCCATCCACCGGCTACGTGGGTATCCCGCTTGACCCCAATGCGCACATAGACTATCGGGCCAACGGCGGCACGGCGTCGCGGGACACCATAGCCGGCCCCGACGCGGCTACCTTCGTCTTCGCCGAGGAGCAAGACGATTCGGGCGACACCTTCTACGACACGACTCTGGCGCCCACGGACGACGATCTTACGGACAAGAAGGGCCAGCTTGCGGCGGCGGTGGTAACCCACTTCGACCGTGAGACCAAGCCCCAGTACATCATCGAGGTCAGGGACCCCGACGCCCAGGTTACCGTCGGCGCAGTGCGGGTCACCATCAACGTGATGGACGTGAACGAAGCCCCGTCCGCGCCGGAGCAACTCCGGGCCGCCCTCACCGTGACCGGCACCCAGAGGTTCGAAATCGGCGAGGTAATCGACCCCGCCGGCGCAATGCCCGAGGTGGGTACCTTTAACACCCTGGGAGCCGACGCCGCCAGTTCCACTTGGACCCTGGCCGGCGCCGACATGGACGACTTCACCATCACCCCGGGCCCGGGCAGCATGGCGACGGTAACCTTCGCCGCCCTCCCGGACTTCGAGAACGAGGCCGACGCCGACACGGACAACGTCTACAACATAACGGTGACCGCCAACGACGGCTCCAACACCGCTACCCGTGACGTGACCGTAACCGTCACCAACATGAAAGAGGAAGGCACCGTCTCCCTGGACATGGCTACCCCCAGGGTAGGTGAGGCTGTGACCGCGGAGGTCAGCGACCCCGACATGGTCGACATGGCCACCGTGACCTGGCAGTGGGCTGTTGAAGACGCCGCCAACGGCGGGGACTACATGGACATCGCCGGAGCCACCACCGCCAGCTACACCCCGGTTGCCGACGACGTTGGCAAGAAAGTCAGGGCCACCGCCAGCTACACCGACGGCTTCGGTGCCGACGAGGCGGTGAAAGCTTCCACTAACCCGGTGGCGGCCGGAGGAATACCGGGCGACACCGACGGAGATGACTCCATCAGCACCACGGAAATGTTGGCGGCCATAGGGCTGTACTTCCAAGACCCGCCGGGGCTCACTCTGATGGAAATGCTGGAAATCATAGGTGCCTACTTTAGCGGAAGCTAGGGTAGCACTCGTTCCCGGCGGGAACCCGGGATAGACAAGACAAGGTCCCGCTTGCTCTAGGGGCAAAGCCCCAGTGAATGCAAGCGGGACCAAGAAGGAGAATAAGATTGAATAGAGCATTGACGCTGCTGGTGATAGCGGCGGTGGTCATGGGAATAGCTGGGCTGGTGGTGGTAGGTACAGTGGCCGCTTCCCAGCATCCGGAGAGGACTTTCTCCCCTGCGTCAGTGGCTCCGGGCGGTGAGGTGGAAGTGACCTTGACGCGCACTGGCTTGGGTGCCGGTGTGGGCCAGGTCAGGGAGACCCTGCCGGCAGGCTTCACCTATGTAGCCGGCTCGGTGGCGGTTGCCGACGCGGCCCCCGCTCCCCGCGCTGGGGTAAGCGTGGACGCAAGGACCACCCAAGGCCAAGTGGTTAGCTTCAACGTGGCCGTGGCGGATTCTATCAAGTACAAGGTGATGGTGGCAGACTCCGTTGCGGACGGGCCCCATGAATTCACCGGCCAAGTCTTGGGCTTGGCTGGCCAACAGGACATCGCTGCCAACTCGGTTACTGTGGCAACCGGTGCCACTCCGGACCCCTCGCCCTCGCCTTCCCCATCGCCTTCTCCCACCACACCGGCAGCCGGGCTGAATAGGTCCTTCTCGGCGGCCTCGGTTCGCCCGGGTGCCCGGGTTGAAGTGACTATCAGCGGAATTGGCGCCGCCAATGGGGTTGCCCAAGTGGTTGAGACCCTGCCCGGCGGATTCAGTTATGTTCACGGCTCGGCGGCCGTCGCCGACGCCAGTCCGGCTTCCCGTTCTGGAGTAACCGGTACGGTGGATAGCCAGAATTCCCAGATTGTGAGGTTCGACCTCGTAGCGGCTGACTCTATCAAGTACCGGGTCGACGTGGACTCCGGCGCCGCGGAGCAGTCCTACACTTTCTCCGGCGGCATTGTTAAGAGCCTTACCGGCTCCGATGAGTCTATTCCCGACAGCTCAATAACGGTAAGTGCCACCGCCGGGTTGCAACCCACTGGGGCGGTGCGCTCCTTCAACCCTGCGACCATCCCTGTGGCGGCTGCGCCGGGAGCCAATGTGACCGTAACAATCACAGGGCTGGGAATTCCCAGCGGAGTGGGGCAGGTGTTAGAGACCCTGCCGGACGGGTTCAGCTTTGTCGACGAGTCGGAAATGATTGCCGACGCTAACCCTTCAGACAGGTCGGCGATCTTGGCCACAGTGGACGGCCAGGTTGTTACCTTCGACATCATCGCCGCCAATTCGGTGAGTTACCAAGTGGAAATTGGCGCCGACATTCAACCCGGTACCCACACTTTCCGGGGCGTCTTGAAAGAACTGACCTCCGAGGGAGCGATCGAGGCGACTTCCGTGAGAGTGGACGCGCCTCCCCCGCCCCCAACGCGGGTCCGCCGCAGCGGCGGTGGTGGCGGCTTCCGCTACATTCCGCCCCCGGAAACCCCCACCCCCGCGCCCACGGCAACGCCGCGGCCGACGGCCACCATGGCCCCGCCCACGCCGGTGCCCACCCTCTCCGCCATGGAAATGGAAGCGGTCAAGGGCGACAAGGGTGACCAAGGTGACCCCGGCGACCAAGGCGACAAGGGAGCCAAGGGCGACAGGGGTGACACCGGAGCCAAGGGCCCGACCGGCGACGCCGGCGCAGCGGGCGCAGATGGGGCCCCCGGCGCAGCCGGCGCCAAGGGCGACGCCGGAGACGCTGGACGCGCCGGTGGAGCTGGACCCGACGGCGGCGGCAGTCCCCTGGGACTCATCGCCTTCATCCTGGCCGTGGTCGCAGTGCTCGGAGCCGGCGGAGTCTTCCTGGCGCGGCGCGGCGGCTAGCCCGCAACCGCCAGCAACCCCAGACCCGACCAAGCCGGGGGCCCCAACAGGCCCCCGGTTTCGCTGTAATGTTCCCGGGTAATCGACCCGGCCGGAATTCGGGCTGGTTCCCAACAATCAGTGCCACCCTCGGTGGGGTTCTTGACCCCCGCCGGCTGTGAGAAGAAACAGGGACCCCGCGCCTCCGGCCCATGCCGGCATACCGCCTGGAAGGCCTGTATCCCCAAGCTTGTAATACTGGCGTAATACAGACCGGGCTACACTCACCCCAAGTCCGGCCCCCTGTTCCACTCCCCACGGCTGGCCCTGCCCGGAGGGAACCCCGGGGGCAAACAAAACTGGCTTATTACGGTGTCCAAACTCGTTGACTTGGAATTTGGCCGGATGCTAGAAATAGTAGGCCGGAAACTATGGGCCAGATTTGATGAGCCAGGCTCTATGAAAACGGACCTGGACCCCGGTCCCGGGCTTAAATCTAACGGAGGTTTCGGGGAACTCTCGGGGAGAGCAGGGGAATGAGGCAAATGAACGCACTGCTTAACACTACAGTTCCGGCTTTCTTGCTCCGGGCTTTTTTGCCTCCGGTTCCCTTGTTTATGGACCCTTCGCTGGTGCCCCGGTCCCGGGAGGAGGTGCCTATGTGAGCACCGGCCAAGCCGGCTGGGCCAAGCCCGCCGCAAAGGCCCCGAAGATAGAGAACGCCAGTCCAGGTCTTCCACTTGGCCCAAGGGGGCCAGAACACAGGAGAGTAGAGTAGATGAAAACTAAAATCGGAGTATCTTCCGGACTTGCCCTGACCCTGCTGGTCGGCGTCTTCGCTACCATGCTGGCCCTGGGCATGTTCAACACCAGCCCCGTGGCCGCGCAGGCAGGCCTTCCCAGCGTGGAACATATACCCACTGGAACCGGGGACGCAGCCAAGGTCACGGTGAAATTTGTGACCGCTGCCGGACTGTCCCCCGGGGACTCGATCATGATCGAGTTTGAGGACGACGTAAAAGTGCCTGACGTGTTGAATCCTAGGCACGTTACCATCGGTGCCGGTGGTGTAGGCAGCAGCGGTAACAGCTTCGTTCCAGGAACGTCAACGTCTGGAGTAGCTCTGGGCGGCAGCGTAGTAGTGGAGTTTGTGGGAACCCCGGCCGATGAGGCCCTGGTTACCATAGACGTTGGCGACATGATTCCCGGAGACACCGCCCCCGGTTTGCAGGGAATTGAGGCGGGGTCGCCGGTAACTGTTACCTTCTCACAGTCGGCGGGGATCACGAACCCCACCGAGGGTGGCACTTGGAACGTCAAGGTGTCGACCACCAATGACGCTACCATGACTAGCGCGGACGATAACAGCTTCGACACTCTGCGCACCATCTCCTTGAGCTCCAAGGACGGTGAGCGGGGTTCCAAGGTGACCGTAACCGGCGCCGGGTTCAAGAACAGCACCACCGCAGTGGCGTGGCTGGATAAGAACAATGACCGCAACCACGACACCGGCGAGATAGAGCTGTGCAACGCCGTCGTGGCCCGGGACGACACCTTCACCTGCGACTTCACCGTCAACCCCAACCACTTCCCCGCTGGCGTGAAGCAGTACGTTGCCGCCTCCGACGGGCGTGGCAATAAGACCGATGAGGGCCAGAGTGGTGAGTGGACCCTGAAGGGACAGGTCAAGGCAGTACCCGACGAGGCCGCCATCGGCGACGTCGTCACCCTGGAATTCCGGGACTTCCCCGCTGGTCAAACCCTCAGCAGGCTGAGGATCGGGAGTACCAATTTGCTCAACGAGATGGGCGGGTTGGCTGACAGCTTCATTCCCGGCGCCAGCAATTCCGCTACAATCACGATTCCCAATGACGTGGACTTGGGCAAGCAGTCCTTGTCCGTTGCGACTGGTTCTGGCTCCACTGGGTCGGGCACCCGCCGCGACACCGTGAACATCCTGGGCGCCCGGGTGAACGTGGTCCCTGACACCCTCGTGGCCAACCAGTCGGTGACCATCAGCGGCAGCGGCTTCACCGGACGTTCGGTTGTTAGTTCCATCTCTCTGGGTGGGACCGACATCGCTTCCGGCAAGATCGACGGCGGAGATACCGTCCAAGTCGACGACGGCGGCAACTGGACCGCCACCGTGGTCATCCCGGTGGAAGGCCCCGCTGTCACCCCTGGCACCTACGACCTGAAGGTGACCGACGACGCCAACAGGGCCGGCGTGGCCCGGGTCACCGTCAAGGGCCGGACCATCTCCTTCGAGCCCGAAGAGAGCCACATCGGCACCCCGGTGACCGTCAGCGGTGAAGGCTGGCCCGCCAGCAACTCCGCCTCCGGCGCCGACAACACCCGCATCGAGGTCGAGTACAACGTCGGCGCTTCCATCGAAGAAGACGCCACCGTCACCGCCGATGCCGACGGCCGTTTCTCGGTGCAGCTGACCGTCCCCAGGGGCGCCAGCATACCCTCCACCAACCGGGTGGACGTGTGGTTCACCGCAACGGATAACAGCCGGGTCACCGAGACGGTGTCCCACCGGGTGCCCAGCGCATCCATAGCCATCAGCCCCACCAGCGGCCCCGGTGGCACCACCATCACCCTGACCGGCGGCGGCTTCAAGGGCTTCACCGGCTTGGAAAGCCTGCAGGTCAGCGGGCTGAACGTTACCCCCAGCCCGGGCAACCCCAACACCGACCGGGACGGCAACCTGCCCGAAATGACCGTCTTGATCCCCGGACTGGATCCCGGAACCGCTTCGGTGCGGATTAACGTCGGCGGCACCGTCGCCAGCGCCCCCTTCACCGTAACCTCCGGGGCAGTCGGTCCCAGCATGATGATGAAGACCGAGGACGCACCGGTCGAAGAGTTCCTTAAGGACCTCATCGACAACCAGGTGGAAGGCCAGCCCAACTTGGTGGACGCCTACTACCTTGACGAATCAACCCAGACCTACCAGTCCTTCGTGACCGACCCGGCCTTCGCCGCCTTCAACACCCTGACTACGGTCAACAGCGGCGACGTGCTGAACGTCCGCATCCGTGCGGCGCAGACCTTCCTGGGCAAGGACCGGCCCGGTCCCTGGACCAACGTGGTAGTACCCTAAATGGCCGCAAGCCAAGAGCTTAAACCCGGGGCCGCCCCCTCTCCCGGATTCCCCGTAGAAACGGAAGAAGGAAGAACGGAAGGGCGGCCCCGGCAGCCCACCCCCGGATCCCACCCCAGGATAAGGAGAATTAGATGAAAAAGGTCAGAATACTAGCCTTGGCGGCCGTAGCGGCCCTGCTGCTGCTGTTCCCGGCAGTGGTATCGGCCCAGCCGGCGCCGCCCCACCTGACCAACCTGATGGTCAGCTTGGACGGCAACCCGGCCCCCGACGGCACCGAGGTAAAGGTGATGGTTGACGGGGCCATGGTCCAGGTCCAGGTCGGGGCCGAGATGATGGACTCGGTTATGACCAAGGGAGGCATGGTGGCCCTCGCCATTCCCGGCGATGCCGCTACCTCCGGCAAGACTATTAGCTTCATGATCAACGGAATGGACGCCGCCGAGACCGACAACTGGGAGCGGGGCGGTCACGTTGACAAGAACTTCTCCATCTCGGCCATGGGCGCCATGATGCCCAAGCCCGATGAAAAGCCCGCCATGACCGATGAAGAAAAGATGATGGCCATGAAGGGCGAGAAGGGAGACAAGGGCGACCAAGGCGAAAAGGGCGACACAGGACCTAAGGGCGACAAGGGCGACACTGGTGGCGCTGGCCCCAAGGGCGACACCGGTCCCGCCGGAGCCGACGGCGCCCCCGGCGCTCCCGGTGAAAAAGGCGACAAGGGCGACGCCGGAGCCCCAGGCCAGACCGGCCCTGCCGGAGCCGACGGCGGCGGCGGAGCCTTGGGCCTGGTTGCTCTCATCCTGGCAATCGTTGCCCTCGTGGGCGTAGCTGGCGCTTTCGTAATGGGCCGCTCCGGCTCATAACCACCGCTGCCCCCACACCGGTTGCCGGCCAAGGGCCGGTAACCCCGCAACCCACGGAACCCCAAGAAGCCCCGGGTCAAACCCCGGGGCTTCCCCTTTTGTTAGGGCTGCGCGAAACCCGGCCCAAACCCGGACCGGTGCTGGCAAGAAGAGGCGTAAGGACGTAAGGGCGGTTGAACCGGCGGAGAAGAGGAGCGGCGTTGTGAGGTCCCTACGCCGCCCGGGCGGTGGGGCTGAGCACCACCACCCGCCGGTCGGTCGGCAGGTTGTTCTGGGTGACCACCAGCCGGGGTTGCGGCTGGACCTCGTCGAGCCCCATGCGCCGGAGGAACAGGTCCAAGGAGTAGATAGGTCGGTCGGAGGGCTGCCCCGCCCCGGCCCCGGAGCCCGCGCCGTCAGCATCCCCGGCCCCCGGCTCTGCCCCGGCAGGTTGTGCGGCAGGTTGTCCCGCTGGTCCCTCCTGCCCTTCACCGCCGCCGGCTGGCGCTGCAGCGGTCGTTGCTGCGGGCAGGTGGTGCATGGGTATAACTATCTTCGGGTCCAAGTCCTGCATCGCCTGGATGGCCTGGTCCAAGTCCAAGGTGGATCCCCCGCCGGTGGGCAACAGGAGCACGTCAACCGGGGAAAGTTCGTCCACCAGCCGGGTGGTCAGCGGAACGGAAATATCACCCAAGTGGCAGATGTTCACCCGGTCCATCTCGATGGAATAAGCGACGGTCCGGCTTTCCGGGGAAGCGCCGGGCGGCAGCGGTGTCATGACTCCCCGCACCGACACTCCGGAATATTCGTACTCGCCGGGGGCGTCGAATATCCGGGGGGAGCCTGCCACTTCGCCCCAGTTGCTGTGGTTGGGGTGAGCGCTGCTGACCGTCACCACGGTAGCCGGGCGGTTGTCGGGCCGTAGTCCCACCGCCAAGGGAAAGGGGTCGGTGATCACTACCAGGTCGTCGGCCCGCAGCCGAAAGCAGGAATGGCCTATCCAGGTGATGTCCATGAGTCTCCACCGCCCCTCCGCCGCTCCAGCAGCCCCCAGGCGGTGGGCACTATCAGCGACGCCAAATAGAGTTTGACCAAGTCTCCCACGATGAATGGGTACAGGCCGTACTCGAAGACCTTGTCGCCGGGTACGAAAAGAGAAAGCTGCAGCAGGCCGGGCAGGTACAGCATCACGTTGCCGGCCAGCATTGCCACTATGATCCAAGGCTTGCGGTCCCAGCCCCGCTCGCAGAGCCAGCCAACGATGAACGCGGCGGGGATGAAGCCGATGAGATAGCCGCCCGAGGCCAGGTCCCAGAAGAGCCCCGCCGAACCCGAGGTGAATCCGAATACGGCGCTGCCGGCGGTGAGCTGCCAGAGGTAGTCGCCGCTGCCCCCGGCATAGACCGGGAACTGCATCCCCTCCAGCAGGTACAGCGTGAGTGCGGCGGCGCCCCGCCAACTGCCCAAGACGGCGCCGGTGAGCAGCACGCCCAGGGTCTGGCCGGTGATGGGCACGGGAGTGAATGGCAGGTGGATGGAGATGCGGGCCAGCAGGACCATGAACAGGCTGAAGAAGATAATCAGCAGCACGTCCCGGGCCAGCCGGCGGGTTGGGTCGTCCACCGGCAGGAGGGCTTCAACGAAAGGAGTTGCAGTTGAGCGTTGGAACAAGTTAGTTTTCGTGTGGTCTGCGTATAGGTATAGCCGGAAAGCTGCGATGGACCGGACCGGCCGTCAGTTGCCCAGCGGCCTAACCAAGGAAGTAACCAGGGTGGCCAAGGTAGTGCCCAAGAGGCCCATGCCCAGCCATATCAGCTTGTCGACCTTAGCCTCCACCCGGTCAATCCGGGAATTGAGTTGGTCGTCCAGGCGATCCACCCGGGCGTTGAGCTGGCGCTGGCCCTCCATCAACTCACCTAAGGTCTGGGCGGTATTTATCGCCGATTCGGATGCTATGTACTTTACCCCTGGCGCAAAGGCCACCGGATATGCGGCCACGTATGCCTGCCAAAATTGTACTATACCCAAGGGGTCGTTTGACACCTCTTTTGAGCCCGTGGTACGTTGCCTTTACGAGTGCCCCGGATGGCCTTTCTCAGGTATGGCAGTTAGCAACAAAGAAATTGCGACAGAGCGTGATCTGGCCGTGGGAGAACCCGAGGCGGTGAACCACGCCAGGGAAGCCCTGGAGGCAGGGGAGCCTTGGCACCGGGCGTTGCTGTCGGCCATGGGCCTCTGGACGCTGCCCTACGAGGTGCACCAAGGCCGCCAGTTCAACTACCTCATAGCCGGAGAAGCCTTCGACTGGCTGCTATTGGCGGAGCGGCTCTGCCTTTCCTTGGACGAGGCCATTCCCCCCGATCACAGGGAGCGGCTGCTGTTCCACGGGAAACTTCCGGAGGAGGTTGGCGACGAGGAGTTCCGGGACCTCTTGGGGGCGAACAAGTTCCGGGGCTATCTGAACTTCTGGTATGGCGTGGTGGTGGAGGAAGCGTTGCAACTGGCGGTTGAAGAGGACGTGAGGAAGCGCCAGATTGCCCGCTGCTACCCGGACAGCGAGGACCTCATCGAAGAAGCCTACCAGCACCTGTATGGAGAGACCAGGACGGAGCTGCTGGCCGATTTCCGCCACAGGGAGGGTCTGGGGCAAGAGGGCCCCTTGAGCTTGGCCAACCTGAAGGAGTTCACCTACGGGCTGCACAAGCTGCGACTGGAAAAGTGGGACCCGGCCCGGGTGGCCAGCGATACCCAGCGGGGGATACGCAAGCTACGCCAGTTGGAGCAAGCAGCGGGTTTGGTAAAATAGCGGCAGCAAGCGAGGAGAAGGGGAACAGGGCGGTATGCAGGATTCCGACATCCAGGATTCCCATTTTCAGGTATCCGATTTCAATGAAATGGCTGATCTACCCGAGGAACTGCTGGGTCCGAAGACGCGGCAGAGGGGAGAATCGGTCGAGGGCGAGATTGTCCGGATAGACGACGAGGGCATTGTCATCAGTGTGGGCCTCAAGATGGAAGGAATGGTGCCGATGAGCGAGATGCGCACCATTCCCAGGGAGGAACTGGCCGGCTTCAAGCCGGGAGACACTCTCCTGGCTACGCTGGTGAGCAACCGGGGCCCCGGCGACATGGCCCTCCTTTCCGTGGACCAAGCCCGGGAAGAGCTGTACTGGCGGGAGTTGGAACACTCCTTGGACAGCGGAGAAACGGTTGAAGTAAAGGTTACGGGCCACAACAGCGGCGGCATTGAGGTGGATTTCCGGGGCATCAGAGGTTTTGTGCCTTTCTCCCACTTGGCGCCGGCGGAGGACGGACAAGAGGCAGCCGGCCGTGTTGGCCAAGAATGCTCGTTCAACGTCTTGGAGGTTGACCAGGACGCCGGCCGGTTGGTCCTCACCGAGCGGTCAATCTGGCGGCGGCGGCAGGAGGAGCTTCGGCTCCAGAAAATAGCGGACTTGCAGCCGGGGAGCATTATCTCAGGCCGTGTGGTGTCGGTGCGGGGCTTCGGGGCCTTCGTGGACTTGGGAGGGGTGCAGGGACTGGTTCACATCTCTGAATTGTCCTGGGGCACGGTGAAGGACCCTGCGGACGTGGTTTCGGTCGGCGATGAAATCAACGTTTACGTGGTGGCGGTGGATGTGGAGAGCCAACGCATCAACCTGAGCCTTAAACGCACCATGCCGGAGCCTTGGGAGACAGTGCCGGAACGCTACCGGGTCGGCGAGATCGTGGAAGGCTCGGTCACCAGCTTGGCCCAGTTCGGTGCATTCGTCAAAATCGAGGACGGGGTGGAAGGACTGGTCCACATCTCGGAACTGTCCGCCCGGCGGGTGAACCACGCCAAGGAGTGTGTGTACCCGGGGCAGGCGGTGCGTGTAATGGTGACCGGGATAGACTCGGAACGCCGGCGGATGAGCCTTAGCTACCGCAAGGCCTTCGGTCTGTAGAATCGCACCGCGGCCCCTCGACGGCCGCGTTTCCAGACCGGATGCTGGCTGAAAGGAGATAGCCTTGCCACAGACAGGACTGACGGTCCACAAGCCAAGCCACGCCTACCCTGGGTACACCCTGATAGCCCCCATGGAACGCACCGACGCCTACTTGGTCGACATGGAGGGGCGCATAGTACATCGTTGGCCTCTGCCCTACCGGCCGGGGGACTACGGCTACCTGCTGGAAAACGGCAACCTGCTTGTCGCCGGGCGCACCGGCCGCAGCCCGGTGAACATCGGCGGGCACAGCGGTGTGGTCATGGAAATGGACTGGGATGGGAACATCCTGTGGGAGTACGTGGAAGACACGCTGCACCACGACTTTTGCCGGATGCCCAACGGCAACACCATGGTGCTGGGCTGGGAGACGGTCCCCAAGGAGATGATAGACCAGGTCAGGGGCGGAGTGCCCGACAGCGAGCCCGAGGCCGGCATCTGGTGTGACTACTTCCGGGAGATAACCCCCGGCGGCGAAATCGCCTGGGAGTGGCACGCCTACGAGCATCTGGACACGGAAACCGACGTCATCTGCTACCTGCACCGCCGGGATGAGTGGACCCACACCAACACCTGCGAAGTGCTTCCCGACGGAAACATTCTGACCAGTTGGAGGCTGCTGGACACCGTGGCCATCTTGGACAAGGCCACCGGGGACTTTTCTTGGAAGTGGGGCCGGGGGGAACTGGGCCACCAGCACGACCCCACCCTGCTGGACAACGGCAACATACTGATTTTCGACAACGGCTGGCACGCGATTACGGCCCCAATGCCCGGCTCCCGGGTGATAGAGGTCAACCCCGGCACCAACCGGATCGAGTGGGAGTACAAGACCCGTCCGCCTTGGAACTTCTTCAGCGCCTTCATCAGCGGGGCGCAGCGGTTGCCCAATGGCAACACCTTGGTGTGTGAGGGCATGACCGGCAGGGTCTTTGAGGTTACCCGGGAGGGTGAGATGGTCTGGGAGTTCACCAACCCGTTCTACGGACCGGACGACAGGTTCGACCGGGTGAACCGGCTCTTCCGGGCCTACCGCTACGGTCCCGACTTCCCAGGTTTCAAGGGCAAGAGCCTCGATCCCTCAGGTCATTCCTGGAGCAGCCACCTCTACAGCCGCTGAGGTGCCGTTAGCTGCGATCAGGTCTGGCATGGAGACTGGTCGAAATTAGAAGGCGTCCTGGCTAGGCTCCGGCCAACTCCTCGGCGTTCCTGATATAGTCCAGCGTCTCTCGGATATCCGAGGCAATGACGTCCTCCGGTTCGCAGTTTCCATCGTAGAAACAGGCGCCGTGCAGTTCGGATTGCCGTGCCAAGTACCGGATCCTCAACTGTTGTATGCCAGGATCCATTCTCTGCAATAAGCGCATCCCTTGGGATACCTTGCCTGAGGTGCGGGGCTCTTCCCCGCTCCTGGCCAGTACGAAGGCCACTGTAGCCCTCATGGTTGCTCCCCATGCCTTTTCTGCGGCATTACGGGTACGTCCCTGCTCTAACATCGCCAAGGCATCTTCGTAGAGGATTCGGGCGTCGGCGAAAATTTCTGCGACCCGTTCAACCACTGCCATCGTTCGTTCCCTGCAGAGCAATTCGGTATATAATTTCCATTACTACTATGGATTTACCTTGAGATAAGAGCATGGCTTCCGATTATACGACTCCTACCACCAACATACCCAGCGCCTACGCCCCCGCGGATGTGGAGCCCCGGGTCTACCAGCAATGGCTGGACCAAGGCTACTTCACCCCGTCGGTGGACCCGGAAAAGAGGCCATTCTGCATCATAATGCCGCCGCCCAACGTGACCGGCGAACTTCACTTGGGCCACGCCTTGACCGCCTCGGTAGAAGACGCCCTGTGCCGCTGGAGGCGCATGATGGGCGATTCCACCCTCTGGCTGCCGGGCAAGGACCACGCCGGCATTGCCACCCAATGGGTGGTGGAGCGCCTGTTGGCCGAGGAAGGCTTGACCCGCCACGACCTGGGCCGGGAGAAGTTTCTGGAGCGGGTCTGGGAGTGGGTGGCCCGGTATGGGAACACCATCGATGAACAGCACAAGCGGTTGGGTGCGTCTTGCGACTGGAGCCGCCTCCGCTTTACCTTGGACCCCGGACCTGCCAGGGCGGTGCGGACCACCTTCGTCAACCTTTTCCAAAAAGGGCTCATCTACCGCCACGAACGGATTATCAACTGGTGTCCCCGTTGCGCCACCGCGCTCTCCGACTTGGAGGTGGAGTACCAGGAAACCAACGGCAAGCTGTACCATATCAAATACCCCACGGCGGACCGTGAGGGAGAATTCATCACGGTTGCCACCACCCGTCCTGAGTCCATGCTGGGGGATACCGGCGTTGCCGTGCACCCCGACGACTCACGTTACAGCGGCATGGTGGGCCATAACGTTATCCTGCCCATCATGGACCGCCCGATTCCCGTGGTGGCCGATGCCGCTCTGGACATGGAGTTCGGCACCGGCGCCTTGAAGGTAACCCCGGGCCACGACCCCGTGGACTTCGAAATCGGAGAACGCCACGGCCTGGAAATCATTAACATCATTGGCTTCGATGGCTTGATGACCGGCGCAGCGGGTAAGTACCAGGGGGTTGAGCGTTTTCAAGCCCGGCGGGACGTTGTGGCTGAGTTGGGTTCCCTGGGCTTGCTGGAACGGGTAGACGATTATGTTCACTCGGTGGGGCACTGCCAGCGTTGCGACTCGGTGGTGGAGCCCCTCGTCAGCCTGCAGTGGTTCCTGAACGTGGGAAGCCACGACGACCCGCAGAGCATCGCCGGGAGGGCCCACGGGGCGGTCACTCAGGGCCGCATCAAAATGGTGCCGGACCGTTTCAGCCGGGTCTATCTCAACTGGCTGGAAAACATCCGCGATTGGTGCATCAGCCGCCAGCTTTGGTGGGGCCACCGGATTCCGGTCTGGTATTGCGCCAACTGTCCCGAACCCTTTGCGTCAATTGAGGACCTGGACCGCTGTCCCAACTGCGGCTCGGCGGACCTGCAGCAGGACCCGGACGTTCTGGACACTTGGTTCAGTTCCGGGTTGTGGCCTCATTCCACCTTGGGGTGGCCTGAAGAGACCGGGGACTTGGACTACTTTTACCC
Organism: Dehalococcoidia bacterium; assembly: GCA_034420695.1. Taxonomy (GTDB): domain Bacteria; phylum Chloroflexota; class Dehalococcoidia; order Lucifugimonadales; family UBA3495; genus Io17-Chloro-G2. The sequence continues at coordinate 190,336 of DAOULB010000002.1, forward strand.
CACCACGGTAATGGAAACCGGGTACGATATTCTCTTTTTCTGGGTTGCCCGCATGATCATGATGGGCATAGAGAATACCGGCGACATTCCCTTTCAAACGGTGTACCTCCACGGGTTGGTCCGGGATGCCCAAGGGGCGAAAATGAGCAAGACCCGGGGCAACACTATGGATCCCCTGGACCTCATCCAAGTGTACGGCACCGACGCGCTGCGGTTTGCCCTCACCACCGGCACTGCTCCGGGCAACGACCTGCGGATAACCGAAGGCAAGCTGGAGGCAGCCCGCAACTTCGCCAACAAGGTCTGGAACGCATCCCGCTTTGTGTTGACCAGCCTCGATTCTGCCGGCAGCCCTGCGGACTTTTCCGATTGGCAGCAGTTGTCCGGGCTCTCCCACCGCGAAGACCGCTGGATAGTGAGCCGGATGCACCGGGTGATTGCCGACGCCAATCGGCTATTGGAGAGCTTCGAACTGGGGGAGGCCCAGCAAAGGCTCTACGACTTCTTCTGGAACGATTTCTGCGACTGGTACATCGAAATGGCCAAGATTCGGTTGCGCCAGGACGGTGGGTCGTCGCCTCTCCCTGTACTGGTCCACGTCCTGGAGTCCGTGCTGCGGGCCATGCATCCATTCCTTCCCTTTGTCACCGAGGAAATCTGGCAAGGGTTGCGGGCCCGGCTGCCCGGGTCCGCCTCCCTCGAGGAATCCATCATGGTTTCCCCTTATCCACAAGCGGATGAGTCCCGCCTTGACCCTGGGGCGGAAGACCAGATGGAACTGGTGATGCAGACGGTGCGCGCGGTACGAAACGCGCGGGCGCAGTTGCGCATCCCGGCCAATCAGCAACTTGAAGCGTTGTTGGAGACCGATGGACAACAGGGGACCATGGAAGAGGAGTCTCCGGTGATCCGGTCTCTATCCAGGGTCGATCCCCTGAGGATTGTATCCGGCGGGTCTGCCGGCGCCGACGGGCGCAGAGGCGTCACCTTGGTTGTGAATCCCCTGGTGATACGCCTGCCCTTGGAAGGGGTTGTGGACGTGCCCGGGGAAAGCCAGCGGTTGCAAGGGGAGCTGGACGACTGCCTTAAGAACCTCAACCGGGTTGAGGCTTTGGTCGCCAACCCGAACTTTACTGCCAAGGCCCGGCCGGAAGTGGTCCAGAAAGAACAGGAGCGCCTGGGAGAACTGGTGGAACGCCGGCAGCGATTGGAGGAAATCCTGGCGCAACTGTCCGGCTGAGTTCCCCGCGGCCTGCCCCGGAATTCCGCCTCTGGAATCCCATCTTGGGAGTTAGTGGATTGGAATCTGCCCTCGGCGTTATCGGTTCTCCCATAGGTCATTCCATGTCCCCGGCCTTTCAGCAAGCCGCCTTGGACCACCTTGGAATCGGTGCCGACTACTTGGCTTATGACGTGGCCCCGGAGGACGTTGGGCAGTTCGTGACCGGCCTCCGTAAGCCGGGAGTGATGGGCATCAACATCACCGCGCCCCATAAGGGGGCCGTAATTCCCTTTCTGGACGAACTTGACGACTGGGCCGCTGTGGCCGGGGCGGTCAACACCGTCGTCAACCGGGACGGCCGCCTCACCGGGCATAACACCGACGGCTCAGGATTCCTGCGGGCGCTGCAGGATGAGGCTGGGTTCTCTCCAGAAGGCTGCCGCGCCTTGGTGCTGGGAGCGGGAGGGTCCGCCAGGGCGGTCGTGCTCGCCCTGACCCGGGACAGAATCGGCAGTTTGACTATCGCCAACCGGACTGCGTCCAAGGCAGCAGACCTGGCGGCATTGGCCCGGCAGAACGGCGCCGCCTCATCGGCCATCGGCTTGGAACGGGAAGTCCTGTCAGCCGCCGCCCGCGAGGCCGACCTGATTGTGAATTGTACCTCCGTCGGCATGGTCCGGGGCCCCGACGAGAGCGGCTCGGTGTTGGACCGGGAACAGATCCCGGCCAAGGCCCTGGTCAATGACCTGGTGTATAATCCCGCTGAAACTCCGCTGCTGCAGGAAGCCCAAGTGGCCGGGGCCAAGGTCTTGGGCGGAATCTACATGCTGGTATATCAGGGCGCGGCCTCCTTCGAAATGTGGACCGGCCAACCCGCTCCGGTGCAGGTAATGCTCCAAGCAGCCCTGAGGGCCTTGGCGGCCCGGGGCTGAGCCCCCGGCTGGCTTGGGAGTCTCTCATCTCTCCAGTGCCTCTCACGAGTGTATTAAATGATCAGATTTTTCACGGCTGGTGAGTCCCACGGACCGGGACTGGTGATAATAGTCGAAGGCGTGCCCGCAGGCTTGCCCTTGGACGAAGAGTACATTGCAGGTCAGTTGGCCCGGCGGCAGCGGGGGTACGGCCGCGGTGGCCGGATGCTCATCGAACAGGACCGGGCGCAAATCCATTCGGGTGTGCGCCACGGAACGACGTTGGGAAGCCCCATCGGAATGACCCTGGAGAACAAGGACTGGGTCAACTGGCAACAGTCCATGTCGGTGGGAGAAGTGCCGGAAGAAGACTACGACCCCGGCGACCCCCGGTCACAGCGGGTTACCCGCATCCGGCCCGGCCACGCCGACTTGCCAGGGGTGATGAAGTACGGGTTCGATGACGTGCGCAACGCGCTGGAACGCTCCAGCGCCCGGGAGACGGCGGCCAGGGTTGCCGCCGGGGCCGTAGCGGTGAAAATGTTGGAGCAGTTCGACGTACGCCTTCACAGCCATGTGATATCCATTGCGGGAGTATTCGCCAACCCCCCTGAGTCCATCGACTGGGAGGCCGTTGAAGAGTCGCCGGTGCGCTGCGCCGACCCCACGGCAAGCAAGTTGATGATGGCCGAGATCGACGCCGCCAAGGAATCTGGGGACACCGTCGGCGGCACTGTTGAGGTCATAGCGGAAAACGTCCCCATTGGCCTTGGCTCCCACGTACACTGGGACCGGAAGATCGATGGTCAGATTGCCCAAGCCTTGATGTCGATCAATGCAGTCAAGGCCGTTGAGGTGGGTCCCGGCTGGGAGATGGTGCAGAAGCGGGGATCCCAAGTGCATGATGTAATCGAGCCTGTTACCAACCCGGATCATCCTTGGCAGAGGAAAACAAACCGCTTGGGTGGCACCGAGGGAGGCATGACCAACGGAATGCCCTTGGTGGCCCGTTTCGGTATCAAGCCCATTGCCACCATGTTGAATCCCCTCCCCTCGGTGGACTTGGACACCGGGGAAGGTGTGCAAGCCCACTACGAGCGGTCCGACATCTGCCAAGTCCCGCCCGCCGGGGTGATAGGAGAAGCCATGGTGGCATTGGTGCTGGCGAACTCCTTCGCTGAAAAGTTCGGCGGCGACTCCATCCCCGAAATGGACCGCAACCTCCGCAACTACCTCAAGACGGTGGGACCCCGCCGGGTCTTCCAATAAGGGGGATGGGTCTCCGGCGCGCACAGGGCGGTTGACTTCCGGGATTTAGCGGTTAAAATTCAATTATCTTATTTCCTATGGAGGCCCTTAATGGAAGGGAAAGTTCAGGTTGAGATCACCTACTGCGTAGCTTGACAGCACTTGGGAACTGCCACGTGGATGGCAAACGAGTTCTTTAAGGCCTTTGGACCCGACGTTTCGGTAGCTATCTCCCCCAGGGGACAGGGCATCATGGAAGTCTTCCTGGATGGCGAGAGGATCTTCGACAAGAAGGGCGAAGGCGATATCTTCCCCGACCTGAAGCGGGTCAGGGCAATGACGCAGCAAATTTCCAGCAAGATCAACAGCCTGGAGCCTGCCCCCGCCGACTAACCGGGCCTGAGCCTGTGAACCGGGAACCAAGAGAGCCCCTCTCTTAAAGGAGGGGCTCTACTCTTGTCCAGATCTCCCTTGAGAGCTGTCTTACACTGAGCGAGCCGGCCAGCACCAACCAGCAGGAAGGTTCCCTTTCGGCTTGGGCCCAATACCCCTTGCGCACCCTTTGCTGGAACTCCAATGGGGCAGAGTCGAAGTTGTCCATAGGGGCAGCAGACTCAGGGTCTCCTCTGAGGGCTGCCGTCTCGGGAGATAGGTCCAACAGGATTGTAAGGTCGGGCGCCAGCCCTGCCGTGGCCTCCCGGTTGACCTGCTCTATCAAGTTAAAGTCTAACCCCCGCCCGTAGCCTTGGTAAGCCACTGTAGAGGCACTGAACCGGTCGGCGACGACTATTTTGCCTTCTGCGAGTTCCGGACGTATAACTTTTTCCACCAAGTGGGACCTGGCAGCGGAAAAAAGGAACAGTTCGTCCAAAGGACTGAGGCCGGGCTGGGTTTTGACCCAACGTCGGATTGTTTCTCCCAGGGGAGTGCCGCCGGGCTCCCGGATTCCTCGCGTCCGTCTGCGTGCGCTTTGCAGGCGACGCAATAGGGCACGCGCCTGCGTGCTCTTACCAGCCCTGTCGATCCCCTCGAATACTATGAACACTGGAGAGGACCCAATCGCTAGGGCTTGTAGAACATTACGGACCGGGCTGGGTCCCGTCCGTGGCTGATGGACGACACGTTGTATCGTTGGCCAAGGATATGCTGCAACCGGCGCACGTAGGACTTCTGCGGCGCCAGCTTGATTGAGGACTCTCCTTCCAGCACTCTTTGCGCAGCTTCTTCCGCCTCCCGAATTGCCTCTTCCATTACGTCACGGAATTCTTCCTCGGACTCTTGGGAAGGCTTGTTGATTCCCTTCCCCTCCTTGGAGATAGTCCGGACGAAGTCTTGTATCTGGGGCATGGTGTTTTTTCTCAGCACGTAAACCGGGGTCCCGCTGCCCTCGGCGGTCCGCACCAAGTGAGAACCCCGCCGGTAGTGGGTCTTGGTGGTCAGGACCGCGTCGGCCCGCCGGAGCTCGTTTACCACTTCCACGGGGACGCCGGATTCGGCCACCGCTGCCTCCAGCTTGTCCCTGCCCACTCCGAATAGGAACACCCGCACGTCGGGTTGCTGTTGTTGCGGTTCAGAGGCCTGAGGCTGGCGGGAAGGCGGAGGAGCCGGTTGTTCTTCGACATAGCTCTTGTAGCTGCCGGGCTGGGCTGCCCAGGGAGCGGGTCCGCCGTCGCTGCGGCGCAGTGCCTCCCTCTCCCGGTGAACCTGCCCCTCCTCGTCCAGCCACCGCACTTCGGGAGCTATTGAGAACCCGCGAAGCCACTGGTCAACCACTTGGGCTACGTTGTCGTGTACCGCCAGCCTTTCCCAGCTTTGAATCTCTACCACCACGTCGAAGGTTGGCGGGGCCTTTCTCTCCAAGACCGTCTTCTGGGTGCCCCGGTAGCTCGCTTCTTGGTCTCCCAAGGTGACGGTCTGTACTCCCCCCACCAAGTCGGACAAGGTGGGATTCATGATCAAGTTGTCCAGCGTATTGCCGTGGGCGGTTGCTATTAGCTGCACGCCCCTCTCCGCTATGGTGCGGGCAGCGGTGGCTTCCCTTTCCGTGCCCATTTCGTCTATGACCACGACCTCGGGCATGTGATTCTCTACGGCTTCGATCATCACACCGTGCTGCTTGTCGGGGCTTGAGACCTGCATGCGCCGGGAACGGCCAATAGCAGGGTGAGGAACGTCTCCGTCACCTGCTATTTCATTGGAGGTGTCCACGATCACCACCCGTTTGCCCGGTCCTCCGGTGTCAGAAGAAAGAACTCTTGCCATCTCCCTCAGCATGGTGGTCTTACCCACTCCGGGCCGGCCCAGGAGCAGTATGTTCTTCCCTGAGAAGGCGAGGTCTTCAATAATCTTGATGGTGCCGAACACCGCGCGGCCCACGCGGCAGGTGATTCCTACAACCTGGCCTTTGCGGTTTCTAATGGCCGATATCCGGTGCAGAGTGCGTTCGATTCCGGCCCGGTTGTCTCCGCCGAATTCGCCGATGTTTTCCACTACGTAGTCCAAGTCTTCGCGCGTGACTTCCTCCTGACTCAAGGGAATATCACCGTCGGTGAAGCGGGCTTCGGGCAGGCGACCCAAGTCCAGGACAATTTCAAGCAATTCCCCGTGGCCCTCGTTCTCACGAAGGGTATGTATCACCCGCGAGGGCAGCACCTCCAATAGCTCATCCAATTCGCTCCGGACCGATTCCTGGGAGTCAATCAACCCCATGCCTCCACAGCCGCGGTAGTGTAACTGTACTTTTGTGCTGTCGCTGTCCTGACCAAGACCGTAATCGGCGGCCCTTCCCGGAATCCTTGGTTTAGCAACCTGAGCCTTACCGATTCTTGGTGTTCCGGGACCCGCCACAGGCGCAGCCCCGGTTGGTCCGAAGCGATTTCCAAGAGAAGGCCCGCAACCTCAGGGCGGTCGGGATGTACCATCACCTCGCCCTCGTGCCGCCCATAGCGGCGCCACAAGCCGGTCCAGCCGACGATCCTGTCGCGGTGGCTTACTATCCACTGGCGGCTGGGACCGGGCTGCTGGGCGTCCAGCCATTGGTCAAGGGTGAACCCCAGGCCTGTCCTGACCGGTTGCGGTGTAGCGGCGCAAAACAACTGGAACAGACCCATAGTGTCTTGGGGCAGTCGTTCCCGAACACACAGGTCTGGGGCGGTTTGTGGAGCCGGGCGGCGGCCCTGGTTGCCTTCCAAGAGGGTTTCTCTCAGGAACGGGTAGAACCCAATGCGCCGTAAGGCGCTCACCAATGCGCTGCCAGCGAGGCAGCGCAGGAACACCCGGTGGCCCCCCCTTTCCAAGCACTCCTGCATCAGGCCGTCCAGCAGTTCCAGCATAGTCTCCCCGGCCGTAGCCTCCTGACCGGAAACAGGGTCTAGACTGTACGGGTCCCAGCCTTCGACATAGAGGCGGTCCACCTCCCAGGCCCCTGGACCGGACAGTTCCTTGGCCGAAGCCAAGGCGGCCAATGCCGTACCCTGGCGGGACACCCTGGTTATTCGATTCGAACCCTGGGTGACCACCTCAATCCAGAGCCTGGTGGTGGCGGACCTGGGATTGCCCTGGTCCCGGCAGACCCCTTTCCCCGCGACCAAGTTCTCACTGCCGGGACGGTTCAGAAGAACGCTCATTACGGCGTCGCTTATTCGACAGTCTTGGATCATTCGGGAACGGCGGGGCTTTCCTTCGGAGACGGGACTGATGTAGCCGGACTACTGTCCACCAGTTCCATGAAGAACCGGTGGAACCTGGGGTCGGAGGTCAATTCGGGATGGAACGACGAAGCCAGCAGGTTGCCATCGCGGACCGCTACTGCCTGGCCGTCGGGAAGAGAGGCGAGGACCTCCACTGCAGGCCCGGTTCTGATGATGCCGGGGGCGCGTATAAAAATCCCGCGGAAGGGTGAAGGGTCCAAGACGGAGATTTCCAAGTCCTGCTCGAAGCTGTCCACCTGGCGGCCAAAGGAGTTGCGCCTTACCCCAATGTCCATCAGGCCCAGTGGCACCGGGTCCTCTTCGGTAATCTCCCGGGCCAGCATTATCATCCCGGCGCAGGTGCCCCAGATGCACTTGCCCGCCTCGGCCATTTGCCGGACGGGTTCCCGCAGATGGTAGATGGACATCAAGCGGCTCAGCGTGGTGCTTTCTCCACCGGGGATTATCAACCCCCTCAAGCCTTGCAACTGGTGGGGCAACCGCACCTCTTGGCTCTCCACTCCCAGCTTGCGAAGCACCGCCTTATGTTCTGCGAAGTCCCCTTGTACCGCTAATACACCGACTCTTGGTTCGGTCAGTTGTATCCGCTCCTGTCAGGAGTTTATGAATATGGCTGGAATCGACGGCTCTTGGGCCGGTGGCCTACTTGCTCCTGGGCGCCAGTAGCTGTTCGGCCGGAATGGACTTGGCGCTAATACCCACCATCGGCTCTCCCAAGTCCTTGGAAACATCGGCCAGAATCTTGGGGTCCCTGTAGTGCGTGACCGCTTGGACTATGGAATGGCCCCGCTGTGCCGGGTCTCCGGACTTGAAGATACCCGACCCGACAAAAACGCCGTCGGCCCCAAGTTGCATCATCAGGGCCGCATCAGCCGGAGTTGCCACTCCGCCGGCGGCGAAATTGACCACCGGCAGGCGGCCCATCTCCTTGGTCTTCAGCAAAAGTTCCAAGCTGACTCCCAAGTCCCGCGCCTCGACCACCAGTTCGTCTTCGGGCATATTCTGCAGCTTGCGAATGGAGTCCTGTACCGACCGCATGTGCCGTACCGCTTCCACCACGTCGCCGGTGCCCGCTTCGCCCTTGGTGCGGATCATCGTTGCTCCCTCGGAGATGCGCCGCAGGGCTTCACCCAAGTCGCGGCAACCGCAAACAAAAGGAACGGTGAAGTCGTGCTTCCAGACATGGTGTAATTCGTCGGCAGGAGTCAGCACCTCCGACTCGTCGATGTAGTCGACCCCGATGGCTTCCAGAATCTGGGCTTCCACGAAGTGGCCGATGCGCACCTTGGCCATCACCGGGATGCTGACCGCATCCATGATCGAACAGATAATGCCGGGGTCGGTCATACGGGCTACGCCGCCGTCGGCGCGTATGTCCGCCGGCACCCGCTCCAAGGCCATCACCGCCACAGCTCCCGCCTCTTCCGCTATCCTGGCCTGGTCGGGAGTGACCACATCCATGATTACTCCACCCTTCAGCATTTGGGCGTGGCCTTCTTTGACTGTGGAAGTGCCGGTCAGGACGTCCACCATGGCTGAAATCCTCCATGCGGAATGGGTTGCTCTCGTCACCCATTATACGACGCTGCCCAGTTGGTTATCAATTGACTGCTCCGGGCCAAGCTTGGCAGGGACTTTCAAGACGGCAAAAGAAAAAGACCCGGTCTCAAACCGGGTCTCTTCGGGATGTTCACTTGGAGCGGAAGACGGGATTTGAACCCGCGACCCCCTCCTTGGCAAGGAGGTGCTCTACCACTGAGCCACTTCCGCCCGTGTGTTTGTTCGGCCCTGCGGGGCGGTGGTGCCGAGGGACAGAATCGAACTGTCGACACCGGCATTTTCAGTGCCGTGCTCTACCAACTGAGCTACCTCGGCAGGGGATTTAATCTTACGGCTGGCCCCGGAACGCTGTCAAGACGAGGGCCGCGGTTAGGCAACCCCCGCCTTGAAGGCCTGCCGGTTGCGAAACAGGGCCGGTTCGACGTAGGCGCTGGGGGATGATAGGGCCTCCTCGATAATCTGCAGCACCGCCTGCACCGCCGGGTCCTTCATCAAGTTGTCCCGCTTTTCCTGGCTGTCGGTCATGGCCCAATGGTCTGGGTTGTCTGCGTTCTGACGGTCCACTATGGCGGCGGCTTCCCGGATGGCCGACTCTATCTCTTCTTGCGTAACCACCCCGTGCAGCTTCCAGTTGGCGATTAGGGCGCTGTCTATTCGCTCGGTGGCCCGGTCCTTCATCTCTTCAATCTGGTCGAAGTTGAGCACCCCGGTGCAGCCGATTCCCCGGTGCACCCAAGGGGCCACGTAGGCCATCATGCTGTGGACGTAACGCAGCAGGTAGCCTTGTCGGGCGCCGGATTCTTCCAACTTGGCCCCTTCCAGCAGCGGGAATGTAAGCAACCCTTGCCGGGTGATGTCTTTGGGCGGCGAGTCTTCCATGGTGCGTTGTACTTGATCGACGTCGATGATGTGGTAGTGCATTGAATGTATATCGCTGGGATAGGGAGCGGGCACCCAGGCAGTGTTGCCCCCGCTGCGGGGATGGTCTATCTTCCGCTCCAGCATCTCCGCCATCGCCCGGTTCCTCACCTGCATCCCTTTGCCAATCTTGCCGCTCTTGTGCACCCCGGCTTGGATACCCACGTCCACGTTGTGCAGCTCGTAGCTGGTGTTGAAGGTCTTTTGGGTGAGATCGTCCCGCAGGTCCACGGGGCCTGCCTGCATCTGCACCCGTATCTGTGAGCCGGTGCGGTCAAGGAAGCCGGTGTTGGTGAAAAAGGTGCGGCTCTGGGATGCCCTGAGTGACTCCGTCAATTGCAGGGTCATGCCCAGTTCTTCGTTCATGATGCCGATCAATATCGTCCCGGCAGCCAGGCCCAAGGCCGACTCCACGGCTTCAAAGAAGCGCACCTGCTCTGCCACCTCTTCTGAGGTCTGCAGCTTGGGCGTCACTTGATAGACGTAGCCCAGTTTGCTGTTTGGTCCCCTCCGGGGCATTGCGCCTTCGCCATTCCCCGGTGAACGCTCCTCGCCGTCGGAGCCCCTGTCGTGAAAGGAGGCAATGAGGGTAGTCAGGAACACCCCCAGAGTTCTTTCAGGGATGTCCCGCCCGTCCAGCCGTACCATGCCGGTGTACATATGCAGGGACACGTTCCGCACCGACATAAGGCTGGTGCCCTTCAGGGTGATTGAATTCTCCGCCGGGTCAAGGCAGGTCTTGTCGGAATTGAGGGTCTTGATATTGCCCCGCGAGCCATGTGCCTGGAGGTCTCCCTTCATCAACCCCAAGTAATTTCTCAGCCCCACAACCATGTCCTCGGCATCTACGATGGCCACAGCGTCCTCAAAGTCCACGATATTGGTGATGGCAGACTCGACGATCAGGTCCTTGAACTGCCCGTTGCCCGGGTCAACCCGGCCCCCTTCGTACAACTGGAACTGGATTCTCAACCCGTTGTTCTGGAGTAGAAACTCGGTCAACTCCCCATCTTGGCTGCGGTTGAAGCCGGCGAACTTATCCGATTCCAGCAGGCCGAAAGCCGCTCCGGATGCGTTTACCCCCTTCAGTTCGTAGTTTCCCTGGTTGTTCTGCTCCACTCTGTAGCCGGTAAAATCTTCGAATGTTGCGCCGCCCTCCCACCGGGCAACGTGCTGTTCCAGGAAGGCATTGGTTTCCTCAACCACCATTCTGAGCCGGGCGGGCCGCTGCGCCTCCCGGTCTATTTCCGGGTGTATGTCGCTCAGGAAGTAGGCGTCGTACAAACTACCCCAGCGGGCGTTGGCCCCCCCAACCGCCATGCTGGCATTGGTGACGGGGGTCACTAGCTCGGGGCCGTTCTGGTCCATTTCGGCGTCGAGCTTGGGCGTGGTCATGGTAAAGCCCCCGTCCTGCCGGGGTAGCAGGTAGCCAATTTCAACTAGGAATCTCTCCAAGTCCAGTGCATCTTGCGGTGCCGAATCTCCGGATGGCCGCCAACCGGCGGCCCGTTTGCTGACGAAGTATTCGTCTATCCGCGCTTGGACCTGGGTGCGCCGCTCCAGAAGCTCCCGGTTGCGGGGTTCGAACTCTTCCACCAGCCGGCCCAGCGTCTTGAACACTTGCTCGGGACTCCAATCCGAACCGGGCAGTACCTCGTCTCTGACGAATTCGAATAGAACGTCGGCAACCTGGAGAGTTGCGCCGGACTCAAGGGTAATTGCAGCCATTCCATCGCTCCCATGAGGCTCAAGACGGGTGTCCTGCCAGCCCGAATGTCAACGGGCCAAACCATAACATAGGACAGGTCGAGTGGGTAGCTCCCGCTGTACCCTGCCGCCGTCACGGGCTATAATCCCTTGGTGCGTTCCCAGACAGGCCCGGGGCGCCGGCCCGGGTAGTGGAGATAGCCCCCCGTGTAACGGGCGGCGCCGTCCGAAGGGAGAAGAGAGATGCCAGACCGTAAGTTCACTTCATGGGTACACGGGTCCAGCATGCAGATCGAATACGCAGCCCGGATAACCTCGGTGCGCCACTGCGGGCCTTTCGTCCGCATTGAAGGCGCCAGAGGACAAAACACCTGGGTGCATTTCCCCATCCCTACTCCCGCCGTGGTCGATGGGGCTAGGATGCAGGTTGATTCGGCAATGGTGTCGTTCCGCACCCGTGCCAATGCAGTTGTCCACGAGGTGATCGTTTACGACGGAGAAAAGCGGATTGCCGAGCACATGGACCTGAATATGCGGGAAGACCACCTTGACGCCCGGTTCGATGTCCCCGGCTCGCCGGAGGTGAACCAGGGGATCAACATCACAGTGGGGGTCACCTTCGACAGCAGCGCTCCCGACGTTCGGTCCATGCAGGTGGAGATAGTCGGGGCTGGAATCGAGTTCAGCGGTTAAATACCGGCCAGTCTGGAGCGGCGGGGCTGGGCCCTGTCAACAAGCAGAGGAGACGGCAGATGACTAGCAACCCAGGGGCATCGGGCGGTGTTCCCGTGTACGAGAATTACATCGGCGGTCAATGGGTTCCTACCGGGACCGGCCGCACCTACCCGGTCAATAACCCCGCTAGGAAATCCGAAGTGCTCGGTGAGTTCCAGACCTCCAATGTGGATGATGCCCTGGCAGCGGTTGAGGCTGCCCGTAGCGCCCTGCCCGCCTGGGGCGGCATGCCGGCCCCGGTGCGTGCCGGTTTCCTTTTCCGCGCCTTGGAGATAATGCGTGAACGGGCAGACGACATAGCCCAAACCATCACCATGGAAGAGGGCAAACCCATCGCCGACGCCCAAGGCGAAGTCAAGAGGGCTATGAACATCATCGAATATGCCGCCGGGGAAGGCCGGCGCATGTTCGGCTACACCACGCCCTCGGAGTTGCCCAACACGGTTGCTTATACGGTGCGCCGGCCCCTGGGGGTAGTGGCCATCATTACCCCTTGGAACTTCCCCATCGCCATTCCGGCTTGGAAGATCGCCCCGGCGCTGATTTGCGGCAACACCCTGGTGTTCAAGCCGGCATCCGGCACTCCCCTCAGCGCGGTCAAGCTGGTGCAGGTGTTCGAGGACGCCGGTCTGCCTCCCGGGGTATTAAACCTGATTACCGGACCTGGCGGCTCGGTCGGCAACGCCTTGGTGGAGAGTCCCGACGTTAAGGCCATCTCCTTCACCGGTTCCACCGGCATCGGCACCGATATCTACGCCGAAGGCGCCCGCCGCTTGAAGAAGGTGCAGTGTGAAATGGGCGGCAAGAACGCCGTAATTCTGCTGGCCGACGCCGACATGGACAAAGCCATGGGCGGAATAGTCCAAGGGGCCTTTGGTTCCACGGGACAACGATGTACTGCCACCAGCAGGGTAATTGTGGAGGACTCGGCCTACGACCAGTTCCTGGAGGAATTGATCGACCGGGCCAGCAAGCTGAAGATTGGAGACGGGCTGGACCCCAGCGTGGACTTGGCCCCGCTATCCAGCCAGTCCCAGATGGACACGGTCCTGGAATACATCGGCATTGGCACGGAAGAAGGGGCGAGGCTGGCCTATGGCGGCCGGGCAGTGACCGGGGGAGATTACGACCAAGGCTATTACGTGGAACCCACTATATTCACCGATGTGAAGCCAGGCATGCGCATTGCTCAAGAGGAGATTTTCGGTCCGGTCCTGACCGTGTTCCGGGCTTCGGGGTTGGAAGAGGCCATCGAGATTTCCAACAGCGTAGAATTCGGCCTTTCGTCGTCGGTTTACACTAAGGACCTTACCCAAGCCTTCCAGTACATCGACACCGTGGAATCCGGCATGGTCCACGTCAATGCTCCAACCCTGGGGGGCGAGGTGCACCTGCCCTTTGGCGGCCTGAAGTCTTCAGGTGTCGGCCAGCGGGAGCAGGGGGTGGAAGCCGTGGACTTCTTCAGTGAGGTTATCACGGTCTACATCGACCACGCCCAAGACACCCGGCAGCAAGCCCGGTTCATCTAGTAAGGGCCTGCGTGACCTTCGGGACCTCCCCAAGACCTGACGTTTTGACCGGAAACAAGAACAACTTTCAGGCCCAGGACATGGCCCTGCTAATCGACCGCAAGGGTCGTCGATATCTCCAGACGCTGGAAGACGAGCAGGTGTTCCATTCCCACTTGGGCCGGCTGTACCACGACCAGTTGATAGGCAATCCGGTGGGTGACTGGCACCGTACCGACAAGGGCCACGTGCTTCTGGCGGTCCGGCCCACCATGGGAGACTACGTCCTGGAGATGCCCAGGGGCCCCCAGGTCATTTACCCCAAGGACCTCGGCAACATCATCACATTCGCCGATGTATTCCCTGGGGCTACCGTGGTGGAAGGAGGTCTCGGTTCCGGAGCGTTGACCTCGGCGTTGCTCCGGGCGGTGGGGACCTCCGGCCGGGTCATCACCTATGAGATAGACGAGAAGGTGATTCCCAGGGCCCGCCGCAATATCGAAAAGCTGGCGCCGGAGACGTCCAACTTCTCCGTGAAAGTAGGCGACATTTACCAGGGCATCTCGGAGCGGGACGTTGACCGGGTAGTGCTGGACGTTCCTGAGCCTTGGCAGGCCGTGAGCGCTGTCGGGGACGCCCTGGTGATGGGCGGCATTGTTTTAAGCTTCCTGCCCACCATCCTGCAGGTCAACCAGTTGGTGGAAGAGTTGAAAGGAGACGGGCGTTTTCAGCTCATCGAGTCCTTGGAGACCCTGCTGCGCCCCTGGCATCTCAAGGAGCGGAGCGTCCGTCCGGTGCACCGTATGGTGGCCCACAGCGGCTTCCTCACCACGGCGGTCCGTTGCCTGCCACGGAACGGTGGGCCAGCCAGGGAATCCCGGGAGGAGGCGGATGGCGGGGGGCCGGTCGAAGGTGAGGCGCCCTCGGAGTAGTACACTTTAATCGGACTACTGGGAGGAAGGCTGAACTCTTGGAAACCGTCTATTGGAGTGGCTGCATTGAACGTTATGGAGCGGAGCGAGACCATAGGGTTCCTTAATAACCACGTTAAGACCGACATGCTGATGAAGCACCTGCTATCCGTCGAAGCCTCGATGCGGGGATATGCCAGGCAGTTCGGTGAAGATGAACACCGCTGGGGAATCGCCGGACTATTGCACGACTTCGATTGGGAAATATGCCCTACTCCCGAAAGTCACCCGGAGTACGGAGCACAACTATTGAGAGATCAAGGTTACCCCGGCGACATAGTCCGGGCGGTGTTGACCCACGGAGACCACACCGACATGAAGAGAGAGTCGCTGATGGAGCGGACCCTCTTTGCCGTGGATGAACTATCGGGCTTCGTCAGGGCTGTGGCCTTGGTGCGCCCGACCAAATGTCTGGACGAAGTTACACCCCGGTCGATCAAGCGAAAGATGCGCGACAAAGGATTTGCCCAAGCCGTCAACCGGGATGATTTGGTGCGGGGGGCGGCGGAGCTGGGGGTGGACTTCGACGAACACATCGCCTTCGTGGTTGAGAGCATGAAGCCGGTATCAGAACAGATTGGGCTGGTCCCTCCCGGCGGCCCATAGGCCAACGCCTGGCCTTCCTTACGAATTTTTGCCCTCATGAGTCTGTCCCACCCGGCCATAGGGCGTCCAGTTCGAATCCGGTCTCGATCTCGGTGGAGGGATGCCGTCCTTTGACTTGGTCCAAGTGCCGTTCCGTCAAGAGGGGCGGGTCCAGGTCTTTAACCAAGTCTATAGATTCGCTGTCAGCTTGGAATCCCCATAATGCACCGCTTTCCACCCCTTTGCCTTGAAGCAGGACCGCAAAGTCGCCCAGTCCTCCAGAACGCGTCAAGTCCAACAATCCTGCCCGGTTTGATTCAGCTTGACGCTGTGGGAGACCCAGAGTCCTCAATTGGCGTTGCCACAAATCCAGCCCCAGGTTCTTCAGGAACCGCCCCTGATTGGTGAGTCCCATTGGTACAAGACCTGTTCGCCGCCCCTCCTCAATGAGCGAGGTGAAGTCCACTTGAGAGGTGATGTCCTGGGATCCAACCCGGCGCAGGGGGGCATCGGTCTGGGTATGGCGGTAAAAAGTAGTGAGGGTACCCCGCATGCGCTTTTCCGGGGAATAAAGCTCGGGGGCTTGCCTGCCGTAGTCGATTGTTAGAACGTAGCCGGAATCAATGGAGGTCGACACGGTTTCCAACCAATCGGCTAGGCCAAGGTTTATCTCGGCAACCTGGCTTTCCTCCAGGGTTATATCCAAGTTCCGCAAACGCTGGGCTAAGGCCGGGGTGGATACCGGGCCCAATTGCTCGTTGATCTCTTGGCCATGCAGGACCACGTATATCTCCTTGAGTTCACCCTCCTCTACCTTAACTTGGTGGACCGGAAATGCGTCCAGCAACTCGTTGGACAACACACAACCGGTAATCCCTATGGGAGCCTCATCGGAACTGACTACCTTGAAGGGCAACTCTTCCCGGGCTAGGCCCGTGGGGCTCTGCCGCTCGATCCCAAGGTAGTCCAAGGCTGTTCCAAAGCCGGCGGGCAGGTGTGCGCTGAAGGCCAACACGTCCCGGCCCAATTGCAGGTTCCCGCAACCGTGCTCCACCACGGTGAACCGACCGGGCTCTCCAAGAAGCAGCCACATCTGGAAGAGTTGCACCGCAATGAGTCCGCCAAAGGTGGGGTGGACCATGGGGCTGGTGTAATAGTCACCAAGGGCGCCTGCCCTGCCGGATGCCCCGGTGTAGTACCCGCCCTCCGGCCAGTAGAGGGCCAGTTCCATGAACTCGGCAAAGGTGATGGCCCCTCTTTCACCAATGCGGCGCCGTATTTCAGATTCCGCGGTCATTGGGCGCCATTGTACGACAGGCATGGCCCATGCTGATGGGGTCCTTCGATTCCCGAAAATGGCTTCCCAAAGAAAAGGGGCCCGTTCAGGCCCCTTTGCATGCTTCGCTGTGCCTTGTCAGATTGCGGTCCTACCCCCGCTCCCCTATGGGCACGTACTCCAAGTCCATTTCGCCGGTGTACTCCAGCAGGGGCCGAATGAGGATGTTGTCCTTGTACTGCTCTACGCACTGAAGGGTCCAGCCGGGGATGCGCCCCAAGGCGAATATGGAAATGAACAGGTCGTCGGGGATGTCCAGTAGGTAATAGATAGCCCCGGCGAAGAAGTCCACGTTGACACAGATTCCTCTGTCCCGGTAGGGGAGCATGGTCTTCTGTTCCAGATGGGAGAGAATCTGGAACCACCGCGGCTCACCCTTCTTTTCTCCCAGTGCCTGGGCGCGCTCCCTGAGGTGGCGGGCCCTGGGGTCCTCCGCTCGGTAAACCCGGTGGCCGAAGCCCATTATCCGCCCCCCGGACTCCAAGTGATTGCGGGCGTACTCCTCGGCATTCTCCGGGTTGCCTATGTCCAGAGACATTTTCATGACTTCTTCGGCGGCCCCGCCGTGGGCTGGGCCCTTCAGAACGCCGACGCCGGTGGTCACCGCGGAGTGCAGGTCGGAGATGGTTGAGGCGGTTACCCGGGCTCCGAAAGACGAGGCGTTGGCCCCGTGTTCGGCGTGCAGGATGAAGTCCACGTCCAGCAGGCCAATGGTTTCCTCGTCCGGCACCTCTCCGAACATCATGTACAGGAAGTTGCCGGCGTGGTTGAGGTCCGGGTTTGGTGCGACCGGCTCCAAGCCCTGCCGCAGCCGGTGGTGGGCGGCGACAATGGTGGGACCTTGGGCAGTCAACCTGATGCCCTTACGAATGGTGGCCTCCACTGAATTGTCGGCCACTTCTGGATCAAAGGCAGCTAGCGCGGAGATGCCGGTCCGCAAAGCGTCCATCGGGTGGCTGGCTTTCACCAAATCCAGGACTTGGATAATTTCGTCTGGAATACGACGGTTAGCCCGAAGTGTGTCGTCGAATTCCTGAAGCTGCTGCCGATTGGGTAGTGCCCCGTACAGAAGCAGGTAAATGACCTCTTCGAAGGTAGACTTTTCCGCCAAGTCATGAATGTTATAACCGCGGTACAGCAGCTTGCCTACCTGCCCGTCAATGAAGCTGGACTCTGTGGTGTCCAAATACACGTCCTTGAGTCCCTTCATAATTTCGGGTGCCATAAAGTGTCCTCCTTGTGTATGAGGGAAAGTCCCAGCAAGCGACCGGAGCAGTGTCCGCACGGGGCCAAATTGAGCCATCGAAAAGCAAAGGAAATATTGCCCGCCCGGCGGGCCGCCGCGGGCGATTCTAGCATCGGCCTATGTGAGTGTCAAGCTGAACCAGCTTTGAAGAGCCCTTGCGGGGACTCGCCCGGAGCCTCATTTCCCTCACAAGTCGGGCCGGATTATCAATGCAGGTCTCCTCCTGTGAAAGGAGCGTGAGCCAGTGAAACTGCGAGCCGAAGTTGGCTAGGCGGACCGGTCGGCGCCGGGAAGGTAGCTGCTCAGCCAGGTCTGGAGCATTACCCGTACCTTTTCCCCGGTGCTGAGGCTTACCCGGTGGGTCAGCACGTCATAGTTCCTTTTTTCAATTCGTTCCAGGATCTTGCTGTAGAGCCGCCCAAGCACTGCCGGACAAGCCCGGGAACCGGGTGTGAGGTAGGGGAGCAACTGGAAGCCGCTGTGGAAGTAGTCCCTCGCCCTTTGGGCTTGGAACCGCATAAGGTCGATGAAGGACTGGTTAATGGCCCCTCTCTTCAAGTCCTCTTCCGAGTAGCCGAAGCGCACCAGTTCGTCCTGGGGCAGGTATATCCGCCCCATCTCCAGGTCCTCCTTCACGTCCCTAGCGATGTTGGTTAGTTGCATGGCCAAGCCCAAGTCTATCGCGTGCTGGCGGGCCCTGGAATCCCGGTAGCCAAAAATCTGCAGGCAGACCAGCCCAACCACCGATGCGACCCGGTAGCAGTACTGGCGCAGCTCTTCAAAGTCCTGGTACCGCGTCTTGGTCAGGTCCATCTCCACCCCGGAGATTATGTCCAGAAAATATTCCTGGGGTATGTCATAGAGGCGGGCCACGTCGGATAGGGCCAGGAAGACGGGGGAACCGGAGCAGTCATCGTAGGAGCGTGCCAGGTCGTCACGTATTTGAGAGAGGGCCTCCAGCTTTTCTCCCGTGCTGCTCCAAGTGTCCACTGCGTCGTCGCAGTGGCGGCAGAAGGCATAGGCTACGTAAATTGCACGGCGTTTGGGATGGGGAAGGGTCAAGAAGGCGTAGTAGAAGTTCTTGGCCTCCCGCCGGGTGATGGACTGGCATTCCCGGTAGGCGGTCTCCAAGTCTATCAAAGGGGCCGCCAATGGGACCTATTCCCCTACCACCTGCAGCATGACCTCCCGGGGCCTTGGGTGGTCTAGTTCAATAAAGAACACGCTCTGATAGGTGCCGAACTGCATGCCCCCATCGACCAATGGAATAGTCTCGCTGGTGCCCATCAACAGGTGTTGGATGTGTGCGTGACCGTTGGGGGCCTCGTCGGGCGTCATGTTCACGGTCCGGATGCTGAAGTCGTTGTGCTGGTAGCAGCCGTGCCTCGGGGAGAACTGCTCCAAGAAATTCTCCATGTCTTTCACAAGCAAAGGCTCGTTTTCGTTGATCTTGACGGCCGCGGTGGTGTGCTTGGAATAAACCACCACGAACCCGTTGAAAACTTTCGATTTAGCGACGCATTCGCATACCCATTCGGTAATATCGATGAACTGCGGCGCCTTCTCGGTATCCAGGTGGAGACAAAATGTCTTGGATTTCATTTTTCAGCATCCTTGTTAGGGAAGAGTTCAGGACTTGGTTCCGTTAATGCGCCGGTCAAGGCCCGGATAGTCCTCTCTGGAATTGGACAACTTTCGGAACCGGCCCAAAGCCAAGAGCGGCCAATAGTTCCGGTAGTGGTGATAATTGATCATGAATGCCCCGGGCATACTGGGGTCTTGGTAACCGCGCTCCCCGGGCTTGGGGAGCTTTTCAGGACGTTCTCCCACCAAGTAGCCGGGGAACCCTGCGCCAGTGAAGTAGGGCTCGTCCCAACATCCCTCGTCGGTCTGGCTTCCCAGGAGATACAGAATGCCCCTTTCTACTGCGCTGTTTTCCGTCTCCCCGGCAGCAAGCAAAGCCAGAATGGCCCATGCGGTCTGTGACGCGGTGCTGGGACCCACACCGTGAAAATTAGGGTCCACGTAAGACGCGCAGCTTTCACCCCAGCCCCCGTCCTCGTTCTGATGGTCCAGCAGCCAGTCCACGGCCCGTCGAACATAGGGCCGCCGCATGTCTTCCCCGATCGCTGCCAGGGCAGGCAGCACTGCGCCGATCCCGTAAATGTAGTTGACCCCCCAGCGTCCGAACCAAGAACCGTCCTGCTCCTGTTCCCGGCGAATGAAGTCGTAGGCCCGCTTGAGTGGAGGGAAGTTCAAGGTATATCCCAGCTTCCCGAACATCTCCACTAAGTGGGCGGTCACGTCCACGCTGGGTGGGTCCAGCACCTCACCAAAGTCCGAAAAGGGCAACTCGGCCAGGTACCGGCGGTTGTTGTCCTTATCGAAGGCCGCCCAACCGCCGTTCTTGCTCTGCATGGCAAGGACCCAATCCACGCACCGGCTGATGGCGTCCTTGCGGCGTTTGTCATGGCCTGGGGGCAGCTCCGCCAAGGCCAAGGCCATCACAACCTCGCCGGCGTCGTCTATGTCCGGGTAATTATTGTTATTGAATTCGAAGGACCAACCGCCGGGCTGGGCATTCTTGGCCCGCACCTTCCAGTCCCCTGGAGTCAATATCTGCTGGTCCAGCAGCCAATCGGTGGATTTCTGAATCATCGGGTCTCCCGGCGGGACCCCGGACTCGGCTAAGGCAATTTGGGCCAAGCAGGTGTCCCAAACCGGCGAAATGCAGGGCTGCACAATGAAAGTCTCTTCGTCTTCAATGGCGAAGCCCTCGAAACCGTTGAAACCCGCTTCCATCATCGGGTCGTCCATGGGGAACCCCAAATGGTGCAAAGCAATCAAGCTGTACACCCAGGGAGGTTGAATACCTCCCCAAGACCCGTCCCCTTCCTGGTGGTCCTTGAGCCACTGCACGATCCTGCGTTCCGACTGGGAGCGCAGCGGGTGCAATGGCAACTTCTGATAGAGGGCGATGGCCCGGTCCAAGTAGTAGAAGAGCTTGGGCCATCCCCAACTCAGGTCTGAATCGGCCAGGGTATAGTCGGTCTCACTGCGCGGGGTGGGATAAAGCTCGTCGATGTTGGCATAATCGGGCACCGGGCAAGTGGGGCGGCGGGTGAGAATGACGAGCATTGGCACAATGGTGCCCCGCGCCCAACTGGAAAACTCGTAAATGTTGAAGGGCGCCCAAGTGGGCAGCAACATCATCTCCAGGGGCATGTTGGGAGTTCCCTCCCAGTCCCACTGGCCGAAAAGCGCCAGCCAGATCTTGGTGAAAACCCGGGTTTGCGGCACGCCGCCCTGAGACAGGATGAATTCCTTTGCTTTCAGCATCGGCTCGGAATCGGGCGCCTGCCCCGCCAGCTTCAGCGCGAAGTAGCACTCCACCGAGGTGCTCAGGTCTCCGGGGGCCTGGTAGTACTGGCCCCAGGAACCGTCTTTGCTCTGCTGCTGCAGAATGTAGTTGGATATTTTCCCCCAACGCACCGTGTCCCCCTTCCCCAGAAAATGGGAAAGGAGAAGGTATTCTGCCTCCATGGTCGCGTTGGCTTCCAGCCGCCCCCACCAGTAGCCCTCTTCGTACTGGTTGGAACGGAAAAACTCCTGACATCGGAGGATGGCCTGGTCTAGGCCCTCCTTGGTAATAGAGCTTGTCAAACCCGTCGCTTCAGGAATCATACTGTCACAGCCGCCTCAAGTTTCACGTATCCGTGGCCGGTGAACCAGTCGATAGCTTTACGTAGAGCCTCCTTCACAGGGGTCTGGGGCAGGCCCAACTCTCTAATTGCCTTTTCGCAGTTTACGTACATCGGATGCCTGGCTACCTGTACTCCCTCCAGCGGAATGCGGGGTTGGCGGCCCATGAGGCGGCCCTCCACCAAGCCGTCCAAGTAACCCGCCGCTGTTACCATCCAAAAGGGCGCCTTCCAGCGGGGAGCCGGCAGTCCGGTCAGGTCTGCCAGTATGCGAAAAATTTCCCTCAAGGTCAGGTTGGTATTTCCCAAGAGGTACCGTTCCCCTTCCCGCCCCCTCTCCAAGGCCAGAATGTGACCGGCCGCCACGTCTTCCACATCCACCACGTTCATTCCGCTGGAGAAATAGACCGGGATACGCCCGCGAAGAAAATCGAGCACCATCTGCCCGGTAGGAGTTGGCTTGACGTCCCAAGCTCCAACCGGAGCTGTGGGGTTTACCACCACCACCGGCACACCCTGAGACGCCCTTTGCAAAACGAGCCGCTCCGTTTGATACTTCGACTTCTTGTAGGTGCCAACCAAGTGGTGCTCCCGCACCGGCGTGTCTTCGTTCCCCAAGGCTCTGCGAGTGTCTTCTCCGGAAGAATCTCCGGTCAGTCCGATAGTGGACACCGTGCTCGTATAGACCATCCTGGACACCCCGGCGGCCTCCGCTGCGTCCAGCACGTTTGCGGTGCCGGTCACGTTTGTCTCGTAAATCAGCCGGGGGTCGGGGCTCCAGAAAGTATAGGCCGCGGCGCAATGGAAAACGGCTTCACAGCCCTCAACGGCCCTGTCCAAGGATGCCCGGTCCAATATATCCCCGGAAACCATCTCAATCCCGGTGCCCTCCAAGGGGATTGCACTGCTTTGTGGCCGTACCAATGCGCGGACACGATGGCCTTCATTCCAGAGCGCCCTGGCCAAGTTGCCGCCGATAAAACCTGTTCCCCCGGTCACCAAGACTTTCATCTATTCTCAGGCCCCGGGCGCAAGAGTATCTCGGAAGCCGGGATAGCCCCGGATAGAGATTCACCGGAAGATGTTGCGTATTCTTTCTGTTCCCAAGCCCTGAATTCGGAAACGAAGGCATTGGTAAACTTTGTCAATACCCCTTGGGAGCGGCGCATCCTGGTGTATAGCGACAGAAGAACCGGGAATTGCCACGGTTTGGCCGCGGCGCTGATCGTTGCCACGGGGCCTGCTCCGGCAAGTTCTATCAGGTCATCTGGCAGGGTTTGTCCCTGCGGGTCCAACACTACCCGGGCGGAAAGGAAGGGTACCCCGGCATCGGCCGCAACCCCTGCCGCTGCGTAATCTTCCATGTTCACTGACGACGCAGAAAAGGCGTTGTAGATGAGCAGCTTTTCCCTGGGGCTGTGAACCATGCTGTCCACCGTCAGAGAAGGCCCGCAGTTCACCTTCAGGCCGGCCCTGGCGGCTGCTAGGCTGCCCAGTGCCAACATTTCCCGGTCCGGCTCCACCGACTCCAATGGCCCGGCCCCCCGGGAGTCGGTGCCCGGCGGAAGCCAATAGTAAAAGGATGCCAATACCAAGTCTCCCGTGTTCAGCGCCGGGTCGGCCCCGCCGGCGAACCCCACTAGCAGTACGGCCTGGCAGGGGGCGGAGGCGCCTTGCCCCTGCCGTGACAGCAGCTCTCCCATGGACGCCGAAGCCCGCTCCGGGCCTATGCCCAGCACGCCGAATTCCGCGCCTCCATCCTCCCCGCGGCCTTGGGTGAGGGACGGCAGCTCCCGTTCCATGCTGGCAATGATGGTTAACATAGCAAGCTTGCGCCAGCCAGCAGGCTAGGCGGCGGTCAGTCCCCCTTTGCTGGCGGCGCCCGACTTTATCAGCGTGGCCCAGTCCCTGGGACTGGACACCGCTTGGAAGATGGTGGCCGATTCAAAGCCGCAATGCATCATGCAATTGGAGCAACGCGGGTCCTTTCCCACGCCGTACCGGTCCCACAGGCCGGAATCGTAGAGCTCTTCCAAGTCGTCCACATGCTCATCGGCCAAGGGGTAGCAGGGCTTGCGCCAGCCCATTACGGTGTAGGTTGGGTTGGACCAAGCGGTGCACTGGTATTCCTTCTGCCCCTTTAGGAAGTCCAAGTACAGGGGGTTGTTGTAAAAGCGCATACCCTCCGTCTTCTCGGGGTCCAGCAGTTCCTTGAACATCCCGTGGGACTCCCTGCGTGTCAGGAACATGTCCCGGTCAGGGGCGTCTTCGAAGTCGTACCCTGGCGAAATCATCGACCCTTCGACGCCCAAGTCGCTTACAAACCGGAACATCTCCCACAAGTCGGGCACGTCGCTGCCCCGGAACACCGTAGTGTTGGTGCAGACCCGGTAGCCCCGGCTCAGGGCAAGCTCAATGCCCTGCACCGCCTTCTTGAAAACTCCGGAGCGCGCTACCGACTCGTCGTGATTCTCCTCCATTCCATCCAAGTGAATAACCCAGCTGAAGTACTTGGAGGGAGGTATCCGGTCCAGCATTCTCTCCAGCAGCAAGCCGTTGGAGCAGCAATAAACAAAGTACTTTTCTTCTACCAGGGTGTTTATGATTTCGTGAATCTTGGGGTGGATCGTGGGCTCCCCCCCCGCAATAGACACGATGGGAGTTCCCGCTGCCCGCACCGCGGCTAGGGCTTCCTCCACCGGCATCAACTTGTCCAGCACCGGCTTGTATTCACGGATGCGCCCGCAGCCAATGCAAGCCAAGTTGCACATCTCCAAGGGCTCCAGCATGGTGACCAACGGAAACCTCTTCCTGCCCTTCAAACGGTTCTTCATTATGTAGTAAGCCAGCCGGACTGCCATTTCCGCTGGGCGCTTTGCAGTCTTCATATCACCTTCTTTTTCGGTCGTTCGGCAAAATCGCTGGAGTTTGATTTCTATACGGGATTATCTATATCGAGCCGAGGATTTCCAGGCCGTGAAGAACACACCCGTCAACCTGCTGTCAGCCTGGTATCAGAATTCCCTGTTGGCCAGAAAATCGACCAGTGACTCGGCTTCGGACTGGGCCCAGCTTGGCAGCCTCAGCCCTCCAATGGATTCCAGGGCTTGGTTGGCGCTGGCTTGGGTAATCCTGTGGGACTGCTCCCGTGCTCCCACCTCTTCCAGTATGTCCAGCACCCGTGCTACATCTTCATCTGGCATATCGGCTGGGCCGTCCCCATCGCCGTAAATGCGCATCAGGTCCTCCCGGTCGCTCCCATCGGCCTTCTCCAAGGCATATACCACCGGGAAAGTCTTCTTCCGCCGGCGTATGTCGTTGCCGGCCGCCTTGCCTGTTGTGGCTTGGTTTCCCCAGATTCCCAAGTAATCGTCCCTGATCTGAAAGGCCCGCCCCACGCCGTCGCCGAAGGCAGAGAAGGCCCGGAAGGTGGCAGGATCGTTGCTGGCCAATAGGGCCCCAATCTCCAGTCCGCTGCGAATTAGCGCGCCGGTCTTGAAGGCAATCATCTGCAGATAGTCATCGGCCAGGATGTTCGTTCTTGACTCGAACTGCAGGTCAAGACATTGCCCCTGCATCATCTCCAGGCTGCATTCGGAAAGAATCCGTGAAACCCGGAGGGCCGTTTCCGCCGGAACCAAGGGCCCCGCCACGTTCAAAAGCGTCAAATCCCCCACCGCCTGCAGTCCGCTGCCGGCTGCCAGAGCCCTGGGAATTCCCCACAGCTTCCACAAAGTGGGCTGGTGACGGCGCTCTATATCTTGGTCCTGAATATCGTCGTGGACCAAGGAGAAGTTGTGGATAAGTTCCAAGGCAGCGGCGGCCGGGAGGGCCAGTGCTGGATCGGCTCTTAAAGCCTCGCAGGCAAAAAGGCACAAGGTGGGACGGAGGGCCTTCCCTTGGGAGAGAGGAGTAGCGGCCGGGTCCCCATCCCGGTCAACCCATCCCAAATGATAGTGCAAGGTTAGGTAAAGGCCGTCTCCCTGGAACGGGGGGACCGATCCATGCAGGGCGTATTCCACCGTGTCCTTGTAACGGGAGAAAATGCCTGGCAACGGAGGCCCCGCGGACTCCTCAACGGCAGTCCGCCCGGTAGCTTGACTTGTTAGACCGGTGGAGTTGCGGCGCATTGTGTTCACGCCTGCCTGATACCCTACTTAATGCGCTTCCCCGTGAACTGATACAACTGATACAAGTGATACATCGGCTTCCGATGGGCGGCATCCTAGCAAAGCCCTGCGAGCCATGTCAAGCAGCATGGCCCGCCATTCTTGGGGTCTCGCGGAGGGTCCTGAGCCATGCTGGAGAATGGGGTTCACACCGCTGCAAAGAGTTTGGCGGTGCATTCCTTTCAGGTGCATTCCTTTCAATAGGCAATTTTTGAGAATTCTCAGTGCCACCACATTTAGAGCAGCCCCGTTTAGAGAATGCAGCCCAGGCTCCCACTATTTCTTATTCCCGATGCTCGAAACTCAATCCGCTCCTGTCCCGTTTCCTTCCCCAGCGTTCACGCAAATATGTTTACCGAAGCCCGCCTGAAATCAGCGCCGCTCCCCTTTCGCGCCTTCCCCGCATAGCGCCAACCCTATCATGTCCATCCCTTAAGTCCCAAGGACCCCGGTCCAGACAAAGCCTCTGAAGCCGAAGCCCCGGAAACGCGCCCCGGTTACTGACACTTTGCCCTTGCCATCCAGGATTGCAGCTCCCTAGCATGAATTTCAGGGCATCTCCCGGCGCGCCGTTGTGGTGCCCCAGTCCAGCCGGCCACTGAGGCCACCGGGAGTCCAATGCCCACTAGTCGGACCCAAGGAAACCCTTTCAAGCTCAAGATCCTCCAACTCGGTGCCCAACTCTCCCCGGACTTCATTGGCCCCTCCAAACCCCTAAAGTGGTGGAAAATGGCGGGAAATGGTGGGGAAATTAAAATTTCCGGCCCTCGGCTCTTCCCAGAGATTCAAGGCTGGTCCTGTTCCTTCAGGCCCGCGAAATCGTGGGAAACGGCGGAAAT
>DAOULB010000003.1:0-30043 GCA_034420695.1 Dehalococcoidia bacterium
CGCTGACAACGAGCAGGGCTTCGAGCTGAGGTTTTGGGGCACGCCTGGGAGGTCAGTGCGAGACTTCGAGGGCATTCAACTCGTGCAGCAACCCCAGGAACAAGTATAAATCCTGCTGAAAAGTCGGCCAATTTCCAGTGCCGTCCCCACGCACGTGGGGGTGAACCGATAAACGCCGTAACCCGGATGATCGAGGTAAAGCCGTCCCCACGCACGTGGGGGTGAACCGTGCCGGCCCTCGACCATTTCAAAAAAGGTCTCGCCGTCCCCACGCACGTGGGGGTGAACCGTATTCTACTGACAAGCAACTGTTTCTCCACAAGCCGTCCCCACGCACGTGGGGGTGAACCGGTACAGGGTGGTGCCGCCGGAGCTGGTCGGAAGCCGTCCCCACGCACGTGGGGGTGAACCGCACCATTCCCCCTCGGCCGGCAGCGGCGGGACGCCGTCCCCACGCACGTGGGGGTGAACCGGCTGCTGGAAGCAGCAACGAATCCGGTAAACCGCCGTCCCCACGCACGTGGGGGTGAACCGACGTGTCTCAGCGTCAAGGATCGGGCGTAGTCGCCGTCCCCACGCACGTGGGGGTGAACCGAGGAATTTACCCCTTGGAACCCGTCGGCCAGCGCCGTCCCCACGCACGTGGGGGTGAACCGTGGCTTGCGCCCCCTATGATAGTGGGATTCCCGCCGTCCCCACGCACGTGGGGGTGAACCGAAATCAACGGGCTTCGGGCTGAGTTGGAGACCGCCGTCCCCACGCACGTGGGGGTGAACCGGTCCAATCGGGTGGGTTGGCGGCGAAGAACTGGCCGTCCCCACGCACGTGGGGGTGAACCGCGTAGCCTCCCTCGTAGTCAAGGTTCAGCAGAGCCGTCCCCACGCACGTGGGGGTGAACCGTAGGCAGGGGCAGCGACGGCGAAGATTAGAGCGCCGTCCCCACGCACGTGGGGGTGAACCGAAACGCCAGTCCACGGCGATCCGGTGGTACCTGCCGTCCCCACGCACGTGGGGGTGAACCGCAAGACAAAACCGATCCCAACGCCGACGGACCAAAGCGCCGTCCCCACGCACGTGGGGGTGAACCGAGAGTTGCCACGCGGCAGGAACTCCGGGAAACGCCGTCCCCACGCACGTGGGGGTGAACCGACCAAGTCCACGTTCCGGCCCAGGAGGTCATGGCCGTCCCCACGCACGTGGGGGTGAACCGAGCATTGTCAAGAATAAACTCAAGGAGCCAGCCCTCCCCGTTCCCGTTGGCCCCCGGACCGCCAGAAGCTATAATCCACCCGCGAGGTACAAATGACACAACAAGCAACACTGGACAACCGCATGGACCGGCTCGAGAACCGCATGGAGCGGCTGGAGGAAAGACAAGACGGAATTCAGCAGTCCCTCCAGGAACTCCGCCAAGACGTGAGGGACCTCGACCAGAGGTTCGAGGCCAGGTTCGACAGCCTCGACCAGAAGACCAACTACATCTACCTAGGCATCATTGGAGTCACGGGCGGAGGCATGGTCACCATCGCCGCCGCCATCATCGTCGCCGCTTTCTTCGGCTAAACCCGGACAACCCACTCCAAGCACCCAAGAATAAGACACAAAAGAAAGGGGCGCCCCAACAGGGACGCCCCAAGAAGCCGGACGAAACTCTAGTCCTCAGGCCCCGACCGGCACCTTCCCCATCCGGAACTTCTTGGTCCCGCACACGCTGCAGAGAGCGTTAACAGCCTCCCGGCCGTTCTTCAACACCACCTGCTGCACGTCCTTCGAGTCCGTCTGGCTCCGGCACTTGAAACAGTAAATCTGGACAGCCATTTCACCAACCCTCCCTTATGCTTGAATCCAACGCAATTCTAAAGCTAAACAGCTTTGGATTCACCTGTGAAATGACACCTCAGCCTGCCCCACGGCCCCCTTATCCGGGAGGCTGCAACCAGTATCCAACCCCACCCATCGTGAAGATGTACCGGGGCTGGCCGGCATCGTCCCCAAGCTTCTTCCTGAGACCGTTCACATAGGTGCGGACCAACTCCGGGGAACCCTCATACCCAGGACCCCACACGTTCTCCAGGAGATGCCCATGGGTCAAGACCAAGCCGGCATGCACCGATAACTCCCGGGGCAACCTGTACTCCGTCGGAGTCAAATGAACAACGGACCCGCCGACACAGACCATCTCTGCGCCGTAGTCCACAACAAGGTCCCCGGAAACGAAGACCCTGCCCCGACCACCAACAACCGAATCCCCGTCAGAAGCAAAAGAACCGTCCAGCAAGACCCGAAGCTTATCCGTTTCCTGGCAGATACGCCGCATCATGTCTAAAGCCTCTGCGCGGGTATTCCTCTCCTCAAGAGAGTCGAGGGCAAAGATCGCAGCGCCATAGATCGTCACCAGCCCCAGCCGGAACTCGTACCTGAAGCCACCCGAGACTTGCTCAATGCCCTCCTCCACTACTTTTCGCAGTACCCCTCGAACAAGGGCTCCGCGCCGGCCAGCATCCAACCCAGGTCACCCTCAACCTCGCCCCCAAACAACCCGCGCACCGATGCCAAGTCCCCGCACTGAGCCCAGTAGGACTTCCGCATCAGCTCCGCGAACTCCGCAACGCCGGCAGCCAACCGGAAGCCCACCGCCGTATCCCCAATCCCCGCAGAGAATTCTCCCAAGGTGATCCCCTCCTCAACCTCCACCACCTCCTGTGTCAACGCATCCCGCCACCGCAGCCGGGCCGTTGCCAAGATGTCCTCATCAGAGGCTTCATCAAACAGCCGCAACTCGTAGAGCGCCGTCACGTCCCGGGCAAAGCCCAACTCCCCAAAGTCCAGAGTGTCATCCCGAAAATCACTGTCCTTCACCGCCCGGTTCTCATACCCGATCAGCCGATACTTCCGGACCGCCTCCGGGTTGAACTCCACCTGCACCCGGGCGTCCCGTGCCACCTCAACAAGGATGCCCTGCACCGCTTCCCCAAGGAACTCCGCAGCCTCCGCCCGGTCCTGGATGTAGTGATAGGTCCCGTTGCCGCGGTTCGCCAAGGTCTCAAGCATCACATCGTTGTAGTTCCCGCTGACCCCCATTCCAAGAGCAGTCAACACCGTGCCCCGCACCGCGTTCTCATCAAGCGGCTTGAGAATCGAGTCAGGGCCCGTCGCTCCCAAGTTGCCCACCCCGTCGGGTATCACCACCATCCGGGACGGCAGGCCCTTGGCCTGGGCCGCCAGCTCGTAGGCCTTCCTGATACCACCCTCCACGTAGGTCGAGCCGTCCGGATAGATCTCGCCTACCACCGACCGCATGCCTCCTGTCTTCGCCCCCGACACGAAGGGCTGGGCAACCTGGACCGTGCTCCCGTAGGTCACAAGGGCCACCCGGTCCCGGGCCGTCAGCCGGTCAAGAATGCCGTTGATAAGCTGCCTGGCCACACCGATGCGGTTGTCCGACAACATGGAACCGCTAGTGTCCAGGACAACAACCAGGCTCACCGTGTCCCGCTGCGCCGGCAAGTCCGCCGCCGCAACCCCGACACGCAAGAGCCGGTAGCCCTCCTCCCCGAGTCCACCGGGCCGTAGCCCTGATCAAAGGAGTTGACCCACTCCTCCACCCGCACCGAGTCCGGCTCGGGCAGAGCGCCCTCGCCCAAGTACAGCTTCGCTATGTCGAAGGAACCGGTGTCCCCGTCCAAAGCAAAGGTCGACAGAGGGTCCTCGTCGGCATCAATGAAAGGGTTCACCCCATAGCCCTCGAAGTACATCAAGGGCAACAGCTTGTCATTAGGGTTCGCCAACCCTCCCGCCTCCGGAGGAAGGCCCGGCGCCGGGAAAACACCAAGGTAAGCCCCCGCACTCTTGGTGGAAGAAACACCCCCCTCCGACTGAACCATGACGTCCGGCACCACGATCCTGGACAAGTCCAGCACCGGCGGACCGCTCCTGGCAACGTCCGTGGGCGTGGGCAGAACAACAGGAGCAGAGGTAGGAACCGCCGGTTCCATCGTCCCTTCCTGCTGCACCACAACAGGGCCCATTTCCTCAACCGGCTCCACGACCGCAGTGGGGACCGCCGTCGCCTCCAGCCCAGCCGGCTTCTCAAGAGGCGCCGCCGTCTCCGGCACCACCGCCGGCGTCTCCGTGGGAACGATCACCCGCCCCGTCGGCGGATCAAAGTCAGGCCCGTCCCCCGAGGAACAGCCCCAAGCAGCAACAACCGCCAAGGAAAGCAATCCCAACAGAAGCCAAAACAACCGCTCCCGCACTCCAGTTCTCAAGCAGCCCATGACAACAAGCTCCAAGGACAAAGACTCCCGCAAATCATTTCACAGCAACAGCCCCGAGCGCACCGGACTCCAGACACCAAAACCAAGACCGACCGCCATGACCGAAGCCAACAAGAAAAGACCCCACCGCTTCTGGACCAAGAAGGAAGAGGACCTGCTACGCAGGTGCTACAGCAACAACCAGGACGTCGTGGAAGCCCTGGCAAAGCGCACCGGCCGCACCCAAAAGGCCATACAGCTCCGTGCTTACGCCCATGGGCTGACAACCGACCAAGGCCGGGCCCCCAATGCAGAGCCCCACGAGTGGAGCCAGGAAGAAATAGACATCCTCCGCAGGGAGTACCAAGGCACCAGCGCATCCAAAGAAGAAATAGCCAAGGCCCTGGGCCTCACGCCGGCCCAGATCCACTACCAAGTACAACGCCTGGGCCTAGCCAAGACCAACGACCGCAGACGCTGGACCAAGGAGGAGGACGAGAGGCTCAAGGACCTCATGGGAAGGACCAGCCCTACCAAGATCGCCAAGCTGATGAACCGTACCGTCAACTCCATCGTTGTCCGCTCCAAGAGACTAAACATCTCCCGAAGGGACCGGGAGGGGTGGTACACCAAGATGGAGGTCTGCCAGATCCTGGGCAAAGACCACAGGTGGGTCCAGACGCGGATAGACTGCGGGACCCTCAAGGCCGCCTACCACATGGGTAAAGAGCCCCAAGGCCCCGGCGGAGCCATGTGGCACATAAACGAGAAAGACCTCAAGGACTTCATCACCCGCTACTGCCACGAGCTAAACGGCAGAAACGTCGACCTCATTCAAATCGTCCAAATCCTGGTCGGCCTGCCAACGATGCGATATTAAGGTGTCCCCTGCCCCATTGCCGGAAGACCGGAAATCTTCCGAAAATAGCCAGAGAACCCACAAAGCACCCAGGAGAACGCCTAAATGCCCCAGAAAACCTGCATCATCTACCACAAGGACTGCAACGACGGCTTCGGCGCCGCCTGGGCCGCCTACGTCCACCTGGGAAACAAGGACACCCAGTTCATCGCCCAGACCTACGGCGACAAACCGCCAGAAATAGAACCAGGCTCTCAGGTCTACATCCTGGACTTCTCCTACCCCCTGGAGACCATGCTGGAACTGACCAAGGCCCACCCCGGCCGAGTCCAGCTCATTGACCACCACGAGACCGCACAGAGGAACCTCCTAGGCAAGGTGCCCGGGTGCCACATAGACCCCAGCCACAGCGGGGCCTACCTAGCCTGGCAGTGGTGGTCCGGAGAGGACGAGGTGCCCCTGCTCATCCAGTACATCGAGGACCGCGACCTCTGGAAGTGGGAAATGAGACACTCCAGGGAAATCTCCGCAGGCCTCGACTCCCAGCCCAAGAACCTGGAACACTGGACCAGGATCTCCGGCTACCCCACCCAGTCCCCCTCCAAGTCTGAAAAGACCGCCATGGCCACCCTGGCCGCCCAAGGCCAAGCCATCACCCGGAACAACCAGCAGCAGGTCGAAAGGATAGTCCAGTACGCCCTGGAAAAGGAGATCGCCGGGCACCTGGTGCCCGTTGTGAACACCCCCGTCCTGGCCTCCGAGGCCTGTGAGGCCCTGCTGGAAAAGCACCAGGAGGCGCCCTTCGCCGCCGCCTGGTACGAAAGGGAAGGACAGAGAAAGTGGAGCCTCCGGGCCAGGCCCGGCTTCGAGGTCGACCGGGTCGCAGAGCAGATGGGAGGCGGGGGCCACCCCCACGCCGCGGGCTTCACCGAAAGCCTCTGACGCCCCAGAAAGGAGGAACAGCCATGGCCAGCGACCACCGCAGCACCGGTTACCGGGAGGACTTCGGAGAGGACGAAAACCCCATCACCCAGGAGAGGGCCGCCGCCCTGCGGCACATGGCCGAGCCGGGACAACTCCTGACCAACGAGGACTGGCACAGCCTGAAAAGCCTGGCGGAGGACCTCAGCCAAGACCTGGAGGAAGCCGGTCGAACCATGGAGCACGACGGCCTCCTGGAGGAGAAACACGCCCGGGAACTTGCCGCCGCCATCCACCACCTGGACGACGCCAAGGAATTGACCACCACCCAGGTCCCGAAGGACGGGTGGAACGCCGAGGCCGGACGCTGGGGCAAGGGCCTACGGGCCGCCTACCAGTTCATCCCCAAGTACCAGGACCAGTGGGTGACCGACCTGGCCGACCAGCTCGAAGAGGCGTCCAACTACCTCAAGAAATAGATCAGCCCCACCGGGACAAAAGAGAGAACAACCCATGACCACCTGCACGATATGCTCCATGCCGGCGCGCCCGGTCTGCGACGCCATCCACTGTTTCCAGTGCTGCGCCTGCAGCGCCATGGACACCTGCGGCGACTGCCTGCTCGACATCGAAGAATGCAGCTGCCCCGCCAACGGCTAAGACGACGAGGAGTTCTAGCCCCACAACCCCAGGCCGGCGCCAAGGACAAGGCCGGGAACTTCTGAAGAAGGAAGATCCGATGTCAACCGAAAGGGAGAACAAGATCCTCTGGGCCCTCACAGGACTGGTAGTCCTGGGACTGATCCTGGGCGTGTTCGGAACGATAACCTACTTCTCCGTAGTCGACTTGGTGCTACGTTAGCCACCTGGCTCCGGTCTCCCCACACAACTCCGGGCTGACCCTCCT
Source organism: Dehalococcoidia bacterium (assembly GCA_034420695.1). GTDB lineage: Bacteria > Chloroflexota > Dehalococcoidia > Lucifugimonadales > UBA3495 > Io17-Chloro-G2. The sequence continues at coordinate 6,944 of DAOULB010000003.1, forward strand.
CTGAGAACCATCCTCACCCCCGGCCACAGCGACCCCCACCAACGAAGCAAGACCGCTGGCCCCTTGTCACAGCCAAAGGGCCAACGACGCTACGCGCCCAACACCCACGCCCCAGGAGAAACATCACGCCATGACCCCCGAACAGGCATACCGCTACGCCCTGAGCGACGCCGACACCGAGTCCCCCGAGAACCTCCAGGCCGCCGCCGCCATCTACGACCGCATCGCCAGGCAGGGAAATCCCACTCTGGTCCAGGACGATATCCAGGGCACGCCCCTCCCCAACGGCCTGCTCCGCTGGTTCGGCTTCGATTTCGACCGCGTCGGACTCCCCGACGAACCGCTGCTCCCCAAGGAGGAACGGCCCCGGTGGACCGGCCCGATACCGGGCTTCACCTACACCATGGGCGTGGCCGACGCCAAGATAACCGTCACCGTGGACGAGTTCCAGCCCGACCCCGACTGCGAAGGCACGGAGACGGAAGGCGTCCTGCCCAAGGAGTACCGGGTCACCGCCCGGGCCCAGGGCCTGGACGACCGCCGGGGGATGACCTTCAGGACCTGGCGGGAGGTACAGGAGTTCTGCCGCCGGCTCGAAAGCCAGCTCGATGAGAGCTACCTCGAAAGACACCACGGCTGCCGGGACGACCAGGACAACCTCACAGGGGACTCATGCTCCCACTGTGAACTGGGCTAAGAAAGAGCCCAGGCCCAAGCAACAGAGACAAAGGAGAAAGAACGCAACATGACCGCCCCAGCACAGATCCCAGACTCCATCCAGGCCACCATCCACCAGGACGCCATCAACCGGGTCCCCGCCTTCTTCAACGCCACCACCCCGGAGATACTGAACGAGCTATTCCAGAACTCCCGTCGCTCCAAGGCCACCACCGTCACCGTAACCGTCGAGCCGGACCGGATAACCGTCTCCGACGACGGAGAGGGCATCCAGGACCCCTCCGCCCTTCTGTCCTTCGGGCAGACCGTCTGGGACGACGCCACCACCCAGAGGGAACACCCCGCCGGCATGGGCCTCTACTCCCTGGCCCGCACGGACAAGGTTGAAATCACCTCCAAGACCCGGGGCAACCCCGCCTGGCAGATAGACCTGGAACCCGGCCACTTCGTGGGCGAGATGCCCGCCCCCGTCAACGTGATGCCCATGGACGACTCAAAGCCCGGCACCAGCATCACCTTCTCCACCAAGGAGTCGGAGCACATCCAGTACACCCAGAACTCGGTCAAGGAGGCCGCCAAGTACTACCCCATCCCCGTCTACGTCGACGGTGAGATGGCGGAGACGGAGGACTTCATGAAGGCCGCCATCTACACCGAGGAGTGGGAAGGCATCAGGATAGGAGCCTACCGGGGCAACAACTACCGGCAGATGAACTTCCACGGCGTGGTAGTCAAGGAAGCAAGGCTGCCGATAGTCGACGCCATCGACTTCAACTGGACCACCCAGGCCGAGGTCATCGACTGCCCCCACCTGGAACTCACCCTGCCGGCCCGGAAAGAGGTCGTTGAAAACACCTTCATGGAACAGCTGAGAGAGGCCTGCCGCAGGGCCATATACCGGGCCATGGCCGAACAGCCCGAACCCGTGGACGTCCCCAAGGCAGTCTGGGACGACGCCCGGAGGCTGGGGGTCAAACTCCCCATCGCCTCCGCCAGGCTGGTGCCCTGGCAGCCCGACCAGGCCAACTACGACTACTACCCCTCCAGAATGCAACGCCGCCCCGTCGACCGCGACACCGTGGTCATGGACGCAGAGATGGCGCCCCCCGACCAGCAGGCCCTGGCCCGGGCCCTGGAAAACGCCGGCACCATGGCCCGCTTCGTGGACCCCAACCACAAATACCAAGGCTACAAGTGGTACGACCAGCTGACCAGGGCCGAGGCCCTGCACATAACCCTAGCCCAAGGCGGCCGGGTCCAAGACCTCAAGGAGATACGGGAAAACGGCAACCCCTTCGAGGACCAGCGCCCCGACCGCATCACCTTCACCCTGGATACCCTGGACAAGGACCGCAACCGGGCCACCATCTCCGTGCCCTCCGACCTCGCCTTCGAGAACGAGGAAGAGGAGTACATGGAGGACAACCGGCCCCTGGTGACCAAGGACAGCACCATCAACGCAGCGGACCTGGCCGACCTCCTCAAGGACTCCTACTTCAGCCCCAGCGACGACTTCGAGGCGGACAGCCACGAGACCCAGAGGGAGGAACACGAAGCCGCCTACGAGAAGACGGCCATCACCCTGCTCTCCTCAAAGGAGGAGGCCCTCAAGACCACCCTGGAAAACGCGCTCAGGAAGTACGTCCTCTACGAACTGCCCGAAGACGTCACCGCAACAATCACCCTGACCCGGGGCCAGCCGGTCCGCATCAACCTGGCCTAAAGGGCAAGCCCCGGGGCCACAGAAGGGAAGCAAGGAGACAGCAATGTTCAGGGGAATAACCGCCCGCCTACTCCACTGGCCCGACCGGAACGGGCCCACCTGGGTCGTGGCCGGACTGGTCCGGGAGCCCGAATACATCTGGTACCCCATAGCCGCGACCACCAGTCTGGAGACGGCCCTTGACGCCGTGATGGCAATAACCGAGCTGAAGCCCCGTGGACCAGAGGGAGAAAAAGGCGAATAACCCGGCCGCCCGCCCGGGGCCCAAGGAAGACCCACACAACCGCGGAGGAGACACCCGACGTGAACGACATAGACGACGTCCTAGACGGCGTCACCAGCGACAACGCCCGCTACATCACCGTCCTTGAATGGAGGGAGAAGACCAGAGTCCGGCTGGCACCCAGGTTCCACAAGGAGGCGGCAACCTACATCGGCACCAGCCACAACCCCTACCAGCTGACCCGTGCCGCCCTCACCGACTCCATCCTGAACAACCCCCTGGCCGACGACGAAACGGTACTGACCGACGCCCGGACCTACGTGGGGTGTGAGATCTAGCCCCAGAGGTGTCTGGAGGCCCTTAACCCAGGGGAGCAAGGCCGCATACAATCGAAAAGTCCTGGGCGTTGCCAATGGCGCGCAGGCCACCGCTATTCAAAATCTGCTGAAATCTGATACTCCAGCTCTGCAAGAGCCCAGACTTCACACATGAATTCACTTGACGCTTCACAGGCCGCCGCCGGCAGTACCGGTCTTACGCAGTCTCCACGCCCAGTCACCGGGAAGCTCAAACCCGGCCAAGCCGCTAAATTACTCGCCGCGTTGGCGTCGCGGTCATTTAGCACTCCACAACCACCACAGAGCCACTCCCGCTGTGAGAGAGAAAGGTCCTTGTTTTCCCACTCACACTGGGAACACAGCTTCGACGAAGCAAACCACCGGTCCGCTTTCACATACTCCGCACCGTACCACCGGCACTTGTACTCCAGCTTAGCCAGGAAACCCGACATACCAGCATCCGAAATGGCCCGGGCCAGCCTCCAGTTCCCGACCATCCCCGAAACGTTCAGCGTCTCCACCACCACCCGGCCCGCCGACTTGGCTATCACCGCCGTCGCCTTAGGTGGAACCTCGTCGCCATGGCCAAGGCCGGGGAAAACGACCCCGACAGCGCCAAGTCCCAAATGCTGCGGGAAAAGGCCTTGGCGGAACTGTCCGACAGCTACTGCCCAGACTACCGCCTGGACGGGAAGTGGTGGGCCCTGAAGGACGACGGTTCCACCTGCCAGAACGCCGCAGACCTCTCCCGTTACGTCTGGGCCAACCGGAAATCGAACCTCACCGACGCCCAGAGAGAAAACCAGGCCCAAAAGGAAATAGACCTCCTGCAGAAGGCCGAAGGACCACCAGCCCAGGACACCCGCCTGAACCCCTTTCCCTTCCTGGACTCCCTCCACGACCTACAAAGAAGCCGCCGACTTCCTGCTCCACCCCAACGACAAGAACCCCAAGCCGGACTTCACAACATACCCAGACCACATGGCAGAACCCAAGAGACTCAGCATCATGGTCCTCCACATGCACCAGGAAACCAAGTACGCCCTGCAGCGGCGCTACCCCAAGACCCCCGCTGTATACAAGGGGCCCCCGCTCCCTGAGCCCCCCTTCCCTACAGACAAAACGGAAGCTGAAAAACAGGCCCTCTCCTCCATACGCCATGCCGCCACATCCAGGCGCATCGGCAATGTTTTTCACAGAAGCAGCAGGCAGGAAGAAAACTGCCCATCATGCCATGCCTTCGCAGGAACAACGCTCCCGAAGATGAGTACGCCGGCCCCGCCTCCAGCCAAGGGCCCGGCTCCTAACTCCAACCTCCAAACAGCCACCGACCAGGCCCTTCCCCCTTCCCTGCGCTTGGGGAAGGCCCGGTACGGCGCGGCCCGTCAAGCCCCAGGGCCAAGACCAACAGCGTCCATCCCCTCCCCCTGCGTTCCGGGATGGCCCGGGCAGAATACCCGACTTGGAGAAGAGAAAATGCAAGAGATCAACGGCTGGACAATCCACGAGACCTGCGCCACCGCCCGCAGCGGGTTCACCATGCTGGGAGTCACCATCGAGGAACCCCAGGGAATCAGGGACGCCTTCATGAGGGCCGAGGACCAGATGACCGCCGCCGCCATAAACGGCCAAGTGGCATCACTCTCCGACACCATGGAAGCCTCCACCCCCGAGAGGGGCCGGGGCATCGTCGCCCGGATGCTCCTGGAAGGCAACCCCGCCTCCATCTGCATCATGCGCCCGGGCCGCAAGCCCGTGCCCGCGGAGTACACCCTCGAGGACTTCGCCAACCAGTTCCACCCCGCCATGGTGGCAATGAGCCTCCGGCCACCGGCATAGTCCGTGGCCAAGGCTCGCAGTAACCCAAAAGGACACCGCCGCGCCAATGCGCGGCCACAGCCCCCCGGTGTAACCTCTCAAAAGGGACACCGGCCACAGGAGAAGGAAGAATGGAATTCAAGGCTGCAGTCGTATCCCTGGACTCTGTCACCGCCCACGAGAACGCCGACCGCCTGGACGTAGCCCGGGTCGGCGGCTACCAGTTAGTAACCAGGAAGGGCCTCTACCGTCAGGGCGACCTGGCGGTCTACATCCCCGAGGCCTCCATCCTCCCCGATGAACTGCTCATGGGACTGGAGCTCTGGGACCCAGAGAAAGGGACCGGCATGCTGGCCGGCTCCAAGGGCAACCGGGTCAAGGCCGCCCGCCTCCGCGGAGTGGTAAGCCAGGGCCTCCTCGCCCCCGTCCCCCCGGGCCTCAGCCTTGGAGACGACGCAGCCCCGTTCTACGGGATAACCAAGTACGTCCCCGAGGTCCCCTCCTCGATGAACGGGGAACTGGCCCCTTCCCGGGCCTCAGTCCCCACTTCGACGTGGAGAACATCCAAGCATGGCCGGACGTCCTCCAGGAGGGCGAGCAGGTGGTCTACACCGAGAAGATCCACGGCACCATGGCCTGCTACACCGTGGTCCCGGGCCTCGAGGATGGGCGCCTCTTCGACGGCGATACCCTCATCGCCAGCAAGGGCCTGCTGCAGAAGCACAGCTTCCTCAACACCCCGAACAACCAGCGCAACCTCTACGTCCGGAACTTCCTGAACAACCTCCAGGCCCCCGAAATCTGGCGGGAAGTCCGGAAGCTGGCCAAGTACATGGACCAGCCCCTCTCCGTCTTCGGAGAGATATTCGGCCAGGGAGTCCAGGACCTCCACTACGGCCATACCGGCCAGGAAAAGGGATTCCGTGTCTTCGATATCCACATCGGAGGCCCCGACGCCCGCTTCATGGAGTTCCCGGACTTGGAGATATACCTTGCCAAACTGGGCCTGGCCCAGGTCCCCCTCCTGTACGGAGGACCCCACTCCCAAGAGGCCCTGGCCCAGCACCGGGACAGCAGGGACGCCATATCCGGCACCAACGTCCGGGAGGGACTGGTGATCACCACCCTCCCCGAAAGACAGGACCCATCCCTCGGCAGGGTGAAGCTCAAGGCCGAAGCCCCGACTACCTGTTCCGCAAGGGCAACCAGACGGAATTCAACTAACCACCGAAGCAAAAAGAGAGACCTAGGACCGGCTTTGCACAATAAATACCCAGAAGCCCCCACAAGGAGGCCCACGGTGACTTGAGTGCATTGCACAGCTCCAACTGGACGAAGGGGAATGCAAAAAGTCCAGCTACGCCCCGGAAGTGCAAACCACAGGACCCTGGAGTGCTCTGCCAGCCCCAGGCTCTCCAACCCAACGGGACCCCCAGTCCAAAAGACCAAACGTCCCCAAGGGTGAAGAATCCCTTCCTGGGCATGAGCGAGGCAGCGGCCTGCCGGCCGATTTCCCCCAACCGACAGGCCTTACCACAGGACTTACCGTCCTAACAGGAGACAAAGGGTTGAAAAGGTACACATCGCCCAACAACCAGAAAACCGTCCCGGTCCTGGCCCACGACGGAACACCCCTTTCCCCCGCCAGGCCCTCACGAGTCCGCCGCTGGCTGGAAACAGGGAAGGCAGTAAAGGAATGGAGGCACGGCCATTTCACCGTAAGACTCACAAAGCACCTGGAAGAACCTAAAACCCCCGAAATGTCCCTGAACATTGACCCCGGGGCCAAGGTCACAGGAATGGTCGTAGCAACCTGGAATCCCAACACCGAAACAACCTCCGTAGCCCCCTTCGAGGTCCACCATAGAAGCTATTCCATCACCCAGGGAATGAACGCAAGAATGGCCCACCGAAGGAGCCGCCGCCTCCGCCTCCGGAGAAGGCCGACCCGCTTCCTGAACCGCACCCGCAAGCCGGACTGGCTGCCGCCGTCCCTGCTGTCACGGCTGGCCAACATAACAACGACAGTCCGACACATCCGGGAAATCTTCCCCATCACCAAGATCATCATCGAGACCAACCGCTTCGACCCCAGGCTCCTACGAGACCCCAGGGTGGAAGGAGCGGACTACCAGGAGTCCGAGCGAGGCAGGATGCAGGTCAGGGCATACGTCCTCCAAAGAGACAAACGGACCTGCCAGTACCAGCAAAAATGCAGAGCCGGCAAGAACCAAAGACTGGAGATGGACCACATCATTCCCAAGAGCCAGGGCGGGGCCACCCGGATAGACAACCTCATAACCGCCTGCCACAACTGCAACAAGGCCAAGGACAACTACTCCCTCGAACAGTTCCTAGCCAAAGAGCCGGACCGCCTGCGGCGCATCAAGGCCCAACTGAAGACCTCCATGTCCTCGGCCACCCACATGAACCAGCTGATACCCCTGTTGTTAGAAGCCATGAGATGGACCCGGCTGCAGGTTGAGGAAACCGACGCGGTCAACACCGCCTACACTAGGAACCAACTGAACATCCCAAAGTCCCATGGCAACGACGCTCTCTGCCTAGGACAGCCAGCAAGAGTGAACAACCTCCCGGAAAGGTTGACCATCATCAAGAGCACAGGCCACGGCCGCAGGCAGATGCTCTGGCCTCCCGGCAAGCACGGCACCCCCAGGTACAAGACCGGACCGGAAGGCCGCAACAGCCCCTACAGGGCTTACTGCCGACTTCCTAGGTCCCAGCAAGGTTTCACCACTATGCCAGGACACAAACTCAGGCAGCGGCGAAACAAAGGCATCACATCCGGAGACCTGGTCTCCTACACCCATCCCGTTGATGGGCAGAAGATGGGCTACGCGCTCCTGAACGACGGGAAGACAAGGGTTGGAGTAACAGAAGGACGTACAGTCAAAACCAACCAAGTAACCCTGCTAGCAAGAGCAAACGGCTACCGGATAAGCCGGGTAGCAAACAGCCCTTCTAAATAAAAACGAAAAAGCATTTATTGAGCAAAGGAACAACCATGCACCAAAGACCAAAATGCGAGTGGACCACATGCCACGAGGATGGCACCAAAAGGGCCATCCTCAGCAGCAGCACGCCCTGCGAGGGCTGCGGCCAGTACCACTCGGTCAGGGTCCACTTCTGCCCCGAACACTTCCGGGCGATGAAGCTCAAAGAGGCCTGCCATAGCCTGGGCAAGCTGGCCATGGGAGCGGACCGCCCCTACCGCCTGGTCCAAGTCTACTGACCAAGCCTGTTGACAGGGTAGACACCTGCCGGCAGGTGTCAGAAGCCCGTTGCCGGGTGCAAGACCCCCTTCATACAATCGGCCCGGGGACGGGGAGTTCCGGGACTCACCCATCCCCCGCCGCCGGCCCCGTTTCCGGAATCGGGGCCGCGGCACCTCACCCACCGACCGGAGAACACCATGACAACAGCCGCCGACCATTGGACCCTGCTCCGCTCCCTCCCCGGCCTGGACCAGGAGGAGAGGGAGGACACGGAGGTGCAGATCGCCCTCCACTTCCAGAACCCCCAAGGCCACCCAACTCCCCCGGATTACTGGGAGTGCGCCCTGGACTACTTCCTGGAGACTGACAACCTGAACCAGTTCGTCCAAGACTCCGAGTACTGGCACAGCTGGTGGGACTTCATCATCTCCGCCGCCGCCTTCGAGTTCAACCTCTCCGCCCTGGACCCCGACAACCCCTCACCGGTGCTGCCCGGCAGGGCCGTCCGATACCTGGCGAAGGAGGGGATCAAAGGCGAGTACTACACCCTCACGGACCCGGCCAGCGTAATAGCCTCCGTGGACTTCGAGGTCCATTTCCCGGAACCGGAAACAGCACGGCCGGTGCTGAAGGCCCTGTTCCAGTAAGGCAGGTACAGCCCGCGACCCATAAGAGGACAAGGACCAGATGCTCCAGGAAACAACGCCGGAGTCCCAGGAGACTCCCCACGGAAATCAGCCGCCGCACCTGGTACTCCACTCCACAGACCTCCACCCCGAGCGAAAAGGAAGGAACCTCGCCATGCCCACAGCCCGGGTCGAGGTCACAGTATCCACCGACGCCGGCACGGAGACCCGGATAATCACCGTCCAAGACGGCGACGACCTAGAGGCCAGGACCGGCCTCCCCGCCTACCACGGTTACCGGATAGGCGAGATCATCGCCGAAGGCCCAGAGGAACGGCAGATGCTGGAACTCCAGGTGAACGGTGAATGGCGCTGGCTGGACGCCGGCCAGCACCTGGAGTAATACGCCCATGGCATGGCACGCAACCAAACGGCAACTCGCCTACATCCGGGTCCTGGTCAACCGCCTGGGCTGGGGCAACGACCCCGACACCGGCATCATCCACGTCCTGGGGACAAGGCCCCCGGACAACCGCTTCAGCAGCTTCGCCGCCACCCAGGTCATAAGCTGCCTCAAGGCCCTCCGCAACCAGAGAGGGGCCAACCATCCAGTCAAGAACCTGCCCAGGTCCTACCTCCGAAGAAACCGGGAGCGGCGGGAGAGAGGGAGAAAAGAGACACCATGAGGACTGCCGTCAACACCATCGCCAACATATTCCGGGGAGCGTCCCAGGGAGCAAGGTCCGGCGCCCGCACCGGCGCCCGCCTCAACACCATGAGCGTTGACCTGGTCACGGGCAACGCCCTCTACCGGCACAGTTCCCAGGCAGACGACCTGGCAGCCACCCTGGAGAGGCAAATCTCTCAGGAAGGGTCCAAGGCGTAGGGGCGACCGGAGCACCGACAGAACACAGTGGCCCGAGCCCATCCCAAGACGCAGAATGAAAACGGCCGGCGCGCTTCCCTGCCTTGCCGCCGGCCAGAGCAACACAGGCCCCAGGGCAGGAGAAGACAATGACACTCCAGAGACGAGTCCACAACCCAGGGACACCGGAAGTGCTGCGCACCATTGAGGACGTGGCCTACCCCCAGGTCCTTAGGGAGTTCGACCAGGGCCCCTTCATCCAACTGGACGAGGAGAAAAAGACCCTACGCCTCTACGGAAGGAACGACGGGGAAACGGTCTTCCACCTCCTCCCCGACGGCACCGTCGACGTCCGGGGCGACCAGGACGCCCTCACCAGCTGCATCCGCTCCAAGTCCTTCGACATCTTCAAAAAGAGTTGGTACCTGCTGCTGGGCTACGCCGAAGACCAGATCGCCAAGGCAACCGAGGACGCCCTGGGCCCCATTCCCCAGCACCCCCCGGACGGGGCAAACGCCTGGCAGGACCAAGACCCGCCCCTCTATGACCAGAGTGTCAGGAAAGCCATCGCCAAGGCCGCTAGGGGAGTCCTTGCCTCCTCGGGCAACGGCTACGTCAACAACCCCCGGCAGCTGGCCCAGAACCTGCTACACAAACTCTTGGGCAAGGACCATGTCTCCCTGACCCTCCGCATCGCCGGCTCCAGGGCCACCATCCACAACTTCAACACCCTCAGGAGATACCAGGACGTCCTCACCGAAGCCCACCGGCAGAACCCAAACGCCGTCACCCTCTGGTTCAGCACCGCCGCGCACCAGATATTCCCCGGGCACACCCCCCAGGACGTGATCGACGAGGCCAGGAAGGCCTTCTTCTACGACATCGACAGGCATCTCCAGGGCTACGACCCGGACAGCCTGTGGGAGGCCTACTCCCGCCTGAACCACCTGGCGGTGAACCACTACCCCAGCAACCTGGCCAACCCAACGCCGACCCTGGCCCGGGTGATGGCGGCAGGGACGGAACCGACCTACACCGCCCTGGCCACCATGGCCCGCCTCACCACCGCCGTCCACCCCCCGGAGATAGCCCTAGCCTTCCTGCGGGAGAGCCGCAGGCGCGCCGACGCCAAGGACGGGACCCAGGCAAACCTCGCCCTGCAGCTCCGGGCCGTCATCCGCCACGAGCAGGGCACCCTCCAGGCTGAAGACAGGGAGGACATCAAGACGGTTCGCGCCGTCCTGAAGGAAGTCCAGGACCGGCCCGCCTGCTCTCCAATCACCTGGCGTGAACTCATGGAGCAGATGCCGGCAGGGGTCAGGGAACCGAAGGCCCCGGCGAAGCGGAGAAGGACAGAGATCGCCGCCAAGCCCCGAGCCCGTGTCGCAACTGCCGCGGAACTCTCCCAGGCCATCTCCGGGCCGCTGGGAGACGTTCTGATGGACAAACTGGCAGAGGCCGCGGCGCTGGACCTCCAACCAGGAAGGAGGGCCGCCGTCAGCTTCAACACCAGAGACCACCGTTCCTTCGCCGTCGACAGGGAGCCCAACGGTGCCCTCACAGTACACGACTCGGAGCCCCTGACCCCCTGGCAGCACTTCCAACTCCCGGAGCCGGGAACGCCCCGGCCGGACCAGCGGAGCTACTGGAGCACCCGGGGACTGGTCCGCAGCACCAGGAAGGAGACCGTCCACGACTTCCTCCAGGACCACTGGAAGGAACTGGGCCTGCCGGACAACGTCCGCCAGCCCTCGTCGAACACCTCCCTGTCCTCGGTCAAGGCAATGGTCCAGGCCAGGCCGGACCTTAAGGAAACGGACGATACCCGCCTCTCCCCCCTGCTCCACGACGCAGTGGCCGCCCTGGTGGAGGAAGAACACTGGAAGGAGGCCTGCCGCCACGCCCCCGCCCGGACCGTCAACGTGGACAAGTACAACCTAGCGGTAATGACCAAGGACTTCCTAGAACACCTGGACAACACCAACCCCGGGGCCACCGAGTGGCTCTTCGCCTACTGCTCCCCGGAGGAGCAGATTAACCACCCAGGGCAGGCCATCGCCATGGCCCGCCAGTCCATGGAGAAGGCAGGAGTTGACAGGGCCAACTGGAAGTTCGCCGCCACCATGGACACCATGACCATGAGGAACACCACCAAGGAGTTGACCAAGGAGCGGGCCGCGGTGCTGCTAAACGCCATGGCCCGGGCCAGGGTCGCCTCCCCCGAAGCCGCCAGGGCCGTAGCCCTGGCCGGAGTGCAACTCCTGACCGGAGGGCGCAACGGCCAGGAGAACACCGTCATCGCCCTCTCCCTCCTCTTCCAGGAGATGGACCCGGAGAAAGAGGCAGGGGAACGCCACCAGTTCACCGGCCTCGAGGTAAGGGACGTCTTCGACTACGTCCACGAAATGTCCCGGGACAACGGCCCGGTGATAAGGTCGACCACCTGGGCCGGCCTTCGGCGCAGGTCGGAGGAGTGGCACCGCCAGCTCCAGGAGGACCCCATCAACCGCCAGTGGAAGAACACCCTGGCCGGCCAGGACAACATGTACCAGGCATGGCACTCCTGCCTGGGCAGGACGGACATGAACGGCCTCACCATAATCCCCCTCACCTCCCAGAAGGACCTCTACGAGGAGTCCCTGGCCATGAGTCACTGCGTCATCGGCTACGGAGACCAGTGCGCCTCCGGCCAGAGCCGGATCTTCTCCATAAGGTCAGGAGACAAGCGCATCGCCACCGGGGAGATAAGGCCCAACGGCCGGGGATGGACTGAATCTCAGACCCGGGGGCCCAGAAACCACGCTGTAAGCAACCAAGTGAAAGAGGCCATGGACACCGTGGCCGAGATGTACACCAAGGCCGCCAGCCCCCCGGGAGCGGCGGCCAACCCCAACCGGAACTGGTGGGTCCACGCCGAGACCGGCCAGACCGCCGAAGAAGAAACATTACAGGAGGCTCTCACGTGAGCGTACCCGCAGCCAAGCCCATCGGAATCATTCTCCAGCCCACCCAGGGAGGGGCCATCTTCGAGCTCCGCACCCCGGAGGACCAGGAGGACGCCAAGCCCGACAGCCACGTCACCGTATGGAACTATCACCACCAGACCTGCGCCCTGGCCCGCTTCCGGGGCCTGATCACCGAGGCGGGGGAGAAGACCGCGTCCTTCATCGTGACGGAGTCCCAGGTCGACCCCACATGGCCGGAGCACATCGAGCCCATGGGGGCAGGAAACCCGGTCTACCTGGCCCAAGAGGGCAGCTTCAACCCGGACATGAGCCGCCTCTGCCGGGACGAAAGGGAGTTCGCCGAGTTGGTGGACCTGGCGGAGGAGCACCAGAGGATGACCGGCATAAAGCCCGCCGCCGCGGCCATGGTCCCCGAGTTAGTCTACGACCCGGACCAAGACCTGCCGCCCCAGCCGGAATAGCAGGGCCCCGGAAAGGAGTTGACAATGGCCCAACAGCAACACCCTTCACCCTTTCCCGTCCCCTGCGGACAGTGCCGGTTCTGGGACAGGGACCACCAGGGAGCGCTCCAAGGCGCCTGCCGCCTGGCCGCAGGAGACATGAGCCCCAGGGACGGCTCCGAAGCAAAACTCTCCGTGGAGAACGAGTACTGGGACCGGGAGTCTTCCCTCACGGGAGGAGACGCGGTCTCCGCCGCCCTCTACACCCAGCACGACTTCAGCTGCATCCAGGCGGAAGACCGGACGACGAACCGGTGAAGACAGGACCGCCAAGGTACTGTCCGGTAAACGACCCGGATTGTCAGTCCTCCCACGCCTGAGCCATCAACAAGCAGGACCAGCTTGCAAAGCTGCAGCCCCCGAAAACGGAGCTACCGTCCGCTAACCTCCAAACCAAAGGACCCAGCCCATGACTCCCCCCAACCTGACCGCCATTCCCAGCCGGGACGCCGGCGTCACAACCCCCGGCCGGCCCAAGGCGGAACAGGCCCGGGAGCCCAAGCCAAGAAGGCAGCGCCAAGGCCGCAACGAACCCATGGAGAACATCGACATGCGCCGCTGGGACTGCCAGTTCTCCAGCTAGCCAAGACCAGGACCGAAGCAGAACAAGGAACCGCTGACATGGAAAGACTCGTATGGAAACAGGAACCCCAGAGCTACTCAGGAGACCCGGTCCATACCGCAACAACCTTCAAGGCCGTGCGCTTTGAGCACACCACCCCCGACGGCCGCCAGTTCCTGAGCCGCACCAAGTTCTGGTCAACCCTCATGTTCCGGATAAAGCGCGCCGGCGAAGCCATCTACGCCATGTACCTAGGCCAGGAAGGCGTCCGCCACAACCCCTCAAACCCCGACGTCTGGATACTCGAATACCACCTGGACGGCTACTACTCGCCCAGCATGAAACGGGGCCCCTTCTCCGACATCCAGGAAGCCAGGGACCACGCCTCGACCATGGCCGACGCCTGGGGCTACGCCCAGAGACCCAACCCCGAAGAACTGGCGGAGCCCATGTTCTTCGGGCAGCAAATCCCGGTCAACCGGGTCACCCCAAGGAGGAGTTGAAGCCATGCCTTCCTACGTCGACGACAACTTCGGGAACTACGAGATCCGGGACCACGAGGACCGGGCCTTCTACCGGGACGTCCAGAGACGCTCCGTGGAAAAGGCCTGCGAGGGCTGCGGCCGCATCGTGCGGCTCCTGAAGGAGTACGCCTACTGCAACCGCTGTGCAGGGCGCAGGGAGAGGGGAGTGGACATCTAACCCCCGGGAAGCACCCTGTAACTCAGAGCAGGACAGAAGGTGTAAAATACAGGCCAGAGGAACGCCAATGACCACTCCGATCAACACCTTCCAGGACATCCTCGACGCCATGCAGCGGGAACCCGCCCTCCGGGACGAACTCAGACGCCACCTCCTGACCGACGACCTGCTCCAAGTGCCCCTCAGGCTGGAGCCCATCGAACAGGACATCGCCACCCTCAAAGGGGACATGGCCGAAGTCAAGGGAGACGTCGCCGTCCTCAAGGAGGACATGGTCGTCGTCAAAGACCGCCTCGATACCATCGACGGGCGCCTCGATACCATCGACGGGCACCTTGGCAGCATCGACGGGCGCCTGGACACCATGGGAGGCCAGATCAGCAACCTCTCTGGCCACGACTACGAGTCCCACGTCGCCCGGAACGCCCGGAGGTTCTTCCTGCGGGAACTCAGCATGCGGGCCTCCCCCTTCGCCCGGCAGAACGACAACGGCAAACTGGGCGAACTCATCTACGAGCCGGAACTCCAAGGGATCATAACCCCCCAGGAGGCGGACCAACTCCTCCAGGCAGACCTGGTCTTTACCCGGGACGAGGTGGACGAATACGTACTGGCCGAGGTTTCCATAACCGTCCAGCAGCTCGACATCGACCGGGCCAGGGAGAGAGCAGCCATACTCCGCAAGGCCACCACCCGGCCCGTTATGCCCCTCGCCATCGGCGCCAGGCAGGAACCCGACCTGGACAAAGGGGCCGTCCAAATACTCCTGGTCCCGGAAGCGGGCCCCCAGGGGACGCCCTAGCCCCCAGCACCACTCGCCCGTAGCTCAGAGGAAGAGCGCCGGCCTTATAAGCCGGAGGTCAGGGGTTCGAATCCCCTCGGGCGTACCAAGAAAACCGCACCCCCAAGGCGTCCGTAGCTAAGTGGTAAAGCAGGGGAGATCCTTACCTCGCCACGGCGCGGGTTCAATTCCCGCCGGACGCCTCCAACCCAAACAACGGACAGAAACCACCGTCTGCAAGCAGGGAAAGAACCCATGAGCGGCCCCCATGACCCTCTCCACGTCACCAATTACTTCATAGGCCGCGGCCTGAACAAAGGGCCGCGCTTCACGCCCATCCAGGTCCAGAAGCTGGTCTACTTCGCCCACGGCTGGATGCTCGGCATCCACAACCGCCCCCTCCTCGAGTCCAAGTTCGAGGCCTGGCTCTACGGGCCCGTCATGCCCGAGGTCTACCACAACCTGTCCTACTACCGCGGCAACCCCGTCGAGGCCGAAGTGCTGGCCCACGCCAAGGACTTCGACGAAGACGAGGCCGACATAGTCGACCAGGTGTTCAACGTCTATGGAAAGTTCACCGGCGTCCAACTCTCCGGCATGACCGGGGCCAAGGACGGTCCCTGGGACCGGACCTGGCGCAAGCACAAGAGGCAGGCCGTGATTCCGAACAACCTCATCGAGAAGCACTTCGCCTCCATCCTCAGCAAGCAGAAGCAGCCCAGCCGCTAACCGGCCACCAAGCCAACCGCCAAGCGCCCGTAGCTCAATGGACCAGAGCAGGGGTCTTCTACACCCAAGGTTGCGGGTTCGACTCCCGCCGGGCGCTCCACCTCTCCCAACCCACTGCCCCTGAACCCATCCCCCAAAGACTCAGGAAACTCCCAATGATGTTCAGCGTCGCCCAGATGTTCGTCACCCAGCACCACGTCAACATCGACCGGCTGGAAGGTTACCGCCACGTCCCAGAGCAACCTTTCCTCGCCCTCTTCGGGCCCAGGGTCAAGGATTCAACTCCCTGCCCCAACGACCCGAAAAGAACCATCCTCTTCTTCACCGACGGCAGCGCCGCCGCAATCCACAAGCAGCCGGGCAGCCCCCAATGGCAGGCCGCCGTCATCACCATCAGTCCGGCGGGAGACCCCGAAGTCCCGGGCGAGGGCGACCCCGAATGGGTCTCCTTCGGAGACCAGCCCAGCGCAAGACGCTGGCTGGAAACCGTAGATCGCATCATCCGGGAATACCCAAGGGCGTCGGCAGCCCCCATGCCCTAGCCGCCCGTCTCCCCAGGAAGGACAGCCCCGCACCCTCAACGCCCGTCTCCAAGTGTCAGAAGCCCCTTGCAGCCGCCCCCGCCCAAGGGCCAAAGTACCCCTATCCACCATCACTACAGGTGAAGTTTTGACCCAGCCAAAGCCCATCTCCCCAAGACCTGTCTCAGAAGAACCCTGGTACATTGTGGAAATACCCGGGGCCCTGGTTATCTCCAGCCCCTCCCGCCGCATCGCCACCATCCGCCCCCGGGAAGGCAACCTCGACGATACCGACCTGGCCAACGCCCACGGCATGTCCGCCGTCCCCGAAATGATCAGGGCCCTCCAGGAGTTCCTCATGAGGGTCCCCCTCCACGTCCCCACCAACCTCTGCGCCTTCAACTGCGACAACCCCATCCAGTGCGGCAAGGACTACGAGTTGAACATCATGGTAGCCGAGGCCCTCACCAAGGCCACAGGCCAGGAGTTCCCAAGATGAGCAACCTGCCCAATACCCCCTGGACCTGCGGACAGCCCCGCCTCAACGAGTGGTACTTCACCGCATGTGAGCTCCG
Source organism: Dehalococcoidia bacterium (assembly GCA_034420695.1). Lineage (GTDB taxonomy): Bacteria > Chloroflexota > Dehalococcoidia > Lucifugimonadales > UBA3495 > Io17-Chloro-G2. The sequence goes on from DAOULB010000003.1 coordinate 23,787, forward strand.
GGACTCCAAGGATGACCTGGTCGCCGTGGCCTTCGACCCGCCCGTCACCAAGGGCATCACCGCCCTCCCCGAGCTCATCGACGCCGGGGGCGCCGCCCTGGACGTCCTCACCCAGGTCAGGACCTTCGCCAACCGCCACGAGGGCGGCCGGGACGTGTTCGACCCCGACTCCCAGGCCATAAACGACCTCAAGCGGGCCCTCGCCAAGGCCGGAGGAGAAAGCCCGTGACACCGGACAACACCTGCGCCCAGTGCAATGCCAAGGGAGACCTGGGCACCGGCCCCGACGCAGGCTACGTCAAGGTCACCTACCACGGCTTCCTAGACCTGGGTTCCGACGAAGCCTTTTACCACTTCCAGTGCATGGAGGACGCCTGCATCAAGCCCGAAACACTCGTAACCAGGCTCCATCACGGCAGCGGCCTCGACCCCAGAGACTTCGCCCGCTGGACCGTCTGGGCCCTTGGGCAGATGGCCCAAAAGGCGCAACCGCAACACTCCTCAGGAGGAAACCAATGACCCCCCACAGCAAGGCGCCCTGGACCAACAGGGGCACCTACGTCTACAGCCCCGACAGCAACTGGCCCATAGCCCAGATCCCCACGGGCAAGTTCTCCCCAGAGGAGCAGGAAGCCAACCTCCGCTTCATCACCCACGCCCCAAACCTGGAAGAGTCCCTGGTGGAGATGATCGCCGCCTTCGACCGGGGACACACCACCGCCGCCCAGTGCGTCGCCCTGGGTATCGCCAAGAGGACAATCGCCAAGGCCAGGGGCTCCGCAGAAGCGCCTCCGGCCCCGACACCGCCCCCGGACCCAAATAACATCCCCCAGGACCAACGCCACCACATCACCAAGCCCTGGGCCGCCGGCAACATCCTTACCTGCACCCAGTGCGGCATCGTCTTCTACTCCGTCGAGGAGTCCCGGGCCTTCCCCTGCCCCGCCGCCAGCGCCAACCGGCCCAAAGAGGAAAAGTGATGCGCAGGGACCGCTACTGGATGCACATCTCCGGGGACAAGGTCACCCTCTCCATGGTCGACATGGGAGGAAAGGGTACCCTCCTCGCCAAGGACGACGAGTACATCGCCGTCAAGTGGCCCAGGGGAACCCACTGGAACGGCAACTTCCAGGACCGGGCCTACCACCCACCCCACACCACCGTCTACCGCATCATCACCGACCGCCAAGGCATGGTAATCCACCCAGGCCCCAATACCCCCACCAGCTTCCGGGTCGAGGAGTGCATCGAGTGGTCAAACGCCCGGGCCTCCGGGAACAACAACCCCTGACCGTCGTCCCAGAACCCAGCCAGAGTCCAACCGCCAAGGACCCGCTTATGCGTTTCAGCCAAGACCACCTGGTCTACCTGGCAGCCCCCTACACCAACAGCGACCCCAAGGTCGCCCGCCAGAGGGAGGACGCCATAAACGCCGTCGCCTCCGCCCTCATCAGGGACGGGGCCGCCGTCTTCTCACCCATCAACTACGGCCACGCCATCCAACACCTCCAGGACGACCTCTCCCAGGACGAGTGGTACCGGTTCGACCTCCACTTTCTCCGCCGCTGCGACTCCCTCACCGTAGTCATGCTCCCCGGCTGGAAGGAAAGCATCGGGGTCAATATCGAGATCCACCAGGCTAGGGAACTGGGCATCCCCGTCAACTACATGGACCCGGAATCAGCCCCAAGAAGGACGAACAACGCCATGAGCGCTCCAAGAAGCCTCTCCAGCCCCGAGGGACACCTGGCGGACTGGATACTGGAACACGTCCACGCAACCGGCGACCCCCAAGACTCAACCACCGGCTACGACATCCTCCAGGCCCTCTCCCAGGAACACCCCCCCGACGAGATGGGCAACACCCTGGGCCACTCCCGTCACGAGCTCATAACCCGGGTCCGGGAAGTGGTCCCCGGCTTCCCCACAAGGGGCGAGAAGATCTGGTCAACCCAGGCCAAGGCTAAGACCATGCTCTACCGCGGCGTCCGCCTCACCTGAACGCCACCCTCCGCGCCAGCCCCCAAATCACAACCCCAGGAGACCCAGGCAACATGACCCAGCCCGCACTGCTGCCCCTCCACTACCCCGACGTCAGCTACGTCACCCAGATCCTCCACGACCAGTACTGCTACGAGGCCATCGACAACGTCGGAGAGACCCGCCTGGTCCACGTCAAGGACAACGTCCTCACCCTGGCCAGGAACACCGAACACCAGCGCACCATCGAAAAACTCCCGGAAGGCGGGCTCATCACCTCCCACATCAACCTCCTGGACGCCACCCTCATCCCCGTCGGCAGATGGTCCAACACCACCCTCAGCATCCCCTGGCACAACATCACCAACATCTACAGTAGGGAACTCCAAGACCTGGTCCAGAAGGACTGAGATGGACCCCGTTATTTGGCTCTTCCGCACTTTTGGTGAAAGCGTCCCAAATTGGCGCCAAAAATGAAAATTCGGCATGCTGATTGACCTTCAGCGGATCTGTGCTGTGCCTGTAGGCGCGGCAGACCGGGGACCCGCCAAGTCATTCCACTTCCGCTTTTCCGATCTTCATCAAAAGTGCGGAAGAGCCCGTTATTTGGACAGAACTAGGGCAGAGTTAAGTGAGAATCCCGGCGCTCCTGCCAGTAGTGCCCCTGTCCCCGATAAACACCTCCTTTCATCAGGTTCCTCCTCCCGAATCCCTGCTCCCAGTGGAACACCTCGGCCGGCGTCCAGTAGGCCAGGACCTGATGGGGACTCAGGTGGTTGTAGAACCGGAAGTAGTCCTCCAATCCCGTGTGGGCTTCCCGGGCGTCGGCGTAAGCCTTCAGGTGCACCTCTTCGTATTTCACCGTCCGCCACAGCCGGTCCACGATGATGTTGTCGGAGTAGCGCCTCTTCCCGTCCATGCTGATCTTCACGCCGCGGTATCGGAAGACCTGGGTGAACTCCAGGCTGGTGAACCGGCTCCCCTGGTCGGTGTTGAACACCTCCGGCTTGCCCTGGCCCAGCGCCTCCTCCAAAGCCTCGACGCAAAAGCCGGCTTCCAGGGTGTTGGGCAGCCGCCAGGCCACCACGTACCGGCTGTGCCAGTCCATGATGACCACCAGGCAGAGACCCCCGGCCATGGGCAGGTAGGTGATGTCCGCCGTCCACACCTGGTTGGGCCGGGTGATCCTGGCCTAGCCCAACAGGTACGGATAGACTTTGGCCCCGGGCACCGACCTGCGGGCGCCGGGCCTACGGTGGATGACCCTCGGCCCCACGACCCGCATCAGCCGCTGCACCCGCTTCCGGTTCACCCTAATTCCACGCCTCTCCAGCCAGGCCTTCATTCGCCTCGACCCGCAGAAAGGGGCCTCCAGGTCCCGTTCCATCCGCTGGCCTATGCTCTCTGAGTAGCCCCGGAGCTTGGCATCATCCGCACCAGGCAGCGACGCTCCAGGGGGGCGTTCAGGGCGGCGAAGCTCTCGAAGGACGGTACCGGTACCAGAAAGTTGCGCCGCATATAGCCGACCATCTCCTCAACCTTCCCCCTGTCGTTTCCCTTGCCGGGACACCCGAACCGGTCATCGAACAGGTAGCAGTGGGACTAGAGTTCGGTGAAAGCCCGGGTGCGCTTCCTTCGGCCGTCCACCAATATCTTCGCCACGGCCAACCAGGTTTTGTCGAAGAGGATGCTCCGGGGCACGCCCCCCGAAAGGAAAAGAACGAGGAGCGGCCGTCCAGGAACGCCTCGGTAGCCTCGGCCGGGTAGGGCTTGACGAAGCATCCGTCGCTGTGGGGGAGGTCGATTACGAAGCAGTGGGCTTTCTGTTCCACACCGCCGATGATCAGCAGGGCCTCGCCGAAGTCGCACTGGGCGTCGCCCGGCGGATGGGACAAGGGCACGAACATCTCCTGTGACCGGCGGCGATGCTCTCTCACGTAGTCCTTGATGATGGTGTACTGTCCGCCGAACCCATACTCGGCCCGCAGTCCCTCGAAGATCCGATGGGCGGTGTGGCGCTCTTTCCCGGGACGCCAGAGGTCATCTGCCAGGATTTGGTCGATGACGGCGGTAAGGGTTCCGGCTTAGGACGCCGGGGCGGAGTCTGGCGCCGGTAGCCCGGCATCTGGCGTACGGTATCCCTGCGAAGACCGGAGGTCCCGGCTGCCTCCAGTATGCTCAACCCGCCCAACATCCCTGCCCGTGGGACCCGTAGATACACGTCCACCTGGTACATCCATCCCGCTACCCATAGCGCAACTTCGAGCCTAAGGATGGCAGCGGACAGTACATTTTTCAACCGCCACAAGTTCAGCAGTCAATCCGTCCAGGTAGCCCGCTTTACCTCCGCCTTTTACACCGGACTAATTCACAGTCGAAGAGGCAGCGCCCCCGGTATCCGCCTCGCGCCGCTATCCCATCACAGGCATTTCCTTTTCCTGTGGTGGAAAAGGGATCCTCAGCAGTGTCGTTAGGTCCAGTTAGGGCCCACTCGACCGATACGATCAAACGGCGGGGCACCTATGGGCCGGTAGACATCGGTCACTTCGTCATTGAGTTCAAACCGGCCAGCCAGCGCATCTATGGCTACTTGAACGATCAAGGCTGCGCATCCCAATACCGACGCAGGCGGAGCGTTGTTGACCGGGGCCGAGCAACCCAACGCGGGAGTTACGAAGTCGTTGGCTGCATCATTATTGGGAATGTTTGGATACCTTGCCCCCTCTTCCCTGCGATGAATTGGACTGTCCGCAGCCAATACCTGTCGCTGCACCCGCGCGATCTTCCCGCCACGGTAAAGCGCACCGGACACCAGTGGCTTTCCCAACCCCTCAGCCACCATGGCCAGGGCCGGTACGAAGGCATCATTGCCTGTCGTGTCGATGACCATATCCGAGTTCGAGATGAGCTCACGTATCCTGCCAGGCGTCGCGGGAGCCTCCGGCACCTCGACAACCTCAGTCCAAGGCGCGTGCTTATCAATCACCTGGTGGACCGCTCGCACTTTGAGTGCTCCTACTTGGTCATGATCCCCCACGTGTCTGACCACGTTCTCCGGTAAGAGTACATCGGCGTCAACGATGTTCAGGAAACCGATCCCACTTTCCGCGAGCATGGTCCCAACGTATCCTCCCAGGGCGCCTGCTCCGAATAGAGTAACCCTTAACGTCCGCAACGTCGGTGCATCCGGACCCGCTCGCAAAATCAAGGTCATTTCATCGGTAGGCCCTGCCTGTAATGCGGCTGCGTCTATCTCGCTTTTCATTCCTGCACACGCCATTACCAAGAAGTCTCGTCTGCTGTTGCGCTCCCAACAGAAAAGGATGAGGTCCACTCCCCCACTGGCCACGAAGGGGTCCGGCCTCCCGCGATCTGCCAGAGCCCTATTCAAGCCCTTTTTCTGGCTCCTCGACAGACATCGGAACATCTCTGCAAAGCTACGCGGTGGGGGGGTGTCCAGTTCCCCCGTATGAAACCATAACCCCCGCAATGAGTGCCCTTGATCCGGCCGCCCGGCATGGATATCCAGACGCACTGGGTTTGTATTGACTGTCCCACGGAACTCGCCCCAGCTGCCGCTGCGCACGTTGAATTCGGAAAGGTCTGCTGTGGCCACGTACGGGAAAGGAAACCCTGATTTAATGCGGAAATTTAGAAAAGCGTCGCCCTGGAGCTCGTCGCCGGGCCAACCGCGCTTTGCGTTCTCGCACCATTCGTCCACCCGCGCAAAGAACCCCTCAACCGTGATCCAGTCACCGCTTGGGTCTCCATCCTGCCAGAGGCAAACGAACCCCTCAGGCGTCGAGTGGTTGGTGTCCAGACCGTCAGCAAAGAGAGCTGGAGACCGGAAGGGCCATCCGGGACGGATTACGACATCCATGGTGGTGGCGTCGGTCAGTCCAGAAAAGGATTGACGGATGGGCCCCTTCCAGCCTGCCAGTCCGGCAATGGTAACTGACTCAAACCCGGCTTCAGCCAAGTCACTCTCGAACGCCTCTAGCGACTCTGTATGGAAGTGGTCGCCACTCATGATTCTTATCCGAAGCGGCGGGCCTCGTTTGGCCGCCGGATCACCGGTGGGGCCGCAATCGCCGCTGCGCCGCCAACAGCACTGCCGCTGGCATTCTGACCGGACGATCCACCTCCTCCGGACTTTGAGGACTTCCCGAAGCTATCTCCGAAAAGTTCCTGCCAGAGTTTGATCGCCTTCTCAGCCGACGGCTCGGCTTTCGCCTGCTTCGCCGTCCGTGCGTACGACTGCACCCGGGTCCTGAAAT
>DAOULB010000004.1:0-4769 GCA_034420695.1 Dehalococcoidia bacterium
CTGGAGGCTGCCATCTACCGTTACCTGGAGGTCACCAACGACGATCCCAAGCCCTTTGTCTGGACCAAGACCGCCGACCAGATACTGGCCAGCGTGGCCCGGTTTTGCCAACCTACTTTAGTTACAGGACACTAGCAGTCGCTCCGATAATCCTCCGACCGGCTGCTAAGGTGCCGAAGTGGCGCCCGGGCCGATAGCGCCCCTGGTCAACTGGAACCGACCTTGCCTGGCCTTCTTACCAGCCCCGGGAGCGTCATTTAAACGCCCCTCAATGTGACAGTCACATTACTGACGCTTCTCCATTTCGCCGGCCCATCACATAAAGGTATAGTCCCGGCACCACGACCTACGGCTACATCGGGACCAGCCGGCAGCGCATCCAGGGGACCGCCGGCAGCGACCCCGAGGCCCAGGCCCACCAGCTCCGCCAGGAGGGCGTCCTCGAGATAACATCTACCGCGACGTGGGTTCTTGGGATGCAGGTCACGGCCACCCGGGATGCTTGGGAATATAGGACGGCGTCCGGAGGTGGTGATCCGAGTCCCGGTTTGCCCATTGTCCGAAATCCCACGGCCGCTCTAAGGATCGCCCCCTCCGTCGCCAAGTTAGGTGACTTGTCCAAGGCTCCCTGGGGGCTGCGCGGCCCTTGTCAAGCCGGCCGAGGCAAGGCTGGCAGGACTGACGTTCGGGATGGGAAACCCGGCGGGAGCAGGCCGCCGCCACCGGCCCGGTATGGGCGGCCAGGGGATTACGAGGCAACGCAACCTCAAGGAGTAGGTACAGACCTAACCCTCGGCTACGCCCGGCGGAGGACGCAGCGGAGTGAAGGCCAGTACCACGGCGCCGGCCACCCACAGGACGGCAGCATAGATGAACACGGACCCCAGACCGTAGCTGTTTACCACCACCGCGGCAACCAGAGGGGCGACGCCGCTGAGGAGACTGGTGATCCCCATGACGATGCCCATGGTCACCCCCTCGGTGCCACGGCCGACCTGGTCCAGCACCGTGGCCTGGAGGATCTGGTTCATGGAGGAACTGAACAACCCGATGGCGAGCACGATGACCATCAACAGGACTCCCGCCCCCACTGACCCGATGGCCAGCGACAAAAGCCCGACGGTGGTCAGGCAGGGCACCAGGACCAGCTTGCGGCCAAACCGGTCGGAAAGCAGGCCGGCGATGGGGGAGGAGACCACCCCCAATATCAACAGCAGGGTCAGGTGGAGTCCCACCATAAGAGCGGAAAATCCCAATCCACCCTCGCCAATGGGGTCATGAAGATACTTGGCCAGCCAGAACATCAAGACGACGGACCCCATGTCCCGAAAACTGCTGACCAGCACCAGCGCCAGAATTGCCGGGTTTTGCAGCAGCCGGCCGGCGTCGCTGAACCGCTGGCCTGCCCCGGGACGGGGGGCTCCGTCGTCGCCTTCTCCGCCCAGGTGAAACACGGCCCAGAAGACCACGGCGGTCATGACCAGGGCGGGGAACACATACACCAGGGCGACCGGACGCCATGCTCCGGCGAAGAAGGTCAGGAGGGCGCCTACAATCAACGGGCCAATGCTGTCGCCAATCTGCCCGCCCACGCCGTGGATGGACAGCCCGAAGCCCCGGCGCAAAGGAAAGCGCTGGGAGATGGCGGCTATGGCCGGCATGTGCCACACGGTTCCGGGCAGGGGCAGCAGTAAGAAAACCAGGGCCAATACGACGAAACCGGGAGAGGCGGCCACCAGCCCGTAACCCACGGCCGCCAAGGCCATGCACAGCGTCAACATCAAGCCCCAGCGGCGATGGAAAATGTCCACCAGGAAGCCGGCGGGAACATTGGCAATGCCGCCGCTGACGCTGAGAATGGCAATCAGGGCGCCGAACTGGAAGTTGGTAAATCCGAGACCGGCCTGAATTACCGGCAGCAGGACGACGATGCTCTGGCCGTACCAGTGGGTAAAACCGTGGCCGATGGAGAGGTTCGCCAGGATAAAGGGGCCGCCCCGCCGATAGCTGGGCTGGCTGCCGCCAAGGTAATTTCGGCTGGCTGAAGCGTCCAGGTCAGGCCTCCTGTGATGGGCCCGGAGGTTTCATCAAGTAGTCTCGGCTATTGGCAGATGTTACCGCCGGGATAGTTGCGATGAGACTCCGGACAGGCCCGCGGAGACGATGGGGAGGGGTTTGCATCAGGTCACCGGAATCGAGCCGTTGGCAGTATAACGGCGCGGCAAGGTGAACGGTAGAAGCGGCCCATGGAGCTCTATCAATGGCGGCAGGAAAGTGGGCCATAGTGGTGCCGATGGCCAGGATAAATGTCCGAACCAACTGGTTAGGGAATAAGTCACCCAGACCATTGCGATGCCAGCCGGTGGAGTAAGCGGGAAGGTGTACCGGGCTACCCAGGAGTGAGGTCAGTTCCAAGCGCGATTAGCCCACCGGACACCCGCGGGCCGCCAGCTGACGCTTGGCCAGGTTGTTCCTGACCATCCCCGCAGCTATGCTTGGTTGGGCAAAGCGTGCGAATCGAGACCAGGCTCCAGCATGTCACCGGAACAACAACCGCAATCTCATCGGGAGTAATGCCATGACTACCAGCGAACCGCTGCCCAGAGGCGAAATCATCCAGCAGCTGGACGGGACTTACGAACTGTTCCCAGTGTCCACCGATGAAGAAACCCTGCGCGGAATCCTCCAGGACTGCCTGGACGAGTGGGAACACATCCGCATCGGCCTGCTGGTGCCGGGGGCCGTCTGGGAAATCAAGCCACCCTGCCAGCCTCGCACCGGCTTTTTGGACGGCTACCTGACGGTGGACTTCAAGGAATGGCACCTGCACCTGTGCATTGGGGAGTCGCGGGCGGCACCGCCCGATACGGTCAAGCTGCGGCGCACCGCCCGCGCCGAACTCTACCGCCGCCTGAACCCCGGCCACCAGCCCACGTCGTGGGGGTTCCGGCTGTTCAATGGCGGCGGGCAGCAGCAGATAACGGTCCTGCTGCCCAATCCCCACCTTGACGAAGACCAAAACTATATGGACAGTCCTGACTGGGAACGCCTTTACCTTTGGGACCAGCTGCGGCAGAAGTACCTGTCCCAGGGCTGTGACCCCACCGACCGCTCGGCGCCCAGGTTTTTCCATGGCTGATCCGGCCGGCGGGCTTCACCCGCTGGCAGTCAGCATGGACCGTGTGCGGGAGTTGGGAGGCTTCTTTGCTTTGCCCCTGCAGCTTCCTGAAGAAGCGGGGTGGACCAACGCTCGAGACCTTTTTCAGGGCGACGACCGCCGCCTGGCGGATTTGGTAGCAGCCTACGGGCAGCGGGCCTGGGACAGCGACAACCGCCACGTCGCCGGCTCCGCTTTCCTGGTGGCCTACCTGAGCCGTGTGGTGTTTCCCGTGGTGGGTCAGTACGTCATGGAGCGGAGGGCACCCAACGTTTCGCTGGATAACCTGTCTTTCCACTGGAACGGGGCGGCCATTGACGCCACTGGCCTTGACCGCTTTACCTTCGCCGTATTGCCTGACGATGGGGCCGCCAACCACGCGGACGCGATGATGGAACCCGACGCTGATGCCATGTATGCCCAGCTCAAGACGTGGCTCTTCGAGGGGAACTTGGAAGCGGTTATAGAGGACCTTCGGCGGGCTGCCGGGGCCAGCGTCAAGGTGTCCTGGAACGCCGTGGCCGCGGCTTTCTCCCAGGCCCTGAACCGGCTTTACGCCACCGCCGGGATGCCCGAAACGGTGGTGCAGGCGGCCGGGACCTTCTTTACCGACCCCGCCTCTCCCATCTACGGTCAACTCACCATGGAAGAGTTCGAGCACCAGGGCCGGGTGGGTTTCTTCTCGCGGCGGCGCGGGTGCTGCCTTTGGTGGCGGTCCCCCCGGGCCAACGGCTACTGTTCCAACTGCATTCTGTTGCCCCAGGAACAACAGGATGAGCGTTTTCGTGAGATGCTGGCGGGGCTGCGGTAGGGGGCTCTTTAAGAGTACGCCAGACGACGCACGCTTCACGCCCGGGCAGTCAACATTCGGAGCGACAATCACCACAAGGCCACGACTACGATAGCCAAGTCGGCGGGCCGGGTCGTGGTGGAAACGCTGAACGTGGCTGGGATGGTCCGCATCCGCTGGCTGGCCCGGGCCATTGCTAATACAGGGATGTCGGGCTTCCTGGCCAAGCTGGAGTACAAGTGCGGTTGGTACGGTGCTGAATACGTGAGCCTCAGGAAGGCGAACGGGAGGGAGACATCCCGGTATGAACAAGAGAGAGCCTGACCTCGTCCGGCCCACTGCTGAGGAGGAGGCGGAGATCGCCGCCCAGCTGGCCGAGGACCCGGATACATACGAGTGGACCGAGAAGGACTGGGGCAACGCCCAGACCACCCAGGAACTCTTCCCCGAGGCCCACGAGTGGGCGGTGCGGCAGAAGGAGGGCCTCAGGGCCGGTCTCATCCAGCGGGTGACCATCACCCTGGACCGGGAGACGATAGCCTGGTTCAGGGCCCAGACGGGGGAGGATGGGGATACCGGCGGGACACGGTGGCTGGAACTGGTCGCACGGACCCTCCGGGATCATGCCCATGGCGGCCGTAAGTCCGAGGCCTGAGCCAGGAACCACCGAGTCGGCTCCCGAAGAGCGTCGGCCGGCGTGGAAACAGGGGCCTAGTAGATAGTCAAAGTTGTGGTGTCAGGGTATAGCCTGCGAAGTTTGGTTCTGGCCTTCCTGGTGGTAAATCGCCAGTTGATGGGGGCTGCGGCAGCGTTGCGCTCCGA
>DAOULB010000005.1:0-161501 GCA_034420695.1 Dehalococcoidia bacterium
ACCCATAGCACGACTTCGTAACTATGAATGGCAGCGGACGGTCCATTTTTCAACCGCCACAAGTCAGGCAGTCAATCCGTCCAGGTGGCCCACTTTACCTCCGCCGCTTACAGAACGTCCTTCAATTGGCTGACCCTCCTGATTTCCGCCATGGGTACCTCCAACTATCTGGTAACTTATGGGAATTACACTGAATGTTAGCCAATAAACTGCTCCCAACATTCGCAGGGATCCGCTCCCTCAATAAAGTGTCCGGGGTATTTTCCTTCTAAATCTGCCATGAATCTGTCCATCTCTGCCTTTGTTGGTAAGAACAAGCTGTTACCGAAGGGAACAAGGCCGAGGTCGTCCCAAGTCACCGGATGGATAATAGATGGATCAATGGTCGCCAACACGGTCTCTACTGCTTCTCCGCACCCTCTTACACGCGCCCAAGTCTCACAATCAACACCCCCATAATCGCAGAGGTCACACTTCCTCCAAGCGTGAGGCCATCCGACCACGAGGGGATTGCAGGGCAGGACAACGATATAGCCTTGCCGCCGCAGACAAGCATTGCAGGATATGTACTCAGCAGGGGCTTCTTCTGGTAACGTCACCCTATTCCCCCAGTCGCACCCTTCCCAGTGCGACTTAGGATATTGGTCTGAGAACCGTGGGGTAAGATCAACGTACTGCGGTCTCAGCAAGTCTGCCCAAAGTGTCATTTTTTTGCATTCCTCGCAATGCCAAAGCCAAGGGACTTGGCTACAATCCCGTATAATTCCCTAGTTCATATTACAATCAAACATATACCGATTCGGTGCTACTAGTTGGGTGAGGTGGAGGAGTTAGAACTCGATGAGCAGCCTCAATGTAACGGAACAGCTCTACATCGAGAAGGTACTCGACATGCAAACGGGATATGTCCTGGACTTCACTGATGCCACGTTTGAAGCGTTTTTCAAGCGGCACGGGGTCGAGATTCATGGCAATAAGTACCGGACCTACGGCACGTCCAAAGCCAAGAAGATGCGCGCTTTCTGGGAACAGGAGGCGGACGGACTTGTCGCTGACGTTCTATCAGAAATGCTCGACAACTATGAAGCGCAGTGCCAGCTCGGCAAACGAGAAATCGATTCCGTGTCTCTAGGCAGAGGACGTGAAATTGTCGCTAGGCTCACCGGAAAACCTTTGCAAGCCAATACCGTTATCGACGAGGAATTTCTGAAAAGGGAATTCCAAATCCCGAACATCCAGAAACTTCCAGTGGACCTTGCTGTATCCGAAATAATCCAGGATCGCTTAGATGAAGCGCAGTCGTGTTTGTCGGTTGGTGCTCATCTGTCGGTAATCTTCCAATGTGGTAGTGTGCTGGAGGCGGTCCTCCTCGGAGCAGCCCAAAGGGAGCCAAAAAAGTTCAACCAGTCTCCTGCAAGTCCAAAACAGGACGGCAAAGTCAAGCAATTCCAAGAATGGAATCTGTCAGAGTTCATTAATGTGGCGTACAACATTGGCTTGCTTAAGCCGCATGTCCAGAAATTTAGTCACGGATTACGGGAATTCAGGAACTACATACACCCGTATGAACAAATGGTCTCAGGTTTCAAGCCCGATGAGAATACAGCCAAAATCTGTTTCCAAGTACTTAAGGCCGCTCTGGCCGATGTAGCCGGAGACCGGTAATCGATGGAGTTGTCACTCTCCTCCCCCCTGACGCCCCGCCCCTTCCCTTCCCGCACATCCACCCCCTACCATAGTACTGACCCCAATTGAACCCGCCCCACCGGGCACCAAATCCCACACCCTCAAAACCCCAAAATGGAGGGAAATGGCGGAAAATGGTAGGGAATTTAGAAATTCCCCCACCCCTCGCCCCTCAACCCCCACGTTGCTATAATGCCCCGCGGAAGAACCCGTTTCGTAAAGGAGCGCCGAACGTGGACCTGGGACTTGAAAACAAGGTAGCAATCATCACCGGCGGCAGCGAGGGAATCGGTAAGGCCGCCGCCCTCAGCATGGCCAAAGAGGGCGCCCGGGTCGTCATCGTCGCCCGCCGCCAGGACGTGCTGGACCAAGCCGCCCAAGAAATCAAGACCGCCACCGAAGGCGATGTCTTGGCCCTGGCCGCCGACGTAACCGACCCCGCCTCCGCCTCCAATATCGTCCAGGCCACCCTGGACAACTACGGCCGCCTCGACATCTTGGTCAACAACGCCGGCACCTCCCTGGCCAAGGACTTCGAAGAAGTCAGCGACGAGGAGTGGGAGTACGACTTCGACCTGAAGGTCTGGGGCGCCGTCCGGCTCATCCGCTTGTCCATCCCCGAACTTCGCAAGACCGGCGGCGGCCGCATCATCAACGTCACCAACCTCGGCGGCCGCACCCCCGGGCCCGCCTCCATGCCCACCTCGATTTCCCGGGCCGCCGGTATCGCCATCACTAAGGGCCTGTCCAAGGACCTGGCCAAGGACAACATCCTGGTCAGCACCGTCTGCATCGGCCTCATCAAGAGCGGCCAGCACGAGAAGCGCTACGCCAGGCTGGTGGAGACCAACCCCTCCCTGTCCATGGACCAGTTCTGGGGCGAAACGGTGGCGCGCCGCGGCGTGCCCTTGGGCCGCATGGGCGAGGCCGAAGAGGCCGGCGACGTCATCGCCTTCCTCGCTTCGGAACGGGCCAGCTACCTCACCGGCATCGCCGTCAATATCGACGGCGGCACCTCCGCCGTGGTGTAGCCCCAGCGCCCGCCCGGGGCCCCTTGCTCCAGCCCGCGTTCAATCAAGCCGCCGCCGCGCTATCCGGCGCCAGGAGGACCTGTTGACCGAAACTTTTGTGACCGGCACCTTCATGAACGAAGCCGACGTGCCCCAGCGGGTGCTGCTGGGCGCTGGCCCCAGCAGCGTCCACCCCAGGGTGCTTCAAGCCATGACCCAGCCCATCATCGGGCACCTCGACCCCAAGTTCTTCCAGATAATGGACGAAGTCGGAGACATGCTCCGGGCCGTCTTCCAGACCACCAACTACATGACCGTGCCCATTTCCTCCACCGGCACCGGCGGCATGGAGGCCGCCTGCGCCAATCTCCTGGAACAGGGCGACACCATGATCATCTGCCGCAACGGCTACTTCGGCTACCGCTTGGCCGACATTGCCGAAAGGTGCGGCGCCAACGCAGTCACCCTGGACGTGCCTTGGGGCAAGCCCGTGGACATCGAGGCCCTTGCCGGCGAACTCGCCAAACACGCCCGGGTCAAGGCCGTGGGCGTGGTCCACGCCGAGACCTCCACCGGCGTCCTAACTCCCCTGCCCGAAATCGCCGATCTAGTGCACCGCCACGGCGCCCTCTTGGTGGTCGACGCCGTGACCTCCCTGGGCGGCCATGAAATCAAGATGGACGAATGGGACTTGGACGTCTGCTACAGCGCCACCCAGAAGTGCCTCGGCGCTCCTCCCGGTCTGGCTCCCATGAGCCTGGGCCCCCGGGCCACGGACGTCATCAATTCCCGCGAGTCCAAGGTCCAGAGCTTCTACTTCAACCTCAAGGACCTGCAGGAATACTGGAACCAGACCCGCGCCTACCACCACACTTCGCCCATATCCATGACCTACGCCCTGCGTGAATCCCTGCGCATGATGATGGAAGAGGGCATCGAAAACCGAATCTCCCGCCACGCCCGCACCGCCGCGGCCCTGCGCGCCGGGCTGGAGGCCATGGGCCTCGAGCTCCTGGCCGAGTCCTCCTACCGGCTGAACCCCCTCACCACCGTGGTGATTCCCGAGGGCATCGAAGACGCCGGCGTCCGCGGCCAGCTTCTCAACGATTACAACATCGAAATCGGCGGTGGCTTGGGCGAACTGCGGGGCAAGGCTTGGCGCATCGGCCTGATGGGCGAGTCCGCTCGTGAGAGGAACGTCTTCGCCCTGCTCTCCGCCTTGGAGCAAATCCTGGCCGGCATGGAATTCGAGGTCGCTTCCGGCGCCAGCCTCGCCGCCGCCCAGCAGGCCCTGGCTTCGTTCCAGGAAGGGGACTGACTCTGGCCCCCGTCCTGTCGACCCCTGCGTAGGCTGGGTCGTGCCCCGGTCTAGCGGCTGCCCGGTGATCCCGTCAACGCCGCAAGTGCCTCCGCCCGGTAGGCCTCGTCCAGCAGGTCCACCACGTGGCACACCCTGGCCGCCATCCCCCGTTCCCGCAGCCCCTGCTCCAGCTGCATCATGCAACCCGGGTTGGCCGTGACCACCACCTCCGCCCCCGTGGCCTCCACGTGGGCCATCTTCCGGGCCAGCAGCCCGCCGGCCATCTCTTCCTGCAGCAACGAGTAGAACCCGGCGCTCCCGCAGCACATGCTCGCCTGCTCCATCTCCACCAGTTCCACCCCCGGAATGGCGGCGATGATGGCCCGCGGCTCCTTGGTGATGCCTTGGGCGTGGGCCAAGTGGCACGGGTCCTGGTAGGTCACCCGCTGCTCCACCCGGCTGCGCGGCGTCTCCAAGGGCAACTCCGCCAAGAACTGGGTGATGTCCACCGTCTTGGTGCTCATGGCCCGGGCCCGGTCCGAGTACTCCGGGTCGCCTTCCAACAACTCGTCGTACTCCCGCATCGTCGAACTGCAGCCCGCCGAAGCCGCCACCACCCGGTCCACTTGCGCCGCGAGGAACACGTCGATGTTCTTCCGGGCCATCATCCTGGCGTACTCCAAATCCCCGCTGTGGGCGTTCAGCGCGCCGCAGCACCCCTGCTCCTTCGGCACAACAACCTCGCAGCCGTTCCGGGTGAGCACCCGCACCGCCGCCTCCATCGTGCTGCCGTGCACCAAGGGCATCACGCACCCCGACAGCAGCCCCACCCGCATCTTGCGGGCTCCCCGTGCCCGGTAGACGCGGCCCGCCGCGCTGAAGAACCGCTCTCCCATCTGGGGAGCCTGGGACTCGTACCGCCGTAGCCTGCGCGGCAGCAACCGCAGCAAGCCCGACAACCGCAACAGGCTTTGCAGCCCGGAACGCTGGTACACCCTGAGCATATGCGCGCCGATCCGCAGCCGTCCCGGGTGCGGCAGCGCCGCCCGCAGGAACCAGCGGCTTACCGACTCCATCCCCTTGGAACGCTTCCCTTGGCTCAGCACCTGTGCCCGGGTGTGCTCCATGATCCGCCCGTAGGGGACTCCCGAGGGACACACCGCCTCGCAGGCCCGGCACTGCAGGCACAGCTCCCAGTGGGACACGATGCGGTCGCTGATCTCCACCCGCCCCTCGTTGACCGCCTTCATCAGCGCCAGCCGTCCCCGGGGCGACTCGGTCTCCCGGCCCAGTTGGGTGTAGGTTGGGCAAGCGCTCAGGCACAGCCCGCAATGCACGCAGCGGTACAGGTCGGCTTCCGCCGGCGCATCGGCGCCCAGGAAGAAGCTGATTCCGGTCCCCAGGCTGCCCTCCTGAGTGTCTTGCATACCGGAGACTGGGCCAGTTTCCTGGCCGGCTTCCGGACCGGTCCCCGGGCCAACTTCCGGGTTGATACCCGGCAACGCCATCAGATGCCCCCCAAGAACCGGCCTGGGTTGAGCACCCCCGCCGGGTCGAACTTGTCCTTCAGCCGCCGCATTATCTGGAGCTCCCGCTCCCCGTGCACTTGGGAGTCCCAAACGTCAATCCCCCGTTTCGCCGCCAGCGGGCAACGTTCCACCACCGCCGTCCCTCCGACGCTGTGGGCCACATTCCGCACCGTGGAAATTGTCGTCCTCAACTCCTCTTGCCTCGGGCCGCCCTCATCCAAGGTCTGCCCCGCGGCCGTCTCGTCCCACCACAGGAGCCGCACCGTCCCAAAGCTCGGGTCGGCAATCATCCCCGGCTCACGGTCCCCCGCCAGCGACTGGGACAAAGCCTGCAACACTTCCGGCCCCTTCGATGGGGCAAGGTCCAATTTCATCGAAAGTAGAGGGCGGGGGTCGGTCTCCCATCCCGTCTCGGAGGCTTCCCGCAACAGTCCCTCGCCCTGCTGCTGGCTTAACTGCACCACCTCGCTGGCCCCGGCGGTCCCCAGCAGCCCCAACACTGCCGACGCCCGCTGGAACACCAGGGTCTCGTTCCAGCCCTCCACGAAGGCAATGACCGTCCACAATTCCCGGCCCCGGCCCGCTGTTATCTCCCGTATCAAGGGCGTGCTCATCCGTTTCCCCGCCGCGGCGTTGACCACCAGCACTCCCTGCGGCGGGTGGCTTTGGCGGGCCAGGGTCTGCCCGGCCGCAAGGGCCTGCTTTCGAGGCCCCGGGAGCCCATCGGATAGTTGCCCTTCCGGTATTGTCCCTACGCCTCGCTGTGCTTCAAAGGAAGCAACCACCGCCCGCAGGAAAAGGGGAGCCGGGGCCAGCTTGAAGCTCGTTTCGACGATGATCCCCAGGGTGCCCAGCGAACCGGCGTACAGTTTGTTCAGGTCGTAGCCGGTCACGTTCTTCACCACCCGGCCCCCGGCCTTGGTCTGGGTCCCGTCGGCCCCCACTACTCCGATGCCGATAATCCAGTCCCGTGGCAGTCCGTAGGCCGCCCGCCGCGGTCCGGTGAAACCCGACGCCAATATGCCCCCGATGGTTGACTCGGCCGCCCTCGGCGCTTCTATCGACAATGACTTGCCGCCTTGGGCCAGTTCCCGCTGCAGGGTTTCCAGCGTCATGCCCGCTTCCACCGTCACCGTCAGGTCCTGGGGCTGGAAGTCCAGCAGCCGGTTGCATCCCCTCAAGTCCAATGCCGCGTCCAGCCGCGCCGGAACGTTCCCCAGCTCTGCCTGGGTGCCGCCGCCCCGGGGAGCCACTGTAACGCCGTGGGAAGCAGCCCACTTCATCACCTCGGCTACTGCGTCCCGGTCCGGTGGGCGCACCGCCGCTTCTGGTGTCACTCCGTCCACCGCGTAGCTATCCCGGTGCCCCTCCGGCAGCACATGGGCCGGACCTGCTATGTCGGCGAGTCGGTTGGCCAAGGATGAAGTCATTAGCTTTGCCGCTGGCGGCGCCACTCCGGGACGTTGCTTTGGGAATGGTGATTCAGGGGGCGATCCGGGAACGAAGGGCTGGGTCTGGATGCCTTGGGCTACACTGTCATCCCCGGCGTCGCCCGGTACGCCTGGGGATGGTAGGGCTGGCCGTCGGGGAACACCTTGCCCGGGTTCAGCCGGTTTTCCGGGGCGAACGCGTCTCTGACCCTTCGCATGGCCGCCATGTCCTCCCCGGTGTACACCAAGGGCATGTACTCCTTCTTTTCCAAGCCCACCCCGTGTTCCCCGGTCAGGGACCCTCCGGCTGCCACGCAGACCCGCAGCATCTCCCCCGCCGCCTCGATGACCCGGTCCAGTGTCCCGGGTTCCCTCTCGTCGAACAGTATGCAAGGGTGCAGGTTTCCGTCCCCGGCGTGGAACACATTGGCTATGGTTAGCCCGTACTCTCGTCCGATCTCCCCCACCTGCGCCAGCACTTGGGTCAGCTTGGTCCTCGGGACCACCCCGTCCACCAAGTACAAGTTGGGTGCAATGTTGCCGAAGGCCCCGAAGGCGCTCTTCCGGCCTGCCCACAGCTTGGCGCGGTGCTCCTCCTCTAACGCCACGTTGACCTGCACCGCCCCGGTGTCCCACAGGCAGGCCTCCACCTGGTCTCCCACGCCGTTGACCTCTTCGGGCAAACCTTCCAGCTCTATCAGCAGCACCGCCCCGGCGTCGTCGGGGAAACCCGCGTCGGTGGTGCGCTGTATTGCCCTGATGGTCACCGAGTCCATCATCTCCAAGGCGGCCGGCACCGTCCCTTGGGCGATGACCGCCGATACCGCCGTGCAGGCCGAGTCTATGCTCGAAAAAACTCCCAGGAAGGTCTTCACTGCCGCCGGCACCGGCAGCAGCCTCACCGTAATTTCAGTGGCCACGCCGAAGGTGCCCTCCGACCCCACAAAGGCACCCCGCAGGTCGTACCCCGGCCTTTCCCTGGCCATTGCCGGGCCGTGGCTGCCCAAGTGGACTACCTCGCCGTCCTCCAGCACCACCTCCATGCCCAGGATGTGGTTGGTGGTGGTCCCGTAGGCCAAGCAGTGGGGGCCCCCGGCATTCTCTGCTACGTTGCCCCCCAAGCTGCAGGCCCTCTGGCTCGATGGGTCTGGCGCGTACCTCATCCCGAACTTGCGGACGTGGTTGTCCAAGTCCAGATTGATGACTCCCGGCTGCACCACTGCCGACCGGTTTTCGGTGTCCACGTCCAGGATGCGGTTCATCCTGGAGAAGGAAATCTGCATCCCGCCCGGCGGCGAAATAGCCCCGCCGCTCAGCCCGGTCCCAGACCCCCGCCCGGCTACCGGTATGCCCTCCCGGTAGGCCAAGGCCATCGCCCGGCTGACCTCTTCGGCGGTGGCCGGCAGCACCACTACCTGCGGCATACCCCGGTCAATCGAGCCGTCGTACTCGTACACCAGCAGGTCGTCGGGATGGAAAATTACGTTCTCCACCCCCACGATGCCCTGCAATTCCCTAGTGAATTTGCCCTGTGCCACCCCGGAACCCTCGCCCGGCAAACCATGCTCCGGCCACCGGGCCCTTTTTTCTGCCCGTCGCTCCATTGTTTGGCAGGAGCGAGTCCGCCAAATCATAGACCACCACCCCCAACCCTGCAAGAAACATGGTTCCCCCAAACATCGGCTCCCCCACTTTCATCCTGAGCTTGTCGAAGGACTGCGCCTAGCGATGGCCCCCTTCGTCTCTCTGGCCTGCCAAGGCAGGTGCAGTGGCGTCGCAACTAAGAGAAGGCATCTGGAAGGCTGTCACCTGGCTGGCTCTCTGCGGGGAGGAGTCAGGCATCGTGACTAGTGTTGGATCAAATCAAGAATGGTAGGGGTAGAGACGGCGGAGTTCCCTTCGCGCGTCCTTGGCGATGAAGCGCAAGTCGATGGTGGCTGTCGTATAGTTGCACTCTAACACGCAGGCGTCCACGGCAGTTTCCAGGCTGTTTTCGTCGGCGTTGCGTCCGCGCAGGCAGGCTCGGGCCAGCGCGCTGAACTCGATCTCCGCCTTGTTGAGCCAACTCCCATGCCTGGGGGTGTGGTGAAACTCCAGCCGCTTGGCGATGCGCCGGGCCTCCGGGGCCGGAAAAGTCTCGTACAGGGACGCCATGCGATGGGTGTTCAAGTTGTCCAGCGCCAAGCGGACCACCGGGACATCCGGGTAGGCCTCGTCCACCAGCCAGCGCATCCGGTGGGCAAAGTCCCCCATGGTGCGCCGCTGGGTGATCGCCACGTGGCGCCAGCCCGCCGGGGTTCGCAGGCCAGGAACAGGTTGCGGGTGCCGGCCCGGACGTCTTCGTAGTCCTGACGCCTGGGACGCCCGGGTCCTGCCGGCAGGGGCGCCCTGCTTTCAGCCAGCAGTTGGGTGGAGGTCTCGTCGAAGCAGACCACCGGCCTCTGGGGATCATGGGGTTCGGCGTAGAGGTCCAGCACATCCTCCATCGCCGCCACGAACTCCCCGCCTACCTTGGGGATGCACCATTGCTGCTTCCGCCACGGCTTGAGGGTGTTTTTTCAGGTGCAGCCGCACTGTCTCGTGGGACAAGGATTCCACCAGCCCCAGCTCAACCGCCTTGCCCGCCAGGGCGCGCAGTGTCCAGTGATCATGGCCTTCGGGAGCCGGGCTGCAGGCCCGGGCTATCAGGCGAGCTTCGACCCGCTCGTCCACCTTACGGTAGGGGTTGGGCGAGTTGTGGTGCCGCAGCACCTCTTCCAGTCCTTCCTCCGCATACCGCCGCTTGGCGCGGAACACGGTCCGCTCCGACACGTCCAAGGCCGCAGCCACCTGGGCCGCGGTCAAGCCTCGTCGGTCTTGAGCAGGATGCGGGCCCGGGTGATGGCCTGGGCGGAACTCCGGCCCGCCCTCATCATCTTCTTGAGCCGTCCCTTTTCCTGGGTATTCAGATGGACTCCGTAAATCTCCTGAGCCATGGATGCCCCTCCCACAACACAAATTCATTCCAAAAGTAACATCCAAGGTCAGGCTATGTACTACGTGACAATACGGCTTTGACCCAATACTAGCCGCCCTTATCTGAGGGCTCGATTCACTCGTTTTATGAGCTCTGCCCATGAACCGCGTTCGTTTTCCGTGAGGTCCTCGGCGTTGTGCTCGCGTGTCCAGCGAAGGTAGGCTTTGGCTAGTCGGTACTTGGAGAAATCACCAATCTCAGCAGAGAAGATGTCGGCAATTGGTCGATGAGGATGCTCGGCGGCCACTTGAGCCACATCCCAGCTAAACTCAGATTGAGCCACGGCAATGAGAGTGGTGCGAAGGAGGTCTTCGATCTCCGGTTTGGTTATCGTGTTGGGGCAAACATCCCCAGTGCGGAGGATTTTCCTGTTTCCGAGAATATGGACCATTGTGTCCTGTTTGGCAGCCTGATCCCCTGCATTATCGGAATCCAGAAGGGCGGCGACTTTGAGATGATTGGCATTAAGGATGGTGGCGAAGTACACAACTTTGCCGGCGGTATTCGCAGGGAGTAGAGCGATATTCTTGTTGAGGTCGGCTAAGTTGGCATCCCGCAAAAGTTGCGCAGTGGCCTCGAAATACCAGAAGTCTGTGAGGCCCTCCAGAACTAGGTTTCGTTGCTGTGCGAACAGGCTCTGAGCTAGATCGTACCCAAGCGCTTCCTGTAAGGGCAGAAGAGCAGCCGGATCGCTTGCGGTAACGCTGGTTTGCACCTTGGTGCCCTCGTCCCGCTCGGTCATCTCCACGACTCGGACCAAATCCAGTTCATCAGGTCCGACCAAGAAGGGCGAATGCGTCGTATATATGGTCTGGTTACCTTCTGCGAGTCGCGATATAGTCTGCCGGAATTCACGCTGCTTGAGACCGTGGAGGCTCAGTCCCGGCTCATCCAGAAGCAGGATGGCGTTGGCGTGAGCGCCCTCGGCTTCCGCGAAGAAGACAACAAAGAAAGACACAAGCCACTGGAACCCTGCAGAGCGCTGGTCAATCTCGATCTGGACGCCTAGTTCGTCCTCGACCACTACTTTGAGGTACTGGCCGTCGGCTTGTATCCGCACGGTGTCCGCTTCGTCCCGATTCTGGTCTGGGTTCCAGATTGAGCGGATTTCGCTGGTGAGGCGAACGCTGGCAGCGTTGAGCTTGATACCGCGCTCGTCGAGTTGTCTGCGATAGCGCTCGAATTCTTCCGGGTCGTCCCCAGGGTCTCGAGCGTCTCCGAGTTCAGCGAGTTCCCGGGCATCGAAACCAAGAAGCTTGAGCAAGCACAGGTTCCCGTAGTCATAGCGGTCATCTTCGAGGAGATCCTGCTCTACCCGGTCGGCGAACCGGCCCAAATGGAGATTGGGGCGAACACCGAAATAGTTGTTGAAGTAGACGAACACTGGCAGACGACTGTGGAGCTTCGTGAGGACCGTCTGGTGGTCCTCAGCGACTCGTGTGTACCCCAAGAGGCGAGTGTGGCGTTGTTCTTGGGTTTCATCTTCCTCATCGACGAATTCTAAGGCAGAATCTAGCCAATCCCGTAGCTTGGTTGCACGCTCGTCGGCAATTCTGGTACTTCCAACATGCCAGTCGGCGAGGATATCGTTGAGGTCAGCGCCGAGTTCCGGCGCGGCGTCCTCCTGGCTTTCAGAGGCACGCCTGTCAACATGGGTAGCCAAACGGTTCAGTTCCTTCCGGATTTCCTCGCTGAACAGGACGAACTCAGGCCCTCCTTCCAGATTGTGTCTCAGGTTGTTGTTGAGGTAGCGGGTGCAGGAGTACTTCATAGAAGGGGATACATCCGGAAGTTCGGCGAGGTCGTCAGGCTCAAGTGCGAACTGGGCCGAAGCGACGGGGATATCGCTGGGATTTCGCTTCCCAGATTGTATATCGGAGTTGTAGAGCTTGCGTGGGTAGTCTCTCAGAGGGTCGAGCTTCCTCGTTCCAGTTGGTGGATTGATCTTCTGGAGTGCCTCGAGCACGGCAGTCTTGCCAGCTTCGTTAGGTCCCACGAGAATCGTTTTTGCCTGTTCGACATCGAACCACCCCGTGTCACGGACAGATCGATAGTTCTGCACACGCACGTGAGTTAGCCTCATCGTAGTTCCTCCAGTCCGGTGGCTGTCATATTGGTCGCTTGCCGGATTAGGCAAGGTTCATCAATGCTTGGCATGACCGGCCCTTTAGGGTGTTACTAATGTGGAGTCTCATCCCGCATAGCGCGTAGTCACCAATTGTCTCCCGCTCGCGGACGGTTTCGCAAGCGTCTGTGTGGTAGACCAGAGAATACGACACCAGTTAAGAGTTCAGTGAAAATGTCACCCCATGAGGGGGACGACGGTTACATTGAACGAGCAGAAGCAACAACGGGCAATGGTACTCAACCGACTGGAACGGGGAGGACTCACAGTGGAGGAGGTGGCCTAGTACTGGGTCAAATCAAGAATGGCAGGGGTAGAGGCGGTGGAGTTTCCTTCGGGCGTCCTTTGCGTTGGATGGTCTGACGCCTGGCATTGACGAGGCACACTCACGGTGAACACCGGCGAAGCCGCTCTCCGGCGGTCCGAGTATCAGGCCAAGGGGAGCATCCCTTGTAATCATATCGTGTTGGAGCTCGAGGACGACTCCAGCACTCACCAGCCGACAGGAAATATGGCCTGCGTGGAGTGCGGAGAGTCCGCTCCTATATAGGGGATTGCACCGGTTTGGGCAGCGGTCCGGAGTTCTAGCGGGGCTCTACAAGAGGGAGCGGGTCCCCTTGACATTCCTTACTCTGGATGGACTCTACCTCGACGCACACACTGGCGTCGGCATAGTCAAACTTCGCGTCGGGGAGGTCGGCGCCATAGGGGTCGATATCCAAGACCACGGGTAGTTGCCCGTAGAACACCGCTCCATAATTTTCCGGGAACGCTGCTCCGAAATCCACGTAAGCAGGAACATCACTCATTTGTCTTTCCGCGGGACTCCAATCCCCTACGATTACGGATAGGTCGTACGCGAGTCTTGCCGCTGCCTCCTCTTGACTCACGTTCAGAAAGGTCTCCCCGTCCACGGTGACATAGACTCCGAAGTCGTTGGAGTTCACCATGACTTCAACCAAGCCCGCTGCCAGTTCCTCGGCGTTTTCCCGGCCCCATTCTGCTGACATGAGCTCAACGGTTTCCTCCGGTCTTGTCCCATCCCAAAATCCGGGCGGCGCCGAACCGGGCGGGGAGTCTTGACGGGCAGAGTCTACCTCTTCGGTCTGTGCATCCCCGGACTCAGCCCCGGAGCAAGCTGCTAAGGCCAGCACAAGGGCGGCGGTGATTAGTGCGAAGAATTTGACGCTCATATCTTCCTCGGCCAGCGGAATCGTAAACTAGATCCCTCATTCGACTAGGTTCGTGGTCTGAGGGTCATATAAAGGGCCTACTCGGTTGCACCATCATAAGTCATGCCTTGACCGGTGTATTTGGCATGTAACTCGCTGAAGTCACGAGAGACCTCTACCAATACCCGAGAGGCCCTGACATTGCTTGCTGCGTGAGCCCGACACACTTCGTGGGCAGCGTGGTAGGAAATACGGACATGCCCCCGCCTCACCTTATTAGAGTCCGAAACCCAGTGCGCCGGCTACGGCCTGCTGCCGCCTGTCCAAGGTCAAGAAGGAGATTTCCTGCGGGTCTGGGGACACGTAGAGAGCAGTTGCCACGTGCCACAGGTCTGATCCCCTCAGGTAACCCGCCTCCAAAACGACTGCGAACTCCGGCGCCAGCGAACGGTCGGGAAGCACCCACCGGATCCTGGAAATGCCGGAACCTGAAAGAGGTAGAACCGTCGAACTCACACCTCTCGCGCGCAAACGCTGCCCGCAGTTCGGCCTCCAGCAGGTTAGAGGCCACAAGGTGCGAAAAGCCCTCCATCCGCAGGGCAAAAGCGGGGCCCCCTTGGTCCTGGAACGCTGCGGCTACCATGCCAGACGTGTCCACATAGGCAACGCTCATTCGTTGCGCGCGGCCAGAAACCGTTCCAGTGCCCCCGGCCTAGGCTGAATTCCGCCCACAGGCCGTCCTGGCCCGGTGGGGCCGGTCAATACGCCGCGCTGTGTCAGTTCATCCAGCCTCTCTTCGATCGTTGCAGTCGCCTGCGGCATCGGGCGAATTTGCGCCATCGGTGCGCCCCGGCTCAGCACTGTAACCGTCTCGCCCTGCCGGACATGGCGCATCATCTCGGAGAAACGGGCCTTCGCTCGGTGGATGGTATATCTGATATCCATTCCCTAAATGATAACTTGTCAGCTTGGCCAATGACAGCATGCCACGGGTCCGGAGAACTCCCCCGTTTGATAGCCATTGGCCCTTCCTTGTATACTGGACGCCGTTCTTTTTCCCGGACTCCAAGGGGAAGAGCGGCCCCTCTAGCCCCGGGGCCCGAACAGTCAGTCCAAGGTGAATTAGGTTGGAATTTCAGATTGCCGTTCTGGGCGGCGATGGTATCGGCCCCGAAGTCACCGAACAAGCGGTCAGGGTGCTGAAAGCCGTCGAGACCATCTCCGGCCACCAGTTCAACCTGACCTACGGCGACGTCGGCGGAGTCTCCATCGACAAACACGGCACCGCCCTGCAAGATGAGGTTGCTGACTTGGCCGCCGCGGCCGACGCCGTGCTCTTCGGCGCCGTCGGCGGTCCCAAGTGGGACGACCCCACCGCTCCCGTCCGTCCCGAAGACGCCATTCTCCGGCTGAGAAGCCACTTGGGGGTCTTCGCCAACATCAGGCCCGTCAAGGTCTATCCGTGGCTGGCCGAGTCCAGCGCCCTCAAGCCCTCGGTAATTGAAGACGTGGACTTGGTTGTGGTCCGCGAGCTCACCGGCGGCCTCTACTATGCCCAGCCCAAGGAGCGCACCCAGACTCCCCAAGGCTGGTCCGCAGTGGACACCATGCGCTACAGCGAGGGTGAAATCAGCCGTATTCTGCGGGTGGGCTTCGAACTGGCCCGGGTGAGGCGCAAGAAGCTGGCATCCGTGGACAAGGCCAATGTCCTGGAATGCTCCCGCCTCTGGCGGCAGATTGCTACGCAGATGGCCGGAGAGTACCCCGATGTCGAACTCGAGCACGTGCTGGTGGACTCCTGCGCCATGCAGCTAATCCAGCAGCCCGGCCGCTTCGACGTAATAGTGGCTGGCAATATGTTCGGCGACATCCTCACCGACGAAGCCTCGGTCCTGGCCTCGTCCATGGGGCTGCTGCCCTCGGCCAGCCTCTCCGGTGTCCCCCGCGACGGCGCCCTCGCTCCCGGGTTTTACGAGCCCATCCACGGCACCGCCCCCGACATTGCCGGCAAGGGCATCGCCAACCCCGTCGGGTCCATCCTCAGCTTGGCCCTCATGCTCCGCTACTCCTTGGGCCTCACCGAGGAGGCATCCTGGGTGGAACGGGCCGTCGACCGTGTCTTGGGCGCCGGTTCCCGCACCGCCGACATTGCCGCCGGGGCGTCCTCTCACTGCAGCACCGTTGAAATGGGCGGCTTGGTGGCTGCTTCCCTGTGAGTCCTTTCCTGGCATCTCCCTGTATAGTCACCCTCCCTGTGCCTGCCGGAGGACGGCCGGTTGTTCTGGAGGATTGTCTGGTCCTGGCCCGTTCCGGGAGTCGGAAAGACCGGCAAGAAATGAAGGTAGAAAGGTGCAATCTAAGCAGCATCAAGAGGGCGTTGGCTGAATGAGCGGCGAACTGCTCATCGCCGTGGCCGTCTTTCTTGCCAGCGCCGTGGCAGTGTGGATTTTCGGCACCGGCCTGTCCAAGTACGGCGACGCCTTGGCCGAACTGACCGGCTTGGGACGCCTCTTCATCGGCAGCATCCTGGTGGCCCTTGCCACCTCCCTGCCCGAGCTTTCCACCAACATTTCTGCGGTGCGTCTGGATCCCCCAAACCCCGAACTGGCCGTGGGCAACGTCCTCGGCGCCAATATGCTGGACGTGTTTCTCTTCGCCCTGGTTGCCTTGGTGTTCGGAGGGACCCGCTTTCTGCGCCAAGTAGCCCCGCAGCAGGGCTACCTGATGGTGCTGGGAGGAGTCATGACCGGCTTGGCGGTTGTCTTGGCCGCGGCCAGGCTGGACCTTGGCATCTGGAATATTGGCCTCTCCTCCCTGCTCCTGCTGGTCATCTACATCGCTGGCATGTGGGTTATCTACCAGAGGAGGCCCGTCGAAGAGCCTTCGGCCGGAGGCGGTGAAGCCTCCATGACCATGACCCGGGCTTGGGTGATGTTCCTGCTGGTCTCCGCCGGCGTCATTGTGGCGGGAATCTTCCTGGCCTGGAGCACCGACCGGATTGCCGAAGTGACCGGCGTGGCCTCCAGCACCTTGGGAATCCTGGCCGTTTCCGTGATAACCACCCTGCCCGAGCTGTCGGCCGCGGTGGCCGCCGCCCGCATGGGCGCCGCCGACCTCGGCGTCGCTGGTCTCTTCGGCAGCGTAGTCTTTAACGCATCAATTCTGGCTTGGGCCGACCCCTTCTATCGCGGGGGCATCTTAATGAACGAGGCCCAGTCGGCCCACTTCGTGGCCGGGTCTGTGGCCGTGGTCCTGACCGCCGCGGCCTTGGTTATGGTGCTGGGCCGGAACCGGTTGCCGGGTCCCGTGGCGGTCCTTGGCCTGCTCTTCATGGCTTGCCTCTGGCTGGCCGGAGCCGTTGTGGTGACGGTCCTGGGCGGGGATTGAGCCATCATTTAGTACGGGGCCCACTCCGTCAGACCACCTGCAGGCTCTCTTCCGTGATGGTACCCTGCTCAATCCGGAACAGCCGTACCGCCGGCGCTGCCTGGTCCATCAGCGACACCAGAATGTAGCGAACGTCCGGCCACAGCTCCGCCGTGCCCCCGGCAATCCGCACGTCGGTGTCCGAAGGGTAGGCCTCGCTGTGGGTGTGCGAATGGTAGATTACCATCAGCTCCCGCCCTGCCTCCCCCGCCTCTTGGTCCACCTTCATGATTTCCAGGGGGTCCATCGAAAAGCGGAACGGGCTGGCTTCCACGTTGGTCATGGCGTGCAGCTCTTCCACCATGTCGCCCGTCCCGGACAGTATCCCGCAGCACTCGTTGGGCATGTCCCTCCGGGAATGCGCAATCATCTCGTCCACGTGCCGCTGCTCTATTCTCACTGGTGTCAAGCTCCCAAAGTAACGTCCCTTCTACCCTTGCGGTAGAAGGCTGGGATGAGGGGAAACCTCTAGATGTCTCCCAGGGACTCGATGGCCTTCCGCCGCCGCTCCCGCTCCTGTTCCTTCAGGTACTCGGCGTACTCGTGCACCCCCGCCTCCTGCGCGGCCGTCTCAATCGACCCGGGCCTCAGCTTCCGGATGTAGTCGATGGCCGCCCTCGGCTGGTAGCCGACGTACACCATGTAGCACGCCAGCACCGTCCCCGTGCGTCCCATCCCCGCGTAGCAGGTGACCACCACCGGGTGCTCCCAAGTCTCGATCTGCGCCTCGATGAACCGGGTCATCCGGTCGACCTGCTCCATCGTCGGGGGCAGACCGTTGGGCACCGGCTCGTACAGGTCGGCCATGTCCTGGTTCTCCCCCGAAATCGTAGCGGGTTCCATTCGGACGATGGCCTTGACCTCCTGGAGCTTGAGGAATACCAAGTCCCTTGGTGTCGCGGGCCCCCGTGAGGCTGCCAAGGCGCCTTCCAGAATCCAGCTGAAGTCCAAGTAGGCCAAGCTGCCTTCTCCCTGCCCCGGGGCTTGAGACCCGCGGGGTCTGCCATGGTATCTGATAGTGTCTGATATAGTAGTCCGGCTAAATCCCGGGCGCTTAGGTCCCGGACCCTTAGATATCGGACGTGTAGGAGGAACCGTTGGAGTATACCAACATCAAGCTGGAGAAGGAAAACTCGGTTGCCACTTTGAAACTCAATCGGCCCAATGCCATGAACGCCTTGAGCCCCGACCTGCTGGATGAATTCAGCAGCGCCCTTGACGACGTGGATCGGGACCGTGACGTCAAAGTCCTGGTCGTGAAGGGGGAGGGCCGGGCCTTCTCCGCCGGGGCCGACTTGGTCTATTTCGAGACTGCCTTTGCCGACCCGGACCTGCTGGCGCCCTATCTCCAACGGTTCAACGATTGCCTCTTTCAGTTGGAAGCTCTCCCTGTGCCCGTCATCGCCGTGGTTCACGGTTTCGCCTTGGCTGGCGGGCTGGAGTTGATGTTGGCCTGCGACATGGCCCTGGCCGCGGAAGACGCCAGGCTGGGAGACCAGCACGTCAACTTTGGCCTCATGCCCGGCGGGGGCTCCACCCAAAGGCTTCCCCGCCGCATAGGAATGCAACGGGCCATGGAGCTGTTGACCACCGGCCGCTGGCTGTCCGGAGCCCAGGCCGCCGAATGGGGCCTGGTTTTGGGCGCCGTCCCCGCCGGGGACTTGGAGCAAGAATTGGAGAATCTCGTTGCTCCTATGCGCACCAAGAGCCGCCCCGGCTTGGCCTGGATCAAGTCCGTCACCATGAGGGGGCGCAGCCTTCCCTTGGACGACGGGGTGACCCTGGAAACAATGGCCTTCGCCCAATACGTCGCTACCTCATCCCATCCCACCGAGGGCCTCAAGGCCTTCCGGGAAAAGCGTCAGCCCGAGTTCTGATCCGGGCCTGCATAGCTCAACCGCGCCATCTCTCAATTAGACACCGCCGGGGGCGGATGCTATCATGAGGACGCCCCCTCAATCTTTCCGTGGGCGAACTATAACTGTCGAATAGCGCAAACCGGGTCCAGTGGTAAGCCAAGGGTACACAAAAGGGTACACAAAAGGGTACACAAGCGGTACACGCGGGCCCTGATAAAGAAGTTTCTCTTGAAGATCAAAGACATCCTGGCATCTTCCAGGACCATATCCTGCGAATTTTTCCCTCCCAAGACGGCCCAAGGGCTGCCCTCCGTCTTTTCCGCGGTCGACCGGGTGAGCGCCTTCCGCCCCGACTTCGTCTCGGTGACCTACGGTGCCGGTGGCTCCACCAGGGCCCTTACCGAAGAGATAACCACGGGGCTGAAGGCCCGTTACGACTTGGAGGTAATGGCCCACATTACCTGCGTGGGCCAGACCAAGGTCGAAATTGACGGCGTGCTCCGCCGGTTGGACCAAGGCAGCATTGAAAACGTCATTGCCCTGCGGGGCGACCCGCCCCAGGGCGAAACTGAGTTCACGCCGGTGGAAGAAGGTTTCGAGCATGCCTCGGACTTGATTCAGCACATCAGGGAAAACTTTGGATTCGGCGTCGCCGCCGCCTGCTATCCCGAAGGGCACACCGAGTCCGTCAACTTGGCGTCCGACTTGGAGCATACCAAGCTGAAGGCCGACCAAGGGGCCGATTTCCTCATCACCCAGCTCTTCTACGACAACAACGATTTCTTCGAATTTATGGACCGGGCCGGAAAGGCCGGGGTGGACATACCGGTCATTCCCGGCGTCCTGCCCATCCTCAGTGCCGGCCAGATTCGGCGCTTCACCTCCCTTTGCGGGGCCAAGATTCCTCCCCGCCTCGACCGGCAGTTGGAAGCCTTCGCCGATGACGATGAAGCCGTCAGGGAACTGGGCGTAGAGTACGCCACCAGGCAGGTGGAGGAGCTTTGGGAGAGTGGCGTGGCCGGCATCCACTTTTACGTCCTTAACCGCAGCTACTCCGTCTCCAAGATTTTGCAGAACCTGCGTCTCCCCGGGCACGCGGTCGACGACTAGTAGCGGCGGTAAATGGCTGGGCGCCTTGTGAGGCCGGGCTGATGCTTTCCACCGGCGTAGACATCATCGAAATATCCCGGGTCCGCGACGTCTTGGACCGCTATGGCCAGCGGTTCCTTGATCGTGTCTTCACGCCTGGGGAAATCGAATACTGCCGCGGCAGGGCTCCCAACCTCGCCGCCAGGTTCGCCGCCAAGGAAGCCGCCATGAAGGCTTTGGGCACCGGCTTCCGGGGAGTGAGTTGGCGCGACATCGAGGTCGTCCGTAAGCAGAGCGGCGCCCCCGCCATCCAGTTGCACGGGCGGGCCGAAAAAAGGGCCCGCAGACTGGGCCTTCAGGAAATGGCTCTCAGCCTGTCCCACTCTAGGGAGTATGCCGTGGCCTCCGTGGTGGCTCAAAACCAGTTGCCCGATTCGCCCCAGCCATGACCCGAATCGTCCCAACCATGATGCCCAATACGTCCCAAGAATGATGCCTAGTTCGCCCCAAGAACGATGCCTAGTTCGCCCCAAGAACGATGCCTAGTTCGCCCAAAGAACGATGAAGGTAGTCACCGCTTCCCAGATGGTGGCCTTGGAACAGGAGGCCATCAGGCGCGGAATTAGCTCCGATGCCATGATGGAAAATGCCGGCCTGGGTGTTGCCCAAGCAGCCCGCCGCCACTTGGGCAGCGTCGCCGGTTCCAAGGTGGCCGTTCTGGTCGGCCCGGGCAACAACGGGGGCGACGGCCTGGTTGCCGCCCGCCACCTTCGCCGCTGGGGTGCCGAAGTCACCGCCTGCATACTGGCCTCCCGTCCTGACCATGACCCCAAGCTGGAATCGGCCCGGCAGTACGGCGTCGCAGTTGTCCCCTTGCACCAGGAATCGACCTCCCCACTCGCTTCATTGGACGAGGTCTTTTCCGGCGCCAGAATGGTGATAGATGCCGTCCTGGGCACCGGCCGCGCCCGCCCCCTTGAGGGGCTTCTCAGGGACGCTTCAACCCACCTGAAAGCTCATCCCTCCCGCGGCCGAATGACCATATTGGCCTTGGACATGCCCACCGGCCTGGATTCCGATACCGGCGCCGTGGACCCGGCCTGCTATACGGCAGATGTGACAGTGGCCTTGGCCTTTCCCAAGGTGGGACTGCTGACCCTGCCCGGTGCTGCTCACGCTGGGCGTCTGGAAGTGGCAGGCATTGGACTCCCGGAGGAACTGGAAGCCGGGATGGAGTTCTCATTGGGCCTGGACTTGGAGCTTCTAACTGCCGGCTGGGTGGCTCGCAGCCTCCCTTCCCGCCCCGTCGACTCCCACAAGGGCACTTACGGCCATGCCTTGGTGGTGGCCGGCTCTCGCAACTATGCCGGGGCGGCCTCTCTGGCTTCCCAAGCGGCGGTAAGAGCGGGCGCCGGTCTGGTAACCCTGGCCTCCCCCCAAGGTGTCTATCCCATCGCCGCCGGCCGCTTTGCCGAACCCATTCACCTGCCCCTCCCCGAAGACGAGGACGGGCGGATTCACCCCGATGCTGTTGAGGTCATTGGAAATTCCCCGGCCCGTTACACGGCCCTCCTGGCTGGTTGCGGCCTTGGCTGGTCCGGCGGCACCAGCCGCTTTATCCAAGACCTGCTGCTGTCGGGTAAGTCCCACGGGCTTCCCGTGATTGTCGACGCCGATGGTTTGAACAACTTGTCGCAAGCGGGCCAGTGGTGGACCAAGCTGGACAACCCTGCCGTGGTGACGCCCCATCCGGGAGAGATGGCAACCCTGACCGGCGAGGCCATTCCTGCCCGCCCTGTCGAAAGGATCGCCCAAGTGAGACAGTGGTCGGCTCGCTGGGGAGTTGTAGTGGTCCTCAAAGGCGCCTACACCCTCATTGGGGAACCAGCAGGTGTGGTCCACATCTCCCCCTTTGCCAACCCGGGCCTGGCCTCCGGCGGCACCGGGGACGTGCTTTCCGGCATTATCGTCGGTCTGATGACCCAGGGCCTTTCCCCGTCCGTCGCCGCAGCCTGCGGGGTTTTCCTTCATGGCCTGGCCGGTGAAGCAGTGGTGAGCAACAAGGGGAATGCCGGTACCGTCGCCAGCGACCTCCTTGATGCCCTGCCCGGTGTGGTCAACCAAGTCAAGACTCTGTCCAATGCCTGACAGGTATCATTTTTAGTCGGTTTTCCATAATATTCCCCGCCTTTTTTGATTGACGAGACCGGCAGGGCCTTGTGCTATACTCTTTCGCCAAGTTGACAATAAATATTATTGGACTGTCGAAGGGGTACCTTCTAGACAAGCATCATGGCTCTGGAAGAATTTCTCGAATCGCTGGCCGACTCGGAACCGCCGGCTTCCGACTTTGTGGAACTGTCCGACCTCTCGCCTGAAGAGTTGGGCTCCTTTGCCCGTACTTGGTTTACTCTGCCCCTGGAATCCCAGCGGGAAATACTGGTGACCCTGGTGCAACTTGCCGAGGAAAATACCGACTTGGACTTCAGCGCAGTGTTCAAGATGTGCCTGAAGGAGGACGATGAAGAAGTTCTTGAGAAGGCCATGGAAGGCTTGTGGGAGCACGAAGACCGCTCGGTAATCCCCGGCTTGATCCGGGTTCTTAGATCAGACAAAAGCGCTAGGGTCAGGGCCGCTGCCGCCGTCGCTTTGAGCAAATTCCCCATCCTGGTCCAGGAAGGCAAGCTGCTCTCCCGTGATGGCGAGTCCGTCCGGCAGTCCCTTATGGAGGTCCTCGAGGACCCCGATCAGCATGTGGACGTCCGGCGCCGCAGTCTGGAGGCAGTGGCCCCCTTCAACACCGCGGATATTCACAAGTTTGTGTCATGGGCCTATGAAAGCCCCGACCTGAAGCTGAAGTCGAGCTCGATCTTCGCCATGGGGCGGACTGGTGAACCCCGTTGGTTGCCCCTCCTGTTTAAGGAACTGCAGAACCGGGAACCCTCAATCCGTTACGAAACGGCTTTCGCCTGCGGCGAGTTGGGAGAAGAGGAAGCAGTTCCCCATCTCATAGACGTGCTGGAAGATGACGATTACCAAGTGCAGTTGGCCGGCATTGCCGCCCTGGGCAAAATCGGCGGTTCCCTCGCCAAGAAGGTCTTGCAGAAGTGCGCTGAGGACGGGGACGCCACCCTGGAAGAAGCGGCCCGCACCGAGTTGCAGAATATTGAACTCCTGGAAGACCCCATGGCCTTCTCATCTGATATCTAAGAAAAGGGTGACCAAGGAACGCTGGAGTCCCTTCTGCCTTGGCGGGAGAAGGTTAGAATGAGGGGGAACAACAAAGTCCGCCGCTACGGTATGGCTTTTTCAGAGGTTCCCCAACCGGCCTTGTTCTCTCTTCCGATTCCTCCCCTTGAATGGCTGGCTATACGGCAGTAGTCGCCGCCGTGGCCCTTCACCCTATGGGACAGATTGCCCGTGGAGGCCCGTCTTGGCTCAGTTGACTGCTCCCCAAGCGCGCCTGCTGGAAGAAGCCAGGGTGGGCCATCTCGCCACCGCCGACCACCGGGGCGCCCCTCATGTAATCCCGGTCTGCTTCACCCTCTATCGCGACGCTCTCTACTCGGTGCTGGACCTCAAGCCGAAGCGCACCTCCCTGACCCGCCTCAAGCGGGTGAAAAACATCCTGTCCAACCCCCAGGCAGCCTTGATTGTCGACCACTACCAAGAGGATTGGCAGGGCCTCTGGTACCTATTGGTAACCGGAACCGCTGACCTGCTTGTGGACGGGGAAGAAAGGGCCGGGGCGATAGAGTCCCTCCGCTCCAAATACCCGCAATACCAGGAAATGGACATTGCCGAAAACCCCGTAATCCGGCTCACTCCCGAAAGGGTTGTTTCCTGGGGAACCGCCCCGTCGGCCTCGTGACCCTCGGAAATAGACAAGTACAGGCATGGACCGCGCCACGGGGGAGGTCAGAGGGGCGGGCTGGTGGAACGTGACGGGCAGGAACTCTTTGCACAGCGAATTTGAGGCTACCTGCCACAGCAGCCGACCAAGCACCGGGCAAACAGGTGGCGAATGTGCCCCATGCTTGTTGTGTCTCCCGGTGCTCAATGTAGAGGTGGTCATGCTGGGGCTCTTCTGATTGTGGCGGGGAGCTGACACATAGGCAACTCCCACCTTCTTTTTGCTATCATGGGCCTAAACCCCAGAGAACTGGTAAGAGGACTAGCTATGACCGCCGAAGCCGTCGCAGACCACTTGGCATTGGCCGAGGATTTCCTCACTAGGAGCTGGGAGAATTTTGAAAAAGGCGACTTGCACCAAGCCTCGGAGAAAGGGTGGGGAGCGGCGGCGCACCTGGCCAAGGCCCTCGCCGCCCGCCACGGATGGGAGTACGAATCCCATGACCAGTTCGGCAGCATTATGGACAATGCCCGCCAATTCTACCGGCAGCCTAACCTGCGGCACTACCGCAACTCCGCCAATTATCTGCACCAGAACTACTACAAGCACCCGTCCCTCCTGAGGGCAGACAGCATTGGCGCGGAGATAGCGGACGTGACAGAGCGGCTTGCGGTTATGCGGCCCTTCATCGAGTAAGGCGCCTGGAACCCAGCCTATTCGCTAACTGGAGGTGACGGTACGATTAGTCAGCATTTTGTTTTGCGGGGAAGGCTAGTCACTCTGGGGAACGACAAAGTCCTCCGGTGGAGTTTGCCTTGTAACACCGACGACGCTCCGTCTAAAGTGCTGTCCCGGGTCAAGAAAATACTGGACGACTTACGGGACGACTCCCCCGAGATAACCATAATTTCCGACTTGGGGGAAGTGCAGTTCCCTAAAGAGGAACTCTTGCAGCTTAGTTTCTACGTTAATGAGATCCGCAATGAGGACGTGCGGTCTTCTATTGCGGATATTCTTGCGCGGGCTTTCCCGGCCCACGCGGTCCAAGCGGCATCTCTGAACTGCCACCTTAGGAGTGATTTTCGCGTATGTGTCTTTTAGAACCCTTGACTAAAAGATGTGATGATATCTTGGGATTTGGGGCTGGGTGACTGTAGTTTTCCCCTGTAAGGAGGGGAAACTATCATTTTGTGAGGAATTCCTAGTCAACGCTTTCCATTGCGTCATGACCCAGTTGGAGTTTTTCCTAGTGGATGTGACCTCTTCCTTCTTGAGCATGTAGGTCGCGAGGAGCTGGGTCCCGCCTTGGTCAGCCATATCCACGTCCCACGGTTGGGGCATCTACCCGGTACACTTTGACAAGCCTTTTGAGCTCCTCTGTTTGACCCAACCCCTCTGCTAATCATCGCCGCGTCCCCCGGTGGTGCCCTCACCTGCCGCGCTCCAACACCATCCTGCCAATCCTCCGAGTCCCCGGAATCACCGGCCCAGCCAAGCCCCCGGAAACCAAGGAGCCGGAAACGCGCCCCGTTTACTGACACTTCGCCCTTGCCATCCAGGATTGCAGCTCTCTAGCATCAATTTCAGGGCTTCTTGCGGAACC
Organism: Dehalococcoidia bacterium; assembly: GCA_034420695.1. Taxonomy (GTDB): domain Bacteria; phylum Chloroflexota; class Dehalococcoidia; order Lucifugimonadales; family UBA3495; genus Io17-Chloro-G2. The sequence goes on from DAOULB010000005.1 coordinate 25,099, forward strand.
CATCCGCGGCGGCTCAATCCAATAAGCCACTGAGGCCACCGGGAGTCCAATGCCCAACAGTCGGACCCAAGGAAACCCTTTCAAGCTCAAGTCCCTCCAACTCGGTGCTCACCTCTCCCCGGACTTCGTTGGCCCCTCCAAACCCCTAAAGTGGTGGAAAATGGCGGGAAATGGTGGGGAATTTAGAATTCTCGGCCCCAGCTTTGCTCGCAGCCCGCAGCCTCCCCGGACCCTGCTGAACCCGCAAAATGGAGGGAAATGAGAGGAAATGAGAGGGAAATTAAAATTTCCGGCCCCGGTCCTCCGCCGGAGTAAGCTCTGCCCATCATCGCACCCGGCAAGCCCATCAGCTAAATCGTAAAGGAGAACATCGCACCATGCATCTCAATGAAATACGCCGGCGCATCGACGCCCTTCGCAGCAAGCTGGCCCTGGAACTGGCCGTTATCGAGCTCCACCGCCTGGTCTGCGAATTCGCCCTCAAGTGGGGCATCGCCTTGGCCGGAGACCAGACCGTGCCCGAACCCCACACCTTCCCCAGCAAGGTCGCCGCCACCGGCGTCAAGCTCACCTCCCACATGGGTGCCGTCAAGTACCTGGAGGAGTGCCAGACCAAGAACACCGCCCCAGAAGCCCAGAAGCTCCTCTACCGGCTGCTGCCCTGCGCCCGTGACTTCCCCTACAACGCCCTCCTCGCCCTGGACGCCTAGGGCTGGGAAGGAAAACTAGGGCCGGGAGACCTGCCGGCTGCAAGCCGGCTATACAATTCAGACCGGGAACGCCGCCAACCAGCGGGAGGCCGGGCTGCGCTTCTCTCCGACAGGAAAGGGGTAACCGTTCAGACTCGGAATGTTGCCACAATCAACTCCCCTCCTTCATCCTGGGCCTGTCGAAGGGCTTAGCCTGTTGAACCACCGCGTCTCACCTGCCCTTGGCTTGACACCCTTCCGAGGCCGAACCTACACTGCCCCTGCTGGCATCGCCCGGCAGCGGCCGGCTGTACCTTGGCTCCCGGTCCCGCTCTGGCCGCCGGTTGATAGGTGAAACAACCCCGGGGAATCAGGCTGTTTCGGAGGGAGAGAGTCCATGGATGGTGTTACCGCTATTGCCAACGTCCTCAAGATGGAGGGCGTCGATTTCGTCGCCTGTATGCCGACCAACCCCCTCATCGAGGCCCTGGCCCTGGCCGGCATCCGCCCCATCGTCTGTCGCCAAGAACGCACCGGGGTTCACATGGCCGACGGTTTCTCCCGCATCAACAACGGGAAGAAGACCGGCATATTCTTGGCACAGAACGGCCCAGGGGCCGAGAATGCTTTCAGCGGTGTGGCCCAAGCCTATGCCGATTCGGTCCCCATCCTCCTCCTTCCCGCCGGCGTGGCCCGGGACCGCCAAGGCGTGCACCCCAATTTCAATCCCACCCGTAGCTATGAGTCCGTCACCAAGTGGTCGGCCACCATCAATTCCGCCGACCGGATTCCTGAACTGATGCGCCGTGCCTACACCAAGCTGCGAGGTGGGCGTCCCGGACCGGTGCTATTGGAAGTCCCCTCCGACGTCGCCACCGAGCAGTTGGACGAGACCAAGTTCGACTACGAGGTTCCCTTGGCGGTGCGCACCGCCGCCGATCCCGAGGCGGTTTCCCGTGCGGCCCGCGCCTTGCTGGCCTCCAACCGCCCCATTATTCAAGCAGGACAAGGGGTTCTGTATTCGGAAGCTACTGATGAACTGGTCAAAGTTGCTGAATTCCTCCAAGCGCCGGTGATGACCACCTTGCCGGGAAAGAGCGGCTTCCCGGAGGACCACCCCCTCTCCGTGGGCTCCGGCGGGAGCAGCACCACCGGGGGCGTCTACCACTACCTGACCCGGGCCGACCTCGTCTTCGGCATTGGGTGTAGCATGACCCGCACCGGCTTTGCCACGCCGATTCCTTCCGGCAAAGTGATTATCCACTCCACCAACGACCACGACGACATCAACAAGGACATCAAGACCCAGCATCCGCTGGTCGGCGACGCCAAGCTGGTCCTCCGGCAGTTGCTGGAAGAGTTGAAACTGCAAGCGGGGTCCGAAGGACGCCCGACCGACCAGGAGCTCCACCGGGAGATCCGGGAAGCCAAGCAAAGGTGGCTGGACCAGTGGATGCCCAAGCTCACCTCCAACGAGGTCCCCCTGAACCCTTACCGGGTAATCTGGGACCTGATGCACAACGTGGACTTGGACAACACCATTCTCACCCACGAATCGGGCAGCGCCCGGGAGTACGCCGTCCCCTTCTGGGAAGCTCGTAGCCCCCGCAGCTTCATCGGCTGGGGCAAGTCCACCCAGTTGGGCTACAGCCTCGGCTTGGCCTTGGGAGCCAAGCTTGCCGCCCCTGAGAAGCAGGTGATTAACATAATGGGCGATGCCGCCTTCGGCATGGTGGGATTGGACGTGGAAACCGCGGTCCGCTCCGGTATTCCCATTACTACCATCGTTCTGAACAACTACACCATGGCCATCTACTCCGACAGCCGCTTCCCCGAAGCGGTGCGCCGCTACGACATCAAGGGCCTCACCGGGAACTTCTCCGACGTGGCCCAAGCCTTGGGCGCCTTCAGCGAACGCATCACCGAGCCCGGCGAAATCGTGCCCGCCATCAAGCGGGCCCAGGAAATGAACCGCTCCGGCAGGACTGCCCTGTTGGAATTCATTACCAAGGAAGAGGGAGACTACTCCAAGTTCCAATTCAGTTAGACCTCCGGGGATATCCAGGTTTTGACCCAGCCCTGGCCGGTAGCTGGCAGAGGTTGTCAAGGGTAAAATCTGGTATTACTATTGGCGATGATTCGCCTTTCGGGGCGCTGGAAGATTCAGGTAGATTTAGGTTAAATCTGTCTTTAGGAAAGAGTTGGAGGAGGCTATGGCTAAGCTGTACGAGCTAATGTCCAGTGATGGGCATCTGGAAGTCCCACCGGAACGCTGGACCCACCGGGTTCCCGAAAAGTACCGGGACCGGGCGCCGAAGAACATCACCCTTCCCGATGGCGGCGATGCCATCATCATCGAAGGTCAGCCCCTCAGGGAAGCCAATTTCTTGGACCTGCGGGCCGGGCGGGCCGCCGGCCAGTGGCAGCCCTTCGGTCTCCGGGTGGAAGGGGCCGCCGGCATCGGCAGCCCCGAGCAAAGAGTGCAGGAGCAGGACGAAGACGGCCTCGGCGCGGAAGTCCTCTTCCCGGCCATGGTCGCCGGCCCCTCCCTCTGGCGCAACATCAGCCACGACGAAGTCTTCCGGGCGATGATTAGGGCCTACAACGACTGGCTGGGCGAAGAGTACTGCTCGGCGGACCGGGATAGGCTAATCGGGCTGGGTATCATCCCCATGACCAACCTGAACGACGCCATAGAGGAGCTGTACCACATCAAGGACTTGGGTCTGAAGGGCGTCGTATTGACCTCCTTCCCCAACGGCAAGGCCTACCCAATGCCCGAAGATGACAAGTTCTGGGCTGCCGCGGTTGAAATGGGAATGCCTCTGACCGTCCATGTCACCTTCGACCGCAACGGCGCCCGGGGAAGCCAGCCCACCTTCGTCTATCCCAACAGCGATGCCGAGACTATGAGCAAGGTCCGCCGCCCTCTCCTTGAGTGGATGTGCAACTTTGGCTTGGCTCCCTCCGTGGGGATCACCCAGATGATTTTCTCCGGCGTGTTCGACCGCTTCCCGGAGATGAAGATGTTCTTCGCCGAGACCCGGTTGGGGTGGGTGCCCTTCTGGATGGAACACGCCGACCTGTGGTATCACCGCCACATCGGCTGGGCCGAAGAAATACTGGGGTTCCAGCCCCTGAAGCGGCTGCCCAGCGAGTATGTCAAGGACCACATCTACTTCAGCGTTCAGTACGAGTCCGTCGCTGTGGAACTGCGCCATCACGTCGGCGTCGACCACATCATGTTCGCCACCGACTTCCCCCACATCGAGTGCGAGTGGCCCGACACCAGGCCCATCGTGGACCGTATCTACGCCGACGTGCCCGAAGAGGAGCGGCACCGCATCTGGGCTGGCAACTGCATCGACTACTTCAAGCTGGAACAGACGGCCAAAACCAAAGTGCCCGCCTAGGGCCACTTCCCTTTTCCGAGGGTCAACACGCGCCCCCTCTCCCATCACTTGGGGAGGGGGCGCCGGTTTTCTCACGCTGGCCGGGGAGGCGATAACTGACCATGAGAATCGATGTGCACACCCACGTTTGGCCGGACCGCATCGCCGCCATCGCCTTGGACTCCATGACCAAGGACCTGGGGTTTGAAGCGGTCGCTCCCAACACCGTTGACTCCCTCAAGGAACACATGCGCCGCTCCGGCGTCGATAAGTCGGTGGTGCTGGGGCTGGTGGAACGCCCTGACCAAGTCACCCGGGCCAACGAGTGGCTCATCAGCATCCAGGATGACATGATTGTGCCCTTCGGCGCCATGCACCCCGATTTCGAGGACAAGGCCGGAGAAATTAGCCGGCTGCGCCAAAACGGCATCAAGGGCATCAAGCTGCATCCTGTGGTGAACAGCTTCTACCCCGACGACCCCCGCATGTTCCCCGTGTACGAGGAGCTGGGTGAGGACATGGTCCTGGAAATCCACTCCGGCCGGTTTCCCGGCATTAGTCCCGAAGCTCCGGTTTACGCCGCGCCGGAACGGATTATGAAAGTCGTCGAGCAGTTCCCCAAATTGAAGGTAATGGCCCTCCACTTGGGAGGCTTCTACATGCTGGACGAAGCCGAACGTGAACTCCTGGGCCGGGAAAACGTCTTCATCGACACCACTTGGCCCCCTTCCCTGAGGGAAGTCATCCCCGAAACCCTGTCGGCCATCATCAACAAGCACGGTGGACACCGCGTCTGTTTCGGCACCGACTTCCCCCTTGCCAGCCAAGCCGCCGACGCCGCCTACATCCAGAGCCTGGGCCTGTCCGGCGCCGAGACCGAGGGCATCCTGGGGGAGAACGCCCGTGAGTTCATTGGCCTGTAAGCCAGTTGTAACCGCGACGCCTGGGCTAGCTCCGCTTCAGGGAACTGGCCTCCGTCAGGTGCATCCCCAGCCCGGCCGTGAACTTGGAGTCGAAGTAAATCAGCCGGTATCCCATGAAGTTGGTATTGGGCGCCTCGCTGTTGAACTGGTAGCCCTTGGCCTTGAAATCGGCCACCGCCTGGTCCAGGTTGTCCACCACGTAGCCCACGTGATGATAAACGTGGCCGTTCCCGTTGGTCAGGCTCGACCGGTCGTTGGGCTGGATCAGCTCCACCTCCACCTCTCCGGCTTGGATGAAGGCTATCTCGCCCAGCCTGCCCGCCGCGCCCCTGCCCGACTGCTTTGCCCCGAAGGTCCTGACGTACAGGTCCACCGCTTCGTCCAAGTCAGGGACCAAATACCCTACGTGGTGCACCTTGAGTAGCATGCTTCCTCCTTGCCCGTGGTGCGGAGCCCCTCAATTGTCCCCGCGAATTGCCGGGTGCTGAGGCAATAACTATACCCCCATCGGGCCAAGAATACCTAACCGGTTCTCAAGGGAGGACTAAACAGACCTGAAAACTTACCCGCCTGCTGGCTTGAAGCGGTTCGAAAACCCTCCTAACTCCCCCGGAAAAGCTCGTGCCGGAGCTTCAATGCCCGGCTTGCCAGCAGCGTACACGCCAGCAGGCTGGCAGCGCCTCCGGAAAAAATGCTGACCGCCGCAACCGTCATAGCTCTTCCGCTGCGTGCTGGGATGACGGTGGGCTCAATTGTCGGCTGCAGAGGCTGTGGAGGTCTGAGCTCCAAGGCGACAGAATCAACCCCAAGCCCCGTTGCCCCCGGCTCCTGTGTGCCAACGGGAATCGCTGAGGGCGGCGTACCTGCCGGGTTTTCCTGGGTTGAAGGCTGGGATTCAGTGCGGAGGGACACGTCCTGTTGCTCTGGGAGCAGGGACTCCTCTTCCGGAGCAAGGTTTCCTGCATCGTGGTTTGCAGCAGCCCCATTCGCAACTGGTGTCGGCAGAGGTTCGGGAGTCCTGGCCGGGAGCAAAGTGGGGGTCTGGGTTGGAGCAGGGGTGCCTGTCGGCTGTGGTGTGGGTGTAGGCATTAGCGTAGGCGTAGGCACAAGAGTTGGCGTAACTGTAGGGCGCAGAGTAGGTGTTGGAGTAGCAGTCGGAATCACCGTCGGAGTTGGAAGGAGAGTCGAAGTGGGCATGAGCGTCGGGGTCAGAGAAACTGTGGGTCCCACCGTAGGAGTGGTTGTGCCGGTGGGGGTGGGAATCAAAGGGTTGCCGATTCCAGGGTGGCGGGTTGGCGTGGGTGAATGAGTCGGTGTATACGTGGGAGCCAAGGTAGGAATGGGCGTAGGTGTTGGCTCTGCTGGCGGACTTCCTGTGGGAAGCGGAGTGGGACCTTCCGGAATCCCAATCTGGGGAGGCCGTTGATTGGGAGCATGGGCAGAGTCTGACACCGTAACGTCAGTGACAATCAATGTGACGTCCATCCGGTCCGATGTCACGAAGCCATCGCTAACAATCACCTCAACGTTGTAGATATTGTCTATATTCTGGTCCACAGGATTCTCGTAGTCCAGGATGTACCCACTCCCCATTACTATCTGACCACTATCGGCTTTGATGTCCAGGACCCGCGAATCTTCTCCTAGTAAACCGTATGAGAGCCGGTCGCCGTCGTCATCTTCGGCAACATATGGCCTGCCCAAGGGTTCGCCGGCAGACGGACCTTCTGACACTGTGATCTGGGAGGGAAGAGTTCTTCGGTCAAAGCGTGGCGCACGGTTGGGCATGGTTCTGGCTTCGCTTGCAAAAGACCATCTGCCCCGCCCCTCGTTGTTAATCGCCCTGGCAGCAACCTCATAGTACTTGCCTCTCGAGAGGCCGGAGATTGTAGTTGAGGTTTGGGGCGCTTCAACCGTAACCCTGGCATCGGTGCCGATGCCCCTGATTCCATACCTGATTTCGTAGCCTGTGATTGGAGGGCCCAAATTGTCCGGGACTTCCCAGGAGACTCTAACCTGCTCGACTTCGCCTTTCACAGAAATGGATTTAGTCATCTCCGGCGCTTCTCTGGGAGTGTCGCGTACTATGATAGTCACTTCTATGGAAGCCTCCCCGCCAAAGCCGTCTACGGCGGTGATGGACACTTGGTACCTGTTCAGTGCTTCGTAGTTGAGTGGGGCCCTGACCTTCAGTTGTCCTGAGACGGCGTCAATGATGAACGAAGGAGCATCCGGCCCGTCAAGGAAGTATGCCAGCGTGTCTCCGTCGGCATCGTTGGCTTGCACCGGCGGGCCAATGTTCATACCGGCTGCCGAGTTCTCTGAGATGCGCCGAACCGCCTCGGTTGACGGGAAGGCTGGAGTCCGGTTCCTTGGTTTCACTACAGCGGTGGATGGGCTGTAGACACGTCCGCTTTCATCCAACTGGTTCTGGTAATGGACCACCGCTCTTAGTAGTTTCCCCAGATCACTTGCCGAAACCAAGTAAGAATTGGAGGTGGCCCCGCTTATATCTGTCCAAGCTGGACTTTTGGACGCGTTAGACCGCTGCCACTGCCAGCCTATAGAGGCCACCTCATTTTGCTCGTCTGCCAGGGAAGCAGACACTATCATTCCGACCCTGGGCTCTGTGGGAAGCAGGGTCACCGGCCCCACTTCTTCCACATTTGATACCTCAATGGTGACGTCCATCTTGTCGGAACTCCCGAAATCGTCCTTGGCAGATACCTTGATGTTGTAGATATTGTCTCTGTTCTTGTCTGCAGGCTTCTCATAGTCCAAAGAGTAGCCTTCGGCCACTCCGATTTGTCCGGTGCGAATATCAATTGCCAGAGCTGTCGAGTCCTCCCCCGAAATCGAATAGGTAACAATGTCACCGTCATCGTCCTCAGCAGAATATGGATCGCCTATGGGGTCGCCGGAGGAACTGCCCTCCTTGACCAGCAGGGTGGACGGAAGAGACTCGCGAACAAAAAGGGGAGCCCGATTGGGCTGCACATGGGCTTCTGATTCTGGTGACCATGGGCTGACCCCATCGTCGTTGATGGCTCGCATGCTGACCAGATATTTCTTGCCTCTGTGCATTTCACTGAGAGTAGCCATGGTTTGCGAACCGTCGAAGTCGACAGTGACCTTGGAGCCGCTGCCCTTAATCCCATATCGAACTTCGTAGCCCGTGATGGCCGGACCCGGATTGGATGGAGGGGTCCAAGAAACACCAATTTGCTCGAATCCGCCAAATACAGTGGGTTGGTCTGGCTGTTCTGGTACCTCTCCTCTCACGTCGACCAAATTGATTGTGACTTCAACGGAAACCGAACCTTCATAGCCATCATCCGCGGAGACGCTTAAGCTGAAACTGCTTTTCGATTCATAGTTGAGAGGCGACTTACTTTCGAGTTGCCCCGAGTTTGTATCTATCGCAAAGGAAGAAGCGTCGTCGCCGGACATGGAGTAGGTCAGCGCGTCATTGTCCGCATCGGTGGCCTGGATTGGCTGGCCGATGGGAGTGCCAGCTTCCGAGTTCTCCTCCGCCGACCGTTCAGTTTCGAGTGATGGGAAGGTTGGCGCATTGTTTCTAGGTCCCACCGCTGACGTAGCCGGGCTGAGTACTTGCCTGACCTCGCCTGACCGGGTTTGATAGTTGAGCACGGTCCTCAACAACGTGCCCAAGTCTTTGGGTGAAACCACGTAAGAAACCCCCGAAGCTCCCTCTATGTCTACCCATGAGGGGTCTTCGGTGTCATCCGACCGCTGCCATTGCCAGGTACTGCTGACAATTTCACCCTCAACGTCGTTGAAGGTAGCGGTTAAAGTAATGCCCACCTTAGGGCCTAGCGAAGGCAGGGTAACGGGACCCGCCTCGTCCACATCGGTTACGTTGACGGTTAGAGATATTCGGTCAGTGCCCATGAAGCTGTCGTCAGCAACTACTTCCAAGTTGTAGGAGTTGTCTTGGTTAGTGTCCAAGGGGTTTTCGAAGTTCAAGATTACACCTTGGGCCGCGGATAGTTGCCCGCTCAGGTTGTCGATTTCAAACACAGCCGCATCGTCGCCCTCCAACGAGTATGCAAGAAGGTCGCCGTCTTTGTCCTTGGCTACATACGGCGGCCCCACGGAGCTCCCATCGGGATTTCCTTCCTCAACGGAAATTGCGGTGGGCAAAATATCCCGGTCGAATTTTGGCGCTTGGTTAGGCAAGACCCTGCCTTCCCCGGGCAGTGACCAAGGTCCAAGGCCGTCGGCATTCACGGCTCGCACCTTGACGATGTAAATCTTGCCCCGGTGCAAACCTGAGATTGAAGACTCGGTTTGGGAACCTTCATATATGGTTGTTGCTTCGGAGCCGCCGCCTTTGATTCCATAGCGTACTTGGTAACCGGTTATCGTCGGACCGGAGTTGTCTGGTGTTTCCCAAGAAACCCGAATCTGTTCAAATCCCCCCGCAACCTCAGGGATACGCATCTGCTCCGGCACTTCACCGGGAACGTCGCTCACGGTAACTGTCACATTTACGTGGGTAGAGCCTGCGTGGCTGTCGTTAGCTATTACTTGAAGACTGTACAAGTTATCCTGGTCGTAATCTGCCGGACTTTCAAAGTCCAAGACATAACCCTGGGCTATTGAGATCTGTCCGCTGCTGATGTCGAATATGTCTGCATCGTCTCCAGTAAGAGAATAGCTAATCGCGTCTCCATCTGCATCACTAACGGTGTATGGGTATCCAATAGAGCTGCCTGAGGAGGTTCCCTCTTGCACCACAATGGTTGAAGGAGGACCTTCCTCATCAAATTCAGGGGCGCGGTTAGGCTGAGTTTCGGCCTGGGCCATCGGAGACCAAGGTCCGTCCCCGTCGGCGTTGATGGCCCGCAAGTCCACTTGGTAGAGCGTGCCGCGCTGCAGGTCTGAAAGTATGACGGTGGTCTGGGTCCCGCTGACTCCCTTGGTGTTGTGCGTCCCGCTGTCCTTGATACCGTACCTTATTTCGTAGCTCGATATATTTGGCCCAGTATTGGTAGGCGCCAACCAAGTGACTATGATCTCCTCGAAGCCGCCACTGACAGAAGGGAGACTGGGCTGGCCCGGAATTTCCCCATGAATATTCGTCACGTTGATGCTGAGGTCGAAAGTTGCGGTAGTTGAGAAGGGGTCGGTAGCAACGATCTGGGCCCGGTACGTATTGTCAAGGTCATGGTCCGAAGGCCTTTCGAAATCCAGGGAGATGCCTTGAGCCAGGGATATCTGTCCGCTTTCGCTATTGATCGAGAAAATGCGTGAATCGTCTCCTGAAATAGTGTAGGTGAGCTTGTCCCCATCGGCGTCGGTGGCAGTGTACGGGTTGCCAATGAGGCTGCCCGAAGGCGTTCCCTCCGGCAAGGAGACGGTGAAACGGGGGGCATCCGCGTCGAATAACGGGGCCCGGTTGGGCAGGGTTCGAGCTTCGGCCAGCGGTGACCAGGGGCCGGGACCGTCGGAATTGAGAGCCCTCACTTCAAGCTGGTACTCCTTGTCACGCTGCAAACCTGGTATAGCGGCTTCAGTTCGGCTGCCGGTGAAGGTAATAGTCGCTGTTGAGCCGCTGCCCTTTATGCCGTATCGGACTTCATAGCCGGTGATGACCGGACCTTGCGTGGCAGGTGGGTCCCATGACAGGTCTATCTTTTCGAAACCGCCGATAGGGGAAGGACGACCGGGCTGTTCCGGCGTCTCGCTGGAATCGTTGAGAACAGAAATAGTTACTTGGATAGAGGCCGAACCACCGTAGCCGTCGTCGGCTGTTACGGTGACTTCGTAGCCGTGCTGGGACTCATAATCCAAGGACTCCTTTGCTATGATCTGGCCGGTGCTAGATTCAAGGTCGAAGGAAGGAGTGTCGGCGCTCGAGAGGGAATAGGTCAAAGGGTCGTCGTCTGCGTCGTCGGCAGTGACCGGCAACCCGACGGGAGAATCAGCTGGGAGATTTTCCTGCACCAACCTGGCAACTGAAGACGAAGGGAAGACAGGGGCGCGGTTAGGTGGCCCCACAGCTGCGGTGGCTTCGCTCTGGATGCTGTTTTCTTGGCTCTGCAGGTTGCGATAACTGGCAACTGCCCGAAGGAGCTTTCCCTGGTCGTCCGCTGACGCTGAATATTCTTCGAAATTGGCGCCGTCCATGTTCATCCAGGGAGGTTCATCCGTATCATCGGCCCTCTGCCACTGCCAGGTCTTGTTGGAAACCTCGTTTTCCAAATCTACCAGGGAAGCTGTGAGGGTCATGCCTACCCTGGGTTCAGTGTGGGATAAAGTAACTGGTCCAACTTCCTCTGCATTGGTCACTTCGATGGTCAGGTCTATGGTGCCGGTGGCGAGATAAGGATCGGTGGCGGCCACTTGGACTTGGTATGAATTGTCCATGTCTTGATCGGATGGGCTTTCGAAGTCCAGGGAGGCATCTTTGGCCAAGGCAATCTGTCCGCTGTTGCTTACTACGGCGAACGTGGTTGAATCGCCACCTGAAACGGAGTAGGTGAGTGCATCCCCATCGGTGTCGGTTGCGATGAATGGGCTGCCAATGAGGCTGCCAGGTGGTGTCCCTTCCACCAATGAGATGGTGGAAGGGAAGGCGTCTGTGTCGAACACTGGGGCCCGGTTGGGTAGGGTCCGCGCTTCGGCCATGGGTGACCAAAGGCCGGGGCCATCGGAATTGACTGCACGTACTTCGACCAGATACTCCTTGCCCCGCTGCAGACCTGAGAGGGTAGCCTCGGCATGGGAACCCGAAAGGGTGATGGTAGTGGTCGAGGTGGTGCCCTTGATTCCATATCGGACTTCATAGCCGATGATGGCCGGCCCTGGAGTGGCCGGTGGGTCCCATGACAGGTCGATCTTTTCAAATCCCCCGGCGGCGGAAGGGCGGTCAGGTTGTTCCGGCACTTCGCTGGAATCGTTGATAACAAAGACAGTCACTTGGACAGAGGCCGAGCCCCCGTAGCCGTCGCGGGTGGTTACTGTCATCTCGTAACGGTCCTGGGATTCGTAGTCCAAGGGTGAACTTGTCGTGATTTGGCCGGTGACTGATTGGAGGTTGAAGGAAGAGAAGTCGGCGCCCGAGAGGGAATAGGTCAAAGGGTCGTTGTCGGCGTCGGTTGCGGAGACCGGCTGACCAACCGGAGTATCAGCAGGGGTATTTTCGTACACCGACCTGGCGACCGAAGACGATGTGAAGGCTGGGGAGCGGTTGGCCGGCCCCACCGCTGCTGTGGCTTCGCTATGGACGCTCCTACTCTGGCCCTGACTATTGCGGTAGGAGGCCACGGATCGGAGAAGCTTACCCAGGTCATCCGGCACAACCAAGTACGAAGCGGCGTTGGCTCCGGGGATGTCCATCCAGGTAGGTTCGGCGGCGTTGTCGGCTCTCTGCCACTGCCAAGTCTTGGTGGACACCTCGTTCTCTGTGTCGGACAGGGAGGCTGTGAGGGTCATGCCTACTCTGGGGCCGGTGTGGGAGAGAGTGATCGGCCCGACTTCGTCCGCATTGGTCACTGCAATTGTTAAGTCCATGTTGGCCGTGGCCATGAAAGGGTCGGTGGCGGTTACTTGGATTTGGTACGAATTGTCCCGGTCCTGGTCCGAGGGGTTTTCGAAGTCCAAGGAGGCCCCTTGGGCCAGGGATATCTGCCCGCTGGCGCTTTCCATGGAGAAAATTGATGAATCGGCCCCTGAAATTGAGTAGGAGAGTTCGTCGTCGTCAGCGTCAGTGGCGGTGTATGGGCTACCAATGTTGCTACCGCCGGAAGCCCCTTCCGGGGTGGTCAAGGTGTAGGAGCTTTGTTCGAAAGCGGGAGAGTTGTTGGGTTGGACTCTGCCTTCCCCTGGTTTCGACCAGGGACCCCGACCATTCTCGTTGCGAGCCCTTACTTGGGTTTCGTAGCGCTTGCCCCGCTCCAGATCGGTGAAGGTAGTGGAGGTCCGGGTACCGTCGAAAAACTCGTAGACGTAGTTCCCGGAGTTCTTTATGCGGTATCTCACGTCATAACTGGTGATGGGCGGGCCGGAGTTGGGTGGGGTAGACCAAGTGACGGTGATTTGTTCAAATCCTCCCGTGACAGCAGGCCGGGGTGGAGCTCCAGGCGGGTCGTCGGACGTGGTTAGCATGGCGCCTGCCCCTCCGAGGGCTACCGAGGCCCACAGCATGTAGATAGTGACAGCCAAGAAGACCAGCGCGGTGCCCCGGGCGATTCGGGTTGACCTCCGGCTTGGGGAGACAATCCTAAAGGACATGACGGCGATGGGTCTTGCGTCCTTTCTGAATCCGGTAAGCAGGAGATGCGCGGCGATGAAAAGAGTAACTGAGGAAGAAACAAAGAGAGCAGTTAGCTGTTCGTTCATTGGAGATGAGGCAACCCCCAAATCAAGGGTTGGTTAGCTATGTCCAAGCAGTTGCTTTTGTGATGGGCCGGCGTTAAATGCGCATTTCACCTGCTGGCTCTATGGGGTAGCCTCGTACGGCCCGGAAATGGCAGATAGGCGCTGCTCCGATCCTGATCGGCCTGCGGATTCTGGGATTCGAACGAAAGGCTTCATCTGTTTGTGCAGGGTCAATTGGCCCGTGCCAGCCAAACTGATTGCTCTTGACTTTCAAGGACTGTTTGTCCGGGGAGACCAGCGAAGAACACACCCTCGGCTGGGTGAGATGACCTCACCCGGCGAAGGAGTTCCACTATCCCAAAGTCACATTGCTTTGATTTAGAACTGATTTAGGGGCAACTTTTGACGTGGCTTCATACAGGAGCACAGAATGACTTGAATGCTAAATTGCCGGAGGAATTGGCTAGCTAGTATATAAGTGCTATTACAGACTGGATGAAGAGGCATTTCCTTGGTCTGGCTCTGTGCAGATATAACCTGTTAGTATGCCTTTCTCGCGTCATGATAATACTATATTCATGCTGGCATAGAGAATCACCTGAATCTTGAATACCCCGTGCCTATGGATGTTGCTGGAGGGGCGGTTACCGGCGCGAGTGCGGCGGATTCGGGTTGCAGGGGTTGTCTTTGCGATGGGAATTTGGCTATAGTATGCCGAGGGTGTTTCCGCGCCTGTTGTACGGGTGGACCGGAGGGGACTCCCCGAAATTCACAAGGACTGGAATTGGGAGGTAAAAAACCAGGTGACAGCTAAGTATAGGATTCCAATGCTATTGGCAGCGATGCTGCTGATTATCTCGGTAGTGGCTGCCTGCACCACTGAAGAAACGGAAATGGAGGAAGCTGACATGGATAGCCGCCTCCAAACGGTGCAGGACCGGGGGCATGTTATTTGCGCCAGCCGGAACGACGTGCCTGGGTACGGTTCTCTGGATGACGCAGGAAATAATGTCGGTTTTGATATAGACCTCTGCCGGGCACTTGCCGCCGCTGTTTTGGGCGACTCTAATGCCATCGAAATTCGCTTGATTACAGCAGCCGACCGCGGGCCGACAATCCAGTCTGGCGAAGTCGACATGTTGGTGCGGACCGTGACTTGGACAACCAGCCGCGACGCTCAGTGGGGGAACTACGCCCAGACCATGTTCTATGACGGCCAGGGCTTCATGGTAAGAAAGGATTTGGGTCTTTCCAGTGCTTATGACCTGACAGGTGCGTCGGTCTGCGTGACCCAGGGCACCACGACAGAACTTAACCTGCAGGACTTTTCCAACCAAAATAGCTTGGACCTTACGCCTCTGACCTTTGAGGACACCGACGCAGTGGTGGCCGCCTACGAAGGGGGACAGTGCGACGCTTTCACCAACGACCGCTCGCAGTTGGCGGCATTGGGAACGGCGCTCGCCGATCGCTCTGCCCACGTCATTCTTCCAGAGACCATCTCCGAAGAGCCGCTAGGGCCGGTGGTTCCCCACGGTGACGACCAGTGGTTTGACATCGTGAAGACGGTGATGGGCATTTTGGTCTACGCCGAGGCCTACGGCGTAACGTCCGGCAGCGTTCCAACCAGCGCAACGGGGGACACCAAGGTGGACCGGCTGTTTGGTCTTGAAGGCTCCTACGGTCAAGAGAGCCTGGGCCTTAGTGCGACAGCAGCCCAGGACGTGGTCCGCTCCGTAGGCAACTACGGTGAGATTTATGACCGCAACCTTGGCCCCGGTGGCATTGACCTTCCAAGGGAGAATGGACGGAATGCCCTTTGGGCCAACGCGCCCTGCCAGGACTGTCCCAAGGGAGGACAGATATACGCAGCCCCGTTGCGATAGCGATCACCGGCCGATAGGCCCGAATCGTAAGAGGCAACAGTATCGTGGGTGGCCGCCTCGGGCAGGCCACCCCTTTTTTGCACTCTGGCCGATCCCGCATTAAACTCTCCCTGACGCTACTACTCTTGGCAGGCTTGGCAAATCAATGAAGGAAGTCCCCGGGTTCCTGACCGTAAACGGAATACCGCTTTGGCGGCACGTCCGTATTCTCCAATGGGTATCCCAGGTAGTGTCCGGCCTCTTGGTGGTGGCCCTTGTCGTCTGGTTCTTCTCCAACATCGCCGGGGCTATAGAAGAGAGAGAGATTCCTTACGGGTTTAGTTTTCTCTCACGGGCCTACCAAACGCCTATTGGGCAGCACATCCTGCCTTACGAGTCTTCCAATTCGTTCCTCTATGCGTTCTGGGTAGCTGTCGTCAACACCTTAGTGGTGTCGGTCGTAGGCGTCATTCTGGCCACGGCGTTGGGAATCGCCGTGGGGGTTGCCGGCCTTTCCCGCAACTGGATCGTTTCCAAGGCCGCCTTGGTCTATGTGGAGTTCTTTCGAAACGTGCCTCTCCTAGTCCAGTTATTTTTCTGGTTTTACATCATGTTGGCCCTCCCGCCAGTGGACGAAGGATACGTTGTCATTGAGAACTTGTACGTAAATAACGCCGGCATCTCCCTGCCGGCTCCCCACGCAAGCAGTGCTGGTGGGGCCGGAATATGGGTTGGCATCGCTGTTGCCGGCATTGCCGCCGGCCTTTTGGCACGTTCGCTTCTGACCCGGCGGGAGATAGAGACGGGCAAGGCCTCTTACCCGGTGCTGGCGGGACTGGCGCTGCCCTTTTTGGTGGGCACCATTGCCTGGCTGGTTTTGGGTTCGGGGAACGGAGAAGCGCCTTTCCAAATTTCTCACCCTGCCCCCCAAGGGACTTTCGGAAGGATAGCCGGCGGACTGACCATGCCTGCCGGGATGATAGCGTTGCTGGCGGGGTTGGTGATTTACACCTCGTCCTTCATCGCTGAAATCGTGCGGGCCGGCCTTGGGTCAGTGAGCCGTGGCCAAGTGGAAGCGTCCCGGGCGCTGGCCCTGTCCCCAATGCAGACGCTTCGGCAAGTGACGTTCCCCCAAGCCTTGCGGGTAATCATCCCGCCCCTCATCAGCCAATACCTCAACCTGACCAAGAACAGCAGCCTGGCCGGGGCCATCGGTTACTCTGACCTAACCAACGTGGCCAAGACGATGACCCAGACTGCACCGGCCGTGTCGATCTACATTCTGATAATGGCGGCATACCTGGCGATGAGCCTCACCTATTCGCTCATTGGAAACCTGTACAACCGGCACATCCGGTTCACGGGGGGCTAGAGGAGTGGCGGTCAACGCGGAACGGCCAAACACCGCCCCTCTGCTTCCTCCGAGAAGCGAGACCGGCGTTGTCGGCTGGGTAAGGGAGAACCTGTTCGGAGACTGGTTCAGTGGGGTTCTCACCGTACTGTCACTGGTTGTCATTGTCCCGTTCCTCTGGTTTGGGTTGAGGTGGATGATCCTCGATGCCGACTGGACAGTGATTTCCACCCTGGGCGGCCGGATGATAATCGGCCAGTACAACACGGAGGGCGCTTGCCCGGGACAGAATTGCTTCTGGCGCCCTCAAGTGGCGTTACTGCTGACGACTGCGTTGCTGGGAATGGGTTGGGGCTACAGCGGCGCCCGGACGATGAAGCGCGTGGCGTTGGGAGTGGCCGTAATCCTGACCATCCTGGCCTTCCTGCCCTACGACTTTGAAACGATGGGCTGGGATGTCCGCCTGCTGCTGCTGGCCAACCCGGCCGCGGTCCTGGCCGGGTGGTATGTGGGATGCCGGACGCCTATGGGGTCGGGACGGGGAATCGTAATTTCGGGAGTCTTGGTGTTCGTCCTGACACTGGTGCTCCTGAGGGGATTGCCGGGCGTCCCGGGCCTGCAGCCGGTGAACGTGGGCGACTGGGGCGGGTTGATGCTGAACCTGCTGCTGGCGGTAACCGGCATAGTGCTGAGCCTTCCCTTGGGCATAGCGCTTGCCCTGGGCCGGCGGAGCAGCCTGCCGGTGGTCAAGCTGCTTTGCGTAGTGTTCATTGAAGTGTTCCGGGGCGTTCCGCTTATTACCCTGCTGTTCATGTCCAACGTGCTGGTCCCCTTGGCCTTCCCGGAAGGATTCCCCCTGAGCAGGCTGGTGCGGGCCGGCATCGTGATTACCCTGTTCAGCGCGGCCTACATGGCAGAGAACGTCCGGGGAGGGCTGCAGGCCCTGCATCCGGGGCAGGCAGAGGCGGCCCGTTCCCTGGGTCTGCCCGGCTGGCAGACCACGATATTCATCTCCCTGCCTCAAGCCATCCGCAACGTCATACCGGCCATCGTTGGGCAGTTCATAGCTCTGTTCAAGGACACCAGCCTGGTGTATATCATCGGCATGCTGGACGTGGTGGAAATCAGCCGCGCCTTTATCCAAGGCAACCCCCAGTTCATCAAGAGCGCCCATGAGCTGTTCATTTTCCTGGCCTTGGTGTTCTGGATATTCACCTATACCATGTCATACGTCAGCAGGCGCATTGAAGAGAACCTGGGGGTAGGGACCAGATAAGCGCTGCCCAATTCGTTCGGGCCAGGCCGGCGAGGCCCGGCAACTAGGTATTGAGGGACCGGGACTGAAGCAACTCGCAGGGAGGCTCCCGTGGCTGAAAGGGAAGGGACCCCAGAGAACGAAGACATCATAGTCTGCCGGGATGTGCACAAGTGGTTCGGCGATTTCCATGTGCTCAGGGGCATTACCACGACGATCCGGCGGGGCGAGAAGGTGGCCATACTGGGGCCTTCCGGGTCGGGCAAGTCAACCTTCATACGGACCATCAACCGGCTGGAGGAACATCAGAGGGGCGAGATAATAGTCGACAACGTCGCGCTTACCAACGATATACGGAACATAGACCACATTCGCCGGGACGTGGGAATGGTGTTCCAGTCCTTCAACCTCTTTCCTCACCTTTCCGTATTACAGAACATCACCCTGGCCCCAATCAGGGTAAGGAAACGGCCGAGGGCCGAAGCCGAGGAGCAGGCCAACGAACTGCTGGAGCGGGTTGGTATCCCGGAGCAAGCGGGCAAGTATCCCGCGGAGCTGTCCGGCGGCCAGCAGCAGCGGGTGGCCATTGCCAGGGCCTTGGCGATGCAGCCCAAGATCATGCTCTTCGACGAGCCGACCTCGGCCTTGGACCCGGAGATGATCAAAGAGGTCCTGGACGTGATGCGGGAGCTGGCCCACTCCGGGATGACCATGCTGATCGTGTCTCACGAGATGGGGTTTGCCCGGGAGGTGGCCGACAGGATGCTGATGTTCGACGAGGGCACGATAATCGAGCAGGCCACGCCCGAGGAGTTCTTCAACAACCCGCAGCAAGAGCGCACCAAGGAGTTCCTGTCCCAGATTCTAGGCTGACTGCTGCCAGCTTGGCTGGCGGCGGGACGGGCCTCTCATTTCGGATGTGAGGCAGGCGGGACCAAGGCGGGCGAGGGTGGAAGACGGCAAGGGCGGTATTCAGGGAAGGTCCAGGTGCACAGCGGCGTTCTGGGTGGCAGCGCTCATCGTTATGGCAGCCGCCCTGCTGGGCTGCGAATTCGTGGAAGAGGTCACGGCGGGTCTCACTCCAACGCCCGCGCCGGGACTGAGTGCAACTTCTCGGGCCGCCGGGCCGGCCACCGTCCCTCCAGATGGCACGAATGCCACAGCAACCGGTCCAGAGTCCACCGCTCCCGCAACTCCTCAGTCCGTTATAGATGCTCCGGAGATTCCACTGGTTATAGCTCCGGTTGGGGATGATATCCCCGTTTACAACCGGCGGGACTGGCGGCACTGGAGGGATGAGGACAGGGACTGCCAGAACGCCCGACAGGAGGTCCTGATCGAGGAGTCTTCGGCGCCAGTGACCTACGAGACGTCCGAGCAATGCCGGGTCGCTGCGGGGGTCTGGCTCGGCGCTTTCACCGGAGAGGTGATCGACGACCCCAGGAAGCTGGACATTGACCACATGGTGCCGCTGGCCAACGCACACCGCTCGGGAGGATGGGCTTGGGACCGGGACCGCAAGGCGGCCTACGCCAACGACCTGGGGTACCCTGGACACCTAATCGCGGTGGACTCCTCGGCCAACCGGGCCAAGGGGAGCAAGGGCCCGGAGGACTGGCGCCCGCCCAATGAGGGCTACTGGTGCGAGTACGCCACCCATTGGGTCGAGATAAAGAGCCGGTGGGAACTGACCGTCACGCAGCGGGAGTGGGGAGCTTTGGAGGAGATGCTGGGTCACTGTGACGATGGGCAGGCCTCTGAGGCCGGTTCCAGTTAAGAAGAAGGTCCAGTTTTGCAGGGAAGATGCGGGAGTTAAGAGGCGGCTGAATTTTCCTGCTCCGGTTTGAAGCCGGTGCGCTGGCGGTCGTCCCGGGAGTGCCTGGATTGCCTCATTTTGTCACGGTTTGTCCTTGTTTTGACCTCGTTTGTCCTGATTTTTGTGAAGTTTGTCCACGTTTGTCCCGGTTTGTCCTATCTGTCAGCTTTGAAATTCTCGAATTTTGGGACAAAAAGGGACATTTCCTGAAAGTGCGCCAGTCCTGCAATTACGGCCGGGCCCAGCGGGCGGCTGGACCGCCGTATTTTGTCCTGGTTCTGACCTCGTTTGTCCTGATTTTTGTGAAGTTTGTCCACGTTTGTCCCGGTTTGTCGTATCTGACAGCTTTGCAATTTCGATTTTTTGCGACAAAATCGGACATTTCCTGGGAGTGCACCGGTCCTGTCACCGCGGCCGGGCCCAGCGGCTGAACCGGTCACATATCATGGTAAAGGGAACAGGCGGGACCCGGCAAGGAGCAAATGTCAGTCCCAGCGATAGAAGGTCAGAGAGCCGGGGGTGACAAGAGGGGCGTTCATTCAAGATAATCGGCCTAGCAAACTCGTAATCCGGCAACGAAGGGAGGACATCATGGGCAGAATGGACGGAAAGGTGGCCCTCATCAGTGGAGGCGCCAGGGGGCAGGGAGCAGCCGAGGCCAGGCTCTTTGCCCAAGAGGGCGGCAAGGTGGTCCTGGGCGACGTGCTGGACGTTGAGGGGGCCAAAGTAGCGGCGGAGATAGCCGAAGCCGGTGGGGACGCCCAATACGTACACTTGGACGTCACCAGTGAAGAGGACTGGCGGGCTGCGGTGGAAACGGCGGTCTCCAGCTACGGAAAGCTGGACGTGCTGGTGAACAACGCCGGCATATGGCGCTACGGAAGGGTGGAGGACACCACAGTGGAGGACTGGGATGCGGTCTTGGACGTGAACGCCAAGGGAGTATTCCTGGGAACCAAGCTGGCCATCCCGGCTATGAGGGAAGCCGGCGGCGGGTCGGTGATAAATATCTCCTCGACGGCCGGACTGGTGGGCGGGCCCCGGAGCACGGCCTACACAGCTTCCAAGGGGGCGGTGCGGCTGTTCACCAAGGCCACGGCCATTCAATATGCCAGGGAGGGCATCCGGGCGAACTCCATTCACCCGGGCCCCATCGAAACCCCGATGATCGAGCAGGTGTGGCAGTCGTCGGAGTATTCCAGGGAAGAGTCACTGGCTAGAACCCCGTTGGGCCGGGTGGGCACTCCCATGGACATCGCCTACGGGGCGCTCTTCCTGGCCTCGGACGAGTCATCGTTCATGACCGGGAGCGAAATGGTCATCGACGGCGGCAGCACGGCCCAATAAACCCTGCGCTTGGCTATTGCCAGCTTTCCGGACCCTGCAGCCAGCATGGGCAGGGGCGGGCCGGTGGGACGGGCCGGCGGGAGGACAGCCTTTCATAACCCTGACGAACTGCACTGACAGCCGCCGCTTGTGCAATAGCCGGGAAGGCCATACACTGTATTGCGTTTCGTGACTGGCCTAAGGCGGTCATGCTGGCACAGCGGTGTCAATGCCGCCGGACCGGACAAATCACATCGTACCGGCCGCGATTCGCGGCCACAGGAGGAGTCTTACCACCATGCCCGAAGTGACGTCACATGCCCACGGCACTCCCTCGTGGGCTGATCTGGCCACAACCAACGAGTCCCTGGCCCTGTCCTTCTACAGAGAACTGTTCGGTTGGATAGACGAGCCGCAGCCGATGGGCGAGAACTCGTACTACCACATGCAGAAGCTGAACGGCTTGGAGGCCGCCGCCATCTACCAGCAGATGGAAGAGGAGAGCAACCAGGGGATACCATCCCATTGGACAGTCTATTTCACCGTAGACGACGCCGACGCGGCGGCTGGGAAGGCCGCGGAACTGGGCGGGACCGTGCTAATGGGGCCGATGGACGTTTTCGAGGCCGGGCGGATGGCCTTGGTCCAAGACCCTCAAGGGGCAGTGTTTTCGGTATGGCAACCGAAGCAGCACATCGGGGCCCGGGTGAAGGACGATCCGGGGGCAATGACGTGGAACGAACTGCTGACAACTGACCCCGACGCCTCCACGGAGTTCTACGGCGCCCTTTTCGGAATGGAGCGGGTGGACACCACTGACATGGGCGGCTACATCCTGTTGCGGGTGCAGGGCACGGAGGTCGCCGGCCTGATGAAGATTACGGAAGACATGGGGCCGGTCCCGCCGTGCTGGACGGTGTACTTTGCGGTGGAAGACGTGAGCGGTGCGGTGGCAGACGCCCAAGAAATGGGCGCGGAGGTGGTGGTGCCGGCAACCGACATTCCGGAGGTTGGGCGCTTCGCCGCCCTGACGGACCCCATGGGGGCGCATTTCAGCATCTTCAAGGGATCCTGAAGGAGAGGAGGCCCACCTCACCTGGTTGGGGGCCTTTCCGCTGGACTATAACAAGCGCCCCCGGTTTGCGGCCGGGGGCGCTTGGTCTTGCGATGGGGCCCAAATAGCCGTATGGAGTAACTCTGCCCATCGGGGGCATCCGGTTACGCCAAAGTCCGGAGGGAAAGTTCGAGAGGGGCAGGGGGCCGACCGGGAGCCAGTTCGAATCCGGGCCGGGAGGGCTCCATATAGGTGACGGATTCATAGAATGTGTCCAATGGGATGAAGACTCCGTTCTCTTCCGCCCAAAGGCGCATTCGCTGGTTGCAGGAGTGGGCCCAAGACAGGATTTCCACTCTCCAGCCGCGCCGGTGCATCCGTTCCAGGGTGCTGTGGAATCCGGCTCCTTCCAAGTATCCCGCCCCGTCGCCGGTCAACAACACCGTGATGCCGGGGTCTCCGTTGTAGTCCAAGGCGTCTTCCAGCATGCGAAGTTGTAGCAAGCGGTCCGGCATCTCCTGTTCGCCCCGCTCGGGGTTTCCGCGGTCGAACAACTTAACCTCAACTCCGCTGTTTTCCATCCGGTTCCACAGTTGACGCATTTCCGGCGGCACGGAACCGGCGGCAACGGCCCGCTCCATCGGGCGGTCGGCATGGGCCAAGCGCAGCATGGCGTCGAAGTTAATGCGAACCCTGTACCTGGAGTCGGGCCCTTGTTCCCGCTCCTCGGCGAGGCGCTGCATTTCGTGAAAAATATTGGAGTTGTCCCAGTAGATGAAAACGCTGTCCATGTAACAGGGCCTTAGCAACTGCGGGAGCCGGAGGGATGGGAGAATGATGGAGAAAGCAAAGCCGAAACCCGGAGCGTCAAATTACAGTATAGCACTCCCCTGCACCGGCCCTACTCAGGCGTTCTTGAAAGCAGCCTCATCCTCGGCGACTGCTTCCTCGTCCGTTTGGGACTCGTAATGTTTCAGTAAATCTATTACGCGTTCCATGTCCCACCCTGGCGGATAGTTATTCTGGTCAGTCATCGCCCTCTCTTGACCATTGGCTCTCGGCCCGATCAGCTAAGGCCGGGCCATTGCTTCGTCCCAGGGGCCGGGCATACGGCCCTTTTGGGTGCCTCCGATCATGTACTTGCTTTCGTCGTGCCCCCACTCGCCGGCGGGCATCTCGTAGGAGACCTCTATGCCGTTGCCATCGGGGTCGCGGATGTAGATGCCTATGGCATGGCCGTGGTCGGACACCTGCTCGATCGTGATGCCCCGGTCCTTAATCCGGAGGTAGAGTTCCTTCAGGTCGTCCAGGCTTTCCATGTACCAGGCCATGTGGTTCAGGCCCACCTGCCCCCTTTGAGGGCCCGGAGCGTCTTCGCCTACCTCGATCAGGGCGACTTCGTGGGAGTTGCCGAGGTCCGAGGTCATGAAGGCGGCGCGGCCGGGGGTGAACCCGTAGGTGTGCAGGCCCAACAGGTCTTCGTACCAGTCCCGGGCCCGCTCGGCGTTGCGGACGAAAATGTTGACGTGTCCCAGCTTCTTCGGCTTGTAGCCCATATCTCCTCTCCTTGCGGAAAAAGACGTTCGGACACCTGAGTATAGGGGTATTGTATCAATGGCCGGGGCGCCGATGAAGGTGAAGGCTTCGTTTGCTCCCTGTCCCACCCGGGAGTTCAGGTATCAGCGGCTATCATTTTCCGGGGCGCCGTCCCCGGCCTTTTCTTCCACCCTAGGTCGAAATCCTATCGGCCCGCGCTTCGACAGTTCGGAACCTTCCCACAGGCCTTCGACATATTGGAGGACCGGGCGTTCCAGGACAAGCCACTTATGGATACGCTCAATGGCCGACTGGCTCAGGCCATCAAAGGACGTTAGACCCCTTTGTTTGCAAATTTGGAATAGCCTCTCCAACGATGGCGAGGCTTCAGCAGGCACCCAAGCGTTGCGCTGAGGGTCGTGAACGTAGGCTTTGAAGATGCCGGCGCCATCATCGTATCCAATGTGGAAGTGCCCTGGGAAGTTTTCTCCCTCTGTGGCCATCAATCACCTCATACGCATATTGGTTTAACGACCGTTTATAAGCCTTGTCCCGGAAACGCCAAGGATAGGTGGAGGAGTCGAACCTGATCAGAGTGCCACCACCGTCTCGGTGTCCGCGGCGGACAGGGCGTTCATGTAGGCCAGCACCAGTTCCCGGGTGCGGAATTTCCCGAATTGGGCTTCGTCCTCCCGGCGCACTATGGGGAAGGTGCCCAGTATGTAATCGGCGTCGCCGCGGTCCAGGCCATAGAGGTGGAAGTAGAGAGCGTCCAGGCGGGCCCGAAGGTGGCGGCGCTCCTCCTCGTCCCAGATGAAGGGCGGGCCGTCATAGCCTAAATCCCGGGCGAAGGGGGCCATGTCGTGGGCGGTGTAGGTAAGGCGCAGGACGTGGTCCCGCACCAGGTCCCGGGCGGTGGTGGAGCCGAATTTTTGGTCGTAGCCTTCGGCCTTGATAACGGGGAGTTGTTCCAAAATGAACCAGTTTATGTTTGTACCTTGAACTTTTGACCTAGTAATGAAGTCAAATGGAATGCAATTGAGGTTGGCGACCAAGCAAGAGGCACTTGTCGCAGTTAGGTTGTCTCCGTTGGGCAGCAGCAAAGGAAGCTTGTTGCCACATCCAACGTGTGGAATTATGGTAGCAATCATGGTCCTGGCGTCTGTGGGCCTGGCTATGTCCCGGAAACCCACGGAGTGGCCGGACGCCTCCGGCCACTTGGCAAACACAGCTTCACTGGGCACCCAGTACTGGGACAGGGGAAGGAAACGGGCGTCGGAATGCTTTTCAACGCTCACTTCCTCACTCAAATATGGATTGTGGGTGTTTTCCGGGTTGAAAGTCACCGAATTGCACCTGTGGTCGAATTGACCAATCATCCGGCCTTGATAGAGGGGCAAATATAGCTCGTGTCCCCGCTTCCACCGGTTGCCCTGGACCGGGTAGAAGCCCTCTTCTTGCAACTGGGCCGCAGTCCGAAACAGGTGGGAGTCATTGGTCATGTGGAACATGGTGTGGTAGCGGACCGGCCAAGAACGCTCTTCCTGGCTGCCGGAACGGTCCACCAAGACGGGGTGCTGCTGGTAGACGCGGCGGGTGATCTCGGCGTCGCGCCGGGTGAGGAACACTGGGGCGGTTACGGTATTGGGGTTTACCAGGGAGAAGTCTTGGGGTTCCAAGGTGAAGCAACGGTCCTGGTCTCGGATAGTTGCGGTGTCGTGGAGGAAGAAGGAGCACTCGGTACGGTCGAAATGCCGTTCCTCTCCGCCGAAAGTCAAGGCGCAGAATTTGAACCGCGAATCTACGTCCGGGAAGTGAGGGGGCAGATCTGTGCCAAGACGCCGGTTCTCGAAGTCGAACAGGCTGGCAAGGCGGCCGCTGCCGGAGATGGACCTGAAAAACCCGGAGGCTGTCTTGTCGGCGTAGATGCCCGAGGGGGTCAGCAGGCCAATGATGCCGCCGGGCTTGACCAAGGACATGGCCCGTTCCACGAAGAGGGAGTAGAGGTTGACGTCGCCGCCGCTGAGCAGAGGGTAGCCGCCATAGGAGCGAATCATGCTGGTCAGCCCCTCCGCCTGCGTCTTGGCGGCATCGAATTCGGCGGCCAGGGGGTCGCCCTTTTTTCGCAACTCCTCGATGCCGGAGCGCCGGGCAGCGGCGGTGGGGGCCAGGGCCAAGCCCGGGGAGCGGGTGGCAAACCACTCGACTTCCTGGAGCTTGATGCGTTCCCAGGGAGGGTTGCCGATGACGGCGTCGAAGCCGCCTTGGGGGCGGGCATTGAGCCAGCCCTGCCAGACCCCGGGGAAGGAGGCCTCCCAGTGCAGGAAGCCCTCGCGGCCGGCGACCTCCCCGGCTTGGTCCCAGGTCTCTTCGAAGGCCGGCCAGAATGAACGTTGCCGCAGGTCCTCATCTTCAGCCACGGTTGAGGGCCCCCGGGCCAGCAGCCGGTAGGCGCGGTCTTCGGCCAAGGCAAGGGAGCCGGCCAGGGGTTCTTCGAACCGGGAGCGCTCCTTTTTCTTCATACCGCCAGCCAGCCAGCGAACGCCGCACAGGGTGTCGAGGACGCCCCGGAGTTCCGCGGTCGCCGCTTCCACTTCCCGGAAGAGGCTGGCGGACTCCCGCACCTCGGCCACGTCGGCATCGGACATCAGCTCGATCTGGTGCATGCCCTCGGTGGCGTTTTCAGCGGCTTGGATGGCGCTGCCGGAGAAGAGGCCTCCCAGCCGGGCCATGTCCTTGACGGCGTCGTTTACCCTGAGGCCGACCAAGGAGTCGCCGCAGCGCAGGTGGTGATCGAGGAAGGACAAAGGCGCCCCGCCGGTGAAACTGTGGAGCCAGAGGGAGACCTTGGCGAGTTCCACGGTGAGGGGGTTCTTGTCCACCCCGTAGATGCAACGCTTGAGCACCATGCGCCGGATGATGGCTTGGTCGGTCAACTGGGCTTCGTCGAGCACCCAGTTGGACTCCCGGGCCCGTTGCAGCAAGTCTTCCCTGATGGCGGCTATACGCTGGACCAAGGGAGATACGTACCGGCCATCGAGCCAGTCGGCCACCACTGGGACGTATTCGATGAGGCTGGATATGTAGTCGGACAGGTGGTCCACCGCGGTGACCAGGAAGTGGCCGCTGCCCATGGCAGGGTCCAGCACCCGGAGGCCCAGCACTGCCTCCGCTGGGTCGTAGAGGAGGAGTTCGGCCAAGCGGACATCCTTGGAGCGGGAGTCGCTCTTCAGCCGGGCAGACTGTTCCTCGAAGGCCTTCAGGCGTTCCTCTTCCAGGGGGCCGAGGGTGCGTTCGACTATCAGGTCCACCAGTTGCTGGGGGGTATAAAAGCTGCCGCTGTCCTTGCGGGCGTAGGGATTGGGCCGGATGACTATGTTTCCCGACTCGTCGCGTACAGGTTCCCGTTCCAGCAGCCGCTGGTAAATGGAGCCAAGCTGCTGGACTGACATGTCCCGGTAGTTGACGAAACGGTAGCCGCTGGCGGTCTTGGTGTGGCTGAGGCCGTGGACGACGGGGGCGGTGATATTGTCGGGGAGGCGCACGGATTTGAGCAGGGGAGCCGCCTCCGGGCTGAACAGGCCACCGTTGTAGGGCGGCAGTCCGATGGAATCGTCGCCCTTGTCGATGAGGCCGAACAGAGTGACCAAGTGGTCGTAGTAGCTGGTGGCTTGGGCCGAAAAGGCGTCGCCTTGGGCCATGCGGCGGGAAACGTCGTCGCGGACCCGCTTGCGCAGGCTGTAGTCGTCGTACCGGGAGTCGTTCACCGGGAGAAGGCCCCGGTCTTCGGCGTAGAGCACAAAGAGCAGGCGGTACAGAAATATCAGGACGGCCTGCCGGACTTGGGAGAGTTCCGCACCGGAGGCTTGGGCCAGGGCAGCGGTCAGGCTGGGGAAGGCGTCTTGGAAGACGTTGGCCGAGAGGTCCTGGGCCACCCGCTCCTCGTAACGCAGCCCTTCGGCCAGGGCGGTTTCCAGGAAGGTGGAGGTTGCCCCTCCGGTCAGAGTGAATGAGCTGCGGCGGAAGAGCAGGTGGAAGGCCCTCAGCCCGCCCTGGTCGTCCAGTTCGAGCAACTCCGAGAGGTTGGCCTCCGAAGTAGCCGGTGGCACGGGGACGGGCCCGGTGGTCGTACAACCGCCAGGTAGGGCCATTGGTCAGGATGCCCCAGCGGATTCGGCCATCGGACACCGTTTCGGCGGTGGCAAGGTAGCGGAGGACCTGGCCGTGGGGGGAGCCGGCTTGGACCTTGTCGGCGGGGTCACGAGAATCGAGGGACAGGCCGAACCGCTTGCTTTCCTGGATCACCAGGGCGTCGAGGAAGCGGTCCTCGGGCTTGGCCTTGGCGGAAGCCTGATCCTTGGCGGCGGAATCGGGGAAAAGCAAATGGTCCGGGATGTCTTCATTGCGGGCGGAGCCCTGTTGCGGCAGGAAGTCCGTCCAGCCAAGGAGTTCCAGGACGGGCCGGACCAAGTCCTGCTCGGTGACCGCCTCGTTGGGCTCGCTGGACTGCGCCAAGGTTGCCAGCCTGGCGGCGACGCTGTCCCGGAACGTCCGGAAAGCATCCGGTTGTGAGACGGATTGCTGCCATTCCGGGGTAGCCCGGATGCCGTCGGACAGAAAGTATTGAGTGAACAGTTGGCCCGGCAATGTAAATCCTGCGCGGGGGCCAAAAGGCCCCGAGGCCCCTCCTACCCGCGCCTTTCGGCGTAGGACTGGCGGGCCCGGTCCAAGGCCCTCATGCGGCCGCCAACGAGCTGGTCCTTGCGCTCGGCGGCCCAGCGGTTGGAGGCGGCGGTGCTGCGGACCGAACCTTGGAAGTGGGGCATGACATAACGGGCCAAGAGTTCGTAACTGCGGAACATCTTCTCCCGGGGCGCCCAGTCCACGGTCTGCACCAAGAACCCTCCGAAACCGCCGCTCTGCTCTTCTAGCCGGTGGATGGCTTCGATGCAGTCGTCGGGGGTGCCGACGATCCACGAGTCGTTGTCCACCATGAAGTCGATGACCTTTTCCAGCGGGCCGGTGAATATCTCCTTGCGGCCGTTGGTGCCTTCGGAGTATTCCCGCAGGTAGCGTCCGGCACCCATGCGGGCATCTTCCAGGGCTTCCTTGCGGGTTTCCGCCAAGTGCACCGGCAGAACCAGCCGCCAGTCGTCCCGGTTGACGGTCTTGCCGTGCTCGGCAGCCGACTCTTCGGCGATGGACCAGAGGCCCTTGAGGTCGGACGGGCCCTGGGACGGGTCCCGGGGCACGGTGATGGTGAGGACTGCGGCCCCGTGCTTGCCGGCCAAGGCTACGCCCGCCGGGGTCTGGACAGAGGCCACGGCCACCGGCATGTGAGGCTTCTGGAAGGGACTGAGCTGCAGCATCCCCTCGTTCAACTCGAACCAGTCGCTCTTGTAGGTGATGGGCTCGTCCTCGGTGAAGAGGCGCAGGATAATCCCCAGGGCTTCGTCCATCCGCTCCCGCTGGGTCTCATGGGGAATGCCCATCATGTAGGCGTCGCCGGGGAGCGCGCCGGGGCCCACGCCGAAGAGCACCCGCCCGTGGCTCATGTGGTCCAACTGCACCATGCGGTCGGCCACCATCAAAGGGTGGTGGTAGGGAAGGCTGATCACACCGGAGCCCAGCTTGATGTGGCGGGTGCGGTCGGCTGCCACGGCCATGAATACCTCGGGTGAGGCGATGATTTCCCAGCCGGCGCTGTGGTGCTCGCCGATCCAGGCCTCGTCGTAGCCCAACCGGTCCAGCCATTCCACCAGTTCCAAGTCGCGGTCTATGGCCAGGGTGGGGTTTTCACCGACGCGGTGGAAGGGTCCAAGGAAGATACCGAATTTCATTCTTTCGGGAAGCGGCATTGCGTCTGGCTCTCCTTTCTCCGGCGGGGATCGGGTCCCATGCCGGGTGGACTGGGTTGGCGCCGCCTCGATTATACTACCGGCAGGAATTCAACCAACGGGGTGGACGATGGTAAGCGAGGACTATTCAACCCTTGACGCGGACGTTGCCGAGGTGAGGCGGCGGTTGGATGCCATGATAGTGGAGCTGAAGAGCCTGGGGCTGGACGTGGAGGCGTCGACCGAGGAGTATGGGCTGGCCCGGGACCCGGAGGGCGTGATGACCCGCACGGTGAATATCAGCCTCACCGTGTGGGACCGGGAGAACTAGGTTTCCTACCCGGAGAACCAGGTGCCCTACCCCAAGATAAAGCAGGCCCTGAAGCAGGCTTCCTTCCGGAAAAATGGAATGGAAGAGCGAGCAGGCTCAGCTCGAGTGGCCGTTGACTGAGGCGGTTTCCGGGGCCCGGAGCGTTTCGCTTCCGCGCTGGACCTTCCGGCGCAGCTTTCCCACCCGGCCGGTCAAGTAACGCCGGGTGACCCTGCCCCGCTTGGGGGCCAACAACACTCCGGCTGCGGCGCCGGTGGCTACGCCGGCCAAGAGGCCGGTCATCAACTTGTTGAAACCTGTCATTTCATTCCCTGCATTCTGCAAGATGGCCGTGCGTTGCCGGCGCCCTGACGGACCAGGGCGCCGGAGGAGTTGCCAGGAAAGGCCAGCTAGAGGGTGGAGACCCGCCCCCCTTCCATTTCGGGGCGCAGGGCGATCTGGGCCAAGTCTATGGCGCAATAGTAGCCGACGGTCAGGGCCAGTTCCACCACTCCGCGATCGCCCAGTATCCGGTGAGCGGCGGCGAAGGTCTCATCGGTGACGTCCTTGTCGAAGAGCATCTGGTTCACGAACTTGACGATGACCGCCTCGTCGCCGGTCAATTCTTCGGCCCGGTGGGTGCGCACTTTCTCGATGGAGTCTTCACTGAGGCCGGCATTCTTGGCCATTACGGAGTGGCCGGTCCATTCCAAGTGGCTGTTCCAGTGGCGGGCCAGCATGATAATGGCCAGCTCCTTCAGGTGGTCGGGCATAGTGCTGTTGAACCGGAGCTGGGTGCCAAGGGAGGTCAGGTAGCCGGCGGCCTTGGGGCTGTTCAGCAGCGCCCGGAATTGCAGCCCCACCTCGGGAGCGTTGCGGTCCTCGCGGATGGTGTCGTAAATCTTCTGCCCTTCGGCGTCCAGTTCGTCTCGGCTGACATAGGGAACCCGAGCCATTGCCTTCACCTCTTTGTATTGTGTTGCCAAACGCCGCCGCTGTCTTCGGGTTGAATTGGTCGGGGCGGGCAGATTTGAACTGCCGACCTCCTGGTCCCAAACCAGGCGCCCTGCCGCTGGGCCACGCCCCGGGGTGCCGAAAGACATTGATCGTCGTGCGGTTGCCTGGGAACCGGACGGACCGCGAGATCCGGCCGGGCCATTGGGTCCGGTTGGGCGTTTGGGTCCGGTTGGGATGGTACCCCCGGAGAGGGTCGAACTCTCATCTCTGGCTCCGGAGGCCAGCACTCTATCCGTTGAGCTACAGGGGCCTAGCTCCGGATTTTAGAATATCATGGGTAAGCCGGGGCAACAAGGCGGGAATGCAGTTCGCCCTTACGGCGGCCCAAAGGCGCCGGAAACCGGAACGGGGGACAGCAAGGGGTCCGGTTCACCGGGATTCCCGCAGCCGCCGCAAGACGGGGATCTCCGAGATCTTCTTTTCGTCCAAGTCGTCCCAGTAGATTCCCAACGGTTTGGGGGCCTCTCCAGAGCATCGGACAAGCTCGTCCGGGGTGGCGAGGTAGTCCAAAGGCACGTCGTGAAGGGTGGAGGGCAGTTCTTCTTCCAGCAGTTGCAGTTCGTGGACCGTGGTGATCACCGGGGTCTTGGAGTCCAGGATTCCCGCCGCCCTTGCCAGGCCGTATTCCAAGTCGGCGAAACCGCCTCCCTTGCCCACCCGGGTGCCCGTTCGGTTCACGGCCACCGAGCCGGAAATGACTAAGTCCACCTGACGCATTTCCTCCACTTTAACCGGCCGGCCGTAGCGGAAGGCCCCGGATATGGTGGAAGCCTGGGCCGGGCTGGCGCCGATGGCCGCGGGGTCCAACTCCACGAAACATTCTTCCCGGCGCAACCGGGGGACGGCCATGTAGAGAATTTTGCCGTCTTCCAGGGCCTTCTTTCTCAGGGGCCTTTGGGGCTGGTCGGGATTGCTCTTTATCACACGAGCCTTTTTCCACACGTCCAGTTCGAAGATTCTCTCGGCGGCCTCCTGGGCGCCGTGGAAGGCGGGGATTCTGTCGTGGACGCTTTTCCCCCGGACCACTGCGGAACTCTCCAGCAAGTTCCACATAAATTCCCTGATTGCTTGCTTGTCCTGCAATGCTAAGGCCTTTCCTGTCTTTTTCTCTTCTTCTTGCCCTTTGCGACCTTTGCGACCTTTGCGGTGATGATAGCATAGGCAGGGCCAGGGCCTTTGAACCGTTGTACTTTTCGGATTCTCGTCAGAGGCCGGGCTGATGGGGAAACCGATGGGCTGGCGTAAGTGCGGTGGCTGCATTGCTGGCAGCGGCGCAACTGTGATATACTGCCAGCGATGTTAGTGAGAGGATAGAAGGCTATAAAAGACCAATGCTAGACGTGGACACCAAAGCCCGCATCACCCAAGAATACCGCATCAACGACAGAGACACCGGTTCCGCTGAGCTTCAAGTAGCGATACTGACCGAAAGAATCAGGCAGCTAACTGAGCATCTACGGGTACACAAAAAGGATGTCCACTCCCGCCGTGGGCTGATCACCATGGTCTCCAAGAGACGGCGGTTATTGAAGTACCTCACCAACGAGGACGTTGACCGATACCAGTCGTTGATAGCACGGCTGGGGCTGCGGCGATAGGCGCTCCTTCGAACAACACCCCGCAAGACAGGGGTGTTGTTTCACGTTTGGCCTCCCCCCTGGTCCTTATTGAACTAATCCTTTGACTGCAATCCTACGTCAAAGAGGTTTATACGTACTGCCATGCCCACAACCGTTGAAAGCGCGCTAGGGCGCAACACTCTTTCCATTGAGACCGGCAGGATAGCCGGTCTGGCCCACGGTGCAGTGACCGTGCGCTACGGCGACACGATTGTCCTAGCCACCGCCGTTATGTCGGACAGGCCCCGGGCCGCCGACATAGATTTCCTTCCCCTGACAGTGGACTATGAAGAGCGGCTATACGCGGCGGGAAAGATACCAGGGAGCTTCTTCCGCCGGGAGGGACGCCCCGGCCAGGATGGAATCCTCAACGCCCGCTTGACAGACCGGTCCATCCGCCCCCTTTTCCCCAAAGGCCTTCACAATGACGTTCAATTGACCTTGATGGTGCTTTCCGCAGACCCGGAGAATCCTCCCGGTCCCTTGGCGATGATCGGCACATCGGCCGCGCTGTCCATCTCCCAGATTCCGTTTGACGGTCCCATCGGCGCCTGCCGGATAGCCTACAAGGATGGGGAGTTTATCATCCATCCCACCTACGAGGACGCCAGCGCGAGCAGGCTGGATATGGTGGTTTCAAGCACCCGGGACGCAATCATCATGGTTGAGGCCGGTTCCGATGAGGTCTCCGAGGAAATCATCCTGGAGGGAATCCGCCGGGCCCACGAAGCCAACATCGCCTGCATTGGGATGATCGACGACTTGGTGCGGCAAGTGGGCAAGCCCAAGTTGGAATTCCACGTGGACACTTCTACGGCGGAGAAGCTGGACGCCAGGGTGAAGGACGTTCTCAACGGAAGGTTGTCTGCGCTGCTGGAAGGCAACTTGGACAAGACCGCCCGGGAAGAGGGCGAGACCCGGCTGGAGGACGAGGTCAAGGAGCGCTTGGCCGAGGAGTACAGCGATGACCAAGTCGCCACGGCCTTCAACGGCGTGTTGAAGGAAGCGGTGCGGGAACGCATTCTGAACAATGGCGTACGCCCGGATGGCCGGACCCTGGACGAGATACGTCCCATCACCTGTGAAGCTGGGCTGCTGCCCCGGACCCACGGCTCCGGCCTGTTCACCAGGGGACAGACCCAGGTGCTCTCGATTGTCACAGTGGCGTCAATGAGCATGAAGCAGAGCTTGGACACCGTGGGACCCGACGCCACAAAGCGGTTTATGCACCACTACAATTTCCCGTCCTTCTCCACGGGAGAGGCCCGCAGGGTTGGCTCGCCGGGACGGAGGGAAATTGGCCACGGGGCCCTGGCGGAGCGGGCAATCCTGCCTTCGCTGCCTTCCGAGGAAGAGTTTCCCTACGCAATCCGGGTGGTGTCCGAGGTGGTGAGCTCCAACGGGAGCACTTCCATGGGGAGCGTATGCGGGACCACCCTGGCCCTGCTGGATGCGGGCATACCGATCAAGAAGCCGGTGGCCGGCATTGCCATGGGGTTGGTGACCGGGGAAAACGGGCGGCGGGCCGTGCTGAGCGATATTCAAGGTGTTGAAGACTTTCTTGGTGACATGGATTTCAAGGTTGCCGGCACCGAGGACGGCGTCAACGCACTGCAAATGGACGTGAAGATAAAAGGCCTCAGCGCGGAGATACTCACCGAGGCCCTGGAACAAGCCCGGGTGGGGCGGTTGCACATCGTGTCCAAGATGAACGAGTGCATTTCCGAGCCCCGCACCGAGATGAGCCCCTACGCTCCCAAGATGATCAGGCTCCAGATACCGGTAGCCAAGATTGGAGCCCTTATCGGTCCCGGAGGCCGGGTCATCCGGGGGATCAGCGAGGAGACAGGCACCAGCATAGATGTCCAGGACGATGGGGCGGTGACCATCGGAGGCACCGACAGCGCCATGTTGGAGGAAGCCAGGAGCAAGGTTGACAGCCTCACCCGGGAGCTGGCGGTGGGAGACATTTTCACCGGGAAGGTGTCCAGGATTACCAGCTTCGGGGCCTTCGTCGAGTTGTTGCCCGGAAGGGATGGCTTGGTCCGAACCGGGGACATGGGCGACTTGGAAGAGGAAGTAGAGATCGGACAGGAAATTACTGTCATGATCCAGGAGATCGACTCCCAGGGCAGGTTGAACCTGTCCCGCAGCGCCCTGTTCGGTGAGGGGGACGGACCCCGGCGCCCCGCCCCGGCGGGCGCCATGGGCAACCGCGACCGAGGCGGCAACAGGCCGGGCGGATTCTCCGGCGGCGGCAGGCCTCCCGGGGGACCACGGGGGCCCCGGCGGGACGGCCCGGACCGCCGGTTCCGAGGCGGCGGCAACAGCCAGCAGGGCCGCTAGCCCAGAGTTTTCCCAAGCCCGGCCACAGTTAGAGAAACCAGAGTTCCGGCCCCGGCTCTTTTAAAGGGCCGGGGCCGGTATTTTTTGCGGGTTTTGGGAACGGGTAAACCCCGGTTCCGGTGAACTTTCCTAACACCTTCCGCCGGTGTTAATATCTAGCTTTCCCGCTGCGGGTCCACAATACGAGGCAGTCAAATGGCCGAGATCCGGGTAGCGATAAACGGCATAACCGGCAGGATGGGTACGGAAACCGTATCAGCGTTGCTCCGCGAGGAAGATTTGTCGCTGGTTGGCGGGGTATGCCTCCACGACCGGGGCCCCCAGCTGAGCTTGGCCGACGGAGGCAAGATACCCCTGTCCACCAACCTGGAGGGACTGCTGGAGGAGACCGCGCCAGACGTTCTGGTGGACTTCACCAACGCTCAAGCCTGCATGGAAGCCGCTGCCATTGCCGGGGGGCGCTCCATAAGCATGGTCTTGGGGGCCAGCGGGCTTACCAACGACCACTTGAACCAGCTTGATGCGATGGCCAACGACAAGGGAATCGGCATAGTAGTGGCGCCCAATTTCGCCTTGGGCGCAGTGGTGCTGAAGCGGTTGCTGGAGCAGGCGGCGCCCTATTTCGAATACGTGGACATCGTTGAGAGCCACCACGAAGCCAAGATCGACGCTCCTTCCGGTTTTGCCTTGGCCTTGGCCAAGGCTATTGGAGACGCCAAAGAGTTCCGCCGCAACCAAGCCCAGGTTGAAAATCTGCCTGGGACCCGTGGAGGAGACTACAACGGCGTTTCGGTGCACAGCATCCGGATGCAGGGCCGAAGCGCTCACCACGAGATTGTGCTGGGAGCACCAGGCCAGACTTTGACCCTGCGCCACGATACCCTGGGCCGGGACTGCTATATGCCGGGAGTGATGCGCTGTATTCGCGATGTTGTAGAGCGGAAAGGCCTTGTGGTAGGCTTGGAAAACTTGCTGGGGCTGTAGTGGAGCACCCTTAGCAGCTTACATACGAAATTCGATACAGTAGTGATCAGATAATACTGGATACGGTTGCGTTGCCTTATATGAGGGCGCGGCCGTTGCATGGCTGGACCGGTGGAGGAATGACGGCATCCTTGAAAGACTTGACCATTGCAGTTGTCGGGGCCACGGGCGCGGTGGGCACCGAGTTTCTGCGTATCCTGGAGCAGCGCTACCAGGAGTTGCCCGCGCTGAAGCTACTCGCCTCCAACCGTTCCGCCGGCCGGGTGTTGGAGGTGGGCGGCAAGCAGTTGGTAGTAGAGGAGGCCAGCGAAGGGTCTTTCGATGGCGTGGACGTAGTCTTCATCTCGGCGGGCAGCGACATCAGCCGCAGGTTTGCCCCGGTTGCGGTGGCCGCAGGAGCCGTGGTCATAGATGACGGGTCCGCCTTCCGCATGGATGAAGCCGTTCCCTTGGTAGTGCCCGAGGTGAACGGCGCAGACGTGCTCTGGCACCAGGGAATCATTTCCATTCCCAATTGCTCTACTACGCCGGTGGTGATGGTGGCCGACCCCCTTAACCGGGTGAATCCCATAAAGCGCATTGTGGCCGACACCTACCAGTCGGTTTCCGGGGCGGGAGCCTTGGCCATGGAGGAGTTGCGGAAGCAGAGCCGCCAGGGTCTGGCTGAAGAGCCGGTGGCGGTCCCGGAAGGAGCAGACCCAATAGGGTTCAACGTCATACCTCGAATCGATAGTTTTCAGCCCGACGGATACACTTTCGAAGAACGGAAGATGATCCAGGAGACCCGGAAGATAATGCACCTTCCCGAGATGGCGCTGTCCGCCACCTGCGTGAGGGTGCCGGTCTACGTGGCCCACAGCGCCTCTTTACACATAGAATTTGAACGTCCCATGGCCGTAGAAGAAGCCAGGGAACTTCTAAGAGGGATGCCCGGGGTTAAGGTCTGGGATGATCCGGCAGGAAGCAGGTATCCGATGCCCGTGGACGCGGCCGGCACCGACGAGGTCTGGGTGGGCCGCATCCGCCAGGACGCTTCCCACCCCAACGGACTGGTTATGTGGGTGGTATCCGATAACCTGCGAAAGGGGGCCGCGCTCAACTCCATTCAGATAGCCGAGGAGTTGGTGGTGCGGGAGTGCTTGGGCCGCCGGAGGGCCAGCCCGGTGGCGGGAGGCTAGCCTGGAGGAGCGCCCCGGTCCGACGGACCCAAACTGGGAGCTTGCAGCCACACTGACACGGGGCCGGTCTTGGAGCCGGCAGAGGAGGAACTGCTATGGTGGAGCTGGGCAGGCTTATTACGGCGATGATTACCCCCTTCGACGAGGAGGGCAAGGTCGACTATCCCCAAGCCAGGAGACTGGCCAATGCCCTGCTCGATTCCGGGAGCGACGGCTTGGTGGTTTCCGGCACCACCGGCGAGTCTCCGACTCTCAGCAACGAAGAGAAGCTCCGGCTGTTTGCCGAGGTTAAAGAGGCCATTGGAGACAGGGGCGCGGTGATTGCCGGCACCGGCAACTACAACACCGCGGAGAGCGTCGAACTGAGCATGGAAGCCCAGAAACAGGGAGTGGACGGTCTGCTGCTGGTGGTGCCCTATTACAACAAGCCGCCCCAGGAGGGGCTATACCAGCATTTCAAAACCATCGCCGCTCATACCCACCTGCCCTGCGTGGTCTATAACGTCACCAGCCGCACCAGTCTTAACATGAGCCACGAGACCACTATCAGGCTTAGTCACATCGACAACATAGTAGGCGTCAAGGAAGCGGGCAGCGACATGGACCAGATCGCCCGCATTATTGAAGGCTCCACCGACGGTTTCAGGGTGTGGAGCGGCAACGACAACGAGACCTTCTACATTATGTCGATGGGCGGCTACGGCGTGGTCAGCGTGGCGTCGCACTTGGTGGGGAACCAGATAAAGCAGATGATGGGCCTGCTGTTGGAAGGGGACGTCGAAGGGGCCGCAGCGGAGCACCGGAGGCTGCTGCCCATTTTCAAGGTGCTGTTCGTGGAGTCAAACCCCATTCCGGTCAAGTGGTCGGTCAACAAGGTGGGGTTCAGTGCCGGAAAGCCCCGCCTGCCGCTGGTACCGCCCCAAGAGAAGACCGTGGCCGAACTGGAGAACGTGCTGGCCAACTACTCGTTCGACCTGCCGGTGTAGCCCAGTCTTTCCCAAAGCCCGGCTACCGTAAAGAAAGACTCCTCCACAGGCCTACGGAGGAGTCTTCGTTTATTGCCGGGGAGGTTTCACGTTCCTTATTTGGGCCGCACAAAGCCGGGACCCATCGGAGGGAGTCCTGTGTTGCATGGCTGATAGCTTCCGGTCTAGGAGATTACCTCTTCCCGCAGAATCGTTTCACCACGGCTGGGGCCGGTGGAGACTATTTGCACCCGGCAGCCGACCAGTTCTTCGATGCGGTTTATGTAGCTGACTGCGTTGGCCGGCAACTGGTCCATGCTGGTGGCACTGGCGGTGGGTTCGTTCCAACCGGGCAACTCCTCGTACACCGGCTCGCATCTTTCCAGGAGGCCGGTGCTGGCTGGAAAACGGCTTACTTCCATGCCGTCGGCCCGGTATCCCACGCACACTTTAACCGTGGGGAACCCGTCCAGAATGTCCAACCTAGTCAGCACTAGCCCGGAAAACCCATTCAAGGTGCAGCTGTACCTGCCAGCCACTGCGTCGAACCAGCCGATGCGCCGTGGTCTGCCGGTGGTAGTGCCGAATTCTTGGGCCTTCTCCTGGATTTCGGCGGCCACGTTGTCTTTCAACTCCGAGGGCATCGGCCCGCCACCCACCCTGGTGGAGTAGGCCTTGAAAACGCCCAGCACCCCGGCGATGTCGTGGGGGTCAATGCCCAGCCCGGTGCAGGCTCCGCCGACGGTGGGCGATGACGAAGTCACGTAAGGGTAGCAGCCGTGGTCGATGTCCAGCATCGTTCCCTGGGCTCCCTCAAGAAGCACGCTTTTCTCTTGGTCTAGAAGGTCCCTGACTATCTCTTCAGTGGCCGAGATGTGGTGGCGCAGCTTCTCGCCCCACTCAAGGCACTGCTCAAGCAGGTCATTGTGAGAAAGGGCTTCTCCCCCGTAGATCTTGGTGATGACGGCGTTCTTGAACTTGAGGGCCTGTTTCAGCCGCGGTTCAAGGGTCTGCCGGTCGATAAGGTCCCCCACCCGGATGCCGCCCCTTCCGACTTTGTCCAGATAGGCTGGGCCAACTCCCCTGCCAGTGGTGCCGATGGCTGCATCTCCCCTGGCTTCCTCCTCCAGCTTGTCCAGAAGGACATGGTAGGGCATGATGACGTGGGCTCGCTCGCTTACGAAGAGGTCGGCGGTGTCAATGTCCCGGTCTTCCAGTTGCTTAAGTTCGTCGAGCAACACATCGGGGCTGACCACCACGCCGTTGCCGATGATACCCAAGACCCCAGGCCAGCAGATGCCCGCCGGCACCGAGTGCAACTGGAAGGTGCCCTTGTCGTTCACCACCGTGTGGCCGGCGTTGTTGCCCCCGGCGTAGCGCGCGACCGCGCTGACCTCTCGGGCAAGATAGTCCACAATCTTGCCCTTACCTTCGTCTCCCCACTGGCCGCCAATCACGGCATACGCCGGCATTTTCTCCCCCGATGGCAGGTATTGGTCCCCCTATGGAACGGCCAAAAACCACGGGCAGTATACCAGAACCGCCGAAGCCCATCAAAGCGGATTCAGGGGAGATGATACCGCGGTCGCCTTGCCTTGACCGCCTTGGAGCCCAAGACTATCATAAGGTCGCTCCGCCGGTTGCCTTGCAAGGCGGCATCCAACGACGAATACGGGCGTCAATGGCCCATTTGGGAGACTTATTATGGCCTTCAAACTGAACCACCTGCATCTGAAGAGCCCGGACCCCAAGAAGACCGCCGACTTTTACATTGAAAACTTGGGAGCCACCCTGGTGTCAGAGGTTGGAGGAGGCCGGGGCTACCGTTTGGACCTCCACGGCCTGCCGTTGAATGTAACCGGCCTCATAGATTCGCAGACTCACGAACAGAACCTGGGAATCGAGCACATTGCCATCGACACCGACGACATGCCCGGCACAGTAGCCAAGCTTAGGGCCCAAGGCGCCAGGATCCTGGAGGAAACCTCGGTGGGCAACGGCAGGAAGGTGACTTTCTTCGAGGGCCCCGAGGGGGTATGCCTGGAAGTCCTGGAGATGGCCGACTAACCGGTAAAGGGCCTAATAATGACGCTACGGGACAAGCTGGAAGAAGACATACGCCAGAGCATGCGCGACCGGAACCAGTCCCGGCTGGATGCACTGCGGTTCCTCAAGAGCGCAGTGCAAGCCGCCGAAAAAGAGGGCGGTGAAACCTTGGACGACGCCCGGATGGTGGATGTCGTGTCCAAGCAGGTCAGCGACCGGCGGGAAAGCATCCGCATGTTCCAGCAAGGCAACCGTACCGACCTCGTTTCCAAGGAGTCCGCGGAACTCGCGGTTCTGCAAGAATACCTACCTCCTCAGTTGGGCACCGAGGAACTAGAAGATCTGATCAAGGGCCTGATCACAGAAGTGGGAGCAACCTCGATAAGGGACAAGGGCAAGGTCATGGGGCGTTTGATGCCCCAAGTTAAAGGAAAGGCCGACGGCTCGGCGGTCAACGAGCTAGCTACGAGGATCCTAGAGTCCCTGGGCTCCTAGGGCTTCCGGTCCCAAGTCACCTCCGCGAAGGGATTGTCCCTCCGGGCCCATCTACGGTTCAAAGGCTGCCTATGCGCTACGCCATCGTTGTATTTCCTGGCACTTGGAGCGACACTGACTGCTACTACCAAGTGGTGGACGTGCTGGGCCATGAGGCCGCTTACGTCTGGCACCGGGAGCGGTCGCTGGACGGTTATGACTGCGTTATCCTGCCCGGCGGCTTCTCCTACGGAGACTACCTGAGGCCCGGCGCCATGGCGGGACTGGCCCCGGTCATGGAAGCGGTGCGGCGTTTCGCAGATTCGGGCGGGCCGGTCATCGGGATTTGCAACGGCTTTCAAGTCCTGTGTGAGGCCGGTCTCCTTCCCGGAGCGCTGCTGCGCAACAGCCACTTGGAATACCGCTGCCAGTGGACCCACCTCCGCACCGAACGGGTTGCCAAGCCTTTCTCCAGCCTCTGCCGCCCCGGCCAGGTTTTACAGGTCCCGGTGGGGCACGGCGAGGGCAACTATTACGCCGATGCCCACACCCTGGGCCGATTGGAAGCCGAGGGCCGAGTGCTGTTCCGCTACTGCGACGCCGCGGGAGAGGCGACCCCAGAAGCCAACCCCAACGGGGCCGCCAATAACATAGCCGGCATAGTCAACGAGCAGGGCAACGTGCTGGGGATGATGCCTCACCCGGAGCGCAGTTGCGAAGAACTGCTGGGCAGCGCCGACGGCAACCTGATTCTACAGTCCATTGCGGACAGTTGCGTCGCGGCATAGGCCCGCATTATGAGAGTAACCCTTTCGAGATTGTGACGCCTCCCTCTGAGTCCTTCATGATCGTCCTTCCATGCGAAGATGGCTAGTAGAAGGGCCGCCCGGCCCTTCTACTTAGTTTCACTTTGTCACTGAGATTGAACACTTGGTACAATCTGGCATTGCGGAGACTTGGCAGAGAGGTGAGCGCCTATGCCGGGGAAGATTAAGACGACCAAGATTAACCACGTCACCACCATGGTGAAGGATACCCAGCGCGCCATGAAATTCTACAACGACTTGGTGGGCATCAAGCAGATTCAGAGCCAGGTGGACAATCCGGCGATAACTTGGTTGCAGCTGGAAAGCGGGATAATGCTCCACTTGATCGAAACCCAGGAAGCCCCGGCCAAGCCTCCCAACATTCACCACGCCTTCGAAGTTGAAGACTTCGCGGCGACCAAGGAAGTCCTGCGGGAAAACGGGTTCGAGATTGACCGGGAAGGCGTGCGCTACGACGGCCAGTGCTATCTGTTCATATTTGACCCTGACGGCAACAGTGTGGAATTCTGCACCGCCTCCGGTTATGCGCCGGCCCCGCCCCGGCCAACTGGCTGAGTTCCCGGGTCCTCCCTTCCACCCGCGGGAGCCTTGCATCCAATGAATAAAGACCAGGAAGGCACGGCCAACATTTTCCTGGTGGGCTTCATGGCCACCGGAAAGAGTTCCGTGGGCAGGATTTTGGCGGAACGCCTGAACCGACCGTTTGTGGACGCTGACAAAGAGATCGAAAGGCGGGCTGGCAAGTCCATCCCCGACATATTCCGCGAGGACGGAGAAGCCATATTCCGCAACTTGGAGACCTCTGTGGTCAGGGACCTCTGCTCAGGGAACGGCAGGATTATTGCGGCAGGCGGAGGGGCCTTTGTTAGCGATGAAAACCGGCGGCTGATGCTGGATGCCGGCCGTGTGGTCTGCCTGACCGCACATCCAGGCACCGTTATGGAGCGGCTCAACATTGGGGCGGAGGGGGACATCCGGGGAGAAGGCGGTTCTCCCGGGTCGCAACGGCCGATGCTTGCCGGGGAGGATACTTTGGAGCGCATCACCGGGCTCCTGGCCCAGCGTTCGCCTTACTACGCCCTGGCCCACGATGTCGTGGCAACCGATGATTTGACACCGGCCCAAGTTGCGGAGCAGGTTATAGACATCTGCGCTGACGCGCTGGGTGTACCGGAGGAAGGGAAATGACCGATCAT
Organism: Dehalococcoidia bacterium; assembly: GCA_034420695.1. Classification (GTDB taxonomy): domain Bacteria; phylum Chloroflexota; class Dehalococcoidia; order Lucifugimonadales; family UBA3495; genus Io17-Chloro-G2. Next base: position 67,451 of record DAOULB010000005.1, read on the forward strand.
GACTTGGCGGCAACCGTTCATCACTCCGGGGGGAGCTACCCTGTGGTGGCCGGCTGGGGGCTGCTGGACAACGTGGGGGACCGGCTCGGGGAGATGGGGTTTGACCGGGCGGCCTACGTCATTACCGACAGCAGGGTAATGAACCCCTACGGCCGCCAGGTCCAGCGTTCTTTAGAGCAGAGCGGCATCCCGGCCCACTGCTTCGTTATTCCGGCGGGGGAGTCCAGCAAGAGCTTCCAGCAAGCCCAGGCCATTTACGACTGGCTGGTTGGCCTGAGGGCCGAACGCTCCCACCCCATCGTCGCGGTGGGCGGCGGAGTCGTTGGAGACTTGGCAGGGTTCGTGGCCGCCACCTACCTCCGGGGAGTGCCCTTCGTGCAGGTGCCCACCAGCATGGCCGCCATGGTGGACGCCTCAATTGGCGGCAAGACCGCGGTAAACCTGCCCCAAGCCAAGAACATGGTGGGAGCTTTTTACCAGCCTAAGGGAGTGTTCGCCGACGTCCAGACCCTGTCCACCTTGGGCAAGCGGGAACTGGCGGAAGGCTGGGCCGAGGCCATCAAGCACGGCCTGATTACCGATGCCGGGTTGGTGGACGTTTTCGAAGAGCACGCCGAGGACCTGATGGCGGTGGAGCCGGAAATCTCCACCCATGTTATCCGCCGCAGCATGGCTATAAAAGCCGAAGTGGTCAGCCAGGACGAGCGGGAGACCCTGGGCGTTCGGATCCTGTTGAACTACGGCCACACCATCGGCCATGCCTTGGAGGCTTCCACCGAATACGGACGGTTCCTACACGGAGAAGGAGTGTCCATTGGAATGATGGGCGCAGCCCAGATCGCCCGGGGCATAGGTATGCTGGACCAGGGTGTGGTGGACCGCCAGGAGCGGTTGCTGCGCAGGTTCGGACTGCCCATAACCGCGGCGGGGGTGCCGGTGGACGACATTCTACGTGCCATGTCCTTGGACAAGAAGACCGAGGGCGGGTCCAACCGGTGGGTCCTGCTGGAGAGGGTGGGCGAAGCGGTGGTCCGCCAGGATGTGCCCCGGGACTTGGTTGAAGAAACGGTGCGGGGGCTGACCGGATAACCGGGCCGCCCTTCCCGCCACAAGTGGCTTCTAGGCCAGTGGGACCTTTTCCTTGGTCCTCCTCAGCTTGGCCTTCACCAGCAGCCCGGCGATGATCAGGCACATAATCCCGCCCATTCCCAGAAGCAGGACGCTGGCAAGTTCTCCCAAGTAGCCAGGGCCTATTCCGGTGTTGGAGACCTGTTCCATTGCCACGGCAACGCAGCCGCTCAACACCGTGATTCCGAACAGGAACCGGATCCGCGTCGGGGTCACGAACCTGGTGGCGGTGGCGCCCAACTGGGAACCCAGGGAAGCCGCGCACAGCATCATTACTACCATGACCAAGTCAACCTCGCCGGAGTACGCCTTGATAAAGGCCCCCAGGGAGCCGGTTATGATGACCTGGAACAGGTCGGTGCCTATGGCGACGGTGGTGGGGACCCCGACGGCATAAATCAGGATAGGCATCAGTATGGTGCCCCCTCCCGCTCCCAGCAGCCCGGCGAAGAGTCCGGCCAGGACGCCTATGCCGAAGGGAATGAGTACCGATATCCTGGGAATGCCGGAAACCGGCAAGGAGACGTACAGAGGAATGGAGGTTAAGCCGGGAAGTGGGAGGGAATTCGGCGTCAGGCGCAGGGCCTGCACCCGGCGGGCAAACCCGGCGGTGGATGGCGCTTCGCGGTCGGTGCCTGACTGTCTTCGGGTGCGCCAGGAGTCGTAAGTGATGAACGAGCCAAGCACCGCCAGGATTCCCACGTAGGTGTACCGGATGGCGGACTCGGCCAGCCCCGCCGCCTTGAGCTCCGAGATAATCCATTGTGCCAGGAAGAGGGCCGGAATAGTGCCGCTCACCATGAACAGACCCAGTTTGAAATCCACGTTTCCCAAGTTCCGGTGCTTCAGAGTGTTGACTATGGAAGAGCCCATTATCAACGTGAGGCCGGTGCCAACCGCTATGGGAGCGGGCACGCCGAAGACCAGCAGCCCGCCGGTGATCATAAAGCCGCCGCCCACTCCGAAGAATCCGCTCAGGGTACCCAGGATCAGACCCAGCAGCAGCAGAAGGGCCGGGTTGAGCACTATCTCTGCGTTGGGAAACAGCATGCTCAGTGCCCGTGACTTTGCCGGGAGCCGCCCGAGCGGGAACCGGGCGCCAAAAGACGAAACAGGCCTTCCCAGAACAGGAACAGTGCCAGCCCGGTTGACGCCACTACCGCCATTACCAGCAGGGCCCAGACCAGTGGATTTCCGGCTGCAGCCGTCCTCAGGAATTCACTGAGTGATTCATACATGGGCGCTTCCTGCAGTGGGTCGGACTCGATGGTCGCTGCCGGGTTACAATAGTTGACGGCCAATGGAATGGACGTACAAATATATCACGTGACTGAAGGGCGCCGGGCGTTCTTCTACAAACCTGACGTGGAAGAGCGGTAGGGGTTGGTATGAATTGTTCGGCCGTCCTTACACTTTCTGCCATGATACGAAGGCAATGGTATATGAGGATATTGATGACAGGAACGGTGGCTCGGGACAATGCCGTATGAACTCGGGGTTTAGCTTTACGCTTGAGCGAGACTTGGACGGCCCCAGGGCCGGTGCTTTTTCAACGAGTCACGGCGAGGTGGCTACCCCGGTATTCATGCCCGTGGGAACCCAAGCCAGCGTGAAGGGGCTGTCCCCCGATGAGGTGACCGCTGTTGGGGCGCAGATTATCCTGTCCAACGCCTACCACCTGTACTTGCAGCCCGGCGTGGGTAAAGTTGAAGAGCTTGGGGGCCTCCATCGATTCATGGGATGGCCCCGTCCGATGCTCACTGACAGCGGCGGGTTCCAGGCCTTCAGCATGGGAGCACTGCGCAAGATCGACGACGGCGGCATAAGGTTCCGCTCCCACCTTGATGGTTCCGAGCACCACTTTGGCCCGGAGTTGGCTACCCGCAACCAGCAGGCCTTGGGCGCCGACATAATCATGTGCCTGGACCAGTGCATTGCCTACGGGGTCAGCCGTGACCAGGTGGAAGCTGCGATGCGGCGCACTCACCGCTGGGCCCAGGAGTGCCACCAGGTCTTCAGGTCCTCAGAGTCCTCCCGGGCGCAGGCTCTGTTCGGGATAGTCCAAGGCGGTACGATGCCTGACCTGCGGGAGGAATCGGCCGGTTTCATCAGCGCAATCCCTTTCCAGGGCTATGCGATCGGCGGCCTGGCGGTGGGAGAAGAAAAGACCCAGATGTATGAGACTACCCAGTTGGTGGCGGAGCGGTTGCCCAAGGACAAACCGAGATACTTGATGGGAGTCGGCTCTCCTGAAGACTTGGTGGAGGGTGTGGCCTGCGGGGTGGATATGTTCGACTGCGTATTGCCTACCCGGGTGGCCCGCAACGGCGGACTTTTCACTCGCCAAGGGAGGGTGGACATTACCAAGCGTAGCTTCTCCTCAGTGGGCCGGCCTCTGGAAGAGGACTGCGATTGCTATACCTGCGGGAACTTTACTGCGGCATACCTGTGGCACCTGTTCAAGGCCAAGGAGTTGCTGGGGCTCAGGCTGGCCAGCATCCACAACCTGAGATTTGTCATCCGGTTGATGGAGGAGATGCGGCAGGCCATTTTCGACGGCAGCTTCCAGAGCTTCCGGCGGGAGTTTCACGACTCCTACCGGCCCGCCGACGCCAAGGCCCGGCAGCAGCAGAAGAACCGCTGGCTGGAAAGAAGAGGGGCCTGACGACGAAGGGCAAGTGCACGGGACGAAGTCAGGGATCCACCGAAGGGCGCCGCGGTGGAGACAGGGGAGAGGCTAGCCGCCGGCCACCGCGGGGACGATGCTGACTTCATCTCCGGTGGAGATGGAGGTATCCAGCCCTTGCAGGAACCGGACATCTTCGCCGTTCAGGTAGATGTTTACGAAGTAGCGGAGCTCCCCGTTTTCGTCGATAAGCCGGTCCTTAAAACCGGGGTAACTTGATTCCAGGGAGTCGACCATACTGGCCAAGGTGGAAGACTCGACCTCCACTTTGTCTTGGCCGTTGGTCATACGGCGTAGTGGGGTGGGGATGCGCACCAGGACACTCATTCGGGGGATACCCTCCTCTGCTTGGCCGTCGTTATCCCCCAGGCGAACAGGGGGCGATGGGTATTTGTTCCGGCTACCGGGCCTGAAGGACGTTTCTACCCTTCGATTACGTCTCCGCTTACCGGGTCAACCCGCACACCAGTGGAGCTGACCCATTCCAGGCCGCGCTTTATCTCAGTTTCGTCGCCGTCCAACTCCAAAACCACCCAACCCATGTCTTCCTGGACGTCGGCCCGGCGTATGTTAGTGACGATTTTGAAGTCTCGGCCCAGACTGTAGATTATCGGCTCCTTAACCAAGGCCCCCCGGAAAGTGAACTTGACCCTTTGCTTGCCCATCTTTCATCCCCTACCCGCGTCTCTTTTACCCCCGCCTCTTTTCCAGGGCCTCTTCGAAGGATGTCATGGTGGGACTCACCATCACCGGGTCTACGACGCCATCCACTGCCTCCTGAGTCTTAAGGCCGTTTCCGGTGATATACACCACCGTAAGCTCATCGGGTTTGATGGCCCCGCTGTCGGTCAGGTTTTTCAGGCCCGAAACGGTTACTCCGCCAGCGGTCTCGGTAAAAATGCCCTCGGTTTCCGCCAGGAGCTTGATGCCCTCAACGATGTCTTCTTCCGGGACGGCATAGGCGCTGCCCCCGGAATTGTTGATGACCCGGAGGGCGTAGATGCCGTCGGCCGGGTTTCCGATGGCCAGGGACTTGGCGATGCTGTCGGGCCGCACCGGGCGGATATGGGCTTGACCGGCTTCCCATGCTGAAACGATGGGGGAGCAGCCGGCGGCCTGGGTCATGTGCATCTTGGTGGTTACCGCGGGATGGTGGGCGGTGTTCTGGTCGGCCCCGAAGGACGTCGGCTCGACGCCGTCCAGCAGCCCCAGGCAGGCGAACTCGTTGAACCCCTTCCATATCTTGGTGAACATCGCTCCCGAAGCAGAGGGTATCACCACGTGATCCGGAACCCGCCAACCCAACTGCTCGGCGACCTCATAGCCCAGGGTCTTGCTTCCCTCAGCGTAGAAGGGGCGCATGTTGATGTTGACGAAGGCCCAATGGTAGTTGTCGGCGATTTCGCTACAAAGACGGTTGACTTCGTCGTAGGTACCCTTCACCGAAACCAGGGTCGGCCCGTAGATGGCCGCTCCGATTATCTTGCCCCTTTCCAAGTCCGAAGGGATGAAAACGACGGCCTCGACGCCGGCCCGGGCGGCGTGGGCGGCCACGCTGCACGCCAAGTTGCCCGTGGAGGCGCAGGCAAGAGTGTTGAAGCCGAATTCGACGGCCTTGGTTGCGGCCACGGAAACCACCCGGTCCTTGAAGGAAAAGGATGGGTTTACGCTGTCGTTCTTGATGTAGAGGTTGCGCAGTCCCAACCGCTCGCCCAAGCCCCTGGCCTTAATCAGGGGCGTGTACCCGGCCATGATGTCCACCGGGTCCTCGGAGTCCGCGGGAAGCAGGTCCCGGTACCTCCAGATGCTGAGGGGACCTTCGCTTATACGCTGCCGGTCAATCACTTCCGAGATGGTTGCGTAGTCGTAAACCACCTCAAGGGGGCCGAAGCAAAAGTCGCAAACGTTGAGCGCCTCCGCGGGGAATTCCCGGGCGCACTCTCGACACTTCAATCCGCTGACAAAGGCCACTGGAAGGGGTTCCTCCGTCCATCAAACCGGGGGGATTTGCCGGATTTCGTTGGCGGTTTCGCGGGTTGGAAAACTGTGGGCGATGTTAACAGGGGGGGTATAGTATGTCAACAATTACGGGCTCGCCACAGCTACGATTATCGTCTATTTCGCGGCCTACGGCAATGGAAAGAACGGGCCGTCGAGAGACCTCAGAGTAAGGTGTTGAAGAACAGGGCAGGGGTCTTTCAAAGAATCAAATCTCTTTTTGAAAGACCCCTGCCCAAATTTGGAAAATGTAGGATAATGGGCGCTGGAATTTTGTGGAGGAATCTCCTTCGGGAGCGGGCTTGCATCAGACAAGAAACATAGTCGAGATAGTCCAAGAGTACTCACTGCCCCTCATAGCAGGGGTTTTCCTGGGGCTGATAACTGCGAATCTCGACCACACGTTTCACGAACAGGTGGTTGATTATCACTTCCTTGGCAAGGACGCCTACCTGTTCGACAAACCTGTCACCATTCATTTCGTAATTAACGAAATGTTCATGGTGCTGTTCTTCGGAGTAGCGGCCAAGGAAATTACCGACGCCGCCCTCCCCGGGGGAGTGCTCAACCCCATCCGGAGAGCCATCAATCCCCTGCTTGGCACCTTGGGCGGTGTATTCGGCCCGGTGATGGTCTTCTTCCTGCTGACATGGCTCTTTTACGGCGGTTCCCAAGACTTTTCCAGGGTGGCAAATGGCTGGGGCATCGCCACGGCCACCGACATTGCCTTGGCCTGGCTGATTGCCAGGGTAGTATTCGGCCAATTCCACCCGGCGGTCAGTTTTCTGCTGTTCCTTGCGGTGGTTGATGACGCCATAGGGCTGGGCATCATAGCCATCTTCTATCCTGACCCCGAACTGCCCGTCGAACCGGTCTGGCTCCTGCTTACACTGGCCGGCATGGGGGCGGCTTTGGGATTGCGCCTGTTGAAGGTGCGGTTCTGGCCGCTTTACATCCTGGTGGGAGGGGCGCTGAGCTGGGTCGGTCTGGCCAAGTCCGCCATAGAACCTGCCCTGGCCTTGGTGGTGATAGTGCCGTTCCTGCCATCCGATGCCCCTGCTCCAAGCCACGCAAGCCAGAGCCAGCATGAAGGGGAGCCGACGCACCCGGAACCTGCCGCCCATACGGCGGCCCACGGAGAAAGCCCCTTGGAGAGTTTCGAGCACCGGCTGAAGCTGCCGGTGGATTTGGGGCTGTTCTTTTTCGCCTTTGCCAATGCCGGAGTGACCTTTGGCGCCATCAACCAAGTGACTCTCATCATTCTCCTGTCGCTGATACTGGGAAAAACCCTCGGCATCTCCGGCTTCTCCCTGCTGGCCCGGCAACTGGGATTTCCCCTGCCAGCCGGCATGGGAGTACGGCATCTAGTCGTCACCGGGCTCATCGGCGGCATCGGACTGACGGTGGCCCTCTTTGTAGCGGCCAAGGCCTACTCCGGCCCACCATTCCAGGAACCGGCCAAGATGGGAGCGGTGCTGAGCGGAGGAATATCTCTGCTGGCAATAGCGCTGGGCTATTTTCTCAAGGTGAAGGAGGATGAAGGCGACGGGCACTCATGACCGGCCGCTGCTATACTTCGCCGGTTAAGCCGACATATAAGACCGGAAGGTGGAGGTTGCCGGAATGATAGGTGTGCTGACGCATCACTGGTCCAAGGCGGACAAGGTGGAACAAGCCAGGAAACTGCTGGATGGCAACGGTCTGGCCCAGAGCAAGGCGCCGGGATTTGGGGCCCGGCAGACCCTCTATTCCCTCTCCGACCCCACCAAGATAACCACGCTGGTGACTTGGGACAGCGAGGAAATCTATGACGCTTGGCGGGCCAGCCCGGAGCGGGCCGCGGCCATGGCCGGGGCCGACGAGGTGTGGGAAAGCCCGCCCCAGTCCGAGCGGTTCGAGGTAGCGGACTAACTACCGGGAATTGCTCCTCCAGGGAACCTCCGAATAAACTCTACAGCAGGTGCGAACGGTTGCTATTCACCCTCATCCCAACCTTCTCCCATCAAGGGAGAAGGGGCTTCAGCTGTACTTATTCAGACCTTTCCTAGCTGGCCCTGTAGCCGTCGATTATCTGTTGACGGCGAAAGCAATCCAATATGTGGTCGTTCACCATGCCGGTGGCCTGCATGTGGGCGTAGATGATAGTTGATCCGACAAACTTGAAGCCTCTCCGCCGCAGGTCCTTGCTGAAGGCGTCCGACTCGGGGCTGGTGGCCCGGAAGTCCCCCATTTCCCTGACCCGGTTCACTTGGGGCGTGCCCCCCACGTAGTCCCAGGCGTAGCTGCTGAAGCTGCCAAACTCTTCCTGGACTTCCAGAAATTTCTGGGCGTTACCTACCGCCGCCAGCACTTTCTGCCGGTTCCGGATGATGCCGGGGTCGGTCAGGAGTTCCTCGACTCGGCGCCCATCGTACCCGGCGACTTTGGCCGGGTCGAAGCCATCGAAGGCGGCCCGGTAGTTGTCCCGCTTGCGCAGAACCGTGTACCAGCTCAGCCCGGCCTGCGCCCCTTCCAAGAGCAGGAACTCGAAGATGGTGCGGTCGTTATAAACCGGGACGCCCCACTCCACGTCATGGTACCGGACGTAGTCCTCCTTACCCGGGTCGGCCCAAGGGCAGCGAATCAGCCCGGCGGTTTCGTTCATTGCCCGTCCGTCCACTCAAGTAGGTGCGGACCCGGCCGCCTTAGCCGCAAGCCACAGCGTAGACCTGAGTAGCGCCATCGGGCAGCGGATGGGCCGTCCAAGTATCGCCGGAGTCGTGACTGGCCCATACCTCTCCGCCGCTGGCGGCGCAGTAGATCCGTCCGGGGTTGGCTTGGTCTAAGGCTATGCCGAACATGGTGCTCTTCGGCTGCACCCCCATATCCACTTGGTCCCAAGTGAGCCCACCGTCGTTGCTGCGGAACAGCACGCCCTTCTCACTCTGGAAATTGGCCCCCGCTGCCACCCAGATGGTCTTGGGGTCGCCCGGCGTTTCCCGTATGCTGCGGCAGTAAGTCTGGCCCTTTGGGTTCATTGGCCCCAGGTTGATGTAAGACCAGTGGCCGCCACGGTCCTCGCTGCTGAACAGCCCGGCTCTGCCGATGCCGAACACCGCTCCTGACCTCAGCGTGCTGGCTAGAACACCGTGCATGTCCACCTCGTCGTCGTTGACGTACTGGCCGTGGCTCAGGTTTTCCCAATGACCGCCGCCGTCCAGGCTTCTGATCAGCCCGCCCACTTCTATGGCGGCGTAGATTTCGTTGGAATCGGCCATGCTGGAGGCCATCATCAGCACTCGCTTGGCCGGGTTGGAGCCTGGCCCCAGGGTGACTTCCGGGAAGCGGACGCTCACCGGCAACTGGCTCCAAGTCTCGCCACCGTCATCGCTGCGGCAAATCTGGCAAGCCTCGTAACCGGCGTACATTACGTTGGAGTCCCTGGGGTCGAACATGATGGACCACACCGGCAGGTCGTGGTCCGGGACATTTACCTTCTCCCAGTGGTCCCCGTGGTCGCCGCTGCGGTAGGGGCCCTCTTGAGTGCCGGCGTAGATAATCGCGGGGTTATTCGGGTGGATCGTCAGCGCCCGTATTGCCGGGGCTTGGGGAAGCCCATTTTCCAGCAGGGTCCATTGGTCGTCCCCATCGGCCATGCGGTAAAGGCCTGAGTTAACCCGCCGGCCCGGAGCGGTCTCTCCGGCCAGCCCAACGTATGCGTAAGCCTTGCTGCTTCCGTTTGTGTGCGTCGTCATGGCTGCTCCTTTTGCGCCATTTCGCGGGTTTAAAGTGGGAAACTGTCCCATTAGGTGTCCGTGGCCGGTTCATTCCATCAGAATGGGCAGGTGTTGTCAATGGAATTCTGCGTCCAGCCTGCCAGGTTGACAGGAATGGAACAGGCACACAGAATTGGCTTTGTCTTGGGACGCGGCCAATAGCCTTGCAGCAAATTGCAACGGCGAGGAGTTGGCAGGATGTGGATGGGGGTTGCCGGTCGCCAATCCCTGGATGGGAACGTGAGATTAGAAGGTATTGGCGGTGTCTGGGGCCGCCGGAATAGCAATTCAGGAGGAGACTATGGCCGCACTCGATGGAAAGGTGGTGATTGTTACCGGCTCCAGCCGCGGAATTGGCAAGGCCATCGCCCAAGAATGCGCCGCCCAAGGCGGTAAGGTGGTGGTGACGGCCCGCACTGACGAGGCGGGAGGAAGGCTGCCGGGAACAATTCATGAGACGGCCCAGGGAATTCAGGAAGCCGGCGGGGAGGCCATGGCGGTGCGCTGCGACGTCACCGACGAGGACTCAGTCCTGGCCTTGAAAGAGGCCGTAATGGGCGCCTACGGCAGGATAGACGCCTTGGTGAACAACGCCGGCATACAGGTCAACTTGGGACTGCTGGAGTTGCAAACGCGGCTTTGGGACCTGACCATGCGGGTGAACCTGCGGGGGCCCTTCCTTTGTTGCAAACACTTGGCCCCGGTAATGGTAGAGCAACAGTCCGGCAGCATAGTTAACATAACTTCGGGAGCGGCGGAAAACCCCCGGGCCAACGGGGTGAGCTACGCGGTGACCAAGGCCGGCCTGAACGCGATAACCTTCGGTTTCTCCCAGGAGCTCGCCCAGTACAACATTGCCGTGAACTCCCTGAATCCGGGCGGGGTGAAGACCGATGGCGCAGTGATGGTGCGCCCCGCTGACTTTGACTGGACCGGCTGGGACCCGCAGGAAGTGGTGGGCCCGCCGGCGGCATGGCTGTGCTGGCAAACTGCCCAGACGATTACCGGCAAGGTGGTGGACCGTTCCGAATTCGGCAAGACCTGGGGGGTCTAAAAGGAGGCCGGGGGTGGAGTATGCAGGCCAGTCGCTAAAGAGGTTCGAAGACCACCGGCTGCTGACCGGCGGCGGTTCCTTCGTGGATGACTTGGAATTGCCGGGGCTGCTTCATGCCATGGTCGTCCGCAGCCCTCATGCCCATGCCCGCATTAGTTCCATCGATACGGGAGCGGCCGTTCGGTCTACCGGAGTGGTGGCGGTGTTCACCGCCGACGACTTCGGCAACGTTATCGAGAACCTGCCCACCCGCACCAACACCGATGCCGACCATATGCAGCCGCCGCCCCACCCGGTGCTGGCCAAGGACAAGGCCGCCTACGTGGGGCAGGCAGTGGCGATAGTGGTAGCGGAAACCGCGGCGGCGGCCCGGGACGGCGCGGAACAGGTCTTGGTGGACTATCAACCTTTGCCTGCGGTAATCGATCCCGAAGAGGCTTTGGCCCCGGACGCCGACTTAGTACACCAGCACTTGGGCACCAACCTGGCCTTGCGAACCGTCAATGCCGGGGGAGATTTGGATTCGGCGTTTGCCGGGGCCGGCCGGGTTGTGCGCCAGAAATACCAAGTGCAGCGCGTCGCCCCGGCGCCCATGGAACCACGCGGGGTAATGGCGGACTATCAGCGGGAACAGAACCTGCTGACGGTGTGGGATTCCACCCAGCACCCTCACGAGGTCAGGGAACACTTAATGGACTTGCTTCACCGCCCCGAGAGCGGAGTCCGCGTCATCGCTCCCGACGTGGGCGGCGGGTTCGGCGAGAAGGGTTGTTTCTTCCCCGAAGAGCTGGCTATTCCGTACATCTCCACGGTCTTGGGACGCCCCGCCAAGTGGGTGGAAGACCGGCAGGAGAACATGGTGGCCTTTCACGGAAGGGGCTACTCGGTGGACTTGGAAGCCGCGGTCCAGGACGACGGCGTCCTGCTGGGAATCAGGGTTAGCGTGGTGGCCGACTTGGGAGCGTTTTTCTTCCTGTCCACCCCCACGGTGCCCGTGCTGACCAGCCACCGGCTCACCGGCCCTTACCAGACTCCGGCGATGAGCGTTGAGGTCAAAGGAGTGGTGACCAACAAGCCACCCACTGGTGCCTACCGGGGAGCGGGCGGCCCGGAAGCGGCCTTCTGCATGGAAAGGACCATGGACTTGATTGCGGCCGAGCTGGGCATGGACCCGGCGGAGGTGCGCCGGAGAAACTTCATCCAGCCCGACGAGTTCCCCCACGAAACCCCCACGGGCATCACCTACGACTCCGGCAACTATGCCGCCGCTTTGGATCGCGCGTTGGAGCTGTCGGGATACCAGGAATGGCGCGAGCGCTCCAGTCAGCGACATACGGCCGGGCAACCCTTGATCGGGGTCGGATTGGCCACAGTGGTAAAGGGTTCCGGGGCACGGGTGACCCGGTTGACCGACCATGCCCGGGTGATAGTGGAGGCCAATGGAGCCGTGACGGTGCACACCGGCGTTTCGCCCCACGGGCAAGGCACCGAAACCACCTTTGCCCAGATGACCGCGGACGTGTTGGGTGTCACCCCGGGTGACGTGCGGGTGCTGCACAGCGACACCGACGTCCTGCCCCACGGCGGAGGAACTTCCGGCAGCCGGGGCTTGATTGCCGGGGGCACCGCCCTGTACGAGGTCCTGAAAGATGCCAGGGAGAAGCTGCTGGCCATTGCATCCCATCTGCTGGACTGTCCCACTGAAAACGTGACTCTGCTGGATGGAAGCGCCTTTGACCAGAGGGACCTCAGCAAGGAAGTCCCCTTCACCCGGATTGCGGCGGCGGCCTACGACGAGGAGCTTCTGCCGCCAGGAGTGGAGCCGGCAATCGATTTCGTGGGGAGCAACACCCTGCGGCAGAGCCCCTACGCCTTTGCCGCTCACGTAGCGGTGGTGGAAGTGTCCCCGGAGACCGGGGCGGTCAAGATACTGAAGTACATCGGCGTGCACGACGCCGGGAAGATAATCAACCCGATGCTGGCCGACGGCCAAGTGCACGGAGGCATCGCTCAAGGAATCGGCCAAGCGCTGTGGGAAGGCATGGAGTACGGCGCCGAGGGCCAGCCCTTTACCGGAAGCCTGATGGACTATGCACTTCCCAAGTCGTCCAACATGCCGGACTTGGACGTGGACACCGTGGAGACCCTGTCGGACCTGACGCCTTGGGGGCTCAAGGGCATCGGTGAACTGCCCATCCTGGCGGCCCCTCCGGCAGTCGCCAACGCCGTAATGGACGCCCTGTCTTCCACCGGTGTCCGCCACATCGACACCCCGCTCACCCCGGAGAAAATCTGGCGGGCGTTGCATACCTAACCTGAAGACCGCGCTGACCTAAGGAGGCCCTTATGCCGGTAACGAAACTGGATATCACGTCCCGGAGTCCCTTTGCCGGGGGAAAGTCCTTCGGCGAGGTTGGAGTCTACGAGCAGATAGACGGCGTGGCCCACTTTTCGGTGGACCCTGAGCACCCGGCCAATGAAGTCATCGCCGACATTGGTCTTGCGCCCAAGAACGCCGGTGGCCGGGTTTCTTTTTCTTCCGACTTCAGGATCCTGCAGCCGGTGGACCCGTCAAGGGGCAACGGGCGCATATTGCTGGACATACTCAACCGGGGCAAGGCAACGGCCCTGCGCAACCTGAACAGCGCCCCCGACGTTCTGCCTTCGGAGCCGCTGGACCCGGGCAATGGCTTCCTGATGCGCCGGGGTTACACCGTGGTGTGGTGCGGCTGGCAGCACGACGCGCCCAGCGTGCCCGGCGTTCTGGGAATGAGAGCACCGGGCGCCGAAATCGACGGCCAGCCGGTCTCCGGCAAGATAGTGGTCACCTTCGTGAACAACGCCCCGGTCCAGTCGCAGCTTCTGTCTGACCGCAACCACCAGCCCTACCCGGCCAGCGACGTGGAGGAGGCCGGGGCCGTGATGACAGTCCAGGAACATGAAGATGCTCCCGAGGAGATAGTCCCCCGGAATAGTTGGTCCTTCGCCCGGGTTGACGCGGGTGGACGCGTTCCGGACCCCAACCACGTCACCCTGGAGGGCGGCTTCGAACCCGGCAAAGTGTACCAAGTAATCTACACCACCACAGGAGCCCCGTTGGTAGGGCTGGGGCTGCTGGCGACCCGGGACCTGGCGGCCTTCCTGCGATACTCTGGGGAACGCGCCCAAAACCCCTGCGCCGGCAACATCGAGAAAGCATACACATTCGGGGTGTCCCAGAGCGGGCGGTTCCTGCGTCTTTTCCTCTATTTGGGCTTGAACCGGGACGAGGACGGCCAGACGGCCTTCGACGGTTTCATACCCCACGTGGCGGGCGGCAAGAAGGGCGAGTTCAACCAGCGGTTCGCCCAGCCTTCCAGCCAGGCCAGCCGCAGCACCAACAGCCTCTTCCCATTCAGCGATGCCGAGCAGACAGACCCGGAAACAGGAATCACCGACGGAGTGCTGTCCCGTCTCGCGCAAGCCGGGCCCCTGCCCAAGATAATGTACACTTACACTCCTTCGGAATTCTGGGGCGGTCATGGCTCCTTGGTTCATACCGACTTGGCGACATCCAGGGACTTGGAAGTCCCCGAGGAAGTCAGGATTTACGTTTACGCCGGGGCCCAGCATGCCTTGGGGGCTTTCCCTTTGACCGACAGCGAGCCTGCTGACAACGTCAAAAGCGAGCATCCGTTCAACTGTCTGGACCACCGCCCCATGCTCCGGGCGGCCTTGGACAACTTGGACCGCTGGGTTACTGACGGCACTGCGCCCCCCGCCAGCGGCTATCCCAGGGTTGCCGACGGCACTGCTGCCAAGCCTGCTGATCTTCGGGGGACTTTCGAGGGCTTTCCAGGAGTGAAATTCCCAGAGCCGCTGCGGCGGTTCAGCCGGTTGGACTTCGGCCCAGACCACCGGGTGCCCACGAAGATTCCCGCCGAAGTGGGAGGGGTATATCCCCATTTGGTGTCGGCGGTGGACGCGGACGGCAACGAGACCGGCGGAATCCGCCTTCCCTTCGTGTCGGTACCATTGGCCACCCACATGGGCTGGAATGTGCGCCACGCCGAAATTGGCGGAACCGGACAGACCCTATCCACCGGCGGAGCGACCGGGGGAACCCTGCGGGGCTCAACCGTCCCCTTCCCGGCCACGAGGAAGGACCGGGAGGCCTCCGGAGACCCCCGTCCTTCCATCGAAGAGCGTTATGAGTCCAAGGAGCAGTACCAGGAGTTAGTCCGGCAGGCCGCACTGAAGCTGGTGGAAGAGGGCTACCTGCTGGAAGAAGACGTGCAGCAGATGGTTGAGTTGGGCGGCAGTCACTATGAGCTTCTGAGCGTGGGAGCCTTTACCCCTCAAGCCGCGGATTGAGCAGCTTGACCCTGGCCAGCGCCCGGATGGTCTGTTTACCCAAGGTCAGCCGGTTTGCTGACCAGAATTGTTCTGGCGCGCCCGGCTAGGGTTAAGCTGCCCTTGGGGCCAAACTCTTCACCGGAATCTAGGGTAATATACGACTTGGCCCTGCATGTTTATTTTCGGGGCTTCCCCTGCCCGGGCAGGGAATGACCCAGGAGTTCTTCCCTTCTATGGGCCAATACCGGGGCCAGGACCGCCCGGCAGTAGAAGTTGCCGAGCCAGTCACGCAGGCTTCCAAACCGGGGCGCACCGGACGATTCCGGCTGCCCCGAATTCACACCTTTGACTCCTTGGCCAGCAAGGACTTCCGGCTCCTGTTCGCCGGCAGTTTCTTTGACAACATGGCCATCTGGCTCCAGCTATTAAGCCTGACTTCCTTGGTCTATGACCTCACCGGCTCGGCCATGTATGCCGGGCTAGCCGGGGGCCTCAGAGGATTGCCCACCTTGGTCATTGGTCCTTGGGCGGGGGTTGCCGCCGACCGGATTGACCGGCGGATGCTGGTGTTGGTGTCCCAAGTGCTTTTGGCCGTGGCGGCAGCCGGGTTTGTCGTCGTGGTGTTCTTGGGTGCGGTGCAGTTGTGGCATGCCCTGGCCTATGCCGCGGTCTCGTCAATCTGCTTTGCCTTCATCATGCCCATCCGGCAGGCACTGGTGGTCAACACCACCCCGCCGGGCAACTTGGGCAACGCCTATGCATTGAGCGCGCTGACCATAACCGTCAACCGGTTCCTCGGCGGACTGCTCTTCGCCGGGCTGCTGTTGCTCACCGGGGACATAAAGTGGAACTTCGTGGTGGAAGGCGTTGCCTACTTGGTGACTGCAGCCTTGCTGGTGCCCATGCGAACGCCCTACGCTGAGCGGTCCACCGCCGTCCGCGACTCCGTGCTTAACAACCTCAAGGAGGGGTTGAAGTACATCTGGACCGAGAACCGGATAATCCTGCACCTGATAATCCTGAGCATGATACTTACTTGGGTATTCCTGCCTGTTCCGGTGCTGCTGGCCCCCTATGCCAGCCAGGTCTTGGAACTGGGGGCCGATACCCGGGGTTACCTGCTTTCAGCCCAGGGTGTGGGCGGCATCACCGCCACCCTGGGCATTGCCACCTTGGGGTTTGGTATCGGCAAGGGCAGGCTGGGGCTGATCGCCTTGGTAAGCGGCTGTACCGCGGTGCTGGTTATGGCCCAGTCCCACTGGCTGTTCCTTTCACTGGGCATGCTGGTGATATTCGGAATTTCACAGAGTTGTTTCATCGTCAGCAACAACACCCTTGTTCAGGGATTGGTGCCCGACACCCTGCGGGGACGGATAACCAGCATTTACATGTTCGAGCACGGGTTAGGCCCGGTAGCCGTTTTTGTGACGGCAGTCTTCATGGACCTGTTCGGAGTGGCAGCCACCATGACCGTAGTGGCCTCGGTTGGACTGGCCTCGGCGCTGTATTTTCTGACGTTCTTCAAGCAGGTGCGCAACCTGGCTTAGGCAGTGGGTCCTCTTCTCCGCCAGGGGCCAATATGTTCTTTGAGGTGTCTCTTGCCGCTTGCCTGACGGTGGCGCGCCCCTCTACCATAAAAGTGCCTGGTCTCCATGCCGAGACTTCTTGGAATCAGTCGACGTCCCCGCCCGGAAACAGAATGGTGGGAAACGGCGGAAAATGGTGGGAAACAAAAAATTCTCAGCGTGGTCCCGACAAAGAGCGGGACTGGCTGATGACCGCAAGATGTGACGGTCTGTGTGGTGTTTGGTGTAGCATGGAGCGTGCTATTGGATTATTGAAACACCGGTTGGGAGTTGGGCGTAGGCCGGGTATGGTTAGAGGGAAGTCATGACGACCGCAGAGGGTCAGGCATCAGACCCGTCGGTGATTTTTGCCGATGCCCGAAAGATGTACGATGATTCCCTGAGGCTATTGGACCAGGGCGACATTCGAGATGCCGCGGAGAAGGCTTGGTGCGCCACTAAGTGGGCCACCGATGCCCTGATTCTAAGCCGCACTGGAGAAGAGCCCCGCACTTCCGGTCAAACCATGCGCCAAATTCGGGTTCTCCGCAATACTGACCCGTCGCTGGAGACCCTGAGACTACTGTACACTTCCCGTCAGTCCTTGCTGCATGGCAGGTGCTTCTACGATGGCCGATGTGACCCGGTGGAGGACGTCATCCGGGATATACGGCAAACCCTAGACTACATCCAAGACGCGGAGAGATTGGTCGGCGGAGCGGGCTCCTCTTAGCGGCCCCGCATAAGCCGGGCCATGCGGGCCTTGTGGAAAACGGCGTCGCCCAAGTAGTGCTGCAGGGTGCGGGCCCGCTTAGTGTACTGAGTGAGGCCGAAGTCCAAGTCGGTGCCGATGCCGGCGTGGACCATGTGGGAGGCGTCACAGGCCTTGGGGAATCCCACGCTAACGATGGCCTTGGCCATGGAAATAGTGACCGGCGCCTCGGCGTCGCCCTCGTCCAGTTGGGACAGCGCTTCGTAGCTGGACCACTTGGCCGCGTCGGCCTCGGTCAGCGCGTCGATCACAAGGTCCTGAACTCTCTGGAAGGTGCCAATGGGCACCCCAAAAGCGATGCGGGTCTGGCTGTACTCCAAAGCCATGTCGTGGACCCGCTGGGTTCCGCCGGCCATGTATATGCTGAGGGCCGCGGTGGCCTTGTCGGTGGCAGCTTCGATGGCGGGCCAAGCCCCGTTGGCCGGCCCCAAAACGCCGGAGGCAGGCACCTCAACGTTGTCCAGGATGAGCTCGCACAGCTTGGGACCGATCCAGCCGGTGAGCACCCTGACTGACACCCCAGGCGCGTTGCGGTCCACCAAGAAAAGCCCGATTCCATTGGATCCTTGACCTGGTTCCGTGCGTGCGGCTACCAGGATGCGGTCGGCGACGTTGGCGTCGGGAACGAATAGCTTGGTGCCGTTGAGGACGTACCCGCCATTGGCGGGTGTGGCCGGCAGCTGGATGTTGGCCGGGCTCCAGCCATACTTTGGTTCGGTGGTGGCGAAGGCAAATATTTGCCGGCCAGAGGCTATGTCGGGCAGAAGCGATTCCTTCTGGGGGTCGCTGCCGGCCTCAAGAATAGCCTGTGCCGCCAGTACCGAGGTCGAGAGGTGTGGGCTGGTGCAGGCGTAGTAGCCGAGAATTTCGTACACTGCTCCCAAGTCAGTGAAGCTGTTGCCCGACCCGCCGTACTGCTCCGGGATGACCATGCCGGCCCAGCCAAGTTCGCACATCTTCTGCCACAGCTCTTCAGAGAAACCCGAGGGGCTGTCGTCTATCTCCAGCACCTTGGACTTGGGCACTTCCGCTTCCATGAATTCCCGAGCCGAGTTCTGAAGCAGGGTCTGGATTTCGTTCAATGCTAGGTCCACGACAACCTCTCTATAGGGCCTGTCTATGAAGCCCTGATACCTGGTTTTTGGTGGTGTGCGGCAACGGCAGGGCCCATTCCCAGCCAGCAGGCAATGATGTGCCGGTCGTTGAGCCAGTGGCCTAGGGAGCCTTCCCAGGCTTCGTCGAAGCGGAACTGAGAAGGGAACCCACCGCCGGGCAACCCCCTGGGGTCTTGGCGGTCCAGAAGGGCGTAGGGGCCCGCGACATGGTCGATTACCTCGGCCAGCCGCTTGGTGACCCGCCTCTCCCACAGCCGGCTTTGGGCCCCGTGGTAGGTCAGCTTCCCGCCTTGCTGTTGCACATGCGCGTTCCGCAGCCGGAACAGCCTGGCTACCCTGCTTTCGACGTAGGAGTCCATCACTGCTTGGACGGCAGTCTGCTGCCGGTACGGGTCTGGATTGGCCATGGCCATCTCCAGCAAGTACCGGTGAGTCTCTTCGGCCTTGGAATCTACGGCGAGGGGAGCGGGAGGAGCCGGGTTGCTGGCAAAGGCGGCAGCCATCACCCCTACTCCAGCGCCGGGCTCGCCCAAAACGCAATAGCGCGGAACGAGAACGTTGTCAAAGGCCACTGGCCGGGCGCCGTGGACTCCCGGTTGACCGTCACCACGGCATGTGATGCCTACAGTGTGTGCCTGTACTACGCAACACACAACGGGCTGGGTACCCGGGTCTTCTACTGAAGGCTCCACTCCCAAGCGGGCAATAGCCCACAGCAGGTCAGGTTCCGGCCCCATTCCGGCGAAGCGGCTTTCACCGTTCAGCACGTAGTCGTCGCCG
The DNA here is from genome assembly GCA_034420695.1 of Dehalococcoidia bacterium. Classification (GTDB taxonomy): domain Bacteria; phylum Chloroflexota; class Dehalococcoidia; order Lucifugimonadales; family UBA3495; genus Io17-Chloro-G2. The sequence continues at coordinate 86,639 of DAOULB010000005.1, forward strand.
TCTTCCTCCGCCTGCAGGTCAATGTCCGGGGGCAGGGGCGGCACTTCCGGATCGAAGGGAGTATGCCAGACCAATATCTCGCCCCGGCCCAGCCGTCCTGCGACTTCACCGTCAAACCCCGGCGAGGACCAGCGGTCCAATGCCTGAAGAAGGGATGCATCCCGCCGGTCTTGAAGCCATCCCAGCCCCCGGCGCTCCAGCTCTTCGGCCAAGACCACTTCTTCCCCCTGGGTTGCCCCGATGCCCCCTTGCTCGTGGGACGCTTGAGGGTGGAGCCATCCATTGGCGCCAAGTTCATGGCGGAGCCGTAACAGGAACGGCCAGTCATCGGTGGAGGGGTATCGGCAGGCCACAGGGTCCAAGGACGGATCCAAGTTGGCGTCCAGCCAAGATGCAACCTCGCCTCTGAAGCTTTCCTGGGCTGCGGTATAGTGGTACTTGAAGTCCAAAGGGGCCCCGGTCAGCGTTAGGCGTCGATGTCGTCGTTGTATTCGAACTGGGAGTACCTTTCAGGCATCCCGCCCCGTTCCCGTTCCAGGATTGACTGGGCGATCTCCCATCCCTGGGTCGGGCCTCCCACAAGGCAGTCGCTGGGCACCAGCACGTTGTTGAAGGTCAACCTTCGTTCGCTGCCGGCCAGCAGGCGCAGGGTCTGGATTTCAATTCCGGGATTCCTGGCGTCCACCATCAGGATTGCCAAGTTTTGCCGTCTGGGCAGCTCCGGGTCAGTAACTGCGAGGGTCCAGAGGTAATCTGGGTCAAACCTTCCGGTGATGAACGACTTCTCTCCGTTGAGAACAAAGTCGTCGCCGTCCCAGATGGCCTGGGTCCTTACCGATGCCAAGTCGGAACCACTGTTGGCCTCGTTGAAGGCCTGCCAGGTTATGGTCTGACCCCGAAGACAGGGGACCACATATTTTCGCTTCTGCTCCTCGGTTCCCCAGGTCATCACAGCCGGGACCCAGCGGTAGTTATCCCCCATGGTGGGCAGTCTCAGGCGGCTCAGTTCCTGTTCAATTATCATGGCCGCCGCCATACCCAGACCGCCCCCGCCATACTCCGCAGGCCACGCGGGCGCCAACCAACCCTGGGCTCCCAGCCTGGCCCGGAAGTCCTTGATGACCGCCTGGGTTTCCTGGTTCAAGGGACTTGCGTCGGCCGGTATGGCCAGGTTGGTTGGCGCGTTCTGGTCCAGCCAGGTCTTCACTGCCCAGCGGAAGGCCTGTTGCTCTGCGCTTTCTCTTCGGTCAAACACCACAGTGCACTTGACTCCACAGGCTCCGCTCTCGTTTCGGCCCGGTTCAAATAAGGGGTCTCATCAAAAGGGCGGGGCTTCAACCCACGGAGCCCCGCCCGCCTAATGTCTTGGACTCTTATCCCTTTAGACGCCGGATACGCCGGTGGTGGAAGGGGTGGCAGCCGCCCTCTCCCGGGTGCGGCTGATGCCCAACCGCCGGGCCATGATCACTTTCTGGATTTCTATGGTGCCGCCAGGGTGGGAACCGACCAAGCTGCTCCTCTGGTACACTTCCGGCTCGCCGCCGAAGGGGGCCAAGGGTTCGTGCACACCCAGCAGGGAGTATGGACCCATAAGGTCACGGGCCCGGTCGGCGTTGCGCATCCGGAAGCTCTTCAGGTACATGTCACCTTGGGAGCCGTGGTAGGTCATTTCCTGCCGGGACTGGTACATCCAGTAGTTCCGGTGGGAAATCAGGGTGTTGACGTGGGAGTCGATGTAGGCGTCCATGACGGTCTGCTGCGCCACCGGGTCGTCGGTGATGGCCTCCCCATTGCGAGTCGTCTCTCCCACATACTGCATCAGGTTTTCCAAGGCCTCGTCCCGGGGGGCGGCGATGCCCCGGCCGCCGTGCTCTATTTCCAAGGTGGTCTGGGTCACCTGCCAGCCCTGATGGTCGTCTCCGATGAGGTGGTCGCCGGGAACCCGGACGTTGTCCATAAAGATGGAACTCTGGTCATTGCCCGTCAGCAGGTTGAGCCTCTGCAACTCCAGTCCTGGCGAGGGCGCCGGGATCAGGAAATAGCCAAGGTTCCGGTGGCGGGGCGCATCTGGGTCGGTAACTATGGGACCGAAGAGCAGGTCCACGTCGCCGTGGCCGCTGATCCAAGTCTTCTGGCCGGTGACTATCCAATCGTCGCCGTCGCGGACGGCCCGGCTTTGCAGGGAGGCCAGGTCCGAACCGGCGTTGGGTTCCGAGAAGTTCTGAAAGGCGACCTTTTCGGCGGTAAGCAGGGGCTTCAGGAATTTTTGCTTCTGCTCTTCGGTGCCCCATACCAGCAGGGTAGGAAAAATGTAGGGGTTGGTGAAGCCGCGCACCACCCGGGCACTTTCGAACTCTTCCAGGATGATGGTCTCATGGTCGCCGGAGAGCCCGCCGCCGCCGTATTCCTTGGGATAGGTGGGATACAACCAGCCCTTGGCTGCCAGTTGCTGGTGCATGTCCCGCCAGAAGACGTAGAGCTCCTCGGTGAGCTCCAAGCGGTCAACGGGAGACTTCATGCTCTCCGGTATGTTGGCCTCCAGCCACTCACGCACTTCCCGGCGGAATTCTTCCTGTTCGTCGGAATATGGCAGCTTGAAGTCCACTGGAAACCTCCTAGGGTAGGGCCATCGTGAGAACCGGGCAGAGATGCTCTTAGAAGCTTTGAACTTGTAGCAACAGGAACTCTATTGAGCCCCTGCAAGGTTCCCCGAAAGTACAGTTTGTGGGCAGGGTTGTCAAGGGTTGGGGAGGGCTCCTGTGGTAGTAGTCGATGTCTATGACCTTCGCACACAGGTAGTATAATGGCTTGCCAGAGGCGTCAATTCAAACGACCACCATAAACAGTCAGGAAGACTTTCTGAGAGCCTTGGCCGATCATCCGGAATGGAGGGCGGCGGTACGCGCCCAGATTCTGGGTGAAGAGTTGTTGCGGCTTCCAGAGAGGCTCAACGCATTCATTGAGCGAATGGACTCTTTTGTCGAGGAGCAGAGGCGTACCAACGACCGGTTGGATTCCTCTATAGAAGAACTGAGGCGCGCCAACGAAGAACAGAAACGGGCCAACGACGAGCAGAAGCGGACTAACGACAGATTGGACTCCTCTATAGATGAACTGAGGCGCACCAATGCTGAAATACGCAGAATTCTGGCGAATCACGACAGGCGGATTAACCGCATGTCTGATGACATAGCCCAGATTAGGGGCAGTCATGCACGCTTGGCGGCCACCGAAAACGCCGAAGTCATCATTTTCCAGATGGGCCTGGGGTACACCAGGACCCTCCCTAGGATTGAACTGGCCAGGATCGCCGGTAAGTTAGCAGGCAACGGAAACTTGACCGACGAATTGCGTAGCTTCAGCGAAGCCGACCTTGTTATCGAAGCCACCGATGAAACCGGGGAAACTTGCTTTGTGGCGGCAGAGGCATCCTTCAGAGCCAACAAGTATGACGCTGGCCGCGCCTTACGAAACGCCCGGCTGTTGACCGAGTTTACCGGCACTCCGGCCAGGGCGGTTATAGTCAGCGTCCACAACGACAGGAACGCCAGGGCAAAGGTAGCTTCCGGCGAAGTCCACTGGCACAGGGTAATGCCCCGGGAGCTGGAACCGGCGTAGGTGCCAAGCCGATTCCCCATATCCTCCTTGACGTTATCATCGCTATTCGCTATAAAAGGCCTAGGTACTTATTGAGGTTAGCGGCGTCGCTGAGTTCTGGCGCCGACAAGTGAAATTTGCCGACGGTCATAGACCTGCACGTACATACCAACAGGGGCAGCCCAGACAGCAGCCTTACCCCCGAGGCGATGGTGGCCGAGGCCGCCCGGGTTGGCCTCAATGGCATCATGGTCACCGAGCACGTGGGCTGGCCACGGCCCGACTTCGAGGCCTTTGCCCGTGAACAAGGAATCCTCCTGGTGAGGGCTTTGGAGAACTATTCACCCCTGGGCCACATTATTACCCTGGGGCTGGAAAGCCACGTCACCGGCTTTACCGGCGGCATCGAAACGGTGAAGCAGCTTCGAAAAGAGGTAAACAAGGTGGGTGGGGTAATGATCCTGGCCCATCCCTTCCGTTACCTGTTTGACCTTCCGGGGATTTACTCCCAGAACCTGTTATTTGAGGATCCAGCCGAGATGCCAGCCAGCCCCGAAGAAGCGGCGCGACATCCGGTCTTCCGGCTGGTGGACGACGTCGAAGTGGTGAACGGGGCCAACAACGAGACGGAGAACCGGTTTGCTCAAGGAGTGGCCCAAGTGCTGGGGATGCCGGGCACCGGCGGCAGCGATGCTCATTCAGTGAACGGGTTGGGAAAGGGATCCACCTTCTTCCCAAGCGACATCAGGAACCAGCGGGAATTGCTGGATGCCCTTCGGGCCGGGGAATACGTACCTCAAGAGGGATTCCACGTGGGCAAGACCCGGGACTTCGGTTCAGCCAAGTAACTGTCTTGGCTACATGAAGGCTGTCGGTGTTCCCAAGGTGTTGATGCTGCCCTTGGAACTCGCTAGGCTTCGGGTTCAGCCACGAGTATCTCGTCCCCTTCAACCCTCACCGGGAAGACAGCGATGTCATCCTCGGCAGGATAGGACAGGACCTTCCCGGTCTTGACATTGAACTCGGCCCCGTGGAGCGGGCACATAATCCTGTCACCTTCAAGCCAACCTGGGGAGAGGAAGGCCCTAGCGTGCGGACAAAAGTCCTCCACTGCATAAATCTCCCCGTCCACGTTGGCAAGCATCACCCGGGTGTCGCCCAGCCAGACCATCTTCTTGGTTCCGGGGGCCAACTCACTTACCTTGGCTACGGGAATAAAATCCTGGGACATCATTGTCCTCCTGGGGGCATTATACGCTCGCGGCCGCCTCGTGGTGACACCACTCACGCCTTGTAGTAGCATTTGCCCGTTCCTGAAGGGTTGCCCGCCGAACGCGGGCGCCTAAGGGACCCGCACTTATTCAACCGTCAGGAGGTGATCCATTGGCTGACCGGATGGAAGGCAAAGTTGCGGTAGTAACCGGCGCCGGCCGCGGAATCGGGCGAGGCATCGCCCTGCTTTTGGCCCAGGAAGGCGCCTCGGTGGTGGTCAACGACCTTGGTTGCGAAGTGGACGGCTCCGGCTCTTCCCAGGTTCCCGCCGATTCCGTCGTATCTGAAATTGAAGCCAGGGGAGGCAAGGCCGCCGCTAGTTATCACAACGTAATGGAAATGGACGGCGGTGAGGCGGTGGTGCAAACGGCGGTGGACACCTTTGGACGGCTGGACATCCTGGTTAACTGCGCGGGCATCCGGAAGGACAAGATGATCTACCAGATGACTCAGGAAGAGTGGGACGAGGTGGTGAACAACAACGTCAAGGGCACCTTTACTCCTACCAGGTTCGCCTGCATCCTGTTCCGGCAGCAGCGCAGCGGACGCATCGTCAACCTGACCAGCGATGCCGGACTGGGAGCGGTGGGGTTAACCAACTATTCCGCGGCCAGCGAAGGCATAATCGGCTTCACCCGGACCGTGGCCCGGGATATGGGGCGGTACGGGGTGACCTGCAACGCCATTTCTCCCTTGGCCCAGACGCGACTGTTTCCCGGCTTGGTGGAGGAGTACCGGGAGGCGGGTGCCGGGCTAACGGCCGAAGACGTAGCCGGGATCGGGCCTTCTCCCGCCGTACGCCGCTGGGAGGGAGCCGGTTCTCCCGACGACCCGGAGAACGTGGCGCCATTGGCGGTCCTGCTCTGCACCAACTTGGTGCCCAATCTCAATGGTTACGTGTTCGGAGTCCGCGGCGGCAGCATCTACTTGTACTCCAACCCCCAGATGGAACGCAGTATTCACCGGGTAGGCCGCTTCACCATGGACGAAATGGACGTGCTGGTGCCCAAGGTGATCGCCGCCGGGATGTGACTGGAAAGCGGTTGTCACCCGCATTGACCCATCAAGATATGCCCCAGACTTGCTAAGGAGAAGGTCATGGGAGATCGATTGAAAGACAGGGTTGCGATAGTCACCGGCGCCGGGCGGGGCATCGGGCGTGGGGTCGCCCTGCTCATGGCCGAAGAGGGTGCCTCGGTGGTGGTGAACGACCTCGGAGCCAACGTAGACGGAACCGATGCCTCTGCCACGCCTGCCGATGAAGTGGTAGGCGAGATACGCGCCGCCGGCGGGACCGCCGTGGCGAGCCACGACTCGGTGGCCACCTTCAGTGGGGCAGGAGAGATAGTCAGAACGGCCATCGACAACTTCGGCAAAGTGGACATCCTTTGCCACGTGGCGGGGATACTCAGGGACCGCATGGTCTTCAACATGTCGGAAGAAGAATGGGATGCGGTGCTCGCGGTCCACTTGAAGGGCGCGTTCAACACGGTGCGCCAGACCATCCCCCACATGATCGACCGGCGTTATGGCCGCATCTGCCTGTTTTCCTCGGGGTCGGGCTTGGGCAACACCGGCCAAGCCAACTACTCAGCGGCCAAGGAGGGGATGGTGGGCTTCGCCCGGTCCTTGGCCCGAGAACTGGGATCCTACGGCATCACCGTCAACGCCATCTATCCCGGCGGGGCAACCCGTATGACCGGCACGGTTCCTGAAACTGCCCAAGAGTTGCGGGCGGCCCGGGGAGTAATCGGCGGCGGGCAAATGGCGGGACGCACCCAGGACATGGAAGCGGAAGCAAGGGACCCTCTGAACAACGCCCCCAAGGCGGTGTATCTCTGCACCGAGGCCGGAGGACAGATAACCGGCCAAGTCATCGGGACCACAGGCTGGCAGATGTCGTTGTATTCACCCCGGCACGTCATCCGCAGCATTCACAAGGACGGGCGCTGGACCCTGGACGAACTGGAGCAGTTGGTGCCCATGTCCCTGGCTTCGGGAATGGTCAATCCTGCCCCGGCCCCGGAGGACGCCGGCTAGCGCAGGGAGCCGAACATGCCGGACTACTCTACAGGCAGGTCAAAGTTCCCGGCCAGTAGGAAGGACTGGGAACGGCGCACTATATCTGGAGGCGAACGAACATGCCGGATGCTGACAATGACTCCATAAGGCTAAAGGCCATCAACCACATAACCTACAACGTTAAGGACAAGGACTTGGCCCTGAAGTGGTACGAAGAAATCCTGGGGCTGAAGCAAATACCCAAAATGGTGGACAGCGACCACCTGTACTGGCTGCAGTTGCCCAGCGGGGCAATGGTACACATCATAGAGAATCCCGACGCACCATCGGCGCCGTCGCACCACACCGCCTTTGAGGTGGATGACTTGGACGCCGCCCGGGACGTCGTCATGGCCAAGGGCGTGGACGTGACGGAAATCCAAACACGCCACGACGGGCAACGGGCCTGCTACCTTAACGACTTGGACGGCAACCGCATTGAGTTGTGCACCAAGTCGGGGTTCGGCGTGCTGGTTTAGGGCGGCGGAGGAGCGACGACAAAAGAACAGGGGCGCACGGCCCCCGTTCTCATTTCTTTTTCAGGGGGGGCAGCAGGCTAAAGCTGGTAGTGGCGGAGTTCCACCACGTTGTCATCTGGGTCGTAGACGTACAGGGACATGCCGTCACCGTGGGAACCCCACCGCTTGCCGGGTCCTGCCTGTATCGCCACCCCGAGCCCCTCGAACTTGGCCTTCAGCGCATCCATGTCCGTGGGCTCTATGACCATGCAAAAGTGATCTTGGTTCTTAGCTCCCTCTTTGCCGATGGGCTCTTGGTCGCTGGCGAACAGGTCGATGATGGTGTCGTCGTTAAGCCGGGCCGAGGGGAAGCGCACTTCGCCGGCCCGCCACTCTTCCACCCGCTCAGGCTTCAGGCCCAGCAGCTTGGTGTAGAAGTCCAGGGACACCTCCACGTCCTTCACCCGGAGCACTATGTGGTCCATCTCGGTAATCTTGACCAGGGGTTGGGTCTGAGCCGAAACGGTCGCCTCGGTCTGGGTGGACATTTCATTCCTCCTGTGTCCCTGTTTCTCTCTGGATTGAGACCCGTTGTCCCCCAACCTGCTATACTCACCGGGGCAACTGACCGAAATAGCTACAAATCCCCGTGGAAGTAATAGTTTCAGGAGGAGCGGGCCATGACGCAGGGAGCTTCGGTACTGGATCCCCGGGCCGCCGGGGGAAAGCGATTGCAGGGCAAGTTTGCCATTGTCACCGGGTCCGGTCAAGGGCATGGCAGGGCCACCGTCCGGCGGTTCGTCGAAGAGGGGGCCGCGGTGATGATTGTCGACCGGCACCAACCGGGAGCCGAGCGGGTCAGGGACGAACTGAGGGAATACGGCGGCCGGGCGGAGATGTTCATCGGAGACATCGGCAACCCGGAGTCGGCCAAGGAGCTGATGGCCACCACCAAGGAGGCATTCGGCCGCATTGACATACTGGTCAACAACGTGGGCGGTGCCTTCCGGTTGCCGGACAGCGGCGAGATGGGCTGGGAGAAGACCCCGGAGGACCTCATCGGCAACGTTCAGAACAACCTGTTCACCTGCCTGTGGTGCTGCTGGGCGGTGGCGCCGATCATGATCGAGCAGCAGGGGGGGTCCATAGTCAATTTCGGCTCCCACGCCGTTAGGGGCATGGGCCGGCTGGGCTACGCCGCGGCCAAGGGTGGCGTCTGGGCTATCACCACCAGCCTGGCCTTGGAACTGGCCCCACACAACGTGCGCATCAACTTGGTGGTGCCCCACGCCAGCACCCGCCCCGAGGGAGACACCCTGGTGACCCGGATTCCCGGCGAAGTGCCAGCCTCCAGCGGCAGGCAGAACGTGTCGGTGACGGGGGCGACACTGACGCCGATTCCGTTGAACCGGCCAGGTACCCCCGAAGAGATCGCTGCCGCGGTCACCTTCCTGGCATCGGACGATTCCTCCTTCACCACGGCGGAGACGATTTGCGTGGGTGGGGGAGCTTTCTGCCGGCTTTAAGACAACAGGAAACGTGGAGGCGCCGCTATGATTGACCAGGATGAACTTTTCAAGGTATTGGAGGAGCACCGGGGGGACGCAGTGGTGTTCGCGGTGTTCCGTTCGGCCCGGCACTGGCTGGCGGTATCCAAGAACCCGAAGCGGGACATGCCCATCGGCACTATGGGGTTCCCCTTCGTCATGGGGAAGGCGTCATCGTTTGCGCTGGGCATCTCCATGGCCCAACCGGACGTAAAGTTCTTCCTGCTGGACGGGGACGGCAGTGTGCTGATGAACTTGGGGTCGCTGATAACCATCGCCGACAAGGCCCCGAAGAACCTGTACCACTTTGTGATGGAGAACGGGGTGTACGCCACCACCGGCGGTCAAGAAATACCGGGGCATGGGACCAGTTCATTGGAAGACATGGGAAAGGCGTCGGGTTATGCCCAAGTGTACAAGTTCGACGACTTGGAGGACTTCTCCAACAACATCGAAGACGTTCTCTCCCAGGAAGGGCCGGTGCTGATTTGCGTCAGCGTGGTGCCCGACGTGATGACTGCGGAGGAACACGCTGCGCCGGCCCCGCGGCCGGTGGATATCACCAAGCCGCCGGTGGACACCCGGCAGGTGATATTGAACAACCTGAGGTCGGAGTTCGGGCTGATCAAGCAGGAGTAGCCGGCCCGCGGGGACTTCCGCACCGTCCGGGCGAGCGGGCGGTACGAGAGTGGATACGAAAAAGGGCTCCCGGCGTCGACCGGGAGCCCTTTGTGTTTCAAGTGTGGCGGCTGGCTTGGTCTGCGGCCAAACCCGCGGGGCGGGATGTCAGGGAAGGTTGCCCAGGAAATCGAGGACAACTTCCAGGAACTCTTGAGGTTGCTCGTTGTGGGGGGAGTGGCCGCACTGGTCAATTACGTGGAGCTTGGAGCCCTTCAGCACGCTCTGATAGATTTCGCCGCATTCCACCGGCACTATCCGGTCTTGGCGTCCCCAGACAATCAGTGATGGGACTTCTATAAGCTCGAGGTAGCTGGGAAGCTTGGGGTTGTGCATGTAGGGGGTCCAGCAGAGCCGGGAGGTCATCTCCCGGTTGTTCCACTGGACGAGTTGTTGCTCGGTGTCCAGCTCGGGAGCCGGAGGCGCCTTACTGGGGTCGTGGTAGACCAGCTCCTGGGTGGCATCGGTCCCGATCAGGAGAATCTCGGTTATTTCTCCTTCCTTGGGGCGGATTCCGACGGCGTCCACCAGTACCAGCCCCTGGACAGTAGCGGGAGACATGGCGGCGATTTCGGCGGCCAGCCAGCCGCCCATGGAGAAGCCCATCAAGCGCACCCGGTCCAAGCCCAACTGCCGGAAGAAGGCAAGGTAGAAATGGGCCATATCGTTCATGGAGGTGACCCAGCGGGGCTGGTCGGAGCCGTCGTAACCAGGGTGGGAGGGGACGTAGACGGTGTACTGTTCGGCGAGGGCTGAATGGTAAGGCATCCAGCCCCGGTTGCCGCCGGCGCCGTGGAGAGCAAACAGCGGCGGGCCGCTGCCTCCTTTGAACACCTGGGTCATGGAACCGGCTACCTCAAAGGTTTCTTCAGTCCAGCCAGTAGTGGCAGTCATCCTTGACGTCCCATCCTATTAGCAAAATAGTTTGCGGGCGGACAATGTCAGCGGCCCCGGGCACTCCGGTTGGCCACCGGCTTTCTTTCTACCTAATAGACCAACATCTTTGAACTGATGGTTAGTCCTACGGCGGCAGGGCGGGTTTCAAACCCGCCCCTACGTTATCCTTCAATATTAAGGTGTCGGTCTACCAGGGGCAGAGAGTGGCCTGTTTGCTCCTATTCGCCGGGGCGGAGCTTGATTTCCCGCAGTGCGGGTATGACCTCGGTGCCCAGCAGTTCTATGGAGCGCATGATGTCGGTGTGCTCCATGGGACCTTCGTTGCCGTAGATGAAGAGGTAGCCCGGATTCAGGCCCTCTACCAGCTTGCCCAGCTTGTTGGTCACGGTCTCGGGACTGCCGACGATGATGTTGTCGATCTCCAGCAGTTCCTCGTAGGTCAGCTTGTCGGCGCTGCCCAGGCCGCCCAAGCCGCGGCGGCGGGCACGCATGGCGGCGGCCTCCCGGGACTGGTAGCCCGGCGGGTCGTTCTCCTCCCGGGGGCCCTTCATGCGGTGGTCGTGGGTCCACATGAACTCGCGGCCAATCTCTCTGGCCTTTTCGTCGGTGTCGGCGACCAAGGCACGGACGACGTAGCCGAAGTGCTCTGGCCCGGGGGTGAAACCGACCTCATCGGCAGTCTCACGGTAGACCCGTTTCATTTCCAAGGTGGTCTCGTGGAGGGAGCCCAAATTCATGTAGGGGTACTGGTGGCGGGCGGCCCACTGTACGCTCTCCACGCTAGAGGTACCGGGAATCCAGATGGGGGGATGGGGCTGCTGGTAGGGAAGGACCCAGGGGTTGACCACTCTATGGTGGAAGTATTCCCCCTCGTAGCGGAAGGGGCCGGGCTGGGTCCAGCAGCGGATTATCAGGTCGTGGGCCTCCTCGAAGCGGGCCCGGTTCTCGGTGGGGTCGATGCCGCCGGTGATGCTCTCCGGAGCGGTGCCCCGGATGAAGCCCGAGACCAGCCGGCCGCCGGAGACGCAGTCCAGCATGGCGATCTCTTCGGACATACGGACGGGGTCGTTGACGGCAATGAGGTTGCCCAGCAGGATGACCTTGGCCTTCTTGGTGAGCTTGATGGCCATGGCGGCGTCGATGTTGACGGAAGGCTTCATGCACCAGTAGGAAGTGTGGTGCTCGTTGGTCTGGACGCCGTCGAAGCCGACTTCGTCGGCAAAGGCGTACTGCTCGTGGTACTGGTTATAGAGGAGGTGGGCCTTCACGGGGTCGAACAGTGTATTGGGAAAACCCAGCCGGCCCGAGCTGTAGCCTTCAAGGTCTTCGTTCGTGATGTGGCCGTAGGCTTGCTCCGAAAACCAGGATACCTCTACTTGGTCCATTGTTTCGACCTCCTGCGGTTGTGGGGCAACTCCTTCTGACAGCAATGTACCCATGGGTATTTCGTGGGAGAAACCGGGCGGGGGCGCGAGCCGCGCCTCAGCCTCTGCGGTGGGAATATATGCCCTATTCTCAAGGACTGTCAACCGATGGGACCACAGGGGGGCGGCGGAGGGGCCGAAAATTTTAATTTCCCCGCCATTTTCTGTCATTTCCCGCCATTTTGGGGGTCTGGAAGGGAACTGACTGGTCCTGGAACTCCGGAGAGAGCCGGTGCCGGATTTTTTGATTTCCCCACCATATTCCGCCATTTTCCTCCATTCCCGAGGTTTTGGCAGGGTCCAGCGAGGCCGCTGGCTCCCCAGAGAGGTGGTGCCGGATTTTTCAGATTTCCCACCATTTCCAGTCATTTTCCTCCATTTTGGGTTTGCCCAAGTCCGGCAGTGGCTGAGCGCTGAGTTGGATAGACTTGGCCTTGAGACGTTCTCTTACATCAAGCTCCTGGTTGCCTCAGTGGCCGATTGGATTGGGGCATTGCGGCGGCGGGGCGGAAGATGCCCTGAAACTCATGGTAGGGAGCTGCAATCCGGCATGGCAAGGGCAAAGTGTCAGCGCGGAGCGGGTTTGCGGCGTCTTGTTTTCCGGAGTTTCGTCTGAACCGTGGTTTAAGGGATTCAGGGCATGGGCAGGACGGGGCTGGCGCGAGGACGCCGGAGGGCTCTAGTTAACATATCCCGGTTAGCATGTTTTGGCTAATATGCCGGGGTAAACATTGGAGATGGGAAAGGGCGGTGTTACAGGCCGGGGCCGCTCCCGCTCGCGAGGAGGAGAAGCAGATGGGGGTGAAAGAAAGCCCAGGGCTCCGCAGGCCGCGGCCCGGAGTTCTGCCGGTCTGGCTGGTTGTCCTGGCAGCGGCGCTGGTTGCCGCCCTGATGGCGTCATGCAGCCAAGGGCCCGGGCCTGCGGCTGACGATGAGGGCGACAGGGCCGTCCTGGTGGAGTTCTACAAGGGCGCCGATGGCTTCGGCTGGAGGAACAAAAGGAACTGGCTGACCAACAAGCCAATCGGCCTCTGGCATGGCGTCACCACCGACGGCAGCGGAAGGATCATTCGCTTGGAACTTCCCGAGAACAGGCTGAGCGGGCGGGCATCGCCGGAGTTGGGGAGCCTGGGGAACCTGCAAGCGCTGGACCTCAGCCACAACCGGTTGACCGGGCCGATACCGCCGGAGCTGGGCAACCTGGGCAACCTGACCTCGTTACACCTTCACGGCAATGGGCTGAGCGGTCCGATACCGGCGGAGTTGGGGGACTTGGGCAACCTAACCGTGTTGTCCCTCTTTGCCAACGAGTTGAGCGGTCCGATACCGGCGGAGTTGGGCAACCTGGGCAACTTGGAAAAGCTCCTCTTGGATACCAATGAGTTGAGCGGGCGTGTCCCGGCGGAGCTAGAGAACCTCAGCAACTTGGCCGTGCTGTCTCTCAACAGCAACGGGTTGACTGGGCGATTGCCGCCGGAGGTGCTGGGCAACATGACCAAGCTGAGGTGGCTGAGCCTGGGAGAGAACTGGTTGTACGGGTGCGTGCCAACCGCTCTCCGGGGCCAGTTGACGGGGGCCCGGGGCGCCCGGCGGGGCCTGCCACATTGTGACCGTGTTATCCCTCCACGGCCCTGCGAGGCAGGAATGACCTTGCAGCCGGGGGAGTATTGCACCCTGCGCCCGGATCCCCCGGACAGTCCAAGGAACCCTGAGCAGCTTCCCCTGTTCAGGGTACTGGACAACGATGGATGCCTAGAATTCCTGAACCGGATTTCGTGCGTCACCGAAGTAGACATAGCGGAAGTAAGGGCCAGCAGAAATTCCGACGGGAGTTGGACGGTGCATTGGGCGTACTAGAGAAAGAGAGGGCCGATGATTGCGAAAGAGGTCCCGTAACGAGCAGCTCCCACGCCTTCTTCTGGCCTGCGCCGCCGTTCTGTGGCTGGCGGCGGCCTGTGGGGGCTCCCCGGACCCTTGCCGGGGTGCCCCGAGCCAGCAAAATTTCTCATCGGAGGAGGGAAAGATGACTACGCCACACGCAACACCTACAGACGAACGCATCCACGAGGTGCGGCTCAAGTATGACCCACTGTTCTGGCGTCAACCCAACGTGCACGCAGTTGGAGAAGGACTTTTCAGTGACGGGAAGGGAGGATGGACCGAAACAGTGGGCATCGTCATTGATGTCACCGAGAAGGTGGACCAGAGCACTCTGCCGGCAGAAGACCGGATACCGGAGTGCCTGGAGGGCGTCCCGGTGCAGATCAGGGAGTTCGGGTTGCATGGCCCGACAATCGAACTCCCGCGAAGAACGAATAAGGAGGAAGACAATGGGAGCGACTAATACCCATCACCGGCCGCTGATGGGCGGGGTAGAAATACAAAGCTGGTAGAAGGCGGGACATATTCCCTCCTTCTGTCATTCAGGCCCTTGACTAATGAGAACATCAGTTCTATTCTAGCCTGGCAGGAGAAAGATATGCCTGAAAGAAGAATGGTGATGAGACTTCCGCTGGCCTTTCTCGTCTGTGCCGCCGTCGTGTGGCTGGCGGCGGCCTGCGGGGGCGCCCCGGAGCCTTGCCGGGGCGCCCCGAACCAGCAAATTTCAGTATTGGAGGAAGGAAAGATGACCAAGCCACACGCGACACCCACGGACGAGCGCATCCACGAGGTGCGGCTCAAGTACGATCCCTTGTTCTGGCGGCAGCCCAATGTCCACGCAGTCGGGGAAGGGTATTTCAAAGATGGGGAAGGAGGATGGACCGAAACAGTGGGCATCGTCATTGAGGTGTCCAGGAAGGTGGACCAGAGTACGCTGCCGCCGGAGGACCGGATACCGGAGTGCCTAGAGGGCGTCCCGGTGCAGGTAGTAAAAAGCCCGAGGCTACAATTCACCCCTGACGGGAGGGGTGTGGAATATGAGGAAGAAGGCAATGGGAGCGACTAATACTTACCACCGTCCGCTGGTGAGCGGGGTAGAAATACTAAGCGGGTAGAGGGAGGGAGTAAGTCCCTCCTTCTGTCATTAAAGCCTTTCACGAAAGAAAACTAATATTCCAATATCCTCATTGAGGGAGTGATAGATATGCCCGCAAGAGGAATGCCGCTGGGATTTCTGCCGGTCTTTCTAATCTGCGCCGCCGCGCTGTGGCTGGCGGCGGCCTGCGGGGGCGCCCCGGAGCCTTGCCGGGGCGCCCCGAACCAGCAAATATCAATATTGGAGGAGGGAAGGATGACCACGCCACACGCTACACCCACGGACGAGCGTATCCACGAGGTGCGGCTCAAGTACGATCCCCTGTTCGGACGGCAGCCCTACTATGGTGGAGTCGGTGAAGGACTATTCCGGGACGAGAACGGTGAGTGGACTGGAACGGTAGGTATCATCGTTCATGTCGCTAAGAAGGTGGACCAAAACACATTGCCGCCAGAGGACCGGATACCGGACTGCCTGGAGGGTGTTCCGGTGCAAATATTAGAGGAACCGGGACTGGAACTCATGCCTTTGCCTAACAAGGAGGAAGACAATGGGTAAACCTAACACTTATCACCGTCCGCTGGTGAGCGGGGTAGAAACACAAAGCGGGTAGAGCGATGGAGTAAGTCCCTCCTTCTGTCATTCAGGCCCTTGACTAAATAGAACTTAAGTTCTATTCTCTTCCATAAGGAGGTGATCGACGTGCCCGCAAGAGGAACACCGCTGGGGTTTCTGCTGGTCTTTCTAATCTGCGCTGCCTTTTTCTGGGCGGCGGCGGCTTGCGGCGGCAATGAGCGAGAAGCGCCAACTGAGGGCCAGACATCCGTCTTTGAAGCTACCGGTACACCTACAGCACGGGCGACTGACGCAACGGGGGAGGAACCCTCGACTTTTTCAATGCATTTGCGTTTAGAACCCTGCAGAGTCGACTCACTTGAAAAGGAGAAATACATGACTGAACTATCCGGGGAGGAGGGAAACATGAACACGCCACCCGCAACACTTACCTTCGAACGCATCCACGAGGTGCGGCTCAAGTACGACCCCCTGTTCTGGCGCCAGCCCAACGTGCACGGAGTTGGCGAAGGACTGTTCAGTGACGGCAAAGGAGGATGGACCGAAACGGTGGGCATTGTCATTGATGTTACCGAGAAGGTGGACCAGAGCACGCTGCCGCTTGAGGACCGGATACCGGAGTGCCTGGAGGGCGTCCCGGTGCAGATCAAGGAGGTCGGGTTGGATGTATTGCATGCCGAGGAGGGAAAGTAATTATGTCAGGTCCTGGAGGTAAACACAGACCAATTGTGGCGGGCACTTTCGTCACAGGGGGGCACAGAAGCCGGGGCGGCGGTCCTCCTGACATCGTTTCCGTTCACGCGGGGGGAGGAGGAGGAACCCTCACCGGTTTGGCTACCCGGACCAGGGACGGCCAGAAAGTCCTGGTGTCGTGCCAGCACGTCCTGGTTGGGTATAGTCCTACGACCGATAGTTATAGGGCACCCCTAGGCGATGAAGAAATGTACCAGGACGAATTGGTCGCCGGCGACAAGGTTGGCGGCCCGGTAACTGCGGCCTCAATAGACCCCAACGGTGAGAACACCGCAGACATAGCGTATTGCCCACTCATATCGGGCACTGAGGCTGACCCCGGCCCCGAGGCCAGCTTCATGTTGCATACCCACCCAACACACCGAGGCAAGGAGGTAATCGGCGGCGTCTTGGAGCCCGAAGCTGGTACAACCTACAAACTGTTCGGTCAAAAGGCCGGTGAAGTTGCCGTTGCCATCACTGAGGTC
The DNA here is from genome assembly GCA_034420695.1 of Dehalococcoidia bacterium. Taxonomy (GTDB): domain Bacteria; phylum Chloroflexota; class Dehalococcoidia; order Lucifugimonadales; family UBA3495; genus Io17-Chloro-G2. The sequence goes on from DAOULB010000005.1 coordinate 103,346, forward strand.
AATAAAAAGAAGAGAATCCAGTATGCACGCTTTACTGGCCTGGCTACTATATCATTCGCCCAAGACGCGGTGGGGTCCGGGGACTCTGGTGCCCCCATCGTGAAGGAAGTCTCGCCCGGCAAATACAAGATGGTGGGCATCTATTTGGCCAACCCAGAGTCTGACACCCTCGGTGCGGGGACACAGGGAACCATAATGACCGCCAAAGCAGCACAGGACGCTTTGGGCATCGTCTTTGGCTGCTGCGCCTCCGCGAATGCTGGATCTGACCAAGTAGTAGCCTCCCGCGCCGCCGTCACTCTGGACGGCAGCGAAAGCGAGGGCTATATCCCGACGCATCAATGGGCGCAGATGTTCGGGTCAGGGCGGGAAGCGGCGGAAGGGAGGGGGGAGGTCACCCTGACGGGCGCAGACACCAAGACGGCCTCCTTTACGGCACCGGCAGGCCCGGCGGAGCTCACCTTCAGGCTGATGGTGCGGGACAGTCGTGGGGACACGGCCGCCGACACGGTGAAGGTAACGGTGCTGGAGGCGGGGGTGGAATACCTGGGAGACGCCTCCGGAATAGAACCTCAAGCAGGGACTTGGAGCAGCGCGGTGTCCTCGGTGAACCGGACGGGGAGCTATGCCAAGTTCTACGGCTTCAGCGTGAAAGAGAAGGCCCGGGTAAGGATCGACCTGACTTCCACAGTGGATACGTACCTATTCCTGATATCCGGCGCCGGCAAGAGCGGCACGGTGTTGGAGCAGGACAACGACGGGGGCAGCGGCCCGAACTCGCGCATAGAGCGGGAACTGGAGCCGGGGGTCTACGTGATAGAGGCGACGACCAACGAGAGCCGGAGGACGGGGAGCTTCACCCTGTCGGTGCATCCCAACCGCCCGCCGGCAGCCTACGCCGGTCCTCCCCAGAGGGTGAACGAGGGAGACTTGGTGACCTTGGACGGTTCGGGGAGCAGCGACCCGGACGGCGACCCTCTGACATACCTCTGGGAGCGGTCGCCCGGAGTGGGGGGCAGGGCTGGCTGAACCATCGGGCGTGTAACGGGGGTCTGGTGAAGGGATGCTTGGGCCAGTGCAGGGCGCTCCTTAATTCCATTCCAGACAGGGACGGAAGGAGACAATGGCCGCTGACTCTTCCGAGGTAGAAAAAGTGAAGGCCAGGTGGAGGGCGCCGGTGCCGCCGGTCGATTTGCGACGGTGGTGGCACGGTTACTTGGGGCACTTTTTGGAGGGGGCATTGGCGGCGGCAGCGATGACGGCCGGGCCAATGCTGTGGCCGGACTTGGGGCCGTACCTCTTCGGCGCCGGGGCGCTGCTGCTGGCCGGCTCGATTGCCGCCCAGTGGCTGGGCTTTCTTCGCAAGAACGACACACCGGGCCGGGACGTCCACCACGTTCTGTTGGGCTACTGCGCCGGGTTGCTGTGCTGCGGGGCGTGGCTGTGGCGTTGGGGGTGAGGGATAGGCAAGGGTGTGCAACTTTCACCGGCGGCATTCCACAGGTGACAGGGCTGCGCCGAAACCGGGCAGGGGTGGAGGCGCGTGGGCAACGCGGGGAGGAGGGCTGTAGTGAGGCAAAGGGAGGGTTGGCAGGAGCGGCAGGATTCGAACCCGCGACCACTGGTTTTGGAGACCAGCGCTCTGGCCAGACTGAGCTACGCTCCTGCGTGGTACCCCTGGAGGGACTCGAACCCCCGACGCGCGACTTAGGACGCCGCCGCTCTATCCTCTGAGCTACAGGGGCAGGTGGTGGAGATAGGGGGACTTGAACCCCCAACCTCGGCATTGCGAACGCCGCGCTCTCCCAGTTGAGCTATATCCCCCTATGCCCCCTTGCGGGAGACAGGCTCCAAAGGTTCCAAGGCCCGAAGGCACAAACCAAAAGGGTTAAACGCCTATCGGCCTATTGAAATCGTAAGACTGACGGACACTTGGTGTCAAGTCAATGGGCGGCTGCCACAGCGACTGCCGGATGGGATGCTATTGGTTTGGGAACACCACGGGCTTGACCTCCCGAAACTCGGCCATGGCCTGCAGGGCTTGGCTGACCCCGCCCAGGGAGTAGGAGCCGGTGATGAGGTTTTCGAAGGGGAACTTGTGCAGGCGGGTGGCCAGGAAGGTGACCGCTTGGTAGAAGTGGCGGCCCAGCGAGCCGACAACGCCGATTATCTGCCGGTCCCTGAAGGCGTTGGCAGGGATGCTGATGTTTCCGTCGCCGCCGCCGATGGTCAGGTACCGCCCCCGGGCGCGGAGGAGGTCCAGGCCTTCCGGGATGGCGGCGGAGGTGGCGCACTGGATGACGACGTCGGGCCCCCGGCCATCGGTAAGCTCCCGGGCCCACTCCAGCCGGCCGGCTGCCTCGGGATAGTCATCCAGGTTCAGGGTGGCGTCGGCGCCCCATTGTGCGGCTACCTCCAAGCGGGCGGCGGGAGCTCCGATAACCAGGACCTTCCCGGCTCCCCGGTCCCGGGCCACGGCGGCAGCATAGAGCCCCACCGGACCGCATCCCTGCACCAGGACCGTTTCGTGGCTGGCCAGGGGGCCCAGGCGTTCGAAGCCGTGCATCACGGTCCTGAGGGCGCAGGCGGCGGAGGCGGCCAGTGGGGACGGCACCTCTTCGGGCACCCGGATGAGGTCGCAGCCGGGCGGCACATAGTGGTACTCGGCGCAGCCCCCCAGCAGGTAGGGGGGCTCGTCGCAGCGCATGCGGCCGAAGGCGTAGCTGTTGGTGCAGCCGGCGGGGTCGCCGGCCACGGTGCAGTAGTAGCAGTGGCCACAATGGGGGTAGGTGGAAATGATGCGGTCGCCATCGCCCAGGGGCTCCCCAAGCAGGTCGGTCCTGGCGCCGTTCATTTCCACTATCCGCCCGGTGGTCTCGTGGCCGGGAATGTAGGGAAGGCGGTCGGACTGCATCCGGCCGTGCCAGCAGTGGACGTCGGTGCCGCAGAGGGTAGCTGCGTCGACCCGTATGAGCAGGCCAGCGGGTTCCAGTTCCGGGGTGGGCACGGTCCGGACCTCCGAGGGTTGCTGGAAGCCGGTTATGACGGCAGCGCGGCATTCGGTCATGTTGCTTTTCTCCTACTGGGTTACGCCTACTGAGTTCCGCGGGCAGGGTTCCGCCGGCGCAGGTCATCCGGCGGGCGGGGTCAAGCGTCTTTGGGGTATTCTTGTACCGGGAAGGGCAGTAAATGCGACTGGTCTACCCGATCAATGGCCCTTTGAATTATTATGGGCCTGCAGCACTTCGCGTGACGAGGTTCTATGGGTAGTGACATTTCCGTAACGGGCGAAGGGAGAGGCGCGGCATCTGCGCCGGGATCCCCAGAGGCGGCCAGCCAGAACGGCGGCAACCCGGAAGGCCCCTTGCCCCGGACCAGGGAGGCGGTGGACTGGTGGTTGGCGCATTGGGGCCGTGAGGAGTTGCTTACCGGTGACGAGGCCATGTCCCGCCAGGACGTTGAAGCGCTGATCAAGGTGAATGGCGGCACGGCTGTGGAACTGGACTTGAGCGTTCGCAATCTGAATTCCGCCGATCTGTCCGGGATGGACCTCAAGGAGGCCAGCCTGCAGGGAAGCGACCTGAGCCGGGCCAATCTCCGCGATTCCGACTTATTCCGGGCTGACCTGCGGGAGGCGGACCTGTTCCGGTCTGACCTCCGGGGAACGTTCTTGATGCAGGCTGACATGGAGAATGCGTACCTGTTAGCCGTAAGAATGAGCGACCAGACCAACTTGGAAGAGACAATCTGGGGGCACAAATACATTAGCGGCTGGGAACGGATTAAGTTTTATCAGAATGCCCAGGCCAGCTACCGCCAACTGAACACTTGGCACCAGAACCACGGGCACCCTGACATTGCCGGCGAATTCCTGTACCGGGAGTGGGTCTGCAAACGGCTTCTTGCCTTGGAGCAACTGGGTGATGCCCTGGACTGGCGGCATCCTCTGGGGACGCTACTGGCCTTCAACCTGCAGTGGTGGCGCAACTTGTTCTACTTCATCTGGCTGGGCATTCATGAAATGCTCTTCGGCTATGGTGAGCGCCCGATCAGGGTCGCAATTACCGCTGCATCGGTTGTCCTGGGATTTGGCTTGGTCTATTTTCTATATCCTTTCTCCGAAGTGTTAGCCGCCAGCCGGGGTGAGTTCCTGGTACGCGCCTGGGAATCGTTCTACTTTTCCTTGGTGTCATTCACCACCCTTGGTTATGGCGGGTGGGTCAAGCATCCAGACGACTGGATACGCAACTTGGGCGGACTGCAGTCCTTCATCGGGTTGTTTCTAACTGCGCTGTTCCTGGTGACTTTCAACCGGAAGTGGAACCGCTGACCTTCTGATCTTCTTACTTTTTCAAGACCTTCTTATTCCTTCAACAGGTTGCTTAAGGGTACCGGCAACTGTGCCCGGGAATGGAACCGGTAGCTGCACTACGGGGTAGCCAGCGGGGCATTGGGGTCCCACCAGACGTTTTCCCACTTGAGGGTCAACTCGCCGCTGAGGGGCCTGATCCAGTTCATCAACCGGTGGTCGTACACCATGCCCATGTCCCGCCAGATGGTGGGAACCCAGTGGGTCTCGCCCTGCCGCAAGTAGGCCATTATTTCCTTGAGGATTTCCGCTCTTTCTTCGGTGTCGGCAGCGTCCGCCTGGGCCTCCAGCAGCTTGGTGAACTCGGGGTCGCTCCAGTTGTCGGGGTTGCCGGCGGTGTTCAGGTCGTAGGCGTACTGGAGGTTGTCCGAGGGGTCGATAATCATCTGGATAGACCCGCCGGCGAAGGAGATGGGATGCCTGCCTTCGATCTGGTTGGCGTGGTAGGCGGCGGTGTCCACAGGGCGAAGCTCAAGGTCTATTCCCAAGTCTCTCCTCAGTTGTTCGCTGATAACCTCGGTCGTGGAGGTTGCCAGGCTGCCCTGGCCCATGTTCAGCTCTACCGAGAAGCCGTCGGGATAGCCGGCCTCGGCCAGCAGGGCTTTGGCTTCGGCAATGTCTTCGGCCTTGTCCTCCCGGTAGCCTGGCTGGCCCACTAGCTCTATGTCTTCCATACCGAGGCCGCGCATGGTGAAGAAGTCGCCAAGATTGGCTCCGTAGCCGTATTCTTCGGTGTAATAGACCACGTCCAACAGGTGCTGGCGGTTTATACCCAAGTAGAAGGCCCGCCTAACCCTGGGGTCGTCGAAAGGCGTCTGCTGGGTCAAAACGAAGCCGGTGCCGCCGTAAGTGGGGATGAAGTCGGCCTGCAGAGTGCCCTTGGAGTCTTCCAGGACCTTTAGGACATCCCGGCGGCGGAAGAGGCTGCTGTAGCCCAGGGTAGCGTGGACTTGGCCCGCATCAAAAGCGGCGTAGATGCCGGGCACGGTTGGGATGATGTTGTACTTCCAGCCGTCGAAGAAGGGAAGGCCGGACTTGAAGTAGTCGCTGTTTCTCTCGTATTCCACGGAAATTGCCCGGTCGTAGTCAACCAGCTTCCAAGGGCCGGAGCCAATCAGATTTTCCGGACAGCAGTTGATATCATCCGGCGACTGGCTTTCCACGATGTGCTTGGGGTACATCTTCATGGACTCGCTGGCCAAAACTGGAAGGAAGACCGCCCCGGCTGAAATAAGGGGCATGTTTACGGTTTTGTCGTCCACCGCCTCGGCGGTCTGATATTCGTAGAACTCCCGGAGGGCGGCGGTCCTGGTCCTCTTTTCTCCGGGCTGGACGATGCGGTCGAGGCTGAAGACGATGTCGTCGGCGGTGACGGGTTCGCCGTCGTGCCAGCGGGCGTCATGGATAGTGAAGGTGTAGTTGAGGCCATCCTCGCTCACTTCCCAGCTCGACGCCAAGTCACCGGTTATCTCGGTGATGTTGATGGGGTCGTATTGGATGAGTTGGTTGAACCGGGGGGAGAAAATCCTCTGGCAACTCAACGTGCTGCTGCACCGGTGCAGGTCCACTTCTCCGGGCTTTATCCGCTGGACTATCTGGAGGACCATGCTCTCGTGCCTGGCCTGGGAGGCCCAGCCGGGCACCAAGGGGAACTCCATTACCTCGCCCCGGGGAGCCGGTGCAATGGTTGGCACGGCCGTCGCGGTAGGAGGGGTGGTTGCCGTTGGCGGCTGGGTCGGAGCGGCCCTCGTCATAACATCCGAACGATCCTCCGGAGTGTCGGAACCGCCGCAGGCCACTGCGAAGACCGAGGCAAGCAGCAGGGCGATGGGGATCATCACGGCGGACTTACTGAGTAGCCTATTCATTATTACCAGACCTCCAGGTTGTAGATCCGCGCGGCGGGTGGTTCCGGCCCTTCACTTAGAGGGCGTGAAGGGCCCTGGGGTTGTCGTCGAGTATTTTGTCGATGACCCCGGGGCTGATGTCCCCTATATTCTTCAGGTTCCGGATTGCTTCGATCTCGCTGGAAGTGTCGGTGTGGCCGTAATCCGTTCCAATAACCAGGTTGTCATCCCCCGAGTACTTCAGAACCCAAGGCAAGTCGTCGCTGGTCTGGCAGGTGACGTAGACCCCGTATTCCTTGAGAGGGTTGTCGGGAAGTTTCTTGTTCAGGCGGCGCCTCTTCAGGTCGGCCACGACGTAGGGCACCCACTGGGCGCCGGCCTCCACGAAGCTGAACTTGAGGTTGGGGAACAGTTCGGGGATTTCGCTGGCGATAATGGCGTGGCAGGAGGCGACGGTGGGGACGTTGAACCGCCAGAAGGCCGCAGCGCCGGCGCCGTTGTACTGGCTCACCAAGTCGAGGTTTGACGGGTTGGCGTTGGCGATGTGGAAGACTATGGGAACGTTCAGGCGGCTCGCTTCTTCATATATGGGGTAGAAGTAGGGGTCGGTGGGGATCCTGTTCCCCTCGATGGGCCGCATGGCTGCTCCGCATCCGCCGTGCTCAACGCTGGTGCGCAATTCCTGCAGGGCCTCGTCCATGGCCATGTAGGGCAGGACGGGCACCCAGCGAAGCCGGTTATCGCTCTGGTTGTATATGTCGGTAAGCCAGCGGTTGTAGGCCCGGCACACCGCCACCTCGGCTTCCGGGCGGTCGGCGATCTGCTCGATGAATATAGTGTTGTGGAGGACCTGGATGTCTATTCCCAGTTCGTCCATGTGGCGGAGGCGCGCGCCGATGTTTTCCATATAGCGGGCGGCGCGGGAGACCTCCACGTTTCTCCCGGTATCCCTGGCGGTTTCCTCCTCCAGGGTTGGGTCGGATATGGGGTCCCTGGCGGGCCGGCGGATTTTGCCGTCGCACATCCAGAAGAACCTGCCGTCCACCGGGCCAACCAATGCCGGCCGGAACTTGGCATCGGACGGGTCCATGTAGTCCCAAGTGTGTTCGGTCTCAACGACGTGGGCATCAGCATCTATTACTGCCATGGCGGTCTGGCTCCTCTCCCAAAGTTGGTGGTTCTACAGGCCTTCTTTATTCCTGATTTCAACCATAGGCTGGAAAAACCAGCCGTAATCGGACGCATTATGGCTGAATTCGTAACCAAAGAGTCTCTTCAAACAGGACTTTCAACGAATTGGTGGGAGTCTACTAGCGCAAGAAGGATTAGTCAATTCGCCAAGTTTGACTGGCGTTGGCGGCGCTGCTAGAGTGAATTTCCAGCTGGCAAAGACCTTTCGGAGCCAACACCTTTCTGAGGAAGGGACCCTGCTATGACGACGACGAACAGGGATAATATCCTGGTGGTAGTGCAACTGACCGGGGCAAACGACTACATGAACACCGTCGTTCCCTATTCCAACCCTCTTTACCGGGACAACCGTCCGACGGTGGGGATAGCCCCGGAAGAGGCGCTGCCCATCGATGAGGACTATGGATTCAGTCCAGCGTTCGCCCCGGTGAAGGAGTTATACGACCGGGGGAAAGTGGCGGTGCTCAACGGCGTCGGCTATCCCAACCCCAACCGTTCCCACTTTCGTTCAATGGACATCTGGCACACCTGCGAGCCGGAAAAGATTGCGACCGAAGGTTGGCTGGGCAAGGCGATTCGGGACTTGGACCCCTCGGGCGAAAACGTGGTGACGGGGGTGAACGTGGGAAGGGGCCTTCCCAGGGCGATGGCCCTGCCCGGCGTGCCGGTGGCCTCGGTGGGAGACTTGGAATCCTACGGCGTGCTTAACGAGTTTGCAGACAATCCCAGGCGCTCCGAGGCACTGGACACCTTCGCCAGGATGTATGCGCCGGCCATCGGCAGCGGGCCGGTGATGGAATACTTGGGACAGACCGGACAGGGAGCTCTCCGGGGAGCGGACCTGCTGCAGCAGGCGCCGGCGAAGTATTCCTCGAGCGTCGAGTACGCTGGCACCCCCATTGGCAGGAACCTGCAGAGCATTGCCAAGGTGCTGACGGCGGACCTTGGGACGCGGGTCTTCTACACGCAGCACGCCGGGTATGACACCCACGCCAACCAGCCGACGGTGCAGCCCCAGTTGCTGCAGGAACTGGCCCAAGGGCTGTCGGACTTTCAGGCGGACTTGGAAGATCACCGCTGCTCGGACAATGTCCTGGTCTACGTGTTTACCGAGTTCGGACGCCGGGTCAGGGACAACGGCTCCGGTACCGACCACGGCTCCGGAGGCGGCGGGTTTGTCATTGGAGACCGGGTCAAGGGCGGCATGTACGGTGAGTACCCATCCTTGAGAGATGAAGACCTTCTGGAAGGAGACCTCCACTTCACCCAGGACTTCCGCGGGGTGTACTCGACCATCCTGGAGAAGTGGCTGGGCTTGGACCCGCGACCCATAGTGGGCGGCGTCTTCGAGCAGCCCGCATTCCTTTAGAGGCTCTCAACCAGGTGATAATTCCGGCCGAGTTGTGCGTTTCTTGGTAGATTCATGGTAAAGGTTGCACTGGCCCTTCCTGCGGGCATGCCGGACGTACCCGGTCCCCTGGTAATCGAGTGGGCTCGCGCGATAGAAGAGGGGCCGTTTTCCAGCATCTCTACTATAGACCGCTTGGTCTATCCCAACTGGGAACCATTAGCGGCGCTGGCTGCCGCGGCGGCGGTCACTCGCCGGGTCCGCCTGATGACGTCGGTGGTCATTGCTCCCGTTAGGGACGCGGCGTTGCTGGCCAAGCAGGCGGCCACAATTGACGTTCTTTCCGGAGGCAGGCTTTCGCTGGGTATGGGCGTGGGGCGCAAGGCCGACGACTTCGTTGCCGCGGACCGGCCGATGCCAAGGCGGGGAAAGCGATTCGAAGAACAACTGGCGGTAATGCGCCGCATCTGGGCGGGCCAAGAGCCAGCGGGAGGAGTGGGGCCAGTTGGCCCGGCCCCGGTCCAAGCCGGCGGCCCGGAAATACTCATCGGCGGCTCAGCTCCAGCGGCGGTCAAGCGGGCCGGACGATTGGGGGACGGCTATATTGGTTCAGGGAGCCCAGAGACGGCCGGCGGGCAGTTCCGGCTGGTGGAGGAGGCTTGGCGGGGAATGGGAAGACCCGGGAGCCCCAGGCTGCTAGCCACCGCCGGGATTGCGCTGGGGGCGGACGCGGCCGAGCGCGGGGCCGACCAGATACGGCATTACAACGCAATCTACGGGCCCGAGGCGGCCGAAAGGGCGACCCGGGGGTTGGTTGCTTCGCGGGAAGCGGTGCTGGACCTGCTGAAACGGTTTGAAGACATTGGCTTGGACGAGCTTGTGTTCATTCCCAGGGTGCCCGACTTGGAGCAGGTCGACCGGCTGGCCCAGATAATTGGCTGAGCGGCGTATCCCCGACCAATGGCGCTAATACGCTAATACTGGAACTCCTCCCGTACTGGGCTGAACACGTCCAGGACCTTCACCGGAGCATCGCCTCCCTTGGCGGAGTGCTCGACCTCGCCCGGAATGATGTACATGTCGCCGGGCTGCAGATTCCGGACCTCGCCGCCAATGGACATTTCCAGTTCACCCTCGACGACGATGCCTCCCTGTTCGTGGGGGTGGGTGTGCAGCGGCACCTCGGCTCCGGCGTCGATTTCCACTAAGGAGAGAAGCATTTTATCCCCCCAGAAGGTGCGGGTCCGGGCGCCCGGGGCCAGTTCCAGGGGGTCTCTGTCAGCGGCGTTTTTGAAGTAGGTCATGGCGGAGCCTCCGAGGGGCATGATTTGTACTCGGCTTCCGGACTATACCACTTGTTTCGGTCCCAGTTGTTTATTCCTGTCACTACTTGAAGCCCAAGCCCTTGGAGTTGAGGCTGACCCAGCGGCCGCCGTCGCCGATAATCAGGTGGTCCAGCACGTCTATGCCCAACAATTGCCCTGAGGACACAAGGTCTCTGGTGATGGCTACGTCGGCTTCGCTGGGCGTGGGGTCGCCCGACGGGTGGTTGTGCGCGAGTACGATGGCGGTGGCGTTGTCCTTTATCGCCGGGCGGAAGACCTCGGCGGCCCGGACCATGGAACTGTTGACGTTGCCGACGTAAATCTCCTGGATTGACATGACCTGATGCTTGGTATTCAGCAACAACACCCTCAGGTGCTCCTGCTCCAAGTGGCACATCTCCGCCATCACTAGGTTTGCTGCATCGTCGGGGGCGGTTATGGCCGGGCGCTCCTGGGGCGCCAGGGATACGAAGCGGCGCCCCAATTCCAAGGCAGCCAGCAGGTGGGCCGCCTTGGCCTCGCTCAATCCCTTTTCCTGACATAGTTCTCCAAAGGAGGCCCTTCCCAGACCGGCCAGGCCGCCGAACTTGGACAAGAGACGGGAGGACAAGGACAGGACGTTTTCTCCCTTGGTGCCGGTACGCAGCAGTATGGCAATGAGTTCGGTGTTGTTCAGGTAGTTGGGGCCATACTCCCGTATCCGTTCCCTGGGCCGTTCCTCCCTGGGCATCTCCCGGATTTTTGGTTCGTAGCTGATGGTCTCGATGGGAGCCGTCATGCTTGTACCCCCTGGGTCTGGCCGCGGCGGCGCTGCCGTCCGGAAAGTCCCAAACTAAGACCGGATTATACGAAAGCAGACAGCGAAATGAACCCGCCAAGTGTCATACCCTGGCCGGTTGCCAGACGGTGCTAGAATGAACCGCGGCAGGCGGAGACGGGAGGCGCGCGCTGATTGGCGCTTCCCGTGAGTAAGGACCTGCGCCGAATAGGAACTGCAAGGAGCAGCCATGGACCGGAACGCAGGCGGCCACCCATTGATCATATCTTCCGACTCCCACGTATTCGAGCCGCCGGACCTGTGGACCGAGCGCATCGACCGGGAATTCAGGGACCGGGCGCCGCGCATGGAGCGGGTGGGCGATGCCGACCAGTTGATAATCGAGGGAGACCAGAACCTGGCGGGCATCGGGCTGATTTCAGGAGCCGGGCTGCGGTTCGAAACGCCGGAGTTGATTACCCACCAAGCCCGCTTCGAAGACGTGCACGTGGGCGGTTACGACCCGGAGCAGCACATCAGGGACATGGAGATTGACGGCGTTGCCGGAGAGGTGCTCTATCCGTCCCAGGGCCTGTTTTACTTCAAGGTGGAAGACTCGGCCTTGATGTCGGCTATTTTCCGCACCTACAACGACTGGCTGGCCGAATTCTGCGCCACCAACCCGGACCGTCTGAAGGGCATAGCCATGATTAATTTAGACGATGTGGGCGACGGTGTGGCAGAACTGGAGCGAACGGCTCGTTTGGGGCTGGCGGGGGCCATGATCACCGAGTATCCGCCGGAGGAGCGGCGCTACGACGGCGAAGAGTACGAGCCCTTCTGGGCGGCGGCCCAGGACCTGAACATGCCGGTAAGCCTGCACACCGCCACCAGCCGCAGGGGCCCTAACCGAGCGGCAGGACCCACATCGGTTCGGACGGCCAGCGGACGGGCCACCAAGGTATTCCTGCCGGCCACATCCCTGTGCGACATGATCTTTTCAGGCGTGTTCGAGCGGTATCCACGGCTGAAGGCGGCCATTGTGGAGTTCGAGCTGGCTTGGGCGCCACATCTGCTGGGCACGATGGACTATACCTACATAGAACGGCAGAAGGAAGCATCCTACCGGTTCAAGGGCGACACGATGCCCAGCGACTTCTTCCGCCAGAACGTGTATCTGAGTTTCCAGGAAGACGATGTAGGCATCCGCCTCCGGGACGTCATCGGGGTGGACAGCCTGATGTGGGGTTCGGACTACCCCCATGCCGAATCGACCTTTCCCAAGTCCATGGAAATCCTGGACCGCATCTTGGAGGGAGTGCCCCAAGACGAGCGGGCCAAGATCGTCGGTGCAAACGCGGCCCGTCTCTACAACTTCGATCTGGAGAGGATTGCCGTCGAACACTGACTTCCCTCTCTGTCTCCTCCCCTGCTTCGCTCTGGTTTCCCAGGGAAAGCCGGGAGCGAAGGGCGGAAACACAGGACCTCGTTCCTCCTTGGCAATGCGGGCGCCGGGGACCGGGCAGCTTTCCAGCTTGTGCAGGTGCCCTAACTCTGTTAAAACTGGTTCCCAGTGGAGCGTCGGTCGACGCCGTGCTCCATCCACCACCCATTTAGCAATCCCCGTTTTAAGGAGGAGAGCCGTGGCCCGAGTCCCTACGCCATCCCGAGAGGAAGTCCCGGCCGAGTTTGCCGCCGCTTACGACCAAGCGGTCGCCGGCATCGGCGGGCAGATTGGTTCAGGACCCTGGCCGGTGGTGCTGAACAGCCCGGAACTGGCGCTGCGGCGCATCAAACTGGCCGACTACCTGAGGAAGGAGACCACCTTTTCCAAGAAAATCCAGGAACTGGCAATCCTGATAGCCGTCCGGGCCATGGACTGCCAATACGCTTGGAACGCCCACGCGGCGACGGCCCGGCGAGAAGGACTGGATGACGCCATAGTGGACGCCATCCGGGACAGGACGCCGCTGCCCCAGATGTCTCCGGAGGAGGAGGCATTGGTCAACTACGGCACCGAGTTCTACACCACCCACAAGGTGAGCCAGGAGACCTTCCAGAAGGCGCTGGACCAGTTCGGGGCCCAGCAATTGGTGGAATTGACTTCCCTGATGGGCCACTACGCCCAGACGTCTTTCCTGCTGAACGCTTTCGAGGTCGCCCTGCCGGAACAGCGCACCGAGCCCCTGCTGCCAGTCTAGCCAAGTGCATACTCCGCGGCCCCGGGACGGTTAATGCCCCGGGGCTCTAGGGCATTCCCAATCTGTCATAAGGAGGCCAGCCATGGCCCGCGTCCCCTTTGTCAACCGAGACATGGTGCCTGAGGAGTTCCGCGCCGCCTTCGACGAAGTGACCGCCGAAACGGGAGGCTCCATCACCGCCGGCCCCGGCTCCATTACCTTGAACTCGCCGGAGTTCGCCAGGTTGAGGGCACCGGTCACCGAGTACCTCAGGTACCGGACCACCTTCCCCAAGCGCATCCAGGAACTGGCAATTCTGACAACCGCGCGGGCCATGGACTGCCCGTACATCTGGAATGCCCACGCCCCTGCGGGACGCCGGGAGGGATTGAGCGACGCCTTGGTGGATGCCATCAGGGACAAGCAGTCCTTGCCGGATGTCAGCCCGGAAGAGGCAGCGGTGATAAGTTTCGGCAGGGAGTTTTTCTCGGGCCACCGGGTGAGCCAGGCCACCTTCCAGGCGGCCCTCGACCAGTTTGGGGCGCAGCACTTGGTGGAGCTAACTGCCCTGATGGGGCACTACGCCCAGACTGCCTTTTTCCTGAACGCCTTCGAAGTCACACTGCCCGAAGAACGGTCGGAGCCGGTGCTGCCGGTCTAAGGGACCAAGCTTACCTCACTACTGAACAGTACGCGTTGGAGGCTAAACATGCTGGGCAATACCGCCATTGCCAATATTCTGAAGATGGAGGGAACAGAATACCTCTTCTGTTACCCGGCCAACCCGCTGATTGAAGAAGCGGCGATTGCGGGGATAAAACCCATCATGTCCCGCACCGAGCGGACCACGGTGAACATGGCCGACGGCTACTCCCGGGTCACCAACGGGCGGCGCATCGGCGTGGTGGTGACCCAGTCAGGGCCGGGCATCGAAAACGCCTTTGCCGGGGTGGCCCACGCCTTCGCCGAGTCCACCTCGGTGCTGGTGCTTCCCGGAGGAACCGCCCGCAACCGGTTGGGCCAGTCTCCGGACTTTGACGCGATCACTGCCTACAGCGGGGTCACCAAGTGGGCGAACCAGGTAAACCAGGCTGCACGCATCCCGGAGATGATGCGCCGGGGGTACACCACCCTGCGGTCCGGCCGCCCCGGACCGGTGATGCTGCAGGTTCCCGCCGACGTGGCACAGGAGGAAATCTCGGAGGAACAGTTCGACTACCGGGTGGTCAAGGGTTACCGGAGCGCCGGCGACCCGGAGGACGTGGCCAACGCGGTCCGGGCGCTGCTGGCGGCCCGGGAACCGGTGATTTACGCTGGGCAGGGCGTTCTGTGGGCCGAGGCATCGGATGAACTACGGGAACTGGCCGAACTGGTCAACGCGCCAGTATTCACCAGCAACACCGGCAAGAGCGCATTCCCGGAAAACCACCCCCTAGCCTTGGGCACCGGCGGGGGCACCCTGACCAAGATGGTGCGGCACTTTTTGGACAAGGCCGACTTGGTATTCGGGGTGGGCGCCAGCTTCACCACCAACCTGGCCTCGGTTGGTATTCCGCCGGGGAAGACCTTGGTGCAGTGCACGGTGGACCACCGGGACCTGAACAAGGAGCAGCAGCTCCATCACGCCGTAGTCGGTGATGCCAAGCTGGTCTTGCGCCAGCTTATCGAGGAAGTGAAGAGCCAAGCGGGGCCCGAGGGCAAGAAGGGCGACGGCTCGGTGGAGGCCGAGGTCAAACGAGTGAAGGACGAGTGGCTGGAGGAGTGGATGCCCCTCCTGACTTCAGACGAAGTCCCAATCAACCCCTACCGGGTCATCTGGGACATGATGCACACGGTGGACCGCACCCAGACCATCGTCACCCACGACTCGGGCCATCCCAGGGACCAGACCATTCCATTCTATGAAGCCATCGTTCCCCGGGGTTACATCGGGTGGGGCAATTCCTCCCAGCTGGGCTACGGCTTGGGAATAGCCATGGGGGCCAAGCTGGGAGCGCCGGACAAGATGGTAGTTAACATAATGGGGGACGCGGCCATCGGCATGGCCGGAATGGACATCGAGACAGCGGTGCGCCATGAGATACCCATTTTGACCTTGGTGCTGAATAACCATGTGCTCAGCGGCTACGCCAGGAACTACCCGGTGGCCACCGAGCGTTTCGGATTCACCAACCTTTACGGGGAGTACGCCAACTTGGCCAAGGCCCTTGGGGCCTACGGGGAGCGGATAGAGGACCCGGGAGAAATCGTCCCGGCCATCGGCAGGGCCAGGGAGGTCATGGCCACTGGGCGCCCGGCCCTGTTGGAGTTCATGACCAAAGAGGAGAACAACCTCTCCCGGTATCCCGCCCGCTAGCCAGCAGCCTGGTCCGGGTTCTGCCGAGAGGAATAGGGACCCGGCCGGCGGGACTCGCCGCAACCAGAAAGATGACTGAGGGGATGGCCTACCAGAACTTGAAGCTGGCCAAGGACGGGCAGGTGGCCGTGGTGACCCTGGCCCGTCCCCAGTCCCTGAATGCCATCAACCGGGAGCTCCACTTGGAAATGGTGGAGGCTTGCCGGGAACTGGCGGATGACGACAGGGTACGGGCGGTGGTGTGGACCGGCGAGGGACGGGGGTTCAGTTCCGGGGCCGACCTCAGGGCCGACCGTTCCCAGGATAGTCCACCGAACAGACAGCAGCGGCTGGACCAGTACAACTGGGTGGGACGCCAAGCAATTGCCCTCTACCGGACTTTGGACAAGCCGACCGTCGCGGCGGTCAACGGCGTGGCGGTCGGGGCCGGCATGGCGTTGGCCTTGGCCTGCGACCTGCGCATCGGGTCGGAGAACACCCGGTTCAGGACCATGTTTGTGGAGCGGAACCTCAGCCCGGATTCCGGCTTGTCGTATTTCCTGCCTCGAATCGTCGGCATTGGCCGGGCGATGGACTTGGTGCTGACCGGTCGGGAGGTGGATGGTGCGGAAGCCTACCGGTTGGGGCTGCTGGACCGGCTAACCACGGCGGACCGCCTACTGGAGGATGCCGTGGAACTGGCTAACCAGATGGCTTTCTGGCCTCCCTTGGCGGTGCAGATGTCCAAGCGGGTGTTGCAACACAGCTTGGAATCGACCTTGGAAGACCAGCTCCAGTACGAGACTCATGCCATCCAGTTCACCCGCCGGGCTCCCGGCGACGTGGCGGAAGCGGCGGCCTCTTTCCGGGAGCGCCGGCCGCCGAGGTTTACGGGGGAGTAGGGGCAGGTACAAGACATTCAATGGGGAAGACCGGAGGCTTACCAGTCAGCGGTCTCCATGCGTAGAGGCAAGAGAATGAGCAGCGCCAGGGTCAACGGGATAGACCTTCATTACCAGATGTATGGCGAGGGAGATGCCATAGTCTTCGCCCACGGGGCCGGCGGTAACCTGCTGAGCTGGTGGCAACAGATTCCATTTTTCTCCCGCCGATACCGTTGCATCGCCTTCGACCAGAGAGGCTTTGGCCGCTCGCTGGATGAGCCGGAAGGACTGGGAAGCAGCGCCTTCGTCGAGGACCTGGCAGGGCTGCTGGACTATTTGAAAGTTGAAGAGGCCCACTTGGTTGCCCAGTCTATGGGTGGCCGGACCATGCTGGGTTTTGCCGTGGCGTACCCGCAGCGGGCCAAGAGCCTGGTAATGGCCGACACCGTCGGGGGAATGGCGGTGGAAGAAGTGGAGAAATTGCACAGTGAGTGGCGACAGAGCCGCCAGTCTTCCGAGGGAATCGGCACGGCTGCCCTCTCGCCGGGGTTCAGGAAGCGGAACCCGGAGCTGGCAAATCTCTACTTGCAAGTGTCGAACAGCAACCCGCCCCGGCAGCAGGCCGGTTTCCAGGGCAGCGGCCCAACCGCCCAACAACTGGCGGGGATGACTACGCCGACACTGTTCGTGGTGGGAGAGGAGGACGAGCTATCGCCTCCTCACGTGATAGAAGCTGCTGCGAACTACGTGCCGGGCGCCCGGGTGCTGCGTGTCCCGGAAGCGGGGCATTCGGTCTACTTCGAGCAACCGCAGGTCTTCAACTTCGAGGTGTTGCGGTTTATTGAGGCGGCCGAAGAGGGAAGATTGATCACTGGCACCAACGCGGCTGGGCATGAAGAAACGAGCCATCGCGCAGCGTGGCAGGCTTTCGTGGACATTGGGCGCAGGGGCAATACCTCCCTAGACCCGGATATCGATATAAACGAACTGGTTAAGGAGATGTACGATATACCGGAGATCACCGGCCAGTGATTTATTTCGACACCGATGTGCTGGTCAGTGCCTTGGTGGGGCAAGACCCTCATAAACACCGTCAAGCAAGTGAAGTGATTGAAAGGGCTGCCGCAAGCGACACGGCGGCCATTTCTACCCTGAGTGTCCAGGAGACACTGTTTGTACTAGACCGAATTGGAATCAACCCCCAGGACTTCGAAGAAGCCTGTGACGCTTTAGTGGGAATGCGACCGCTTTCCTATTCACTGTAAGACTTGCAGAGGGGAATTGAACTTGCGAGGCGAGTCGGCTTCAGGAACATCAACGATTGTATTCACACCGCCATCGCCGAGGTTCACTGCACTGAATTGATTACCAATAACCGACGGGACTTCAACAGGATTCGGGAATTAGCCAGAATTGCCATCACAGTTCTGTAGTGCAACTAGGCCAACAGTTCCGGGCGGCAGGCGCGCATGACGGCGAGGATTGAGTCGAGGCCGGGGCGGGCGGCCACCACCCGCACCACGGCGGTGTCGAGCCCTTGGGACAGGTCCTTGAAGGCCGCGGCGGCTCCATCGGCTGGGCCGTAGTAGCCGACGTCCTTCAACAGGGCCGGGGTGAAGGAGGCGGCCACCTCGTCCCGCGACGCTCCTTGGGTGCGCATCTGGTCCAGCATGGCCAGTTCCTCGGTGTGGCCCATGCGCTCGAAGTGGGCCCGGTAGCCAAGCTCCCTCTCCCTGGGCGTCGGCACTTGGGCGCCTAAGGCGTAACCCATGGTGGAGCGGGCGTAGGCCAGCCGGGCCGTTTCCTCGTCGTCGTCGACGCAGACCCGGATGTATTCCACCATCTTTACTTCCGAAGGATCGCGGTCAACCTTGGCGGCCCCTTCGGCGATGCGTTCCCGGCTCCAGGAGATGCGCTCCGGATTGCACCAGTTCAGGCAAGCGCCGTCGGCCATTTCCCCGGCCAGCCGCAGCATCTCCGGCCCCAATGCGCCCAGGTACACTGGGGTCTTAGGGGGCGGGTCGATGGCCAGCTTGCCGTCCAGCAGGGTGACCACCTCGCCCTGGTGGTTGACTTCCTCGCCGGCCACCAAGGGGCGGATGATGGACAGGTAGTCCCGCATCAGGGCCAGGGCGGAAAACCGGCGCAGCCCCAAGGCTTGGCGGGACTTGGGCCGGTAGGCGCCGCCGGTGCCGATGCCCATAATGAACCGGCCCCCGGTACGCTGGCTTAGGGTGCCTCCGGCCATGGCGAAGGCGATGGGCGTGCGGTACATGACCGGCGAGACGGAGATGCCGGTGCCGACGCCTTCCGGGATCACGCTGCGGCTGGCCTCCCATCGCATTCCGCAAAGCTGGAAGGAGTCCTGTCCGGTGCCCTCCGGTGTCCAGATGCTGGTGTAGCCCAGCCGGGCGGCTTCTTGGGACAGCTCGGCTTGCTCCTCCAAGGTCAGGTTTAGAGTTGCGTCCAGTCCCACGCCTATTTCCATGATATCCTCGCTTATCCGGGTACGGACTTGTCCTGGTCCGGTTCGAATTCCGAATTCGACAGGGCCAATAGTACCACGAAGCATTGGCAGGTCAGTCCGCGGCGCGGGCCGTTGTTGACACCGGAAGCGTCAGGGAATTTAATGGCACTTGAATTGACCCTGAATATTCTCTTGGAGGCAACGGCATGAGCTTCATCCGCCTGTACACCGGCGACGACGGCCAGACCCACATCGAGGAGATGAGCTTGGAGTCCCACCCCGAACTAACAGAACTTCGCCAGAACATAGGCATCTCCTTCCGGGAGTCCCCGGTGGGCAGCTTCTCCGACTGGCACCACGCTCCCCGGAGGCAGTTCGTAATTACCCTCAGCGGCGAAGTGGAGATAGGATTGGGGGATGGCTCCCTGCACCGATTCGGCCCGGGCCACGTGACACTGGCCGAGGACCTAACCGGTCAAGGGCATACCACCCGTAACGTTGGGGACGTGCCCCGTCTCAGTGCCGTTATTCCCGTTGAGTAGCAGACTTTCTCTCGCCAAAGAGGGACGTCTTCCGGCAGGCCCGCCTTCCGGAGACGCGCCGTGACCGCCGAGCGGGGAGCCGGGGCAGGCCCCGCCCAGCAGGTGTTCGGTCCCCAGGCCGGGGTCTACGCCCAGAGCCCGGTCCACATGGACGACCCCAGCTTGGACGCCATGCGCGACATGGCCGCGGAGGGCCGCTCCGGGGGCTACGGCTGGGCGCTGGACTTGGGTACCGGGGCCGGCTTCACTGCTTTCGCCATGGCAGGTTTTTCCCAGCGGGTGCTGGCCATGGACCCAACTCCGGGGATGCTGGCCCAGACCCGGCGCATCGCTCTGGAACGGGACTTGGTCAACGTGACGCCCACCCGCAATGTGGCAGAGGCCCTGCCGGTGGCTTCCGGGTCGGTAGAACTGGTCACCAGCCGCATGGCAGCCCACCACTTTCCTGGCTTCGAGGCCATGCTCGACGAGGTAGCGCGGGTGTTAAAGCCCAGCGGCGTCTTCCTGATGGCCGACAGCATCGCGCCCGCCGACGACGCGGTGGCCGCGTGGATGAACGACATCGAGCTGCGGCGGGACTTCAGCCATATCCAAGACCGGCAGGAACGCCATATCGAGGCACTGGTTGAAGAACGGGGGCTAAAGGTGGCGCGGAAGGCCTACACCCGAATCGGGCTGCGGTTCAACGACTGGGCGGCAAGGACTGCGACTTCGGCAGAAGAGACGGAGGCGCTGCGCCAGGACTTCCTAGCTGCCCCGGGTCCCGTTCGAGACGCCTTTCAGATCGCACCCGAGGATGGCGACATCGCCTTTTCCTGGCCTTGCCTTATTCTCGGGATGGTGAAGGGGTAGCCGGGAGCGGACCGGCGGGTTCCCTGCGTCCTAGACAGTCCACTCCTCCAAGGAGTAGGCCATGTCCCAGAACTTGTGCTCCCAACGCAGGCTGGTCAGGTAGGCTTCACCCATGGCTTCCACCACCGCCGGGCCGGATCGCTGGGCGGCCCGGTCGGCCACCTCCCGGATTTCCTGGGCCAAGGCCGCAAACTCCGGCGAGACGTACATCCGGATCCACTGGCAGTAGAGGGGAGCCTGCTTGGGCTCGCCCAAACGGGCCAAGTGCTCTGCTATTTCCCAGTAACCCCACTGGCATGGCATCAGGGCCCCCACCAGTTCCCCGTAGCTCTGCTGGTGGGCCACCTTCAACAGGAAACTGGTGTATGCGGTTGTGGTGGGGGACGCCTTGGTGGACTCCAGTTCTTCCGGGGTAATGCCGAATTCGGCGCAATAGCTCCGGTGCAGGTCCATCTCCACGTTCAATGTCTCATCCAAGAGCTTGGCGAACCAGCCCATATCCTGCAGTTCCGGAGCTTTGGCCGATGCCAAGGCAAGCACACGGCTATAGTCGATCAGGTAGACGTAATCCTGCAGGATGTAGTGCTTGAACTTCTCCACCGCCAGCGTGCCGTCGCCTATCCCGGTGACGAAGGGATGCGCCAAAATCGCCCGACGGATGGGTAAGGCCCTGGTTTCTATGTCTTCGGCAAAGCTCAATTCCTGCCTTTGACTCCCGTCGAGCAACATGCAAAGGGGCGAGACAGGATTGTAGATTTTACGAATGGGTGCGTCAAACCGGCGCCGGCCCGTCGTCTTCAGGCAGGGGCGCCAGGCGCAAAACACCCCAGCCCAGTCTTAGGAATTCCCTGTTTTCCGCCTTGACAGAGGCAAGGTTGCTTATCTTATGTTGACCTCGCCGGGCCTTCCGAATTTGGAGAAGCAGTTGCGGTGGAGGTGATTCGGGCGGCCCGGCGTTTTCTTCCCCGGGGGCGTCGTGGGGGGCCAGCCTCAGCGTCACTGTCAGTCTCCGCTTTCGACATTTATCCGGGGTGTTTTATAATCGTTCCAGCCCCGGATTTGCAGGTTAGTCTATTTCTGGACTCCCAAGGAAAATGCTATGGAAGTCGTATTCATCAAAGATGTTACCAATCAAGCCCGGGCGGGAGACGTTAAGCGGGTGGCTGACGGCTACGCCAGGAATTACCTGATCCCGCAAGGTCTGGCCGAGGTGGCGACCCCCGAGGTCTTGAAACAATTGAGGAAGATCACGGCCCAAGGGGACGAGATTCGAGAGAAGGAAACGGCCACGCTGCAGGAACTGGCGGAAAGCCTGAACGATGTCAGCATTTCAGTGGTGGGCCGGGTTACTCCTGCCGGCCGCTACTACGGCGCCATCAGCAGCACCCAGGTCGCCGCCCAGTTGAGCGCCGAGTCCGGCCAGGAGGTGGACCGCCGGTTGGTGGAGACCTCCGATCCCATCAGAGAGCCCGGAGAATACGACGTGGTTCTCCGGATTTCCACCGACATAACGGCCACGGTCCACGTAATTGCGGGGGTGGAGGAATAGGAGGATGTACGCGGAGAAGCTGCTTCCCCACAATTTGGAAGCAGAAGAGGCGGTGGTTGGGTCCATCCTCATCGATAGCGATTCCTTCGTAAAGGTCGCCCACGCAATCAAGCCCGAAGACTTTTACCGGGAAAAGAACCAGATGTGCTTCGCCGCTTGCTTGGCGTTGTTCCAGCGGGGCGAAGCCATCGACCAGGTAACGGTGGCCCGGGAATTGAGCTTGGCTGGCCAGCTCGAGGCTGCCGGCGGCATGGCTTACCTGAGCCACTTGGTTTCCATCACGCCCACATCCCAGCATTCGGAGTACTATGCCGAACTGGTGGCGCGCACCTCGACCATGCGCCGCCTCATCGACGCCGCCTCTCACATTTCCGCCATCGGCTACCAGGACACCGACGACGTAGACAAGACCCTGCGTCAAGCCGAGGACGTCCTATTTCAAGTGCGTTCCGGCAGGACCGAGCGGGGGTTTATTCCCCTGCGGGAAATCTACGACCAGTACATGGAAGAGCGGGCCGCCATTGTTGATCCCTTGGAACAGGCGGGCGGGCCCATCATGACCGGGTACAACGACTTGGACGAGTTGCTGGGCGGGCTGCAGCGCGCCGACATGATCATACTGGGCGCCCGGCCATCATTGGGAAAGAGCACGCTGGCAATGAACATGGCGTTGAACGCTGCCGAAAACGGCGCCAGAGTGGGCGTGTTCAGCCTGGAAATGAGCCGCGAGCAACTGGCCCTCCGACTGTTGGCCGCCGCCGCCGAAATCGATGCCCACCGCCTGCGTCTGGGGCTGTACACCGAAGCCGAGGAGCAGCGGATCATCGATTCTATAGGGCGCCTTTCGGAATTGCCCGTCTTCATCGACGATACTCCCTTCCAGGGCTTGGTGGAGATGCGGAGCAAGGCCCGCCGCCTCTCATTGGAGAGTGGTTTAGACTTGCTCATCGTCGATTACCTTCAGCTTATTCAAGGCAATACCAGGGTGAACAACCGGGTGCAGGAGATCAGCGAAATCTCCCGTTCCCTGAAGGGGATGGCCCGGGATCTGAACGCGGCGGTGCTGACCTGCTCCCAGTTGAGCCGCGTGGTGGAGAACCGGCCGGGCCACCGGCCCCAGCTTTCCGACCTGCGGGACAGCGGTAGCATCGAGCAGGACGCCGACGTGGTGATGTTCATCCACCGGGAGGACCTGTACGCCACTGAAGAGGAATGGGACCAACAGTTTCCCGGACGTCCTTATCCCAAGAACATCGCCGAAATCATTCTTGCCAAGCACCGAAATGGGCCGACCGGCTCTCTGAAGCTGTTCTTCCGGGACAACGTGGTCCGGTTCGACTCCTTAGCTACCGTGGAATTCTTTTAGCCTCATCCTTTGGTAACCATGAGCTCTGACAAGTCCGCTTTTCCCGGGTTCAGCAACGTCACCGGGTACACGTCGGTGCCCAATCCCCTACTGGGGCCCCTTCTGGAAGAGATCCAGGATTTGACCGAACTGAAGGTGGCGCTCCGGGGGATCTGGCTGTTGCGGCGCAAACCGGGTTGGCCCCGGATGGCGTCCTTAGACGAGTTCCTGGTCGACGCGGTCCTGGCCCGGAGCTTCGCCGATTGTCCCGGGGGAGCGGCTGCAGAGATTAGACGAGGGCTGGCCGCTGCAGTGAAGCGGGGAATCTTCCTGAGCTACCGGCCCCAGGAGAGTTCCCAAGGACAACAGGTTTCAAGGGAACAATTCTTGCTGAATGGCGAGAGCGACCGCAAGGCTTTAGCCAAGTTGGAATCCGGAGGTTCCGGCCTGCGGCCCAACAGCTTGGGAGATGCCATGAGGCCGGCGGGCGAACCGCCGGCGGAACGGCCCAACATCTTTGCCCTTTATGAAGAGAACGTGGGCATGATTTCACCGATGCTGGCGGAGGAGCTGAAGGAGGCCGAGGAACTGTATCCCCGGGAGTGGCTGGTAGAGGCGTTCAGGACCGCCGTGGTCAGGAACCGCCGGAATTGGGGCTACGTGGCAAGCATCCTGCGAAGATGGGCTGCCGAGGGCAAGGCTGCCGGCGGTGGACCGGACCGGGAAGGAAGGGAAGATGGAGAGCCTGGGCGAAATTCTGCGAAGGGTGACCGCCAAAAGTTCGTGGAAGCATACCAACGGAGACGGGCCAAGGCTCCTGGCCGAGCCCCCCAAGGTTGACCAGTGCCCCGATTGCCGGGGCAGCGGCTGGGTCACCAAGAAGGTCCCGGTCGGCCATCCCGACTTCGGCGAGGCCTTCCCCTGCGAGTGCCGGGAGTCCACGGAGCCCCTTTCCCGAACCGCAGCCCTGCGCCGTTACAGCAACTTGGGGGCCTTGGCGCGGATCAACTTCGCCATCACCCGGACGGAAGGCCCCCTGCCCGACGCGGGCAACAGGGGACTCTTCACCGAAGCCCTGGAAGCAGCGGTAAGGTTTGCCGAAAACCCGGAAGGCTGGCTGACCCTGGCCGGGCCCAGCGGCTGCGGCAAGACCCACTTGGCGGTGGCAGTGGCCAACCGTTGCATCGAGAGAGGGCTGACGACCTTCTTCATCACCGCCGCGGACCTGCTAGACCACCTCAGGTCCGCCTACTCACCGGAAAACCAAGTGTCATTTGACGACCTGTTCGAGCAGGTCCGAAGCGTAGAGCTACTGGTCCTAGACGACCTGAGCTCCTACGGAGCGACTCCATGGGCTCGCGAGAAACTCTTTCAGGTGCTGAACAGCCGGTTCAACGCCGGGCTGCCCACTGTGGTCACGGTCCGGGGGCCCATGCAACGGTTGAACGAAGAGGTGAGGACGCGCCTGGAGTTTCCAGAGGGCATCTCCGGCATTACCTGCCAGGTGCTTCACCTAGCCCGGTACAATACCCTCCTGTCCCGGGGCATCGGTGAACTGCCCGGGGAAATGAAACGCCGGATGACCTTTCAGAACTTCGACACGAAGGGCGGAGTATACGCCACTGACTTGGACCGGGAATCCTTGAACAGGGCAAAGTCGTCCGCTCAGACATTCGCCTCCTACCCACGAAATTGGCTAGTCTTCTACGGCCACAGGGGCTGCGGGAAGACCCACTTGGCGGTTGCAATAGGCGGGGAGAGCCAGCGGCAGGGCCGTCCCGTGTTCTATTCTTTCGTGCCCTCTTTGCTTGACCACCTGAGAGGCACTTTCGCCCCCGACAGCCCCATTGGATACGACGAGCTATTCGAGCAAGTGAAGACCGTTCCCCTGTTGATACTGGACGACTTGGGAGCCGAGGCCAGCACACCCTGGGCTGCCGAAAAGCTGTACCAGATATTCGTGGAAAGGCATGAAGCCCGGCTACCTACGGTGATAACTACTGCCTTGGACGACTTGGAACTGGAGCAAGCACACCCCCGCCTTTGGTCTCGGCTGGTGGACTCCGAGGTGGTTACCTTGGAGCCCATTACCGCCGGGAACTACCGGGACCAGCGCCGCTCCACTCATCGTTCCTGAGCCAAGGGTCCTTTCATCAAGGCGACCGTCCTCAGCAGCATTCCTCAGTCAGCATTCCTGAGGCAACCTCCTTAACAGTTTCTTAAGGGTTCTGGGATAATATCCTGGCAGGTTCCTCTTTCGGATACTGGCCCCGGGACCTTTCAATTGGGTGCCGCCGTTAAACGCATTCTCATCGTAGAAGATGACCCCAGGACAGCCGAAATTGTGCGGCTGTACTTAGACCGGGACGGCTACAACGTGACCGCAGTCCACGACGGCAGGGCCGGGCTGGACGCGGTGCAGTCGGAGCCGCCGGACTTGGTCATCCTGGACCTGCTGCTTCCCGGTATGGACGGCTTGGAACTGTGCAAGGCGGTGCGCCGCGAGTGCCGGGTCCCCATCATCATGCTGACCGCCCTCAGCACCGAGCAGGACAAGCTGGCCGGTCTGGACCTTGGCGCCGACGATTACGTCACCAAGCCATTCAGCCCCCGGGAGCTCACGGCCCGGGTCCGGGCCGTCCTGCGCCGCACTGGAGATAATCCCGAAGGTTCCCAGCCTCCTTTGACCTATCTGGGACTCTCCCTTGACTTGGACCGTCACATTCTGCAGGTCGACGGCGCAGAGGCCCACCTGACCCCCACCGAGTTCCGCATCCTAGCGGCCCTGATGCGAGAGCCGGAAAGGCTGTTCAGCCGGAGCCAGTTGGTGGAGAAGGCCTTGGGCTACGACTACGAAGGCATGGACCGGACCATCGACGTCCACATCCTCAACCTGCGCCGGAAGATCGAAGCAGACCCCAATTCTCCCAAGTACATCCGCACAGTGTACGGTATGGGCTACAAACTGGGGGCCTGACCGGTGGTCTATAGCCTCAGGCTGAAAATCCTCTTGAGCATGGTGGTCGTAATTCTGATTACCGTCGGCCTGATAGCGTTCATGTCCCACCGGGCCGCCAACGCCGAGATAGAGCGGGCCCAGGTCAGGGAGGACAACCGGCGGGACCACCGGCTCAGCGTGATGGTTGCCCGGCGTTACGCCGAGCGGCGCAGTTGGTTCGACGCCCAGCCGGTGGTGGAGAGCGCGGGGGCAATCTACGGGCGCAGGGTGCTCCTGACCGACCGGGAGGGCGTTGTGGTTGCCGACACCAACAACACCATGCAGGGGCGGCGGTTGGACGGCAGGCGCCGGGACAGGAAGGTTGTGCCGGTAGTTGGGCCGGAAGGACAGCTTGGAGCCTTGGTGGTCAGTCCCGAATCCCCGGGCCCGCCGGAGGCGCCGCCGGGACCCGCCCTGGAGCCCACTGGGCCGTCTTTGAATATGCTCCTGGTCATGAGCGGGCTGCTGGCTACCGGGGTGGCGGTGGGTCTGACCTTCTTCCTGTCCCGCCGGGTGGTGGCCCCGGTGGAGTCCCTGGCTCAAGCCGCCCAGCGGGTGGCGCGGCGGGACTTCACCGCACGGGCCCCGTCCAAGTCCAGTGACGAGGTGGGCGAACTGGCCCGGCGATTCAACGACATGGTTGGCGAGTTGGCCCGGACCGAGGAGGTGCGCCGCAACATGGTGGCCGACTTGGCCCATGAGTTGCGCACGCCCCTGACCAACATCAGCGCCTACTTGGAAGGCATCTCCGATGGAGTGATTGAGCCGAACAGCGAGGTGTGGGACCTGATGCAGGGGGAGACCGCCCTGCTGACCCGACTGATTGAAGAGTTGCAGGACCTTGCCTTGGCCGAGTCGGGCCGGTTGCAACTGCAAGTGGAGGACTGTGACTTGGGCCAACTGACAAGGGCCGCCGTCTCGGCCTTTCAACAGCAAGCCCAAGCCAAGGAAATAGTCTTGGAAGTCCTCTCGCCCCAACAGGTCTCAGTCCAAGGCGACGGGCAGAGGCTGAACCAGGTGATTCGCAACTTGGTGAGCAACGCCATCACCCACTCGCCCCAAGGAGGGCGGGTTACGGTCAGTTCCGAACCGGGAGACGGCACCGGCAGGATTGTGGTGCAGGACACCGGCCCCGGTATCCCGGCGGAAGACCTGCCCCATATCTTTGAACGGTTCTACCGGGTGGACAAGTCCCGCTCCAGGGCCACCGGGGGCACGGGACTGGGACTTACCATTGCCCGCCGCCTGGTGGAAGCCCACGGCGGCGAGATTTCCGTGGAAAGCGAGGAAAGCCAAGGGGCCCGCTTCATTGTCGATCTACCGCGGGCTTGGACTCCTCAAGCCTAGCCCCGGTTCTACCGGCGGTTCCCAGAACTGCATCCCCGGCAACCGGCTTCAGAGCCGGACATACCATAGAACATACCATCGCACAAACGACCGAACATACCAAATGAATCTTAACTAGAGGGCCCTGGAAATGAGTGGAGAGAACAAAGCCTTTACATTGGCCATAACTGCGGTTTCCTGTGCTGTGGTCATGGTGATAGCTTTCGCCTGGTTCGGACCGGGCTTGGGATCGTCTGTGCCCACGGCCTCGGCGTCCCTGTTCGATGAGGACCTGGTGCAAGACATCTACCGGGAGGTCAGCCCGGCGGTGGTTGACATAAACGTGGACCGGCGGGTTGGCAGCTCCTACTCCCGGCTGGGTATCGGCTCAGGGTTTGTCATCGACTCCGACGGCCACATTGTTACGAACAACCACGTGGTGCAATACGGCGACCGCATCAGGGTGCGGTTTCAGGATGGGTCCAGCGCCGAGGCGGAAGTCCTGGGCAGAAACCCGGCCAACGACTTGGCCCTATTGAAGGTGCCGGGGGAAGCCGTATCCGGCATTGACCCGGCCCCACTGGGTGATTCGGGTGACGTTAGGCCCGGGCAACTGGCCATTGCCATAGGCAGTCCCTTCGGACTGGACGGCTCGGTGACGGTGGGAGTCATCAGCGGCACGGGCCGCACCCTGGACAGCGACATTTCCCGGCCCATATCCGGGGTGCTCCAGACCGACGCGCTCATCGGCCCAGGCAACTCCGGCGGTCCCCTGCTGAACCGGGATGGAAAGGTGGTGGGGATCAACACGGCCATCCAGATCTCTGCCTTGGAGCTGATCTCCCCCCGCATTACCCAGCGAAGCATAGGGTTTGCGGTGCCGGTAAACACGTTGGGGGCCATGCTCCCCGACCTGAAGGCTGGGAACGACGTGAGACCCCCTTGGCTGGGAATCAGCGCCCTCTCCTTGGATTCTTCCATGAAGGAGTTCCTGGGGTTGGAAATCGACCAGACCAAGGGGGTGTACGTCACCCAGGTGGTGCCGGGAAGCCCGGCAGATGAAGCCGGGGTGGTTGCCTCCGGGGTGTTGAGCCGCGGGCTGCCGGACCAAGGGGGAGACTTGATCCTGGCCGTCGAGGGAGCCCCGGTGGAAACGGTGGGAGACCTGATAGCCGAGCTGAACAATTTCTCGCCGGGGAGCGATGTGGAGCTGGAGTTGGTGCGGGGAGGCGAGGAGACTACCGCCCGGGTCACACTGGGTGAATGGCCGTCTTACTTGTCCGAGCCCCGGCGTAGGGTAATTCCGTTCCCCGGGGAGGGGTCGCCATTCCACGATTTTCCGGAGCGGCGGAGACGGTAAACGATCGGGACATCTAGTGCGCCGGCGACCAAAGGGGGAGGCCGCCGGCGCACTATGGGAGCGCCCGGATGCGGGGCACTCCCTGCACCAGTTGCAGTTCGGAAAAGGGCCAGTACACGAACCATACCTTGCCCAGCAGGAGTTCCTCGGACACCGGCCCCCAGCTCCGGGAATCGTTGCTGCGCAGGCGGTTGTCGCCAATCACGTAGTATTCATCCTCGGAGAGGGTGATGCGCTTGGCACTGGAACTGTCCCGGTTGGTAACGTAGGGTTCCTGAAGCTCTTGGTCGTTGATGTACACCGTGCCCTGCCGGACCTCCACCGTCTCACCGGGGAGGCCCACCACCCGCTTGACGAAGTCCTTGGTCACGTCCCGCGGGTAGTTGAACACGATCACCTCGCCCCGCCTCGGCGGCCGGACGGCGAACCGCTGGGAGGGCCGGTCGACTTTCCAGAAGGGCACCATGCGGGAGACGCGGCCTGTGTCCAGCTTGAAGTACACTACCCGGTTGACCAGCAGGTACTGGCCGCCCTCCAGGGTGGGCATCATGCTGGGCCCTTCCACCTTGAAGTTTCGCACTCCTGCCTGGATGACCAGGAACACGATCAAGGCCAGTATCACGGCTTCGATGATTTCGCGGGCAACCTTGCCCATTCATTGCCCCGGCCCACCCGGCAAACGGTAACCGAAAAACGGGGGCCAAAAAGTTGGATGGGATTATAGCACCCTCCGCTGTCTTGCCATTGTTGGTTCTGCTACAATCCCCGCTAATACGGACAGGCCCGGGCAATACGGGCAGGCAGTCTGGTGAGGAGAGTGTCCTTGAGCTGGCGGTTTGAGTTGTTGGCAAAGCCCTTCGGCGGCGTAACCGAGGGGCCGGTGTGGGACGGGGAAGTGGTCCGCTTCACCCATATTCCCAGCAGCCGTATCCTGGAGTATTCGCCGGCTTCCGGGGATATTACCGAGTACCGGAATGGGGTGAACCACACCAACGGCCTTGCCTACGACGCCGGTGGACAACTCTACGGCTGTTGTTCGGGAGGCCGGTCGATAGTCCGGTTCGATGACGACGGCAGCATTGCAACGGTGGCCGACCGGCTGGAAGGCCAGCCCCTGAACACCCCCAACGACTTGGCGGTGGACCGCCAAGGCCGCATCTGGTTTACGAATCCTTGGAACGCGGGGAACATCGACCCCAGCGAACGGGAGGAGTTGGACCACCGCTCGGTGCTGTGCGCCACCCCCCAGCCCGGCGGGGGCTACGCCGTGTCCCGGGCTACTTCCGACACCACCATGCCCAACGGGGTGCTGGCGTCCATCGACGGTAGCACCCTCTACGTGGCCGAGAGCAACAGCGACGACGGTAGCCGGGACCGGGAACTGAGGGCCTATCCTATCAATGACGACGGCAGCTTGGGGCCCTACCGGGTGCTCCATACCTTCGGAAAAGGGGCCGACGGGGTGCACCGGGGAATAGACGGCATGTGCCTTGATGCGGAGGGCAACATCGTGGCCACCGCCGGTTGGCCCCAAGCCGGGCCGGGGCCGATGATCTACGTCTTTTCGCCGGCGGGGCGGGTGCTGGCCACCCACCCGGTGCCCTGCCTGAGGCCAACAAACTGCTGCTTCGGCGGCCCGGACCTTTCCACCCTCTACGTCACGTCCGCGGAAGGCCACTTCTTCAGGGCGTCCACGGACATGACCGGTTGGGCTATATATCCCTAGACTCTACGGCTCAAGACTCGACGGCCCTAGATTCGACGGGCGATAAGGTCAACGGGGCCGAGGCCAAGGAACAATTAGGGCGGTACAATCGGGACGGACCGGTAAGAGCGCTATGCATTTGAGAGACAATGGATACACCAGGCGCCAGATCAGACAGGGCGGGGGGAGAGGCTCTGGCAACGATCACTTGGACGAGATAGTCGGGGCCACCGAGTTCTTCATCTACCAGCCACCCAATTCCCAAGCCAAGGGATTTTCCAGCCTCAAGCTATTCCTGGAGTCTCAGGAGTGCGAGATCATTTTCACCGCGGAGGCCCCGCCGGAGCTGTCCAAGTACGAGACGATGCGCATCACCCAGCGCAAAGCCCAGCCGATTCCCACGCCGGTGTTGAAGCGGACCCACTCCTGGGCCCACCGCAACAACTATCTGCACAGCTTCTTCAAGCCCCTGTACCGCTGAACCGGGTTCCCGCGGTCTTTCTCTTTTCTTCCCTGGCCGGAGAGCTACCCAAGTAGTATCTGCTTGCGGCTTGGGGTCAGCCGGAATTGCGGAAGCGCCACTGGGGGCCTTGGGGCGTGTCTTCCAAAGCGACTCCCTGGCTTTCGAGGTCGTCCCGTATCTGGTCGGCCAAGGCGTATTGCTTGGCCTCCCGCAGTTTCTGCCTGGTGGAAAGCAGGATTTCAATGAAGGGCTGGGCCTCCATGCGTTCCGGCCCGTCGCGAGCGGGCTCGGCGAGGTTCAGGCCCAGGACGCCGCCCAAGCGGCGCAGGCAGTCTTGGGCCGCGGTGACTTTCATGGAGGCGCAGTTCCGGTTAATCTCCCGGGCCAGGTCGAACAGGGCCGCCAGGGCGCGGGGGGTATTCAGGTCGTCGTCCATGGCTTGGTTGAAGCGTTGGACGAAGGGGGCCGGGTTCAACTCCTCGTTTCCGCCGCTGGTCCGGCCCAAGGGTTCACGGAGCCGGTGCAAGCTTCGCTCCATGGCGGCGCAGCCCTCTTCGGTGTACTGGAGGGGGCTGCGGTAGTGGGAACTGAGGAAGTACAGCCGCAGGGACTGGGCTGAGTGGCGTTCCAAAGCGTCTTCCACGGAGACCAAGTTGCCCAAGGACTTGCTCATCTTGTCTTGGCCGAGCTGGAGCAAACCGTTGTGCACCCAGTAGCGGCTGAAGGGCCGCACCCCGGTGCTGGCTTCGCTCTGGGCAATTTCGTTCTCGTGGTGGGGGAAAATCAGGTCCTGCCCGCCGCCGTGGATATCCAGGGTCTCGCCAAGATAGGTCATGGACATGCTGGTGCATTCGATGTGCCAGCCTGGACGCCCGGGACCCCAGGGGCTCTCCCAAGCCGGCTCACCGGCGCGGGCGCCCTTCCAGAGGACGAAGTCCATGGGATGTTCCTTGTGTTCGTCGACCTCCACGCGGGCGCCGGCCTGCATTCCCTCCAGGGTACGGTGGCTCAGCTTGCCGTAGCCGTCGCTGCGGGTGACCCGGAAGAATACGTCGCCGCCGGCGGCGTAGGCGAACCCCTTCTCGAACAGGGTCTCTATGGTCTTGATGATGGGGCCGATTTCCTGGGTAGCCCGGGGATAGAAGTGGGCGCGCTGCACGTTGAGAGCGTCCACCGCCCGGTAGAAGTCCTCAATGAACCGGCCGGCCAACTCTTCGGTATCGATGCCTTGGTCGCTGGCCTGCTGGATAATCTTGTCGTCAACGTCGGTGAAGTTCTGGACGTGGAAGACCTCGTAGTCCAAGTGCTCCAAGTAACGGCGCAGCACGTCGAAGGCCACGTAGCTCAGGGCGTGGCCGACATGGGTGGAAGAGTAGGGTGTGACCCCGCAGACGTACATCTTGACAGTCTTGCCGTCGGCGGGGACGAAATCTTGGACCTCACCGGCCAGGGTGTTGTAAAGCTTCATCTCACGGTTACAGGGGAAAGGTCACCGGAACGCGGGTACCCACCGGAACACGAGCACCCATCGGAACACGGCCACCCAAGCACGGTCACCACGCCACGGCTACGGGGCCCCGGTTACCAGTGAAGCCACGGCGCAGGCGGCTATACCTTCTTCTCTGCCGATGAAACCCATGTAGTCGGTGGTGGTCACCTTGATGCTGACCCGCTCCAAGGGGAGGGACAGGGCATCGCTGGTGCGTTGCCTCATGGTGGATATGAAGGGGCCCAACCTGGGCCGCTGGGCCAACATTGTAGCATCAACGTTTGAGATTCGCCATCCGGCCTGGGCCACCAAGGCGGCGACCCGGGCCAGCAGTCTGAGGCTGGAAATGTCCTTGTACTGAGGGTCGCTGGAAGGGAAGTGGACACCCTTGTCGTCCAATGAGGCGGCCCCCAGCAGGGCGTCCATCATGGCGTGGACCACCACGTCTCCGTCGCTGTGGCCGGCAAGGCCCCGGTCGTGGGGAACGGTTACGCCTCCCAGGACCAGGGGACGTCCCGGAGCCAAGGCGTGGGAGTCAAAGCCGATGCCGGACCTGAATTCGACCGGGCCGTAGGACGGACGGTCCAACTGGCGGTCTTCAGGGAGGCGCTCTTCAGCCAATCAGTTTCCTTTCCCTACCCATTCTCCGAATGCGCCGCTGCATCCGGCAGGTCAGCCGAATTCGGTCCTCCCAAAAACAGCTCGGCAATGGCCAAGTCTTCCGGGGTGGTCACCTTCAGGTTTCGATAGGAGCCCAGGAACATCTGCACCGGGTAACCCAGGCTTTCCACCATGGCGGCGTCGTCGGTGAAGTCT
Organism: Dehalococcoidia bacterium; assembly: GCA_034420695.1. Lineage (GTDB taxonomy): Bacteria > Chloroflexota > Dehalococcoidia > Lucifugimonadales > UBA3495 > Io17-Chloro-G2. Next base: position 136,494 of record DAOULB010000005.1, read on the forward strand.
CCCCGGCAATGCCGGTGGGCTTCCAGCAGCAGGCCGTAACGGAAGACTTGGGGCGTCTGGGCGGCCCACAGGGTTTCCCGGGGAGGAGTGCCGGTGACTTCTCCCTGCGGGGAGACGGTCTTGATGGTGTCCTTGACCGGTACTCCGGCCACCGCGGCGCCGGTTCCCGACGACAGCGCGGCTTCCAGCCCCCGCTGGAGGATTTCCTGGTCCAAGCAGGGGCGGGCGCCGTCGTGGACGATGACCCAATCGAAGGCGGAGGATCCGGCCAGGCATTCCAAGCCCAGGCGCACCGAGTCTTGGCGGCGGGCCCCGCCGGGGCAGACCCCGGCCACCTTCCGGCAGCCAAGGCGTTCCACCAGCTGGCGGCACCGGTCGACATTGCCCTCAGACGTCACCACGGCGACGCTCTGCAGGGGAGGGAAGGCCTCCAACTGGTCCAGCACGTGGGCGATGCAGGGAGCGCCGGCCAGGCAGGAGAATATCTTGTCGGCGCCCTGCATCCGGCTGGAACTGCCTGCGGCGACGACCACCGCTCCGACGATGCCGACCAGGTTTTCGCTTTGGCTCCCGCTCATGTGACCCTAGCCACCCTTGGGCTGGGCGAAGATTATCCGCCCGGCCGCCGTTTGTAGGACCCTGACGACCACCACGTCGCGAAGGGAGTTCAAGTAGCGCCGCCCGCCTTCCACCACCACCATTGTGCCGTCGTCCAAGTAGGCTACTCCTTGGCCCGCCTCCTTGCCCTCCTGCACTATGTTCACCCGTATCTCCTCACCGGGGAGCACGATGGACTTCAGGGCGTTGGCCAGCTCGTTGACGTTGAGGACCTGCACGCCCTGCAATTCAGCCACCCGGTTCAGGTTGTAGTCGGTGGTGAGGATCGGCGACTTCATCCCCCGGGCCAGCTCGACAAGCTGGGAGTCCACCTCCTGGCCGGGGCCGATGTCGACGTCAAGCACTTCCAAGGCCACGGTGTTGTCCCGCCTCAGGCGGCCAAGGACCTCCAAGCCGCGACGGCCCCGGTTGCGGCGGAGGTCGTCGCTGGAGTCGGCGATGTGACGGAGTTCGTCCAAGATGAAGCGGGGAACCACTAAGCAGCCTTCCAGAAACCCGGTGATGGTCAGGTCGGCAATCCGTCCATCGATGATGGCGCTGGTGTCCACCAGTATTTTGCTGTTGCGGGAAATCGGGGCGCCGGGAAGGGGGTCTGCCGCAGCCTCTCGTTCCAAGGCGGGGAAGAGGGCCTTCACGTCCGGGTTCCGGTTGATACCCAACCAAAGCCCCAGCAGCCCCAAGGCCACGCTGACCATTACCGGTATGCCCCATCCCAGCCACCCCCCCAAGGAGTAGAGAGGAATAGAAATGAGTACTGCTGCCAAGAGGCCCACCAACAGCCCGACGACGCCGGCCAGCAGGGTGGGACCGGGTATGGAATTGACTTTTTCCGCGCCCTTGCGTAGGGGATTGACTACCAGGTAGGGGGTTGCCAGCGCTCCCAGGGCTGCCCCGGCCAAGGTGAAGGCCAGGCCCCAGAAAATGTACTGTTCCCGTCCGGTGACCAACACCGATATCAGCGCTCCCAGCCGCCAGCCTGCGACTCCAAGACCTCCGGCGCCCAATGCCCTGAGCGTCCAAAGGCTTAACACCTGAGACCTCCTCACGAATTGAGTTCCCAACTCCGCCGGATTGGCGGGACGTCCTGAAAGCCAATCTTAACATGAACGGCATTTTGGGGCGAAAAGCGTGCTTGGGGGCAGGAACCGAAGATTACTGCTTCTCATTCCGCTTGGGACAGAGGGCCTTTGATCCGGGCTCCTTCAAGTCTTCGCCACTGCTGGCGTCTACGCCCACCGACTCTGTCCTCCCAAGCCCATCGGCAGGGACATTGGCATCGGTCCTCCGCGCCTGCCCCTGCTGGTCCACTGCGCCGGTTCCGTCCGAGTTATCCGAACTTCCCGGGTTTTCCCTTGGCATTTCCACTACCCCGACGTCTACGTTCTCCTGCCCCCGGGCGACTTCCACCAGGACTTCGGCGTCGGGGAGACCGGACAAGGAAAACCTGAGGCGGTAGCCGCCCGGGGCCAATGCCAGCTGGAAATAGCCGGCGGCATCTACCGAAGAGGAGGCCACCGCCGCTTCCATTTCCGCTTGGGGCTCCTCCACAATCAGCCGGAGTAGGCGGTCGTCGGCAGGAGCCGGGTCGCCTCGGCCGTCCCGGTTGGAAGTGGTGAAGTACAGGTAGCCGTCGGGCCCCATGGCCACGGCCCTCAGCCGCCCGAACTCGTCCTGGAATAGCCGCTGCTGCTCCACGACCCTGCGGGGGTCACTGGGGTCCAGTCCCAACCGGCGCAGGTGGGAGCCCTTGAGGTTGGCGAAAACAAAGCTTCCCCTCCAAGTGGCGGGAAGAAGGTCCCCGGTGTAAAAGGCGCCGCCGGCCAAGGCGACAGTGGGGGTGAAGGTCAGCACGGGGTCCACGTATCCGGGTTCGCCCGCCCTTCCCAGGGTGTCGGGCCAACCGTAATTGCCGCCGGGCCGCAGGACGTTGATTTCGTCGTCCCGCCGGGGGCCGTGCTCGGTGATGAACAGCTCGCCGGTCTCCGGACGCCAGTCCATTCCTTGGGGGTTCCGGTGGCCCAGGGTGTACACGTAGGAGCCGGGAAAGGGGTTGTCCGGCGGAGGGTTTCTGTTGGGGTCCTTCCTAGGGTCCATCCGCAGCACCTTGCCAGCCAGTGAATTCGGGTCTTGGGCGCTGCGGGGGTCTTGGGCGTCGCCCGTGGTGGCGTAGAGCATGCCGCCGGGGCCGAACCCCAAGCGGCAGCCGTTGTGGTTCCTGGCGCCGGGAATGCCGTCCAGCAGCACCCTCTCTTCCACGGAAGCGCTGGCGTCCCAGGGACCGGCCAGCCGGGAGACCCGGTTTTTCAGCGAGCCGTCGCTGCTCCAATAGGTGTAGCACACGTAGATATAGCCGTTGTCCGGGAATTCCGGGTCGAGGGCCAGTCCCATGAGGCCGGCCTCGGATACCCGGGCGACCTCCAGGGTGGCCAGCGGCCGGTCCATGAGGACACCGTCCTGCACCAGCCGGATGCGTCCGGGCCGCTCCGTCACAAAGATCCGTCCGCCGGGAGCGAAGTCCAAGGCCCAGGGAGTTTCCAAGCCTTGGGCAACCACCTCAGCCCGGAGCTGCGGCTGGGCGGAGGACCCAATTCGGTAGACTTCGACGGTTATTCCCCGGGAGTCGCTGCGGCCTTGGGCGGTTACGACCCCGGAAACGGTTGCCAAGTCATTGGAGTCTTGGGCCGGTACCGAGGCCGGCCCGCAGGCCAGGAGCAACGCTACGGTTACCAACAGGGCAACCAACACCGGACCAGCCTTGCTGGCTGGCCGGGCTGGGATGCTCGTATTCGGCATAGAGTTCAATTCATCACCCTGCGCGAGGGGCAGGCGGCCCTTACCCCCGTCCCCTCTTCTTCCGGGAGAGGAGTGAACGGGGCACAACCCTGGCCTATTGCCATATTATCCGCCAACTCGGGCAAGGCTTGCCACGTGAGGAAATAGCTGCCGGGGTTCTTGCCAAGGTCCAGTGAGGCCACGGGCTCCCCAGAGAATTCTCCAGAGAACCAGGGGCCGAGTTTTTCAAATTCCCCGCCATTTCCTCTCATTTTCCGCCACTTTTGAGGTTTGCCGAAGTCCGGCAGCGGCTGAGCACTGACTTGGACGGGCTGGGCCTTGGAACGGTTATTCTCCATTTGGCTTTGGGGCATTGGACTCCTGATTGCCTCAGTGGCTGTTTGGGTTGGGTCACCGCGGCGGCGCGCTGGGGGATGCCCTGAAATTTATGGTAAGGAGCGTTCATCCTGTATGGCAAGGGCAAAGTGTCAGCGTGGAGCGGGTTTCCTGACTGTGCGGCTTCCGGTGTTTTGTGTGGACCGGGTTCATGGGATTCAAGGCAAGGTTGTCACCAGGTGCCGGGGATGAGGGTTCCAATTCGGTAGCCCCGGCGCGTCCCGAGGGGGTTTAGCCGGAGGGCAGGCAATGCCGTATACTTCAGGCCCGGCCCGCCACCATTGTAGCCATTGGCGGTCTGGCGGAAATGATAATCACGGACGGAGGGGCCCATGACAGGACAGGCCAAGCCGCGGGTGTACTTGATCGGCACCGGGGGCAGCATCTCCTTCGTTGGCCGGGAGCGCACGGACTACATCAACTACAGCTACGACAACAAGCACTTCAGCATACAGGAGCTGATGGACCGGGTGCCGGAGGTGAGGGACTTTGCCGAGGTGTTGCCGGAGCAGTACCTGAACTTGGGCAGCACCGACATACTGCCGGCCCACTGGCTGGGGCTGGCGGGGCGCATCAACCGTATCTTCCAGGATGACCCCGATACCGCTGGGGTGGCGGTCACCCACGGCACTGCCACCTTGGAAGAGACGGCCTATTTCCTGAACCTGACGGTGAAGAGCCGGAAACCGGTGGTAGTCACCGGGGCGATGCGCCCACCCACGGCCATGGGCACCGACTCCGACGTGAACCTGATGGACTGCATCCGGGTGGCGGCGGACCCCGGGTCAGCCGGTCGCGGGGTGCTGACGGTGATGAACAACCAGATCCAGGCGGCCCGGGAGGTTACCAAGACCAACAGCTACCGCTTGGAGACATTCCGCTCCCACGACGTGGGGCTCTTGGGGTATGCCGACGCCGACGGGCAGGTGGTGTACTACCGGGAAACCACCCGGAGCCACACCGAAACGACCGAGTTCGAGGTAAGCCGGCTGGCGGAACTGCCCCGGGTCGATATCGTCCACAGCTACGCCGGGGCCGACGGGCTGCTGGTGGAGGCCTTGGCGGAGGCTGGTGTGCCGGGCATTGTTGCTGGTGGTTTGGGCAGCGGCGGCTCGCCGCCGGCCTTCATGGCGGCCCTGCGGCAGGCCCAGAGAAAGGGAGCGGTGGTAGTCATAGCCACCCAGGTGGGCAGCGGGAGGGTGACCCTGACCCGCAGGTTCCAGGAGGAGGGCTACATTGTGGCCGACAACTTGGAGCCAAAAAAGGCCCGGGTCCTGTTGATGCTGGCTTTGACCATCACCAAGGACCCGGGAGAAATACAGCGGATGATGCTGACCTACTGAAAGGCCGACCAGCTATCTGACTCACCAAAGGGCGGCGCCGACAGCCGGAGATGGTTCCCTATCCGGGGACCTCATCGTAGTGGTGGTCCTCTCCGATGACGGCCTCCGACATCAACTCTTCAATCTGCTCGTCGGTGTAGTCCAGCAGGCCCTGCAGCAGTTCCTTATTGTGCTCTCCGACTTGGGGGGTAGAGCCTACCACCGCCGGGGTGCGGCTGAAGTGCCAGTAGTCCCCGGAAACCGAGATAGTCCCGGCCAGGAAGTCGGGGACTTCCATCAGGGCGCCCCGCTCCCAGGGGTGGGGGTCTTCGGCGGCCATGGGGATGGTGTTGACCGGGGCGGCCACCACGTCGTGCCTGGTGAAGTGGTCGATGGCCTGCTCCATGCTCATGTCGGCCAGCAGTTCCCTGATGGCGGCGTCCACCGTCTCCCGGTTGTTGCCCCGCTCGTGACGGGTGGTGAACCGGGGGTCCTCCAGCCATTCCGGCTTGCCCAAGGCGTTGCACACCCGGTGCCAGTGGATCTGGTCTCCCGCGGAGAGGAGAACCCAGCCCTCCTTGCAGGGGTAGATGCCGCTGGGGGGAGCAGTGGTGTCGCCCCTCTTGGGAGCCTGCTTGGTGCCGTGGTAGGCGGTGACCGGTATCTCGGTCATGCTGTAGCCGGTGTCGGCCAAGCAGACGTCGATGGACTGGCCCTCACCGGAGCGTTCCCTTTCGTGGAGGGCGGCAAGGGTGCCGATGGCCGAGTGCAGCGCGGTAATCCGGTCGATGATGGGCACGCCGGTGCGGATGGGAGGCATATCCTCCTCGCCGGTGACCATAGTGATTCCCGACATCGTCTGGCCGATGGGGTCGTAGCCAATCTGGTCACGGTAGGGCCCGAACTGGCCGTAGGCCGAGACGTTGACCATGATGATGCGGGGGTTCAGCTCCTTGAGCACGTCGTAGCCGAAGCCCATTTTCTCGATGGTGCCGGGCCGGAAATTCTGGACCAGCACGTCGGACTGCTTGATCAGCTCGGTGAGAATTTCCTTGCCCTTCTCCTTGCGCAGGTCGATGCTCAAGCTCTTCTTGCCCGAGTTATACTGCACCCAGTAGGAACTTTGCTTCCGCACCCAAGGCCCGTGGTAGCGGGTCTCCTCACCGCCCAGCCGTTCCACCTTGATAACCTCGGCCCCCATGCGGGCCAGCACTTGGGCGCAGCGGGGCCCCGCTTGGTGGCGGCCCAAGTCCAAGACTCTTACTCCCTCTAACGGGTGGTTCAATCCGGCCATACTAGAGACCCCCTAGACGATGTTGGGCTATTTTAGGTCTCCGCGGGCCAAAGAGCAAGAATTGCCGAGGGCGCCCGGCGGCGGCCCTTGGACGAATGCAGGGCCCAGTACGGTCCCGGTACGAGCTGCTTAAAATAGCCCGTACAATGGGGGTGCCCGTACAATGGAGGTGGAGGGTGTAATATGTTGGGAGAGACGGAGGGCGGGAGCAAGCTGCGGGCATGGTTTTGCTGATAGCCGAAGATAGCCCCAAGTACCAGGGCCGGGCCGGGCACCCGGACAGGGTCGGGCGCAGGCAGGGGTACGACATACCGGAAAGGCTGCTGGCCCGGCTGTGGCGGCAGCGGGCGGCCCGGCAGGCTTGGTTGCGCACCGCCGGAGGGGCGAGGGTGCGGGTGCTCTACCCGGGACGGCCCGGGGGCGGCGCCGGCCCCGACTTCCGGGAGGCGCTGCTGGAGGTGGAGGGCCAAGGCCTGGTGCGGGGCGACGTGGAACTCCACGTGCAGCAACGGGACTGGAGCAGCCACGGCCATTCGGGTGACCCCAACTACAACGGCGTGGTGCTCCATGCGGTGCTAGGGGTAGAGTCGAATTCCACCACCCTGCACAACGGCGGGGAAGCCCCGGTGGTTTCACTGGCTCCTTTATTGGACGGGGAGGAAGAGGGGACGCCCAGCGGGGACGGCGGAGAAGAACAGTTGGTTTCCTTCGCGCCCCTGACGGAGGGCGGAGAGGATGGGGCGCCCGGCAGGGACGGCGGAGAAGAGACCGGGGTTTCCGGCTACCTGTGGGGCTTGCTGGAGACCATGGGCTACCCCAGACCCGGGTCGCTGCAAGAGGCGGGCGCCCTGCTGGACCGGGCCGGGGAGCAGCGTTTCGAGGCAAAGAGGATGGGTTACGCCCGGCTGCTCGATGAGACGGGCAGGGGGCAGGCGGCCTTGGAGCAGGCCCTTTACGAGGCCATGATGGAAGGGCTGGGCTACAGGGCCAACCAGCAGGGGTTCTTGGGGCTGGCCCAACGGGCGCCTTGGCGGAGGTTGGTAGAACTGAGCGGCGGCCTGGAGCGGGAAGAGGCGCAGCCAGCGGTCCAGAGTTGGCTTGCCTTGGTTTCCGGGTTGAGGAGCGGGGCGGAAAGTCCCGGCGGGCTGCCCAAGGGGCTGGGGCCCCCGTTGGCCCCCGGTGACTGGCGGTTGTCGGGACTGCGGCCGCCCAACCACCCGTTGCGGCGCATGGCAGGGGCGGCGGCATGGGTGCAGCGTTTCGGAGAGCGGGGGCTGGCCCGGGGGCTGCGGCTGACTTGCGAGTCCGGGTCACCGGCAGGACTGACCAAGGCACTGCAGGTTGACGGCCCGGAGGGAGGCGGCGCCCCCATAGGGAAGGGCCGGGCACGGGATATCGCGGTGAACGTGGTTTTGCCTTTTCTGCAGGCCGCCGACCCCGACGTGAGTACCGGCAGCAGGTACCAGTCCCTTTACCTCAGGTTTGGCAAGCTCCAAGAGAACGAGCTGACCAAGGAGATGTCCCGCCGGCTGCTGCCGGCCCCGTGGCGTTCCGCGGCCAACTCGGCCCGGAGGCAGCAGGGGCTGCTGCACCTGCAGCGGCTGCTGGCTGGCGCTTCCTGAGGCGCCTGGGTTCCCGGTGCTGCTGCTTGGCCGCGATTTTTACTTGTCGGCCAGGGGCACCGCCAGGGAGACTCGGAATTCATCCCCCAGGCTCCGGGCGATGTGGCCGTGGCCGGTGATGTCTTCGGCAACCAGCACGTCGCCGGGCACTAACTGCACCTTGGTGCCGTCGGCCACCTCGAACTCGGCGGTGCCGGACAGGTTCACCACATACTGGCGCCGGGGAGCGGTGTGGTAGTCGGAGAAGGAGGGAGACTCCCGGCGGCCCAGGGTGATGTCTCCGGAGCCGATGGGGAATACCAGCTCGGCGAACTGGTCGGGGGTCAGGTCCTCGAAGTGGGACTCGCCGTCGTCTCCGGAAAAGACGCGTACTATCCGCATGACGTTTCCTCCTGTTGAATCCTTGCTGTTGAAGTGTGGCGGCGGACAGGCCGGCGGCGCGGTGCCACCGGCGACAGGCCGCTGCCAAGCATAGCCTTGCCGCAGCGGGGAATCAATACCCCGGCAGTTTGGCCCACTTCAGTCCGGGCCCTGGAAGCTGGAACCCCGGCAGAGTGGACCCCGGCAGCTAGGGTTGAATTGCCTCGGGCGTGACCATCCAAGGTCCTCAGGCTTCCGGATCCCCGATTCCGGATCCCCGATTCCGGATCCCCGATTCCGGCCTCCCGATTCCGGCCTCCCGATTCCGGGGGTCTGCGGTTGCTTGATGCTCGGGGGGTATAATACCGGCGGCCGTAATCTTGGGAACTTTGGACCGGGAGGCGGGCGTTGAGCGGCGTGGACTACACCAAGCTGGACCGTTGGGAGATTTCCATGGGTTCCTTCTACCCCAGGAGAAACTGGACGCCGACGCCGACGGGCTGCCAGGACTACATGCTGCCGGTGGAACCGGAGGTGGGCCTCTCGGCACGGTTTCATCCGGCGGGGCTGGAGAGCCCGACCATTCTGTTTTTCTACGGCAACGGGGAGACGGCCTGCGATTACGACGATATTGCGCCTCTCTACAACCAGATAGGGGTCAACTTCCTGGCGGCCGACTACCGGGGCTACGGCAGGAGCGGCGGCAGTCCGTCCTTCTCCACCATGCTTTCCGACTCTGTGGAGGTATTGAAGCAGGCCAAGAGAATGCTGGAAGGAGGCGGTTACCGGGGAGAATTGTTCGTCATGGGCCGCTCCATGGGGCGGCACGCCGCTTTTGAACTGGCGGCCGGCGAACTGGCCGGGGGCTCTGGAAAGGGCTTGGCCGGGGTAATAGTAGAGAGCGGCCGTCCCACCTTGGGCCAGTTCACCCGGGGGCTGGCGCCGGAGGAGGCGAAGAGGTTCGCCGAGGCCTACCGGGAGAAGGTCAGGTCAATATCGCTGCCGCTGCTGGTAATTCACGGGGAGGTGGACACCTTGGCCCCGGTGGAAGAGGCGCGGGCGATGTATGAGGAGGCGTCTTCGGAAAACAAGAAGATGGTCACCATTCCGGGGGCGGGCCACAACGACCTGCTGTACCAGGGCATGGGGAAGTACTTTTATGCCATCCAGGAGTTCGTCACCACGGGCTGGCGCACGGGCTGAATTGACCCCCTGAGCCCGGCGCCGGTGTGGTATTCTGGGCTGGAGCAAACCCCCCACACCGGGCGTGACTTGCCTTGAAGGCCCCGGAACGATAACCACTGGACTATAACCCCGGACGACAACACCGGGACAACGACAGGAGCGAACATGTCCTACGCAAACGTGAACGGCGTGAACCTGTACTACGAAGACCACGGCTACCAAGACCACGGCAATAGGCCGGCGGTGATTTTGACACCGGGAGGCAGGGTGGACCACAACGGGCTTAGGCCCATTGGTGCGCTGCTATCGGCCCACTTCCGGGTCATCCTCCACGACCGGCGCAACTGCGGCAAGTCGGATGTGGCCATCGGCGGCGGGCCATCGGAGCAGCACTTGTGGGCCGAAGAGATGGCGGGGCTGCTGGAGCACATCGGCGCCGCCCCGGCCTACGCTGCCGGGGGGTCGGCCGGCTCCCGGACCTCGCTTACCTTGGCGGTGCGGCACCCGGAGGCGGTCAAGGGGCTGTTCGTCTGGGAGGTCAGCGGCGGCCCCAACAGCGCCCGGGAGACGGGGCCCAACTACTACGGCCAGTTTATCGACGCTGCGGAGCAGGGGGGCATGGAGGCAGTGGCGAAGACCGAGTTCTTCGCCCAGCGCATTGCCGACAATCCAGCCAACGAAGAGGTATTGCTTTCCATGGACGTTGGGGAATTTCTATCGGCGATGCGGCGCTGGGAGGAGTCCTACTATGCGCCCAACCCGGTGAGCGAGCTGAGCGAAGAGCAGTTGAGCTCGATCTCCTGCCCCTTGGTGATTTTCGAGGGCAACACCCCCGACGAGGTGCACCACAGGTCGGCGGCGGAGGCGCTGCACCGGCTGGCGCCCCACTCGGAACTGCGGCCATCGGCTTGGACCCACGAGGAGTGGGACGTGATCGGGCAGCACGACCACACCTTCCCCGGCATAGCCGCCACCAACCGGTACTCGATGAAGGCGCCCTTTTACGCCGCCCAGTTGAAGGAGTTCATCGAAAGAATGGAAGCCCGGCAGCCAGCGGCGGCCGCCTGAAACGGGGCTGGGACCGCGTGTTCCCTGGGAAAGCAGAGTGAATGCGGCTGACGGCAAGGGAAAGACCTACCGGGAACTGGTGGGGCGGGCGGCGGAGATTGTGCCGGACCTGAAGAAGAGGGCCGCCCGGACGGAAGAGCTGAGGAACCTGCCCCAAGAGACGGTGGACGACCTTCACGCCGCCGTGGTGATGCGGGCAGCCCAGCCCCAGCGCTTCGGAGGATACGACGTGGACTACGGGGCGGTGCTGGACATCGCCGCGGAGTTGGGCCGGGGCTGCGGCTCTACGGCTTGGTGTTACAGCATCTGGGCCAGCCACAACTGGGCGGCGGGCATGTTCCCCTTGGAAGCCCAGGAGGAGTACTGGGCCGAGTCAAGGGACATCCTGTCCTCGACCTCGTTGAATCCATCCAACTCCAAGGTGGAAGCCGTCGACGGGGGCTACCGTCTCAGCGGGCGGTGGCAGTTCTCCAGCGGCTGCGATTACGCCCACTGGGTGATGCTGGCGGGAAACGCCCCGGAGGGGCTGGTCTACATGCTATTGCCCCAGTCGGACTACGCCATCGATGACACTTGGCACGTCTCAGGGCTGCGGGGCACCGGGAGCAAGGACATCGTGGTGGAGGAGGCCTTGGTGCCCAAGCACCGGACGGTGCTCCAGGCCCAGATGCGGGAGGGCCGGCACCCCGGCCGGTTGATCCACAACACGCCCAACTTCCGGATTCCCTTGGGGACGATGTTTTCCTACACCTTGGCCGCCCCGGTCGTGGGCATGGCCCAAGGGGCCTTGGAGGAGTTCGAAAGACACACCGCGGCCCGGGTCAACTACACTTCGGGGGAGCGGATGGCCGAGTCGGCGCCGGTGCACCTGCGGGTGGCCGAGGCCGAGGCGGAGATTCACGCCGCCCGGCTGGTGATGGAGAACGACGGGAGGGAGGTCCTGGAGCGGGCTAAACGAGACGAGGATACGATGCTGCCGGAGCGGGCCCGGATACGCCGCAACCAGACCTACGTTGCCCGGTTGTCGGTGGAGGCGGTGGACCGACTGTTCGAGGCCAGCGGCGGCCACGCCATTTTCGACACCAGCCCGTTGCAGCGGTTCCACCGGGACGCCCACGCCGCGGCCCACCACTTCGGATTGTCTTGGGATGCGGTGGCCGAGGAGTATGGGCGCATACGGCTGGGGTTGGAGCCGAAGAACCCCGGGCGGATTTAGGGGGCGGTCGCCAAGCTGTGGATCAGTTGGCGGCGACAGTTTTCCTTGGGGCGTAAATCCAGCCTTCGAGTTGGGCGGCTTGAATGATGGAGGGATTCGGGCAATCTTCTGGACGCCGGAATCGACTTCTTTTCTCCCTGTCTGCCCACATTGCTGCGGCAACTGCGGCAACAATTGAATCCAGAGCGTCATCGCTGAACATGCAGTGGTCGCGAAATTTGTGCAGATTTGGCAAGGGCACACTGGACCTAGTTGATAGATTGGCCAGTATTTTCTGACGCTCCTTTAGAGCGTCGAAGCCTCGTTTGTAGGTCTTATGCGGCAGACAGAAGGCGTTAAGCACCGCCCCAGGCATTACTTCAAGCAGTTGAGGGCCAGTACGTTCCGGGATGTTTAAAGGTGGAACCCGGAAATTTGAACCCTTTAGTGCCCAAAGATAATGCAACAACTGCATACCCCGAAACGTCATCGGAATCATATTGGGTTGTGCTGGATTCAAGGGAGATAAACATTCCTTAAAGAATTCGTCACCCTTCCGTTTGCATTTCTTATATTCCTTCAAGTCGCCGTCTAGTAGCCTTCGGCGCAAGGAATTCAGAAAGCTTGTTAGGTCACCTAGATCATTCGTAGCTTTCCAGATGGCCGGCATAGAATTCCCAGGCTTGCTCAATCCCCTATCGTCGAAGATCTTAGGGAATACTACCTCTGGAATCCCGAATGGGAAATCCAAAGCCACGACAGCGTCTGCATTGGTGTGTAATTTCCTCAATCTCTCTTTCAGGATGTTGTGAGCATCTGTTTCCTCGCGGGCTAGTCGCTCGCAGGCCTCTAATACTAGTGCACCATTCTGTAGTGTTCCTGTAGTGACCCAAGTGTTGTTGTTGGTTGCGGCCCCACTGAAGTCCACGCCTACAATCTTGGTCATCCTAGTGTCCTTTGCAGGCCCGGCTACAACGTCAGCTCGGCGGGGATCAGGCGGCGGTTTTTGGCGTCGGCGGCTAGGCCGAGGGTCTCCAGGGCCATTGCGCCAAGCAGTATCTTGCCGTTGTCGGGGCCAAATACGACGGTTGCAGGGCTGGTGCTGCCGTCCAGTTCTATTTCTACAACCCCTGTTGACAGTTCTTGCTTGGAGCCGTCGCCCAGGCTGAATACCCTGGAGCGCAGCCGTTCGATTCCCAGTTCATCCAATATTGACGATGGCACCAAGGTATATGACGCTCCAGTGTCAACCAGTCCGTTCAGGGTGCGGGAACGGGTCTTGTCCCGGTTCCAGATGACGAAGTCGACGTAGAAGGTTCCCACTTCCCCTCCAACGGTGGTTCCCGGCAGAATGATCCATTGCTCCGGCGCTTGCCGTTCCTGGTCTTTCGCCTTGTTGCTGGCAGGGTCCATTCGGCGCATTTCCCTCTATGCTAGAATGGCTCAAGGTCCCAAGTTAGCAGTTTTGACCTTGGGACTGGCAGTATATCACCGTAGTAGAGGGGCAACATGAACCTGACCCAGCGCAGGGAGAATTACCGGGCGATCCTGGCCGGGGACAAGTGCGTGCACCCGGCGTCGGTGTATGACCCCATTTCGGCCCGCATCGCCGAGGATCTGGGCTTCGAGGTGGCCATGTTCGCCGGTTCGATCGCCTCGGCCACGGTATTGGGGGCGCCGGACATCATCGTCCTGACCCTGAGCGAGTTCGCCCAGCAGATACACCGCATCTGCCGGGCCGGGAACATCAGCCTGATGGTGGACGCCGACCACGGCTACGGCAACGCCATGAACGTGAAGCGCACCGTGGAGGAACTGGAGACCGCCGGGGTGGCGGCCCTGACCATCGAGGATACGTTGCTGCCCCGGGGCTTTGGCTCGGCGGGGGAGGAGCTGATCCCGGTGGAAGAGGGAGTGGGCAAGATGAAGGCCGCCTTGGCCGGGCGGCAGGACCCCAGCTTGGTGGTGGCCGGGCGAAGCAGCGCCATCCGCTTCGGCGGCTTGGACGAGGCCATCAAACGGGCCAAGGCCTACGAGCAGGCCGGGGTGGACGCCATGTTCTTGGCCGGGGCACAGACACGGGCGGAGATAGAGGCGGTCCACGCCGAGGTCAATATTCCGATTCTCCTTGGCGGCGCCGGCGGAGAGTTGGCCGACCGGGAGTTCTTAGCGGCCAACGGTGTACGTGTGGCCCTGCAGGGGCACCTGCCCTTCTACGCCGCGGTCAAGGCGACCTACGACACACTGAAGGCGTTGCGGGACGGGGTAGCCCCCGGCGAACTGCGGGACGGACAGCCTTCGGCGGACTTGGTGGACCAAGTCATCCGCAAGGGCGACTACGACCGTTGGGCGGGAGAGTTCCTGGGGTAGCGCCCCGGTTCACGAAGCCAACCAGTAAAACATCACATACAGAGCCGACTGGAGGAGACACCGTGAATTTCGTTTATAACCACCTGCACTTCCGGAGCGAAGACCCCGACGCGGCAGCCAAGTTCTACTGCGACAATTTCGGGGCGGAGATAACCGGTGAGCGGCCCCTGTCCACCACCAAGTCCATCACCCTGTCATTGGGGGGCGAGCCCTTGATGACTATCTCCGGCCGCGCGGAAGGGGAGGACCCGGTGGCAGGCTCCACGGAGCCGCGCTACGGACTGGACCACTTCGGCTTCGAGGTGGATGACATGGAGGCGGCGGCGGCCCACCTGCACTCCAACGGGGTCAAGTTCAACTGCGAGCCTTGGACTATGCCCTCGGGTTCGACGGTGGCCTTCATCGAGGCGCCGGACCAGGTCAGCGTGGAGCTAATCCAGCGACCCAAGGGGTAACTCGATCCTCAACGGATGCCGTGTCCCTTGGGCGATTTTGTCCAGCCGCCTAAAGGGTAGTCTTGTCCTGAGAGGGACTTTGCGACCGGCTTAAAGCCCGGCGAAGAAGTCCTCCGGGACCTTCTCGCCGGGGGAGACCGGAGGGTGGGCGCGGATGTAGAACTCGCGGCCCAGGATGCGGGCCGTGACGTGGCGCGGCACCCGGTGGTAGGGCCAGTCGGGGGCCACTTGAGTGCGGTGGCAAAGGATGCAGGCCATCTTGGCCTCCAGGTCGCCGTCTCCGGAAACGTCCAGTTCCAAGTGCATTTCGTTTTCTGGGACGCCCTGCAGTTCCTGTTCCGGCGTGGGCATGGGCCAGTCGATTCCCTCCCCCCGCAGGGCCTCGGCCCACTCCCTGCGGAATCCTTGGGGGCGGACGCTGTAGAACAGCCGCCGGGGTTGGTGCGGTTCGATTCCACCGGTCAACTGGCGAGGGAAAGCGTTGGGGTCGGCGGCCAACCGGAAGGCCTCGGTGGCGTGATTACTGATGGCGATGTGGTCGGGGTGACCGTACAACCCATCGGAGCCAAAGGTGAGCACGACCTGGGGGCGGAAACGGCGCATCTCCAGCACCAGACGTTCAACCACCTCGGATGCATCGGCTTTGACGAAGGCCCTGGGATGGTTGTTGGCGTCCCACCCCGCCATGCCGGAGTCCCGGTAGTCCAGCACCTCGTGTTCCGCCAGCCCCAGTGCCCTCACGGCGCAGGAAAGCTCCACCCTCCGCACATTGCCCAGGGTCTCCCGGGTGGCTGCTCCTTCCTGCCGGATCTCGCCCTCTTCACCCAGGGTCGCTGTCACCAGGCGGACTGCAATGCCGCGGCGGGCGTGGGCAGCCAGGGCCCCTCCCACCGGGAAGGCTTCGTCGTCGGGATGGGCGAAACAGGCCAGCAGGCGGAGCTCGGTCACGGGGCAGCCTCCGGGGTTCATAGCGGTTACATGTGGCACGGCCAAATCAGGTACCGACGGCCCGCCGGTTATTCCTGTGAGTTTAGGGCGGCCCGGCAGGACGGTCAAACGGCGAGAGGGGTTTCACAGTCTGACGGGGAACTGTTCTGCCTTAGTGAGGTCCTCTCGGAAAGAAGCATCCGCTGCGGGGGAACGTACATGAGTCATCCCGGAGTTTGGTAAACAGGCAAGAAGTCGTATAGGAAAACAGGTACATAAAAAGACCCCTTCGGGTGGAATGGGTTTGTTACGACACCAACCACCAAGAGGGGTCTTTTCTTATGGTGCAGGAACGGGTGGGGAGAGAGCAAGGGCAGGAGGGTGCCAATCTACTGCAAAGGTTCATTGGGCCGTTGGAACAATGGCTGGATTGGCAGATAGACCGCCGGTTGGTACGGACCTTTTTTCTGGCGCTGATCGCCATCGTGCGCCTGCGTCACTCGCGCTCGGGGCTGCTTTTGAGCGAGTTGGGATCCCACATCCTTTCTCCAGCCCAGGCCCCAGCCGGAACCAAGCGGCTCAGCAACCTGCTGCGCTCTCCCAAGTGGTCCCATACTATCTTAGAGAAGTTCCTCTGGCATCGGGCAGACCAGAGGCTTACCGAGTTGGAGGAATGGAATGAGACCGCGCTGGCCATCTGGGATGAGAGCGTGCTGGAAAAACCGGAAAGCATCGCCTTGGAGGGACTGTGCCCGGTCCGCTCCAGCAAGGCATCCCGGCTCAAGCGCATCAAGCCAGGCTATTACAATCCACCCGGTGGCCCTCCGGTGTTCGTGCCTGGCCTGCAATGGCTTACTGTGATGGTGGCTGGGATGCAGGGACCGCCCGCCCTGGCCGCCATGCGCTGGTGGACCAGCCGGGGCCCGCTGGCCAGCCACCGGCGGGAACAGACTGGGGACCTGCTGTCCCAGTGTGCCGCAGAGTGGCGTAGAAGAGTGGTCCACGTCTTTGACCGGGGATTCGCCGGCACTCCCTGGCTCAGGGAACTGAGCGGACACCAGTTGCGGTTCATCGTGCGCTGGCCCACCCGCTACCACCTTGCCGATGACAAGGGCGAGCGTCCCGCCTGGCACATCACCCGGGGCAAGCGTTCCCAGGCCCACCGCCAGATCTGGGATCTGCGCCGCCGCCAGTACCGCAAGACCGGCATCGTGGCCGTCCCGGTACACCATCCCCGGTTTGACGATGAGCTGTGGCTGGTGGTCTCTAGGCCCGGTAAGGGACGCAAACCGTGGTACCTGCTGACAAATGAACCCGTAGCCACATCCGACGATGCCTGGAAAGTGGTGCTGGCCTATGCCCGCCGCTGGCAGGTGGAGATGTGCTACCGAGCCTGCAAGACGGACCTGGCCATGGAAAGCCCCCGGCTATGGTTCTGGGAGAATCGACTCAAGCTGCTGCTGCTGGTCAGCCTGGTCTACGCCTTCCTGCTCTCTATGCTGGCGTCCAACCTGGCTCCTCTGGTCCAGGGGCTGCTGCGAAACTGGTGCCATAGAACGGGAGAGCGGTACCGCCAAGCTGCGATACCGCTCTCCAGATTGCGAGCCGCCCTAAGTTCCCTCTGGCTTTCCTATCCCCCTTCCTTCACTCCCTGTAGCCAAACTCCGGGATGACTCATGTACTTGTTAGGCAGCATTTTTGTCCTGAACAGGCATCCGTCTCATCAAGTGTGAACACTTACGCGGAAGCCAGCTTTGTTGACACTGTATAGGGGCAACACTACAATCCGAAAACCGGCCCCGCCATTGAGACCGCGCCGGGGCTATCCTCTTGAACGAAGGACAAGGAGGATGATATGGCTGAAATTATGGGTTTGGGAGTTTCCCACGGGCCCATTATCCTGACGCCACCGGAGCGTTGGGCTGAGGGCAGGGAGCGCATTTATAAGCGGGTGCCCAACTACGAGAAGCCGGCCCAGTTGCTGGAAGAGCTGGGCACCGACAATGGCCTGAGCCAGGACATAGAGGACCAGCGGGCCGTGATGGAGTCGTTCCGAGTGATGCGGGAGCGCCTGCACCAATGGGACCCGGACTTGGTCATGGTCATCGGCGACGACCAGGCCGAGAATTTCCTGCAGGACAACCTGCCTCCCTTCTGTCTGTACACCGGAGGCGAGGTTTCCGGCTTCCCCTTCCAGCGGCCTTCGGCCCACATCAACCTGTGGGACGCCGCCCCGGAGACGGAGTTCAAGTTCCGGTGCCCCAAGGACTTCTCCCGGGACCTGCGGAACTACCTGATCCGCGACTGTTTCGACATAGCCACCTCGTCGGCCCTGAAGGGCTGGGACTGGGGGCTGGCCCACGCCATCATCAATCCCTTGGTGTTCCTGGACCCGGAGGGCAAGTTCCCCTTGCTGCCCCTGTTCGTCAACTGCTACGGCGAGGAAGCCGGCCCGGACTACCCGCCCCGGCCCACCCCCAAGCGGTGCTACCAGTTGGGCCAGTCTATCCGGAGGTTCCTGGACACCCGGGACGAAAAAGTGGCGGTGGTGGCGTCGTCGAGCTGGTCCCACAGTTTCCTGGCCCACAAGTTCTAGTGCCGGGAGATCGACGTGGAGACGGACCGGCGCTACTTGGAACTGGTGCGCAGCGGCCAGGGCAGCAAGCTGGGAGAGATAGAACCGGAGGACCTGCAGCAGTCGGGAGACCACGAGCTCCTGAACTGGATAATCGCCTTGGGTGTACTGGGCGAGCGCCCGGCGGAGATAGTGGACGTCCGGGAGACCAATACCCAGCTGGCTTTCCGGGTTGCCGCCATCTGGGAGTAATCTCAGAAGGGGCCGCAGCGGTCCGGAGACACAAGGATACTTGGGCTGGCTCATCTGCAACCAGGACTGAGCCTGCCCAATTGTGTGTTGACCCCTTGGGTGGGTCCAATGAAACCGGGTAGATATATTAGGAAACTGAGGGCCGCAGCGTAGGGCTGCGACGAGGGATAAGACATGCACTACGGCTTGGTAATGGAGTGTGACTACCGGTATGGCTCTACCATGGAGGAGGCCTTCTCCGAAGCCTTCGAGCAGGTGGACCAAGCGGAGGCTGGGGGCTTGGACGGCGTCTGGCTGGCGGAGCGGCACTTTGCCGCCCCCAGGAACCCGCTGGACGCCCAAGGGGCCGGAATCCCGTCCTTCGTGTCCGTCCCCTTGATAGTGGCCAGCGCCATCGCTGCCCGGACGGAAAGGCTGCGGGTCGGCGTGGCGGTGAACGTGCTGCCCCTGCTGCACCCCATCCGAATGGCGGAAGAGGCGGCCACGGTGGACCAAGTGAGCAAGGGGCGGTTTGAATTCGGCGTGGGACGCAGCGGCTTCCCACGGGCCTACGAGGGGTACGGCGTTCCCTACGGCGAAAGCCGGGAACGGTTCCAGGAGTCGCTGGACGTCATCCTGAAAGCATGGACCAACGAAAGCTTCTCCCACCAAGGGAGATACTTCAACTTCGAAGACCTGTGCGTGCTACCCAAACCCTACCAGAAGCCGTACCCGCCGGTGCGCATCGCCGCCACAACCAAGGAGACCTTCCCCCTAACCGGCAGGGACGGGCACAACATATTCGTTGGGCTGCGGGGCATGAACCAGGACGACTTGGTGACCTCTCTGGCGGAGTACCGGCAGTGCTGGAAGGAGGCGGGTCACGCGGGCAGCGGCGACGTGATACTGCGGATACCAATCTACGTGGCCGAAACGGAGGAGCAGGCCTACGAGGAGCCCCAGGAAAGCACCTACCGCTCCTACCGCCGGCTGGCCGAGTCCTTCGCCAGTTCGGCGTCGGCCGCCGGGACCACCGCTTCAGAGGAGCGGTCGGAGCGGTACCAAAGTTTGTCCTCCATTGGGTACGAGGAACTGCTGCGGGGCCGGCTGGCCTACGGCACGCCGGAGTCGGTGGCGGAGCGTTTGGGGGGCCTGCAGGAACTGCTGGGGCTATCGGGCATCATTGCCGAAATCAACGTGGGCGGGCTCATCCCGCAGGACAAGGTGAGGAACTCGCTGCGGCTGTTCTGCGAGGAGGTGGTGCCGCGGCTGCGGGGGTAGGAGATTGGTCGGCTAGAGCCGAAGGGCGCTAATTATGCGCTGTCATGAGCGGCTTGAATGACATCGGCAATCTCCCCTAAGCGGGACACTACGGCTGAAAGCGATTCCCTTAGTTCGACTCCCGTCTTCAGATAGAGTGGGACCCATGAACCTTCTATAGTTAATTGCAACTTGCTCCCTATTTCTGCCAACGTGGCGTCGTTGGTTTTGGTCAGATTGAACCACAAAGGCGTCGAGCCGTCTCTTTCCCACCTTTCGACGTTAACCCCAAACCAGCCAACTTTTCCGTTCAGCCGTAAGTACCGCCCATAGCCATACCGCCGGGGAGTTCGATTCAAGCCTTTTGTGCTGATCCAGCCCTCCGAAACACCTCGGTTAGTGGCGGCGTCTATTAGACGCTTCAAATCAAGCATTCGCTTTGAATCTGGGCCAAATTGCTCTCCGGCCTCGGGGACCGGTTGGACTCTTCTTTCATCGGCGAACTCGGCAAGCCCGCGCAGTTGCTGAATATCAGCCTCTACTTCCGGTTCTTCGGAGTCCCTTATTTGGGCGGACATTCTATCCAACAGACCAGTCCAACTGACAAGTAGTAAGTGCTTTTGTGTGCCATCGACGCACATACACTTACGCTCGGCGTCAACATCCGTCAGTCTTTTTTCCGCTCGATCAGCGCGATTGCGCAATTGTGCCCATAGCCTGCTTATCCGTTGCTCCGGCGTGACGAACAGCAACACCGCTGGCCCATCTTTTCCCAACCGCTCCAAATAGGCATTCGGTTGGCGAGGCGTAAGGTCGGCCCAAAACTTAGCTTCTATCAGGACGCGTTCTGCACCATTCTCGTCGAGCCCAACCAAATCGGGCCGCGTTCCATCTTGGAACCTACTGGCCTGGGTCCGCACCTTATCTACCGGATTGACATTCTTAACGCCTGACCGCACCACGTCGTCCAGCGCTTCCCGGCATTTGGAGGACTTGTTCAAAATGTAACCGAGGGCTTCAACGGCAATGTTCTCGGTCTGAGTGGTAAACCAAGGAGACAGATAAGCCAGCAAAGAATCACCGTTAGCCATCAGCAAAACCTCCTTTAGCTATTGGGGGTGGCATAGGGCGGATTTTCGGGGTAGACCTCTGGCATGCCGGAGTCGCCGGGCTGGATGATGAAGTCACGGCGGTCGCGGTAGAGGGGCGCCCGGTTGAGCACGTGCTCATCGTCCTCTTGGTCCAATTCGATAACGTCGTGGTGGGTCATAAACCAGTACTTGTAGTCGCCGATAAAGAGGTAGGTGGGCGTGGTGCTGAAGAAGCGGCCCACCAAGGCCTCGCCGGCTTTCATCCGGTCCCGCACTGCTGCCATCAGTTCCCGTTGACCGTCCTTCTGCAACAGCACGTATTCGTGGGGCCAAGTGTCTCGGTAGGTGACCGCTTCACGCCAGGGGGCGCTGTCTATCATTTCCTTCAGCGTAGCGACCAAGTCATTCACCTTCCTTTGTTCGAAGATTAGCTGGCAGTTTACCAGCCCCGGGACTGACAGTGCATACTTGACACGAATGTGTCAGTAGGGCTACCTTATGGACACGGCCAATTAGCAGACCGGGCTGAGGCGATTGTTCAGGGACCACGAGGTAAACTATCTTGTAGCTTCGGTGTTGATAGTCCTGTGCCTGGTTGGTCTGGTGGCTTGGTACGAGATAGACTACAGGGAAGCGGACTCCCCGGTGGATACAATAATATCCATCGGCTATGGAGTAGGCGCAGCGGTTGCAACGACGATCACGCTGCTGGCTACCGTGGAGGTTGTCTTGGTGTTTGCTGAAAGATACTTCAGGAGGCGCTCTGCGATGGAGCGCGAACGGGGGCTAGAAGAGGGGCGGCAAAAGGGGCGTGAGGAGGGTCTGTTAGAGGGGCGGGAAGAAGGGCGCGAGCGTGGGCGAGAAGAGGGCCTGCGGGAGGAGCGCCGTGCTTGGGAGGAGTGGCTGCAACGGCGAGAACGAGCCAAGGCCGCCGGGGAGGAATTTAACGAGCCTTCGCCGGCTCAACGTGCGGCTGATTCGGGTTCAAACGACAACAACCCCTAACGTCTTGCTTCGAGTTCAAATCCACCTCCTTGCCGAGCATCTTAGCTGATGCCGCGGCTCTTATGCTTTCAGCCTCGGCAATAATATTTCTTCGATGGCCCAGGCTAGGCCGTCTTCTTCTACGGCGGGGGCCAGGTAACCGGCAAGTCCCTTGACCTCCGGGGCGGCGTTGCCCATGGCAATGCCGAGCCCGCAGGCCTCCAGCAGGGCCACGTCGTTGTAGCTGTCCCCGGCCGCAGCCATGTCCCGGGTTTCCACGCCCAGCAGCTTGCCAAGCTGGTTGGCCCCGGAGCCCTTGTCGACACCCTTGGCGGTGAAGTCGGTGGCCCACAGCCCGTTGTAGGGCAGGAAGGCCTTGATTGTCTCGATGTTGGCGTCGGGCGAAAACTCCTGGGCCAGGTCCTCCGCTTGAGCCTCGGATATATCCAAGGCTGAGATACGGGTGATGTCCCAGTGAGGAATATTGTCGAAGGCCTTAGAGCTGCCCTCGGGGAAGGTGGCGATGAAATTGGCGCCCAGTTGTTGGAGCCGGTGCAAGACTTTCATGGAACTCTCCGGCCCCAGGGGATTGCGCC
This sequence comes from Dehalococcoidia bacterium, assembly GCA_034420695.1. Classification (GTDB taxonomy): domain Bacteria; phylum Chloroflexota; class Dehalococcoidia; order Lucifugimonadales; family UBA3495; genus Io17-Chloro-G2. Next base: position 158,815 of record DAOULB010000005.1, read on the forward strand.
ACAGGATTTCACCGGTCTGGGAGTCCAGGATGGTGGCCCCACCGTCGCAGACTTGGGGAGAGCTGAGTTCCAACTGCCGAGCATAGCCTAAGAGGTCCGCTGCGCACCGTCCCGTGGCTATGGACACAGGAACCTGCCGAGAAAGCCGGCCGATAGCGTTCCGGACTGCGGGAGTGACCTTCTCGTCGGGGCCGATAGTGGTCCCGTCGAGGTCAAGGACCACCGCTCGTATCCTGGCCAGGTTGCTCCGGTGTGCCGGCGTTTCGTTACTCAAAGGCGGGCATGACTTCCCGGGCGAAGAGTTCCAGGGACTTCAGGGACTGTTCCTTGGGCATGCGGCCCATGCGGTGGGCGGCGCAGAATACGTCGTAGCCCATCAGTTCGTACTGGGCCTTAAGCTTCTCGGTGACCGTCTCCGGGCTGCCCACCAAGGCCAGCCCGTTGTCCATCCAGAAATCCAGAGACGTGCCCATGCCTTCGAACACCCGGGCCAGCTCCCGCTGGCTGGGGGTGCCTTCGTTGCGGCCCTGGCCGCCGAGGCGGGTGCGGGCGATGCCCTCCCGCCCCAACCTGTAATGCTCCAGCAGGGGCCCCTCGGCTTCGGCCTTGGCCTTTTCGTCGGTCTCGGCCACGTGCACCGCACGGGTGAGGAAGGTGCGGGGCATGGGGCCCGGGTGCTCGCACTCCTTCCATATCTTGCGGTACAGGTCGAACTTCTCGGCGATGACGGGGTCCACGTCCAGGTTCTGGGAGACGTGGAAATTGTTGCGGGCGGCGTATTCCAGCGAGGCGTGGCTGTGGGCGCCCACCCAGATGGGCGGGTGGGGCTGCTGGTAGGGCTTGGGCACCGGCAGGGCTTCGTCGAACTGCCAGTAGTCGCCCTTGTAGGTAACCTCGTCCTGGGTCCAGGCCTTGATGATGATTTCCAGGGACTCGGAGGACATTTTCTGCCGCTCGAAGAAGGGCAGGTTCCAACGCAGGAATTCATGCTCGGCCACGCCTATGCCGGTGCCGAACTCCAGCCGCCCGTGGGAGAGGTGGTCCAGCATGGCGGCGTCCTGGGCCAGGCGCATAGGGTGGTAGAAGGGGAGCTGGTAGATCATGACGCCGAAGCGCATTGCCGTGGTGCGCTGGGCCACTGCGGTCAGGTACACGTTGGGCGCGCTGAGCTGGCCTACGTGGGAGTTCTGGTGCTCGATGATGTAGTAGGACTCGTAGCCCAGTTCTTCGCCGAGCTGCACTTCGTAGAGGTGCTGGTCGTAGGCGTCGGCGGCTATGGAGTAGTTGGCCATCTCGTGGGCCGGAAAGGTGTCCCAGATGCCGAACTCAAGATGAGCCATGGCAGTCCTCCCTCAGGGCGATTATGTCCCGTTCCGGTCAGGGGTTCCGGACAAAAGAGATGGGGCCAAGAGATATTGGCCCCATCGAAGCAACTCCATTTGCCGGGTCTCGTCCAGTCTAGCTGAAGACCAAGGGGACGTTCTTGCGGCCCGGGCGGCGCATTTCGGCCAGACCCTCTTCGGCGGTGGCTTGAGCGTTGCAGAATAGCTCGATGCCGTTGCCGTCGGGGTCGTTGATGTAGATGCTGTAGGTCATACTGTGGTCGGTGGTGTGGTCGATTTCCACATCCTTCTCAATGAGCAGGCGGTAGAAGTCGTTCAGGGTGTCCCAGTCCTCGACCTGCAGGGCCATGTGGTTGAGGCCCAGGCCGCCCTTGCTGACCGGAGCTGCGTCTTCGGCGGCTTGGAACAGGGCCAAGTCGTGGTGAATCCTGCCACAGGTCAGGAATGTGCCGAAACCGGGGCGGTCCACGGCGATCTCAAAACCCAGGACGTCGGTGTAGAACTTCGTGGAGGCTACTTGGTCCTTGACGTTCAGCACCAGATGGCCGACTCTCTTTGGCTTAGGCATAACTGCTCCTCCTCGTTATCTGGTCTATTTGATATGCAGAAGCCTGGCTGCTTCGTTAGGCAACAATATACGCCATGCCAGAATAAATTCCAAGAGGAAAGCCGCTTGGGGGAAGAAGGGAAGAATAGGATAAGGGGCTATGCCAGGAAGTTCAAAACCAACATGAGCGCGGCCAGCCCGCTGACGCCGACTGCCATCATCCACCGCATGGTCTGAAGGCTGCCCTTGAGTTCACCCCTCAACTCTGCGATGTCAGCCTTAGTGGCGTAATGCTGGAGCTCTTGGTGAAAATCTTCACGGACAAGCTGAAGATCCCGGCGGAAGTCATCCCGAAACTGTTGCAAGTCCTGGCGGAAGTCATCCCGGACTTGCTGCTGTTCACGCTGAAAATTTTCCTGGAGCTGTTGCTGTTCTCGGTGGAAGTGCTCTCGCAGTTGCTGCTGTTCCCTGCGAGAGTCCTCCCGGAGATGTTGCTGTTCCCGGTGGAAGTCATCCCGGATCTGGCGCAACTCTTCCCGCAGGTCCGCCCTGGTCAAGGGTAGATTTTCTTCTGCCGTGGTCATAACCGGTACTGGTACGTAGAGACTGGCTCCTCCGGGAGTTCCATGGTGCGCTGGAATGGAAGATGCCCGGATTATAGCACTAATGTGTCATGGGATGCGGAGGGTTCGGGCCCGGATTTTCCCTTACCTACTCGCTGCGTGTCAAGGGCGGCGAGATTGTGTACCACCGTGGCGGAGAGAAAGTGTCCCACCTGCAAGATGACAAAAGACCCG
>DAOULB010000006.1:0-130654 GCA_034420695.1 Dehalococcoidia bacterium
GGGTTGGAGGTGTTGGCCACCCGGTCGGCCACGAAGTTGATCCGGGCCAGCAGGGAGCCGCTGTTAATCCACTCCTGCCCGGTGTACCAGCCCTCAACGCTGGGCGGGTCCAGGATAGCCTGACCCATGTACCCGGGTTGCAGTCCTATGTCCCTGATGCCGGGTTGGGGGAACTTCCAGGCTCCCACCAGCCGGAGTGTGCCGGCCACAACCTCGGCCGGGCTCTTGACCTTGGAGAACCGGGCGTTCTTGAAGAAATCGGAGTTGAACATGGTGCGGAGCACCGCTTTCATCTCGTATCCCGACTCCTCGAAGGCGCTGACCATTGTCTCCAGGGCGTCCTCGTCGGGGGACGGCTCGATGGTCCAGGCAGGAACCTGGACGTCGTCGCCAACGAAGAAGTTGTACAGGTGGCGGCAGATGAACCGGGAGGTGGCCGGCTGCTGCACCACGATGTCGATGATGTCTTCGCCGTCGAAGTTGCCGGTGTGGCCGAGGAAAGTCTTCTCGGTCTCGTCGTGGTCCTCTTCCCGGTACTCGAAGCGCCAAGGATAGCGGCCGTAGGGCTGGCGCGGCAGCTTGGGCATGATGGTCCAGCCGGTGAAGGCCCGGGAGGCCTCCCGCACGTCCACCTCGGTGTAGTTGCTGACCCCCATGGAGAAGAGCTCCAACAACTCCCGTCCCCAGTTCTCGTTGACTGCGTCACGGTGGTTCTCGTTGTTGTCCAGCCAGAAAATCATGGCCGGGTTCCGGGAAAGGTCCAGCAGGATGTCCTTGTAGTTACCCAACCCGTTCTTGCGGAAGAGGTCCAACTGCTCCAGCATCTGGTCGCAGTTGTCCAGCTTGGAGTTGCCGGTGGCAAAGACGTGGTGCCAGAACAGCGCCATCTTCTCTTCCAGCGGGTTTTGAGTGTTGACCATCTGGTACATCCACCGGGAAGCTCCCAGCGTGGTGTTGCCACCGGGCAACAGGCTGCTGGGATGGTACCGGGTCATCATTGCCGAAGGACCTGCCTTCCCATCGGGCCGGGCCGGGGCAACATTCAGGAGATCCTCTACAGTGGCCTCGTAGCCCTGTGCCGCAAAGCGGTCCAAGTCCTCCCTGGACGCGCCGAAGCCTGCTCTACGCATGAGGTGAGCAATCAGGGCCAGATTTTCCTTGTTCGCCATTCGCCGCCTCCTTCAGGTTGAATGCGAAATGTGCGTGGGCCGGATAACCTCGAAGTAATCTTGATTATCAGGCCCGATGATATTCCAAGTGAGCGTGAGTGTCAACGCTGAGGAGTCGATTTAACCTACGTCACTTGTACATGATAATCAATATAAACAAGAATCTATAACGCCGTCTTGGGTTGAAACTGAGAAGGGAGTGTCGTAGCTGAGCAAGGGACGGCAAGACAGCAGCAAGCACTCATTGGGGGACAAGAGGCACCGGAAGAGGCGAGGGCCAATAGGGTCAGTATTGAGGCCACCCGGTGGACCGCTTGGTCAGTACCGGACCGCTCGGCTGTAGTGGAACCTAACCCCTGGAAGCTGCCCGCCTCGGCCCGATATGGCTCGGGGCAATGTGGAGTCTGGAGACGGCAACGCAAAGTGGCAACGCCAATGGGGTTTGTCAGCGGATTGAGATAGAGTCGGGCCAAAGGGTGGGCTCTAGCCGGCAGGCAAAGGAAGCAGTCAGTGTGAAGACGGCGTCTCTATCAGGGACTCCTTAATTTGTTCTGGTAGTTCTGGCTTCGAGCACCAACCTGACCAGTTCTTCTATGTCGGGTAGGTAGGTGTCTAAATGTTCCCGTTCCATCCAGTCGTTGTAGAAGTTGGCGTGGCAAGATTCTGCGATTCCGAACGCCATCCGGATAGAAGGGTTGCTTTGCTGAGCCGCCAATTCGATCACGGCGCGTCGGCGGTGCTGGTACTTGGCGTGAGGCAGGTTTCGACTGGCGCAGTAGGCCTTGATGGCTTGGCTGGCGGCGCCCCAAAGTTTTTCCGACCCCTGCACCAAGTCCCCGGCGGCTATCTCACGCTTGGCATTTTCCAAGAACTGCTGCGCCAAGCGGGCATGCTTTTCGGTTTGCGGTTCATTGGTCTGTGTTGTCATATCCGCATTATACGCCATGCCTGAGGTCATGTGACTTAAGCCGACAACAAGCCGTTGATGGAGTATAATCAGCCGGACAGTTTTCCGTACGAGATTGGGAACGGGTAATGAGCAGATTTATTGACCGGTTGGACAGAATCACACAGGGTGGAACCAGCGGCATGGGGTTCGGCTCGGTGCGGTCGGAAAAGACGCCCGGGCTTGCGGTGGTTGGACGCGTGTCAGAGAACCATGCGGAGGGCTTGGCGGCCGTAGCCGAACAGGAACTGGACGCCGCCTTGCTGGCGGGGCTGGAAAGTCCCGAGGCGCTCAAAGGGCTGGAGAAATCGTTGCCCTCGCTGCCTTGGGGGATCTACACCCCTTCGCTGAGTGAGGAGGACTCCCAAGCCTACATAGAGCAAGGCTGCGACATGCTGGCCTTTTTGCTGGCCGGTACTTCGGCGGCTGCGGTGGCTTCGGAAGATATTGCGAAGATTCTTTACACCGAAGCAGGCTTGGAAGACCGAGACCTACGGGCCATCGCCTCTTTGCCGCTGGACGTGTTCGTCCTGCGTGTGCCGGGCCTGGGGGACACTTGGCGTTTGGAAGACTTGGCTTCGGTGGCCATGGTAGGGCGCCGGACTGACAAGTACGTCCTGGTGGAGGTCTCCAAGGCGCCCACGGCCAAGGACTTGGAAGCGCTGCGGAACGTGGGAGTGAATGGCTTGGTCGTCGACATGGCGGCAATGGGCGTGGAGGCTGCGGCAGAGCTGAAGACGGCCTGCTTGAACATGCCCCGCCCCCGGCCGGAGCGCCGGGGCGTAACACCCATCATCCCGTCTTCCGTGTTCCCCTCGGGCTCGGGGCCGGCCCCGGAGCCCGAACCGGATGACGATGACGACGAGTGAGGAGTTGGCGGGTCCAAAAATCCTGTATGCCTGTCTTCTCGCAGCGGGGCCTCGGCTGACGCAGGCCATTTGTTCCTGATGCTTCAGCGGGACACCGGACGGCGATGCTGCTGAGTTCGTACCAGTTGCTGTTTGACGACCCCGCAGGCTTCATCAGGCTTGCGGTGCTGGTGGTCGTCTCACTGGTGGTCGCAATCACCGTCCACGAGTTCAGCCACGCCGCAGTCGCCACCGGCTTGGGGGACCACACCGCCCGCCGCCTGGGAAGGCTCAGCCTCAATCCGAAAAGACACTTGGACCCCGCGGGCACTGCAATGATTCTGGTGGCCGGCTTCGGCTGGGGCAAGCCGGTGCCGGTGAACCATAGGAATCTCCTACACGCCCACGCTGGCATGGGCTTGGTGGCTGCGGCTGGCCCCCTTTCCAACTTGGCGGTGGCTTTCCTGCTGGCCCTGCCGGTGAAGATTGGCTTGCTGGACTGGAGCAGCCCGTCGTTGGGGCGGGTGGCTTATGGAACACCCGGGGGGATTTTGCAGGGCGTGGCCGACATCGTCGGCCTGATGATACTGATGAACGTTCTGCTGGCGGTGTTCAACCTGATCCCTCTTTCGCCATTAGACGGCTCAAGGGTGCTGGGGGGCCTGTTGCCACGGCAGTGGGCCGAGCCCTATGCCCGTTTGGAGAGGCTGGGCCCGGTGGTGCTGATTGGAGTAATCGTCATTGACTACGTATCAGGGTTGGGACTGCTGTGGAAGGTCATCGGGCCGCCGGTGGTGTTTCTAACCAAGCTGGCAATAGGGTATTAGGGATGCCGGAAATTGGAACAGGCCCGGTCTCCTGCAAACACCCCGTGGAGGACGAGCGGCCCTCTGATGGTTGAAGACGACCGCCTTGGGCAAGAACCGGAATACTTGGATGTGGTCCTTCCGGAAGAAGGTATCGTCGACCTGACCGACCAGCTCACCGGCTACATGACGGAAATTGAGCTTGGCGGTCTTCCCGACATTATCGGCCAGGTCTTGGACGATTTTCTGGATCAGTGCGGCAGCATGCCGGAGGACCTGAACGACGAAGCGGCATTCGAAACGATTACCCGCAACCAACTGTCGGTGACCCTTGCCTACCAACTGGGGCGGCTGGAAGGGCGTTCGCCCCAAGTGGTGCGGCTGATGATAGAGCAGGCGGTGAGGAAGTGGGGCGGGCGCCCGGTGGGTGAGTCGGACCAAATCTCTGGTCCGGACTTGGCCAACCCCAAGGAGCTGGTGTATCCCCGTCTGCGGCGGCTGCAGTACCCCGAGCAGATGGAGGAGGAACAGGACGGATGACTGTTTCGACAGAGACCTACGACTTGTTGCTGGCCGGAGGCACGCTGTTGGACCCGGCCCAGGGAATCCACTCCAGGCAGGACGTGGCCTTCAAGGACGGCTTGGTAGCAGATGTCTCCCCCAGCATCGACTCGGCCAAGGCGGCGGCAGTGGTTGACGTTGCCGGAAAGCTGGTCACACCGGGGCTCATCGACCTGCACGGCCACTTCTACCACGGGGGCAACGGCAGTTCGGTGCATGCCGACCAAGCCTGCCTGTCCTCTGGAACCACCACCGGGGTGGATGCGGGCAGCGCCGGTTTCCTGAACTATTCCGCCATGCGAGACTACGTATTTCCCGCCCACCGCACCCGTCTGCTGGCGTTCCTGCACATAGGCGCCGGAGGTCTGACGCTGAACCGGGTACTGGGGGGCGGGTTGCACGACCTGCGGGTAATCGATGTTGACCAGACCGCTGACGCCATAAAGGCCAACCCCGGTCTGCTGTTCGGCGTCAAGGTGAGGATGCACGTGAATGCCGTGGCGGCTTGGGACGCCCACGAGGCCATGAAGAAAGCCCGCGCCGCGGCGGACCAGGCCAACGCCAAGCTGATGGTCCACGTCAGCGGCACCCCCATTCCATTACCGGACATCCTGGAGTTCTTGGGACCTGGGGACATCTGCACCCACGCTTACAACGGCAACCACGAATCCATTCTGGACGCTAACAGCAAGGTGAGGTCCCAAGTCAGGGCGGCGGCGGATCGGGGAGTCGTTATGGACGTGGCCCACGCCGGGGTCCACTGCGACGTTCAGGTAGTGAAGGCAGCCTTGGAACAGGGCCTTCCACCCACCACCATCAGCACGGATATCCACATAGCTCCCCCGGAACGCACCGTTTATTTGATGAACGACCTGATGAGCCAGTTCCATGCCTTGGGCATGTCGCTGGAAGAAACGGTGTCAGCCAGCACTGCCAAACCTGCCGAGGTATTGGGGCTGCAGGAAAACATAGGCTCGCTCCGGCCGGGCATGTCCGGCGATGCCGCTGTGTTCGACATGAGAGAGGGCAGGTTTGTGTGGCACGACATGGCCCGCAACAACGTAGAGGGCAAGGTGCGCTTTGACACCTACCTCACGGTGAGGGACGGCCAAGTGGTCTGGAGAGAAGGTCGTCTGTTGCAGATGGGAGAATGCTGAGGCAGGCAGGGAACCGCTGCGGTCACCTGTGCCGCCGGTTCCCCGTTTAGCAGGAACCGGAACTCCCTCGGCTTCCCGACGGGGAACAGACCCCTGTCCGCAGCCACCATCGTCATGGGCGCCACCAATTAGGGATATAGCTTGCCTCGGGGCGATCCTTCCAGCTTCAATCCCACTGAAACTTGGTTCCCGTCCACGGCGAGGGCCACCACCGATGGCGGGTGGCCTTGCGGGGGCCGCCACAAGCAGCAGGCCGCCAGCAGGATGGAACGCAGGATGGACACGGGATAAGTCAACCCGTCCCAGGCTTGTGGACGCGCCCTTGGCCCGCCGCCGTAGAAGTCCAAGTCCAAGTGAAGACCCCCTGTCCAACACTGGCCGTGGGCCGCACTCCCAGCCCTTGTAAATCACCAGAGGGAATGTCAAACTGAAAAAATGCGCTTGGGAGATTTCGAAGTCACTGAGCCGCTTCCTGAACTCAAGAACCCCCATGTGCTGGCGGTGCTGAAGCCCTGGATTGACGTTGGCAGCGTGGGGAGTCTTGGTCTGGCCAGGATAGAGAGGCACCTGAGGGCCGTGGAGTTGGGCCGGCTGGCGCGTCCCGGCCGCTTCTACGATTTCACCCGCTACCGCCCCAGGACCTTCCGTAACCGGGGTGTGCGTGAATATTCCATTCCGAACACTATCGTGCGTTATGGGATCCGTGAAGAAGGTCCCGACTTGGTGCTCTTGCACCTGATGGAGCCCCACTGTTACGGCGAGGAATACATCGAGTCGGTGCTGGAGGTCCTGAAGACACTGAATGTGGCCAGGTACTCTTTGGTGGGCGGAATGTACGACATGGTGCCCCATACCCGGCCCCTGCTGGTGACCGGAGGAACCCAGAATCCGGACAACCAGGAAGAGTACCGGATGGTCCGCGCCAAGCCCAGCAATTACGAGGGCCCCACCTCCATCACCTACTTGATTACACAGGAAGCGGAGAAGTTGGGGATAGACACACGCACCTACGTGGTGCACCTGCCGCAATACTTTCAGGTGGAAGAGGACTTCACCGGGGTCGCACGGCTGATGGAGATTCTGTGCCAGCTTTATCATCTTCCCAGCCGGTTGATGGACCGGCAGAGGGGCACACAGCAGTACGAGGCCCTGCAGGACATTGTCAAGGATACAACCGAAGTCTCTTCGCTCCTGAACCGGCTGGAAGAAAGGTACGACAGGGAGCAGATGGAAGAAGGCGAAGAAGGAGCCTCTCCCATGCCTTTATCCCCGGATATAGAATCTTTCCTCAGGGAGTTGAACGAAGGAGCAGGAACCGAGGACGACTGCTAGCCGGATTGACCCGCTGGGAGCCTTGTGATAGAGTATCAAGACTTATTCACGCCTGAAAACCCCTTATTTTTGGCGGAGGTGGCATAGTATAGCTAGGCAGTATCGGGTAAACGAGCGGATTAACTCTCCCCAAGTTCGAGTTATTGGCGAAAATGGAGAGCAGCTTGGCGTAATGACGGTCGCTGATGCTCTTCGCGCCGCGAGAGCCGCCGACGTGGACCTGGTAGAGGTGGCGCCGAACTCCGACCCTCCGGTGTGCCGCCTGCTTGACTATGGAAAGCTTCGGTACCTCTCTTCCAAGAAGGATAGGGAGTCCAAGAAAGGGCAGAAGAGCACGGAACTGCGGGAGGTCCGCTTCAGGCCTAACATAGGGGCCCACGACTTGGACGCCAAGACTCGCAAGGTTAAGGAACTGATTGAGGACGGCGCCAAGGTTAAGCTGACCGTACGGTTCCGCGGCCGTGAAGCCACCCACCAGCAGATAGGGTTGTCGGTGCTCAAGCGGGTTGCCGACGACCTGAAGGAAATTGTGCGTTTGGAGAAGCCTCCAGCAATGGAAGGAAGGGCCCTTTCCATGATTCTGATCCCCAGCGGGCAGAAGGTGGAACGGACCGATAAACAGGTAGAAGAACTGACCGATGCCAAAGCTTAAGACCCACAAGGGCGCTAAGGCCCGAATACACGTCACCGGTTCGGGTAAGTTGATGCGCCGCAAACGTATGAGTAGCCACCTCAGGCGCAAAAAGCCCACTAAAGTGACCCGCAAGTATTCAGACAAATTGACAGTGGACCCAAAGGACGTCCGTCGGCTGAGCCGCCTTCTTCCTTACGGTTAGAACCCGGTCCTGCGGTTAGAACGCAGGCGATTCCAGCAATCTTCTTTTTCGCACCAGGGAGTCTTGTTTTGCCCAGAGTAAAGAGGGGCGTTACCAAACATCGCCGCCACAAGAAAGTCCTGCTGGCAGCCAGGGGATTCCAGGGTTCTTCCCACCGCAATTACAAGTGGGCTAAAGAAGCCTTGATGCATGCTTGGAGCCACGCCTATCGTCACCGCAAACAGCGCAAGGGCGATTTCAGAAGGCTGTGGATAATCCGTATTGGGGCTGCCTGCCGGGAAGCCGGGACCACCTACAGCCAGTTCATCCACGGTCTGAAGCTGGCCGGAGTGGAGCTTGACCGGAAGATCTTGGCGGATATGGCAGTTAACGACCCGCCCGCTTTCAAGAAACTCACTGAGCTGGCCGCTACCCAGACTTCTTCTTAACGGGAAACCCTTCGGTTTTCCTTCCCGCCAACTTGCGTTGTCCGCAGGACGCGCCGGGGATGGTGCGGGGACAGGGATCGCGCCGAGCTATTCCCTGGCGAAGCCGTAGTAGGTGTCGCTCTCCATAATCTTCTGCAGGCCTGTTTCGGTGACTGTTATAGGGCGCACCGGGGTTGCCCAACGGTCGGTGATTTCGTGGTGCAGTTCCAGCAGGCTGATGGGTTCGTTCTTCCGTGACAGCAAGATTCGAAAAACCATCTCCATCACGGGCATGTCGGTGCGGATAAAGTCCTCGTCGTCCTGGTAGTGCTGGGCAATCTCGTTGATGAGCGCCTGGGGATCAGCGAGTTCGGAATCCGGCCGTGACAGGGAAGGGCAGCTTGGTACCCGCCGGGAGGCGATCAGAACCACCGGTGAGCGCCGCAATTCTTCCAGCCGCTGCAGGCTGATGTAATACTTGGGCGGTTCCTCTCCTTCAGGTTCCTGCACTACTTCCGCAGCAGGCTCTGGAGCGTCCTCCAATTCTTCAACTGTTTCTTCCGTGGCGTCCTCTTCTGCTTGTTCAGTCACCGCTGCGGAGAAATCGTCCTCGCGCTCCGGGGTGGTCATATATCAACCTCTTCGTTCCAGTCCAGCATGATGATTTGCACCGTTTGACCCTTCTCTTTGCCGGGAAGGTCCTCCGGGCAAATGGCAAGTCCATTGGCTCGAGACATAGATGTCAAGACGTTCGATCCTTGGGGCCCGGTTGGAGTGGCGTAGTACACCCCGTCCTGCCGGGCAACTTCAACCCTGGCGTACACCCTCCTGCCGTCGTAGTTGTGAATGGGGCCGGTCAACACGCCCTGCACTGATGGGCGGCCCAACCGCTTTAGGCCCATCATACGGCGAATGGCCGGGCGGGCGAACATTTCAAAGGCAACCATGGCGCTCACCGGGTTGCCGGGCAGTCCCAACAGGGGTGTTACCTTCCCCCCTGAATCGTTGAGGTGGCCAAATGCCAGCGGTTTCGCGGGACGCATCCTCACCGACCAGAAGTTCATCTCCCCCCGCTGGGTCAGCACGTCTTTGACTATGTCGTAATCCCCCTTGGAAACACCCGCCGATGTGATTACGAAATCGGAACCGTCGGCCTCGTACAGCTTCCCGTGGAGGTCTTCGAGATTGTCGCGGGCCACGCCCAGCAGCCGGGGAATGCCTCCCGAGGCAACCACAGAGGCGGCGATGCTGAAGCTGTTGCTGTCGTAGATTTTCCCCGGGGCCAGATGCTCGGCAACTGAAAGCAACTCGTCGCCGGTAGCCAGGATGGAGACCACCGGCCGGCGCACCACGCTGACTTTCTCCAGCCCCAGGGAGGCCATCACACCCACCTCGGCGGCCCGAACCAAGGTGCCGGACTCCAGGACCAGTTCGCCCCGTTGCACGTCCTCGCCGGCAGGCCTGACGTTGCTGCCCAGCGGCAGATTGGCCAGGATGGCAATCTGGTCCAGGCTCTGGCCGGAGCGGCGGCGCTTGACTTCATCGGTCTGCTCGAAGGGTACGACGGTGTCGGCGCCTGCAGGAATGGGAGCGCCGGTCATTATCCTGATGCCCGTCCCGCTGATGACCTGCTGGGTCGAAACCTGCCCGGCGGCAACCAGCCCGATGACCGAAAGCTGAACCGGAGAGTCTTCTCCGGCTCCCTCAATGTCCCGGGACAGCACAGCATAGCCGTCCATTGCCGAATTGGCCAAGGGCGGCAAGTCTAAGGGAGAGTAGACTTCCTGGGCAAGGGCTTGACCCAAGGCTTGCACCAAGGACTTTTCCTCCACCTCCAAGGGAGAGAAACAGGACAGCACCCGCTCGTAGGCGTCTTCCACGCTGAGCATGTCTTCATCAACGTGGGTGTGAATATGCTCCGGGGCTGGTTGCCGGCCATGATCATGATGACGATGGCCTCTATGTCCCTCTTGATGCCCGTGGCCGTGTTCTCTGTTTTGCACTGACTACTCCCGACAGTGGGCTGATTTGGCAGGGACCGGTATACGGTTTGAGGCCAAGGTCTCGACGGGAATATTCGCTTGGAACAAGTTAACTCCTCAGGGATGCCCCGACTTGCCGCTCCAAGGCTTTGACCAGTCCCTCCAGGGAGCGGCTGACCTCCTGGGCAGTCAAAGTCCTGTCGTGGGACTGGAAGTCTACGTGAAAGGCCAAGGACTTCGTTCCCTTGGCCACGTTTTCCCCGGTGTAAATGTCGAACAGGTCAACCCGCTGCACCAAACGGTGCCCGGAGATGATTTCCTGCACCCGGCCCGCCGGCACGTCTTCCGGGACCACCAAGGCCAAGTCCCGGTTTGCGGCAGGGTAACGGGAAAGGCTTTTGAAATTGCGCTGGTTTTCAGGCAGGGACTGGGAAATTTCGCTCAGCCGCAGCTCTACAAAGGACACAACGGGCGTCTTCAGGTCAAAGGCCTCTTTAATGCTGGGGTGTACGTCGCCCATCACCCCCAACTGCTTTCCGTGGGCCAGGACTGCAGCGCATCGCCCCGGTTGGAAGAACGGGTCTTCTGCAGGCTCGAATAACGGTTCAATCCCCAGCTTTCCCAACACCGATGAAACCATTCCCTTGGCGTCGAAGAATCCCAGGAGTTCGTCGTCGGCCAGCCATGAATAGTCCCAGCGGCGGCCGGCCAGCAGGGCGCAGAGCATCTCCCGCTCCTCGGGAAGGTCATCCTTGCGTGGGAGAAAGGCCCGGCCCACCTCGAACAAGCGGAAGGGTCCGCCGCCTCTGCCCTCGTCCCGGTCTTCATTTGAACCCAGGGTAGCCAACATGCTGGCCCGCAGGGTGGGTCTGAGAAATCCTTGCTCGGCGTTCATGGGGTTGGCGACCCTCAAAAGGGGAAGCCCGTCCTGCCGGTGCCCCACCCTTTCCAGCTCCTGCTGGCCCACCAAGGGATAGCTGATTACTTCCTGCATGCCGGCGGCGGCCATGGCGTCCTTAACCCGGGGCGCCAGCCCGGTCATGGGAGTAGTGTTGCGGTAGGGTATGGGGGCCGACAACATGGTGGTGGGGACGCTGTCATAGCCGATGGTACGCACCACCTCTTCGATCAAGTCTTCCTCTATGGAAATGTCGTTTCGCCAGTAGGGTACGGTTGCCTCCAAGGTGTCGGGTCCCAGTTCCTCGGTGGCGAACCCCAGGGAATTCAGAACTCCTTTCACGGTCGCCAGGTCCAGTTCCATCCCGAGAACCTGCTTCAACCGCTCCAGGGTTAATCGGACCTTGGGATAGGGTTCGCCGCGACCGGGATAGATATCGATGATACCCTGGGCTATTTCACCCCCGGCCAACTCCTGGATGAGCTGTGTGGCGCGCCTCAGGGCAATAGGGGCCAGTTCCGGGCGAAGCCCCTTTTCGAACCTCTGGCTGGCGTCAGTGCGGAGCCTGTAGGTCTCGGCGGTCCGCCGGTTATTCTGGCTGTCGAAGGTAGCGGACTCCAGCAAGACCCTTGCAGTGTCCGGGCTTATTTCGCTGTTGCCCCCGCCTATGACGCCTCCCATTCCAACCGGGTCCCGGGAGTCGGCTATGACTACTACCTCGGGACTCAGTTCCCGGTCCACCCCGTCCAGGGCCTGCAGGGTTTCTCCGGGCTTGGCCCTTCGCACGATGATGGTTTGGTCCCTCACCCGGTCCAAGTCGAAGGCGTGGAGGGGCTGGTTGAATTCCAGCATCACGAAGTTGGTGGCGTCCACCACATTGTTTATGGGACGCAACCCTGCCTTTGAAAGCCTGTCCTGCAGCCATTGGGGAGAATCCTTGACGGTCAGCCCCTGGATGACGCTGCAGGTGTATCGAGGCACCAAGTCAGGGTCGGCCACCGATACATTGGCCAACTCGTTCACCGGCGGGCCCTCTTCAGCATAGGAAACCTCCGGCTCCCGTACCGGCTTGCCGGTAATGGCGCCAACTTCGTGGGCCACACCCAGAATGGACAGGCAGTCCACCCGGTTGGGGGTGATTTCCAGTTCGATGATCGAGTCACCCAAGTAGCCGTCCAAGGCGGCGCCCACGGGGGCGTCTTCCGGCAGGACCACTATGCCCTCGTGGCCCTCTCCCAAGCCCAGTTCCAGCTCGGAGCAAATCATTCCTTCCGACACGACCCCGCGAATCCGGGCCGGTTTCAGGCTCTCGTGCTTGCCGCTATGGGTGTTGTAGAGAAAGGCCCCAACCTTGGCGAAGCATATTTTTTGGCCCGCTGCCACGTTGGGCGCGCCGCATACGACCCGAGCTTGTTCGGCCCCGATGTCCACCAGGCACAGGGACAACCGGTCGGCGTTGGGGTGTGGCTCCACGGCCAGCACCGCGCCCACAAAGCATTCGGTCCACCCACCGTGTTGGATGACGTTTCCGGCCTCCACCCCGGCCATGGTCAGCCGGTGGGCTAACTCCTCTGGGGAGAGGTCAACGTCAACGTAATCTTTCAGCCAGCTAAGGGGGACCCGCATTCACTTATTTCTATTTGGATATCGTCCGGGAGGACTCTGCATCCGTTGCTCTTTCTTTATCCAAACGCCCCAGTTTCAACTTCCGGGAAGGAGAGCCTATTGCCTAGCCTAGGCCGCTATGGACGCGATGAAATCGTCCAACTCATCGAGATAGAACGGCATGTCGTCGAAATCTACCACGCCCCCGTAATATCCCTCGACGTGGAAGATTTGCCGCATGTCGTTGAATTGCCTCCTTCTGGTGGGGTCCAAGACCCTGGTGAGGCTCCGCCACCCCCGGTCGGTCCGGGGCAACTCCTGCTCCGGCGTCCCGTGGAGCAGGAAGTAGGCTTGGGAGGCTTCCAACACTGCCAGCCAACCCTCGCCGCTGGCGTTCTGCAGCCCTATAACCGCCTCCCGGCCCTTGGCCTCTTCGGCCCGGGCGAATTCGTCGCGGGCTGCTTGGGCCAGTTCCCGGGCGCGGGTGAGGCGGTCCGTTGCTGTAGTTGTCATGGTTCACGCCTCAAACGTTCCCCGGAACCTGCTGAGGATTGGCTCTGGCGGGAGAGCGCAAGTGATTGTATCAAAATTGGCGCAAGAATCGCAGGTCGTTGGAAAAGAAGTGGCGGATGTCGTCGATGCCATACTTCAGCATGGCCACCCGCTCCGGACCGACCCCGAAGGCGAAACCGGTGTATCTTTTGGTGTCATACCCCACGTTGGCCAGCACCTTGGGATGGACCATTCCGGCACCCATTATCTCGATCCAGCCGCTGTCCCGGCAGATCCGGCAGCCGGTTCCCTCTCCTTCACAGGCGAAACAGTCGATGGAAACGTCCACCCCGGGCTCAACGAATGGGAAGTAGTCACAGCGGAAACGCACTTGCCGCTGTCCGCCAAACAGCCGGCGGGCAAACTCATACAGTGTCCCCTTCAGGTCGGCAAAAGTGATTCCTTCGTCCACCGCCAGTCCTTCTATCTGGTGGAAGTGCCACTCGTGGGTGGCGTCGGTGGCCTCGTAACGGTATACCTTGCCGGGCACAACCACCCGGACCGGGGGCTGCATGCTCTCCATGACCCGTGCCTGCATCGGGGAAGTATGAGTGCGGAGAAGCATTGGATACTCCCCTGCCTCGTTCCGTTGGTCAACCCATAGAGAGTTGAACATGTCTCGGGCGGGATGACCGGCGGGGATGTTCAACAACTCGAAGTTGTAGCGGTCCCACTCCACCTCGGGGCCTTCCACCAAGCTGAAGCCCATGCCCACAAAGGCATCAGTTATCTCCCGCATTATCTGGGTGGAGGGGTGCAGCCTGCCGGTGAGGGGAGGTCTTCCCGGAAGGGTGATGTCCAAACGGTCCTGGACGAAGGACTCCTCCATCCGAGCCTGGGAGACCGTCTGCTGCCGTTGTTCCAAGGCCTCTTCCAGCGCCTGCTTGGCCCGGTTTCCCGAGGCGCCTATGGAACGGCGTTCCTCCGGTTCCAACTGAGGAATCCCGCGGAGCACCAAGGTGAGCCGGCCCCGGCGTCCCAAGTACTCGACGCGCCACTGTTCCAAGTCCTGGGGGCTGTCGATGGTTTCCAGTTCTCCGGTTGCTGCCCGGACCAACTCCTCAATGGCTTGCTCAGTGGGTCCATTCACCTGGGAAGCGCCTCGCGTTCTGGGTTATAAGAAGTCCATGTGCGTCGATTTCCGTTAGGCCATTATAGAAATGGCGCATCTAGGGGTCAAGGATACCAGCGGCATCCGAGGCTGCATTAGGGGCGGATTGGCCTTAATCGGCGCGGCCATCTTAAGGGTCGGACGGCTCGCGCTCTTCTTCCGCCTTCCCTCGCGGGCCAGCAGAGGACGCAACGGAAGCCGGATCAGAGCCCCCAAAAGCCCATAAATGAGCACCATCCCTGACCGGTGGAAATTGAAATAGTACAAATGTTCTGATACATTATTGGCAGGGCCGGCTGCTAAGGCAGTCAATGCTGCCCGGTGTAAATCCAGCCTGTGCTGTTGGACTGCACGCCAATAGTACATTGGGGGGTGACCCTTGCTTCACTTGAACCAATTTGCGCTGAAGGGATGTCCCAAGTGCGGCGGTGACTTGGCGATGGACCAAGGCGACTGGCTGTGCCTGAACTGCGGTTCCTACTACTACTCTAAGCTGTACCGGAACATTGTGACTTCAGAGCCGCGCAAGGAATTTCCGGCTTTGGCTGACGACGGGGAAAACGATACAAAAGCCTGGGCACTGGGCCCTGAAACGTCCTTCCGGTCCTGGACCGAAACGCGTGGCAACGGGCCTGCTATATCCGGGCTTCCTGGGCCAGGTACTTCCTGGGTCATTGGATTATCTCTTCCTGGGACCGCCGTCTCCTGGTAATGGGATCGGCTAATGGCAACTACATGCTGGCCTTGGACGCCGGTCTCGTTGAAACGGGTTGGGCCGTGCTGGACCCGTCCCATGGAGGACTTCCCCTGGCCACCGGGATAATCAAGGTTCCTTCGTCCCGCAAGTCCTGTGCGAAATACCGGATCAAGGCCCTCTTGCTGGAGTTGGATGAGCTGTCCGAGCAGTGGATGCCCGGGGTCCTGGTGCACACCCGTCCCACCCGGATCAGATGGCCGGTGCCGGCATTGAATCTTTTGGAAGAACGGCTTCGACATTGGGCCAATGCCCGGGGCATAGACCTGTGCGCCTATCCCGCCCAACAGGTCTGGACTGCCATTGGCGGCAGTCCAAGCTCCTCCAAGAATGACTTGGCCTATGCGGTTATGGAGCGGCTGGAGCTGATCGGACGGAGCAAGTCGTCCCGCGAGTGGGAAGCCGTGGCGGTGGGATATTTCCACTTGCTACAGGGGGCGCCGGTCCAGCCGTAATTACCCTGGAACCACGGTCCGGCTCGCCGTGTATAATGACGGAGTCACGGTCGTGACCCGGGGCTCCCCGCGTACCATCCCATCTCCCAACTCAATCCGGCCAGAACGGCCTCCCCGCAAAAAGGATGTTCCATGCCTATTATCCAGCGGCCCTACGTGCCACCCGAAGACCAAGTACCCCAAGAGGAAAGCTACCACAATCCCGGAGACACCCAGGGCGGCGAGGACCGCTCCGGCGACCCTATCACCTTCTATTGCGATTCCATGCACATATTCAGCAGCCTCTATTCCGCCGTCCTGTTTTTCGGTGAACAGATGGAGGAGCGGGAGCCCATCCTCCGGGCCCGGATCAAGGTCAGCCCCCAGATGCTCAAGGCAATTGCCCTGTTGACCAGCAAGCACGTGCGGGAGTACGAGGAAGCCGTGGGCCCCATCACCCTTCCGGAGCAGGTATATGCCGCTTGGGAATTGGACGATAAGGCGGAGTAGCCGAAATGGCCGCGAATGAAGATCGTACGTTGGCTGAAGACCTAGCCTGCCCGGTGGAGATTCAGCCGGGGATGGACGAGGCCACTCCCCCAGGCTGGCAGTGGCGTCGCATCAGTACCAGCCTGCCCAACAAGGCCACCTTCCACATCAACCACAGCGACGTGGGCCGGGTGCTGGTAGACGCCCTGCGCCCCTCCGATTCGGCCCCCGACGCTCCTTTCGGCGTGGCCAAGGATATACCCATCATCATCCTGGACAGCCTGGACCTGTATTGGGCCGGGGAGTCCCGCACCAAGCTCCCCTTGGAGGGCACCAGGGTACCCGTCTCCGACGAGACTATAGCCGGCTCAAAGCGGGCCCTAGCCAGGGACCTGGCCGCACAGCTCCGCCTGCTGTTGCTGCTGTCAAGTTCCCGCGAGGGAAGAATAGCCCCCCAACTCCGCGCCAACCTGGAATACCTGCAGTCGGTCCTCGGCCCCAAGGAGGAGGAGGCGAGGGAAGGGCAGTAGGGGAACGGAACCGGGTTCCCTAAGACACTTCGGATCTGGAGTGCGAATTTGAACAGAGGGATGAAGGCGTAGATGTCCACCGGAGACCGGTTAAATGCAGTCGAAGAGAGCCTGCAACTCGTCATAGAAGGCGTGCGAGCCTTGAACGAGCACCAAAGGGTAACGGCAGAAGCCTTCAGGGAGTCGGTTCGACTGATTTCAGTGCAGATGGAGCGCCTGGAAGAACATCAAGCGGAAACCGATGAGGTTGTGAACAGGATACTCCGGCATCTTATGTAGCGGAGCGACAACGGCAACCGGGAATAGCCGCCGGAGTTGGTGGTGGTCATCACTACAGGAATGGAACTGCCCCAGCGCCGCAACTACTACGCGGGCTGGGATTCGCAAACGGAAAAAGCGTGGTGGGCCGAGCAGGCGACTAAAGGAAGCCCCTTCACGCGCCCAGCAGGCGCTGCACTTCCTTGGCCGCATCGGCAATCGGCGCCAGCGCGGCCTCGGCTTCCCGGCGGGCCTTGATTTCAACGGCGCCCTGACGCAGGTTCCGGGGGCTCATCACCAACCGTACAGGTATACCCAGCAGGTCGGCATCGTTCAGTTTGACGCCGGCGGTCTGGTCGGGGCGGTCGTCGTATAGGGTCTCAATCCCCTGGTCCCACAGCCCGGTATACAGTGCTTCAGCGGCTTGGGCAACCTCCGGTTGCGCCAAGTTCAGCCCCACCAAGTGAGCTTGGTAGGGGGCGATGGGCGCGGGGAAAACGATGCCCCTCTCGTCGTTGTTCTGCTCCACGGCCGCCGCCAGCAGCCTGCCGATGCCGATGCCATAGCACCCCATGATGATGGGCTGCTGCCGCCCTTCCTGGTCCAGGAAGTTGGCGCCCAGGGCTTCGCTGAAGAAGGTGCCCAGCTTGAAGATGTGACCCACCTCTATGCCCCGGGTGGACTCCAGCCCTTGGCCGCAGTTGGGGCAGAGCCCGCCGGGCTGGGCCAAAGCGATGTCGGCCATGACGTCCACCTGGAAGTCCCTGGGATAGTTGGCCCCCAGCAGGTGGGTATCCGGCTTGTTGGCCCCGACGACGAAGTTGGCCCCCTTGGTCACCGAGTTGTCCGCCACTCTCTGCATGTTGGTGATGCCAATTCCCGAGGCCGAGCCCGCCACCAAGCCGGCGGCGGCTACTTCCTCTTCGCTGGCAAACCGGAGTTCGTTCACGTGGAGAGTGTTCTTGAGCTTGACTTCGTTGACTTCCAAGTCTCCCCGGATGGTCACAAAGGTCATTTCGCCGTCGGCCATATAGAAGACGGCCTTCAGGGTCTTCTCCGGTGGCACGTTCAGGAAATCGCACAGGTCGGCGATGGTCTTGAGCCCTGGAGTGCTGACTTCCTCGAGGGACTTTTCGTCCTCGGCGGGAACATCCGGGATCCGGGCCTCGGCCTTTTCCGAATTGGCGGTGTAGCCGCACCCGGGGCAGTGGATGACCGTGTCCTCCCCTGCGCTGGTGGGAAGCAGGAATTCGTGGGAGTCCTTGCCGCCGATGGCCCCGCTGTCGGCTTCGGCCATCAGGACGGGAAGGCCGCAGCGGCGGTAGATGTTGCGGTAGGCTTGGGCCATGGCTTGGTAGGTGCGGTCCAAAGACTCCTCATCACTGTCAAAGCTGTAGGCGTCCTTCATTGTGAATTCCCGCACCCGGATGAGCCCGGCCCGCGGCCTGGGCTCGTCGCGGAATTTGGTCTGGAACTGGTACAGGATTACGGGCAGGTCGCGGTAGCTCTGGACGTTGGCCCTAACGATGTTGGTAACCACCTCTTCGTGGGTGGGGGCCAGCACCATGGGGCGGCCCCGGCGGTCCTGCAGCGAGAAAAGGTTCTCGCCGAAGGCGGCGGCGCGGCCGGTCTCGTCCCACAGTTCCCGGGGATGCAGCGCCGGCATGGAGATTTCCTGCCCCCCGGCGGCGTCTATCTCTTCCCGGACGATGTTCTCTATCTTGCGCAGGGAGCGCCAAGCCAAGGGCAGCGAGGCATAGACCCCGGCGGCCACTTGGTGGATGAAGCCTGCCCGGAGCATCAGCCGGTGGCTGACGGCTTCGCTTTCTGCCTCACCTTCGGCGCCGGTCAAACCCTCCCTTAGGGTCCGGGTGGCGAGCTTGGTGAACTTCATGCTACGGGAGTATTCTCCACCTCTTCCATCAGGGCCGGAAGCATCTCCTCCGCGGTTACCACCCGCACCTTTTCCCCTTTGCGGAATATCACCGCCCGGCCGGCTCCGGCGGCAATGCCAACGTCGGCGTCCTTGGCTTCCCCGGGGCCGTTGACCTCGCAGCCCATCACCGCCACCGACACCTCCTTGTCGTTCTTCTTCAGGAGGGCGTCCACTTGGTTGGCCAGCTTAACCACGTCCACGTCGGCCCTGCCGCAACTGGGGCAGGCCACCAGGATGGCCCCCTTGCGGCGCAGGTTCAGGGACTTGAGAATTTCGTAACCGGCGGCCACTTCGTCCAGCGAGTCGCCGCTGAGAGACACCCGGATGGTATCGCCAATGCCTTGGTACAGCAGCAGGGACAAGCCCACCGCGGTGCGAATCGAACCCGCCTGGAGGGTGCCCGCCTCGGTGATTCCCAAGTGCAGTGGGTAGGGGACCATTTCCGCCAAGCGGGAATAGGCATCTACGGTGGTGGGAACGTCGAAGGCTTTCATGGAAATCTTGATCTGGTCGAAGTCCTGGGCTTCCAGGAGGCTAATCTCCCAGAGGGCGGTGGCCACCATGTGGTCCACGACGCTGTAGTCGCCTTCCCCGGCCTCCCCGGCCTTCGGCAGCTTATTCACCAAGTCCATGTGCCGGGAGAAGCCCCGGGTGCGTCCAATGCCGCCCACGGGAGGGAGGCTGCCGAAATTCACGCCTATTCGTATCGGTATGTTCCTTTCCTTGGCGGCGGCCACAACCTGCTTGACCTGCTCCTCATCCCGCAGGTTGCCGGGGTTCAAGCGCAGGCAGTCCACTCCGCCTTTGGCGCACTCCAAGGCCAGTTGGTAGTGGAAGTGGATGTCTGCTACCAAAGGAATGCGAATCTGCTTCTTGATTTCGCCCATCGCCTTGGCGGCTTCCATGTCGGGGACCGCACTGCGGATGATTTCGCAGCCGGCGTCTTCCAGTTCGTGTATCTGCCGGACTGTGGCTGCTACGTCCCGGGTGTCGGTCTTGGTCATGGACTGCACCGTGATGTCGGCGCCGCCGCCTACCTTGACGTCACCCACGTACACCGGCTTGGTGGGCCTACGTTTGATGGTCACTGTATAGCACCTCTCAACACCGGGTGTGGTATTGCTGGATATTATACGACACGGAGACAGAGGGGCCGGCAAGAAGGGACTTGCGATTGGGAAAGTCTTGCTCTGTATCAGCCGGGCAGCAACTGGCGGATGTCGTTGGCCGTGATGAGCAGGATGCCGGCAATGAGCACCACGAACCCGATCAGATGCACCAGCCCTTCCCTTTCCGGGGGTACCCGGCGCCCCCGCCTCAGCCATTCCAGCACCACGAACACCAAGCGGCCGCCGTCCAGCATGGGGATCGGCAGGATGTTGATGATGGCCAAGTTGACGCTCAGGAGGATCGTGATAACCAGCCAGCCGGTGAAGCCACCTTCCCGGGTGAATTCACCGGCCACCTTGGCGATGCCCACCGGCCCGGCAACTTGGGGGGCGTTGCCCGATGATATTGCCCCCATCAGGCCCTGCTTGACCAGCACCAGCAGTTCCCATGTGCTGACGAAGCTGGCGGGAACTGCCGACCAGAGGGGCTCGGACCTGGTCTCCTCACGGGCGTTTACCAGCCTGGTGGTTGCCCCGGTGAGCCACTGTTGTGCATCCGGCTGCTCGAATGCCGGTGTGACCCGGACCGTCCGTTGCTGGCCGGACTGCTCCAGCACCCATTCCATTTCGGAGCCTTGGTTAAGGGCTATGGCCCCGGTCAATTGACCGATGGCCGAAATCGACCTTTCCCCGGCGGCAACCACCGAGTCCCCCTCCCGGATGCCGGCGGCTGACGCCGGGGAACCCGGGGCGACTTGGACGACTACCACCCGGCCCTCTTGCTCCACGATGTTGATTCCCACCAGCCAGCGCCCCTCGGGGACGCCGAACTCCGGCTCGATTATAGCCCGTTCCTGCACTCCGTTACGCAGCAGCAGCCATTCCATGGCCGAGCCGCCGTTCAGATTTACCAAGCGGGCCAAGTCGGGGACGGCTTCTATTTTTTCGCCGCTGGCCGACAGCACTATGTCCCCCGGCAACAGCCCGGCGGCCTCGGCCGGCGATGCTTGAGAAACTTCCGTGACCTGCACCTGCCCCACCACGACGCTCTGGGGGACCATGAACAGGATGGTGAAGATGACCAGCGGGAGAATGGCGTTCATCAGGGAGCCTGCTGCCAAGACTACGATCCTGGTGCCGGCGCCCTTGCCGGCCAGGCTGCGGGGAACGTTGGGATTGTTCTCACCGGCCAACCGGACGAACCCGCCCAAGGGCGCCCAGTTTAGAGAGTAGAGCAAATCGGCCAAGATAAACGACCCGCCGTCCATGTCCCGGATCTTGCCTTCGTGCCTGAGCAGGTCTTCCGATCCGGCGTTTTCTTCTATGGAAGCGGGCTGTTCCTGGGGTTCCTGGCGGTTGCGCTTCAACAGGGAACGGGAAGGCACAACCTCCACGTAGCGGGCCACCAAGTTTCCGTGAATGTCTTCACTGGAACTGACCCGGACCAGCTGTCCTTTGGCCAACTCCAAGCTGCTGGAAACACCGCTGAAGCTGGTGGAAGGGTCCAGCAGCACCCTGGTACGTCCGGTGTAAAGCACCAGGGCCCTGGGCGGAAAGCCAATTCCGAACTCCAGGACCTTGACGCCCATGGCCCGGGCCGTGGCAAAGTGGCCCAACTCGTGCACCACCACCAGGAACACGAGCATGGGGACAATTGCGCCGATGGCTATCAGGACGGTTTCCATGTTTAGTCAAGCTGCGGCCGGGCCGTTGAACGGCGGCTGCTAGCTTTTCACCAGTTCTTGGGCCCGGCGCGTGGCCCAGCGGTCAACTTCCATCAACTCTTCGGCGTCCATGCCTGGAGATGAGTCGTGCTCCGACAGCACCCGGTCCACCAGCTTTGGGATGTCGGTGAACCCTATCTTGTTGTCCAGGAAAGCGTGGACTGCCACCTCATCGGCGGCGCTCAACACGGCAGGGTAGGTCCCGCCCTGCCGCCCTGCCGACACTGCCAGGCTGAAACAGGGGTACCGTTCTTCTTCCAAGGGCTGAAAAGTCAAGGAGTGGGGAATTCCGGTGTCCAGCCTGGGTATCATGTCGTTGGGCAGGCGCTGGGGATAGAAGAGGGAGTACTGGATGGGCAGCCTCATGTCGGGCGGTCCCATCTGGGCCTTCACCGAACCGTCGGCGAACTCCACCATGGAGTGAATGGTGCTCTGAGGGTGCACCACTACCTCTATCTGGTCCCAAGGCACTCCGAACAGCCAGTGGGACTCGATCACCTCGAAGGCCTTATTCATCAGCGTGGCCGAATCTATGGTGATCTTGTTCCCCATCTGCCATGTTGGGTGCTTCAGGGCTTCGGCGGGTGAAACCCGTTCCAGTTCTTCCAAGGGCGTGGACCGGAAAGGGCCGCCGGAAGCGGTTATCATCAGCCGCCGTATTTCGTTGTCCTCCCCTTGGAGGCATTGCCAGATAGCGCTTGGTTCGCTGTCAACCGGGAGGACGGCGCCGCCGTAACGCCTTTCCTGCTCCTTGATGAGGGAGCCTGCCATAACGATGGGCTCTTTGTTGGAAAGGGCCACCCGCTTGCCCAGCTTGAGGGCGTTCAGGGTGGGAACCAAGCCCACGCTGCCGATAGTGGCCACCATCACTAAGTCTACCTCATCAAGGCAGACCATCTCCGGCATGGACAGGATGAAGGCTCCCGGAGGCAGGGATTCCAGGGGATTGAGGCTGTATACGTACCGGGGGCTGAATTCCTGGACCTGCTGCTGGAACAAGCCGGAGTTGTTTCCGGCGGCCAGACCGACCACCTCGAACTCTTCGGGGAAGGCCCTTACAACATCCAGGGTCTGCGTGCCGATAGAGCCCGTAGAGCCCAGGACGACTATTCTCTTCATGGCCTCACCACCACAGCGACTAGATAATACAATGTGGGAATTGACACCACAATGCTGTCCAACCGGTCTAGGATGCCGCCGTGTCCTGGGATTATACTACCGGCGTCCTTGACCCTGGAAATGCGTTTCAGCTTGGATTCGGCTAAATCCCCCACTTGGGCGGCAACGCCGACAGCGATTCCGAGCAATGCCTGCACCCATACCGGTGTTCCCAGTTCTAGGATCTGCCCCAAGGCCACGGCCGCGGCTACCGCAGCCGCCATCCCCCCGGCGGCGCCCTCCCAAGTCTTCCCAGGACTGATGGCGGGCGCCATGGGGCGCCTGCCGAGGGAGCGGCCGACCAGGAATGCCCCGGTGTCGGTTGCGAATGTGGCCAGAAGGGCAAACAGCAGGTAATTCCTGCCCAGTTCGCCGGGTTCCCCCCATTCCCGCAGCGCGGCGGCATGGGCCAAGAGGAACCCGGCGTAGATTCCCCCCGCCAGCACAAATGCCAAGGTCTGAATGCCCTGCCTGCCGGTATGGAAGGCCACAGTCCACAGCATGGCCGCAAAGCCGCCGGCGGCGAGAATTCCCCCGGAAATTACTAGGAAGTTTTCTAACCCCGATGCTGCCTGCGCACCGAGAACCAAGGCGGCCGCCCACATTGCTCCGAGAAGCAGCGGAGGCCGTCCCCCGGACGCGGCCACAGAGACGGTGGGAATGAGCCGGTAAAATTCCCGTATCGCCAGCACCGCAACGGCCAGCACCAGCAGGGTAAGCCAAGGCGCCCCCCACCATACCGCGGCCAGCAGGACGGGAAGCCCCACCGCAGCGGAGGCAGCCCGGGGCAGCAAGGGTCAGTTTCCCGACTTAACTCTGCCGAAGCGCCTTTCGCGGTTCCCGAAGTCCTCCAGGACCCGCTCCAATTCGGCCGAGTCCAAGTCGGGCCAGAGCGTGGGGGTGTGGTAGTACTCGCTGTAGGCGGACTGCCACAGGAGGAAATTGCTGATGCGCATCTCCCCGCCTGTGCGGACTATCAGGTCCGGGTCGGGGCAATGGGCGGTGAAAAGGTAGGAGTTGAACCTTTCTTCCGTCAGATCTTCCGCGGGAATGCCGTCCCGGATCACCCTTTGCACCGCGTCCAATATCTCGTCCCGTCCGCCATAATCGAATGCTACGTTCAGGGTGATGCCGGTGTTGCCTGCGGTCTGCTCCTGTACCCTGAGCACCTCTTGTTGTACTTCTGGGCTTAACCGGTGCATCTTGCCAATGTGGATCACTCGGACCCCGGCTTCGTGGAGGGCTTGCGCCTGCTCCTTCAAGGCTGCGTAGAGCACCTCCAAGATGCCCTGCACCTCGGCCTCGGGGCGGTTCCAGTTCTCGGTGGAGAAAGCGAAAAGGGTGACGAAGCTCACGCCCTTGGAGGACAGGCATTCCAGGATGCTCTGAATAGAACCGGCGCCTACTTTATGCCCGGCCAGCCTGGGCAAACCCTGCTTCCGGGCCCAGCGCCCGTTGCCGTCCATGATTATCGCCACATGCGACGGAACTTTGGGGTTGGGAGGGTTTTTTCTGGGAGTGGGCTCGGCACGGACTTGCATCGGCTAGACCTGCATGATTTCCGCTTCCTTGGCGCTGGCCACCTCGTCCGCCTGCTTGGTGTGGCTGTCGGTGGCCTTTTGAAGCTGGTCCTGGGCCCGCCGATTCTGGTCCTGGGAGATGGCCTTGTCCCTTTCCATCTTCCTCAGGGATTCCACGCCATCCCGCCGGACGTTGCGTATTGCCACTTTGCCGTCTTCTATCTTCTTCTTCAGCAGCCGGACCATTTCCTGACGCCGCTCTTGGTTCAGGGGCGGGATGGGAATGGTGATGTTGTTGCCGTCGTTGGAGGGGTTGAACCCCATCTCCGACTTCATCAGGCTCCGCTCTATCTCTTGAAGGGAACCCTTGTCCCAAGGCTGCACCAGGATGGCCCGGGGGTCCGGAGCGGAAATGGAAGCAATTTGCTTCAGGGGAGTGGGGGAACCGTAGTATTCAACCGACAGGTTTTCCACCAAGGCCGGGGTTGCCCGTCCGGTGCGCAGGGTGCTCAATTCCAGCTTCAAGGCTTCAATAGCTTGGTCCATTCTCCTGCCGGTGTCGGACAAGACATCGTCAGGCGTGGCTTCGGGACGGTTCTCGCTCTTTTGTGCCATGGTCAAGTCCTCTCACTGATAGTAGTTCCTATTTTGTCTCCGCTGAGGATTCCGCTTATGCTCCCCTCTTGAAAGACGTCAAAAACAATGATTGGCAAGCTGTTGTCCATGCACAGGGTCAAAGCCGTGGCGTCCATCACCTCTAGTCTCAGATTAAGGGCGTCCATGTAACTCAAGGACTGGAACTTCTTGGCGCCCGGGTTCTCGTTGGGGTCCGAGTCGTAAACGCCGTCCACGTTGTTCTTGGCCATCAGAAGCACTTCGGCGTCGATTTCCAGGGCCCGAAGGGCAGAGGCCGTGTCGGTGGTCATATAGGGATTTCCGGTGCCGGCGGCGAAGAGCACCACCCGGCCCTTTTCCAAGTGGCGGATTGCCCGCCGGCGGATGTAAGGCTCGGCTACGGCTTGCATCTGCAGGGCAGTCTGGGTGCGGGTGGTGATGTGCTGGCGCTCCAGCCCATCCTGCAGGGCCAGAGCGTTGATGAGAGTTGCCAGCATGCCGGCGTAGTCGGCGGTGGACCTGTCCATTCCTTGCGCCTCGGCCTCCCCACCCCGCCATATGTTGCCCCCGCCAATCACCACGGCCAGCTCCACCTCCATTTTGTGGGCGGAGCCTATCTGACGGGCGATGTATTGGATGGCTTCAGGGTCTATCCCGGCCGGGCTGGAACCCTTAAGGGACTCGCCGCTGACCTTGAGCAGGACCCTGCGATAACAGGCCTGGCGCATCTATTCGGCCGGAGGCTACTCTCCCAAGGCCAGACGGGTAAACCGGCGCACCCTGACGTTCTCTCCCACCTTGGCTGCCACTTCCCGGATGGTGTCTTCTACCGAAGACCCGCTTCCCTTAATGAAGGGCTGCTTCATCAGGCTAACCTGGGCGGCCGGTCGAGTGTCCCCTTCCTCCATGTCATCAACGTCGACGCATGCCGGGGCCATGGCCGCCACCTGCATCGCAAGGTCGTGGGCCAAGCTGCGGAATTCGGGGGTTCGGGCTACAAAGTCGGTCTCGCAGCCCAATTCCACCATGGCTGCCACCCTTCCGCCGGTGTGTACGTAGGCCTCGATCACACCCTCGGAGGTAGCCCGGTCAGCCCTTTTGGCGACTTGGGCCAACCCCTTTTGGCGCAACAGCTCCGTGGCCTTTTCCAAGTCCCCTGCGCTGTCTTCCAGCGCTTGTTTGCATTCCATCACTCCGGCCCCGGTCTGCTCGCGCAGAGTCCGGACCAGTTCCACGGTGACCACCAGATGCATCCTCCTGCCCGCCGAAGTGACGGGGGAACTAGCTTGTCGAAAGAATTAACGCAGGACTAAGGGGCGGGTTCCCCACTGGTCGCCGGCAAGGCTGGGTCCGCCGGTTCCTCGGCCGCGGGGGCTCGCGCCTCCATTTCCGCCAGCAGCGCTTCGGAGGCCCCTCCCACGGGGTAAGCCTCATCCCCGGTGCCCACCGAGGCGTCCAAGGCGTCCTCTTCCTGCTGGGTAAGGGCCAAGGCTTCCTGCTCGGCCAAAGCAAGCTCTTCCCGTTCCGCTTCCAGCCGTGCCTCCCGTAGCGCCAACCCTTCCAGGGCGGCGTTGGCCAGCTTTCCGGTAATCAGCCGGATGGACCGCACCGCATCGTCGTTCCCCGGTATGGTGTGGGTCACCTTGCCGGGGTCGCAATCGGTGTCAACGATAGCGAATATGTCTATTCCCATCCGCCTGGCTTCGGCGATGCAAATATCCTCTCTGCCTATGTCGATAACGAACAGGGCCTTGGGGAGCTGGTTCATCTCCCGGAGGCCGGTGAAGTACTTTTCCAGGCGGTTGAGGGTGTCCCGGAGCTTGACTGCTTCCTTCTTGGGCAATACCCGGAAGTAACCCTGGTCCCGCTTTTGCTGGAGTTCCAGCATGTAGTTGATGCGGGTCTTGATGGTCTGGAAATTGGTAAGAGTGCCCCCCAGCCAGCGCTGGTTGACGTACCACATTCCGCAGCGGTCGGCTTCGCTCTGCACCACCTCTTGGGCTTGGCGTTTGGTCCCCACGAACAGCACTTTTCCGCCGTCGGCAACCACTTGGGTCATCGCCCGGCAGGCCTCGTTGATCATTCCCAGGGTCTGCTGCAAGTCAATGATGTGAATGCCGTTGCGCTGGGTGAAGATGTACCGCTTCATCTGCGGGTTCCACCGCCGCGTCTGGTGCCCGAAGTGCACTCCCGCTTCCAAGAGCGACTTCATCGTCACCGGTTCCCGTGAGGGCACCGGAGGGGCTGGCGGAGCTGCCGGAACTACCGGAGCAGCCGGCTGGGGTGGTTCCGCTACTGCTTGCGGTTGCGCTGGGGCGAGCGAGGGTTCTACCGCTTCTACCATTCAGACCTGCCTTTCTGATTTGCTTTTGGGAGTCTGTTTGAGCCTGCTCACGTCGCAAGGTATGATAGTACGGCGGGAGCTTGCTACCGTAACCGGCAGTATAGCACAGCGTCACTTGGCGGGCAATTAAGATGGTCTTTTCCTTATAATCATTGTTACCTGGCACCTTTGGCATAGAGTGGCGCCCTGTCACGATTCCTGTTGAACTGCGCACCGAGGGAAAGACTCAGGCTGCGGCCTGTCGGAAACTGCGGAAATCCGGGGTAGGAAATCCGGGGTATTGAATGAATGACCTGGAAGGGGAACTATTGGTCCGTCCCGTGGAAGTCAAGGCCCGGGAAGGATTTCGGATATGGCTCAGGTACTCCGACGAAGCTGCCGGAGAGGTTGATCTTTCGTATCTCGCCGGAAGGGGGGTGTTCCAAGCCTGGGATGATTCACTCTTCTTTCACGAGGTGTGCATATCCCAGGAAGGTGGGATCGCCTGGGGTGAGGATATTGAATTGTGCCCTGATGCCCTCTATATGCAGCTCACTGGTAAGACCACTAGCTGAAGATAGGTCAGCCCTCTAGAAGAACACCACCCGCACCACGTTCAGGCCCGCTGCCCCCACTAACCCGGCGGCCACGTCGTCGGCCATGATTCCCCAGCCCTTGGGCAGCCGTTCCAGCCGGTTCAGTGGAAAGGGCTTGAGTATGTCCAGGGCCCTGAAGCAGAGGAACGCCGCCACCATCCAGGGAAGGGCCTTGGGCAGCCAGAGGCAAGTTATCCACATGCCGACGACCTCATCCCATACGGCTTGAGGCGGGTCCAGCAGGGTTGGCTTCACCAGCGTGCCGGTGGCCCAGACTCCCAGTGGCAGACCCAGTCCCACAAGCAGGTAGAGGGCCAATGAGTCGCCGGAGATGGGGGCTGCGAAATAGCAGGCCAGCGCCAGAAAGCTGGCCACCGTCGCCGGGGCTATGGGGGCCAGTCCCGACCCCAGGCCGGTGCCAACCAGCCACCCAATCCGGGCCCCAATGTTGGTTGTGAGAGCGCCGGGCAGGCCGCTAGCCATATCCCAAGCGTTCCAAGTCCTGCTCGTCCATCCCCAAGTAATGGCCCAGTTCGTGCCAGAGGGTTATGCGGATTTCCTTCTCGGCCTGGGCCCGGGTGGAACAACTCCTCAGAATCGGCTGCCGGTAGATGGTTATCCGTTCCGGCGTGCCCGAAGCGCCCAGCCCTCCTTCCCGCAGGGTAAGAGGCACGCCGGTGTACAAGCCGAACAAGGTGCCAGACTCGTCATCGAGCAGTTGCAAGTCGTCTTCGCTGGGCCATTCTTCGACTACGATGTCGACGCCTTCGAGGGCTTCTTGCAGTTTGGAGGGCGCCCGGTTATATGCCTGGTTGTAGGCCCGGCGCACCAAGCGTATGAACTCGCTGCGTGAAAGGCGAATCAAGAAGAAGCGCAGACCTTCTGACGGATGTCCTTGAGGATCTGGACGTTCTCCGCGTCGGGCCCTTTGCCCTCGAACCCCGGCACTTCCAGGAAGAAGGGCACCTTGTGGAACGCCGGATGGCTCATTATCGTCTCGAAACCGGATGTCCCGATGAACCCCTCGCCTATGTTGTCATGCCGGTCCACCCCGGAACCCAAGGGCCTCTTGGAATCGTTGGCGTGGACTGCCACCAAGTTCTCCAGCCCTATCTCTTGGTCGAACTCGGCAATCATGGAGTTGATGCCTGCTTCGGAAGTGAGGTCATATCCTGCGGCAAAGCTGTGCTGGGTGTCCAGGCAAATTCCCACCCTGGGGCTGTCTACCTCCTTCAGGATACGGCCCAAGTCCTCGAACTTGGCCCCTATGTGTTGTCCCATTCCCGCCATGTTTTCCAAGGTCAGCCGTGGGCCTTCGGGAGACTGGTCCAGCACCTGCCGTATGGCGTCCACCGCCTGTCCGAAAACTGCTTCGTATCCCTTTCCCCCGTGGCTGCCCGGGTGGACAATTACCCCGCCGCCTCCAATATCTGCCGCCAGCCGCATGTAATTCACCAAGGACTCTATGCCCTTGTTCAAATTCGCCTTGTTCGGCGTGCCCAAGTTGATCAGGTAGATGGCGTGGAGAAAGACCGGTCCCATTCCGGCTTCGGCGGCTCCTTGCCGGAACAGTTCCAACTCCGGTCCCGGTATGGGCTTGAAGGCCCATCCCTGGGGTGAAGAGCCGAAAATCTGCAAAGCTTCACAGCCGATTTCCACTCCCCGGCCGACGGCCTTGCTGATGCCTCCCGCCGTGGACATGTGAGCCCCTATATGCATAGCCGCCTCGCCTCGTCGGATCCCTTTTTGGTTTGATGGTCGCAAGACCCATTATAACGGACGTCCGGTGTCCGGGAGCCCGTACGGCTGCGATACAATGCATGGGTTATGCGCGCCCTGTTCTTGGACCGGCCCGGACGCCCGCCCGGCCTGTCGGTAAGAGACATAGCCGTCCCGGAGCCAAAGCCCGGCGAAGTTCTGGTGAAGGTGGAGGCCTGCGGCTTCTGCCACCACGACCTGTCGGTCATGGCGGGAGTGCTGCGCCGGGGGGTGGAACCGGGGCTCATCCTTGGTCACGAAATCTCCGGCACGGTCGCCGCCCTCGGAGATGGTATCGAACAGGTCAAATTGGGCGACCATGTGGTCAGCATCCTCACCGCGGCTTGCGGCCGCTGCGACCGCTGCCTGAACGGCTTGGAGCACCGCTGCCGGGTGGGCCGGGGCATCGGCCACGGGCGGCAGGGCGGTTTTGCCGAATACTGCGCCCTGCCCGAGTTTGGCCTGGTAGTTCTTCCGGAAGACATGGACATGGACATGGACTTGGCTGCCCTGTTGGCTTGCCCCATCGGCGTCTCGCTGCAGGCTGTCCAGGAATCAGCCCAGACCAAGCCGGGAGAAACCGTCGTGGTCACGGGAGCCGGAGGCGGGCTGGGAGTACACGCCATTCAAGTTGCGGCGGCCTTGGGGGCGCGGCCGCTGGGGATAACTTCTTCGCCGGAGAAGCTGGGCAGCCTGGCCTCCCTGGGGGCGGAAGAAGTCCTGCATACCGCGGAACTGCCCTTCAGCGAAATGGTCTTGGCCTTGACCGAAGACCAAGGAGCCCCTGTGGTCATCGACACGGTGGGTTCTCCCCTTTTCCCCGAGACTTGGGCCAGCTTGGCCCAGTACGGCCGTCTGGCGTTGCTGGGGGAGGTGGGAGGCAGGGCGGTAAAGTTGAGTCTGGCCGAGATTATCTTCCGTGACGCCCGGATAGTGGGCTGCTCCGGAGTGTCCAAGGCGTTGGTCAGCCAGGCGGCGGCAATGGTCTCCATGCAGAAAGTCCGCCCGGTGGTCAGCGGGAAGTACGCGCTGGAGGAGGCTGGGGATGCCTTCGAGCTATTGGCCGGCCGATCGGTTTTGGGCCGCTTGGTGTTCAAACCGGGAGGATGATTGGCCCCGCAGGACTCTTGACGCCCCGTCCTGGGGCGGTCCCGCCTCGGAGCGCCCTTACCGGCCCAGCAGGCTGAGTAGCGCCGACCCCGCTGCTGCGGGAGCCCGCCGCCCCATCCGGAACAGCCAGCCTATCTCACCACGGTCCCAAATCACCAAGAATTGGCTGGCGATGAAAATCGAGCTGTAGGTTCCCGAAATCGCCCCTATGGCCACCGCCAGCAGCAACTCACGGATGCTGGGGCCCCCCAAAAGGAGCATGGCAAGCAGGACGAACATGGTCGTGCAACTGGTGTTCAAAGAGCGGCCAATGGTTTCCATCACGCTGAGGTTCACCACGGTCTGCAGGGGCCGCTCCGGGTGGCGGACTACGTTCTCCCGGATCCGGTCGAACACGACTATGGTGTCGTTCACGCTGTAACCGGCCACGATGAGTATGCCGACGATAAACATGGAATTTACTTCCATGTTTATGACCCTGCCCAGGATGGAAAACACCCCCAGGACTATCACCACGTCGTGGACCAAGGCCAGGATGGCGCTTACCCCATATCGATAGGCCTTGGGCACCCGGCGGAAGGCGTACCAGATGTAGGCCAGGATGAACACCGATGCGGCGAGCACTGCAAAGAAGGCGTTCCGCACGGTTTCCGCTGCGACGATTGGCGAAACCGACCCGAAGTCCACCTTGTCGCGTTCCAGCCCCAGGGTCTCTTCCAAGTCGCTGACGATAATTTCCCGTTCCGATTCACCCCCGGCCACGGCCTCTTCCAACTGCACGGTGCGGATAAAGGCGGACTGGCCGCCGATCTTTTGGATCAGCGCCTCGGGATGCCCCAACTGCTCCATGCGCTCCAGTATCTGCTCTTCCGTGACCGGACGGTCAAAAGAGACCTGCATTACTGAGCCGCTGGTGAAGTCGATCCCGGGATTGAGCCCCGAATCGAGGGTTGCCCATCCGGGAGGAGCAATCATGGAAATGAGGCCTGGGAGGATCAAAAGCGCGGAGAACAGGAAGTACCAGCCCCGCTTGCCCACAACGTCTATCATCGCTAGCTTCCTGCACCCGCCGCGGGAGCGGTGCGCCTTATCTTTTCCGGGGTGAACAGGCTTACCCGCCGGGCCAAGCCAAGCCAGGCAGTGAGCTGCAGCAGGTTACGGCTGACCACCACGGCGGTGAACATGCTGGCGGCCACTCCCAGGAATAGGCTGATGGCAAAGCCGGTTACCAGCCCGCCGCCCAGCCGGTCGCCGAACCACAACAGCACCAGGCAGGTAATCATGGTGGAAACGTTGCTGTCCCGGATGGCAGGCCACGCCCGGTTGAATCCCACTTCCATGGAGGAGGCCAAGGTGCGGCCTATGCGCATCTCCTCCTTCATCCGTTCAAATATGAGGATGTTCGCGTCCACCGCCATACCGATGGACAGGATGAACCCGCCAATGTGGGAAAGGGTCAAAGTAATGGGTATCAGCTTGAACATGGCCAGAACAACTACTGCATAAAAGACCAAGGCCAAGGAAGCC
Source organism: Dehalococcoidia bacterium (assembly GCA_034420695.1). Taxonomy (GTDB): domain Bacteria; phylum Chloroflexota; class Dehalococcoidia; order Lucifugimonadales; family UBA3495; genus Io17-Chloro-G2. The sequence goes on from DAOULB010000006.1 coordinate 32,052, forward strand.
ACCACCCCGGCCATGCGGTAGTAGGCGATCATGAACACCATCACCACGCCAAGGCCCACCAGCCCTGCCAGCAGGCTGTTCCGCAGCGACTCGGACCCCAGGCGGGCATCCACGTCCCTTTCCTGGATGAGCTTTAGGGGCACCGGCAGACGCCCGGACTCCAGTTGAATCGACAGCGTCCTGGCCTCTTCCCGGCTGAAATTGCCGGTTATCTGGCTCCGCCCGTCCCTTATCCAAGCCCGGGCTACCGGGGCAATGATCTCCTCTTCATCCAGGAAAATTGCAATTCTGCCGGTGTCTTGGCGTTGGAAAAGCCGCCTCGTCAGATCGCCGAATACCTCTGAGCCCCGGTCATCGAACTGGATGTTTACGGCCCAGCCCACGCCCGAAGGGTCGGCGGAAACGTCGGCCCCAGCCAGGTCGTCTCCGGTGAGGCCAATGTCAGCGTCGGTAAAAGTGAAGCAACTGATGTCGGCGCAGGTGCGCTCCTTGAACTCCAGTTGCGCGGTCTGCCCGATAAGGGCCTTGGCCTCGTCGATTCCGCTGGTCACCGCGTAGGACGCCAAGGCCCCGAACTGGGTTTCCAGGCTCTGGGACAGCTCATCCCTGGCGTCCTGGCTCAGGGTGTCGGTATTAATCTGGAACTCCCGGTTACTCTCCTTTACGACCCTGTAGTCTTCTACCCCCATCCTGGTAAGAATGTTCTCAATGGCCTCCACTCCGGTGTCAGCCGATACGTCCTCCTGGAACTCGGCCCGGATCAGGGAGCCGGTGGCGCCGGGCAACTGCACAATGACCCGGTCGTCTCCGAAAAGCTGGATGATCGGTTCCTCGGTGCCGAAGCGGTTCACCCGGCGGTTGATAATGTCCAGAACGCCTTCCATCTGGTCGCCGGTAGGTTCGTTGATCCGGTCCACTTGGAAGTCGGCTATGTCTCCGATTCCCTCCTCTAGCGCCTCCCGTATCCCCTGCACTCCCTGGTCGCCCAGGGCTCCGGCGGCGACGCGGAAAGTGTTGAGACCCCGTTCCTCCACCGAATAACCCGGCGGCATGGTGTCTGCCAGCGCCTCTTCAACTTGGGAAGCGGTTACCGGTTGCGGTTCTCCCTGGGCAGTGGCCGAGGTTGAGCCAGCCTCAGTTGAGGCCTGTTCTCCGGCAGTTTCGCTGGCCCCGCCTTCCTCTGAAGCCTGCTCGCCTTCCTGGGAAGATTCTGCGGCAGCATCGGGAAACACTGGGGCAAACACGACGTCCACCCTTGTCCCCGTGTCGGCTTGGTAGACCAAGTGGCCCCCGCCGCGCAGGTCCAAGCCCAGCTTCAAGCCCAGGGGCCCGTTGCCGCCCCGTTCCAATGCCGGAAATCCGGGAAGGTCAATGTTGATATTGCTGAATCCCAGGGCCGCCAAGGCAAGCCCCAAGACAAGAATGATTAGAATTGAAAGCCGGACACTCCGGGCCCGCATTGACTACTCCCCCACCTGCCGGCCCGGCATGGACTGCTCCGCCAAGGCCAGCGCTTCCTCTCGAGTGTGAATCTTCCCGGAGGCTTGGGCTTCTACTAAAGTTTCCAATATTTCACCGACCGCAGGCCCCGGCCCCATGGCCAAGTGCTTCATCACGTCGTGGCCGGTGACCAACCGGTCGGGGCCGGAAGCCTTGGGTTGTTGCTTCCCGCCCTCCAAAATGCACCCAATCATTCTAGCATGGGCTGACCAGTGCTCCAGTGTCAAATTGGGGCCCTTGGCCGCCAAGTAGTCGGCCAAGGCAAGGAACAGGGTGTCTACCGCCGCCTCGCCAACGTCGCGGTAATAGCGGTAAATTGCCTTGGGCGTGGGGATTTCGGTTCCCTTGCTCATGTTCGATGGTCTTAAATGGTGCTCCACCATTCTTGCCACCAAGCCAATGGCCCGGCTCCCCAGCCGCAACTGCCTCAGCCGCTGCTGGGCCACGGAAGCGCCAAGCTCCGAGTGGCCCAAGAACCGGGTGCGCCCATTCTCATCCACCGCCTTGGTCTGGGGCTTGGCAATGTCGTGGAACAGTGCTCCAAGCTTCAAAATGGTGCGGCGGGAATGACCGTCTCCGATGCTCTCCCCGAAGTAGCCGTCGGCCTCCGGTGTCCAGGGCGCCAGCATGAAAACCGGCGAGTTCTGGTGCCCCAGGGTGATGCGCTCTGCCGCCTCCACGCAGTGAAGGGTATGCCCCCAAACATCCCAGTAATGGACCACCGGCTGTTCCACTCCCTTGGTGGCTTCCAGCTCCGGGATGACCCGGCACAGCAGCCCCAAGCGGTCCAGGATGTCCAGGTAGCCCTTGGTATTGGCCATCGCGAAAATGGCCATAAGTTCGTCCCTTACCCGCTCCGGTGAGACCTGTTCCACCCGGTGCGCTTCGGAGCGGACCAGTTGCGACGTGTCCGGATTCAGGGCAAAACCAAGCTGCGAGCAAAGCCGCACCGACCGCAGCAGCCTCCCCGGGTCCGATTGAAAGACCGAAGGGGAGACTGCCCGTACCCGCTTTTGCAACAGGTCGGTCTGCCCCCCATACGGGTCAATCACCCGGGATGGCCAGTCAGCTGTGCCCATGTCCTTCAAATCCAGGGCCATGGCGTCAATGGTGAAGTCGCGGCGGGCCAGGTCCTCTTCTATGGGTCCGGAGAACCCGGTTACGTCAATGACCCAAGACCGGCCGTCGTCCCCATTAACTCGTCCGGGGACAACAATTCGATAGATGCCGCGAGAAGGGTCGAGGGGCGCCAGGGAGCCGCCCAAGTCCGCAGCCAAGCCCCTGGCTATTCCGTTCGAATCGCCTTGTACGGCGATATCCACGTCGCCGCCATGGATTCTTGAGCCATGGATTCTTGAAGAAGGGAGAAAAGCGTCCCGGACACAGCCGCCCACCAAGAAGGCCGGGGTGCCGGTAGCAGAAAGCAGACTGCCAACCCGGTCAAGGACCGGGGAGCCCGGCCCAATGCCGTGTCTTTCCAGCGCCATGACAGCCTAAGCCCTGACGGGCCTGGGCCTAGGCCCCGCTGCCCGGCTGGTCAACCGGGTCGGTTGCCTGAGAAGTGGCCTGAGAAGTGGCTTGATGAGATGTGTCCTGGGATCTGGCTTGGGAGGTGGACTGGGTTGCTTCTTCGGTTTCGTCCTCCTCCTCGTCGTCCTGGGGTTCGTCGGATATCTTCCACAGGCTGTCGGGAGAAACCAAGTGGTCAATGAACAGAACGCCGTTCAGGTGGTCCGTCTCATGCTCCAAGGCCTGTGCCAGCAGTTCTTCGGCGTTCAGGCGTATCACTTTGCCGTCCAGCCCCAGCGCCCTGGCCCTGACCTGGACCGAGCGTTTGACCATCCCGCGGTATCCGGGCAGGCTGAGGCACCCTTCCACCACCTCCCTCTCACCCTCCCTGCGGGTTATCTCGGGGTTCACCAGCACCAGTGGTTCGTCCATGTCCGGCGTCTGAATCACCACGACCTTCTGCAACGAACCCACTTGGTTGGCCGCCAGCCCCACGCCGTGGTGGCTGTGCATCGTATCCACCATGTCCGCTGCCAGCTTCTTCAGGCCGGGCAGGATCTTGCCGATCTTCTTGGCCTGGCGGCGCAGAATAGGGTCGGGAACTAGCCGCATGTTCAGAATCGCCAATTTGAGTCTCCTTTGTCCTTTGGCCTGCCTTCCACCGGTCTACGCGGAGACGACAAACGGTTGTGCGGCCAAAGGCTGGAATGCTCGATTTTGGAGTCGGTAGGACCGAATTTGGTTCCGGCCATTATATTTGCGCCGCAAGAGGGGTGTAAAGGCAACTCAGAGGACGTGGACCGGGTCTACGTCCACGATGCAACCGGGCCCGGGGTTCACTCCCTCCATGAAGCGGTGGAGGTCCCGTCCCCGCAGCAGCAGATGCCAGCGATGGCGCCCCCTGAGCCGGGATGGTATGCCCGGCGCAGGGCCGATGACCTGAATGCTGGAAAGTCCTTGGTTGTCCACCTGCCTCCGGAACTCCCGGGCCGTTTCCACGGCGGCGCGCTGGCAGGCGCCTTGGTTGGTGTCCTGCCACACCATGTGGACCAACTGGTTGAATGGAGGATTGCCCATCTGGCGCCGGTAGTTGATTTCCTGCTGGTAGAGCAGTCCGTAGTCCTGGCCGGCTGCGGCAGCTATGGCATAGTGGTCGGGACGGTAGGTCTGTATGACCACCCTTCCGGGATGGACTCCCCGGCCGGCCCGTCCAGCCACTTGGCAAAGCAGTCCGAAATTTCGCTCCCCGGCCCTGAAGTCCGGCAGGAAGAGCCCCACGTCGGCCAGTATCACCCCTACCAAGGTGACGTTGGGCACGTCCAGTCCCTTCGCAACCAACTGGGTGCCCACCAGGACCTGGGTCTGGCCGCTGCTGAACCGCTGCATGATTTCTTCCGGGCCGCTTCCCGTGCGGTTGGCGTCGGCGTCCCACCGCTCCACCGAGGCCCCTGGGAACCGTTCCAAAACGGCGTCCACCACCCTCTGGGTGCCAATCCCCATTTGCCTGATGTGCTCACCTTCGCACTGCGGGCACCGGCGGGGGAACCGGGTGCGGCGGTTGCAGCGGTGGCAGAGCAAGCGGGAATTCAAGGAGTGATAAGTCAGTGAAACGCTGCATGAACGGCACACCGCCACGTAACCGCAGTCCCGGCACTGCACGAAAGGGGCGCTGCCCCGGCGGTTAAGGAACAGGATAGTCTGCTGCCCTAAGCTGATGCGTTCCTCCATTGCCGCAGCTAGGGAACGGCTGAAAATGCTTCGGTTCCCCTCCTTGAGCTCCTCGCGCATGTCACAGACTTCCACTTGGGCAAGCCGTGAGCCGCCGGGGCTGCCCGGCCCCGGGATGCGCCGGGGCATTTCCAGCAGCCGGTGGTGGCCGTTCAAGGCTTGATGGTAGGTCTCAACGTCGGGGGTTGCGCTGCCCATCACCACCACCGCCCCGGTTAACTTGGACAGTTCCAAGGCAGCGGTCCGGGTGTGATAGAAGGGCTGGGACTCAACCTGCTTGTAGGTCCATTCGTGCTCTTCGTCGATTACCACCATCCCCAGCCGCGGCACCGGGGCGAACAGGCAACTTCGTGGTCCAACAACCACGTCATAGACCCCGTCTCGAATTTCCCACCAGCGGTCGAACTTCTGCCGTTCCGTCAACCCGCTGTGCAGCACCGCCACCCTGCCAGGGAAGCGGGAGTTGACCCGGGCCAGGGTCTGGGGAGTCAGGGAAATTTCAGGCACCAAGAAAATAGCTTGGTCTCCCCGGTCCACCACCTTCTTTATGGCCCGCAGGTACACTTCGGTCTTGCCGCTGCCGGTCACCCCGTGCAGCAGAATGCTCCGGGGCGTTGATTCGAGGTGATGCAGCAGGTCGGTGATGCGTTCCAGGGCGTCATCCTGTTCCGGGGTCAAGAACAGCGGCTCCTCTTCCGGACCCGTCTCGGTGGCGGTGTTGGGTGATTCATGGCGGACCCAGTCCAAGGCCGCCACTCCCCGGTTCACCAGGCTCTGGCCTGTGCCCTGGCCAAATGTCTTGTTCGCCAGTGTCACGGGAAACCCGCCGTATTCCGTCGAAACCGCCTCGGCCAGCATCCGCTGGCGGCCGCTGAGCTCCTCCACGGCCCCAGCGTCCGGGGTCCCGGCCAATCGGAGGTAACAATCGTATCTGGGGGAAATTCTCGGTCGGGGTATGTCCACCCGGCGTTCCACCAACCCCAGGTCAACCAGCTTGGTCAGCTCCCGTTCCCCCGACCGCCCCAAAAGGTCCAGGAATTGCTTCTCTTCCAAGCTGGGCTTCCCGGCCAGTTGTTCCAGCGCCTCCAGGCTCTGGGGACGCAGTCGCTCCGGTGCCTGTTTTTCTTTGGAGTCCTGATGAACTCGAGCGGAAATCCGGGAGCGAACGCGGCTCTCGAAGCCCGGCGGCAACATCAGGGCCAGTGATGCGAACAGCGGACAGAGATAGTAGCTGCTCATCCAGCGGCCCAAGGCCAGATGGTGATGGTCAACGACCGGCGACGGCTCTACCGCGTCCAGCACGTCCCGGGTTTCCGGTACTTGCGGCGACTCGGACAACTCCATGACTATCCCTTGGAGCGTCCGGCGTCCAAATGGGACCCAGACCAATTGGCCGGGCTCTAAGGTCATTCGGGAGGGTATATGGTAGGAAAAGGTGCGGCCTGGGCTTACGGGAGCATCCACCGCCACTTCTGCGTAGTCCATGAGGTAAACGCCCGCAATGCGAAATCAGTGGCCTCGGGCAGCGCCAAACCCTTCCGCTGTCTGTGGGCTGCTGGCTCCTGTAATGCCTGGATTCAGGCTGGACTGCCCGGCTGGCGCCGGATAGCGGAATGGGCCCAATCGTAGAAACCGTAGAATAGGAAGGAAGCTAACCCCGGTTCCTGCGGGGAACGGTCTTTTCCTTGATGCGCGCCGCCCTGCCTTGGAGCCCCCGGAGGTAGTAGAGCTTGGCCCGCCGCACCGAACCGCGGCGGGTCACTTCCAAGGACTCGATCAGTGGGGAATAAAGCGGGAAGATGCGCTCTATGCCTATCCCCCCGGAGATTCGGCGGACGGTGAAGTTGGCAGCAGGCCCATTGCCGTTCTGCAGCCGGATAACCACTCCTTGGAAGGCTTGAATCCGCTCGCGTTCCCCTTCCCTGATTCGGAAGTTCACTTTTACGCTGTCGCCGGGCCCGAATGCCGGGATTTCCGGGTTTGAATCGGTCTTCAATAGCTGGGTTGCATCCATAAAAGGCAGCCTGCTTCTTTCAGTTATCTGGTTTGGAGGCGCGATGCGGTTTTCAACCGGTGGTGGGCGGTAGTGGACTCGAACCACTGACCTCTTGCGTGTCGAGCAAGTACTCTAACCAACTGAGCTAACCGCCCGGGCGCCGTTGGTGAAATCTAGTCTATCAAGGCGTCAACCGGCGGGTCAACTGATGCGAAGGCTTCTCTCGGCAGGGTCGCGCGTCCCATCGCCGCCGAATCCAACCACGAACAAGCCTGCGCCGGCCCACAAAGTCGATGTAGCACAGGGTGCCTTGAGAGGAAGGCCTAACCCCTGGACAGTCTCCGGGAAAGTGAAAGCTTGGGAATCCTTGCCAGTACAAACACCACGCCGCCCAAGGCAGCCACGCTGGCCCCTATTCGAAATACGTCTTGGAAAGCCAGGACGAAGGACCGGGTCTCCAGTGCTCTTTCGCCGAGACCCTCGGAGGCGAGTTTAGCCAAGTGATGGTCCTGGCTGAATGCTAGCACGCCCCCCAGGACGGCTATGGAAAACACTGTTCCGCTGGCTTGGGCCAAGGAAAGGGCGGCCGAACCGGTGCCCATTCGTTCTCTGGGCACGCTCCTCATCATCAGGGCATAGGCGGCCGATTGAAACAGGCCCAAGCCGGATCCCACCACTGCCATGCCCAGAGCCACTCGCAACAGGCTGGTCTCCTGGTCGCAAAGGCTCACGAAAAACAGCCCGCCAGTCAGCACAGCCAGCCCCGTCACGCCCACTGTACCCATTTCCATACGGTCACACACCCATCCCCCTATCCAGGACAGGCCGGTATAAAAGAAAGCCATGGTTGCCAGCATCAGACCCAGGGTCCCGGCCCCTTTGGCCAAGCCAATGTCGATAAAGAACGGAAAGGCAAACCACACCACGAACACGCCGAAATGGGCCAGGAACATGCTGCTGCAGGAGACCATGAACCCCCGGTTCCTGAGTAGTTGTTCCGGCAGCACCGGCCAGCGGGCCCGGCGCTCCGAATTCCAGAACCCCCAGACCAGGATTGGAGAAAGGAACAGCAGGGTCAAAACCACCGAGTAAGTCCAGCCTTCCGAACGGCCCAAGCGCAGGCCGATAACCAGGCAGACCAAGGCGCCCATCAGGGTTGCGGCTCCAAGCGCGTCAAATGGATGGCTATCCGAGTCTTGGTCTGCCGCGCCGCCCCGGCGGGTTAGACTGGGAACGGACATGAACTTCACTGCTAGGAGCAGGGCGGCCAGCGCAAATGGCACCCGGCCCATGAATACTGCCTCCCAGCCGAGCAAATTCACCAATGCCCCGGCCCCCAGGGTTCCCGCCATCATTCCTAGGGCTTGGCTGGCGGTGGCGAAACCCATGGCCAAGCCGCTCCGGTCCATCGGGAAAACCCTGGCTGCCAGCGCCGGGGACACCGCAAAGAAGGACCCGGTGCCCAACCCCTGCAGCACCCGGAACCCAACCACCGTTTCAAGGTTCGGCGACAGGGCTATGGCGAAGACGGCCGCCAAGTAGCATACGGCTCCGAAGATGAACACCCGGCGCAGGCCAAACTGGTCGGCAAAGCTGCCGGCTCCCATAACCAGCCCGGCCCGGGTCGCAATGAAGGCGATAATGACCCACTGCACGCTCTGTGGGTCGACCTCCAGGCCCCGGGCGATAGCGGGCATTGCCACGTTGACCGAGATGTCCAGCGCCGCCAGGAACATCCCCAGGCCCGCCGCGGCGGCCACCAGACGTTCGCTCCAAGTCGGTAATACCGAGGCGGCGTAGGGGTTCAGCAACCTGCGGGCCGAAGAACGCATGTTGACGATTTTACGCCCCCGGGCAAGTGAGCCAGCTATGAACCCCGGAGCAGGGTTCGCCTCTTCGGACCCGGTTGGGGAAGCAGGAGGCTGAGTAGGCTATAATAAGGCCGCAAAAAAGAAAAACCCCGGCGTCATCACCGGTATGAAAACCGGGAGAGGACGACCCGGGGACTGCATGAACTATTGTATCAAATCACAAAGCAGATGTTCAAGTGGACCTGAAACGTCTATGTGAAGCCATATCAGAACCTAGGATCGAACCGTATCGACAAGAGCCTAGTGCCAGCGATTCACTGGCATGCGGAATATACGCATGGAACATTGCAGTATGCGAGAGTCTCTATCCAGCATTAAACTGTCTGGAGATTGTACTGCGGAACAGCATCCATCAGTCCGCTTTGTCCGCTATTGGGGATGAATTCTGGTTTGATGGCCTCTCGTTGAAGAAGTCCAGAGATTCCGTAAACCGGGCGCGGAAGGATTTGGAAGCAGTGCACTCGGAGATGCAGATATCGGCGGGGGATATAGTGGCGAGGCTCAGTTTTGGGTTCTGGGCCGGATTGTTCGATAGCCAATATGAGCAAGAGCTTTGGCCAATGTTGATTAGGCCTGTATTTCCCAATCTTCCCCGAAAAACTCGCACACGGAGTCTCTTGGCAGGACGCCTCCATAATATCCGGTTGCTGAGGAATCGGATATTCCATCATGAACCCATATGGAATAGAGATAATCTTGACAAGCAGCACGGGCAGATTCTGGACACAATTGGCTGGGTTAGCTCAGACATGAGAGACTTTGTCCAGATTCTAGACCGTTTCCCGCAAACGTATGCCAGAGGAGCTAAGGAATACGAACGTAATCTCCTCGGAAGCATTCAGACCTAAGAGATGAGCCAGAATCCTGCCAGGAGGATAGCCAATGGTTGAGAACTCGGGAGCATTGGAAGCTCTGCTTCATGAAGACCGGACTTTCCCCCCTAGCGACGATTTTCGCGCCAACGCCAACATCTCAGACCCCGACATCTACCGCAGGGCGCTGGAAGACCCCGAGGGGTTCTGGGCCGGTTTCGCCGGGGAGTTGGAGTGGTTCGAAAAGTGGGACCAGGTCCTCGACTGGAAGCCGCCCTTCGCCCAATGGTTCCTGGGCGGTAAGACCAACGTGTCCTACAATTGCATCGACCGTCACCTCAAGGCCGGCCGCCGCAACAAGGCCGCCCTCATCTGGGAAGGCGAACCCGGCGATTGGAAAGTCTACACCTATTGGGACCTGTACCGCGAGGTGTGCCGCTTTGCCAACGGGCTGAAGAGCCTTGGGGTGGAGAAGGGCGACCGGATCACAATTTACCTTCCCATGGTCCCCGAGCTTCCCATTGCCATGCTGGCTTGTGCCCGCATCGGCGCCCCCCATAGCGTCATATTCGGCGGGTTCAGTCCCGAGTCTATCCGCGACCGCATCAACGATTCCCAGTCCAAGTTGATAATTACCGCCGACGGGGGATTCCGGCGGGGCGGTATCGTTCCCCTGAAACAGAATGCCGACGAATCCCTCGACGGTTCGCCCAGCATTGAAAAAATGGTGGTGGTGCGCCGCACCGGCCAGGCCGACGAGCGCATGGTGGAAGGCCGCGACGTCTGGTGGCACGACTTGGTGGAGGGCCAAGCCCAGACCTGCCCGCCGGAGCCCATGGATAGCGAGGACATGCTCTATGTCCTCTACACCAGCGGCACCACCGGCAAACCCAAGGGAATAGTACACACCACCGGCGGTTACATGGTGGGCACTTATGCCACCGCCAAGTGGATTTTCGACCTCAAGGACGACGATGTTTACTGGTGCACTGCCGACATAGGCTGGGTTACCGGGCATAGCTACATCGTCTATGGCCCCTTGGCCAACGGCGCAACTTCGGTGATGTACGAGGGCTCCCCCGACTATCCCGACCGGGACCGCTTCTGGGCCATCGTAGCCAAGTACGGAGTGACCATCTGCTACACTGCTCCCACGGCCATCCGCACCTTCATGCGGTGGGGTGAGGAATATCCCCAGCGGCACGACATGTCCACCCTGCGGCTGCTGGGGTCGGTGGGAGAACCCATCAATCCCGAGGCGTGGGTCTGGTACTGGCAACACATTGGCGGCGGGCGGTGCCCGGTGGTCGACACTTGGTGGCAGACCGAGACCGGCCAGATTCTCATTGCTCCGCTGCCCGGCATCACCACCCTGAAGCCGGGCTCGGCCACCCACCCCTTCCCCGGCATCCACGCCGAGGTGGTGGATGAAGCCGGCAACGCGGTGGGGCCCGGAGGTGGCGGCTATCTAACCATCAAGAAGCCCTGGCCGGGTATGCTTCGTACTATCTACGGGGACCCCGACCGCTACGTGGAACAGTACTGGTCCCGCTACCAGGACACCTACTTCACTGCCGACGGCGCCAAGCTGGACGAGGACGGCTACTTCTGGCTTCTGGGAAGGGTGGACGACGTCATCAACGTTTCGGCCCACCGCATCAGCACTATGGAAGTAGAAAGCGCCTTGGTGGACAATTCCAAGGTCGCCGAGGCCGCTTGCATCGGCAAAGCCCACGAGGTCAAGGGCCAGGCCATCGTCGGCTTCGTAACCCTGAAGGACCAAATTGAGGCCTCCGATGCCGTCATCACTGAGCTGAAGCAGCACGTGGCCACCAAGATAGGCCCCATGGCCCGGCCCGACGACATTTATTTCGCCGCCGAACTGCCTAAGACCCGCAGCGGCAAGATAATGCGCCGGCTGCTCCGGGACGTAGCCGAGGGCCGCGCCTTGGGCGACACCACCACCCTGGCCGACCCGGCGGTCGTTGAAGCCCTGAAGAGCCAGTACGACGACGAGGAATAGGGCTTAGTGGAGGCTATCGACAGGACGTTCAAGCAAATAATAGATACAAGCATCCAATACGTCGTTCCTGTCTTTCAACGGGACTACAAATGGGACAAGGAGCAGTGGCAGCGGCTTTGGGATGACGTTAATCGGGTGAGCGTCAAAAATGGTACCGCTGGGCACTTCCTCGGTTCGCTCGTCCAAATTGATACTGGCCGGACCACGCCCTCTCTCAGTAGTTGGCTAGTGGTCGACGGTCAACAGCGACTGGCTACGTTGACGATACTGGTGGCAGCACTAAGGGACCATTTGGAGGATACTGGTTGGCCCGAGGATGAAGATGGTCCAACTAAAGAATCCTTGGAGGACATGTTCCTCAAAAACCGGAATGCCAGCGGTGATAGAAAGTACAAATTGAGTCTCAGACGGGCCGATAACGCTACCCTGCATGAAATCATTGACTACAGGCCCTCAAACACGGTAGAAGGCAACCCGTCTGGTCAGATAAAGAGCTGTTACACGTTTTTCAGGGAACGACTAAATGCCCCGGGTTGTGACCCTTTAGCACTTTACAATAGTGTAGCATCCCTACGGATTGTGGAAGTTACCTTGAAACGGGAAGTTGATGACCCTCAGTTCGTCTTCGAAAGCATGAATCACACTGGGGTTGACCTCTCACAAGCCGATCTAATCCGCAATTACCTTTTGATGAACCTTGAAGAGCAGGAACAGACAAGACTTTATTCAGACTACTGGAGAGTAACGGAACAATACTTCAGAGAACCGAATGGGGCGCTAAACGATGAGATGTTTGACACGTTCCTGCAAGATTACCTGGCTTTGAAATTGAACAGAAATCAACGGGAACCACGACGTCAAATTTATGACGAATTCAAGCTGGGTAGGGAGAGATTGCAGGGCGGGAGAACCCTTGAGGAGTTGCTCGAAGAGATTAGACGTTTTGCCGGATATTATTCGGCTTTTAATGGTCGTAATGCTGCGCACACAGAGCAATTGGCCGATGCGATGAGAAACGTGCGAAGACGCGGTACCACCCCGGCAGTTCTCGTCTTGCGATTGTACGATTGCTTTGACCGAGAAAAAAGCCTTCATGAAGTGGAATTTGTCAGAGCATTGGACCTTGTCCAGAGTTACCTCATCCGTCGGACGGTGATGGGATATCAAACCAGATGGGGCAGCTATTATGGAATCTTTAGTGGAATGGCCCGAGACATTCACAATATGGTGGACCCGACCCCCATGGAAACCGTAGAACGGGTCCTGATGAGCTGGGAAGAGTGGTACTGGCACTGGCGTTTCCCACGGGACGGTGAATTCATCCAAGAGTTGCAAAAGCGCGACCTGTATTCCCTCGGCGGAGTGTGCAAACACCTGCTCGACCGGCTGGAAAACTACGACACCAAGGAACCGTCACCAGTTTCTGAATACACAATTGAACACATAATGCCGCAGAGTCCCGGACCGGAGTGGCAGGAGATGATCGGAGAGGGTTGGGAACAGGTCCATGCTGACTGGCTCCATCGACTGGGGAATCTGACCCTCACGGGATACAATTCAGAGATGTCCAATCGTTCCTTCGAGGAGAAGAAAGCCATCAAAGGCGGATTCAACGAATCCGCCGTGCGACTCAACAAGTTCGTGCTGGAACATCCGAAGTGGACAGCAACTGAGATGGAAGAACGGGGCCGGCAGTTGGCTGATCAGGCGCTGAAAATCTGGCCCTATCCCCAGCCAAGCTAGACGCAAGCGGCTAGATGCGCACGGCGGTGCGTGCTTGCCCGAAACAAGAACACGGACAAACGGATTTAGCGGAGATTTCATCAATGGCAACAGTACCCGCTCCCGACCGGGAGGCCGCAGGGAATCACCTCTTGCATTGCCGCCAATACATGGACAATGCACTAGACGCCCTGCGGAATCAAGAGCCTGCCAAGGCCGGGGAAATGCTTTGGGGCAGCGTAAGTCAAGCCGTCCATGCCGTGGACGCTTGGCGGGGGCCCATGATTGAGTCGCATCGAGACTTGTTAAACTTCGCCTACGCCCTCGGCCGGGAAATCGGAGACCCGGCTTTCACCTACGTTTTCCGGGCTGCAAGGAGCCTCCACAACAACTTCTACGTCCCGGTGGAAACTATGGAAGAAGTTGAAGGGTTACTGCCGGGCATACAAACGGTGGTCAACCAGATTCTGGCCCTCTTGCCCGAGGAGGCGCGCAGCGGAACCACCATGTAGTAGGCTGGGTCAGTTCCTAGTTGATTGCGGAGTGAAAATCTGTGCGCAGCCGCTTGGCTTGGGCGGCCGGTCAAATGGCTAGTCTTGAAGGAGTCTTAGAGAATGGCAAACTACACCAAGGACGAAGCGCAAGAATGGGCATGGGAGAGTCTGAAAGGCCAGTGGACTACCCTGATTACTCCCTTTACGCCCGACAACAAGTACGACAGGGAAGGGATGAAGCGCAACATCCGCCACATTCGCAGCCTGGGCACTGCCGGCGCCGGCTGCACTTGGGGAATGGGCGAGTTCTGGAGCCTGACCCATGACGAACGCATCGACGTGATGGACTCGGTAGCTGAAGAGGCGGCGGGCAGTTGGCCCATCGGCGCCCACGTCACCCACTCTTCGGCGCCGGAAATGCTATCCCTTGCCCGGCATGCCGAGGACCGGGGGTTCGACCTGCTCATCGTGGCTCCGCCCTTCATGGTGACCAAGACCGAGGACCAAGTTGTCGAGTATGTCCGCCTGCTGGCGGAAAACACCAACCTGGCGATCATGTTCTACAACTCGCCCCAATTCGGCATCGTAATGAGCACCCACGGGCTGGAGAGGCTCTGCCGGATTCCCAACGTGGTTGGCGTAAAAGAGGCTAGCTTCAACCAGCAAATTTCAATCGAAGCCCACCTGACCCTGGGCAAAGAATTCGTCATCAGCACCCCAGACGAGTGGATATTCTTCAAGGCTCAAGAACTGGGATTCCAGCAGCAGGTGATGTTTTCCAATACTTCCGACTGGCGGTTCGACATCCCGGGGGCCAATTACTACGTTCAGTTTATTGACCGGGCTACCAAGGGTGACTTGGACGAGGCTTTCTACGACAAGCATATTCGCAGGTTGAATGAACTGTCCGACACTTGGTGGACCAGGACCATGGACAAGTACAACGGGGCCCTTCCGGTCTCCATGGTCAAGCATTGGGCCCAGCTCATGGGCCTGGCCGCCGGCCCGCCCCGCCTGCCCCTCATCGACCTCACCCCCCAAGAAAAATCCCAACTGCGGGAGGAACTGGAGCCGCTCAAGCCCCAAGTTCCAGCTCCTGCCGTGGCGGCCCAACCCCGGGCGGCCTGGCTGGACGGCAACAATAACTTCGCCACCGGCATGCTGCTTATGGTCAGCGTGCAAGACGTCGAAGAAGCATTGGAGGCCGAGCAGGGCGGCGCCGACGTGGTTGACGTGAAGAACCTGCAGGAAGCCCTGGTTGGCTCAGGGCATCCCTCCATTGTCAGGCAGGTCCGGGGCATCATCCCGGTAGAGAAGCACGTCAGCGTCACCTTGGGCGTGGTGCCCAACCAGCCCGGCACGGTGGCCATGGCCGTGTACGCCGCGGCGCACATGGATGCCACCTCGGTGAAGGTGGGTTTCCAGCGGGGCGACTACGACTCCGCCGTGGAGGTGCTGCGGGAGGCGCGCCGAGCCCTGGAGGGGTTCAACACCAAGCTCATCGGCTCGGTTTTTGCCGACAACGAGCTGTACGAGGACGGCCTCGACCCCCACTGCATGGTTCAACTGGCCAAAGACGGTGAATGTGACGGCTTCCTGATCGACACCTTGACCAAGGATGGAAGGAACCTGTTCGATTTCATGCCCGAGCACGTATTGCGGAACATTGTTCTGCAGGGCAAGGAGCTGGGCATGAGCACGGCGCTCTCCGGCCACCTGAAGATAAGCGACTTGGATGAACTCGCCCGCATCAACCCCGACATAGTTGGAGTCCGGGGCGCCGTGTGTTCCAACGGGGACCGGGGCCGGGCGGTGGCTTGGGAGGCGGTGTCCGAGTTCAAACGGCAGCTTGACCTGCGCAAAAGCGGGGCAATCAGCGTCCACGGCGACGCCGCTCCCGTTGTCAGCAACGCCGACAGCGGCTGGGTCATCATCGACGGGCGAGGCAAGAGCTGCGCCGGCGTCATCGCTGCCATGGCCTACCAGATGGAGCACGACCGGCAGTCCTTCGTCGAAGCCATTCTCGCCGACGCCCTGAATATCTACGACGTAATAGTCTGGACGGAAAAAGCGGGGCACCAGCTGTTGACCCAGCGCCACGACTCCGACGGCTCGGTCCGGGTGCTCATCAAGCCCTGACTAGCGGCGGCAAAATCAAAACAAACACGCGCCGCGCGCCGTAAGGTCCCTTATGATCACCCCAAAACCGAAAACCAAGCTCACCTTCCAGGACTACCTTAAGACGTCCGACGATGAACGCTACGAACTCCTGGATGGCGAGTTGATTATGCTGCTCAGCCCAAACGAGGCCCACCAAATTACCTGCCTCAACCTCGGTTCCAGACTTTTGCTCTATGTCGAATAAAACGGCTTGGGCCAGGTCCTACTGGCCCCCTACGACGTGAAACTGTCAGACACCGATGTGGTGCAGCCGGACATCCTCTTTGTATCCAACGAGAGGTCAGGAGTCAGGACCACCGACAACATCCAGGGCGCACCGGACTTGGTGGTGGAGATTCAGTCTCCTTCAACCGCCCGCCGCGACTGGAACGACAAACTCCGCCTCTATGCCCGGCGCGGGGTGAGTGAATACTGGATAATCAACCCGGAAGCCCACACGGTTGCCGTTCTTCTGCTGGAGGAAGGTGAATTTCGGCCCGCGGGGATCTATGGCGAAGGAAGCGCACTATCTTGCGCTTCAATAGAAGGCTTCAGCATCGAGGTGGACGAGATTTTCCCGTCATAGGGCAATCCATCAAAATCTGACGCCCAGGAAAACTCGCGTCGGAACAAAGGCGGGGAACTCGTGGTTGAAACAGGGGAACAAGTGGTTCGGGGGCGCCGGTGTATGGCGGGAGAACCGGGCAGTTGAATCCCTAGACCATGAAGACCGGGTCGGCGTCCCGGTTGATGCGGCTCTCTTCCCCGATTCCTTTGCGGAGAAACTTGGGCAGGGCCGTCATGTTGCGGTGGGTCTCGCCGTCGTAGAATCCCAGTTCCCTGGAAATGCGCTGCGACACCAATTCATCGATTCGGCTGCCGATGCCCGAATCAAACGTGGTGTCGCTGGCCAAGCTGAACCCCCACAGGGTCTGGAACGCCGGAACGTGGGCTTGCATGGCCATAGTGTGGTTGAACACTTCGCCCAGCGTATTGAAGATTGTGGTGAAGCACTCCTGGTAACTGAGCAGCCCCGCGGGACCGGACTGGGTAACTAGGATTCCGCCGGGGTTCAACCGGGATTTCACGATGTTGTAATACTCTTCGGTATAAAGCAGGTAGGCTGGCCCCCCTTCCATGGGGTCCACCAAGTCCATGATCATCACGTCGAAGCCCGGCCCGCCGGACGCCAGGTACTCCCTCGCATCCTGGTGCACCAAGGTCAACTTGGGGTCTTCAAAGCTTCCCCGGTTATGGTGGGGCAGGAACTCCCGGCAAAGTTCAACCACCTGCCGGTCCAAGTCCAGCATTACGGCCTTTTCCACCGTTCGGTGGGCCAAGACTTCCCGAAGGGTCCCACCTTCACCGCCTCCACCAATAAAAACGGACTGCGGGTTTGGGTGAAGCAGCATTGCTGGGTGCACCAAGGCCTCGTGATAAACAAACTCGTCCCGCTCGGTTGACTGGGTCTTGCCATCTAGAACCAGGCTGCGTCCGAATGTCTCCGACTCCAGCACCTCTACCTTTTGGTATTTGGTCTGGCCGGAAAAGTGCACTTTCCGCACTTGGAGCATGACAGCCAAGTCGGGAAAGACGGTCTCTAGGAACCATTTGCCGGAGATGTCCACAGGCCTCGCAGGGCAGACGGGTTCAGGCGGTGATCGGCTCTTGGATCATTCCCCGCTGCACCTCTTGGATCGAGGGCTCCTGACATTCAAACTGCTCGATCAACAAGTCGGCAACAGCTTGGGGATGAAAGGAGGTACCGCAGGAAAAGACGTCGGCCGCGGCGTAGTTGTACTCAGGCCACGTATGAATCGATATGTGGGATTCAGCGATGGCTAGAATTCCGGTGACGCCTTGAGGACTGAACCTGTGAAATGACTCGCCTACTACGTGGGCGCCTACCGAATCTGCAGCTTGGAGTAATGATTTGCGGATGTGGGCCAGGTCGTTGAGCAGTTTGGGGTTACAGTCTCTCAGTTCCAGCAGAAGATGGATGCCTAGTACATTCAATCATCTGTCCTCCTTTTTCCGGGTGGCGCGGGCACAGGTCTCCCACCGCGCAGCGAAGAAGTATTTTACTTGCATAGCTTGGGGTAGGCAATACCTCAGACCAAGCCGCTTTGCACTCTTCAATCTCCCTTCTATTCGTCCTTTCGTCATGTCAGGTGCGCGCCGGGCATTCCGATCAGGACTCAGGCGCCTTCCCGTGTTTCAGCCGGTTTGTTCCCATCCGGCAACGCTTGAGCGTCGGCAAACTCTGCCTGGCCGGTGCGCCGCGGCACCCCGGACGCACCCGGCAAAACTGAAAGGTAAGGCTCAAGCCGTAGTTGGGACAAATGGAAATGCTAAGGGAGTCCCAAAACGCTGGTGTAACGCCGCGATGATGGGCGAAACGCTTCACCTTGCGACGCCGCAGGGAGACAGTGCGGGCCGACACTCGAAAGGTCTATTGAATGAGAATAGTCAGTCTCTTGGAAGACTACTCTCCGTCGTTCCACCCGGTGTCCATGGCTTCTTCGTCGATAGCCGGTTCGTCATCGTCTTCCAGGCTGTCGCCGCCGATGTACTGGACCAAGTTGCCGCCCAAGTACACCCGGTGTTCGTCGCTGGTCCTGCTGGGAAAGGAGCATACCTCGTTCATCGTCCGGTCCCGGTAGGTCTCCCGCACGATAATGGAGACGCCCCGCTCATTGATGCCCAGAATGGCGGCGTCATACTTGTTGCCGCCGTACATCAACCTGATCAGCCTCCGGGCCAGCTTTGGCTCAATTTGCCCCAAGTAATCGCCCTCGCTGTTTTGGACGGTGATTGAGTTCTCTTCTACTACTAGGTTGGCCGGGTCGCTGGGCGTCAGCCGGGCAATCACCTGGCGGTCGGCCGGCTTCCGCAACAGGGTGGTGCCGGACTTGCCGCTTTCCTCGATGAACAACTGGGGGGCCGCTCCGCCCTTTCTCGCCTGCTTGGTGGCCAGAGGGGTCGACTCCAGTTGTTCCAAGCGGGCCGCGTTCTTCTTGGCGATGTTGTTGTAAGGGGCAATGTGCACCACCCGGTCGAAGACCTTTTTGGCGGCGCTATAGTCCCCTAGTTCCATCAAAGCCTTTCCCAGCCGGTTCATGGCTTCGACGTCGTCCTCGAATCTATCGAGTATGGCGCGATTTACTTCGGTGGCCCTTTCCCACTTGCCCTTGAGGGCCATCGAAACTGCTTCACGGGTAAGGTTGCGCTTTAACTTGGCTGCTTCTGCAGACATCTCCAGGTTCCTGCCTGTCCTTTCCTCTACGGATATATTGCTTTCGTAAGTACGGTTTTCCATATCACTCGCTCCCAAAGCACACCTGCAAAGGGTAAGGCTGTGCGCAGGGATGGTTGAGGACTATGCTCAGCGGCTGGCGCGTTTAAGAACGGATAGAAATCACGTCTAGCTTTGCGGGGTTAGCGCCACCGTGGTCATCCATTCCCCAGTCTCCCTCCTCCCTCCAGACCTCCCAGGGGTGGATTCTCTAGTAGATTGGACTGAAGCTTATATTGGTTGACTCATCGTGTCAGGCGCCGGGCGGGATTCCCCCCAAATCGGAACCGGGGAAATTGCCCCTCGGCTGCCCGTGCAACAGTTGATTTCAATTTTGCGCATAGTAAATACAACATCGTGAGACTGGAGGTCAAGGCTTTTTCGGTGGCTTTACGAACCAATTATGCAAAGTGGATTCTTCTGTAGCGCCCTTATACTGGTCCCCGGGCTGAAGGAAACCCGGCCCCTGTTTTTGCCGTAGGCCACATTCGGCGGCCGCTCTATTCCGAACCCTCTATGGAATCTTCGGAATTGCGCCGGGAGAAATGTCTCCAGCGCATCCTTAACAGGTCGCCGGCCATTGCCAGCGAGTCCCTGAATGGCCGCACCTTGCTCCCCTCGCCGTAATGCCAGTCCACGGCCACTTCCTGCACTGTCAACCCTCTCTTCCGGGCCAGGAACAGCACTTCGGTATCGAAAGTGAATCCCTCCGCCACTTGGCGTTGAAATAGCTGGGGAACGATAGCCCCTCTGAAGCATTTGAACCCGCACTGCGTATCCCGAAACCCGGGAAGGGCCAGCAGGCGCACCAGCAGGTTGTAAACGCGCCCCATTAACCGCCGCAGCACCGGTTCTCCAAAGCGCCGGGAGCCGGGAACGTCCCGCGAACCCACAGCAATGTCTACGCCGGACAGTATAGGAGGCAGAAACCTCTCCATCTGCTCCAAAGGCACTGGAAGGTCGGCGTCGCAGACCAAGCGGTATTCGCCGGAAGCGGCAAGAATGGCGTTCTTTACGGCCCATCCCTTGCCCCGGTGCTCCAAGCTCAACAGCCGGATTCCGGGGCCTTCGGAAGCTGCTTGCTCGACCAGTCGGGCGGTGCCGTCGGTGGAACCGTCGTCTCCCACCACAACTTCCCAAGGATAGTCCCGTGTGGAAAGGTACCTGGTGACCTGCTCCAACGCCCGCTCAATGCGGGACTCTTCGTTGTAGGCCGGTATCACCACTGATAGAAACGGCGGGGCCAAGAGGATTTTCCCTCAGACGCGCAGGCGGCTGGCGGCGTTCAATTGTCCCGGTCCAGTTGAAAACCCCGGTGGAGCATCCGCACAGCCTCGTCGACTTGGTTCTCGCTGATTACGCAGGAAATCCTGATCTCCGAGGTCGTTATCATGTCGATGTTGACGTTGCCCTCTGCAAGAATGCGAAACATCCGGGAAGCATAGCCCGGGGTGTTCTGCATACCGGACCCCACCACGCTCACCGAGCCCAGGGTGGCATCGCTGATGACCTCCTTGGCCCCTAACTCTGGAAGCATCTTTTCCACTTCCGGCAGGGCTGTCGCCAAGTCGTTGCGGCTGACAGTAAAGCTGATGTCGGTGGTTCTCTCTACGCTGGTGTTCTGCACTATCGTGTCAACGCTGATGCCGACTTGGGTCAGGGGTTCGAAGAGGGCCGCCGCTATGCCAGGGCGGTCCGGAACCTGCCTTACCGTGATCTTGGCAACGTTGGAATTGCCCAGTATCCCAGTAACCTTGATTCTGTCTTCCATGGAACTGTCGTCCCCCGGCGGATCGTCGGGTATATGGTGAATTAGTGTCCCCGGAGCATCGCTGAAGGTGGAAGCCACGTAGATGGGCACGTTGTACACTGCTCCCAGCTCTATCGACCTGGGATGCATCTTGGCCCCGTAGTTGGCCATCTCCAGCATTTCCAAATAGCTGATTTCGTCCAGCTTTCGGGCTAAGGGCGCCACCCGCGGGTCCGCAGTGTAGATGCCCTCCACGTCGGTGTAAATTTCGCAGCGCCAAGCTCCCAAGGCCGCCGCCAAGGCCACCGCGGTGGTGTCCGAACCGCCCCGCCCCAGCGTCGTAATGTCCTGTTCGTCGGTGATGCCCTGGAATCCTGCCACCACCACCAGCCGCCCCTTTTTCAGCTCGCTTTGTATCCGGCTCGGGTCGATCTTGTTTATCCGCGCCCTTCCGTAGGTGGTGTCGGTCTGGATGCCGGCCTGGGGCCCGCTCAAGCTGACCGCCGGGCACCCCATGCTTCGCAAGGCCATGGTCAACAGTGTGCAGGACACCAACTCGCCGGTGGAAAGGAGCAGGTCCAGCTCCCTGGGGTCCGGCTCCGGGCTGACGGTTCGGGCCAAACGGAGCAGGTCGTCGGTGGTGTCACCCATGGCCGAAACTACCGCTACTATTTCCTGGCCCGACGCCTTGGCCAAGCCGATGCGGCGGGCCACGTCCAGTATCTTCTGGGCGTCAGCCACCGATGATCCGCCGTATTTCTGGACTACCAGGGTCAAGGCTTGAAGCTCTTAGTGATGATTACCTGGGTGCGCCGTCCTGGGCTGAAACCAAGTGAGCGCCCCGCAGGCTGGGCTGGGTTACCCTGAGCTGGCCGTTCACTCCGGCCTGCTTCGCCGCCTCGGCCATTTCGTACGCCACCGTCATCTCGCGGCCCTGGGTGAGGGCCATCACCGTCGAGCCGCTCCCCGACAGGAAAACCCCCAGTGCCCCGGCATCCCTGGCCGCCTGGAAAAGTAATTTCATGGCAGGAAAGAGCTGCTGGCGGAACGGCTGGTGCAGGCTGTCCTTGGTGGCCTCCAGCAAATACTCGGGATGGTTGGTGGCCATCCCGGCCACCAGCAATGAAGCCCGGCTCATATTGTATACCGCCTCGGCCCGGGTGACGGACTGGGGCAGGACTTCCCGGGCGTCCGAGGTAGCGATGCGCAGGTCCGGCACGAACAGCACTCCGTGAATCTCCGGTGGGATGCTGATCGGGGCAGTCCATATATGGTCGTCTTCCGCCACAACCAGTTGCAGCCCCCCCAGCACCGCCGCCGCGACGTTGTCCGGGTGGCCCTCGATTGTGACCGCCATTTCCAGGAGGTCGCTGCTGGAAAAAGTGGTGGAAGCTATCGCATTGGCCGCCACCAAGCCCCCGGCTATGGCAGCGGCGCTGCTGCCCAAGCCCCGCTTCAACGGTATCTCGTTGTGGCACTCCAGCCGGAGTGGCGGTATTTCCTCTCCGGCTTCCTTGAACAGGAATTCCATGGCCTGGTAGACCAAGTTGTCCCGCTGGACGCTAAGCTCTCCGGCGCCCTCCCCTGCTATATCTACGCTCCCGGCCTTGGTCCCTTCGTCGCCCGGCGCGTCGGGTTCCAAGTAAACGTCCAAGCGGTTCCAGATGTCCAAGGCCATACCGAGACAGTCGAAACCCGGACCCAGGTTCGCAGTGGTAGCAGGGGCCAAAACCGTAATGCGGCTATTGGTCATATCAGTGCAGGCAGGACCTTTTCCTTTGGTTGCCGTGCCGGTTGTATTTATGGTTGGTGTGACGGCTGCTGTGAAAGGCGGGGCCCTGCGCCGGTCTATACCAGGACCCGCTCCAGGACGTAGCGGCCCAAGTCGATGTTTTCGTTGAACTGGTGTCCGTCGAAGGAATCGCCGTACCCGATTATAGGCACTGCAGCTTCGTGGAGCGAGCCGTGGGAACGCAGGGTTTGGGGCATGTCCACCTCCGCCGGGTTCCCAAAGACCACGTCACCGGCGCCCATTACCATTATGTCCCCGATACGCTCCGGCATCAGGTTGAAGCTCTCCGCCGCTTGCGCCCGTGACAGGGCCTCATCGACCCCCTCGGTCATCGACAAGACCTCCAGCGCCTCTTGCACCCGGTCATCTTGCAAGTACAGGTAAATGCATCCCCCCAAGTTGGAATGGTGCACCGTGTACCTGTCCTTGATGATCGGGACTGCTTGCGCTTGAATGCCGTGGGCAGCGAGCTCCCGGGGCAAGTGAATCATCCTTTTCTTTGCCGACATCCCGTGGTCCGCCGTGATCAACACCCGGCACCCGGTCATCCCGTCCACCAGCCTGCCGATGGCCCCGTCCAATAGCTCCATGTGCTGTAGGGACTCGGCTTCCTGTGGTGCGTACATGTGCATGCCATAGTCGGTGGTGGTGACGTATGCCAGGTCGTAGTGTTGTTGACCCAGTATGAACCGTGCGGCGTCAATCACCCAGCGGTTGACTTCCAAGGAGTAAATCGGGGGAGGTGGGCCCACCCCTTGGACCACCCAGTCCGGAGGCTGTTCCGAAGATACGCTCAGGGAGGCCCCGCCGCCCAGCAGGTTCCGGAGCTTGTCCTTTGCCGTCACCAGCAGCGACCGCGCTCCAAGTTTCTCGGCCCTCTGGAAGATGGTCTCCCCTTCGATGTATTCCCCGGACTCCATGTACACTTCCCGGCCCGATTGCCGGTCCTGCCAGTAATTGGAAGTGATTCCATGGGTCTGTGGATAGGAACCGGTGACCAGCGAAACGTTGTTCACGTTGGTCACGGTAGGCATCACTGCCGTTGCCTCCGACCGAAAGCCCTCTTCGGCCAGTTGCCGTAAATTGGGAGTTGGCGAGGCGTCCAAGTATTCGGGGTCCAGGCCGTCAATCATCATCAGGATTGTAGTCGCTTGCATAAGCCCATCACTCTGCCGGCCCGCTGTTCGGACCCTTACGGTGGAACGCCTTGGACGGCCCGGCTAGAAGTCCTTTTCTGGTGAGTGGCCGTTCCTGTGCCCGTTCATTCGGGAGAGCACTTTCACCCCTCTCGCCGCCCTGAGGTAGTCCAGGGTCAGCCGGGGCAAAAGGAATTTCTGGCGTACCGACTCTCTGGCCGCCCTTCCAATCCGGTCTTGCAGTTCCTTGTCGCTGACCAGTTGCACTATGCGCTCCGCGCATTCCCTGGGGGAATTCACTAGAAAGCCTGTGACGCCGTTTTCAATCTGCACCCGAATGCCGCCCACGTTTCCGCCGATGACTGCCTTGCCCTTCCACATGGCCTCGGCAACGGTGAGTCCAAACCCTTCACGGGTTGACTTCTGCAACACTACGTCGGAAGCAACCTGGAAGGCATTGACTATTTCGTCGATTGAAGCGGGCAGGCCATCCGGATAGAAATACAGGTGCACGTCCGGGTCGCCGGCGGCGTACTCCTCCACTTGGCTAACCACGCTCGCCGCTTCCGGGTCGTCAATGGCCTGGCTGATGCCCAGCAATGCCAGTTGCAGGCCGGGAATCCGCTGCCTGGCTTGGCGGTACGCCTCCACCACGCCGATGGGGTCCTTCCACAGGTCGAAGCGGGAAACCTGGGTGACCAGCGGCCGGCCTGGGTCTACGCCCATTGCGGCTGTAATCGCCGTGGCCTCCGACGGGCTGAGCGCCATGTTCTTGGCAGTGAAAGGGTCAATAGCCGGCGGGGCGATGTGCACCGGCGCTTCCCCCAGTCCACCCGGGACGTAGTTCTCCAGGGAAAAGAATAGGTTGTGATAGTGCCGGGTGTAAGGCAGCAGGGAGTTCAGCGTCGACTCGCTGGGCGCGGTGAGGTCAATGTGGCAGACCCAGTTTTTCAGTGCTGCCGGGCCCACGGCCAGCATGCCGGCCAAGGGCAGCACTTGGGGGTCGTGGAAGAACCAGCAGTCTGCCTCCAGGTTCCTCTGCTGAAACTCCTCGGCTATCCGCCGGTTGGTTTCGACGTAGGCCTCGCGTTCGCTCTCCGACAGGGTACCCTCGGCCCCTTGAAGAAGGTTGTGAATCCGCTTGGTGGCCTGAAAAAAATCGGGATTGCCGTTTACTACCACTCGCTCTGTGGGCAGTCCTAGGGAATTCATGAACGGGACCATGGACTGGAGTATTTCGGCTACACCCCCTCCGGTGGCTGTGCTGTTCACGTGCACCACCCTTAGCCCCTTGAGTTCCTCTGCCAGGGTGGTGATCTCGGTCCTCTGCTCCTCGCATGCTATGTTCAGGTACTCTTCCTTGGCTGTGGGCGGATGCTCCAACTTAACGAACATTAGGTGAAATACTCTCTACTCTCAGGTCCGGAAAGGAACGGCAAGGAAGCCGCCGCGAACCCCATCCTCTCTTCCAATTTTGAAATCCCGCTGCATGATTACACCATTCGGCGTCAATTTCAAGATAATCGGCCATCATTCGATGCCATGTTTTCGAATTACTGCCAAAGGGCGGGCTGCGCTTGGGGGCCGGGAACGCGCGGGTGCGAAAAAGGGCGGTTGTCATTCGCCCGGTACCGCGGCGAACATGACGCTTTCCCGGGGCTTGCGTCCGAGGGAGATGGGTCCAGCCAGCGGCGCTATTCCACCGTGACCGACTTCGCCAAGTTGCGAGGCTGGTCCACGTCGCAACCCCGTAGGACTGCGATGTGATAGGCCAAGAGCTGGAGTGGCACCGAAGCAATGATCGGGGTCAGGTTCTCCGGAGTCTGGGGAATGTAGATGGCGTGGTCAACTTCTTCCGACAACTCGGTGTCCCCTTGGCTGAGCACCGCCAGGACAACCCCGTCCCTCGCCTTGACCTCTTTCACGTTGTTGGCGACCTTTTCGTACAGCCGGTCCTTGGGAGCGACTGCCAGCACGGCCATCCCTGGGTCAACCAGGGCGATGGGGCCGTGCTTCATTTCGCCTGCGGGAAAACCCTCGGCGTGGATGTAGCTTACTTCCTTCAGTTTCAGCGCCCCTTCCAAGGCAACCGCAGTATGGATTCCCCTGCCCAGGAACAAGAAGTTGTTGTAGCCCGAGAAGCTGCGGGCTAAATGCTGGTATTGAGAGATGTCAGACAGCAAGTCGCCGATCAGCCGGGGGCATTGGGCCAGCCCGTCCACCAGTTGCCGCCCCTGCTCTGCCGTCAGGAACCCCCGTGCCTGTCCCAAGTACCCCGCCAGCAGGTTCAGAATTATCAGGGAAGCTATGAACGTCTTGGTGCTGGCCACCGCGGTCTCGATGCCCGCTCCCATGTACAGGCTGGCGTCGGCCAAGCGGGAGGCTTGGCTGCCCTCCGAATTGCAGATGGTGATGAGAGTGGCCTTTTTCTTCTTCACCATCTGCATCGCGGCTACCGTGTCCGCCGTTTCTCCTGATTGTCCTATGGCCACTACCAAGGTGTGGTCGTCGATATAGGGGTTCCGGTACCGGTACTCGGAGGAGCTGTCCACTTCCGCCGGCAGGCCGCCCAGCATTTCCACCAAGTGGCGGCCTATCATCGCTGCATGCATGCTCGTCCCGCAGCCCAAGAGCACCACCCGGCGGATGTCCCTTAGCTGCTCCTTGGTGAGTGGCACTTCCGGCAGGAGCACTTCGCCCGAAGGGAAGTCCACCCTTCCCCCCAGGGCGCTGGCAACCGTCTGGGGTTGTTCCAGTATCTCCTTCAGCATGAAGTGGCGGTGCCCGCCCTTGTCTATTACCACCTCTTCAGGGGAAACCGGCCGCAGGCACTTGGTCAGAGGCTTGCCGTCGATGTTCCGGTACTCCACTCCCTCCCGGGTCACCACCGCCATTTCACCGGCGTCCAGGAAGCCCACCGGAAATCCCGGCGACAACCCCCGCAGGCTGCCGTTGGAGGCTTGGCGCATCAGGGGAAGGACTACGGGAAGGTCGCTTCCCACAATACCTTGGTCGTCCTTGTGGGCAACCACGATGCCGCCGGCATAGCCCAAGCGCACCGCACAAATTTTGCCCTCCGTTCCCAGCAGGGTGGCGGTGATTGCTTGCGAACCCTGCACCTCCTGGGCCATCTTCAAGACGGCGTCTTCGAAGCTGAGTCCCTTCTCCATCCCCGCTTCTATCAGGTGGGTGATAACCTCGGTGTCGGTGTCTGAGGAAAACTGGTGGCCGTCGGCCTGCAGCGCCCGCTTCAGTTCCAGGAAGTTCTCCACTATGCCGTTGTGGACCACCGCCACCCGGTGGTGGCAGTCGGTCTGGGGGTGGGCGTTGGTGTAAGACGGCCTCCCGTGGGTGGCCCAGCGTGTATGGCCCAACCCTACGGTCCCCTTGAAGTGGCCGTTGCCGTTGAGCGCCCCCAGGCCGCTCACCTTGCCGACGGTCTTCTTGAACTGGAACTCGCCGTCGTCGTTGACTATGACGATGCCCGCGCTGTCGTATCCTCGGTATTCCAGCCTTTGCAGGCCCTCCAGGATTATGGGCCAGGCCGGCTGGTTACCAACGTATCCGACTATTCCGCACACGTACTGCTCCAAGCAGACTGGAATTTGTCCCGGTTGGGCGACACTACTGCAAGCGTCACCCGGAGGAAGGCTCCTCGATCATGCGGGCCAAGTTCTTGGCAAACTCTTCCACGGTGGACCTTGCCTTCCGGTGCATCAGGGGCTGGCCCAACTCCCCCAGCTTTCCCATGAAGGCGGTCTCGGTGACTATCGAAAGCTGCGTTTGATTATCCGACGCCTCCTTAAGAGCGACCGACATGTCAGCCCTTATGGAGCCCCCCACCCTCCGGTCTGCCGCTTCCACCTGCACCCTGGCCTCGCGCCGGTCCTCATCGGCTTCCAGGACGGCAACCGTCCCGGTGAAGTTCATGCCCATTGGGCCCACCCGCGCCTGCAACGAGGCCGAATACCGGCCCTCTCCCTGGGAGGATATCTCCTGTAGGCCTGGAACACAGGCGGCGGCCTTGGGGATGTCCATTATCAAGTCCCAGGCGGTGCCGGGGTCGGTGGGTATGATGCAGGAATTCTCGAATCTCATTGACAGGCTGGCAGGGGCTAGGAGACCTGGGCGAGAGCTTGTTGAATGGCCCTTCTGGTGAACACCTCGGCCATCTCCCTCTTGTAGTCGGCAGAGCCCCGAAAGTCGTCCAAGGGGTCCACGGCGTCCCTGGCTGCTGCGGCGCAGCCTGCGATGGTCTCGTCGTTCAGGGGCTGGCCCCGGAGAACATCTTCCGCCGCGGTGGCGTGGATGGGCGTCATGCCCGCCGACCCCAGCACTATCCTCACGTCTTGGCAGGTGTTGTTCGCACCCGGGGTGACAATCGCCGCCACCGACACCGTAGCGTAATCGTCTGCGGTCTTGGGCAGGAACTTGATATAGGCCCCGCCGGCGCCCTGGGGCATCGGGGGAATCGTTACCTTGGTCAGGATCTCTCCGGGCCTCACGTCCGTTTCGTAGTAGTCCAGGAACAGGTCCTCCACCGCGGTTACCCTGGAGCCTCCGGAAGAAGCCAGCTCTGCGGTGGCTCCCAAGGCTATCAGGGTGGGAGGCGGGTCCTCGTTGGGGTCGCCGTGCACCAGTCCGCCGCCGACGGTGGCCATGGAGCGTATCCTGGTGGTGGCCACCCGGCTGTAGGTGTAAGAAACCAGAGGTATCCGCTCTTGCAGCAGGGGACTGTTTTCCATTCGCCGGTGGGTGCAAAGGGCTCCCACTTCCACGGAGCCGCCGTTGCTTCCTGCCCCGTTGACTATGGAGTCCAAGCCGGGAATCTTCTTCAGGCCGATTACGTGCCCCGGCTGGGACAGGCGCTGCTTCATCTGCAACACCACCCCGGTTCCCCCGGCCATCAGCCTGCCGTCGTCTCCGTAGCGGTCCAGAAGTTCAAAGGCCTCATCCAGGCTGGCGGGGCTGTGAAACTCGAAGTCGATCATTTTCAGCCCCCTTTCATGTCCCGTGCGGCTGCCAGCACCGAGTTCAGTATCCCGTAGTATCCGGTGCACCGGCAGAGGTTCCCCATCATCCAGGCCTTGACCTCGTCCTCGCTGGGGTCGGGGTTGTTGTCCAGCAGCGTCTTGGCTGCGACTATCTGCCCCGGTGTGCAGATTCCGCATTGGAACCCACCATTGTCTATGAAGGCCTGTTGCACCGGGTGCAACTCCCCGTCCTGGGCAATTCCCTCGATGGTCGTTATTTCCGAACCGTCCACCGCCGCCGCCAAAGTGATGCAGGAGGCGTTCAACTCGCCGTCCACCAGCACAGTGCAAGCCCCGCAGACCCCGACGCTGCACCCTTCCTTGGTGCCGGTCAGTCCAAGATCAAACCTCAGACAGTCCACCAGCAGGCGCCGGGCGGGAATATCCAGTTCGTGGTCGGCGCCGTTGACTTTCAAGCTGACCTTTTGATTCATCATTACCCCAGTGGTTGAGTTCTCTGCGTGCTCCGGACAACCCGCAGCCGGGTACTTTACCGGATTGCAAGGCAGTGCGTGGAGACTGCCCCGCGGATTTGCAATGTTATACTACCGGCTACCTGCACACAAGCGTTTGGTTCGGCCCGGCACGCCTGCCCCGAGCCTGCGGGGTTTATTCCAGCGCCTGCCGGCCCCATTCCAGCGAAGGGAGGGCTTCCCATGACCGCCACCGGGCGCCAGACCGGAGACAAGAACCCCACCCAGCACATCGGCGGAACGATCCTGGTGGTCATGATGGAGGTGGACGAAGGCCACGAGGACGCCTTCAACCGCTGGTACAACGACGAACACCTGCCGGAGCGGCTGGAAATACCTGGCTACGTCAGCGCCCGCCGGTTCAAGCTGGAAGAAGGCGAGGGCGTCCTGAAGTTTCTATGCATCTGGGAGCTTGAGGACCCCAGCCCCCTGGAGAGCGAACTGTACAAATATCAGCGGGCCCGCCCCAGCAAGCTTAGGGACGCCGCTATGCCCCACGTCAGGCAGCGGGCCCGTGGCCTTTACACCCAGATTTTTCCGGAGACGGGTGCCTTCGAGGACCATTCCGGGAACTATCCGGACCCTGCCGGTTAAGCGGCGCAAGTCCCTCTAGTACGGCCGTCCCTGACCGGCGTCGATGCACCCCGCCTTCCCCCACCGGCGCCACGGTTCCGCTGGGGGCCTCCCCTATACCCTGGTAAGGCGCAGGACCTCGGGCATCTCTTCCATGGTCTCCAGCTTCCACAAGCGGTCCAACAGGGCGTTGATCCGGTTGTCGGGAAGCAGTCCCGCGCATTGGCGCCGGAACTTGTTGCTTACCTCGGCGTCGGTCAGTGGGTCCTTGTAGTGACCCTTGTGGTATTCCACTTCCGAAGAAAAACGCTCACCCGAGGCCATCGCTACCTCCACCCGGCATAGCATCGCCTCCGGCGCCCTGCGGTTGGCTTCGTCCCAGGGCCTGACCTTGACCTTGGCGACCAGTTCCAACAGATCTTCGTCTTCCAAGCACGTCTGGTCGAAGTGCTGCTGCTCCACCGCTCCGTGGGTCAGCGCCACACCCACCGTATAGGGCATAGAGTGGTCTGCCGTCTCCCGGTTTGCCGGGCGCCACTTTTCCGGGTCGCCGGCCATAATGTTGACGGCTTGGTCCAAGGTCTCTACGGTCACCTCGGAGATGTCCTTCACGTCGCCCACCCTCGCCCGTACCTCCAACGCCGCTTGCACCACCGTCTGCGAGTACTGGCCCAAGGGATACCGCTTGATGCTGCATTCCATAATTTTGAAAGGATATCCCTGGCCCCCGAAGGTTTCCAGTTCGAAGTCCGCTCCGCTCACCGCTTTGAAGTAGCCCCCCGCCCCCTCGAAGACCGGCGATGGGCCGGTCAACCCCCGGCGGGCCAGCATGGCGGCAAACACCGCATTGCGGCTGGCGTTGGCATAGGCGCACCCCTTCCACATGGAAACGTCGCCGATTCGGGTCTGGTACAGGGCCATGTTGGATGCCGTAGCCATATTTACCGCCTGGCAGGTCTGCTGTTCGGAAAGGCCCAGGGCCTTGGCCGCCCCCACCGTGCTGGCGATGCAGCCCACCGACACGTGGTCGAAGCCCCGGGGCTTGAGGTCCACCGTGTCGCAGATGCGGCAGAAGACCTCGTAGGCGGCTACCGTGGACGCTATGAGGCGCTGGCCTCCTGCCCGGGCCACTTCCGTGGCCGCCAGGGTGGCCGCAATGCTGTCGCTGGGGTGGCCCGACTCCTTGCTGGTGTACCCGTCGTTGAAGTCCAAGTACCGGATCATCACCCCGTTGGCAAAGGCGGCCATGTCCGGGCTGGTGGTCAGGCCGCTGCCCAGGACCGTGGCCGGCTGGGTGCTCGTCACGGTCGCCGATATATCCCGGGCCAGCTTGCAGGGCTCCCCGGAATAGCCCCCGAAGGCGCATCCCAGCGAGTCTATGATCATCCGCTTGGCTTGGTGCACTACCTCTTCCGGAATGTCCTGGTAGCGCAGGTTTTCTGAAAACGAACTTAATCGCTCGGCAATGGTAGCCATTGGTAGTCCTCAACCAGGCAGCCCAAGCGGGAACGGCGCATTGTTGGAATAACCGCCGCAACCCGGCGGGCCGGGAGTGGGGCAGGCAGTGATTGCTCCAAGGGTTCCCCGGCAGGGAGGGTTCCTCGGCAGGGAGCGGTCCCCGCCGGTTGAACTCCAACCAAAGAATCTAGGTAAACAACCTAGGTAAAGTGGGGCATCACCTCTTCGGCAAACAGCTTCATGGAGCGCAGCACGTTGCTTTGCTTCATGCCGCCGAATGAGAAGTTACACAGAAAATAGTCGATGCCCTGTTCTTGCACTTCCTTGATTTTGGCTATGCACTGCTCCGGCGAACCGATGAACGCCCTTTTCTGGAACAGTTGCTCGTACTCCGGAGGTCTTTCGGTGCGGGCTTTCCGCCAGTCGTCCAAGCTGTGATAGACCTCGCTGCCAACGTCGAAAGTGCGCCGGAACTGGTTCATGTCCATGGTCCAGTTCAGGGCCTCCTCCGAGTCCCGGCGGGCCTGTTCCTCCGTTTCCGCCACGTAGAAATACCTGGCGAAGGGAATCGCCGACATGGGCACGTTGTGACCCGCATCCTGCGATGCCGCCACGAACCGGTGGCACAGGTCGAAGGCGTCCCCGGTGTCCAGCACCACCCCCAACAGCAGGGGGTGGCCGGTGGAGACCACGTATTCCAGGGTGGCGGGAGTCCGGGTGGCGGCGATGTAAATCGGCGGGTGAGGTTCCTGCAACGGCATCGGCACCAAGTTGGTCTCTTCCAAGTCGAAATAATCGCCGTGGAAGGAAAAACCGGGAGTTGTCCAGAGCCCCTCTACTA
Source organism: Dehalococcoidia bacterium (assembly GCA_034420695.1). Lineage (GTDB taxonomy): Bacteria > Chloroflexota > Dehalococcoidia > Lucifugimonadales > UBA3495 > Io17-Chloro-G2. The sequence continues at coordinate 64,218 of DAOULB010000006.1, forward strand.
TGCTGATGGTCTCCTGGAAACGCCCCTGGCTTTCCTCCCGGTCGATGCTGTAGCCCCGGTACTCGTAGCCCGATGCCCCCCGGCCGAACCCGGCGTCGAACCGCCCGCCGCTGAGCACGTCCAGCGTGGCGGCCTCTTCCGCCAGCCTGATGGGATGGTGCAGCGGCGGCACCAGCACTGCCGTCCCCAGCCGTATTGTCTTGGTCTTGGCCGCTATGTTGGAGGCGAACACCAAGGAAGATGAACCCAGCCCGTAGCGGGAGAAGTGGTGCTCCGCCAGCCAGGCGCCGCAGAAACCCAACTCCTCCCCGGCAATGACCTCTTCCGTCGTCTGCTCCAGCACCTGTTTTGGCTCCACTCCCTCCGGCCAGGGGATGTGGGTGAAGAGTCCAAATTTCATGGAATTTCCTTCTCGCGGCACCGGCTCATACTTTGATGGGTCCTGCTTCAGCCGCTATTGGGACCCCAAACTAGCCAAGGAACATTATTCCATATAAGCCAGTTACCCGCTACCGCAATTCCCCTGGGGTATGTGTTCACATTTGGTGAGGCAGGTGCCCGTTCAGGACAAGAATGCCTCCTCACATGTAGTGGCGGGTTTCAAACCCGCCCTAGCGTCCCCTGCCGTGGATGCTTCTTTCCGAGAGGACCTCACGAAGACTGTTCAGTTATCCCCTGGCGCCGCCCGGAGTCTCCTCGCTGCTACAGACCCCGTGGCTGCTGCGCAAAACGACAAGGTTCCTCACGCACTGGCGTTTGAGTTTGCTTCTGCAACATCACTTATAATCCCCGGCAAGGCTCGGTGCTATAATTCCGGTGGCCCGTTCCTCTGCCCCGTCAGCCACGGGCGCCTTCAAATACCCCCATCCGGTGAGTGACGCCTTGCCTGCCCACGTGCTCTGCGGCGACAGCTTCCTGGTGGCCCGGGAACTGCGAAAGCTGGAATCCGAAGCCGGAGGCGATGCCCTCCGGAGCGGCAATCTCCACAAGCTGTCCGGCGACGGCCTCACCTTGGCCGAGATCGTCGAATGTTGTGCCGCCGCTCCCTTCCTCCATGACGTCCGCATGGTTCTGGTGGAGGGACTTTTGGGCGCCGCCGAAGGCCGGGCGTCGGGCCGCCGGGGCAGGCGTCCAGCCGCCCAGAGGCGCAATTCCCCCCAGTCCGGGGATCGGGCCCAGCCGTCCTCCCGCTCTGCCGACCCTTGGGATGGACTGGGCCAGGCCGTCTCCGCCATCCCGCCGACCACCCTCCTGGTATTCGTCGATGGGCCGGTTTCCGAAAGCAACCAACTCCTCCAGTCCCTGAAGCCAGTGGCCCAAGTACACAACCTCCAGGCCCCCGCGGGAGAGGCCCTGGCCCGGTGGGTTAAGACGGCCGCCGAAGAAAAAGGCGCGGCCATCGGCCCCGCGGCCATCGCCGTCCTGACCAACCTGATAGGCAACGACCTGTGGGCCCTGGACCAAGAACTGGAGAAGCTTTCACTCTACTGCTGGGGCCGGCCCATAGAGGAGGCTGATATCTCGTCCATGGTGTCCCAAGCCAAGGAAGCCAGCATCTTCGCCGCCGTCGACGCAATGGTAGAAGGACGCCAAGGTCAGGCCCATCAGCTTCTGCAGCAATTGCGCCAGGACGGCCGCGACGCTTCCTACATCATTGCAATGCTGGAACGCCAACTGCGCCTGTTGGCTTTGGCCAAGGATGCCCTGGACCGCAAGATAGACCAGCGCAGCGCGGGGCAAATCCTGGGCACCTCTTCCCAGTTCGTCATACGCAAGACCATGGCCCAAGCCCGGAACCACTCTTGGGACGATATAAAGTGGCGCTACCGGAGGCTGCTGGAGGCCGACCTTTCCATCAAGCAGGGACGCGTCGAGCCCGACGTGGCCTTGGAGATGCTGGTCGCGGACCAGTCATCCCTGGCCCGAAACTAGCCGGTCGTTGGAAATTAGCCGTCCATCAGCTTGTATTGATGTGACAAAGAGGCCAACCACAAGGGTTGCCCCTAACGATGTCGGACATCCCTGTAGGGGCGTCCCTTGTGGGCGCCCTTGTCACCGCCGCCCCCCAACCCTGCCCTCAGGCCGCTTCCGGTTCCGCCATGGGGTTGTAACAGGCGACCAAGTGACCGGGGCTCACCTCGGCCATTTCCGGCATCGGTTCGACCCGGCAGCGGTTCAAGGCTTTGTTGCAACGGGGCATGAAGGGGCATTCGGGCGTAAGGTTGACCATGTCCGGGGGTGCGCCGGGGAGCGGCTGCAAGCCCTTGTCCACTCGGTCCAAACGCGGCAAAGACTGCAGCAATGACCAAGTGTAGGGGTGCCTGGGCTCCTTGAACATGGGGACCACTTCTGACGATTCCACCATGCTCCCGGCATAGATTACTCCCACGTTGCGGGCCATGTGGGCCACCACCCCCATGTCGTGGGTAATCAGCAGGGTCGACGCGTGCTGTTCCACGCAGAGCCGCTTCAGCCGTTCCAGGATTTCCGCCTGCAGGGTCACGTCCAAGCCGCTTGTCGGTTCGTCGGCAATCAGCAGCTTGGGACTTAGCACCAAGGCTATGGCCAGCATGATGCGCTGGCACATCCCCCCGCTCAGGCTGAAGGGGTACGACCCCATGATTCGCCTGGGGTCGGGCAGCCCCATTTCTCTCAGTATGTCCTGGGCCATCTGGTTGGCGGTGCGGGCCGACACGTCAACGTGGGCTAGGATGACCTCCTCAAGCTGGGGGCCAACCAAGTGCACCGGATTCAGGGCGGACTGGGCGTCCTGGAACACCATGGATATCTCGTTGCCCCGGATTTCCCTCAAGTAATCGGGGCTTGCCGTGAGCAGGTCCACCCCGTTGAAAAAGATGCTTCCCCGGGTGACCTTGGCCGATTGAGGCAGCAGGCCCATTATTGCCAAGGCCAAGGTGCTCTTCCCCGACCCGCTCTCTCCCACCAAGCAGAAGACTTCCTCCTCCTGCTGCACCAAGCTGACGCCGTTCAGCGCCTTGACCTTGTCCTGCTCGGTGGCGTATTCGACGTAGAGGTCTTGAATTCTCAGGGCTTCGGCCAATGCTCAACCCTTTGTCGGGGCAGGAGTTTCCCGGAGTCCGTTCTTGAGGTCCTGGGGTTCGAACCTTCCAGCCTTTAGCTCCTCGATCAACCCCGCCGAGTCGTGAATCTTCCGGTGAAAATTTGTTGCTGCCGTCCCAACCTGTTCCGGGCGGTGGGCGTCGCTTGCCGCCACTACCTTGGCTCCCAAGCGGTCGCTGAGCTCGCGGGAGAAGCTGTTTTGCACCGGCGTCGCCCGTCCGTTCAGGCCTTCCACCGCAACGCACATCTGGAACAGGCTATCCCGGCTCGCCGCCTCCAGCATCTCCTCCCGGGCTTCGGGAATGTGGCCTGGGTCCTCCAGGAAGCGCCTCCGGTGCGGGTGGGCGGCTATCATCACTCCGCCCCGCTGCTCCACCTTCCGGTGCAGGAAGTCGGGCTTGTGCAACCCGAATACGTAGCCCTCCAGTCCGAACACCAAGATGTGTCCCAAGTCGGTGTTGATTTCCGACCCTGCCAGCACTAGGAACTGGTGCTTTCGGGAAAGGTCCCGGAGTTGTTCATCGGACCAGAAACGGTCGTGGTCCGTCAGGCAGATGCCCTCCAGCCCCTGGGACTTGGCCGACTCAATCAGGCAATCCACGTCCATGAAAGCGTCGTCGGACTGGGGATAGGAATGGGTATGCAGGTCAATCAACAAGGGGAATCAAAAAAAGGCCCGCGGCTCAGGCAGGCCCATATCATAGCAAAGCCCCACCCACGGCGAAAGGCCCGCCTCGTAATTGGGCGGCTGGGCCGGTGGTTTCCGCCCCCTCAGGCGGAAACCACCAGCCCCTCGTCTTCCAGCTCTTCTATCAACTGGGCCGCCCGGCTGCGACCCACCTTCAGCCGCCTTTCCAAGTACGAAGACGACATGTGAGGGTTCCGCATCGCCAAGTCCCGGGCTTGGTCCATCAACCCGCCGTCCTCGCTCTCCTCGTCATCCTCCTCCGGATGAATCTTGAACTCGGGCAGCGGCGGGCCTTCCTGGTTCTTCCAGAACTCCACCAGCTTCTCGATTTCTTCGTCGTAGACCAGCGTCCCCTGCACCCGCCGGGGCTTGGGCGAGTCGTTGTTGAGCAGCAGCATGTCGCCCTTGCCCAGCAGCTTTTCCGCCCCCACCGTGTCCAGTATGACCCGCGAGTCCACCTGGGAGGCCACCGCAAAAGCCACCCTGGGAGCGATGTTGGCCTTCAGGAGGCCCGTCACCACGGCAACCGATGGACGCTGGGTGGCCAGCACCAAGTGTATCCCGGCGGCCCGCCCCAGCTGGGCCAGCCGCACCAAGCTCTGCTCCACCTCGAATCCGCCCACCATCATCAGGTCGGCAAGCTCGTCGACGAACAGCACGAACCAAGGCATGCGTTCCTTGGACTTTGCGTTGTATCCGGCTATGTTGCGGACTCCAATCTCCTGGAAAGCGTCGAATCGCCGGTTCATCTCCCGGATCAGGGCCTGCAACGCCTCCGCTACCTCGTCGGCGTCCACTATCACCGGGGTCACCAAGTGGGGAACGCCGTTGAAGGGGGTAAGTTCAACCCGCTTGGGGTCCACCATCATCAACTGGAGCTGGTCGGGAGGCCTGGTCAACAGCAGCGAGGCCACCACCGAATTTATGCACACGCTTTTTCCGCTGCCCGTGGAACCGGCTATCAGCAAGTGAGGGAGGGTTCCCAGGTCCATCGCCACCGGCTCGCCGGAAGTGTCCTGCCCCAAGGCGATGGGCAGGCTTCCGCTCTTGGCCGCCTTGGTGAATGGCGCGCTTTCCATCACCTCCCGCAGCATCACCCTGCTGGGAGTCGGGCTGGGCACCTCAATCCCTACCAAGGCATCCCCCGACACCGGCTCGATCCGCAGGTAAGGTGTGCTTAACGCCAAGGCCAAGTCCTTCTCCCTGGCGATGATGTTCTGCACCCTCACCCGGCTGCTCTCGCCTTCGCCATCCTTGCCGTCCTTGGCGGCGCCCCGGCTGCCTCCCTTCTTGGCGGTCCAGCCCGGCGCCAGCCCGAACCGGACGATTCTTGGACCGGCCTTTATGTCCTTGACGTCGACGTTGACGTTGTGTTCGGCCAAGGTGCGTTCCACCAGCTTCGCCATTGCCTCCAGCGGCGCCCCCGCCTCCTCTCGCCCTTCGGGCGGGGCCAGCATCTCGATGGAGGGAAGCGACCACTTGGAGACCTGCTTCCGGCCCCCTGGTGCGCCCGGAGTTGCTCCATTCGTTGAAGCAGCTTCCGGTTCATCATCCCAAGATGCTTGGAATCCGTTGTACCCGTAGTCTTTCCCTTCCGGCTCCGGGGACGCCGGACTCTTCTGGCCGCCGTCCTTGGGGGAACGCCCGGTAACCGCCCTCACTCCCGAAAGGGCCGTCGAGCAGGACCTTCTGGTTACACGGCCAACCCAAGCCGCGCCCCGGTAAAAGTGGGCCCAAGCCTTGGCCAAGTACGTCCAGGACTTGGTGAGGGACAGCCAGTAGTACACTCCCGCACGTTTCGGGAAGAGGGCCAAGGGTGCGATGACGGCAATCGCCGCAACTTTGAGGATGCCCAGCAGCAGGGGTTCCCCGCCCAAGTAGGCGCCCCACTTTCCTCCGTAACCGACTTGGAATAGCAGTCCGAAATCGGCCCGGAAAAAGGACAGGATTCCGATGGCCGCTGCCGCCGCCGCCGCTCCCATCCCCCACCATCGCCAGTGTTGGGCCGCCAGCGCAGGGCGAAAGCGCAGGGCGAGCCCCAAGGAACCGGCCCACAGGACTATCGGGACCCAGCCGAAAGCCAAGCTGCTCGTCGCCCACTCCCTGGCGGGCGAGTAGAGCCAGACCGTCAGGCCAACTCCGGCCAGAACGGCCAGCGTCAGCAGGTCGGCCGCTACGAGGATTTTATTTCTGGAAACTTGGGGACTCTTTGAGATTGACTTGCTGCTGTCCATCCGGTCACCGGTCATTACGTACTGCAATGCCGGCGGGACAGCTTGTCGCTATGCCGTCAGCACTACCGGGATAATGATAGGGCTTCGGCGCGTTTCGCTGACAAGGAATTTTCGGGCAATTTCCTTGACTTTTGACTTCAAGGCTTCCGGTTGGTCCGCCGGCCCCCGCCACTGGTAAATCTCCCCGGCCAAGTAAGTCCCCAGTTCCCGGAACAGGACGCCGGTCTCCGCTTCGTCCAGGAAACCGCTGGATACTGCTTTGGGTTCACCAATCATGTTGCCGGTGTCCCGGTCGGTGGTAATCACCAGCACCACCACCCCGTCCTTGGAAAGGGCTCGCCTCTGGCTCAGCACCTCGCTCCGGTGGTCCCTGGTGCTGAGGCCGTCGATGTATATCGGCACTGCCGGCACCGACTCCGCCACCTCGGCGCCTTGGTCGGAAATCTGGAGCACGTCACCGTCCTCCAGCACGAAAATTCCTTCCTGCCCCATGCCCAGGTCCCAAGCCAGCTGGGCGTGGGCCATCATGTGGCGGTATTCCCCGTGCACCGGCACAAAGTACCGGGGCCTCACCAAGCTCAAGACCAGCTTGAGTTCTTCCTGGCTGGCGTGGCCGTGAACGTGCACCAAGGCTATCCGGTCGTAGAGCACCGTGGCGCCTTGCCGCAGCAGGTTGTCTATCGTCCGGCTCACTCCCAGTTCGTTGCCCGGAATTGGAGTGGCCGAAATTATCACCGTGTCCCCCGCCATCACGTTGACGTCCCGGTGATTCTGGTTGGAGATTCGCACCAAGGCCGACGTCGGCTCCCCCTGGCTGCCCGTCGTCATCAGGACCACTTCTTCCGGGGGCAGCGACCTGATTTGCCGCAACGGCTGCAGTATCCCGTCGGGAAGTGTGAGGTATCCCATCTCCGCCGCAACGTGGACGCTGTCCACCATGCTCCGCCCCACTATTCCAACCTTGCGGTTGTACTTGTGGGCCGCGTCCACCACCTGTTGAATGCGTGAGATTAGTGAGGCGAAAGTAGCCACCATCACCCGGCCCGGAGCGTCCCGTATGGCCCCATCCAAGGCTTCCCCAACGTCCTTTTCCGACGTGGTGTATCCGGGAACCTCCGCGTAGGTCGAGTCCGACAGCAGCAACAGCACGCCCTCGGTGCCGTAATGGGCCAAGGCTGCCAAGTCCATGGTGCGGCCGTCCACCGGCGTGTGGTCTATCTTGAAATCGCCGGTGTGGATTATCGTTCCCCGCGGCGTCTCGATTGCTATTCCCATGGCGTCGGGAATGCTGTGGCACACCCGGAACCAAGTCGCTTGGAACTGGCTCCCGAACCGGTAAGTGGTGCCGGGCTCGATGTCCTGCACCTCCGCTCCCCGGGCCGCCCGGTGTTCCTTCAACTTCGCTTCAATCAGCCCGTGGGCCAGCTTGGGAGCAAATACCGGCACGTTCAGCCGGGGCAACACAAAGGGCAGCGCGCCGATGTGGTCTTCGTGGCCGTGGGTAATGAGAATTCCCTTGACCTTTTCCGCCCGTTCCGCCAAGTAGGAAACGTCCGGAATAATCAGGTCGATCCCGGGCATGTTGTCATCGGCGAATTGCAGGCCGCAATCGACGACGATGATGTCATCGCCGCACTCCACGGCCAGCATGTTCTTGCCAATCTCCCCCAGGCCGCCCAGCGGGATAATGCGAAGGTCTGTCATCTGGCAGCGTGAAATGTAATCAATGGTTTAGGCGCCGAAGAGGGAGAGTTGCTGGGGTTCGCGGCTTTCTTGAACGGCTTCAACCGGGGCCGGCGTGCCTTGACCCAGTGTCTCTTGCTCCAACGCCTCTCGCCCCAGCATTCCTTGCAGTGGTTCCGGCTGGGCCGGGGCCGCTGCTTCCTGCCGGGCTGGCGTGGCCAGCACTTCCGGTATGCCTTTGAAGTCGTTGATTATGGTGGGCCGGTGTTCCTGCCGGTGCAGGGCGGCGGCGGGATGCATAATAGGGTAAATCCACCTGCCGTCCTTCTCCCTGGCCTTCCCCCGGGCCTTGCTGATGCTCTCTCCGGGGAAAAACCGGCCCAGCGAGAACCTGCCCAGAGTGACTATGACTTTAGGGTTGATCAGCTCTATCTGCCGGTCCAAGTACTTGCGGCATGCCGTCATCTCGGCGGGCTGCGGGTCCCGGTTTTGCGGCGGGCGGCATTTTATCATGTTCGCGATGAATACCTGCTCCCGTTTCTTGCCAATGGAGGCCAGGAGCCCGTCCAAGAACTGGCCCGCCGGCCCCACGAAGGGGCGGCCCAAGCGGTCCTCGTGAAATCCTGGCCCTTCTCCAATGAACATTATCTCCGCATCGGCTGCGCCTTCCCCCGGCACCGCATTGTTTCGGCCCCGGCACAGTTGGCATTCGTCACATTTTCTGACCTGCGCGGCCACCTCTTCCAATGAATTCATGAAGTCCCTCCCTCCCTGCAACACTGTGGCACGCTACTGGGAACCTGAAGAACGGACGTGGGTCCAAATTGGAGATAGTTTACGCCGTGCGTGTGGTCTTTGAAAGGATTGGCCCTGGAATTGGGGAGATTCTCCCCGGAAGCCTGTCGCCTCAACAAGGGCCGGAAAGTCCCCTCGCCTTCGGTTGACCCAGCCGGGCCAAGGTCCCACTGTGGTCTCTTTATGGCCTCACGAAGCGGCCGGCGGCATGACGGGCGGCCGCTGCTAAGAGTCTTCAACCCCGTGCTCGGTGAGGAACTTCACCGCGTCGTTCACTGTGAATATGTTGCCTGCATCCTCGTCGGAAATCTCCACCGGGTTGTCATCGGTGGAAAACTCTTCCTCAAAGGCCATAATCAACTCGACCAAGTCCAGCGAGTCGGCCTTGAGGTCGTCCACGAATGAGGAGCCTTCTTTGACTTCGTCCTCGTCCACGCCGAGCTTGTCAGCAACTATCGCCTTCACGCGTTCGTAAACTGTGGGCAATCCATCATCTCCCTTCCAGGGCAGTTATGCCCTCTTCCGGTTCCCACGCCTCCAACCCTGACATGACAGACCCGAGAACTCCGTTGATAAACTTGGCGGAGCTTTCACTGCCGAAGGCTTTGGCCAGCTCCACCGCTTCGTTGATGGCAGTCTTCCTTGGGGTGTCCGGATTGTGAAGCAACTCAAACAGGGCAATCCGCAAAATGTTTCGGTCCACCGAGGCTAATTGCCCCACGGGTCTGGCCGGGGCATACCGCTGCGTCACCTCATCTAGGGAAACGCGTTTTTCTGCTACCCCATAAAAAAGCCAATTGGCGAAAGTAACAGCCTCTTCCGGGAGCTCGTTCTCTTCCCTTAGCCACTCCAGGAAGGTGTAATCCTTGGAGTTCTTTACGTCCGCGGCGAACAGCGACTGCAGCGCCGCCATCCTGGCTTGCCTTCGCGGGTCACCGGTCTTCGAATGCGCCATTTGCCAATCGCCGGCCCTTCGGTCCCTTGGCCGGCGTAGCTCCTACTGCTCTATGCCGGCCAGCTTGGCGACGGATTCTGGGTCCGATACGGATGTGGCCTTGACTCCCCGGTCTATCCTGCGGATTAACCCGGAAAGTACGTTCCCGGCCCCGAATTCCACGAACTGGGAAACCCCCGAATCTACCATGCGCCTTACCGAGTTCCTCCATTGAACGCACTGGCAGAGGCCGTCGATGAGCTCCTGGCGCACTTCGCTTCCCTTGGTCAGCATGGCGCAATCGGAGTTGGCCACAATCGGCATGGCCGGGTCTTTGAACTCCACCGCATCAAGGGCTTCCTGCAACCCTTCCCGGGCTTTGGACATCAGCGAGGAGTGAAACGCCCCGCTCACCGGTAGTGCAATGGTCTTCTTGGCCCCCCTGACCGTTGCCAAGTCCATCGCTTGGGCCACCGCAACCCTGTCGCCGCTGATGACAATCTGGTCGGCGGAGTTTATGTTGGCTACCTCCACGCCTGTCTCGGCGCAGATCGATTCGAAGGCCAGTTCGTCCAGTCCGATTATGGCTGCCATGCCGCCCGGGCGGTTCACGGACGCCTGATGCATCAGCCGGCCCCTTTCCCGGACCAGCCGCACGCCTTCGGAGAAGCTGGTCACCCCGGCTACCACCATGGACGTGTACTCGCCAAGGCTGTGCCCGGCCACCAAGTCCGGCAGTTCCGGGGGTGAAGCACTGCCCGCCTGTTCCTGCCACGCCCGGTAGCAGGCTATGCTGACCGTCATGATTGCCGGTTGGGAGTTCGTGGTGTCCCGCAGGTCCTCTTCGGGACCTCTGAAAATCACTTTGGAGAGCCTGAAGTCCAAGCTTTCGTCGGCTTCTTGGAAGACTTCTCGAGCAGCGGGGGACGAATTGTACAAGTCAAGGCCCATCCCCACGCTCTGAGAGCCCTGACCTGGGAAAACGTAAGCCCGTCTTCCAATTGTCTGAGTGTCCGTAAGTGCCTCCGTTGGCAATGCCGGTTAATGTCGGCCCTGAACTATTTGGTGCATTTTAGGACTTGACCTAAAATTTGTACACCATTTTGTTCCCCTTCTTAACGTGCTCTGGCTAAAACTCTGCGCCCATCGCCATACGCCCGCGATAGTAACCACACTGGCGGCACACCGTGTGGGGCATCTTCGCGGCCCGGCAGCGGGGGCAATAGGCTGGGTGAATCGGCCGCATCTTTAGCGAATTCAGGCGCCTGCCTTTGCGCGCCCTGGTAAGTTTCTTGTTCGGTACTGCACCCATGTTAGGTATCCTTTCTCTTTGTCACCTCGACCCGTCGAGGGGCTGGTATGCGAAAAACTCCGGCCGCAGGCTGAAAGCCAATGTCAGCCGGTTCTAATCTGGGAAGGACAGTCCGGTCAATGCAGCCCACCGGGGGTCGATTGCGTCCTCCCGGCAACCGCAAGGCTCCAAGTTCAGGTTGGTCCCGCAGGAGTGGCACAGGCCGCAGCAGTCCTCTTTGCACAGGGGCTTCATCGGCTGGTCCACAATTGCGTATTGCCTGACCGCTTCATTCAAGTCCAGGACGTGGTCGCCCCCTATGCTGAAGAACGCCCCGTCTTCCAACTCGGGGGAAGCGGGGCGTCCGGTGGCCAAGTCAACTGTGGGCAGGTACTCTTCCTCAATCTCCAAATAAGAGGCCCGTCGGTAGTCCGACAGGCAGCGGCTGCAATTGAACGAAGATTCAACGTTTAACCGGGCTCGCACCAAGATTCCCCGGTGGGTCCGCAGCATGCGCACCGAACCTTGGGTTCCGGCGCTGGCCGGTGGGGAGTTCGGCAGCTCCTGCTCTGGCGTCGAGACGGGAAAGCTGCGAGTGGAGCCGGTGGGTTCAAGCAACAATTGCGATACGTTGTACAGCATTTACGGCAGAGATTGCGCCGTCTGAAAACGGGTGTAATTATAAGGCCGCTATCCAGACAATTGTCAAGGCAATAACCATCAAACAACCCCGTTCCCTGTGTCAAAAAAACTGGTTCCCTGTGTCCAAATGGCCCTGAGGCGTTGGCATAACACCGCCTGTCGTGCTACGATTCTGACCAACTCTTGGCGTATTTCTCTGGCATAATTTTTAAAGAGGAGATGCACCTATGGTTGACCAGCAGGACGGCCATGATATCGCGCTGATGGCCCACCTGATGCGGCGGGCCGGCTTTGGTGCCCAGTACCACGAGCTGGAAGCCCTGGCTGAGAAGGGTTATGACCAAGTCGTAGAAGAACTGCTCAATCCCGACAGCCAGCCCGACGGGATGGACTTGGACCTGACGGAGCGCTGCTTTATTGAATGGAGTCATTTCACCAGGGGAGTGCCCGAGTATTTTGCTTGGAGGATGATTAACTCCAAGCGCCAGTTGGAGGAGAAAATGCTCCTCTTCTGGCATGGCATCCTCTGCACCGCCGACAGCAAGGTTCAGAGCTACCCCACATCCTACGACGAGCTGGAAATGTTCCGCAGCCACGGCATGGGCAGCCTGAAGGACATGCTGTTGGAAATTTCCAGGGACCCGGCCATGTTGTACTATTTGGACAATTGCTTGAGCCACAAGGGCGCCATCAACGAGAACTACGGCCGTGAGCTGCTGGAGCTATTCTCCTTGGGCGTGGGCATGGACGGCGAGCTCAACTACACCGAGGACGATGTGAAGGAGTGCTCCAGGGCCTTCACCGGCTGGACTCTCGCCAACAACGTCCCGGGCCAGCCCTATGGGCGGTACTCCGCCAAGTTCCTCTTCAACCCCGACGACCACGACAACGGGGAAAAGACCTTCCTCGGTGAGACCGGCAACTTCGACGGCGAAGACATCATCAATATTATCGTCAAGCAGCCTGCCGCCGCCCGGTTCCTGTCCCGGCACCTCTACGACTACTTCGTGGCCGACGAGGCCCAGGTCCCGGCTTGGATGGACACCCCGCCCCGGGACCCCGGCACCATCAAGATGCTGGAGGACGAGTACTTCCGGTCCGGCTACAGCATTCGCTCCATGCTGCGGGTGCTCTTCCACTCCGACGCTTTCAAGAACGCCCGCTTCGCCAAGGTGAAGAGCCCGGTGGAAACCGTGATGGGCACCATGCGCCTGATCGGCGACTGGAACGAGCCCAAGCCCGGCTTCGAGTTCATCTTCGACGAAATGAAATACATGGGGCAGGAGTTGTTCAATCCCCCCTCGGTTGAAGGCTGGCACACCGGCCGGGAGTGGATTGACGGCGGCACCTTGGTGCACCGGATCAATTTCACCGCCGACTTCGTGGGCGACGTCAACCAGCCCGGGGTCAAGGACATGGTTGACCGGATCGCGTCCCGGGGCCCGGTGGTCACCGGTGAAGAGCTTGTCGACGATTGCCTCCGGTTCCTCGGGCACTACGAGTTGCCTGCAGAAACTAGGCGGATGTTCGCCAACCAAGCCCAGGAAGCCGGCGAACTGAGGACCGGCTCCTCGGATTTCCCGGGGCGGGTTTGCGATATACTCAAGATGATAGTAGCCACCAAGGAATACCTCTACGCCTAGGGTTATCCAAGTCCCGACGCAACCAGGAATGGCAGCCCAAAATTAGTCTCCGGAGAATGAGGAGGAAACCGTGACCTCTAACAAGAAAGACCCGGTTCTGGTGGTTCTGCAAATGTCCGGCGCCTACGACGCCCTCAACACCATCATCCCGTACAACGACCCCCTGTACGAGGACTACCGCCAAGTGTTGAAGGTGGAGCCTGAACAGGTGCTGGCAATCGACGACAAGGTCGGGTTCCACCCGTCCATGGCCCCCATGAAGGATTTGTACGACCAAGGCAAAGTCGCTGTCATCCAAGGCATCGGATACCCCAATCCGATTCGCTCTCATTTCCGGTCCATGGATATCTGGCACACTGCCGAGCCGGCCAAGATGGCAACCGAAGGCTGGTTGGGCCGGGCCATCAACGAGTTGGACCCCCAGAAGGAGAACGTGCTGACCGCCGTTAACTTCGGGCGCGGGCTCCCCAGGGCCCTCGCCGCTCCCGGCGTCTCGGTGGCTTCGGTGGGCAACTTGGAGACCTACGGGGTGTTGACCGGCATCGAGGGCGAGGACCAGCGCACCGAGGCGCTGGACATCTTTGCCCGCATGTACTCTCCCATGGTCGGCAGCGGCCACGCCAACGACTACCTGTCCCAGACCGGCTTGGACGCCCTGAAGGGCGCCGACATTCTCAGCACCGCCCCCCAGCGGTACTCCTCCACCGTGGAATACAACGGAGACGCCTTCTCCCAGTGGGTCAAGAACATCTCCCAAGTCCACTTGGCCGATTTCGGCACCCGCATTCTCTACACCGGCTTGAACCCAGGAGCTTTCGACACCCACGCCAACCAGTCCACGGCCTTCCCCAAGCTCTGGTCTGAGGTGTCCAACGCCGTCAGCGATTTCTACCAGGACCTCAAGGAGCACAACGCCAACGAGGAAGTGGTCATCCTGCTCTTCACCGAGTTCGGACGTAGGGTCCAGGAAAACGGCTCCGGCACCGACCACGGCTCCGGAAGCGTGGCCTTCGTCATGGGCGACTCGGTCAAAGGCGGCCTCTATGGTGAATACCCGTCCCTGGCTCCGGAAAAGCTGGACGAGGGCGACCTGCAGTGGAACAACGACTTCCGCTGCACCTACGCCACCCTCTTGGACAAGTGGATGGGGTTGGACGACAAGGATATCCTGAAGGGCTCCTTCGAACAGTTCGACTTCATCAAGTAATTGGCGGCTTCAAATCGCTATCCGAATTGAGCGGCGGCCCGGCTTGCCTGCAGGCGCCGGGCGCCCCGGGAGACAATGGAGACAGTATGGTTACTGAGATTTCGCCGGTTACCTTTCAATACAGCCACACCATCGGCCGGCAGGAAGTTCGCAGCGGCAACGGTTTCTTTAACCCCGTGGCAATCACCCGCGACCAGGACAACCTGCTCTACGTGCTGAGCCGGGGCACCGAGACCCCGGCCTTCTTCCCCTGCAAGCGGGTCACCGTATTCAACCTGGACGAAGAACTGGTGGCCGAATACGGCCAGAAGATTCCTCCGGAAGAGGCCGACGCCTCCGCTCCCAACGGGTCCTTCATGTGGCCTACCTCGGTGGCCTTGGACAGCCAGGGCAACACTTACGTTTCCGATGAGTGGCTCAACCGGGTCTCCGTGTACAGCAAAGAGGGCGGCTGGGTGGACAAGTGGGGCACCGTGGGCAGCGATCCCGGTGAAATAAACCACCCTTCCGGCTTGGCCTTCGATGCAGAAGACAACTTGTACTTGGTGGACAGCTACAACCACCGGGTGCAGGTCTTCACCAAGGATGGCAGGCTGCTTTCCAAGTGGGGCCAGTTCGGCTCCGGCGACGGGGAGTTCAACTATCCTTGGGGCATCGAAATCGACAGCAACGGCGACGTTTTCGTGGCCGACTGGCGCAACGACCGGGTCCAGAAGTTTTCCCCCGATGGCCGGTTCCTGATGAAGTTCGGTTCCTCCGGACAGGGAGAGGGCCAGTTCAACCGGCCCACCGGCATCGCCGTCCAACGGGACGGCGCCATTTACGTCACCGACTACAAGAATGACCGGGTACAGGTGTTCGACCCCGATGGTGGGTTCATCACCAACTTGGTCGGACAGGCATCCCTTTCCAGGTGGGCCATGGAACGGGTCAACTTGGACCCGGTGATACAGAGAGGCAGGCTCAAGGCCCAGAACTTGACCGAGCGGGAAGGGGCATTCCAGGGCCCCATAGCCGTGGAAGTAGACGACGAGGACCGGGTCTTCGTCGTAGAGTGTGCCCGGCACCGGGTGCAGGTCTTCCACAGGCAGTCTCCCATCTTCTCCGGAGACCCCCTCTAACCCGCCCCCGTCCGTCCCGTACCCTACGGAGCCATCGCCGTAATCCGGGTACCAAGCAGCCGCCGGGAACATCTACCCCGGCGGCTCTTTTTCGGCCAATCCGTCCCGCACTCCCTTTCCTCAGCCAAAGCACTGTCCCACGAATTACACCTGTATCCGTCGTCTCCTTTGCCGGATACCCGTGCCGTGGGCTACAATGCTCTTGGCATCCAAATTACCGGCTTAACCCGGACCGTATTCCTGCTGCCTCGCCGGAGTGCAGACGTTTCCAAGCTGAGGACAAAGCCTATGCTGAGATTGGTTGAAGAGATCATATTGCTACTGCTCCATGACGAGGATGGCAGGTTCGTGCGGGTGCCCAGTTGGTCCCTGCAATACGCCATAGCCGGGGCAATACTGATGGACCTCGCTATGGAGAACCACATCGACACCGACTTGGACAGCCTGGTCGTAGTCGACCCCACCCCCACCGGCGACAGCCTCCTTGACCCAACCCTCGCCGAGATAGCGGAAGGGGAGAAACGCGACGCTCGCTTCTGGGTGGAGCGAATCGCCGCCCGCGCCATGGACACCTACGAGGAAGCCCTCTCCCGGCTTGTCGAAAGAGGAATCTTGGAACGCCAGGACAACCGTTTCATGTGGGTGTTCCGCTCCCGGCGTTATCCGGCCATCGACGGCCGGGTCGAACGGGAAGTGAAGCTGCGGATAATGGGAGTGCTCCTCAGCGACGAGATTCCCCATCCCCGGGACGTGATGGTCATCTGCTTGGCCGACGCCTGCGGCATCTTCAAGGAGATGCTGTCCCGGCGGGAACTGGAGCAAGCGGCAACCAGGATCGATCAGGTCCGCAAGCTCGACTTGGTGGGCCAGTCCATGACCCAGGCCATCTACGACATCGAACTGTCCGTCGCCACGTCGATGCACGCAGCCCAAGGCCATAACTTCTGAGCACAGTCTTTGCGGGGCGGGCCGGCCCTTCCCCCTTGCCGCCCGCCTCCTTACAGCCGGTTGCTCGTCGTCCCGCCGGTTCTCGCTGTCTTACTGGTTAAACGAACCGATGGCTGCTTCTTGGGAGTCGTGAATCGGGAGGAACTTGTCGAAGCCGCCCACTTCGAAGACCTCCTTGACTTGGCCGGTCAGGGAGCACAACGCGAACCGCTTCCCTTTGTTCTGAAGTTCCCTGGCTACCAGCAGGATGGACCGCAGTCCGGCGCTACTGATATAGGTGAGGTTCCCCAAGTCCAGGACCACCCCCTCGTCGCTCTCCTCTATTGCCTCTTGCAACGCCGCTTGGAAAGCCGAGGCGTTGGCGCCGTCAACCCGCCCGTGGGTCACCAAGGCCAAGTTGCCGCTCTGTCTCTGGACTAATACGTTCATTGAAAGCCTCCTCGGCGATCTGTAACTGTTTTCAACACGGGGAGCCGCTCCCCTGTCCCGATTGTCCCCTTGCTCCTGCTCTCTCGGTTCCTCGGGCCAGCCCGTTTGGGCTCTGGATTGCAATATCCGGCCATTGGCCTTGTGGAGCAGGGCAGACTGGGCTTTTATCCCCCGTCATTGTACTACGGAAGGCGTTCCCAGGCTGCCGCCGGAGCGCTCTCGCCGCCGGACTGGTGAGCCCATGTTTCGTAGGTCCCTGCCAATGCCCGCTTCATGCCCTGCGCTGTAAAGGGCGCTTTCCGCCTTGGGCTCTTGGACCGCCCTTACAGGGTCATCCGCATCAGTTCTTCCGAAAAGACGACCTCTCCGTCGTAGATTCTGCTGATCTCCCCGATGCCGTGCTCCATGGGGCCGTGGGCCGAAAGGTGGGGCCCAACGTGGACCAGAACCAGCTTTTTCACCCCCGCAGCCTGGGCCATCCGGGCCGCTCCGGTGGTGCCGCACTGGCCGTTGTACTCCCCGTTGGCGTCCATCACTGCTTGATCGTCCCAGCACATGCACAGCATCACGTCGGCGCCTCGCGCCAGTTCGGTGACCGGGTCGCAGGGCTGGGTGTCCCCGGTGAGTATTACGCTCCCCTCCGTTGAGTCCACCCGGTAGGCCAAGGAGTCCAGCCAAGGCTGGACGTGCTCCGCAGGCGCGGCGCTCACCTCCCAGTCCGGCCCGCTGAAAACCCTGCCCGGTCCTACATCCCGGGCCGCAACCGATGGTGCCGGACGCGGCAGGGTTCCGCCCCGGTTCACGAAGACCTGCTGGCTGAGAGGGTGGTTGACCCTGGCCTTCCAGTCGTGGGCGAACAGGCCGTTCTCGCCGAGGATGCCCTCGGTTATCTTCTCCGTCAGGTCGGGGCCGAACACTTGGAGTTGGTTTTCCTTGCCAATGCTCTGGTCCCAGCGGCAGAGGAGGAAGCAGGGATAGTCGATGTCATGGTCGAAGTGGTGATGAGTGAAGAACAGGTAGTCGATCTGGGTGGGAAACAGCCCGGCCTTGACCAGCTTGTGAGTAGTGGCCGGCCCGCAATCGAACATCAGCAGTTGGTCGCCAAGTCTCAACACGTGGGAGCTTCCGAAGCGGGTAGGGGTTGGGGTGGGCGTCCCGGCGCCCAGGGTGTAAATCTCAGCCATTATTGTCCTCACCTTTGGCCGGTTGGTCTGCTTGTTCCGGGCATAGTGGCTCCCGCCGGTCATCCCTCCCCGGCGTCGCTCTCCGGGCCTAGCTCTAACAGGCGCATGCCCCGGTCCACCTGCTGCCCCGGCTGCGCCGCTACCCTCCGCACTACACCCTCCCGGGGGGCCGTGATGACCAGCTCCATCTTCATGGACTCCATTATCATCACGGTCTGGTTGCGCTCCACCCGGTCGCCCTCATTGACCAGCACCTCCAACACCGCTCCCGGCATTGGGGCCAGGATGTCTCCGGGCCCGTCGGCAGCGGCAGCGCTGCCCCGCCGCCTGCCCTCGGCGCGCTGGAACACGAACAGGTTGCCGTCCAGCCACAGGTGCAGTTCTGTGCCCACCCAAGCCCAAGCAAAGGAGTGAGTCCGTCCCGATTCGGTCCGGCACAGCCCCTCCCCGTTCGCCGGCGACTCAATAGCGAGAGTCATGGTCTGTTCACCATCCGGCGACCCCTCGCCCTCTAGACCGAAGGTGAAACGGCCCTCCGCCTCCTCGGTCCGGTACCGAAACGTCTCCCCCGTTCCCGGGTAAACCGCTCGCATTTCCCCCTGGTTCTGGGTCACGGCAGCCTCTGCGGCCCTGCTGACTTCCAGGGACTGGCATCGGCCCCTCTGTCTCTCCCGGCCCCTGGCAACGCCGTCGGATACCCCGTGGCGGCCGGCTGTTGCGATGCCCAAGCCGCCAGCGCCCGTGCCATCGTGTTGGATTCGCCTGCAAGAGCCGGGCTGGTCACCGCCGGGTTCGACTCCAGGAACCCGGTGTCATACTCGCCGCGCTGAAACTGTGGATGTCCCACCACCGCCCGCAGCAGGGGAATGTTGGTTACCACCCCCAGCGCCATGAACCGGGAAAGGGCCGCCTCCATGCGCCGCAGGCTCATCTCCCGCCGCGGCGCCCAAGCTGTCAGCTTCGCCAGCATTGGATCGTAGTAGATGGACACCTCCTGGCCCTGTTCCACGCCGCTGTCCAACCGGATCCCAGGCCCGCTGGGTGGCCGCCAGCGCAGCAAAGCGCCCGTGGAAGGAACAAAGTCCCGGTAGGGGTCTTCGGCGTAGATGCGGCACTCTATTGCGTGGCCTCGGGGCTGCACATCCTCCTGCTGCAGCGTCAACGGCTCTCCGCTGGCGATCCGGACCTGCCACTCCACCATGTCCATTCCCAAGACGGCCTCGGTCACCGGGTGCTCCACTTGGAGGCGGGCATTCATTTCCAGGAAGTAGAATTCGTCCCTCTCCTGGTCCAGCAGGAATTCCACCGTCCCGGCGTTGACGTATCCGGCCCGGCGGGCCACCGCCACGGCCGCCTCGCCCATGCGCCTGCGCAACTCCGGTGTCAGGGCCGGCGACGGCGTCTCTTCGATAATCTTCTGGTGCCTCCTCTGGACGCTGCATTCCCTCTCGCCCAAGTGGATGGTATGCCCAAAGCCGTCGGCCAGCACCTGTACCTCCACGTGGCGGGCGTTGTCAATGAACCGCTCCAGGAACACCCGACCGTCTCCAAAGGCGGCTTGGGCCTCCCTGCTGGCTGACTCCATGCTGCCGTCCAGGTCGCTTGCCCGGTTCACCTGCCGCATCCCCCGTCCGCCCCCTCCGGCGGCAGCCTTCACCAGCAGGGGGAACCCCCACTGTTCCGCAAACTCCCCGGCAACGGCCTGCCCAGGGAGGCACTCTACAGAGCTGGGAACCACCGGGGCTCCGGCCTCCTCAGCAATATCCTTGGAACGCAGTTTATCTCCCAGGGCCTCCATGCTCTCCGCGCTCGGTCCGATGAAGGCAATATTGACCGCACGGCAGGCCCGGGCAAACTCCGGGTTCTCCGAAAGAAAACCGTAGCCCGGGTGAATCGCGTCAGCCCCGCTGTCCAGTGCAGCTTGCACCACCCTGGCTATGTTCAGGTAGGTCTCCTCGGCTGTGTTCCCCGGCAGCGGCGCGGACTGGTCCGCGGTGGTTACGTGAAGGGCTCCGGCGTCCGGGTCGGAGTAAACGGCAACGGAAGCTATCCCCATCTCCCGCAGGGTCTGGTTGATCCGGACTGCGATTTCGCCTCGATTGGCTACCAGCACTTTGGAAAACATCAACAAACGGCCAACGCGTCGCCCTGGGGTTGAGGAGGAAAGAGAAAGGTAATCACATCCGGAAGACGCCGCGCTTCTGCTCGGGGAAAGGAGCGTTGATGGAAGCGGCTATTCCCAGGCCAACCACGGTCCGCGTGTCCACCGGGTCAATTATCCCGTCGTCCCACAGGCGCGCCGTGCTGTAGTATGGGTCGCCTTCCGTCTCGTACTTTTCTAGGATGGGCCTCTGCAGGGCGTCCTTTTCTTCCTGCTCCATGGTCCTGCCCTGCCGCTCCAGCTGCTGCATCCTGACGGTCAGCAGTACTTCCGCCGCCTGCTGCCCGCCCATCACCGATATCCGGGCGTTGGGCCAAGCCCACAGGAAGCGGGGCTGGTAAGCCCGACCGCACATGCCGTAGTTTCCCGCCCCGAAGGAGCTTCCAATGATGACCGTGAACTTGGGTACCGATGCGTTCGACACCGCCATCACCATCTTGGCCCCGTCTTTGGCGATCCCCCCGGCCTCGTACTGCCGCCCCACCATAAACCCCGTAATGTTCTGCAGGAACAGCAGGGGAATCCCCCGCTGGCTGCACAGCTCTATAAAGTGGCTTCCTTTCAAAGCGCTTTCGGAAAACAGCACTCCGTTATTGGCCACCACTCCCACCGGGTATCCCCAGATGCGGGAAAAACCGCAGACCAGGGTCTCTCCGTAGCCCGCCTTGAATTCGTGGAAACGGCTCCCGTCCACGATTCGCGCTATTACCTCCCGCACGTCGTACTGCCGCCGGTTGTCCGGCGACACTATTCCGTATAGCTCTGCCGGGTCGTGGGCCGGCGGTTCCGCTCTGGACACGTGGAAGGGTGGTTCCCGCCGCCGCACGAAGTTCTCCACGATGTCCCTGGTGATGGACAGGGCATCCTCGTCGTCGGCCGCTTGGTGGTCCGCCACCCCCGATACCCTGGTATGCACCTCCGCTCCGCCCAGGGTTTCCGGGTCAACATCCTCGCCTGTGGCTGCCCGCACCAGCGGTGGCCCTCCCAGGAAGATGGTCGCCTGCTGCCGTACCATCACCACCTCGTCGCTCATGGCGGGGATGTATGCTCCTCCGGCGGTGCAGGACCCCATGACCACCGCTACTTGGGGAATGCCCAAGGCCGACATCTGGGCTTGGTTGTAGAAGATTCGTCCGAAGTGCTCCCGGTCGGGGAATACCTCCGCCTGCAAAGGAAGAAATGCTCCTCCCGAATCCACCAAGTAGATGCATGGCAGGTGGTTTTCTAACGCAATCTCCTGGGCCCGCAGGTGCTTCTTGACCGTAATCGGGTAGTAGGTGCCGCCCTTGACCGTCGCGTCGTTGGCAAGCACCACCACCTCCTTCCCGTGCACCACGCCCACGCCCGTAACGATCCCCGCCGACGCTTCCTCTCCGTCGTACATATCCCATGCCGCCAATGGGCTCAGCTCGAGGAAAGGGGTGTTCGAGTCAACTAGGCCTTCGATTCGTTCCCGTGCCAGCAGCTTGCCGCGGCTGCGGTGCAACTCAACCGCCCTCTCCCCGCCACCGGCCCGCACCCGGCCCAACCGCTCCTTCAACTCCACCACCAAGTCTTCCATGCGGGCCTGGTTGTCAAGAAAGTTCCCGTCGGAGGTTCGCAGGTTGGAGCCGATTACTTCCATCCCATCCCCGGCCTGCGCCCCTCTGGGGCCGGCCCGACCGATTGCGGCCCCATTATATCCCTCTCCCTTGCCCCTGTCAGAGCCGCTGTGAAAGGAGGCCTGTCCCGCTCCCGGCCCAGCCGCCGACAAAAATATCTCAAGGCAGCGGCCGGCGATTACTGCGGCGCCGGCCGCGCCTTGAGATGTTGAAGAGTTTAATGGGGGTCGGGGCGGGTTAGCCGCCTTCTGCGGTCCCGCCTCCGACCCGGACTTGAAGCTGCCTGGCCCGCTTGGTCTCTGCCTTGGGCACCGTGATGGTCAGCACCCCGTGCTCGTAGTGGGGCTCCACCCTGTCCCGGTCCACCGAGTCAGGCAGCCTGAGGGCTCGGTGGAACGAGCCGCTCCGCCGTTCCTGCATCAGGTACGCCTCGGCCGCGTCCTGGAACTGGGAAGCGGTCTCTCCCTTGATGGTCAGCATGTTGTCCTCGATGGACACCTGAATCGCCGAAGGGTCCACCCCGGGCATGGATGCCCGGATCACGATATTTTCCCCTTGGGCAACCACGTCTAGGGGCACGGCCCAAGCCTCCATGTCCCCGTTGGTGGCAGCCTCCCCGTTAGTGGTGACGGCCGGCTGGTTGCCGAACCTGCGCCACATCCGGTCCATGGTATCCTGCATCTGCCTCAAGTCGGTGAAGGGGTCCCATCGCTGCATCATTTCCGTTCCTCTATGCTCTGTGGTGTGTTCCTTGGTCGTTCCCGGTAGTCCTGCCCGGTTTCTTGCCCGGTAGTCCTGCCCGGTAGTCCTGAATGTTTAGAAAGTGTAGTAACGCACCCCGGCAAAGGGTACCCGGTAGCCCCACCCGGTCGGCTCCACAACCTCCGCAGCCTCCCTCTGTTCGGCCTCCTCCAAGATTTGCTCCATCTCCTGGGCAAGCTTGGCTTCCTGCTTATCGTGGGTAATACCGGACCGTACATCCTGCTCAAGAAGCTCTGTAACCGCCACGGCAGCACCTCCTTAATTTCTATGTATTGAGTATAAGACTTGATATGACTCATGTCAAGACACTGTTACCATTGGATGTAATTCTTTCATACAACATTGACATATCTCTGCCTCCCCTGTATAAATATTGGAGTAAGGAGTTCGCAGTCAATATGACGCAGAGCAGGGGAATCTACTTGATCAGCGTAGTGGCGGAGACGCTGCAGATGCACCCCCAGACCCTCCGCAAGTACGAGCGCGCCGGCCTTATCGAACCCCTCCGCATGGGGACCCTGCGCACCTATTCCGACGAGGATGTGGCCCGGCTGCGGCTCATCAAGCACTTCGTCGATGACTTGGGCCTCAATCTCTCCGGGGTGGAAATGGCCTTGGACTTCATCAATGATTTGCTTGAACTCCGGGGCAGGCTGTCGAGACAATCTCCTCCCGGTAACGAGGTGGACGCTTCTATTAGGCAGGTAGACAAGATGCTGGCCAAGCTGGGCGTTAAGGTGGTGCGCCGGGAAGCCCCTTCGGCAGCCCGGGAACTCCCGGAAGTTGAAAGCGCATTCAAGGTCAACCCGGGCGAAACCTTGGAGTTCGGCCCCGGAACCTGGATTCCCGAACGGACGCGGTCTTCTGGCCGAAGCGTCTAGGGCTGTCGGCAGCAGCAACCCGGCGGGACGCTACTTGCATAAATCGGCAATCCAATACTTGCTTTCTGCAGCACCTTTCTTCTAAAGTAGATATAGTAAACATAAACTGCTGGCGAAGGGCGTGGTCGGTGGAGAGCCCCCAACGTTACTGCGGCAGTCTTTAACTGAAACCCAATTACAGGAGGCGTAGCAATGGCAGACAACAAGTTGATCACTGGATTTGTGGCTGGCGCCTTGGTTGGCATCGCTGCGGCTTTGCTCCTGGCCCCCGGTTCGGGCAGTGAGACCCGGGCTGCGGTGGCTAGCCGGGCGGGTGACCTGCGGAGGCGGGTGGACACCCTCAGGAGTAAGGCCGAGGACTATGTGGGCCAGTGGCGCAACCGGGGCGACGGGGTCGATGAGGAGCTTGTCGATTCCGAGGCCGGGCGCTCCTAGTCCGGTTAATGCGGCTGCCGGGCTTGCCCGGCTTCCGGAACCAAAAAACAAGGGAGGGGCCAAGAAAGCCCCTCCCTTGTTTTGTTGTCACTTCTCTCATCCCCGCCAATGGTCTTGCCTGAACTTCGGGTTGAGGGCGGTGTCCTGCTGTGAGGGGTCCTGCTATGCTTGAATTCCCACGGATGCTCGACGGTCTCCACCCCGCCTGGCTTAAGCGCTGGCCGCTGCCGAGTGCTGCCTTATCGGCAGTTCCACTATCATCTCCGTGAATTCCCCGGGCTCCGTTTCAACCCGGATGCTCCCGCCGTGTTCCCGTATTATGTCGTTGGAAATCGCCAAGCCCAGCCCCGTGCCCTGGCCTGTAGGCTTGGTGGTGAAGAACGGGTTGAATATCTTCTCCACTACATCCGGAGGCATGCCGTTCCCGTTGTCCCAGATCCGTATCTCAACCAGCTCTTCTTCTCGCTTGGTCGTAAGCCACACCATCGGGAAGTACTGTTCGCCGCCCCCTCCCCCCTTCTCCAATATCTCCCGGCGTTTCTCGTCGGTTGCATAGCAAGCATTCCCCACCATGTTCAGGAAGACCCGGCCCAAGTCCTGCGGGATTACCTCCAGTTCTCCCACATTCGGGTCCAGGTCGTTCTGCAGGGTAAGCTGGAATTCCGTATCTACCGCCCGGGCGCTGTGAAATGCCAGCCGGGCGTACTCCTCCAGCAGGGAGTTGATGTTGGTAGGCTGGAATTCGGTGGAGCCCCGGCCCATCATCAGCATGTCATGGACTATGCGATTGGCCCTTTCGGTGTGGGACCCGATACGCTCCAAGTTGCTGGACAAGTCGTCGGATATATCCTGGATTAGCTTGCGCTGGTCCTCCGCTAAGGAGTCGCCCCCTTCCTCCAGCACCTCATTCAGCTCGGTGACCAGTTCCGAAGAGACCTCCGAGAAATTCTTCACGAAGTTGAGGGGATTCCTGATTTCATGGGCCACACCGGCGGTTAGTTCTCCCAAGGCCGCCAGCTTTTCCCGCATTACTATCTGGTCTTGGGCCTTCTCAAGGTCCACCAAGGTTACCTCAAGCTGTTCGTTCTTTCCCTGCAACTCATCGGCCAGTTCTCGCAACTCGTTGGCCAGTTCCTCTACCAAGTTCAACCGCTGCACTTCCAGTGCGTGGAGGCGGAACACCTCCAACGCAGCGGCCATGTCCGCCACCTCATCCCGTCCGCCGATTTCCACTTGGGCCTCCAAGTCCCCTCCCGCCATGCGGCGCATCCAATCGGACAGCATCTGCAGCCGTCTCAGGATCACCCGCCCCACGAAGAGCCATGCAATCAGCAATGCGCCGCCGATGCTCAACACCGTGATGGCTATCAGCAGGATACGTCCGGTGAACGTCGCCTGGGTTGAGGCAGCTGAGGCCTGCTGTGCCCTGGCGTTGGCGGCGCTAACCAGTCCGTCCACCTGTGCTACCAACTCCAAAGACAGGTTCCTGTTGACTTCCAGCAACTCCCTCTGGCTGGCGTCCAGCCTTAACACCCGGTCCAGCAGGTCGAATCCGCCCTGGCCGCCGATTACGACCCAGCGTTCGCCGGGTTGCGCAACCCACTCTTGGTCGAGCAAATCGAAAGCGCTCCGCTCGCCCAGTCCGGAGTCAACGAGCCGGTCCAGCGCGGGGGCAACGTCGGCGTACAGCGGCGAGCCCTCCAAGGCCGACAAGCTCCCTTCGATGCGTCCGGCCGAGGACTCGAAGCGTTCACGCAGCGGCTCCAGCAGCGGGGCCTCTGATACGCTGAAAGCGCTTTCCAGCAGGTGTGCGGCAATGGCTGCGTCGGCCTGCAGGTCAGCCAAGTGACGGTACTGGCGCAGCTCGTCTTCAGAGAAATAATCGCCCCTTTCGGCTTGGGGCCGCTCCCGGGAACTGTAACCGGTCATAGTGAAGAACAACTGGTCGTCCACCGCCGGCACCAGTTTCCTGTTCACCAGTGGAAGCAGTTGTTCCCCCAACTCCTTGCGCAGCGCCTCGGTGTGCTCCGTAAGCTCGAATATTTCCGCTCTCTCCTGCTCGATCTCCAGTGCATTGTCCCTCAGGGTGTCGGAGCTGGCCTGGATGCGGTCAAATTCGTCCCCGCCCACACCCTGATGTCCCAGGATGGCCAACTCTCCTTGCAGGGACTGGTGCGCCATGGTTATTTCCGAGGCCACCGTCGAGAGTTCCCGGCTCGTTTCCGCAGTGGTCAGTCGCGGGGCCGCTGCGGCCAGGGTTCCGCTGTGCTGGGCAACTCCGAACGCCGCCACCAGTTCGGGCACGCTGTCCTCGTTCACCCGTTGCAGGGCAGCGCTGACTTGGTTGAAGGAGAACCAGCCCACCAAGCTGGCCGCCACGGTGAAAACAACTGCCCCTCCGATTGCCAGGTAAAGCTGGGTCGACAGGCGGTTGCGCCGTTCCAGCAGAGCCATCAAGCGGTCTTTCATGGTATCGCTTCCCGCAGGCTGCTAACAGGGTAGTATTTCCCGTCGGAGCCTATCGCGGTCAGAAACACGGCGTCCGACCCCTGGTTATCCTCTTGACCGTACCTAAGTTCGAATCCCTGGATATCGACCACGTCAGCCTGCCGCAGGCTGTCCAGGAAGCAGGCCCTGTTGACTTCCCGCCCGCAGCCTTGTAGGCCGGCAATGGCCAAGCGCCCCGCCAAGTATCCCTCGAAGGACACAAAACCCGGTACGGCGTCTTGCTCGTACCTCGCCAGCGCATTCAGGTAGGCTGCGGTGACCGGCAGCGAGGTGTCCGTAGGGAAGGGAACAACCTGGGTGACGTACACCCCTTCTCCGCCGTCTCCCAACTCATCCAGTTCCTTGGCCAAGGCGTTGCTGCCAACGAAGGACACGTTCATGAAAACCGGGTCAAATCCCGTGTGCCGCGCCCAAGCGATCAGCGCCGCCACCGGTTCATAGGCTCCGATTATGATGACTGCTTCGGGATTTCCCTGCTGCAGGTCCAGCAGGGCCGTCTTCACCGCCGTCGTGTTGCGGACGTACAGCCCAATCGATACCGGTTCCAATCCCCGCTTCTCCAAGGCTATTCTCACTCCCCGGTACCCTGCCCGTCCGTAGGAGTCGTCCTGGTACATCACGGCTATCCGGTCCAGCCCCAGGTCCTTCGTCAGACGCTCCACCATCTCCTCGGTTTCCTGGTAGTAGGAGGAGCGGACGTTCAGTATGTTGTCCCACTCCGGGTCCCGCAGGAACTCGGCCCCCGTGAAAGGCGCAATATACGGCACGCCGGCTTCCGCTGCCACCGGCGTTGCGGACCGCGAGGTGGGCGTGCCCACGGCCCCGATCAGGGCGAACACATCCTCACTCTCAATGAGGTACTTGGTGTTGTTGATGGCGGCCTCTGGCTCGTAAGCGTCGTCCGCTGTGATGAGGTCTAACCGGCGGCCATTCACCCCGCCATTCCGGTTGACTTCGTGAAAGGCGGCCTGGATGCCCAATCTCATGTTCTTGCCCAGTTCCTGGGCGAGACCGGAAAAAGCGGCTGACTGCCCGAACGTTACACTATTGTCGGTAACGCCGTAACTAAGGGTGGGGACTGAAGCTCGGATGTCAGGTGTTGGGGTTGGTGTTTGTGCGGCTGGTTCCCCGCCGCAGGCAACGCTCCCCGCCAAGCCCGCCAGAAACAAGAAAACCAAGGCAGCCAAGCTCCCTCGCCGGAAGAGGGGCCGGACCGGTGAAAGCCTGCAGGGGCCCAAAGTTCGCGATTGTCCGCTCTGGGCGGTTTCAGTACCTTGCGGCCGGTGGTTCGCGGAATGTAGGGGGGACTCCCTCATGGCGCCTTTCGTCGTAGGGAAGGGATGGCGGCAAACCTGGTTCCGGGATTTCCCTACTCCCGGAGGGCCACCAAGGTCAGGTGGTTCTTCCCTTCCTCCCTGCGATAGTGGGTCTGGTCCATCATGGTGCGGACCATGTAGACGCCCAAGCCGCCTACAGGGCGGTCTTCAATGGACGAATCCAAATCGGGTTCGGGAGCGTCGTGCAGCGGGTCGAACGGTTTGCCGGCGTCCACTATCTCGATAGTGAGGGAATCCGGCTCCGACGTGAGTTTAAGTTCGATTTCGTTTTCGCCCCCGTCATAGCCGTAGTCCATGACATTCAAAACCCACTCTTCAATGACGAGGTTGACCCTGAATATTAGGTCGGGAGTCCAGCTTTCCTGCTCCCCGAATTCCTCGAGAGCGGAAACAATACGCGCCAGCTCCTCCCGGTTGGTCTCTATCGTAAGGTTTAACTGGGCGCTCAAGAACCAACACTCCCAAGGTACAGGGTCAAACAGGTAATGTCGTCTGACTGGGGGGTTTCGCCAACGAAATCGCTGACTGCGTTCAATACCGCCGTGTTGGCTTCCTTGGAACTCTCGGGCGGGCCGTCGGAGAAGACTCGTAACAATCTTTCGTTCCCGAACTCTTCCGCCTCGGCGTTCATGGCTTCGGTGACCCCGTCGGTGTACAGAACTACCGAATCCCCGGGGGCAATCGTCAGGGAGTCCTGATCGAATTCCAGCTCGGGTACCAGCCCCAGGGCGATGCCCCCCGTGAGGGGCAACAGGTCCGAACTCCCGTCGGCGTGCACGATCAGCGGAGGGTTATGCCCGCCGTTTGCGTAGGTGAGCACCCGGGTTTCGGGGTCGTACACCGCATACAGCACGGTGACAAACATGGCCGCGTCGTTTTCGGCGTTCAGCAGGTCGTTAACCTCCCGCAGTACGTCGCTGGGATTGCTGTTTCCAATGGCTGCACCCTTCAACAAGGTTCGGGTGGACATCATGAAAAGGGCCGCTGGCACTCCCTTGTCCGACACGTCGGCTATGGCCAGTCCTACCCGGCCATTCTCCAAGTGCATTACGTCATAAAAGTCGCCGCCCACGCTCCTCGCTGGTTCCATGCTGCCGAAAACCTGGTACCCCGTGCTCTGGGGGAACTGTGTGGGCAGGATGGATTGCTGGATACTGCTGGCAACTTCCAACTCGTTCTGCAGGGCTACCAGTTTGTCCCTTGATGAAAGAGCTTCCTTCCACTCCTCGATGTTGCTCAGCGTGCGTTCTATGGTGACTTCCAAATCTTCAAAGTCAATCGGCTTGGTGACGAAATCAAAGGCCCCGCGGTTCATTGCAGTGCGGATGTTCTTCATGTCTCCGTAAGCGGAGATGATTACGGCCCTCAGGTCCGGGTCGACGTTTGGGATCTGTTCCAACAAGGTCAAGCCGTCCATCCGCGGCATGTTTATGTCGGAAAGCACCATGTCGATCTGGCTGTCCTCCCGCAGTTTCTCCAGCGCTTCTATGCCGTTCTGGGCAAAGACGAAAGAGTACTTTCCGGCCCGTATCTGCCGCCTCATTCGCTGCAGGACCAATGGCTCAACGTCCGGCTCGTCGTCCACCACTAGGATCTTGTAAGGGTCTTGCTTCTCCATATCCGCCGCCGCCGCTTCTTGCTACTTGGTGATTGCTGAAATCGCGTCCGCCTGCGCGCCGTAAGTCTGTATTATCTTGTCGAACCCGCTTATCTGGAAAACTTCCTGGATCGGCTCCGGCAGCGAGCAAACCCCGAACTTTCCCTGGCTGCTGTGTATCCGCCGGGCCACCAGAAGTATTACCCTCAGGCCGGCGCTGCTGATGTACGCAAGGTCCTCCAAGTCCAAGACCAAGGAGTTGACATTTTCGTCCAATAGGGATTCCAAGGCGTTTTGAAATTCCTTGGCATTGCTTCCGTCAACCCGGCCGCTGGTCAAAGCTACCAGCGCCCCGGCCTTCTCCTCTCCCTTGATGGTCAGACTGTCGGAGTTTACGACCACCCTTGAAGGGCCCCCATTTCCGCCGCTTTCGCTTGCTTGCATTTAGAGTTGCTCCTCTAGCGCTGCAATTCTGGGCTCTTCCAACCACCACCTGCACAGCCCAACCTCGCTGGACGAATCCGGGCCCATTCACGCTTCGATTTCTCTGGTGTAGATTTCTTATACTTGCTGCCTGCGGGCGCACCCGCTACTCTACGGGAGATTCTAGCACTGCCATGCTACAACATTCCAGTGCACTGCACTACTTTCAGGCGGTCTTTGCTTCAATCGGCTAACCCTGAAGCGCCTGTCCCTTCAAGTGGAAAAGTCTCCACTCGGGGCTGGGCCAACCCTCGTAGTTCGATCTACTGTGCAGCTTGATCTGCTGTATAGTTGCCGAATCTCCGGCGCAGCCTCCCGCACTCTCGCCTGTGCCCAATGGAAGAGCCGCCCAAACATTACAAAAGGCCCCCAGTTGCCTGTGGCGGCCCCTTTTTGTTTGGCGATATAATTCGCCCACTCAACTCAAGGCGCAGCATGACTGCGAATAAAACTTCTCTCATAGGAAGAGGTTAACCTTGCCCGCACTTCTCGCCCGGTTCAGCGCCCGCCGGCCCCTGCTCGTTATAGCTGTTTGGCTCGTGCTGTTCGTCTTGGCCCTCGCCGTGGTCAGAGCCTTGCTCCCCACTGCCACCACCACCGATTTGCGCTTGGCGGGCAGGTACGAGTCGGAGCGGGCTGCCGCCCTGCTGGAAGACAGGCTGCGAGGACCGGAAAAGCTGGCCGAAATCGTCCTCGTTCAGTCGCCCTCCCTGACGGTGGAGGACGAAGCCTTTCGCTCCAAAGTCGAGTCTGTCCATTTCGAGATTGTCGACCTTGGCAAAAGTATAACCTCCGGCGGAATAGACGATTCACCCCTGTCCCACTACTATCAAGTCATAGACGCCGGTCCTCTCATCCCCCCTGAGCAGGCGCAGCAGCTCCTCCCCTTGTTGGTGTCCGCCGACCAGGGCACCGTGATGATGCACTACACCATGGCCGGGAATTCTCAGGAGGCCACCTCCAACGTTGCTGAAGTTATCGAAGTTGTGGAAGAGGCCAACCGGGACGATGACTTCCTGGTGCTCATTGGCGGCGATGCCAGCGTGGCCTACGAAAACAACGAACTGGCGGAACACGACCTGCAACAGGGTGAGCGGTTCGGCGTTCCCGTAGCCCTCATCGTTCTCTTGGTCCTCTTTGGCGCCGTCGTTGCGACCGTGCTCCCGCTGGGGCTGGCGGTGGTCTCCATCGCTGTCGCCCTGGCTGCCGTGGCTTTGATTGGTCAGCAGTTTCAACTGCTCTTCTTTGTCACCATCATGGTCGTCATGCTCGGTCTCGCCGTCGGAATTGATTACTCCCTGCTCATTGTGCTGCGCTTCAAGGAAGAACTGGGGCGGGGCCATTCACCCCGGGAAGCGGTGATCCGGACTGGCGATACTGCAGGACGCACTGTCGTTTTCAGCGGCGTCACCGTCGTGCTTGCCCTCGTCGGGCTCCTTATCGTGCCCGCTTCCTTCTACCAGTCTTTGGCCTTGGGCGCCATCCTCGTGGTGCTGGCTACCCTGGCTGCCACGCTCACTCTCCTTCCCGCCGTGCTCGCAGTCCTGGGTCGCCGGATAGACTTCCTTGCCATCCCGCTTCTCTCCAGGTTCTCCTTGAAGGGCGCCGACACCTCCGAGGGGGGATTCTGGGACTTCATTACCCGCATCGTCACCAAGCGCCCCGTCATCAGCCTGCTCATCGTGGGCGTGCCGATGATTGCCGTGTCCTACTTCTACTTGGATATTCGCACCGGGCTCAACGACGTTAATACCTTCCCTGACAAGGCCGAAACGAAAAAGGCCTTCCTGCTCATGGAGGAAAAGTTTTCCTTTGGAGAGGTCACTCCCGCCGGCTTTCTCAGCCCTGCCGAAATCGTTGTATCCGGTGACATAGAAGACCCGGAGGTGATGGAGGCCATCCAAAGGCTGCAGCTGTCCTTGGTCGGCGACCCAACCTTCCCCCTCCCTCCCCGGCCCTTGGAGGTCAACGATGACCGTGACCTGGCCTTGCTGACCCTGCCCTTCCCGGGCAAGTCCGCCAGCCCGGAGGCCGCCGACGACATGGAAACCCTTCGGGAACGGCATATTGCCGTTGCCTTCGATGGCGTGCCCGCCGAAGTCTACGTGGGTGGCCTCACCGCTGAGGTGACCGACTTCTACGGAATTGTGCGCTTCTACACTCCCATTGTCTTCGCCTTTGTTCTGGGCCTTAGCTTCCTTATACTCATGATGGTCTTCCGCTCCATCGTCATCCCCCTCAAGGCCATAATAATGAACCTGCTCTCTGTGGGCGCCACCTACGGGCTGCTGGTGCTGGTGTTCCAGAAGGGGATTGGCGCCGATTTCTTCGGATTCCAGCGGGCCGATGTCATTGATGCCTGGCTGCCCCTCTTCCTGTTCACCATCCTGTTCGGCCTGTCCATGGACTATCACGTTTTCCTGCTCAGCCGCATCCGGGAACGGTACGACGAGAGCGGCAACAACACCGAGGCGGTTGCATACGGCCTCCGGTCCACCGCGGGCCTCATTACCGGGGCGGCCCTCATCATGGTCGTGGTCTTCGGCGCCTTCGCCGCCGGCGAGACCGTCGTCAACCAGCTCATGGGCTTCGGCCTGGCCATAGCCGTGCTGCTGGATGCCACCCTGGTCCGCTCCGTCCTGGTCCCCGCCAGCATGGAGACCCTGGGAGCCCGTAACTGGTACCTCCCCTCGTGGCTGCGCTGGCTCCCCGACCTCAGGGTCGAACCGGTGGAATCCGGCCCGCACCCGGGTGGGTCAAACTCCGAGACGGGTTCGGGGGGATAGGAGAGAATGGAAATCCCCACTGACTATGTCCCCGGTTTTGAGGCAGCTCGCGCCGTCGACACGGAGCTAGCTTCCAACTACGTCGCCCACACCCTCATAGGAGACCCCGTGGCCGATGCATTGATGGAAGAACTTACTCCCCTCGGGCATTCGGAAACCAGCCGTTTGCTCGGTCTCTTCATGGATGGCCGCGATGAGAATGCCATGCGCAACGCGCCGGCTGCCCTGCGGGATTTCTTTGCATCTTGTGAAACTCAACCGCCTTGGTTCGACCGTTCGGCCTTCATTCCTGGCATCCGCATGTTTCATCGGAACTCCCGGCTGGTCTTGGGAGCCATGGTCGGCGGCACCCTGGTGGAAGGATTTGCCACAAACATTGCCAAGTCCTTCTTCATAACCGGCAGGCTACGGGAGCAGGGCATTCGCCGCCTGAGACAGAACAACCGCCACATGGTCGAAATCTTCATCCCTGGTGGCTTGGAACGGGAGGGCGACGGCTGGAAACTGTCCGTCCGTATCCGGTTGGTCCACGCCGTCATTAGGCGGCTCTTGAGCAATTCGGAGGACTGGGACAGCGATTCCTGGGGCATTCCCATCAGTTCCGCCCATTTGGGATTTGCAATCACCGCCTTCTCGGCAAGGCTGTTGTCCCACCTGAAGAATTTGGGCGCCGAGTTCGGCGACGATGAGCGCGCCGGTTTTATGGCGGTCTGGCGCTACTCGGGCTATCTGATGGGCATCCCTGAGTCTATCCTGTTCCGCGACGAAGAGGACGCCCTGCGGATTTACAGAATAGGGTTGATGTGCGAGCCTACTCCCGGATTGGAATCGATTGCATTGTCCAACTCGCTGATTAACTCCGCTCCCCTCATCGCCGGGGTCACCGACCCTCCCGGACGCCGGAAGCTGGCAAACTACGTCTTCCGCGTTTCCAGGGCTCTCATTGGGCCTCCCCTGGCCGACCAGTTGATGTACCCCCACTACCCAACTATCGGGGTCCTGCCTTGGTTCCGGCTCCAGGACCGCTACGACCGCTTCATGGGCAGATTGTTCCCCAGCCGCGTCCGCAACAACAATAAGCTCGCCGCCCTGTTTGACGTTTCGGTGTTCGACCGGGATGGCATCACCTACATGATGCCCGACCACGTTCACGCGGAAGAGTCCGCTTGGTGGTGACAATGACCGGCCTTGCCTGCTGACTGCCCGCTTTCTCCTCTGCCATTTGCTGCCCCTCCAATCGCTCCCTTGCCGTATGACCAAGGGATGCTTGCCAAGGCTGCCTGCCGGTTCTGCCGGGTCAAACCCTGCGGTCCGGTTAAACGGTTGCCTGGCGGCCTTGCCGGGGTGGGTCCTGGTGGGGGCCAATACTGGTGTCTGCCTTCAGCCTTGGCGGGTCCGCCGGTCAGGTGTAGCTTTGCGGTCCGGGGAGTTGCAGTCTGCTGAAGTGCGGCGCCGGTGGCTGTGTAACATAACGGCGGGCCGGCCTTCAGTCTGCAAGGCCGGCCCGCCGCGTTTGACCTGTGAAAGGTCTGGGTGTGTGGAGAGGCCCCGGGTCAGTGTTATGTCCGTTGTGACCCTCTTGACCCAATGACCCCTTTGCTGCCTCTCTTACCCGATGTGCTGATGGATAAACGCGTTCATCTGTTCCAGCGCCTGCTGGGCGACTGACGTGGAAAGGTCCCGCAGCACCCCTTCGCCTTCCTCCTCGAAGATGGTCACGTCGATCTGACCCCCCGCATTGCGGTACTGCTTGATGAACTCCTCCAAGTCCGGGCGCGGGTGCGCTGCCTCGTAGCTGCGCGCCAAGCACAGCGTGGGGGGCAACTCGGTCTTCTCGCCCTTGGCCAAGATTCGGGCCGGGGCCCCTTCTGCCATTGCCTCTTCCGTCACCCAGTACATGTCGTGCATGGACGCGGTCCGCTCGCCAACCGACTCCGGGGGTTTGATGTCATCCCGAAGGCCCTTGGCGTAATGGTAACGCCCCAGGGGATCGATTACCGGCGAGACCATGATGACGCAGCCCACTGTGCCGTCCACCGCCGCGGCTCCGTTAGAGAACGGGATCGCCGCATAGCGGGAATCGTTCGGCCGCATTCCCAGCAGCATGGACTGGTGCGCCCCGCTGGAAGTCCCCATCACACCTATGCTGTCCGGCCTGCCGTTCCAGCTTTCGGCTTGGGTCTTGCACCAGCGGATGCCGTAGTGAATGTCCGCCAAGGATGCCGGGTAAGACGCTACCGGCGGCACCCGGAAGTCCAGCGCCGCCACTATGACGCCGCTCTTGGCCAGCGCTTCGTTGCCCACGTTGCCGTTCTCCCGGTTTCCATTCACCCAGGCGCCGCCGTGCAACTCCACCATTATCGGAAATGGTCCGCTGCCCTTGGGCTTGAAGACTTTGGCCAGCAAGGGCGTTTCACCATGCCGGAGATACTCAACGTCCTGTATATCGACTTCGTACGTCTTCTGATCACTTATTGCCATGTCAAACTCCTTCCATTTGATGGCTTTCGTGTCCTGCTGAGCCTAGATTAAAGCCCGTGGGCAACTCCGTCAACAAGCCCCTGGGTCCACCCTTCTCTCCGCTGGCCGGAAACCGGTTTTCACCAAACATGCCCCGTGGGGAGTGACCGGAAAGTCACCCGCTACAGATTTTTGGCGGCAGGGCGTCGTTGTGGGGCTTCGCCGTGGCAGCCCATAGTCTGCTCAGCATTTGCGGATAGGTAGAACCCGCAGTGGTGGCGGCGCCTTCTCTGGTAGCGCGTCTGGAAGAGTACCGGCTCAAACGCCGGTAATCGGCTCGATGAACTCCAGCATTGCCGCAACGCACTCCGCCGGCTTTTCCAGCGGCAGGAAGTGGGTTGTTTCCGGCAGGAAGTCGTAGTCCACCTTCAATATGTCGCTGAGGTCCAAAGTGGGCAGGTACGAATATGGCAGCGTCGGGTCTGCGCCTATGACTTTCACCGGGCAGCGAAAGGAATCGAAGTCCACCAGAACGGCAAAGGCGCTGGCGTAGTCTATAATCTGCGCCTCGTATTGCGGAGGGCAACGCAGTTCGAAGCCCTGGTCATTTCCCTTGTTTCGCAGCGTCGTCCGGGCTACCAGTTCGGGGACTCCTGGCACGGCCCGCTTGAATGTCGGGATGAAATCCAGGACCTCCGCAAACTCTTCCGCGGTCCTGAAGCTGTTGGTCCTGCGCCGGACCATGGCGGCGGTCTTGTGGGCTGCCGCATCGAAGTCCTCGTAGTTCCTTCCCGGCTTGCACAGCGGCGGGTCGAACAGCACCAAGGCCGAATACCCGCTGCCTTTGGTTGCCGAAAGCAGCGCCACCAGCCCCGACACCGAATGGAACACGCCCACCGTGGGCTTCTCCCCGTACTGCTTCGTAATCGCCGCGATAATCTGGTCGTGGTCCTTCACCAAGGTGGGAATATTGTGCTGTGGTAGCGCGCTGGTGGTGTTCCAACCGTGGTTCCGCAGGTCATGGACCACCAAGTCGAAATTGTTGGTCAGCAGCGACCAGAAGGGGTAATAGAGGTCAATGGCCAAGCCGTTGCCATGGCTCAACACCAGCCGGGGCCCTTCCGGATTGCCGTGCCGCCGTAACGTGACTGCCGTCTCGTCGTCCACCCGCACTTCGTGGACCGACAGTGGCTCGGGCAGTTCCCACACCTTTCCCTGGTCAGCCGCCAAGTCGATTCTCTTCGATTTGTAGTATCCCCGGCCCTGGGTGGCCTGCATCCAAGTGCGCTCCCGGTTCCGGGACTATCTCGTGGGCAATGGCGCCGGCGAAGTCCTCGTTGCCCAAGTCATCCACCCGCCACTCCACCTCCGGCAGGTCTTGGAACCGGAACACGCCCGTTGATTCCCCGCTGCGCATGGCCAACGGCACTTGGATTTGTGCAACGTCGATTGAATGCCCCGCGCCCAGCGCTTTGATCAACGCCTCTTTGATGGTCCAGAAGAAAAAGAACAGGTGGACCTTTCTTTCCCCTGACGCCGCTGCCAGTTCGGCCCGTTCGCTTGGGTCCAGTACTGTCGCAATCGGCCCGTCCAAGTCATGCCGGGTGCGCCGTTCTTCGACGTCGACGCCCAACCGCCCTCGCGGCGCAATAGCAATCAGCCCGTGGTCTCCGCTGTGACTGACGTTGAAGCTGATGTGGGCCGGGACTCCCCCTGCCAGTGCAAAGGGCTTTCCGTGGAAAGAGGCCTGGAATTCAAGCTCGTCGCTGCCGCAGCCCAAGTGGTCGTACAAAAGAGCCCGCAGCGCCGCCCTGCATAGCGCGTATCGCCTCCGGGAGGGCGGATATAGAAATCGCTGCCACCGGGCCTGCTCTTCACTGCTGAGCTGTCCGAAGGCCTCCGCCTCCCGCAAGGCGTTGTGCCTGAGGTCAACGTGCCAGACTTGGACGGCTCCGCTACGGCGGTAGGCGCTCCACCAGTCCCCAGAAACGCAGTCCTCCGAAGTGGGTCCAAGCATGACTACAGGGTCCTGCCGTCTCAATCAACGGCCCTTGCGGGGACCGGTTGTAACGCCGGAGTCCCCGGTTCTAGCCGGCTCGCGCCTCGAGAAACTTGATCAACTCGCCCACTGAATTGAGGTCGGTGCAGTCTTCCGCGGCAAAATTGACGTTGAACTCTTGGGCCACCACCCTGGCGAACGCCACGAAGTCCACCGACGAAACTCCGGAGTCTCTCAAGCTTGCATTCAGGTTCAGGGGTTGGCCCTGCGCGCGCCCCTCAATCTCCAGGTTATCGTCCACCAGCTTCCTGATTCTCTCTTCCGTTGAAGGCATAACAATAGTCCTATTCCATAATTCTGATGCCCTTGGGCGATGAGAGAATACCGGAACAACCCAGATAGCGTCAACCGGACCGCCTGTCCCTGACTGTTCAGACTCGAAGATTTGGCTCCCCTGAGACCCCCTCGTCCTGAGCCTGTCGAAGGACGTTCCTTCCCCCAGCTTAAATAATTCCCAAACACATGACACGTAGTATGTAATCAAAAAAGAACACCCGATGCAATCGGGTGTTTGCGGCCGCGGAGTTGCATTGCTGAATTTTGGTGGAGACGGGGGAGGGTCGAACTCCCCGTCCAAAAGGCCCCCTGAACGGATCTACTACAAGCTTGTTCGGCGGTTTCTTTCTCGCCCCGGAAAGCTTCCACCGACGGAATTTCCCCAAGGCCAGCCGATTTGTCTTTAGAAGCCTCTTATCGGCGTCGCAGCTTCTGCATCCCGGACTTTTGGCGCCCGGTTCACCCCCTCCGGGAATAGAGGTGAGCGGACGTAGCCGTCGTTTAGGCGGCTAGAGCAAATTCACGTTCGCCAGTTATTGGCTGCCACCTTTTTAACGAGGTCGATGGCGCCTCGGCTTGCAATCCGCCACGGAACGCTCCTGTCGAACCCACGCGTCCCCATGTACCTATTTTCCCACACGGCCCCGGCGGAATCAACTGTTACCTGTCAATTAGACTGGTGCTGTAGGACGGGAACAGCAGAACGCCGTCGACCTAACGGCCGTAAGGACTACAGGCGTCCCAAGCCGCCAAGCCAGCCAGCCGCCGCTCGCGGTCATTGCCACCTGTCACGAAGCCGAAATCCCGCTCAATGGCAATTAGAGCCTGGCGGATACACTGCCGGGATGGGCGCTCGCCGGTGACTGCTTCTGGTTTGGCTGGTTGACAGGACTCCCGCAGGAGAGAATGCCACAAATCGCTCGGGCTGAAATTTGACAGGGAAATCTGTTGCCCGTCGATGGATACTCTGTTGCTGTAAAGCAATGTCACTTCGGTTTGGACTTCCACCAAGCATGAAACATAAGCCGACACCGAAGCCTGCGTCGGACTGCCCAGCTGTGCCCCTTCGGCGTTGGATTCATCATCGGCCCAAACTGGGGTCGGAGTGTATGCGGACTTCAAATCGGCATACTCCTCCGCGGGAGCGGCGAGCCTATCATTTAGCTGAAAGGCCAAGAGTACGGAGGCAAGCCCCAGCACAATTATAAATCCGACCAAGGCGACTATGATCAGAACGTCTCTGGTTTGCCCCATGCTGACAATTCCCCTAGTTCACGGGTCTGGCGGCATCATAGCACAGCCGTTAGCAGAGATTTGCACGTCCCTCGTCAACACGTCCCTCGTCAATATGTTGAACCTGCCCCCCCTTCATTTTCTTAAGTATTGAGGATTGGCCGGAGCGAACCGGAAGTCCTTTTCGTAAGTCCCTTAAGTAGCCCTGCTTCCGGTGCAGTCCTGTGGACCCGGAGTCAGTCATGGGCAAGACCCATATTTACTGACACTTGCCCCTGGCATTGTTGGGTCTCTCTCCCCTATCATAATCATAGTATTCACCTTAAATCATCAGGCCATAAATTGCCCTGTTCGCCATGCATAGCCGCTCCCAAAACCCGGCCGGCCCGCTGCCCGGTTCCGGCTCCTCCTCCGGCCAGCCCAGGAAAATGTCCCTTTTTGTCCCGAATGTCCCTTTTTGTCCCAAAAATCCGAAATTTCAAAGCTGACAGCTAGGACAAACCGGGACAAAACTGGACAAATGGGGGCAAATCAATGGCAAATTTGGACAAAACGCGGACAAGCTGGGACAAAAACTGGCAAATCCGGCATCAAAACCCATCCCGTCCCCTTATATTTCTGCACCAAGGCCCGCTCTTTTGGCCCCACCGAAATCCCCTGTGGTCCTGGACCCAACCCTATGGCTCCGCACCCATCCATCCCCCGAAATTGACCGCCAAGCCCGCAAAAGCCTATACTTTGCCCGTCTCAAGAACTTCCAATGCGAGGATCGTAACGGAGGCCGGTTTTGGTTAAAGAAGCCTATTTCTTCACCCAGATGGGGTACACTGCTTACCCCCAGGACAAGGCCAAGGAGGCCGGTTACAGCAACCTCCTCTTTTCCAACGAGCACTTCGACCCCGAGCGCGCCCACGAACTCTATCGTATGTACTTCGACGAGTTCCAGCACGTCTCGGAGACGCCGGGTTTCGACGGCGTTCAGCTCAACGAACACCACAACAACCCCCTGAACATGATGCCCTCGGTCAACGTCATTGGGTCGGTGATGGCCAAGTGGACCAAGAAGGGCCGGATTGTTTTCTTGGGCAATATCCTGCCCATCCATCAGAACCCGGTCCGGCTGGCCGAAGAACTGGCGATGATAGACCTGATTTCAGGTGGACGCTTGGTCAGCGGTTTCGTCCGCGGCATCGGGATGGAAAGCCTTGCCACCAACACCAGTCCCCTGGAGAACCGTGAGCGCTACGACGAGGCCCACGACTTAATCGTCAAGGCTTGGACTACGCCGGGGCCCTTCCGCTGGGAGGGCAAGCACTTCGACTTCCGGGTCGTCAACCCCTGGATGCTCCCCCTGCAGAAGCCCCATCCGCCCATCTGGATTCCCGGCACTACCAGCCCCGAAACCGTCATCTGGGCGGCCGAGCACGGCTACCCCTATATAGCTTTGGCCCCGCCCCTGGACTTGGCCGAGGACGTCTTCGACCTCTACCACCGCACCGCCCGGGAGGCCGGTTACGAACCCACCTCAGAGCACCGGGGCTACGTGGTCCGGGTCAACGTCGCTGACACCGATGAAGAAGCCTACGAGCAGGGCCGCCACTTCTACTGGCAGCTTGGCTCGTCCTTCGGCATCGCCGTTCCCCACCACATGTCGCCCCCCGGCTACTCCACCAGAGCGGCCACCCAGACCGCCCGTGCCCGCCGTATGGCCTCGGAGCGGCGGGCCGCTGTGCCCCCCGGCGGCTCCGACGTTGCTTACGAAGAAGCCCACGCCACCACCCAGATTATCACCGGGAACCCCGACACCGTGGTTGAAAAGCTGAAGCAAATCGTCGACATCGTCGACCCGGCGTGGCTCGTTTTTTGGGGCCGGGAAGGCAACATGTCCCACAAGGCCGCTATGCGCTGCATCGACCTGCTGGGCCAGGAAGTCATCCCCGCCATCAAGGAGTACGTCCCTGAAAGGGCCCGCTGACAAGACCCCAACCAAATACAACTGAAGCCCCTTTTCCCTTGATGGGAGAAGGTTGGGATGAGGGTGGGCTGAAGTTGTTCAGAGGTTCCCTATATCTCCCTCTCTCTAAGAGGAGATAGGCGTGAGGGCCGAATCGACGCCGGGCGTTGCTTAAACGAGGTTGGCGTCCTATACTTTCCCCAGCCAGCGATATTGGCCCGTATGAGCGGCCCGCTTTATAAAATGGAGGCCGGTTTTGGTTAAAGAAGTCTACTTTTTCACCCAGATGGGATACACCGCCTACCCCCAGGACAAGGCCAAAGAAGCAGGCTACAGCAACCTGCTGTTCTCCAACGAGCACTTCAGCCCTGAAAGAGCCACCGAGCTCTACAGCATGTACTTTGACGAGTTCCAGCACGCCTCCGAGAGCGGCTTTGACGGGGTCCAGCTCAACGAGCACCACAGCAACCCCCTCAACATGATGCCTTCCATCAACGTCATCGGGGCCGTCATGTCCAAGTGGACCAAGCAGGGCAAGATAGTCTTCCTGGGCAACATTCTTCCCGTCCACGAGAATCCCCTCCGGCTGGCCGAAGAACTGGCCATGATCGACGTTATATCCGGCGGTCGCTTGGTCAGCGGCTTCGTCCGGGGCGGCGGCTTGGAGAGCATGGCCACCAATACCAGCCCCCTATTCAACCGGGAGCGGTACGACGAGGCCCACGACCTGATAGTAAAGACCTGGACTACCCCGGGTCCCTTCCGCTGGGAGGGCAAGCATTTCGACTTCCGGGTGGTCAACCCCTGGATGCTCCCCCTGCAAAAGCCCCACCCGCCCATCTGGATTCCCGGCACCGCCAGCCCGGAGACCATCATCTGGGCTGCCCAGCACGGCTATCCCTACATCGCCTTGGCCCCGCCCATCGACTTGGCCGAGGACGTTTTCGACCTCTATGACACCACCGCCAAGGAGCACGGACACGAACCCGACGCCGACAAGCGGGGCTACGTGGTCCGCGTTAACGTGTCAGACAGCGACGAGCGCTCCTACGAGGAAGGCAAGCACTTCTACTGGCAGTTGGGCACCTCCTTCGGCATTTCCCACCCCCACTGGATGTCCCCTCCGGGCTACTCCACCCGCGCCGCCAAGCAGTCCGCCCGCGGCCAGCGCCGCGTCGTCGAGCGCCGCAACGTCACCTCCGCCGGCGCCGATGCCCGCTATGAAGAGGCCCAGGAGACCTCCCAGATAATCACTGGCAGCCCCGATACCGTCATCGCCAAGATTAAGAAGCTGCTGGACGTGGTGGACCCGTCCTGGCTGGTTATCTGGGGCCGGGAAGGCAACATGTCCCACGAAAGCTCCATGCGAAGCATCGACCTGCTGGGCCAGGAAGTCATCCCCGCCCTCAAGGAATACGTTCCTGAGCGGGCCCGCTAGCCTGCCTCCCCGCCAAACAGTACTTCAGGGAACGAAAGGCCCCCTCATTCCGAGGGGGCCCTTCTCTTTCAGTAGCCCGGCTTAAATTGACGCGCTTGGGGCCCGTGTCTATACTTGCCGTGCTCCAATATTCGGCTTTGCGGGTAAACCCGGGGAGGTCTGATTGGTTAAAGAGGTATTTTTCTTCACCGAGATGGGGTACACCGCCTATCCCCAGGATAAGGCCCGGGAAGCGGGATACAGCAACCTCATGTTCCCCAACGAGCACTTCGACTCCGAAAGGGCCTACGAACTCTACTCGATGTACTTCGACGAGTTCCAGCACGCCTCCGAGACCCCGGGTTTCGACGGAGTGCAGATTAACGAGCACCACAACAACCCCCTGTCCATGATGCCGTCGGTTAACGTCATCGGCTCCGTGCTGTCCAAGCTCACCAAGCAGGGCCGCATCGTTTTCCTCGGCAACGTCCTTCCCATCCACACCAACCCGGTGCGCTTGGCTGAAGAAATCGCCATGATGGACTGCATCTCCGGCGGACGGCTGGTCAGCGGATTCGTCCGGGGCATCGGCATGGAGAGCATTGCCACCAACACCAGTCCCCTCCACAACCGGGAGCGGTACGACGAAGCCCACGACCTCATCGTGAAGACTTGGACCACTCCGGGCCCCTTCCGCTGGGAGGGCAAGCACTACAACTTCCGGGTGGTCAACCCCTGGATGCTCCCCGTGCAGAAACCCCACCCGCCCATCTGGATTCCCGGCACCACCAGCCCGGAAACGGTGATCTGGGCTGCCCAACACGGCTATCCCTACATCGCCCTTGCCCCGCCCTTGGAACTGGTGGAGGACGTATTCGAACTCTATGACAACACCGCCCGCGAAGCCGGCTATGAGCCAACCACTGACCACCGGGGCTACGTCATCCGCATCAACGTGGCCGACACCGACGAGAAGTCCTGGGAAGAGGGCAAGAACTTCTACTGGCAGTTGGGCACCTCCTTCGGCTTGGCCCACCCACACTGGATGTCGCCCCCCGGCTACGCATCCCGGGCCGCCCGCCAGACGGCCCGCGGGCAGCGGCAGGCTGCTGAGCGGCGCCCCCGACGGGATATCAGCCCCGGCGGTCCCGACCTCGCCTATGAGGACGCCCAAGCCACCACCCAGATAATCACCGGCAGCCCCGACACCGTCATCGCCAAGCTGAAAAAGATTCTCGACATTGTCGACCCCGCTTGGCTGGTTTTCTGGGGCCGGGAGGGCAACATGTCCCACAAGTCCGCCATGCGCTGCATCGACCTGCTGGGACAGGAAGTTATACCCGCCATCAAGGAATACGTGCCGGAACGGGCCCGCTAGCGGGTCATTCTTCGGCCGCAACGCCGCGGCTGGCAGGAGGCGGAATGCTCAAGGAAGTCTATTTCTTCACCGAGATGGGGTACACGGCCTACTCGCAAGAACGGGCCGTCAAGCAGGGCTACAACAACCTGATGTTCCCCAATGAACAGTTCAGCCCGGAGCGGGCATCGGAGCTCTACGGGATGTACTTCGAAGAGCTCCAGTACTGCACCGAGGCTGGCTTCGACGGTGTCATGATTAATGAGCACCACAACAACCCCTTGTGCATGATGCCCTCGGTCAACGTCATCGGTTCCGTCCTCTCCCGCACCACCAAGAAGGGCCGCATCGTCTTCCTCGGCAACGTGCTGCCCATCCACGAGAACCCCCTGCGGGTGGCCGAAGAAATCGCCATGATAGACATACTCTCCGGCGGCCGGGTGGTCTGCGGCTTCGTCCGCGGCATCGGCCAAGAGAGCATGGCCACCAATACCAACCCAGTCTATAACCGGGAGCGGTTCGATGAGGCCCACGACCTCATAGTCAAGACTTGGACCACTCCGGGGCCCTTCCGCTGGGAGGGCAAGCACTACAACTTCCGCGTGGTCAATCCCTGGGTGCTGCCGCTGCAGAAACCCCATCCGCCCATCTGGATTCCCGGCGTGGCCTCCCCCGAGTCCGTCACTTGGGCGGCCCGCCACCAGTATCCCTACATCGCCTTGGCCCCGCCCTTGGACCTCATCGAGGAAATCTACGAGCTGTACACTAAGATCGCTCAGGAAGAGGGTTTCGTCCCTACTCCCGAGCACCGCGGCTATGCCATCCGCGTTAACGTGGCCGACAGCGACGAAAAGGCCTACGAAGAGGGAAAGAACTTCTACTGGCAGCAGGGCACGTCATTCGGCACCGCGCCCCGGCACTGGCAGGCGCCTCCGGGCTACCTCACCCGCAATGCCCAGCAGGGACAG
Organism: Dehalococcoidia bacterium; assembly: GCA_034420695.1. Classification (GTDB taxonomy): domain Bacteria; phylum Chloroflexota; class Dehalococcoidia; order Lucifugimonadales; family UBA3495; genus Io17-Chloro-G2. The sequence continues at coordinate 108,373 of DAOULB010000006.1, forward strand.
CGGCAACAGCGCCGCAACACCCGCTACGTCACCCCCGGCGGCCCCAGCCTGGAATACGAAGATGCCCAGGCCTCCTACCAGATAGTCACCGGCAACCCCGATACCGTCATCAAAAAGCTGAAGCACGTCATGGACGTGGTTGACCCCGGCTACATGGTCCTCTGGGGCCGGGAAGGCCCCATGAGCCATGAAGTCGCCATGCGGTCAATTGACCTCATGACCCAGGAAGTCATCCCCGCCCTGAAGGAGTACCAGCCCCAACGGGCCTGATCCTCACTGCAGGACGCGCTGACCTAGTCTAAAGGACAGGCCTGTCGAAGGGTGTGGCCCCTCTTATCCCCTGCCCGTCGCCCCGGTGAAGTAGTCATAAAGGTTGGCGGCGTTCATCTTCATCACGCCGGGGGACATGCCGTCCTGGCCCACGTCCATCGGGTACCGGTCGGTCATCTTGGTCAGGTTGGCTACCGATTCGTCCTTGGTCATTCCCCGCTCAATGGCGTCCTTGACGTAGTCCTTCCACTCCTGGATGAAGGACCCCTGCTCGTCCAAGTACCCCTTGTCGCACAATGCCCCGTGGCCCGGAACGAAAATCTCCTCGTCCAGCCGGCGCAGCGACTCCAAGGCCACCAGCCACAGGTCGGGGTTGGCTTCCTGCAGCCACGTCTGCACCTTGTGGAATATGTTGTCGCTGGTGAATACCACGCCTTCTTCCTTGATTAGCACCGCCGCTTGGTACAGGGTGTGCCCCGGCATGTGTATCATCTGGAAGGTGTGGTCGCCAACGTGGAGGGTCATGCCGTTCTTGAAAGTGATCACCGGCGCATTCGGCGCGTAGTCCTCCAGCAGCGCCGGCTCTTGGGGCCCGTAGCCCCCCACCCTCGCCTTGTGCTGCTCCATGTCCGTGTTCAGGATACGGCTCCTGACTCCCTCGTGGGCCACCACCGGCGCGTCGAAGTAGGCATTTCCCGTCCAGTGGTCGCCGTGGGGCTCCGTGTTGATGATGTAGCGAAGCTGCCCCTTCTGCTTGAGCTCCTCGTTCAGCTTGATGGCGTCGCTGGGAAGCTGCGGGCTGTCGATCATCACTATCCCGTCCGACGTCGTCACATAACCGAAGTTGCAGCCCCTCACCTGGGTTTCCACAAAAACGTTGCTCGTAATCTGCTTCATGCCAACCCTGCCTCTTGCTGGATTTCCTTCCTGCGGTATTTCGTTCTCGCCGGAAGCTTAAGCCAGCCGTCTTGGGCCGTCAATCCGGCGGCGCAACCCCAATCCTTCACTGACACCCTGCCATTGCGGAATCCCCAATCGAACCTCTATCGTATCTTGGTGGGTTTACTTAAGCGCCCCGCACAAGTCCTCCAACTTCCCGGTAACGTGAAGCCGAACAGGGACTTGGTCCGTACCACAGCACCCTCAAGTACAAAGAAGTAGTGGGAAATGGCGGAAAATGATGGGGTATTCAAAAATTTCTGTCCCCAAGCTGACCTTGGAACACCCGGCCGGCCCCATTCGCTGTGGTTGAAGTCCCCTGTGGCCGGCAACTTCCGGGGATTGCCCCCTCTGCTGCCGGTGGGTATCATGGGCCAGACCCATGGACCGTACCCGCTAACACCAAGGCAGTGCAGGATGTTCCTGCCACCCGCCTTGCAGGGAGAGACCGATGGGAGAAAAGCTGCAACAGGGAGACCGCTTCCCCCAGACTACTTTCAAGCTCACCGGCGGGGACTCGCTAACCATCCCCGACAGTCCCCCCAGCCGCTACACGGTGCTCCTGTTTTACCGGGGCCACTGGTGACCCTACTGCCGGCGGCAGTTGGCCGCCTATGAGGAAGCAAAGCCCGAGCTGGACGAACTGGGCGTGACCGTCATCGCCGCCAGCGCCGATTCCTTGGACAACGCTAAAGAGGTCGCCGGCGACGGCCTCTCCTTCCCCATGGCCTACGGCGTAACCAGGGACCAAGCCGAAAAGTTCGGCGCCTGGTGGTCCGATGACCGGGGCGGCTATATCCAGCCTGCCGAGTTCTTGGTTGGCCGGGGTGGAGTGGTCCTGGGTTCCATGTACGCTTCGGGACCTGTGGGCCGCATGGGCGCCCAGGAAGTAATCCGCCAGATTACCAACCGGGAGCGCCGCCGTCGGGAAGAGGAGGGACAGGCTGCCACCTAGGAAGGCGGGCGGCTTCGATAACCATGACCGAAGACTTTCAGTTGGTTCAAAATATGGAAACGGTCTGGAGGTCCATTGATGGCCTCTGCACCGGCTTGACCGAGGCCCAGTGGAAGACCCCCACAGACTGCCCCGGGTGGTCGGTCCAAGACCAGATTTCCCACCTGACGGGGGCCGAAGCTGCCCTGCTGGGCCGGCCCAAGCCGGACCATACCCCCGCCGATACCAGTTTTGTCCGGAACGAAATCGGCCAAAACAACGAAGTGCTGGTGGATTGGCGTCGCCGGCTTGCTGGAAATCAAGTGCTCGAAGAGTTCCGGGAGATGACCGCCCGTAGGCTGGAAGTCCTGAAGGCCCTTACTCCTCCGGATTTCGACCAAGACACCGAGACCCCCATCGGTCCGGGGAAAGTGCGTGACTATATCGCTATCCGGGTCTACGACGCTTGGGTGCACGAACAGGACATACGGCGGGCCCTGGGAATTCCCGGTCACCTCGATGGGCCGGTGGCCCGTCACGGCGTTGGACGCACCTACATGGCCATGCCCTATGTCGTAGGGAGAAAGGCCCGCGCCCCCGACGGCGTCACCGTGTTGTTCCAAGTCACCGGCCCGGCCGGTTGGAACATGTCGGTGGGCGTGGAAGGAGGACGGGCCAAGGAAATTGACCCGCCTGTTGAACATTCCGTTATTCTGACCATGGATGTTGAGACCTTCACCTGTCTGGGCTGTGGGCGGTGGACTGCTGAACAGGCCGTGTCAGCCAACAAGGTCCAAATCAGTGGCGACCGCTCCTTGGGTGAGACCATCATCGCCCAGATGAACTTCATGGTCTGAACCCGGCGTAGCCCCGGCGGCTCCTCTCCCCTTCTTTTAGACCCGTAGCGTTAGGAGGATCCCATGACCTTGGAAAGGCCAGAGTACGTATCCGACCTCATTGTCTGGCTCCTCAACGGCCTGGGAGTAGAGTACGCTCCCCTGAATCCGGGGGCCACCACCCGCGGCATCCACGAGTCCATCGTCAACTACGGCGGCAACAAGACCCCGGAAATCATCACCTGCGTTCACGAAGAGCTGGCCGTGGCCATGTGCGAGGGCTACTACCTCGCCACCGGGCGGCCCCAAGCCACCTTGGTGCACAACATAGTCGGATTGCAGCACGCCAGCAAGGCTATCTATGAGGCCTTCCTCAACCAGATTCCCATGATTATCATCGGCGGCACCGGGCCTCTGGATGCCTCCCACCGCCGGCCTTGGATCGACTGGATTCACACCGCCCAAGTCCAAGCCCAAATCGTCAGGGACTACGTGAAGTGGGACGACCAGCCCCTGGGCCCCGAAAGCGTTGCCGAGTCGGTCCTTCGCGCCTACCAGGTAGCCATGACCGAGCCCAGGGGGCCGGTGTACCTGTGTTTCGATGTTGAATTACAGGAGAGCCGGTTGCCCGATGACTTTCGGCTTCCCGACCTGCGCCGCTTCGCTCCTCCCGCCGAGGCTTGGGGCAACGAAGAGGCGATTGCCGAGGCGGCCGGCTTGCTCTTGGACGCCGAATGGCCTGTCCTGATGGCCGAGGGCTTGGGCCGTTCCCCCGGCGGCTCCGAGGCCCTTGCTGCCTTGGCCGACCTGGCCGCCTGTCCGGTTATCGAGGTGGGCACGGCCTATAACCTGCCCAACAGCCATCCCATGAACGTCACCGGCGCCAACGCCGAAGTATTGAAGGACGCTGACCTGGTAGTCTCGGTTGACGTCCCTCATCTGGAGCAGTTGCTGACCAGGGCCGCCACCGAGGCCCCCGGCGGTCCTTCCGGCCTGCCCCGCGCCGGCTCCGGCCACACCAGGCGGTTCGAAAGCCTGCTGCAAGAGGGGGCCAAGCTGGTCCGCATCGGCATGGAGGACTACGGGGCCAAGGCTTGGACCACCAGCTACGGCCGCCTTCTTCCCGCCGATGTCTCCGTCTTGGGAAAGGGCCGCCAAGTGCTGTCCAGCCTGGTCGATAAGTGCCGCCAGGGTATGACTGCCGCCGCCGAAGATCGTGCGGCATCCCGGCGTCCCCGTGTCCAAGAGATTCACGAGGGCATCTACCAGCGTGCCCTTCAGGAACTGAAAGAACGCTGGTGGGATCAGAAACCCACCGCCACCGCCCGGCTGTCCGCCGAAGTCTGGGACGCCGTCAAGAATGAGGACTGGGTGCTGGTCCACGGCTCCCTCAGCGGCTGGGAGCGGCGTCTATGGGACGTCAGTGATCCGGACCGCTGGGTTGCTGGGGGCGGCGGCACGGGAACCGGCATGGGGGTCGCCATGGGCGCTGCCCTCGCCTTCCGGGGTTCCGGCAAGCTCTGCGTCAGCTTCCAGCAGGACGGCGACCTGCTCTACACCGGTGGCTCCATGTGGACCGCTGCCCACCACGACATACCTATGCTCGTGGTCATGTTCAACAACCAGTCCTACTATCAGGACATTGGCCACCAGAGCGCCGTCTCCCGGATGCGGGAGCGCTCCTTGGAAACCGTCGGCATCGGCGTCGACCTGAAGGGCCCCGTCACCGACTTCGCCAATCTGGCCCGCAGCTTCAGCCTCTACGGCGACGGCCCCATCCTGGAGCCCGGAGACATAGCCCCGGCCCTCAAGCGGGGCATCGACGTGGTAAAAAACGAAGGCCGTTTGGCCCTCATCGACACCATAACCCAACCCCGCTAACCCGCCTGGCTGCCGGTCAATGGAGCCCGGATACCAACTACTGGCAGCCGGTTAAGAGGCCCTAGTCCCCAGCAGCCTGCTCCGGCTCTCTTTCCTCTTCCTGCTGCCCGCTGCTTCGCAATAGAAAACCCGCAGCAGTGAGCGACAGGGATGTGAAGCTGATTATCACCAAGGTCTGGCGCACGTCCCCCAGTGCCTCCTGCAGGAACCCGGCCGCCAGCGGTCCCAGCGCCCCGCCGCAGGAAGTCATCATCATGGTGAAGGCCACGCTCACCGCCAGTTCCCTCGGCCGGATGCCCGGCAGGTGGAAGGGGACGGTGAACAGCAGCGGCCAGAAACCCCATGCGACTCCGTTCAGTATGGTAAGGACCATCAGCGCCGGAATGTTCCCGGTAACCGTCATCGCCACGTAGGTCACCGCCATCAACACTCCCAGCACTCTGAGGAACCCCTTGGTGTTCCCTCCCTTCATCACCAGCACGCCGAACCACAGGCCCACTCCTCCGCCGACTAAGACCCCCACCGCCAGTATGGCCCCCGACCAAGTAAGCGCCACGCCGTAGGTGTGCAGCATCAATGAGGGGTAGAAGCTCAGGAATGCCGACCAAGCGAAGTTCGCCCCCAGGAACCCCAAGCCCACAATCCACAGGTCCCGGTAACCCAATGCGCCCCGCACCACTCCAAAGTCCCTGATTAGTTCCCGGGGACGCTGCTCCGTCGTCCGCCTTTCCCTTCCCAGCAGTATCCAGAGGACCAGCAGCACCGTGAAGAGCCCGGCGAATGTGTTCAAGGTGGCCCGCCAGTTGTCTCCGAAGGCTGCCAGGATGAAGGGAGCCCCCAGCAGCCCGCCTCCCACCACCAGCCCGAACAGCACGTTGGACAGGCTGTTGACCATGACGAACTCGCGGGACGAAAACCACATTTGGGTGAGAGCCACCCGGGCCGGCTGCCGGGCGATGATGGTGATCCCGAATGCCAGCCGCCCCGCCAACAGCACCGCAAATGCCGGCGCCCAGCCCTGCAGGAACAGGGCTCCGGTGGACAGGGCCAGGGTCACGATCGTCAATGCCCGGGGCCCGAAGCGGGAAGTCCACCAGCTCATCGGTATGGCCAGGCTGATGTTGCCCCAGAACGCCGCCGACCCCAAAAGCCCCTGCTTCGATGGAGAGAGCCCCAGTTCCTCGCTGATAGAGGGTAGGAGGATACCCAGCGTCGACAACACCATGAACCCGGAGACGCTGATGACCATCCACAGCCCTATAACCAGCCACCGGTAGTTGGAAGCCGCAATGTCGTCCTCGGTAGCTGTTGGTGTTCTGGTGTCCTCAGCCATAATCCGGGGTCAGTCACCCTCCCGTTCCCTTCCCGGCTGTAACCTCCGCCGGATGAATCCCGGCAGACCCGTGAAGAACCCGTGAAGAACTTGGTAAGAACCCGGGAGGGGACCGCATGCTCGAGTCCGGGCCAGTGGCAGTGTATTGGTCGGCCAACTCTGGGTCAACCACACTTCCTTGACACCCCCGAACCGGCATCCTTAACATGGAATAGGTCTTATTTCTCTGCGGCAACCATGATACGCCGCTCTCTTTGCGTCCCAGTAGCTCAGATGGACAGAGCGGCTGCCTTCTAAGCAGCGGGTCGCGGGTTCGAATCCTGCCTGGGACGCCAAAACAGCTACGAAATAGCCCGGATTCACGGCTGCAGCGGGTGGGTCCGGGGTGCAGAGAGTCGCCGGAAAAGGCGGCTTTTTCGTTGGAATAAGGCATATCCAACCCGCTGCCTGCCCACAGTACGAGTCCAGCCCCAGTCCCCCTGCTTGCCTGGCAGACACTTATCCTGATAGAGGCAAGTACGTATCATGGCTGGCATGAAGAAACCGCGGAGCCGGAACGCAAACAGGAAGAACCTGGAACTGGCCAAGCTGGCCGAGCGCTTCGAGATACACAACCGCTCGGACGGGAAGTCCCCCAAGACGGTTCAGTGGTACAACCAGACGCTGGAGGTTCTGACGGAGTGGTTGGTGTGCGAAGGTAGGTCTACCCATCTGGATGAACTGGGCGAGGACGAAATAAGACTCTTCATCCTTCACCTGCAGCAGAGGCCGGGGCTGTGGGGCACTGCCTCCAGCCATACCGTAAACGGCCGGGTCAGGGCGCTCCGGGCGTTCTTCAACTGGCTGTACCGGCAGGGATACACGGAGACTCACCGCTTAGAAGAAGTGAAGCCGCCCAAGGTGCGCCAGAAGGAGATCGAGGTTCTCACGGACCAGGAGATAGAGTCGATCTTCGCCTCCGTGAACCCCAACACCGCCATGGGTGCAAGGAATGCTGCCTTGTACTCCTTGATGCTTGATACCGGGCTTAGGGTCTCGGAGGTGGTGAACCTGAAACACAAGGACGTTCACTTGGACAGTCGATACGTAAAGGTGCTGGGAAAGGGGGACAAGGAACGTATCGTTGCCTTCGGCGCCACTTGCCAGAAGGCCCTGAACAGCTACGCCCAACGCTACCGCTTTGAAGACGAAGAGCAGGAGCAGGACGCCTTCTTTTTGTCCATAGACGGCTACGGGCTGACACCGGACGGTCTGAGGTCGCTTGTTGAGAGGCTCTCCAAGGCCGCAGGGATCCCCAGGCTGCACCCACACCTGATGCGGCACACCTATGCAACCCGGTTCCTCCTTAACGGCGGCGACGTGTTCCTGCTGCAGCAGAACCTGGGACACACCACACTTACCATGGTGCAAACGTATGTTCACATAGCCAACCGGACGGCGGCCCAAGTCAGCCAGGGATTCTCACCCCTGGACCGGATAGAAATACGGAAACCCAGGGGCAACCGGCATAGCTTCCAAGGCGAGAGTTGGAAAGGGAGGATCTACCCCAACGCGGGCCGGACGGCTTATAAAGGAGCCGGGCACAAGAATCCAGCCCGCAAGGGGTAAATCAATCCTCACTTCCTCAATTCGAGGGGACTGATTCGCCCCGGCCCAACAATGGTGCATGACTGGCTGACAGGAGAAGCTCGTTCACGTCGTCCAGGGTAACGGACGAGGAATCGGCCACCAAGGCCAGCCCCAATTTAATCACCGTATCCCTTGTAGGGTTCCGTCGTTCACCCCCTTCCAATCGTAAGATATAGGCCTCGTTGATGCCGCTGAATTGCGCCAACCTGTATCTGCTCTTTTCGGAGTACTGCCTGAGCCTCTTCAAGTTGACGGAGAAATGGGCTGAATTGCTGATTGTCATTGGGAATGAGCTCCTTTGAACGGCGACTCATTTCGCCACTGCTATGGCTTTCGTGGTCGGATCCGGGCTCATGCCTTAGCGGATTATCTATATCGGCCTCTGAGGCGGCATGCTGCTGCCGATGAGGCACGTGGTTGACCAATCTGTTTGTGGAGGTGCTGCCTTTTTCTGTGGCCCCTTCAGGCCGTGACTGAAACCCTACAAGGAACCTGTTGTTGATCCGTATTGTTATTGGCCGATTCAACTTTCGCGCCTCCAGGGCCATGGTATGGTTTGAGTTCTTCTTTTGGGAAAATGCCGTTTTCAGGGTAGGCGAATCAAAAAGGTTTACTTGTTGCTCCGACCCCGGAACCGACCAGCAAGGGCCGTGGAAACAGCCTCTGCCCGATCAAATTATACATAGTGGTCTTGGAGAAACCGCATGCCTGCAGCACCTCTTGTCGCCTCATGAGTCTCACATCATCCAATTCCATGGGCCTTCTCCTCTCGTGTGGGTAGTCCTTGCGGTACTGTCCGGCGCCGGTCCTTCAGCCGCCGTCTGCTCATGGGCGATGGCGAACGATTGCTCACGGTAGCCCATAAGGAAGAATGGGAAACGGGCCAAACAACAGCGTTCTTGAGAGTGCGACAGTTCCGGCCCGGGCTCGGCAATGCCGCCGAACTGCATACGCTTGAAGGCCAGGACGGCAGGGCCACAGCGTCTGGATGGAACCCATGGTCCTGAAGGGAGCAGGCCCCGGGGGGTCCGGGTGTAGAGAAGTCTCCCCAAGGATTCCTGCCGGTGCCATTAATGCCAGCGACCGGGAAATGTTCTCCGCGTGGCGGCCTGGGATATCCCTTCCAGACCAACCAAGTCTCCGCAGCCGGCAGCGACCAGCCGGTGACCATGCTGGTGACCATTGCCTTTCCCAGGGCCTCATGCCATCTGTCCTTGCCGCAGCAGAAATTCGACATGTCTTATCTTCTACCCACTGGTATAGGGCAAGTCAACAGCCTGTTTTCTCGAAGATCCGGCAGGGAAATCGGCCCAAATTAATCATTGTTCATAAATATATGTCGCGTGACACCGCGCACGAACATTTTTGGAGGGTCAGGAATATAGATAATAAAAAAATACAATAGATAGCGTCACCCTTTGAGGGGTTTGAGTGTGATTGAGCACGAGAAACAGTGCAAGAGCCAAGGTCCAAGTGGCCTGAATGGGCGTTACTGTTTACTTGTGGGTTATTTTGGCGCTATTATAGGCCTCCGGTGGCGTCAGGGGCCGTCACCTGGGCATCGAGGGCGATGGGTTGGCGGACCAATCGGCCCACCAAATGGACACTAGTGCTTGCCCTTCCTTTTCTCCCGTTTGCCACGCCGATGTTGGCGGTCAATAGGCGGATGAATGAGGAGTTCACCCTCGCATCATCGTCGACCTGTTCCCAAGCAAGCGCCCGCTCACTCGGTGTCTGGGCGGCGCCTAACATCACGACGTTTTGCGCGGTTGACCCAGGCTAGGCGCATGATGAGGGGAAGGAGGAATGCGACAATGGAGTCCTATTTGGGAGTACTGCTCAGACTCTCTTCGAGAGGGCCCTGTCCGATTCGGCTGAATGGATGGAGGGCAACAGGGTCAATGGCGGCGGCTGACGGGTCCATCCTGGTTCATGAGCCGGAATGCCGGACTGATAAACCATTCCAGCCAAGGCATAGAAAATCCTAGGGCGGTCACCATCACTCGCATGATCCCTGTTTGGCCTCCCTCCGCCGTTCATGGGAAGTCCTAGCCGTCAAACCAGGTGCAAGCATGAAAGGCATGGATGCATTTACCGAGAACGTGAAATGTCCAAAATGCGAGTCCCCCCATGTTGTCAAGGCCGGGACTCGAAACGGGCACCAGCGGTACCTATGCCGCGCCTGTTCCAAGAAGTTCCCCGCCAACGGAAAGGCGGCGGGGCGGCGCATCCGGGCGGACCGGATGGGCGAGGCGATACGACTGTTCTACGCCGGCATGTCCTACAAGCAGATCGCCGAGAACCTGGAAGAGACTTACGACGTCCCCGCACTCTCCACGGCTACGATTTACCAGTGGGTCAGGGACTACACTAAAGATGCCTTGAAGGAAATGGAGGGCCATAAGGCTCACGCCGGTGGCCGATGGCTGGTGGACGAAATGCAGCTGCGGGTGGGTGGTCGGGAGTATTGGGTCTGGAACGTCATGGACGAGAGCACCCGCTACCTGCTGGCTTCCCAACTGACCAAAGAGCGGGACGCCCGGGCGGCTGAGTCCGTCTTGATGAAGGCGGCTGGGGCTGCGGTACAGCACCCCAAAGCAGTCACCACCGCCCTGGCGGACTATTACGTACCCGCGGTGGAGAAGGTCCTTCCCGAAGCCAGGCACTTCCGGTCGCCGTGGGTGACGAACCCGGAGAACAACCAATTTCTGCCCGGGGGAGCACGGGCCAGGTTCGGGCAGCGCTCCAAGGCCCTGCGGAGGCTGAGCAGCAAGGAAAGCGTACAACTCTACCTTGACGGCTGGACCCAGACCTACAACCACTTCAGAACCCCAGAATCCATGGCCCATAGACTTCCCGGCCGAGCCGCCGAGGTAAACCCGCCGGTCAAAAGCTGGGCCGATGTGGTGTGGAGGCGCGACCGCTATGGCTGGCCCGAGAGAGCAGGCACAGCGGAAATTGCAAAGGTGGAGGAGAGATCTGACACTGCCTCCATGCCCGAGCAACAAGACATCTCCGACGGCGTGGACGTGTTGCGCCATGCTCCACAGCGGCACCGGGCCCTTGAGGGCAGCCATCCCGGACCACGGGGGCTGATGCAGACGGGCGACATGGACTCGGGCTCCAAGCAGCCTATCACCCCGGACGCCGAGGACCTGCCTACCGAGACGCAATCGTCACCGAAGAGGTCCAGCGGCAAACCCAAGAAACCGGCACCACGCCGGCGAAAGGTGCGGTACAAGCCCACGGTCACAGGCCTCAAGTCCGGCAAGTCCAGGCTCGTGGCTCCACGGAAAACCAGGACCTACCCTAGACCGGTCAGGAAGGCGTAGCAACTGGAACGGTCAGGTCGAGCCCCATAGACGATTGGATAGGTCTGTCCTTTGGCACATCCAAGCCAAATGAAGGCTATCCATCCCACAAATAGGGGCCTAGAAGGAGATGTTGCTCCAGCCGGACTTTCTCATATCGTGCCACCGCTTGGCTCCCAACTTATGCAAAGCGACTGTCCACGGAATGAGGGAAATTACCAATGCGCCTTCGCCAAAAGCAAAAATGTCTACGACGGAACCGGGGAAGACAATTAGAAGGTCATTTGATCCAATGCGGCGGAGCGAAAGCTTGACCAGTTCTCGGACTCTGACCGCCGCATCCCCAGGGGTCCGATCCCTGGCTCGAAGCAGCAAGTATCCAAATGCAACACATAAGTTCACTTCGTCGTTTTTCCAAGCCCCATCCCGGAGCGCTGAGAGGAAGAGCCAAGAAAATCATTGGGTGTGAGCCGGCTCCCGGCCGCAGGTATGGCCACGGTGAGTCCCCTCATCCTCTTATCATCAGGCACAAACCCACGGTTAGTTCGCCGGCCGATTGGACGAAGTGGCGGGAACCGGTACTCTTTTCCCCAAACGTCGGGGGTTACCTTTCCAATGCTAAACCTCGGCAGACAACGTTTACAAGAAACTCGTCCTAGTCGACAGATACCATTCTACGTCGTCTAGGAGTCTCTGTCGCCAATGAAACCATTTTAAGATGAACTTACGGGAGGTTAAGCTGCCGGTCAGCAACTGGGATATGGGACCTGCCACAGTTCGGTTCGTGGCTTGTGGGGTAAATTGTGGGATAAATGGAAGAATAGGCCGAATTTCGTGCGTAATATAGAATAGTCGCATCCCGCCAACAATTGTCAGGAATAGTTCTCCAAACATGCCCCTCCAAGCATACTTGGTAGCCAAGACCCGCTCCGTCGGGTCTTTTCTTGTCCGGACTAGACCGGCGTAATCCAGTTGTGCTTTGGGATAAACAGTGGGATGAGAAAGCGGAATGTAGAGCGAAATGAAGTTGAGGTGGACCCGGGTCAATGCAATCAAACAACCGGGCCGCTATGGTGACAGCCTGGGTCTATACCTCAACGTTGCGCCGGGCGGCTCAAAGAACTGGATTCAGCGGACCATCATTGAAGGCAAGCGCCGTGATATTGGGCTGGGCGGTTATCCCACAGTCTCTCTTGCGGAGGCCCGGGAAAATGCCAGGGAGAACCGGGCAGCAGTAGCAGGGGGTCGAAACCCGCTGTCTGAAAGAGTTCCACCCCTGGGTACAATCCCTACGTTTGAAGAAACGGCCCGATCTACCCACGCGACATTGCGGGGGAAATGGAGACCTGCTGGACATTCTGAGGGTTGGCTGCGTACGCTCAGTTACCAGGTCTTTCCAGAAAAAGGGATCGACCAGTCAATGAGATATCCCGCGTCGACATTCTCGACGTTCTTGTTCCTCTGTTCCGTACCAAGCCGGAAACGGCCAGGAGACTTCGGCAACGAATCCGGTCAACATTCAAATGGGCACAGTCCTACGATCACGTAGACGAAAATCCAGCCGGGGAAAAACCAGATGCCGCCTTGCCCGCTGTCCCGCGCCAAGCGGCCCACTGGAGGGCGCTTCCCTATGCTGAGTTACCTTATGCCATAGCAACGATTAGGGCCAGCTATTCGAGCGTGTCGGCAAAGCTGGCCCTGGGGTTTTTGGCCTTGACAGCTACACGTAGCGGAGAAGTCCGTGGCGCTACATGGGCTGAAGTAAATTGGGAGCGCCGTCTGTGGACAATACCGGCGTCACGAATGAAAGGTGGTGCTGAACATCGGTTTCCTCTTTCCGACGCCGCTTTGCACGTCTTGGAACAAGCGGCAGTCCTACGCGAGCCAGGGGAGTTCATCTTCCCTTCCCCCGTGAAGGCCGGTCGGGGGTTGTCTGACATGACGATGACCAAAATTCTTAGAACAACCGGCTTAGCCGAGAAAATGACGGTACATGGAATCCGGTCTACATTCCGGGATTGGGTTGCGGAACAGACTCCTACGCCTTGGGCGGTTGCCGAGATTGCCCTGGCCCACAAGGTAGGCTCCACTGTTGAGCAAGCCTATCACCGGACAGACTTGCTGGACCAAAGGCGGGAATTGATGAGGGTATGGGCCGATTTTCTTAACCAGAGTGGACCTGAATAGCGTGCCAACATGGCTATGAGGAACCCCTAGAGGGTCTCTCAAGTATCAAGTTGCCTTAAATGGAGGCGCAGCAGCAGTCGGGAAACTCGTGCAAATGAAGCCGATTTGCATAGTTTCTCCATGTTTGAATTAGGCCACGAGCGGATTGACCACCGGCTCTTGGCTGTTGCACATTTCGATAGCTTTGGCCATTTGAGACCTGTCAAATGATTAGGAATCCAACTACTAGACCTTAGCCGGGAATGTCAACTGCTCGAACAAATTGGCTAAACTGTGGCTTCCAATTGTAAGGAGGCCTTCCTTTAATGGATTGGGCTGACCACTGCCACATTACATCGTTCGAGTCCACCACGGTGGCGCGTTATAATCCAAGCCAAGCGGTAGCGATAGCTCCCGACCCATGCGCAGTGGATGTTGCACGCCGCGCGTGAGGGAGAACCGGAGTGGCACTCCTAGATTCCAAGGGGCAGGCCCATCTGATTAAGTTCAGGAATCGTCTCCACACGCCGGACCAGAAGCCACGGAGGCATATGGGTGAACTGCGCCGTTAGCACCGTTGCCGTGGGAGAAAATGTAGTTTTGGGAGGCTTTCGAGCGGGTGTCAGCCCTCGAAGCGGAACGCGCCCTGGATGGCGTTGTGGTTTTCCAGGCTAATGTCCCAGCCCAGTTGCGGCACCGAGGACGTCCAGTGGGTCGCCCGGGAAACGTAGGCTGGGCTGCCCGGAATAGTGGTGTGGATGCTGTCGTTCAGCGTGGTTCCATCGCCGTCGGGGCCGCAGCAGGGCTCCATGTCGGCCGACACCGCGTTGCCGATGCGGAGGATGCCCCGGCCTTCGACCACGGTGCATTCCATCGGCTCTTCCCGCGCCTCCACCAGGGTTCCGACCAGGCCGGCCATCTCTGCAAGGGCGACGCCCAGTTCGCCGTTGAACGCCTCCGTCAATGCGTTCTGCTGCTCGGGAGTCGCCCGGTCGTCAAGCACTTGCACGCAGCGATAATCGCCGTCCAGCACGTTGCCCGCTATATGCAGCAGTTGCGCCACCGACATCCCGGACACGTCGATTCCCTGGATGTCGCCCCGTTCGATGAGGTAGGCGACTACCGAGTCGTACGTGCCGTTGTGCGGGTCTTCGCCAATCCAGCAAGGGCAGAGGACCTTGCACTCGCAGACTTCCAGCGGTTGACCTTCGAGCGTGTATGACATCGGTCACCGCCTTTGTTGTGGCTCACTAATTCGCCAAATAACCCTGTGCCCCGGTCGTCAAGCCAACGACGAGCAGCACAAGGCCCAGCGGAGTGGCCAGTCGCCGCCCCCCTCCCCCCGGCAAGTTCTTCTCAATCACCATGACTGTGCCCAGCGCAATCATCCACAAAATGCTGCCCAATCCCACGGCAAACATCACCAACATCAGGGACCAGCAACATCCGACGCACCATGCGCCGTGGTCCAACCCAACGCGCAGGGACTGAATTTCCCGGCTCCCTCGTCCGGTCCGGCGCCGGGTGATAAAGCTCAAGGGGGCGCGGCACCGGTCCAGGCAGGCGTATTTCCATTGCGTGAAGTGGTAGGCTCCGGCTGCCAAGAGTACTGTCACACTCACCGCCCACACATTAGCGGACAGCCAGTCCAGCGCGTTCACCAGCCGGTGCAACGCAACATCCCCCGGCCAAACCGCCGCACCGAATACGGACCACACCACCATATACCCGAAGACCAGTAGCAGAGTCAGCCAAGCTCCGTCCTTTCGTCGTCTGGTCAACCTCCGAAATAGGGCGACCATCGGGATAGCAATAGGAAGCATCATCGCTGATGTCATCAAGACCCACCCTGCTATAAATAGTAGGAACGCTGTGGCGTCCAAAGACTCACCATGACCGTGCACGTGGCCTACGCCCAACCGCCCCCACAACCAAAGGCCCAGCCAAGACAGGACCGCCACCCCGAGTAGGGTCGAAACTAAGATCCGATTTTCCCGCGAACCCGTCACTTTATCAGTCCGATCATTGGATTCCCTCGTACCAGCCCGCCGCAAAGAACGCGTCGCCGCTTCTCACCACCCAAGAGTGCTTCGGCGCCGGCGCGTTGCCCTCGGCCGGATTCTCAAACGTGTAATTTACCCACTTGCCGGCTTCGGTTGCAGTCATCATCTCAGGCCCGAACTCGTACCCATTGATGTCCGTGCGCAGTTCCTCGAAAAAGCTCTGCCCAACGAACTTCCCGTCAAAGCGGGCAATTATCTCCCCGGTGTCGTCGAAAACGAAAACGTACCATTCCCCATCCCGACTTGCTGGGCTGTTGTAGTAAGCCAGCATCGCGTCTCGTCCATCCTTTTTGTACCGTTCCACCGCCTCCGCTACCAGATGCTGGGTGTAGGCTGCCGGGTCGGACTTGTCGGCGGAGTTGGTTCCACAAGCCAGAGCTGCCAGCAAAAAGGCCAGTGATATCGCCATCATCATGCGAGCAATCAGGGTTCCGTTCATCGTGGCCCTCCTTTTGCATGGGAATTATATACTTGATTACCCAACCTAGCGGCTAGAGATAAAGCTGCTCAATCATAGTTAGCGACAGCCCCCGGCATCAACCGGGGGGGGGGGGCGTTGTCTGAGGTGAACCCGGAAAGTCGGACAGGTAGCTAAGTGAGAGTCCCGCTCCTAAGCTAAGGACAGCGGTTGCTGTCGGGAAGGAGGGGGAAATGTCGAAAGGACAAAGGAAGTTCAGCCCGGCTTTCAAAGCCAATGTGGGACTGGAGGCGGTTAAGGGACAGAAGACGGTGGCCCAACTGGCCGCCAGGTATGAAGTCCATCCCGGGCATATTCAGGCTTGGAAAAAGGCTCTTGTGGAGGGCGCTTCCGGCGGCTTCGGCAACGGCCAGGAACAGAAGGCCAAGAACGACGCCGCCCTGGTCGCCCGGCTGTACCAGGAGATCGGCCAGCTCAAGGTGGAGCGGGATTTCTTGGCGGAGAGGTCCGGTCCATGAGTCCAGCCCGGCGGCGGCAGATGGTGGACCGGGAACATCCGAAGCTGCCGATAATGCGGCAGTGCGCTCTGCTGGGCGTCAGCCGTTCCAGCGTCTACTACCGTCCCAGGACGGCCTCGGAAGAGGACCTGTTCCTGATGGGCGAGATCGACCGGCAGTACCTGGAGACCCCCTTCTACGGGTCGAGGCGGATGAGGGCCTGGCTGGAGAGGCGGGGGATACGCGTGAACCGGAAGCGGGTGCAGCGGCTGATGCGGGTCATGGGGCTAAGGGCCATCTACCGGAAGCCCGGCACCAGCAGGTCTACGCCGGGGGCCAAAGTCTATCCCTACCTGTTGAGCAAGGCCAGTATCACCCGGCCCAACCAGGTGTGGGCGGCGGACATAACCTACCTGCCCATGGCCCGGGGGTTCCTCTACTTGGTGGCCATCATGGACTGGCACAGCCGGTACGTGGTGGCCTGGCGGCTGTCCAACACCCTGGAGACCGGCTTTTGCACCGAGGTGCTGGAGGAAGCGCTGGGTAAGGGCAAGCCGGAGGTGTTCAACACCGACCAGGGGAGCCAGTTCACCAGCCTGGAGTTCACCCAGGTGCTGCAGGACCGGGGCGTGAGGATCAGCATGGACGGGAGGGGGCGCTACTCCGACAACATCTTCGTGGAGAGGCTGTGGCGGACGGTGAAGTACGAAGAGGTGCACCTGAAGGCTTACGCCGACGCCCGCGAAGCCGGCAGGGAACTGGGGGACTATTTCCGGTTCTACAACCATCTGAGGCCCCATCAGGCCTTGGGCTACCGGACGCCGGCCGAGGTGTTCCACGGGGAGCTGGGAGTTCTGGAGGAGGAACCCAACGAAAGGAGGTGTCCACCGAAAACAAGGTCAGACCTACTGGCAGGAGGGCCGGGATTCTCACTTAGCTCTGCCTTGATTCTGTCCAAATAACCGGCTCTTCCGCAAGTTTGGTGAAGGTGACCAAAATTAGGCGCGGGTGGCCACGGCATTAAGGGATGACGGGCATGTGACCGATCGGTTCGGTCCCTATTTTCGCTTATTTGTCGAGCTTTTTCGGAATCATCACCAAAAGTGCGGAAGAGCCAAATAACCGGGTCCACTTCAGCCACAAGTCAGGCAGTCAATCGGTCCAGGTGGCCCACTTTACCTCCGCCGATTACACTTTGAAGGCCGGGGTCAAAACAAGCGGGTTGTCAGATGTCAAAGTCATGGCCAATAGCTACGCTGACTCGGCAACTAGGGGTCCGCCCGGACGGGCTCGGAACGCTCGCTTGCTCCCGAGGCGTTCAGGGCCATCACGATGTAGAGGTGGCCGGTACCCGCCGTCACATCGGTGTCGGTGTAGCTGGTCACAGTTGTCCCGGTGTCCGGCGCGATCACCGTGAACTCCACCTCCTCTTCATCGGGTAGGCGGCGGAGGATTCGGTACCCCGTGACGGCGCTGTCGTCCGGGGCATCCCAGGTCAGGGTGATATTCCCATCCTCGTTGACGGCGGCGCCAAGGCCGGTGGGCGCCGCCGGGGGAAGGGGTCCCACCAGGGCGGTGGGCTGACTGGTGACCGTCTCGGGGTTGCCGGCATCGTCGGTGAAGGACGCCCAGACCTGGACCGCCTTCCCCTCATCGCTCTCCGTCAGGGTGTAGCTGGCTCCCGTAGCATCGGGGATGTCTGTTCCATCGGCGGTCCACCGGTAGGTGAAGACGGCATCCCCCATACCATCCTCGTCATTTATCCCCGAAGTGTCAGCGGTTAAGGCCTCTCCCACCCTGGCCTCTCCTGTGATGACGACCTCCCCGCTGGCGGGATTGTTGGGAGGCTTTTCCGGAGCCACCGGGCCGATGGCGCCGCTGGTCAAGACCTCAAGGTTGCCGGCATCGTCAGTGAAGGAGACCCAGAGGGAAACGGTCAGGCCCTCCTCACTTTCAGTCAAGGTGTAGCTTGCCCCAGTGGCATCCTCGATCCTGGCGCCCCCGGCGGTCCACCGGTAGGCGAGGACGCTGTTCTCCATCCCGTCTTCGTCTTGTATCCCCGATACGTCGGCGGTGAGAATCTTGCCGACCCGGGCGTCACCCAAGATGACGGGCTGGCCGGACGCCGGGGTATTCGGAGCCTTCTCCGGTCCCACAGGGGCCGTGGGTTGGCTGGTGGACTGCTCCCGATTGCCGGCATCGTCAGTGAAGGTCACTACAACCCTGACCTTCAGGCCCTCGTCCCCTTCTTGCAGAGTGTAGGCAACACTATTGGCCCCCTCCACGTCGGTGCCACCGGAGACCCACTGGTAGGTGAACTCCGCATTCTCAAGGCCGTCCGGGTCCTCGAGGGCCGAGATGTCAGCGGTGAGGGTCTGCCCAACCCGGGCTTGGCCTTCAATAGCCGGCTGGCCGGAAATGGGAGTGTTCGGGGGCGCTCCGTCGGATTTACCCTGCTTCTCTGTATTCTCCCCGTCCCCTCCATCCGACTTCTTCTTCCCGGCATCCTTTTCCGGTCCGACGGACTTGGTTTCCCTGGGGCCGTCGCCGCCGGAGATGGTGTGCTCTAAAGCGGTGGAGAGTCGGCGGTCCCCGCTGGCGCAGGGGGCTCCCTTGGCGTCGCAGGCCCGGTCCGCCGGCAGGGTGATCTTGATGTCGTGGTCATCTTCGGGCAGCAGGACGACCTGCCAGATGGTGGTGTCCCCATCAAGCCACCAAGCGCTGGTTGCCTTTCCACCCTCCACGTCAAGAAGGTAGGCGTGATTGGGTCCAATGTTGACCCGGACCGGCTCGCTGAACTCGATCTGGAAGACGATTTCGCTTTCGGGGCCGTTGTGAGTTGCCGGCGCCATTTTGAACTCTGCGCTCACGGGCTCCAGTAGCCCTGGGTCTGTCTCGTTCCTGGCCTCCGAGGGAGGTTCGCCAAACTCACAAGAGTAGGCGTAGTTTCCCGCGGCGTCCTTGATTGCCGGCGATCCGGAGGGTGGCGTGATGTAGCGGAATTCCACCTCATCGGTGGCCCTGATGGCCCGCTTGTCCGGCTCCTCAAGGGTGAGTATCACCGAACTGCCGGACATGGAGACGCCGGTGACTTTCCTGGGGGCGCCGTTCACCAGCACCCTGAATGATTCCTGGCTCGGAACGGAACTGCCGTCCAGTGTCCGCTCGTAGGTGATGGTCAATTGGTTCCCATTCACCATGGTGTCAATGACATCGAGGGATTCCTCCTGGGGCATGCCGAAGTGTTCGGTGGCTGGCTCGCTATCCCCCATCTCGTTCACGGCGATGACCCGGACGGAGTACAGGTTGTAGTTGCTGAGCCCAGTGATGGTGTAGAAGACCTCAGTGCTTCCCCCGCCAAGAGGCTGGACGGTGACCTCGTCGACGGCATCCGGGTTGCTCCAGCTCTCCGTACCGGGCTTCCACTGAAGCCGATAGTGTGTGATGTCTGAGTTGCCGTCCTTGAGGGGTTGCTTCCATATGGCAGTCACACTGCCATCGCCCGGCATGACCCTAAGGTACCTGGGCGCCATGGGTGCAGTCACCGGCGGCTCGGGCCGATCGCTCACCGGGTCTTCTACGATCATGATTTCGTAAGTGTCTCCATCGGTCCAGGAGGCGTAGAGGTCCTGCAACTTGGGGTGGTGCCAGATGAAGGTGTTCCCAGACTGGTTTGTGGTCACAACATCGGTGAACGGCAAGGCGATGCCGTCGATATACAGGGTCCAGTCTCTCTGGTGTTCCTCATCGACCCTGTTCTTGAGTTTGCCTCCCACCACCTCCATCAGATGTGTTGAAAACGTAGAGTACTCCGGGATGCGGCCGGGCGAACCGGGACCGACATCGGGATGCATGCCAGGGGTCGTGAAGAAGTTCCACACTTGGTATTCCTTGCCCCGGAAGGTGAACTGGTTATCGCTCAGGCTCGAATAGCGGGGGTAGGGATCCTGGGTAGGGTGATACCCCAGGCCCAAGCCCAGCCGACCCCAGTCTTTCGATCGCGAGTCGGCGAACTCTGCGGTGGCACACCATACGGCAGATTCGCAGGTCGGGGCTTCCATGTTCATCAGCGCTACTGTAGCGACGGATGGGGTTCCCTTGACCACTCCAGCCGGCAGGGCGTCGAACCCGAGCTCGACGCTTTCTCCGTCGTCCTCTATCCGGTCGTCATAGGCCATGACGGTGAAGGTCTTTTGGGTATCACCGGTAGCGAACGTCAGGCTGGGGGGCACGCCGGTCCAGTCGTTGCTGGTGGCCCCGTTCATCCCTGCGGCAGTGATGGGTACGACGATTTCAAAGGGGGCCGGGCTGTCCAAGTCCACCGCCACCTCGGCGCCTGCGCCGCCTTCGTAGGCCTCGTAGCTGGAGGCTCCGAAGGACACGCGGATGGAGTCGACAATGGTAACGTCGGCTTGGTCATTGTCGCCGCTGCTCACACCGTCCGGGAGAGTATCGAACCCCAGTGTCAGGGTCTCGTCGCTCTCGTCTTCCTCATCCTGGACAGCAGTCATGGTGAAGGACTTCTCAGTGTCCCCGCTGTCGAACACCACATTGGCGGGAACGTCCGAATAGTCCGTCGAACTCGCGCCGTCCTGGTGGGTCTTGGTCAGAGTGATGGTCACCGTCCGCTCCGGGTCGGCGCTCAGGGTGACTTTTATGGTGGCGTTGCTTCCCTCCATGACACTATATGAGGCCTGCTCGAAGCTGACCGTCACCGACGGGCCGTCATCGTCGGTAATTGAGACCACCGTTTCGTCCGGGGAGCCCTTGGTCACACCGGTGGGAAGAGTGCCGAACCCCAGCTTAACCGACTCGTCGTCGTCGTCCAGGTCGTCGGAGGCGGCACTGAAATCAAAGGTCTTCTCGGTGTCCCCGCTGTTGAAGACGACGTCCTGGGGGACGCTGAAGTAGTCGGAGGACGAGGCCCCGCCCTGGTTGGTCTTGGTCAGAGGTATGGTGACCGTCCGCTCGGGGTCGGCACTCAGCTTCACCTTGATGGTGACGTTGCTGCCCTCGGCCACCGTGTAAGCCGTCTGCGCGAAGTTGACCGTTACCGACGGCACGTCGTCGTCGGTAATCGAGACCACCGTCTCGTCCGGGGAGCCCTCCGTCACACCAGCGGGCAGGCTCGAACCGAACCCCAGCTTGACCGACTCGCCGTCGTCGTCCACACTGTCGGAGGCGGCGTTAAAGTCAAAGGTCTTCTCCGTGTCCCCGCTGCTGAAGACGACGTTGGCCGGCACATTCGAGTAGTCGGAGGAACTTGCTCCGCCTTGGTTGGCCTTGGTCAGAGGGATGGTCACCGTCCGTTCCGGGTTGGCGCTCAGCTCCACCTTGATGGTGACGGTGCTGCCTTCAGCCACCGTGTACGTCGCCTGCTCGAAGCTGACCGTGACCGGCGGCAAGTCGTCGTCGGTGATTGAGACCACCGCCTGGGATGGGCTCGTGGAGTTCACCCTCCCGGGAAGGGTCCCGAAGGTGAGTCTCACGCGTTCCCCGTCGTCGTCCACCGTGTCCTGGGTGGCGTCGAAGTCGAAGGTCTTCTCCGTGTCGCCGCTGTTGAAGACGACGCTATTGGGTACCCCCGAATAGTCCGCGGCTGTAGCCCCATCCATCGTGGTGACTGTGATGGGCACCTCCACGGTCCTTTCCGGATCGGCCGAGAGAGTCACCTTGACCCTGACCGAGCCGCCTTCGGCAACGCTGTAGGCGGCCTGCCCGAAGCTCACCGTCACCGACGGCACGTCGTCGTCGGTTATCGATATGGTCGTCTCGTTGGTGGTTCCTTCGGTCACACCGTCCGGCAGTTCCCCGAAACCCACTTTGACCGACTCCCCATCGTCATCCACCGTATCCTGCGTTGCCGTGAACGAGAACGTCTTCTCGGTATCGCCTGAGTCGAACTCAACGCTGGCCGGCAGGGCGGAATGGTCGGCGGAACTGATCCCTCCCTGGTCTGTTTTGCTGAGCGGTATGGTGACGGTGCGTTCAGGATCTTGATCGAG
>DAOULB010000007.1:0-50704 GCA_034420695.1 Dehalococcoidia bacterium
GATTACCAGGCAGCCCAGCAGTACCGTCTAAAGCAGAGTCGGCTGATTAGCGGTCCCAGCCCTCGGACCCAGCGGCCCATTTGCCGCCCGAGATGACTTTTTCAACACCCCCCGGAACGTCAATCCCCAAGCCTTGATCTCCCTACCATGACAGCACCCAGTCCAGCCACGATTCGATCTCACTTACGAATCCGTGGTTGCTCCGCCTCTGTTGAGTGATTTCCCGCTCGATTTCTCCAGTAGTTACCACGCTCATGTACAGGTCTGGCGGTCGTTGGCTCCCGGTCCAAGGAGCTGCCTCCGGGTTCCGCTCTCCACAGTGGGGAGCGGAAAGCACGTTGGTGACCGGAAGGAACATTGCAGGCCTAGTGGCCTGGACGTCAGGGGCAGGCGCTCAAATTCCTGGGCGTCTAGGGGAATTTGGAAGAGGAACTGCCCTAGGGTAGGAGCGCTGGCTTTCTCCAAACGGTTCAAACGGTCGTATTCTTCCACCGAAAGCACGACCACCGCGGGCGCTCCTCGCCGGGTTACCCGCTGTGGCGCCCCCGCCAAAGCCGCTTCGACTAGCGCACTGAACTTGTTCCTGGCATCCTGCAGCGGCCACTCACCCATAGCATTCTCTTGCTGGATGAACTGGCTGGATTTTGTTGAATACAGGCCAGGACTTCTAGGGAACCTCTGAATGAGCCTTACAGCAGCGGCGAACAGTTGCTATTCACCCTCATCCCAACCTTTTCCCATCAAGAGAGAAGGGGCTTCAACTGTGCTTATTCAGACACTTCCTTTAGGAAGCGTCTTCCCAGCGGGAAATCTCGGACAAATGCGGCGAGCTATCGGAAGCGTCAAAACTTGGGCGTGAACCTTTAGAATCGTCTCACTGTCTCCAAAGCACCACGGCAATGGACTGGTTACTGCTGCACCGTCGCTAGTCGGTTCGGAGAGGCATGGCGAGGTTCGACGGTCAACTCCTGGGGCGGTCTCGCCTGCCCGGGCCGGGGCTATGAGTTCCTCCTCCGCCGGTACACCAGCAACCCAGTCACGATTGCCGCTATCACCGCCAAGACGCCAATCCCTATGAAAGGCCAGGGATTTCCCTGGGACTCTTCCTCAACCGCTGGTTGCCCTGCCGGGGCAAAGGACGTCGGAGTTGGGTCAGCGGTTGCCGCCGGAACTGGGGTTGAAACGGCTGTGGGCGGAGTTGGAGTCGGGACTGGCGTAGGTGTGGGAACCTGCGTTGGAGCCGCGGTCGGCTGCGGAGTAAAAGTGGGTGTGGGCGACGAAACTGGCGTAGCAGTTGGAGCCGGGATCAGAGTAGGAGAAGGAGGTGGGGTCGGAGTAGGAGTCGGGGGTAAACCCACTCGCAATGACTGGCTACCGCCCACAGCCTGCTGGGTCTTGTTTTGGTCCTCCAGTATCCCGGCGAAACTGTAGGAGCCCTCGTATTGGGGGGCGGCCACCCTGTAGGTGATGCTGTCTTCTCCCAGCAATATGAAGCTGACCGTTTGCCCGGAAACGGTGACTGCAGAGGCGGGCATGTCGGTTCCGGCAAACCTGAACCCGGTGGGCAGGGTCTCTATGATCTGGCCAAGAGAGCCATAGCCGGAGGCAGTAACCGTAACATCTGCGAAGCCGCCGGGAGCTGCCCAGTCCGGCGAGAACTGCCGTTGTGCGCCAGGCGGCTGTGCCCCCGCTGGTGCCGAAATCTCCGGCCCCGCCAGTGCAATCGTTCCTGCCAAGAGGAGGAGCAACCCCAAGACCCGCGCCGGACGCCGGGTCATCAGCCCCCCGTCCTTCCTTCTACCGTAGCGGCAAATCATCTGGAGAAGTAAAGGCCGGCCACTTCGAGGGCCCTCTCCAAGCTGATGGTGTTTCCGAAATAGTCCCTGGCTGCCGCGTGGGCTTCACTGAGACCTATGGCGAAATCTCCGTTGGTATCGTATTCGGGCGCCAGTGTCCCGTGGAATGCGGCCGGGAACATATCTACGAATACTTGGACCCACAGCGGCGAAATGCTGAATCCGGTCCCCTCGATTTGCAGAAGAGCCCTGTGCCGCCCCACCTGCAACTGCGAAGCATCCACCGACACGTTGACCACCAGCCGGTCCTTCGGTCCAGTCGAAGCCCCCGAATCTGGGTTGACCGATACCCACGGACTGCCGCTGGACGCCTTGAATGTCATGCTCCCTGTCGAAGGGCTCCATAACTGCAGCAGCCCTGGCGGTGGACTCTCCTGCCCCACAAACGCTTTGAAAGTAAGGGTGCGTGTTGATACCTCCGGCTGCGGCAGCACCGCAAGCGTGGGTGAACCTCCGCCCCCGCGGTACCGGCGCGGCCTCTGCCCTTCGGGCGGCTCCACCACGGGCGGCTCAACGACGGGTGGCGGGGCCGGTTCGCCCGGTGTTTCCACCCGGGTTCTAGACCAGGGGCCCTCCTCGCCGTCGGCGGTCACCGCCCGGACTTGGATATCGTACTCCACTCCATCGGTAAGCCCGGTGATGGTGTGGCTTATGGTTTCCGCAGCAGCGTCCTCCGGTGAGCTGACTCGCTCCATCGTCCAGTTCGCATCGTTGTCCTTGCCCGATGCGTCGCTCCTTATATAGCGGACTTCGAAGTGGCCGATGATGCCGTCCGGGTCGCTTGGGACGGACCAGCTTATGGTCAGGGAGCCGCTCTCCTTAGTCACCGACAGGACCTGCGGAGCGTCGGGGCAGAATGGCAAGCCCAGGACGACGAAATCGTTTGCCGTGGTAAACGCCAGGGTTAGCAGCTCTGCGGGAATGCATCCTGTCAGGTTGTTGTTGGCCATGTACAGTTGGGTCAACTGGGTCAGCTCGGATAACCAGGCCGGTACTGACCCGCTGAAACTGTTACCTCTCAGGACAAGCTCCTGTAACTGGGTAAGCCCGCGAGTCCAGTCCGGGATCCCGCCGGTCAATTGGTTCTCAAAGAGCCACAAGGATTCCAAGGAATTCAGGTTGCCAAGTTCCTCCGGAGGCTCTCCGCTCAGGCCATTGTAGGACAGCAGGAGGGTCTTGAGGTTGACCAAGTTGCCCAACTCCCCGGGAATCTCACCGGTCAATTCGTTGTGGTGCAGGTCCAGCTCTTCCAGGTTTTCAAGGTCGCCCAGTTGGGCTGGAATTGGCCCGGTCAAGCCGTTGTCTCCCAGACCAAGTTCTTCCAGTCCGGTCAGGTTGCCCAATTCCGCAGGTATGGGACCGCTCAATTGGTTCAAGGTCAGGATCAAGGTCTCCAGCGATGTGAGGGCCCCCAGTTCCAATGGGATCGCCCCCGTCAACCCGTTGTCGCCCAAGTCGAGTGCAGTCAGTTCTACGAGGCCTCCCAGTGAGTCGGGGATGGGACCGCTTAAGTCGTTGCTCTCCAGTCGCATGACCTCCAGGCTGGTGAGATCGCCCAGTTCCGCAGGAATCGGACCGGTTAGGCCATTGTCGCTAAGATGCAATTCTTCCAAGCCAGCAAGATTGCCCAACTGGCTTGGAATGCCGCCGCTCAACCTGCCGTCCGACAGGTCCAGATGGGTCAAGGTAGCAAGACTGCCCAACTCCGGCGGAATCATTCCGGTGAGGTTATTTTCACTCAGCAGCAACTGCTTCAAGGGCGGACGCGAGTTCGAGCCTCCGGCCAGTTTGCTCGAAATCTGACCGCTCAGTTGGTTGCCCGACAGGTCCAGTAGCTCGAGATTCGCCAAAGAGCCGAGTTCCGAAGGGATCTCTCCCGTCAACTCGTTGCCGCCCAAGTCAATCTTCTCGAGCCCGGACAGGGAGGGGAGCCACTCGGGCAGGGCCCCGGTCAGGCCATTGTCCGACAGGTCCAGTTCCGTCAGATCTGTCAGGTTGCCTAATGTGGAAGGGATTGTTCCGGTTAGCTCGTTGCCGCCCAGGCGCAGCACATTCACGTTTTCCATCACTACCAAGTTTGAATGTGCCGGAAGTGCAGCCCCCCACGACCCTGGTATGACGCCGGTCAATTTGTTCCCCGACAAGTCAAGAATCCTGGGCCCGGCCTGGCCATCGAAGGCAGGTATTCCGCCCGTCAGCCCGTTTTGTGAGAGGTCCACCGTACCTGATGCGGCCACAGATGGGATGCTGCCCCCCAGCCGGTTCTGCGAAATGTTGAAGTCAATCAAGTTAGGAAGGCGGCTGAAGGTTCCGGGGATTCTTCCCTCCAACTGGTTGCCCGAAAGGTTTAGGGTCTCCAGTGCCGTGATGTTCCCAAAGGATGACGGAATCGTTCTGGTTAACCGGTTTTCTGAGAGGTCCAGCACCTTCAGGTTGATGAGCCCGCCCAAATTAGTTGGAATCCTCCCGGTGAAGAGGTTCTCCGACAGGTCCAGAGATTCCAGGTTGGGCAGCCTGACCAGCCAGGAGGGGACCGCACCCGACAATTGGTTCCCAGACAGGTTAAGGTCGGCCAAGGCGGCCAGGTTTCTCAATTGTGGCGGGATCGGCCCACTGAACTCGTTGCCCGAAAGGTCCAATGCCGCCAGCCCGTCCAGCCGTCCCAGCAAGGATGGTATCGGCATCGAAATCATTTCCCCGGAGAGGTCCAGTCCTGTCACCCGCTGCGGAGTGCCTCCAAGGGTGACCCCTTGCCATGACTCCAAGGGACCCTGCGTGGACCACCCCGCAGCCGTGTTGTCAGGTAGGGTCGCCTTCAGGGCCAGCAGCACCCCGCAATCGGATACCAGACCGGGATTATTGGTTGGGTCCGCTACCGCCTGCCCAGTGCCGCAACCCTCGGCTTCCGGGATCCCCGTTACCAATGATGACCAAGCGCTGTACTGTGCGCCGTTGAACGCCCTTATCTGCACGTCGTATTCGACGCCGCCTATTAACCCCTCAATAGTTGCTGATAGGTCACCTTCACCCCTCTCCCAAGCCCCGGCAACCGTGGACCAATATGCGTGGCTCCTCGGCGACGCCCCGCTTTCGATGT
This sequence comes from Dehalococcoidia bacterium, assembly GCA_034420695.1. Taxonomy (GTDB): domain Bacteria; phylum Chloroflexota; class Dehalococcoidia; order Lucifugimonadales; family UBA3495; genus Io17-Chloro-G2. Next base: position 4,954 of record DAOULB010000007.1, read on the forward strand.
AGCGTAGGTCATAAGCGATAATGTCGAAACCGCCATCGCTGGCTGGTGCGTTCCAAGAGACCGTCAGCGCCGATGTCCCCGGGGTTACTGTGCTGGCGTCGATGATCGGAACTCCCGGACCGCCGGCCCGGCGGAAACTGATTTGGTAAGTGAGCGTGGCCTTGGAGTCCACCGATGTGACCACAACCCTTACCGTTGAACTGGAAGTCCCCAAGTCAAGCTGTTGCCCTGCTTCATCAGCGTCGGCGTCGGGAATTGCTACGCCGTCGTCGTCCAGGAACTCAAATGAAACGCCGGTTTCCCCATCGGGAACGATGGTAACCCTGGAAGGTCCGGCAATGGCCTCGTAGTCAGTGGTGCTGGCATCAAACTCCGGGTCCAACGTTGCCCCTTGTATCTCCAGCCCCTTCAATAATACGTCGCAGTAGGCCAAACCCAGGTTGTCCAAGTCGTTGCTGGCTGTCCCGCGAAGCACCCCGGGTACACAGCCGGTCAACTGGTTATTCGCTAGGTACAGCTCCTCCAAGCCGTCCAGGTTTCCCTGCCAGTCGGGAAAGTCTCCAGTCAACCGGTTGTCATTCAGGTATAGCGCCCTTAATGAACCCAGTTGGCCCAAACCGGCGGGAATGGCTTCCGACAGGCTATTCCTGCTGAGGTCCAGTCGTTCCAGGCTGGAGAGCGCGGCCCAGCTCCCAGGCAAGGCTCCGGATAGCTCGTTACCGGACAAGTCCAGTTCCACCAGCCCGGGCCAGTTCTCCAGTTCCCCGGGTACGGACCCGGACAGCATGTTGAGTGACAGGTCCAGGAATTGCAGGCTGGGCGTCGCCTCAGCGGGAGCAGGCAAATCCCCGGTCAGGGCATTTTCACCCAAGTCCACCCTCTCCAGGCTGGAAAGGACTATTAGCTCCTGGGGTATGGGACCGCTCAGGCCGTTTCCGCCCAAGTGCAGTTCTCTCAATCGGTTCAGGCCTCTCAGTTCCGTTGGAATCCCCCCGGATATTCCGTTGCTGGACAGGTCCAGGACCTCCAGGGAGCCAATGCCGCCCAACCCGGCTGGGATAGCGCCGCTCAATGAATTACCGGCAAGCCTCAATTCCCGCAAGCTCGCCAGGGACGCCAGCTCAGCAGGAATTCCGCCATCAAGCCCATTGTCCGACAAGTCCAGCACTTCCAATGCCCCGGCGTTCCCCAACGCCGCAGGTATGTCTCCCGACAGAGAGTTGTCGTTTAACCGCAACTCCCGGAGGCTGGCGAGACCCCCCAACTCGGGTGGAATTACCCCGGTCAGTTGGTTGCCGGAAAGGTCCAGCGCTTCCAGTGCCGACAGTGCCCCCAGCGTAGCCGGTATCTCTCCGTTCAGGCCCATTCCCGGCAGGACCAAGTGTGTAACCCTGGCCCCTGCGCTCCCTTCGTTCACGCCATCCCACTCAAGGAAGCTCAGGCTCGCCGACCAGTTGAGCCGGGTAGTCCCCTCCAAGGCATCCCTCAGCGCCAGCAAAGCGTCGCAATCGGCCACCAGGTCCGGACTTCCCGCCGGATTGTCGATGGCCGTACCCGTAGTACAGGTTGCTGTTGACCTGACCGGCACCCCGGCGGTTGTATCCGACCAAGCCCCGTGGCCCTCCGCATTGGCCGCCCGTAACTGGACGTCGTACTCCGTGCCTCCAGCCAGTCTGGTAATTTCGTACTCCAAGCTGTCCCCGCCGGCAGCCCATACGTCACTTACCACGGTCCAGTTGTTCTCATCCGTTTCATCTTCCGAGGTTGGTATGTACCGCAAGTCATAGGATACGATGCTGCCCCGCCTCACCTCCGGCTCCTCCCAGGTCACCGTCAAGGATTCCTCCCCGGGGACTAGGGTTAGTATCCTCGGAGCAGCCGGGGTCGGAGCGTGTCCGTAAACCGTGATTTCCCAGGACACCAGGGTCCCCGACACCTGATTGTCAACCATGTCGGCGATTCTCAGCGTCCACGCCCCATTGGGGTTCTCCCCCAAATGCTTGGCCGATCCGAGACGTATCTGCCCCGTCAGGGAGACCGGTGAATCCGCTTCGTAGTAGCCGACCAATTGCGAGGTAGCTCCCGTCGGGGAGACCAAATCGATTGCCATATCCCGGAAGGAAGGATGGTTGAAGTGGGCTTTCACCTCTATAAACTCGGCGAAGCTGATATCGCTGTCCATGGTCAGGCCGGTCTCAACTGTCCCGGAATTCGGCAAATTCAGGTTGAGGCTCTCCGATGACTTCACTGTTAAAGTCCTGAACGGCGGGACTATCTCCCAGTCCCAGGCCAAGTCCACCGCAGCCTTGGCATCCACCACTCCGAACCCGTAGGAGTGATTGAAGGTGTAAACGTCATGGCTGGAGTCAGTACCGTATTTCCGCGCCCCATCCTCCCAGCCTTCGTGATCCGGGTCGTTCTTTCTCGCCGAAGCCGCCAGAATCAGCTTGAGGTCACGCCAAGTCAGGTCGCCGTTTACCTGCCGCAGCAACGCGGCCACGCCTGACACAATGGGCGCTGAGAACGAAGTGCCGTGAGCCTCGTCCCGGTAGCGGTCCGAGTTGTCTGTCGTGACCAACCCGCGGTACCCGTCCCGGGTGCCTCCACCCGGAGCGCAGACCCACAGGGAGGCGCCCACTTCGGAAAAGTTGCTCTTTCTGCCCCGGTCGTTCACCGAGCATGCCGATGTGACGGCGTAGAAATTGGCATGTTCGTCCAAGTTGGCGTCGTCTCCGTCGCGACCGCCGTTTCCTGCCGCGAAAACGTAGAAAGTCCCCTTGCCCCCAAAACCTTCCCGGGTCCCCTTCTTCACCGCTTCCTCCCAGAACATGTCGGCGAATCCCAAGCCCGGTCCGTCCCTCGGTCCCCAACTGTTGTTGGAAACCGCAGCTACCTCCCGGCTGCGGGTCATGGAGTCGGCATGGGAGTAGTCCGACTGGCCTGCAAGAAAATTGTGCCCGAAAACCGTGGCCCTGGGAGCTACTCCCCTCACCCCTATGCCGTTGTCTCTGGCCGCTAAGACTCCCGTCACCAGCGTGCCGTGATGTTCGAATTGCTGATAGATGTCTCCATGCCCCGTGTAGTCATAGTTGAGGCTCGGGTCCGCGTTGGGCGACAGGTCCTCGTGGCCGTGGTCCATCCCGTCGTCCACCACCACCACCCACACGCCCTGCCCTGTAATGCCCTCTTCCCAAACGGGCTCAATGTTGATGTCCTCCCCTTCCTGGAGTTCTTCACGGTTCTTCAGGTGCCACTGGCAGGCGTACAAGGGGTCGCCAAACAACCTCTCCCTCGTCACCTCATCTGTCAGCTCCGCGGTCTCGGCCGAACATTCCCGGAACACTCCGGAGAGCCTGGCGTCGGGAAGAAGGATGATTGAATATGGGACCGGTGCGCCACCGGATGAAAGCTTGACGTAATAAGTGCCCGCAGGAAGATTATCCCTGACGAAGAAGCCGTGATTTGTGGGGTACACATTTACGTCGATTTCATTCCCGCTGCCGTCTGTTATCTCTCCTGTAATCCTGCCGATGTAGGCGCCGGCCGCGTGCATCCGGAAATTCGTGTCGTCGGAAAAGGTAAAGCGGAAAAAGTCGGTTTCGCCTGGGGATTGAATGGTCCCCACGGTGGGGACGCCCTGCTCCAAGGGTGTCGCGCTCCCGATGCTGTCGCCCGGTTCCACTACGTTATGAAGATGTACCGAGTAGCTTCCGGTGCCGGTCCCGTAGCTGCTTACGCCAATGTAGTACGTCCCGGCGTCCAGGGTTTCCCGAATGCTGAAAGACCTGGTCATCCCCAGGATGCCACCGTCGTCGTTCGAAGCAATTGGCCGGAACTCGCTGTCGTACAAGGCCCCGTAGGAGTCCACAGATCCCACGGCGTAAATCCAGACCGGGCCCCTGTTTGAGATGGCGAATCGGTAGATGCCTTGGTCGTGCCCTGTGGAGATACGCCCGACCTGGTGCAGTCCGGGAAGGGAGCCGAAGACCCGTAACGGCGTCACCGGCTCGGCGAACAAGGAATAGCTGCCGGTTTCGTTATTGTCATAGCCTTGGACGCGGACGTAATAGGTCCCCGGTGCCAGGGAGGTTCGGATCAGGAAATTGAACCCGTCCCCGCTGTCGTCGTCGCTATTCAGCTCCGTCACGCCGTCGCTGGCCAAGAGCGTGGCCTTGGTGTCGGTATTTCCCGTGGAGTAAAAGACCACCTCCGTCCTGCTGGCCTGGCTGGGGTCTGTGTCGGCAGGCGCCAACTCCAGCTTGAACAAGTCGGTGTCTCCTTCCGGTTCGATGGCCGCCGTCACTGGGGTGCTCAATTCCAGGGTTCCCGCAGACGCTGCGGCTGACCCCGGGTCTTCCGCAGTTTCGACAACCAACCTGTAGGGGCCGGTCTCTCGGTCAAAGCCTCTTACTGAAACGTAATAAGTGTCTGCCGCCAGGCTCTGCTCGATAAGAAAGGCGTTGTGTCCCGCTGGTGACAGGCGCCCGTCATCATTCCGGGCTAGAGTGTTCCCGCTGCCGTCCTGCAGCTCTCCAACGGTGTCGGTGCTCCCAACCGTGTATATACTGGCAACTGTGGGGGTGCTCAGCGAGAAGGAGAAGTAGTCAGTGTCGCCCGCCTTGGAAATAAACCCCATGGCTGAAGAATTGGGAGTCACCACGGTGGCGCTCCCCCGGGAACCGCTTTGGTCCGCCACCTCCTCCACGTGGAGTCTGTATGGCCCGGTGCTCTCCCCGGACCGCCCCACGTATCCTGTTACGGCAATGTAATAGACCTCCGGCTCCAGCGCTCTGGCAATGCGGAAGTTGAAGCTGCCATCCTCGTACCTGGTATCGTCGTTGTAGTCAACCTCGTCTCCGTCCGCGTCCAGCAGCGTCCCAATCGTGTCCACGTCCCCGGCGGAGTACAGTACCACGTTCGTTTCGCCGATTCTGGAAGATAAGTCCAACTTGAAAACGTCCTGGTCCTCCCCGGGAGCGATAATCCCATCTTCAAGGCTGCCCAAAATCACAACCCCGGGCCCTTCAGAAATCTCCCCCACTTGGTCCGTTCCAGTCATCGACTGCACTTGGTAATTGCCGGTGGCGGAAACCCCCTCAGCGTCTGCGGCCCCGATGACGGCTAGGTAATAGGTCCCTTCCTCCAGGTTGGCTCCAAGGTAGAAGTTGCTCTCATCCGCCAGTGCTCCGTCGTCGTTGATAGTGAGGAAGAATGGGGCCGTCCCGGATATCCCGGCGCTCAAGAAAAGGAATCCCACCGTATCGGTGTCCCCTGTGGAATAAAGCCATACGTCCTGCGAGACTTCGTTCAAGGCAAACTGGAAAACGTCGATTTCACCCGGTGTCAACGTGCCGTCAGAGGAAGTTCCCGGAGTCAAGACCGGCGCCACCGTCAGGTCCAGGGAACGCAGCATGTAGTCGCCCGTGGTGCCGTCCTCTGGCCCGGTCACGGCAACGAAATAGGTACCTGGTTCAAGGTTGGCTGAGATATAAAAGTTGTCTCCGGAGGCAATGATGCTGTCATCATTGGAGGCTATCGGAACAGCCGTGGCGATGTCACTGCTGGAATCGTCGAAGAGGTAGCCGGCCGTGTTCGTGTCCCCGGTGGTGTACAGCCAAACGTCTTTGGAAGCATCCGTCACGGTGAATGCAAACACATCCACGTCCCCCGGCGCCTCCAGGCTGCCGGCTGCTTCCGCCCCCAGGGTCAGGCTGGTTGCGGTGTTATCCAGAACGTTGGAATGGTCGTCCGCCGGGGCCTGGGCCGTGGCCCTGCTCCCGTCCGCCATCAAGTGGATGCATAAGAGCAGCACGACCCCCAGCAGCAGTAGCCTTCCGTAGGGAAGTCGAGCGGGAAGAAGTGCTGGCCTTAGGAGCAAGTCCAGTTCTCTGGAATACCTGGATTGCGGCGCTCTGCCGGCTGTCTGCAAGCGCAAGGGACGGAGTCGTGAGCAATGGCGGGGACTTTCACTTCGGTTCTAGTTCCCTCGCCCAGTTCGGGGCTGCGTTGATTACCCCCTCCTGCTGCGCCAGGGAGTTCGCCAGTTCCAGCGAAGGGAACCCCGGTTCGGTCTGCACCAGGAAACCGTTGTCCAGGAACTCCAGTTCCTCAGTGAGCTCCGTGGAAATGTCGTTTCCGGCAAAGAACTTTTCAATCTGGGCTTGGTCCCAGTCGGCGTCCAAGGCCAGCAGGACCCCGCCGGGCAGTGTCATCAGGCCGTCCCCGGATTCCGCTTTGAAGACCGGCTGCGCGTCGGTGCCCTGGTCCGCCCGTTTCCTCACAATGCTGGTTTGGCCCATGGACGTGGCCACTTCGTCTTCAGCGGCGTTGGCGGAGGTCTTCTGCGCAACTAGGTCTTCTTGGAGCACAACCCGTATGGCGCGGTCGCCGTCATACCAAGTGTACACGTCCCCCTGACCGGACTCCTTCCCCCCTGGACCTCTGGATGTCTGTTCAGACGCTCCTGCTAATGACGGGCCAGGCTGTACCGGTTTTCCGGCTTTTGAAGTTAGCGGAGGTGGCGGTTTAGGTGTTGATTTGGGCTCGGCCCCGCGTTCTAATCCGGCTTCGACCTTGAATGGGGCCGCCGGTGCTTTAGTATCTACTTCATCGGCGTCGAATATTTCAGCAACGCCTTTTTCCGAAAAGGCATCCTGGAACTGTGTCTTTGGTGGCTGCGGCTTGTCCTCTTGGGACCTGGCGGCGAACAAGACCGTGGTAGCGCTGCCCAAAATGACTAGAGCAGCTATGAGGAGCCCTGCGGCTGCTGTTCTTCCCCGTCTCATACCCTGACATCCAAGGTCGGAGGTAGAGTATTACCCTCCACCGCTAGTCACGAATTAGCCTAAGGTCTGTTTCCGTTCAAGTCAACCGGATTGGTGTAGGGCAGAGGCGCGTACGACGCCGGGGCATCTTGTTGCTTACCTTTGGCACGGGCTCTCGGCAAGGACGAGAGCCATTGGCTTGGCTCTCCACGAACAATCCCTTTGGTTCCGGGCGCCGGGCTTCTACGCCCGGTCACCAGGACTTCAGCACCGGCAGAACTTCCTCTGCAAATAACTTCAGTCCCCGCTCCGCAACATCGTAAGGCGTGCCGCCGAAACGGAAGCCGACGTTCAACTCGAAGTCTCCAAGCAGGGCCCGCCGCCCTTCCAAGTCCCTCAGTATCTTGTCCGGAGTGCCCCAACTGGCCGCCTTCATGAACCCTTCCACCGCGCCCTCCAGCCCTGCCGAGCGGGCGATTTCCGCTTTCTGTTGGTAGGCGTTGTATCCCCTCACGTCCTTGAAATGGTCGCTCAGGAACTCGTAATGGTAGAAGTTGCTCTCCACGAACTTGCCCTGGTATTGACGCGCCTCCTCTTCGCATTGCTCCAAGTCGGTGCCGCACACCACAAACTCGGTGAGTAACGGGCTCGGCGGCTCCGTGCCGTGAAATTCCCGGTGCAGTTCCCGTCCCCGTTCGATTCCCGGCATCCTCATCTCCCAGGGGCGGTCGGCGAACATAACTATGTGGGCGCCCAGCTTCGCCGCCGACAGGACCGAATCGTCGCTGGCTGCAACGGCATAGATGCGTCCGTCAAAGGAATGTTGCGGCCTGGGCCGTATCTCCGTCCGCTTCTGTTGGTAGTAAGTTCCGTCCCCCTCGATGAAACCTGTCCGGAGGGCCTCGACTATCATCGGCGCCGCTTCGTCGAATCGCTCCCGGGACTCGTCCATGCTGATGCCGAAAGTTTCAAACTCCCGTCGGGCCAGCCCCCGTCCGAATCCCAGCCGCAGCCGCCCGTTCGTCAACAGGTCCAGGACGGTGGCGTTTTCCGCTACCCGCAAAGGGTTGTGCCAAGGCAGAATCACCGCTGCCGTCCCCACGTCAATGTTGGAATGTTTGGCGGCCAGGTGGGTCATAAGCTGTAGATTGTCCGGCACGAATGAATAATCGTTGAAATGGTGCTCCGCAGACCAGAGGCAATCGAATCCCGAGTCAGCCGCTATCTCGGCAAGGCGCAGCTCCTCTTCCCACATCAGGCCGTCCGAGCCCTCCTCCCAGCCGTAACTGGAAAAGATCATCATCATTCCAACGTCCATAGAAACACTCCTTTTGGGTTCATTCGAGAGGCCCGCCCCGTGCGGTCGCCCTCAAGGGCTGCCTTCTGCGCCTTCCAGTAACCCTTCCAAGTTTATCGTCAGGAGGAACCGAGGGGAAGGGTACTATTCGGGGAAGAATGTAACGGCAACATGAAGGCGAATGATATCCTCGTCGGCCTGGAGGACTGCCGCCGCCGACCCAATCCCCTCCTCGAGTACTTCGTACTCGTCATCGTTCAGGCCCAGGTCCCAGGGGTCAGCCAAGCCCACCAAGAACTGGAGGTCAATCCAGGACACCAACTGTCCCTCCCCCGGCAGGCCGCTGCTGACCCTCTGGTACTCCTCCAAGGACGCCGCGTCGTCGATGGAGCCTTGTTGGACCTCTACGGTGGTTTCCAGGGCCTCTTCGCTGGAGCCGAATATCAGGTAGCCGTCGTTCAGGACGAACCCTGGCAAACTGCCGGTGTCGAATAACCAGGAGTCGTCCACCAGTACCGTGGCGTCGTTGCGGGCTCCCACGTCCACGGTGTCAAATTCCACGTCCCCGGTGTCCTCGGCAAAGTCCACCAGTTCATCCAGTGTGTCCAGTAGAGCGTCCTCGCTCCCGGAGTCGTAGGAGAGCATGACCACGGCGTTCAGGCCGCCGTCGCCGGAATCGATGTCCTCCGGGTCAAACTCTTCGATGCCTAGAATCAGCTCGCCTTCAAGGTAGTCCAGGAAGCCGGCTTCCAAATCAGTGCCTGTCTGGACTTCAACCAGTTCCAGGACCAAATCCAGCACGTCCGACGGGACGGGGTTTTCCCGCCGGCGGGGCGGGTCCGATGTCTCGTACTCTATTTCCCGGTATAAACTGTCGTAGAACTCTACGACACCCCTCTCATAGTCCGGGTATCCGGGGTCGAACTCATCCAGCCGGTCCCGCCAGTTGTCCAAGACCGGATCGAATGCTATCCCGGTAAAGGCGATGGCGTTGTCCGGCATCAGCCGCGCCGGCTCCGGCGCCCAGGACACGCTCTGCAGGTACTCCTCTTCGTTGGGAGCAACGCCCGTCAACGTTATGCCCCGGTCAATCCATTGGGCGGACGCGGCGGCCCACTCCGGGATGCTCCCATCATCCGCCATTTCCTGGAGTTCACCATAGAAATCAACGAAGTCGCCATAGTCGGAGTCTCTTGATATATCGCCCTGGGTGGTCAGGAAAACCGATGTGAACCTCCGCTCCGGCAGACTGGCCCGGGCTTCCTGGAACTCTTCGTTTTCGGCCAGGGAGTCCTCCCCGCCGCTGTCAGCCAAGTCCAGCACTTCGTCCAGCAGGTCTTCATGATGGTCCTGGTTGTCTCCACCCAGCAAAAATATCAGCACGTCTCCCGACAGAGCGTAGGACCCGTCGTCGTAGTCTCCTAACCAGTACACAAACCCGCCGGACTCGTCCTCCTCGAACTCCTGGTACTCCTCGTCCTCCAAGTAGTCCAGCCAGTCCTCCATGAAGTCTTCCGCCGCACCGTGGTCGCGGACGCCGATGGTGAACATTACCGGCGGAACATAGTTTCCGGCCACTTCCAGCAGCCCGGCGGATACCTCCGCGCCGATCCACGGCATGATGTCATCCTCAAAGGTCAGCCCGGTCTCGTCCTCGAATTCGTCCTCCAATTCCTCCACCGCATCGACGAATCCGTCGTATTCATTGAGGAGGTCCCAAATCTCCATCATCTGGTCCCGCTGCCCTCCCTCGGGATACAGCGAGCCCCATGCGTAAACCACCGTCCCATCGGGATAATAACGGGCAGAATGCTCCGGCGGGTCCAAGACCAGTCCGATAATAGGGTTGGGCAGGACGCCGGTGAAAACCAAGGCAACGGCAGCCACTACAACGGCGATGAGGGCGGCGGCGGCAATTGCGATAATCTTAATGAGCACGGGCTTGCTCCTGGTGAAGGCTGAAATGGGGTGCACAAGGCAGGCAGGCGCCGGAAGGCGGGCATTCTACTTGCCAGAAAGGGAGCGAAGGTCTTTATCGTCGCCAGTATCGCGAACGGCGGTCCCGGATTGACCGGGAAATCGCGATTGACCCCAAAATCGCGTCTGCATTGCTGTTCAACAGGTGCAGGTTGCTGAATGTCCATCTGCCCATAGGGCAGAATGGCTAACCGGCTGAGTAAAGGCAACAGATGTAGGGCCTCATCCCAGTCAGCCCTTCGGTGCCTGGTTGATTCCTTCCAAGACTATGCCGCTTCCCCCGACCCCTCTGTACCGGATTCGGATGGCGCATTTCTCTGTATATGCGCTAGAACTTCCGTCACCATAAATATCAGGAAACCGAATCCCAGGGGGCTGGCCAATCGGTACAGGAAGATATCAAACCCTCCCGACCTGGTGCCGGCCGCTCCCACGATCGCTGAGATGACGGCGATGACGATCATGACACCCGCGAGAATTTTGCCAATCAGAATGGAGTCCAGCTTCAGTTCCATGTCTTCTCCCCCTGTTGGAATGACAAGCTTGCTGTCTAAAAGCTGCAACCCTCTTCCGACAGCGTTTTGCGGAGCCTGCGCGAAAGGTCCTCCTCCTCATCTTCAGCGTCTTCTATCAGGTCTTCCAACTCGTCCTCCATGTCTTCAGTGTTGTCTTCGAACTCGTCTCGCAGGTCGTCCATCTCATCCTCGATGTCCCGCCGCTCTGAGCGTCTGGCGTCCTCCATCTCGTCCCGGAGGTCGTCCAGTTCGTCCTCTAATTCTTGGTATTCCTTGAACACCTCGAACCCCAACTTGAGGCTCTCAGCCCTCAACTCGTGAAGGCGTTTCAGTTCTCCCGGGGGGTTAATAGCGTTCCAATCTTCTATGGCGTCTTCCCAATCCCTTTCGGAATCAATATCGTAACGGTAGTCATCGACCCATTCCCCGCACTCCTCTGCATAGTCCTCAGGTTCCAGGCCCCCACCGCAGGCGGCCATAATTGCCGCAGCGGCAAAAGAACAAAAATTGACAGCACTCGGCGCATGCTCACCTTCCTTTTAAGTGCCGGTGGCCTGCACGAGCGCCTCTCTGAAGGCGTAGAGGGGAAATTGGGGCGGCCGTTGCAGCTATGGTTGCCATCCGGGGTCACCCTTAACGGTGTCTCCTGTGGTTGAACAACCCGTGCACTTGTGATGATATGTTCCCTCGAACATCATCGGTCAGTATGGACGGCTGGCGTGAAACCGTCAAGGTCGCCATACGCCCGCCCAACGCGCCTTGTTATTCCCAGTCAAAGGGACCGGGACTTCCTTGAAGACGACCTGTAGCGAAGCAGGCCTTGGGAGCCCGGCGGGAGGCTCCGTCAAGGCAGCAATTGCTGACAGTTGGCCCTGGCATTCCAAGCGCTCTCTCCTCTATCATAATATTCACCCTTCCTGATTGCTTTGGCTGACTGCCGTGAAAATTAGCTCCGAAAAGCCAACGGCCCCGCCCACCGGCGGCCTGCAGCCCTTTTCACCAACCCCACTCCTTCCGGGAGCGGCTTGGGGACGCCCCTGCTATGCTCTGGTAAATCTCGCCAACTCCGAAACGGTGGGTTTTCAACTTCCTCCGGGACAGCCCTCGAAAATGTCCACTTTTGTCCCAAAATTCGGAAATTTCAAAGCTGCCAGATAGGACAAACCGGGACAAATCGAGACAATTCCGGATAAAACAGTGAGAAAATTGGTCAAAACAAGGACAAATCTGGACAAAAACGGCAAAATTCGGTGTAACAGACCTCCGTTCCTTCTTCTTCCCGGGAAAACCGGGAAAGCGCGAGTCACAACAACGCCGGCCACTTCAACCGTCGCCAGAACCACCGGTGCCTGTTGCCGGTAATCCAACCCCCCTTCCTTGACGGGTTTGGGAAACCTGCATGCTCCATTCTCCGATTTGCGAGCAATCCCAGATTCTCCTCCTGGCTCAACTCGCCACTCCCCGGACTCGCCACCACTGCCCCTGAGCGGCTAAACTGATTTGGAGCAATTCGCTCCCTCCGGCATAACCCATCCCGGCACAGTGAAGGCGTCAGCAGGCAAATTCCTTGGATACCCAACCCATAGTAGCCGTCTTCGCAGCCTACTTCCTCGCCCTGATAGCAATCGCCGTCTTCGGCGCAACCCGGATGCGGGAGATGGCGGACTACGTGCTAGCCGGCCGCCGGATGGGCAGCTTCACCTCGGCCCTCAGCGCCAGTTCCTCCACTACCAGCGGTTGGACCATGCTCGTACTTCCTGCGCTGGCCTTCTCCGACGGGACCGTGCACCTGTGGACCATGGTAAGCCTTGTAGCTGGGTCATGGTTCACTTGGAGCATGCTGGGTAAGCGGCTCCGGCGGTACACGACAGCGGAGGAGTCGCTCACCTTGCCGGACTTCTTCGAGAAACGCTTCGCCGACCGGACAGGCGCCCTGAGGCTCCTGGCCGCCGTCCTTACTGTCTTCTTTATCATGTTCTACGTCAATTCCGGCCTGATAGCCGGTGCGAAACTGCTGGAGACCATATTCGGCCTTGGCCACAACACCGGTGTGCTGATTACCTTAGTGGCCGTCGTGTCCTACACCTTCATAGGCGGTTTCATGGCCGTTTCCAGGACAGACGTTTTCCAGGCGATGGTGATGTTGGTCAGTTTCATCATCCTCCCCTTGACACTCATTTTTGCCACGGAAGCGCCCTTCAGCGGGGTCGGTGATTCGCCTGGCTTCTTGAATCCCTTCACCGGCGCCGGGGGAGATGCCATCACGGCCCTGTTCTTGGTTTCCACCGCCGGATGGGGGTTGGGCGCCTTCGGGTCTCAGCGGTTGTTGCAGCGCTTCATGGCTATAGAAAGCGAGGAAAAGGTGACCTCCAGCCGCAATATAGGAGTTGCCTGGTTAGTCTTCATCTTTGGCTTCGGCTTCCTTCTGGGAGTAGTGGCCCGCCCGGCACTGGTGGAGATGGGCCTCATGGGAGAATTGGCAGGAGAAGGGGGTCTCTTGGACCCGGAGCTCGTATATTTCGTGGTCTCCGAGGCTTTCTTCTTACCCATATTCACCGGGCTGCTGCTTACCGGTGTGGTGGCGGCGGTGATGAGCACCGCCGACTCCCAGCTGCTGCTGGGCTCCGCCATAACCACCGACGACCTTCCGGTAATGAACCGCATTGCCCGGAGGCTGGAGCGTGTACACCTTCTTGCGGCTTCCGGCAGGGTCTGGTTGGGCCGGTTCCTCCTCATGGCCATCGGCGGAGCGGCCGCAGTTTCGGCTATACTTGCGCCGGACTCTATAGCCAGCCTCGTCGCCTACGCTTGGGGAGGCATGGGTGCCGCCTTCGGGCCAGCCACCATCCTGGCCCTCTACTGGCGCCGGTTCAACTTCTGGGGGGCCTTGGCCTCCATCTTGGCGGGTGCAGCAACGGTGAGCATCTGGCAGTTCAACTCCGATGGCCCTGGGGGTATGTTTAATTTGGCGATATCAACCGCTCCAGGATTCATCGCCGCCCTGTTCGCCGGTGTTGTGGCAACTCTGTTAACATCGCCGCCTTCCCCTGAAGTAACCGGAAACTTCGATAGGGTCAACGCCAAGGCATAAAACCGCGCATCTGCGTGGTTGTCTATTGGCTGGCAAATTGCAGTCAAGGAATCTCCGACATGGGCAGAAAAGCAGATTCAATAGGCCGGTCGTTTATCTACGCCACAGCCTTGGTCTGCCTTCTGCTGATCGCCGCTGCTTGTGGCTCTGAGAGCGCCCCGCAGCCCGGAGAATCGGATATGAAGGCAGCGGATTCAGAGTCCACGGTGCGGCCTCCGGCCTCCGGCCCTGCCTTGTCCGAAATGGCCCGAAGCGGGGAAGAACTTTTCAATGCCAACTGTTCCCTCTGTCACGGCCCGGGAGCCGCCGGCACCAATCTGGGGCCGCCGCTGATAGACCGGGTCTACCACCCCGGGCACCACCCCGACTTCAGTATACGCAACGCCGTCAGCAATGGAGTCAAGCAACATCACTGGTGGTTTGGCGATATGCCTCCTGTCGCCGGTGTGCCCCCGGAAGACGTGGAGAAGTTGATATGCTACATCCGTGAAGTGCAGCGCTCCGACGGCATCTTCGTAGGTGACGCCTTCTCGACCGTGTGCTGAACCGTCAGGCAATTGTTGCTGGTCAATACCAAAAATAACACTTGGATATTTGGCAAAGCATTTGGGCAGAATATTTGTGAAATACGCCTTGCGTTAAGACCGGCCGGCCGCATTATCATGGCTACAGCGTGCAAAGACCCCGGGCGTTGACTGCCAACCGCCCGACCTTCGGCGGCCCCACTAGGAGGTCTGATTGACCGAACTCGGCAGAGTCCGCTTTGGCGGCAAGACAATCGAGTATGAAGTGCGCCGGAGCGCCCGACGCCGGAAGACCGTCCGGATCTCACTGGAGCGGGCCGGGGTCATAGTCACTGCTCCCAAGTCCATTTCCAAGAAGGAAGTCCAAGGCATCGTCCTGGAGAAAGGCGCTTGGATATTGGATGGGCTTGACAGGGTTCCGCCGCTCCCCCCGCCGCGCCAGTTCGTCAGCGGGGAAACACTTCCTTACTTGGGCCGCGACTTGTCCTTGGTGGTCCAAGCGGCAGCAGTGGACTCACCATCGGTGCTGGCCAGCAAGAAGGGCCTGATGGTGACCGCTCCAAGCTCTTCAAGAGGGGATGAGCACGCCGAAACAGTTCGTCAAGCCTTGGTGGAATGGTACCGTGAACGCGCCGCCGAGCACGTGGGCGCTCAGGTTGAACTGTGGTGGCCCAGGTTGGGCCGGGACGGTGCGCCGCGTATGTTGATTCGAGACCAGCGCAGCCGCTGGGGAAGCTGTGCCGCCAACGGTATCCTGCGGTTCAACTGGCGCCTTGCCATGCTGGAGCCGCCCCTCATAGAATACGTCGTTGTCCACGAGCTTGTCCACCTTTCCGTCATGAACCACTCTCCCGGCTTCTGGAAAGTGGTCGAAGAGGCCCTGCCTGACGTCAAGCAACGGCGGAAGCGTCTCAGGGAGGCGGGCCGTGATCTTCCCCTCTAGTGCCCGAAGCGCCTGGGGCGCGACGGCAGCGGGCTGGAGCAGCATTTCTCCGATTGAAGCAGACCAGATCCCGCAGAGGCGCCAAACAAGATAGGGCCCGGCATCCGGCCTAGGCCAAGTTTCACTCCGGCTGGTAGTCGAAGTAGGTGTTTGCCACCAAGTTGTGAAACCCCAGGCAGTGTCCCCACACTTGCTGCAGAAATTCCTCCTTGTCCTCCCGGTCGGGCCATTCGTAATGGACCAACCCGCTCAACCGGTTGGCAAGCCTCTGCGCTGCGGCGCTGGCATTCCGGTCTGGCCCTGGGCCGGCCCCTGCCAGCTCAGCCACCGTCCCGTCCAAGGAACGGCTTAGGGACTTGGGCAACACCGGGTCCGCCACCAGCAGGTCCAATGCCTGACTAGGGTGTACCTCCACGCCATGGCGGCGGTTATACAGGTCAACCCCGTGATAAGCCCTAAGTAGCACGCCCCAGTCGCTTCCCACCGGCTCACCCGCTTCGGTCTCCCCCAGCTTGGCCAGCAAGAGGCCGGTCAAGAGATGTGCCCTCTCGATGAACCTGCCCAGTTGGAGGAAGCTCCAGCCATCGTCCCGGTACATTGTGGCCGCAGCCACTCCCGAGAATGTGTCTATCTCCCTGGCCAGCTCCGCGTAGAAACTCTCTGGAGCGGTGGGCCAGATGTCCCCCATTCCCAGCCTTTGCACCCTGAGGTACGACAGGTTGAGGGAGGTCCACATCTCGGCGCTGATGCAGTGGCGGGTCTGGCGGGCGTTCTCCCGGCCCGAGGCGAAGCAACTCCACACCGAACCGGGATTGGAGCGTTCGAATGTTAAGTCGTCTGCCAAGGTGTAGGAATCCGCTAAGGTGTAATTGTCGTCGCTGTCAAGCTCCAAGGCCCCCGATGGAGGCGTCCGCCCAATGCTGGAATAGATGAGCCTCCACCCCGAATATATGTCCTCCAATGGGCGGTCCACCAGCGCTTCCGTTTGCAGACGCAGCAACCGGCACAGGTGCTGCGCCCGTTCCAGATAACGGCCCAGCCAGTAAATTCCTGACGCGCTGCAGGCGAGCATCTGGCTAGTCTTCCCTGTCGAACTCTTCGGGCATGAGCACGAATTCTGGGTAGGCCTCTATGCCCAACTCTCCGGCGTCCTGCCCCAAGCGTTCCACGTCCCGTGAAACCCTGAGGCCCACTGTCTTGTCCAAAGCAAACCAGACCACCCATGAAGCCGAGAAAACGAAAGCCCCTACCGCTGCGATGCCGGCCAATTGGACCAGGAACTGCCCCCCCGAAACTATGCACACCGCCAGGGTACCCCAGATTCCGGCGAACAGGTGGGCGGGGATCGCCCCAACCACGTCATCGAGCTTAACCATTTCCAACAACCTCAGGCCGCAGGTGCATATCACCCCGCCGACTGCTCCGATGACTACTGCCCAATAGTGGTCCACCATGTCGGGCCCCGCTGTGATTGACACCAGCCCGGCAATAGCTCCGTTCAGCCCGGCGAATAAATCCATGCGGCCCAGCACCGGGCGGGAGATTAACAGGGCGGCCATTACCCCTGCCGCCGCCGCCAAGTTGGTGTTCACCAGCACGTGGCTCATGGCCACGGCGTCCGCGGCGCTGCCCAAGGCCAATTGGGACCCGCCGTTGAAGCCAAACCACCCCAGCCAAAGGATGAACACTCCTAGGGTCACTGTCAGCACGTTGGAGGGGGGCGTTGGCCTCGCCCTTCCGCTGCTGCGGAATTTGCCCAACCTGGGGCCCACCAGCATCACACCTGCCAGTGCGGCCCAACCCCCGGTGCTGTGGACTATAGTGGAACCGGCGAAGTCCTGGAAACCCAACTGGTCCAGCCATCCTTCGCCCCAAGTCCAAGCGCCAACTACGGGGTATATGATGGCAGTCAGGAGCAGCGTGAACAGGAAGAAGGACCAGAGTTTCACCCTTTCGGCAATGGCCCCGGAAACTATGGAAGCAGTGGTCGCCACGAACACCATCTGGAAAAACCAGTCCGACATGGTGGCCCAGTCCTGTTCCAGCACCTCGGCGACCGCCTCGGCCTCTCCGCCAACCAAGGCAATCTCTGCGGACGTTGGCCCATACAGCCCTTGGAACTTCCCAATGACATGGGTGACTTCCACGTACATGAGGTTGTAGCCAACGAAGAAAAAGGCAAGCCCCGCTATTGAATAGATGCCAATGTTCTTCAAGCAAATCATGGACGCATTCTTGGTGCGGACTGAACCGGATTCCAGCATTGTGAACCCGGCGCACATCCACATGACCAAGGCGCCCCAGATGAGGAAGGCGAAGGTGTTGAAAACGAACCGGGTCTCGTCGTCCACTCCCGCCGCCTGGACCACCGCCGGCCTCGCTAGGAAGAGACCCAGGGTAAGCAGCGCAAGCGACGCCATCACCACCGACCGCCTGTTACGCATCAACATAGCCATCAGCATCCCTCACACTTTCCCGTAGTTAGAATACCGGGTACCCGGCCATCCAGTCTTCATTCCTCTACTACCCAGAGGTCCTTGCCTCCCCCGCCTTGGCTGGAATTCACCACCAAGCTTCCCTTGCGCAGCGCCACCCGGCAAAAAGCTCCGGGGATTAAGCGTGACCGCTGTCCCTGCAGCACGAATGGTCGCAGGTCAACGTGCCTTGGTTCGAAGCGCCCGTCGATCAAGCAGGGCGAACGGGAAAGAGCAAGCACCGGCTGTGAAATGTAGTTGGTTGGGTCGGCCCGCACCTCCCGTGCATACTGTTCCCGCTCCTCCGGTGTCGAGTGAGGGCCGATGAGCATTCCGTACCCCCCGGAACCCCCCACCTGCTTGACTACCAAGTCCTGCAGGTTGTCCAAGGTGTACTCCAAGTCCTCGGGGCGGCGGCAGAGCCGGGTGTCGACATTTTGCAACAGCGGCTCCTCGCTCAAATAGTAACGTATCATGTCCGGCACGTAGGCATACACGCTCTTGTCGTCGGCCACGCCGGTTCCCGGCGCGTTGACCAAGGTCACATTTCCCAATTGGCACGCCTCTATTATCCCCGGGGCTCCAAGAAGAGAATCACCGCGGAATACCAAGGGATCAATAAAATCGTCATCCACCCGGCGGTAAATCACGTCAACCCGGCGCAGCCCGGCGGTGGTTCGCATGTAAACGAATCCGTCCCGGACCAGCAGGTCCCGTCCCTCCACCAGTTCCGCTCCTATCTCGTGGGCTAGGAAGACGTGCTCGTAGAAAGCCGAGTTATACACCCCCGGTGTAAGCAGGGCGATCACCGGGTCTGCCCTGCCCTGGGGGGCCAGTTCCCGGATGGTTTCCAGCAGCGCCCGCCCGTAACCGTCTACTTCCAGCACCCGCGAGAGCCGGTATAGGCGCCCCAGGCTCGCCTTGGCCGCCTTGCGGTTGGCCAGCATGTAGGAGACCCCGGACGGTACCCTCAGATTGTCCTCCAACACCCGGAAGCCGTCGTTGGTGCGCACCAAGTCGGTCCCGCATACGGCCACCCATGTGCCGTAAGGGGCTGAGAACCCCTTCATCTCCGTCCTGTACTGGGGACAATCGGTAACCAAGTCCGCTGGAATCAGCCCGTCCCGGAGGATACGCGAATCGCCGTAAATGTCCACTAGGAACAGGTTTAACGCCCGGAGCCGCTGGGTCAGTCCTGCGGCCAAGTCCTCCCACTCGGCCCTGGAAATCACCCGGGGCACGCAATCGATGGGGATTATTCGCTCGTCGGCTTCTTCGTCGCCGTAAACTGTGAATGTAATCCCTTCGCTGGAGAAAGACCGGGTTACCCGTTCCTGTATGCTTCGCAGTTCCTCGGCGGAAAGCTGCCTCAGGGCATCGTAAAGCTCGCGGCAGTGCTCCCTGGGAACTCCGTCCTGCAGGAACATTTCATCGTATATTGACGGTTGGAGTTCGTAGCCCTCGAATTCCATCGCTATTAACCAGCAAACAAGGTTGACGAATCGGTTGGTACAAGTTACACGATTTTAGCAGGTAATGCTCGTAACGTTTTCAAACGGCGCTGGAATGCCTTTCCCTGCTCTCGGTGGTGCGGCAGCGCGATGCACTGGGCGGATTGACCAAACTTCTCTTGTTGCCTACTCTTGAAAATAGCCAAGAACCATTGGACAGTGTCTTGGAACAGGGTCTTGCCATTAATCCTTATATCGGTACGGTGTATGGGCTTAATTCTTTGTAACAGGCTTGAGAATGCCGTCTACGGCTTTCACTTGGATCTCCGGCTGTGCCCGGAGCAGCGCTTGAACTCCAATTCCACAGTTCACGGCAGGCTGCTATGACTAAGGTGACAC
Organism: Dehalococcoidia bacterium; assembly: GCA_034420695.1. Classification (GTDB taxonomy): domain Bacteria; phylum Chloroflexota; class Dehalococcoidia; order Lucifugimonadales; family UBA3495; genus Io17-Chloro-G2. Next base: position 24,389 of record DAOULB010000007.1, read on the forward strand.
AGCTCTGCCGAAATCTCGTCGAAGCGCGACCTTTTGAATACGCAATCATCGGGGTCATCATTGCCAACAGCATACTGCTGGGCATGGAGACCTCATCGACCCTTGAACGGGAATTCGGCCATTGGATGCACTTGGGAAACCAAGTCGCCTTGGGCATCTTCATCGCCGAGGCGGCGCTTAAAATTACCGCTACGGCGCCCCGCGTGGGCAATTACTTCCGGGACGGATGGAACCTCTTCGATTTCCTGATTATCGTCTTCGCGCTGGTGCCGGCCACCGGCCAGTTCGCCATGATTGCCCGCCTGGCCCGCCTGTTGCGAGTGCTGCGGCTCATCTCAGCCGTTAAGGAACTCCGCCTGATTGTCTCCGCCTTGGTGCGCTCCATCCCCAGCGTGGGCCACGTCATGATGCTGATGAGCATCATTGTCTATATCTACGCCATAGTCGGCTACCACCTGTTTAACCAGCACGACCCGGAAAACTGGCGTACCCTCGGCATAGCTCTTCTCACCCTGTTCAATATCATCACCTTGGAGGGATGGACCGAGGTGATGCGCAACGCAATGGAATTGAACCCCTTCGCTTGGGTGTACTTCGTTAGCTTCGTCATAGTGGGCACCTTCGTAGTAATAAATTTGTTCATAGCCATAATTATCAACAATTTGGACGAAGCCAAGCTGGAACGCCTGAAGGAATTGGAGCAGCCGGTGTCCAGGGAGGAACTCTTGAGGGAGATTCGGTCAACCAGGGAGGCCCTGCGCCGGCTCGAAGAACGTATGACCATTGACGACAAGCGGTAGCTCAGCCGGCCCCCTCCTAGCCGGATGAGGGAGCCGATACGTGAGCAACAAATGGAGGTCCCTCCATGAAAAAGACCATCTACCTGGCGAACCCCTACGGGTTCTCCACCCAGCAGAAGACCCTGTTGCTCCCGCAGTTGGTTCATGCCCTTGAGGAGCTTGGCCTGGAAGTTTGGGAACCCTTTTCCCGCAATAACCAACTCGACTTCCTGGAAGCGGGATGGGCCTATCGGGTTGGGCAGAGCGATTTCCGCGACGTGGTGGACTCCGATGCCATCTTCGCCGTGGTCAACGGCATCCCGCCGGACGAGGGCGTGATGGTGGAATTGGGGATGGCCATTGCACTGGAGAAGCCGACATTCCTCTTCAGGGACGACTTCCGCCGCGCCGTGGAATGCGAGGAGTACCCCCTGAACCTGATGCTGTTCACCGGATTGCCTGAAGAAGACTGGCAGGACTATTACTACACCTCTGTGGAAGAGTTGTCGTCGGCCGGTAAGGCCCTGGCCCGGTGGGCGGCGGAGGGCGCTCCGGGCTGGCCTGGGGAGGAACCGTGACTTCAACTCAAGAACTATTCGGCGGGCCCAAGCTGCGGCTCACCCGCCACTCGTGGAGGTCGGCGGAAACCCTCCAGGAACTGGTAGGCTGGGCCCAGCAAGGGGACCCGCTGGCGCCGGTTACCATCGTGGGGCCCTCCAATTACGCCAACCTGTCCCTGCGTCACCGGATGGGCCTCTCCGGTTTTGCCAACCTCCGGCTCCTGGTATTCCCGCGGCTGTCGGAATTCCTCGGAGCGCCCTCGTTGGCGGCGCAAGGCCGCAGGCCTCTCACTCCCATCGTTGAAAGCGCTTTCGTGCGGTCGGTTGCCTCCCGTACTTCGGGCATCCTCGCCGGCGTCCGGTCTCATCCTGCGACTATTCAAAGCCTCAGGAACGCCTTTCGGGAACTCCGGAGTGCCCCCGATAGTATCCTGGCCCTTCTGGAGAGCCGTGATCCCCTGCGGAAAGAGATTGTCGATTTGTACCGGGCTTTTCAGGAAGAGACCCGGGATTATTACGACCGGGAGGACCTGGCTTGGGCGGCTGCTGGAGCAGTGCGAAGCGGCAATGCTTCTGGACTCGCCGACTTGGGGTCAATCCTGTTTTTCCACATTCGTTCCCTTTCGCCGGGAGAAAAGGAACTGGCAGAAGCCCTTGCCGCCGCGGAGAGGTGCGCCGCTGTCTTGGAGCTCACTGGAGACCCGGAAGCCGACGGACCCGCGGAGTCCATGGCCCAGGACTTCTCCCGCTTCTTGGGCGACCCTGTGCGGTATGGACCCGTTGAAAAGTCCACACCCCGGTTTCTGGACCCCCTGGGCAAGACGCTCTTGGTTGCGCCTGCCCCCCACGACGAAGTCCGCTGGGTCATTCGCCGCATAGTGGAGCGCGCCGAAGGTGGGATGCCGTTTCACCGCATGGCGGTGGTTTACGGCTCCCAGGATCCCTACAGCACCCTCATACCTGAAGAATTTCGGGCCGCCGGTATCCCGGTGGCCGGTCCCAGTCCTTCCCCGCTGGCCATGTCCCCCGCTGGCAGGACACTCACCGGCCTGCTGAATCTGTCAGAAAGTGACCTTCCCCGTGTCGAGGTCATGTCCTGGCTTACGGGCTGCCCGGTTCGCACGCCTGCGGATCAAATCGCCGAGCGCTTCAACCCCAGTCACTGGGACGCAATTTCCAAGAAGGCCGGAGTAGTGGGTGGGCTGGCCCGGTGGAGAGAAAGGCTGTCCAACTATGCCTCCGAAAACGAGTCTTCCGCTTGGCGGCGGGAAGCCCAAGGGGAAATTTCCGGGGCACAGGCCGCTCTGATGGCCGCTGAAGCAGCGGCGGCCCGGCAACTGCTCAGGTTCGTCCAGACCCTGGCGGAAGACCTGACCCCGCCCCAAGGAGAATCTACCTGGAGCCTATATTCCTCATGGGCCCGGGGGCTCTTGGACCGGTACCTGGCTCCCAATTCGGAGATGCCGGTGGCTGAACAGCCTGCCGCCGAGAAGATTATCGAAATCTTGGAAGAACTGGCGGGAGCTGATGACTTTGACGCATCGCCGGACCCCTCGGCCTTTGCCCAGGCCTTGGACGAAGCCCTTCAGTCCTCTTCCGGACACCTGGGAGCGGTAGGACAGGGTGTGTTTGTCGGCCCCATCTCCGCCGCCGTCGGAATGAGCTTCGACATCATCCATTTCACCGGAATGATAGAAGGTGCTGCTCCGGCCCCAGCCCGGGATGACCCGCTCCTTCCCGACGGCGATAAACAGGCTGCAGGAGGACTGGAGGCCGGACTGCGGCTGCGTGCCGCCAGGATGTCTGAAGACAGGTACGCCTACCTGTCCTCCTTGGGGTCGGCCCCCGAATGCACCCTGTCCTTTCCAAAAGCCAGTCCCGCGGCCCAGCGGGGCCACTATCCGTCTCGCTGGTTCTTGGAGCAGGCGTCAGTCCTGGAAGGCTCGCCCGTCCGCGCCTCCGGCCTCCCACGCCTTGCGAATCGCCCTTGGCTCACCGTCATCGAGTCCTTGGCGCGGTCTTTGGCTCCTGAATCCGTGGCATCCCCGGCTGACCTGCAGGAATACAACCTGAAGCATTTGTGGAGTTGGCGAGGAGCCGGAAGGGACCCCGCCGCTCATCCCTTGGCCGGCCTCACTCTGCTGGAAAAGTCCCTGAGATTGTCCCGGGACCGCTACCTCAATCCTGGCTTCACCGAGTGGGACGGCAACCTGTCCGCCGCAGTGGCTGGAGCGGGGTACGTGGAGAAATTGGACGCCTCAGTTGTTTCTCCGACCAGCCTGGAACGTTGGGCTGGCTGCCCCTTCAGCTACTTCCTGGCCAGTGTGCTGGGCCTCGGTTCCTTGGACGACCCCGAGGAAGTCCTGTCCATTACACCCATGGAAAGGGGCTCCCTAGTGCACAGTATCCTGGAGCAATTCATAGGGCAGGCAAAGGACGACGGGACTCTCCCAAGACCCGGCGAGCCTTGGAGCAATGAGCACCGCAGCTCAATTGAACGGATCGCGCTGGAAAATTTCCACAGGGCTGAGTTAGCCGGGACCGCCGGAAAAAAGCTGATGTGGGACTTGGACAAGGAGGACATCCTGAACGACCTGCACTCCTTTCTGGAAGCCGACGCCGACCTCAGAAGGCGTTTCGCCCTGTCCCCTAGTTCCGTTGAGACCCGTTTCGGTATCCCCGGCGGTTCATGGGCGGAGGCGGTCCTGGAATTGGACGAGGGTGCCCCTGTCAGGTTTCGTGGGATTATTGACCGCATCGACACCGACCCACAGCAGCGTGAAGCCTTGGTGCTGGACTACAAGTCGGGAGCGGCAACCTCATACAGGGGCTTGGCCGACGACCCCATAGACAGAGGCAGGAAGCTCCAGTTGGCGGTCTATGCCCTCGCCGCCCAAGGCGCCTTGGGCCCGGAGGTCAAGGTGCGCTCCGCCTACTGGTTTGTCTCCAGCAGGGGTGGCTTCTCGATTGTTCCCCCGGAACCATTCGATATCCACCAAGGGGGATCCGAAGACCGCGTCAAAGAGGGGATTGCAACTATCGTATCTGGCATCAAGGGGGGACTCTTCCCAGCCAACCCCGGCAGTCCGGACCGCGGCAGCTTCGGTAACTGCCGGTACTGCGATTTCGACTCCCTCTGTCCTTCCCAGCGTGACCGGCAGTGGGAACGCAAGAAGTCCCACCCTCTTCTGGCAGACTATGTCCGGTTGTCGGAAGGAGAGGAATCTTGAGCGCCAGTCTGCCTCTTGAAGACGCTCCCGTCCGTGACCGCATCAAGAACTCCCTGGACGAGACCCTGTTCGTCGAGGCGGGAGCTGGCACCGGCAAGACCACCTGCTTGGTGGAACGAGTAATGACCTTGGCCCTGTCGGGTCGCACCACCCTGGACCGGGTCGCAGTCATCACCTTCACCGAGGCTGCCGCCGCTGAATTGAGGGACCGCATCCGGGAGCGGTTGGAAGTAGCCTCCTCCGATGAGAGCCTCTTGGATGAAGAGAGGTCCCGGGCCTTTCTGGCCCTCCAGGACTTGGACCGGTCCTACATCCAGACATTGCACAGCTTGGGCGGCTCCATCCTGCGGGAACGTCCTTTGGAAGCGGGTCTGCCCCCGGCTTTCGAGACTATGGATGCCATTTCCAGTGAACTGGCCTTCGAAGAGACCTGGAAAGAATGGGTCGATTGGGCCTTGGATGACCCGGAGCTTGCGGCGCCCCTTTCCCTGGCCTTGTCCCTGGGCCTATCTCTTGGCCAACTCAGGGACGTGGCCTCGGAATTCCACAACAACTACGATCTCCTGGCGGACGCTTCCTTCCCGGAAGTTTCCATGCCGGAACCTGCCGCGGTTCCCCTTCTGGTCGAGAAAGCCCCCGAGTTGCAGAGGCAGTTCGGTTACTCCAAACTCCAGGACTCCGATGTCCTATTCGCGCACGTGCAGAAGTTGTTGCGCTCCGTCAACCGCTTGGCCGAGATGGATGCCGGCTCCTCCAGCGCCTATCGGTTGCTTCTACGGACCATGCCCATCCGGCAATCCAGGGGCAGGCAGCAGGACTGGGAGGTTGCCCCCGATACATCCGAGAACGCATGCAAGTACCTCAAAGACCTGCTTGCCGGCATAGAAGATTCTGCCGCCGAAGAATTGGCCCAAGTTCGGCAGGCAGTCCTGATGCCCTTGTTGAGGGCCCTCCAACGGTTCGCCTTGGAAGGTTCCCGGCAGAGGAAAGCCGCCGGTAAGGCCGGATTTCACGACCTGTTGGTCTGGTGCAGGGACCTGCTGAGGGACAACATAGAGGTCCGGGACCACTTCCGCCGGCATTTCTCCCATGTCCTGGTCGACGAAGCCCAGGATACCGACCCAATACAGGCTGAAATAGCCATGTTCATCGCCGAGGACGCCCCCGAGTCCCGGATAGGGACAGAGCGACCCGCTTCGTGGAAAGACACAACCCCTGAACCGGGCAAACTGTTCGTTGTCGGAGACCCCAAGCAGTCCATCTACCGGTTTCGCCGCGCCGACACCAGGCAGATGGCCCTTCTCCAGCAGCTCATGGGCGACAACACTGTCCACCTCGTTCAGAACTTTCGCTCCCGTGGCCCGGTGTTGGACTGGGTGAACCACGTCTTCGAAAACTGGATGCAGGAGGGCGCCGAGCAGGCCAACTACGTTCCGTTGCTGCCCAGCGGAGCCCCAGCCGGTGAAAAGGCCGGTGAGCAAAACGGAACCCCCAATGTCCACTGGCTTGGCGGCGCCATGGAAGGCAATGCAGCAGTGGTGCGCCGGGAAGAAGCCCAAGCTATCGCCAACTTGCTGCGGAACATTGGCTCCGGAGGTTGGCAGGTGCGGCAGGCCGCGCCGGGCGGAGAGCAAGGCAACAGGCCGGCAACATATTCCGATGTCTGTATCCTGGTGCCCGTGCGCACCGGGTTGAGCTTCTTGGAACAGGCCCTGGACGACGTCTCCATTCCCTACCGGTTGGAGGGCGCATCCCTGATTTTCGCCACCCAGGAAGTCCGGGACCTGCAGAATTGCCTGAGGGCAATCGATGACCCGGCAGACTTGGTCGCCGTGGCGGCGGCCCTGCGTTCTCCTGCCTTCGCCTGTACCGACGTCGATTTGCTGCAGTTCGTCGAGTCGGGCGGCTCCTTCGACTACCTTTCCCCGGTGGTAAGCCAGTCCGGCCCCGTTGCCCAAGCCCTGGAAGTGCTTCGGAAATTCCACGGGGAGAGACATTGGACCTCGTCCCCGGCCCTCATCGACCGGTTCATCCGGGAGAGAATGCTCATGGAGTCTGCTGTTAACCACCCCCGGACCAGGGAACAGTGGCGGAGATACCGGTTCATGGTCGAGCAGGCCCGGGCCTTTTCCGAGGCCGGCGGCGGTTCCCTCCGGCACCTGCTGGACTGGATGGAGCGCCAAGCCGCCGAGGGAGCCCGCATAACCGAGACCCCGGTGCCGGAGGAAGACGAGGAGGCGGTCAGAATAATGACCGTTCACGCCGCCAAGGGCCTGGAATTCCCCATAGTCTTGCTAAGCGGGTTGAATTCCCAGCGGAGTTTCCGCTCTCCACTCGCCCTTTTCGACCGCCAGACCGGCGCCGTGGAAGTCCGGGCCGGCTCTGGTGCCAGTGTGTTTGCGACCCCTGGTTACGAATTGCTGGCGGAGCATGAAAAAAACCTGGATGCCGACGAATACGTCCGGCTGCTCTACGTGGCAACAACCAGGGCCCGGGACCACTTGGTCCTCAGCCTCTATCGTACCAACCGGAACTCCGTAACCGGTGCCTCCTCCATAGCCCGCCTGATGGAGGACGCTGGAAGCCTCTGGGAGCAGGCCCTTGTCTCTACGGTACAGCAGACCAATCTTGGCCAGGGTCCTGCGGATTCGCTTCTGCAGGAAGACCACTCCCTCGAAGCAAGAGAAGAGTGGCGGCTCCACAGAGAAGAGGTGTTGCAGAGCCGGGCGCGGCCACTGTCTGTAGCCGCTACCAAGCTGGCCCAAGTCTTCAAAGATGAGCCGGACAACGAGCAGCCGTGGAAGCGGGGAAGGGCCGGCACCAACTTCGGCCGCGCGGTTCACTCTGTACTACAGACCATCGACCTCGCCACCGGCGACGGCATAGACGAAACATCCTCGGCTCAAGCCGCCGCCGAGGGCATCCCTCAACGCCGCGAAGAGGTTGCTCGCTTGGCCCGTGTCGCTGTGGAAAGCAACATTGTCCGGCGGGCGGTTTCTGCATCAAGGTACTGGCGGGAAGTTCCGGTGGCTGCGCCGATGGCAGAGGGCGTTTTGGAGGGATTCATCGACCTCCTTTTCGAGGAAGATGGTGGCCTGGTGCTGGTGGACTACAAGACCGACTCCGTTGACTCCGGTCAAACCGCTGATGCTGCCGGCAGGTACAGGCTGCAAGCCGGGGCCTACGCTTTGTCCGTCCAAAAGGCCACAGGCAAGACCGTTAAAGAGGTGGTCTTTCTGTTCCTCCACTCTGGAAACGAGGAAACACTGCTCAATGTGGCGGAACTGGCCGGGGAGGCGGAGGCAGCCGCCCAATCTTTCTTCACTGGGATCGGAGGCTCGCGGTCATAGCTGGTTGCTTTGGGCTGCCCGATTCAGGTCCGACTGGACCAGGAACCACACCACCGGGGAGAAGACAATCCACAGGATAAAGATCGCAATTCCCGGATACTTTTCCCGTACGAACTCCGCGTATTCCATGGAATACCGCCACTGGGCAAACAGGTTGGCTATGGGAATAACTGAAATGATTGTCCAGAAACAGCCTTGGTTCTCATCCTTGCCGTTGCCCAGGGAACACTCTTGGTAGGTGACGAAAAACCAGTAGATGCCGTATATCCCCAGGGTGAGGATAAAGAGCAGCACTTGGACCCACATGTTCCGGTATTTGATGTGATCGGTCCTCTTTTCCCCAGCCGGATCCAGCATGGTTCCTCACCTTCAGTCGCTCCCCTGTTTCTCGTCGGGCCGTCCCTGTTGTAGCCAATAATAAGAGCCGGCCGGTCGCCCCCCGGAACCTTGCTCAAGCAAAAATAGCTAACGCTCTTGGTCGGTAAGCCAGTCCGCTGCCCTACGGGGTCTGAAGCGTGGCGACACTGAACACCACGGAAAAGGGCTTGCAATAGATGACCACGCTGTTGATGGGTGATACGTCCACTCCCGCCGGAACAGGGTAGTTCTGGTTCCCCCGGTTGCCCTTTAGTGGCCCCAGGTCAACATACCCGCCCTGTTTGACCTCTTCCGACCGGGTAGGGTCCGGGTGGGGCGAAAGAATCACGTGAAGCGCCGGCCCGTTGGTCACGGCAAAGTCTTCCAGCCGTAGCAGATGGCCGCCCCCTGGCGCTGCATATATGGTCGCCTCGCCGCTCCCCTTGTGGAAGCTGTCGGCATCTTTGAAATTGCCGGTCTTTACCCTCCGCACCTCGCCCTGCTGGTCCATGTTCGCGGCTACTACCGGCTCCATCATCCGTGCGCCTTCGTCCACCATAGACGTATCGCCAACCTGGCTGACCATCTGGAAACCCTTTTCCAACGCCGTGACGTCCTCATTGGTCATGGCTGTGATTGGCACGCCTGCCTCAAGCAGGGAACCGGCGTTGATGGAGGAGGGGCCCGGCATCGTTTCCTGCATCACCGGGGTGTCCACCATCGCCATCCCGGCCATCACCCGTTCCACTTCCGCCATTTCCATTCCCTCTGGCACGACCGCGTTCACGGCGAAGGGGAACTCCTCCTCGACAGTCACGTTGGTGAACAGGGGGGAACCCAGGGACCACCCCAGCCAGATGGTAAGGGCCAGCAGGGGCATGGCGGCAATTCCGAAGGGAAGCCGGTGTCTCCAGATGACTTGGTGCCAACCCCTCCAATAGGCGAAAGCCAAGACCGCCGCAATGAACACCAGCACCGCGGCCCCTATTGCCCAACGGTACTCGTAAAGGTCGGCGAAGGCGCGTTCTATGTCCCCAAATGTCGACATGTCAGTTTCAACTCTACTCTGATTTTTCTGTTCCCGTCAGGTAGCGATACAGGTCTTGCTACACAGGTAGTACGTTTCCCCTCAGCCGGTGGGTTCCATATGCACCTGGACTGCAGTCTATCGAATTCAACCGGGGTAGCGGTTCGGGAGGCTTCTACTCACCTTGGGGAAGCCCAATTATCAGGTCCCTGAGGGAAACTATTCCTACCGGGTTGTGCTCGCCGTCCATGACAACGGCCCGGCTTAGACCGAAGCGGACCAGCAGCCGTACGGCATAACGGGAGAGCATATTGGCCGTCACAGTCATGGCCGGCTTTGACATTATCTCGTAGACGTTCACCCGTTCCGGTGGTCGATTGTCCGCTATCACCCGTCGGGCAATGTCTGCAACCTCTATCAGGCCCACCTCGTCGTCGTCGTTCCTGCGGTTGACCACCAAGCAGTTGACAAAGTGCCGTCGCATCAAAGCTATCGCTTCGTCAACCGTGGCCAGCCCGTCAATGCTGTAGTATTCCGAAACCATGAGGTCCCTGACCCGGAGAGGATCTCGTTCGTTCATATCTCCCGTTCCAGCTCTTCTAATATGGTGGACACCTGCGTGTTAAGGCCCACGGCGTCTTCAATGGCTACCTGGAAGGCAATTCCTGCTCCGCGCTCGGTATCGAACCGGGCGGCGGCCCGTATTCGCTCCAAAATATCCCTGGCCCTTGTCCCCGCCACTAGGAAAAGAATTATGTCGCGCCGGGATGCCAAGTCCAGTCCAAGGAATGTCCGTTCCGGCTTGAGACCCTCGCCCCTCACGCTGTTGATGATGGTCTCTCCCGTTGCGCCGCCGGACCGGGCGGCTTGGATTACAGCGTCGGTCTTGGAGTCGTCGACCAGTGCTACTATCAGCTTCAAGTCCATGGTTCACGTCTCCTCGGAATGTTTCGCATTGCGGCGGCGCTGTACCCAGGATGCGGCAATACCGTACCCCAGTACCGTCATAATGGGGAAAACGCTGGCGAAGGCAATAAGCCCGAAGCCGTCGATTAGTGGGCTGCGTCCCGGTACGTTCGCGGCAAGCCCCAACCCGAGTGCCGCAACCACGGGCACCGTAACGGTGGAAGTAGTAACCCCTCCGCTGTCGTAAGCCAGTGGAACAATTGTCTTGCTGGAGCCGAAAGTCTGGATTATCACGACCACGTAGGCCGCTATGATGTACCAAGGCAGGGGTGTGCCGGTGACAATGCGGAAGCACCCAAGGGCAACACCCGCGGCAACGCCCAATGCCACTGCCATTCGCAGCCCCCAAGCGTTAACGGTGCCGCCAGATACCTCCTCGGCCTTCATTGCCACTGCAATGAGGGAAGGCTCCGCAACCGTCGTGGCGAAGCCGATGGCCGCCGCAAAGAGGTAAACAAGGAGATAATCTCTCCAGTCCACTCCGTCGACCATGTTATTCGCGCCAATGGCCTCCGGGGAAGTCAGTTGCCGGGCCATGGTCTCGCCGATGGGGAACAGGGCCTGTTCCAGCCCAATGAGAAAGAGGGTAAGCCCAAGCAGCACCAGCACGGCCCCGGCAGCAATGCGCCGCAGGTTGGGAATTGGCCGCCGCAGCACCGCAAGCTGGAACAGCACAAGAATGCCAACTATCGGCCCCACGTCCAATGCAGTGGAAAACAGGGCCTCGGTGACGCCGCGCAATAGCTCCATCAGCCCGTCACCATTCCATAACCCAGAACGCAAATCATCGGGGTGAGGCTGGCGAAGGCAATCAGCCCGAACCCGTCAACCATCGGGTTGCGGCCTCGAATCGACGAAGCGAGTCCCACGCCCAAAGCGGTGACCAAGGGCACCGTGATGGTGCTGGTCGTTACTCCTCCGGAATCGTAGGCAACCCCAATTATCTCCTCGGGGGCAAAGGCGGTCATTACGGTGACCAGCAAATACCCTCCAATAATCAGGCGGTGAATCGGCCATCCCTTCAGGATTCGTACTACTCCCAGGAGGATGGCGGCGCCCACGGAAAATGCCACAACCATGCGCAACCGGAAGGCATACTGGCTCCGGGCCCCGTCGCTGTCCTCGATGGCCCCTGCTTCTGCGGCAACCGCGGCCGCCTCGGCGGAAACGGCGATTAGGGCCGGCTCGGCCACGGTGGTCCCAAACCCCAAGCAGAAGGCAAAGGCCAAAAGCGCCGTTACGCTGCCCTTACGGGCGAAGCCTTGGGCCAGGGCCTCACCTAACGGAAAGAGGCCGCTCTCCAAGCCTTGGATAAATAACGTGAGCCCGGCGAGAACGCATACCAAGCCCACTATGACGCTGCCAAGATTGGGGAATGGCTGCTGCAGCACCACGACTTGGAAAAAAGCGATGACTGCTATGATGGGCGCCAAGTCGCGCGCCGCACCGAGGGCCTGCCGGAACAGGGCAGACATCAACCTGGTCACGCCTTCATCCCATCCCCTCCCAGAGTGCGGCCCGGATAGGGAAAATATAAGAGGCCCGTCCCCCGCGGTCAAGCGGGCGTCGGCAAGGCAAGGCAAGAAACTACACAACGAGTTTCTTGGTTCGGAAACTCGAAAGCAGGGAGACCCCCAAAAGCAGGAAGACCTAGGAAGTGTGAAATGCTCCGTTACAGACTCCGGATTGGCCCATGAATGAGTTCGCTATTCAGACCAACGGCCTGACCAAGCGTTACGGTACCATCCTCGCTGTCAACGACCTGTCGCTGAAGGTGCCCCGCGGTCACATATTCGGGCTGCTGGGGCCAAACGGGTCGGGCAAGACCACCACCATGAGCATGCTGCTCGGGCTGGTAAGACCTACCATGGGCGAGTATTCCCTCTTTGGCTCCGCCATCCGGAGCGAGGAAGCCCTGCGCCGGGTCGGGGCCATCATTGAGACTCCTTCCTTCTATCCATACCTGTCCGGCCGTAAAAACCTGGCCTATTTCCAGGGTATTTCAGGACGTAGAGATTCCCGGGAGTTGGATGGCCTCTTGGAGCAGGTTGGGTTGGCCGACCGGGCCAACGACAAGTTCCGCAACTACTCCCTGGGCATGAAGCAGCGGTTGGGGCTGGCCTACGCCTTGCTGGGCCAACCGGAGTTGCTGTTCCTGGACGAACCCACCAACGGCATGGACCCGGCCGGCATGGCCGAAGTAAGAGAGCTTATCCGCAGCCTGGGCACCGGGGGCCGCACTGTTCTCTTGTCCAGCCATCTGCTCCACGAGGTCGAAATGGTGTGCGACAGCGTCGCCATCCTGTCAAAGGGCAGCCTCATCGCCCAAGGGGAGGTGTCCGCACTGGTGAATTCGGGCCGAGGCGGACGGGTGCGGATGCGCACCACTGACAACTCCAAGGCCGTCATGGTGCTGTCAGCTTTGGAATGGGTGGAAGAAATAACAGCGGAGGGCGCCTCGATTACAGTCTATGCGCCGGGAGAAAGGTCGTGGGAATTGAGCGCCGCTCTCAGCCGGAATGAGGTGCACGTAGCAGAGATGGCGGTGGAACAATTGTCCCTGGAACAGTACTTCCTTGAAGTCACTGGTGATGAGCAGGGGGAAGCTGCATGATGTTCCAAGTGCTGCTCCTTACCCAGTGGGAATGGTTCAAACTCTCTCATCGCTGGATGCCTTGGGTAACCCTTGCCATTGCCGTAGTCTTTACACAAGCCATCCTTTGGGGTGGCTACCTGGCTCATCACTCGGACTTCGTGCAGGGGGTCTTCAACTCTTCGTCCGGTTACACCTTCTCCTATAGCTCCGAAAATCAAGAGGGCGGCGAAGTCTTCGTGCACTTGGTCTGTGAAGATGTCGCCGGAGTACGGGTGCCTCCCGAGGTCAATGAAATTCCGGACGAAGAAGTGCGCCGTGACGCAATCCAAGGGCTGGAGGAATTTCGAGCAGAATGCCTCGACTCCCAAGCCAGTGCACCCTTCCGGGGCTCCTTCGTCCTGCCCGGCAGTATTGCCACCGCCCTCGAATCGGGGCACCAGATTGGAGTCATTCTCATCCTGGTAGTGGCGGCTTCCATCGCCGGGGCCGAATACGGCTGGGGCTCGCTGCGGATGCTTTTGACCCGCGGCGTAGGGCGCTGGCAGGTTCTGGCATCCAAGTTCCTGCTGGTGCTGCTCGCCGGTGCGGTTGCGCTTGTGGTGATTGCCGTCCTGGCTGCTGCCTCCAGCCTTCTGGCCGCCGTCCTTCCTCCGGAAGAAGGGGGAGGTCTATTCGACACCGGCAGTTGGACCGGCGCTGCTGCCATGCTGGGGAAGGCTATATACGGGCTGGCTCCTTACGCCGCCTTGGGAATTTTCTTGGCGGTGCTGACTGCATCCCCATCCATGGGACTGGCGTTCTCCTTGGGATACTACTTTGTCGAGTTGATAGCCGCCCCCATCGTCGGCCTGGTTCCGTCCTTGGAGCGGGTTCCGGACTATCTCATCGGTCAAAACGTAAACGCTTGGATGAACCAGGGCGAAGGAGCATCAATTGGCGCCTGGCATGCCTTCTTCGTATTGCTCGCCTACATATTGTTGTTGGGGGCGGGTGCGTTCTTCCTTTTCCTCCGCCGCGACATAACCGGCGCCAAGGGCCTATGACCGAAATAACCCTGCTGCCGCTGTAACGGCCGTGGGGTTCGACCTCCCTCCTGAAACGCGGCTGAGACTAGAGGGCCTTGACCGCTTCCTCAATGGCGGTAGTCGCCTCTTGGTACCCGGTGCCAGGCTGGAAGATAATCGGCTCCCCCAACCGTACCTCCACGCTGCCCCGGCTGAAAATGGGAAACTTGGCCGGAGAGCCCAGCTTGTTTATGTGGAGCCGCAGCGGGACCACCGGGAGGCGGCCTTCCACGGCCACCAATCCCGTCCCGTTCATAAATGGTTTGATTGGCCCGCCCACTGTGAGTTCCCCTTCGGGGTAGATGAGCACCGACCAGCCGTTGTCCAGGATCTTGCCCATGTTCTCCAGGCTGGGCCGCACCGCTCCCTCCCTAGCCAATGGAAAGGCATTGCCCAGCAGCGGGTTCATCACCCACCAAACCGGGTTTCTCCACAGCTCGGCTGCTCCGGCAATCGCCATGCGTCGCCGCCATTTCAGGGGGACCGCCTTGATAATCAACGGGTTGTCCAAGCCCAGGTTGTGGTTTGAGGCAAACAACGCCGGCCCGCTGAAACCCTCCAAATGTTCGCGCCCCGTCACCTTGAGCCGGTAGGGAATGTTCACCAGCGGAAAGATAACCATCCTCTGCAGGAAACCCCGCAACATTCGGCACCACAGGCGCATTCCCCAGCTTGGGAAGCTCAACAAGGGTGGGTTTCTCGAACCCTCCTCCACCAGTTCGGTCAGTTGACGCACCGTGGTGCCAGGCTCCAACTGGCTCTCGTCCATGTAAACACCCAGCTCGGCTTCAATTGCCGAAAGCAGTTCCACTCTGCCCAGTGAGTCCAAGTCTAGGTCATCGGCCAAAGCCGCCTCGTCCCGGATTTCCTCGAGGCTGTGACGGCTCACCTCGGAGATGATGTGCGCCAAGTCCCGGGGACCGCCGGGCTGGCCCTGCTCTGCCCCTCCTGCAGGCTGACCTGCCGGCTGGATTTTCCCCAGTATGGTATCGATAACGATTCCTTTTCTGACTTTTAAGGTATGGGTCCGTGGGAAGTCCTCCTCGGGCCAGATCGTGAACCCTCGAATCCTCTGTTGCTCTGCAAGCTGCTCGTTGGCCCAGGACACTACCTCCTGTCCGGCCTCTGCTTCGTCCAGGATCAGGGCGGCGTGCACTTCCACCGATGCACCCCGGTCCAGCCCTACTACCGCAGCGTCAGTTACCCGTGGGTGCTTTGTCAAAACCGTCTGGATGTCATCGGGAAAAACATTCTGGCCGCTGGGCAGAACAATCATGTCCTTTAGGCGACCGTTGATATGGAGGAACCCCTCATCGTCGAAGAACCCAAGGTCCCCGGTCCGGTACCAACCGTCTTCAAATACTGCCGCCGTCTCTTCCGGCATGCGCCAGTAACCCGGGGTAATGCTCTCTCCCCGTGCCAGAATCTCGCCGTCGCTGCTTATCATTACCTCCACGTTGGGCAGCGGCCGTCCCGTGGAGTTCAGCCTGCGCTCTTCAAGCGAGTGGTTGCTTATCACCGGGGAAGCCTCAGTAGTGCCGTAACCCTGCACTATTTTCACGCCGAGCAACTCCCACTTCTTCCCCAAGTCTGGGTCCAACGCCGCCCCGCCGGATACGATGAAGTCCAGCTTACCGCCGAATTGCCGGTGCACTCGGCCGAAAAGCCGCCGCCGCAGGCGGAAGGGGGTCCTTTCTGCTAAGTGAAGCAACTTGGCCCACAGTTTCTCCTTGCCTTGCCGTCTCACCTCTCGCTCGATGCCGTTCATCAGCAGTTCCAAGGCTTGCGGCACCAGCAGCATGGCGGTGATCCTGCGTTCCCGCATGGTGCGGGACAGGACGGTGGGCTGCCGGCTGGTGGGATAAGTGACGCTGGCGCCGAAATAAAGTGCCAGCAAGAGGCCGCCCATCTGCTCGTACATGTGGCTCAGCGGCAGTATGGAGAGCAGCCTGCTGGACGGGCTGCAGGAAATATACTGGGACACTCCCTCAATGTTGGCAGTCAGGTTCCGGTGGGTGAGCATTACCCCTTTGGGGTCTCCCGTGGTGCCGGAAGTGAACATTATTTCGGCTAGGTCGCCGGGGCCAACCTCTACCGGCTCAGGTTGGGGCAAACCATCGATGGCTGCTTCCAAGTCTTCGAATGCCATCTCGGGAATTCCCAGTTCCACGCCGCCCTTCGGTGTAAATCTGGAGGTGAAGGCAAGTCTTGGTTCTATCCTCGACAACACCCGGGCCACGTAGTCCGGCGCGCTGCGAAGGTCCAATGGCACTAGGACTGCTCCTGCCCGGAGGCACCCGAAGAAGATGAGCACCCAATGGGGCGAGTTTGGCCCCCATAGCAGCACCTGGTCCCCCTTCACCAGCCCGCTGCGCTGCAACAGGGTGGCGACCCTGCCTGAATCTTCCCACAGCCGTGAGTAGCTCCACCGTTGGTACCGGAAGGCGGGCTTGAAGAACAGGGCATCCCGCGCGCTGTACCTCTCCACCGTGCCTTGCAAAAACTCAACAACGGTGCTGCCCACGAAGCCATCTGGGGCGTTGGATTGGGTCATCATCACCTCCTGGCGGTTCAGAGCCTTCCGGCGGCAAGAGCCGTTACGGCGTGGTGGCGTTGCTGGACAGTTACTTCGGGGAATGATGCTGTTCGATGAGCCTCTGCAACGCCCCTCGGGGATCATCCCTCAGTGGCGGGTAGTGGCTGAAGCACATGGTCTCGAAGTCCAAGTCCATCAGCTTCTCAAGCGAGCGCATCGCTTGCGCGGGGTCCCGCGTTACCCCGGCCCCAGGGGGACTCAGGCTCCTGGCGAATTTATACTGCAGTGCGTCGCCCGAGATGACCACCCTCTTCTCAGGAAGGTACAGGGCAATGCTGCCGTCAGTGTGCCCGGGGAGGTGAACTACCCGCACCTCGGTGCCAAAGGGTATGACGTCCCCATCTTCCAGTCGCCTCCCCACTGGGACCGCCCTTCCCATCAGCCTTGCCACTAGGGGTTGGGTCACCGCCGACAGCACTCCCCTTTGCCGGGGGACCGGCGGTGGCGGAACCCCTTCTATCACGTCGGCGTCCAGCCTGTGAGCGTCCACTGGGGTCTCTCTCCCGCCCAGTAGCTCACCCAATCCACCGGAATGATCTGGGTGCGCGTGGGTCACCACCACCCGGGCCACTTGCTCGGGTGTCAGCCCCAAGGCCTTCAACCCTCCTCTTATGCTGCTCAGGCTGCCCAAGGACCCTGCGTCTACCAGGATGGCCTGGCTGCCTTCGATCAGCACTGTGACCCGGGCCCCAATGGCCCGAAACTGGTGCACTCCATCGGAAATCTGCACTGGCTTGCCAAAATTCATGATAACCGTCTGGGCTGCTTGGTAATTCTTCCTGCCATTTTAGCTGCTGTGACCTTCCTAGTCGTCTCTCAGGTTCCCATCGCCACCGGCTGTTGCTTGTCGTCTCCTCTGGCAATGCACGCCGGAAAACACGCAGAAAGTTCCGAACAAAACCATTGCTCAAGGTTGGGGCGGAAATATAGCGTGTACCTCGGCGATATCCGCTTTCTGTGGTCGGTCAGAAGCAAATGGAGCAAAATAGCATGATAGGCACCATAATCCGCACTATTCTTTTGTCCCTTTGGTTGCCCATAGCGGTGCTGGCCGTTTCCTTCATGAGGTTCGGCGCGGGGTGGGGTGGCGGTGGTGGGCCTGCAATGCAGGATATTATTCTTCTTTTCGCGTTCGCTTGGCCGGCGGCCATACCGCTGACCGCCGGTATTCGGTTAATGCACCGGACCCATCCAGTGCTGGCCACGGCGTGCGCCATACTGCTGGGAGCGGCCTCGGTCTACGGTGTTATCATCGGCGGCCTGCTGGGCCCGGCGGGCATCTGGGTATACTCTATAATTCTCGCCGTGCCCGCGTACGCTATTCTGCTGGGCTCTAGGGTCATGTACGTGGTCAAGGCTTAGCCGCACACGCGTCAATACACCATCCTGAAGCCACGGTCCCAACCGCCTGGGGCGGCCGGGACCGGGTGAATGGCGGTTTCCGGGGACCCCTGGACTGCATCGCCACCAACCATCGGACCAACTGCAGAAGCGGGACCAAGCAGGAAGAGGGACCCCCGGGAACCATAGGAATCGCGTCAGCAATTCCCTCTATTTCGCCGCGTCTCCTCTTAGCCCCTTGCTTTGTTCACACTCGTTGACGTCCCGTGAAGGACGGCGAGGAGTCACCGCGCCGGGGGCCACATGATCCAACCCCGGCGTCCGGTGTTGCGCAGCCGGAGCAGGTGTCCCCCCAGGGTAGTAACGTAAAGGGTGCTCTGGTCAGGGTCTCCAAAGCAGCAGTTCGTGGGCATGTCTACGCCTACGGGCATCGGGTACGTTTCCAGGACGCGGCCCTCTGGTGTCCACACGTAGACCATGGGCCCGGGTCCGGTGGCCAAATTCCCGGCTGTAGCCACGATGTTCCCTTCGGAGTCGAGGCACATGCCGTCGATTCCCCGCTGGGGCCCCCGATGGTCCTGGCCGAACTGGTGCAGCACAACGTAGTCGCCCAATGAGCCGTCGTCCCCTATGGGGTAGGAACGTAACTCCCGAGCCGCCCCCGGCGAGTAGTCCGTCTGGATGATGTACAAACGGCGGTCGTCGGGTGAGAGCAGGATTCCGTTGGTGCCCGTGGTGTCGAAGGTCATGCGCCGGCAGGTCCAGCTTCCGTCGGGCTGGGGGTCGGCCCGCAGTATGTCCCTCTCCGCCATTTCCGGCTGCTCGCTGGGGTCTATGTTTCCTTCGTTCCAGGGGTTGCTGAACCAGATGCGTCCCTGCCGGTCTATGGCCAAGTCATTGGGCGTGTTCAGCTTCTTGCCCTCCAAATTGTCTACGATGGTCGTGGTGCTCCCGTCGGCCTCAAACCGCACGATGGACCGGCCGCCTGAACAGCAGCCGTAAAGTCGCCCGTCGGCGTCAAAGGCAAGTCCGTTAGTGTGGTTCGTATTTTCCCGGTGCACGACGCAGTCACCTGTGGCTGGGTCGTAGGCCATGATGCGGCTTGCCGGGATATGGGTGAAGAGAAGTCTCCGTCCGTCCCAGGCCGGCCCTTCCGTCAGCCGGCTGAATGGTCCCGCTACGTGCTCCCATTGAAGCGGCATGTCCTCCTCCTTTGAAACGTTGAATTTTTGACTATTAGAACTATTCTACATAATTGACAAAAATATTAGCCGGTCCATAGACTGAAACTGTCCCCCGGAATGCGTTCCGGAGAAACCATTGTGGCATCACGAGGCGGCTTTGGGTGGGTGTGGCTGATAGACAGACAGGAGGAATGGGGTCGAACTTGGGCCGTCACTTGCGGAGCAGGCTGGTCCTGGGCCTGCTGGTCCTGATTCCTGTTGTCATTACCTATGTTCTAATCCGTTGGCTGTTCGATAAGGCCGACAGCCTTTTGCAACCGGTCTTCACCGAGTCCCTGGGCCGGGAGATACCGGGTCTGGGGTTGGTCTCCCTGGTTGTAGTCGTTTACGTGTTGGGCTTGGTCATGAGCCTGCACATCGGGCGGCGCATGATCAGCACCATCCAAGGCTACCTGCTGAACCTTCCCCTGGTGGGGAACCTCTACGGCCCTGCCAAGCAACTGGTCGAGTCTTTCAGCGGGGAGAGCGCCGCCGGCTTCAAGAGGGTGGTGGTAGTCGAATACCCGAAGCAGGGTACTTGGATGATAGGCTTTCTCACCGGAGTCTCCAAATTGGTTCCGGGAACCACTATGGGGATAGTCTATTTGCCCACGGCGCCCACACCCAATTCAGGCTGGGTCGCCATGATACCCCTCCAACAGGTATTTGACACCACAATGACTGTGCAGGAAGCAATGGCCATGGTTCTCTCCGGCGGCATTTCTTCACCTCCTTCAATAGACCTGACAGAAATGGGTGACCATGAAGCGGCTGTTCTGGAAGAATCTGCTGCCCAGCAGCGCAACGTAATACCAACTGAGGGCGGCCTCCCTGGCCCGGGGTACTGGAACAACGGAAGGACTTAGATTCACCGCCTTCTCCAAATCAGCAGCCCCTGTTTAGTGTACAGGAAACGCTCTCTCAAACGCCCTTGAACTGGAAGCCCTGACCTGAAGGAGCCGCCATGGTAGACCTTGCCGGACATACCCAGTTGATAGTTCAGCAAAGGCTGGAAGGGTTGGAAGCCCTCACCGGTTTCGAAACCTCAAATCGCTATGCTGTGCTAACGCCCGACGGAAACGAGGCGATGTACGCCTACGAAGAGTCCGGTACCCTGAACCGGCAATTCATGGGTTCCCGCCGACCAATGAACATCCACGTCGTGGGGGGCGGTGGAGAGCCCGTCTTGACCGCCAACCGGCCCTTCTTCTGGTTCCGTTCCAAGATGCATGTCCGGCGCCCTGACGAGACTCCTCTGGGCGGTCTTTACCGCCAGTTTGCCGGTCTCAGCCGCAAGTTTTCCTTGGTTGACGCCAGCGGCCGCCAAGTCGCAGAAATAAAGGGCAGCGTGTTCCGGCGTTACACCTTCGTCGCCCAGGATTCCGCCGGTGCCGAACTGGGCCGTATAACCAAGGAGTGGAGCGGCATGTTCAGAGAGGCCATGTCCGACGCCGACACCTTCAAGGTTGAGTTCTCAGACCTTCAGCCCGGCAACGACTTCCGTCTGTTGCTGCTGGCCTCCGCCTTTGCCATCGACCTCGACTTCTTCGAGCAAAAGTGACGGGCTCGGCGGTGAACCCCGGAAGTCTTACCCAAAGCTAATCCATTTCTGCAGGTGCAACCGCTGCTAAGGCCCAATTTGCGCTTAGCTCTCCCCGCGTTCACGGCTCCGCACTATCCACACCAAGTTCGCCCCGGCTATCCCCGCCGCAACTATCCACAGGATCGTGCCCAAGTTCGGGTTGTATTGCAGTCCAACCCCCAGTCCGATGTAGAAGACGGCTATTGCCACTAGGAATAGCAACCCATGGACAACCATTTTGAAAATTCTCATCGAATATACCTGCAACTGGCTTCTGGGTAGCCTGGCGACGCGAGGGCGGCAGATTCGACCGGAACTGTAAACGGCCTGCACACTAGGATAAGGCCTGGTAAGGTCGGCCTTCAGCGTCAATCCGTTCCATTTTTCATCGGTTCTTCCCGCCGCTCCTGGCGCCGGGGGAAGGAACAGCCCCGGAAGGCACCTGCGGCATGAAATGGTGCTCCGGACTCGATCCGCTGCAAAGTATCTAGCAAGGCTTGTTCCACCTGGGCACTAACCTAGCGCGCTGGGCCTCCAATGTGGACTTATCGAACGGGTCACGTCCGGCCTCCAATTCGGCTATCCAGTTTTCCCTGGAAGGCCTGTATCTGGATGCGCACTCCTCCCTGGCCGAGGTACTGAGCCAATCGAGAAATTCGGTGAAATCGGCGACTGAACTCCCGACGCTGCCCATAGCCCCGTAGGCAAGCCCCCGGCTATCTAAAGCCGGTCCCGCCGGTTCGGCGGCCAGGGCAGCCTGGCAATATGGAAGGGCCTCCTCTCCCTTGCGCTGCACCGCCAACTGGAGGCACAGTACATTGTTGAACAGCTGGGCCTCCGGAATGAGTTCGTGGGCTTGCCGGAAATCAGCGTTGGATTTTTTCCAGTCCTGCACGCCTGAATAGAACAGGCCCCGGTTGAAATATCCCCAAGGCGAGGTTGGTTCCAAGTCTATCGCCCGCTGGAAGTCTTCCAATGCCAGGTCTCTGTCGCCATCTTGGTCCCGCAGAGCGTAGGCTCCGGCCCGGTTAATGTAGGGAGCCGGTGCGCCGGGATCAATGGCTATTGCCTGCCTCAAATCGCTGAATACCCGTCCCAAGTCCTGGGAGTTGCCCCGGTCCAAGAGAGCGGCCGCCCGGTTGACGTAGGCTGCTGGGGAACCGGGAGCGATGCTGACTGCGCGGCTGAAGTCGTTAATGGCCAGCTCCAAGTCGCCACTCCGTCCCCGCTCCAAGTAGGCCAGTGCCCGGCTGTTATAGCCGTCCACCGAGCGGGGCTTGACTTCGAGGACTTGGGTGAACAGCTCTATAGCCTCGTCTAGGTCGGCCAACTCTCCGCCCATATAGGCGCGCCCCAGCCGGTAGCGGAGGGCCGCCAGAGAAGTTGGGTCTGTGGGGGGATGCAACAAGGCCTGGTTCAACACTGTCTTGGCAAGGTCGAATTCTTCCCTTTCCAAGTAGAGTTGACCCAACGTCAGCAGGGCGATTGACCGCACCTCATCGGGCAGCCCGGTGTTGATCGAGCTGGGCAGTCCGCCAGGAGATGACGGGGTATCCACGACTCTCTGGTGGTGAAGAGTGTCCGGACTCCGGGAGATGGTCAGGATGGCCACGGCCCTGCCCGTGTCGTACTCACCCCATATCAGAATGGTTGCCCCTGAGGTAAGTGCTGCCTCGGCGGCGGCGGTCTCGTTGGTGATCGCCTCGGGCCACTCAACGATTTTCACCTCGGAAACCCCCGCGGCTAGAATATCCCGCTCGATTTCACTCCTGATGCGCCCCCGAACGTTGAATCCCTGCTGCCCGGAAGCATAGTTCACGAACGGGGCAATGACGATGGACGAATTCCTGAGAGTGGGTGGAGGAACCGGAAGCGGGTCTGGCCCCGTGCTGAACGCCCCGGCTGCTGCAAGCCCGGCAAATACCGCCGCAATCACCAAGACTGCAATGGGCCCTGCAATCAGCGCATACCGTCGCCGTGGCTTCTTGATCTGTACGGGCGCGGCCTCCGGGGGACCGGCAGGTTCTGCTTCGTCAGACCGTGGACTGGCGTCAGTCCCCGGAGGTAGAGAATTCTCGGGAGAGAATCCGGCGGACAGCAGAAACTCGTCCAGTTCGTCCGGCGTCAACCGCAGGACTTCGGCGCAGCGCACCACATCCTCCCTGTGGCGGGGGCGAGCGGTCACGCCTTCCTTCCAGCGGATAACGGTCAAGCGGCTGATCTCCATCCGCCGCGCCAGTTCGGCATCGGCGATACCGGTCCGGGACATGTACTTGTTAAGGAGATCAGCGAAAGTAGGCAAGTGTTACAACTTCGGCACTCAAATGCCAGGCAATGTGACACTATAGTAGTTAGAAGTGTACCCGATTGGTTGCCAAGCTTGAAGCATTCCCTGATTTGGAGGAAATTGGAGGCAATCAAATGGGCGTTCAAGTCAAGACAATGAGCAAATACGGTGTTGTAATAGGGGCCCTGCTTCTCCTGTTGGCGGTGGTCGCCTGCGCCAGAGATCCTCACTTGATAGATCCCGGGCGTGCGGTTCTAACAGGGGGTGGATCAGAGGAGGCCGAATCTATTTCGGCCCAAGAGATGGCGGCAGCGCCAGCGTCCTCGGAGCAAGTCATGGCGCCCCCCTCCCCGCAGCAGTCATCTGTGGATGCGCAACCTTCCCCGTGGCGTACCCCTCAGCCGTTACAGGCCGCCACTCCGGCCCCTCTAGCCACGCCAGCGCCGGTTGTTCAGTCGGAGGACGCAGTCCTGAGAGGGGGAAAAGGCGACTCAGGCCCTCCGTTGGAGGACCCTGACATCTCCCAAGCTGCAGGGACGGGTGACCAGTCCTTCCAATGGTCAAGCGCAGCCACTCCTGCAACGGGAAGCTCCGCCAAGCACCCCGCAGGTGCCCAGGGAGATTCCGGTGGGTCCGCGCCTCCTCCCTTGCCGGAAGGCTTCAATGTCATCGGGGGCACTTCCCCGGTGAACGACGCCGACTACGACCTGACCTTCTTCCAGCACACCGGCGTAAACCCATTTATTGACACCGAGGACGACCGCTTGTCCACCTTCGCGGTTGACGTGGACACCGCTTCCTACACCGTGGCCCGCCGGTTCATCCAAGACGGTAACTTGCCCGACCCAGACTCGATTAGGGTCGAGGAATTCGTGAATTTCTTTGACCAGGGCTACCCCAAGCCGGTAGAAGACGCCTTCGCCATCCACTTGGAGGGGTCCCCTTCCCGGTTCGGCAACGACAACCACTGGCTTCTTAGAGTTGGCATTCAGGGCAAATCCGTTCTTGCGGAGGAGCGGAAGGACGCCTCCTTGGTCTTCGCCATAGACGTCTCTGGCTCCATGGGTAGGGAAGACCGGCTTGGTTTGGTAAAACAGTCCCTGCGCCTGTTGGTAAACGAGCTTCGCCCCACCGACGAGGTTGGAATCGTGGTCTACGGCTCCCGTGGGCGGGTCCTGTTGGAGCCCACCAGCGGCGAAGAGCGTTCAAGGATAATGGAGGCCATCAACCAACTATCGCCCAGCGGCTCCACCTACGTGGAAGAAGGGCTGGTCCTGGCCTATGGAATGGCTGGAAACCTCGTAAAGCCCGGACGCATCACCCAAGTCATCCTGCTGTCTGACGGAGTGGGCAACGTCGGCAGGACCGGGGCTGATTCCATTCTGAAACAGGTCCGCCGCTACGTGGACCGGGGGGTAACCCTGACCACCGTCGGATTTGGTATGGGTAACTACAATGACATTCTAATGGAGCGGCTGGCCAATGATGGCGACGGTTCTTACTACTATGTAGACAATTTGGGAGAAGCAAGAAGGATTTTCGTGGAGGAACTTGCCAGCACCATTCAGGTCATCGCTAGGGACGCCAAGGTGCAGGTGGAGTTCAATCCCGAAGTGGTGAGCCGTTACCGGTTGCTGGGCTACGAGAACCGCCGTGTGGCTGATCAGGACTTCCGCAACGATGCGGTTGACGCCGGGGAAATCGGGGCCAACCACAGCGTAACCGCCCTGTACGAGCTGAAACTCCACGACCAATCCAGGGGAAGGCTGGGTACTGTTTACATGAGGTACGAAGACGCAGGCACCGGCAAGATAATAGAACTCAACCGTGATCTTCGGAGCGACCAGCTCTATACGCGGTTTTCCGATGCTTCGGCCAGGTTCCAACTCGCCGCGGTGGTAGCCGAATACGCCGAAGTCTTGCGGCAAAGTTATTGGGCCCAGAACGGGTCCTTGGCCGATGTAGCCACTGAGGCTCGCCGTGTCCGGTCCCTGCTCCGCCAGTCCGCCGACGCGGCGGAATTCGCCGAACTGGTCATACGCACCGAACACATTCAGGCAAGGTTGGAGGAGCGTTAGTCCTCCTGATGTCGCTGGTGTCTCCCCTTCCTGGAAGACAAGGGGTCCGGCAGGAATTGCCGGACCCCTGTAGCAGTTCATTGCAAGAAAGACTTCCTCTCCGCTCCGCCAGTGTAGGCGAAGCGCTAATTTTGTTGTAGACTGTTGCCAATCAGCCTGTCGTGTTATGTTCGCTCCAAAACTTTGTTCGGGCGGTGCTGGCCGGCAGACAAGGAATCAAGTACAAGAATATCTGGGACCAAGTTCAACTTACCAGCAATGGACAGAAAGCGGACGTGGGAATTTCAGCCGCTTAGTCGAGGAGGGGTGCAATCATGGAAATCAAGGTAGAAAGAACGGAGGGAGCGTTGGTGGCCATGACCGAAGGCCGGGTTGACGGCGCAAACGCTCGGGAGTTCCACGAAGCCCTCCAAAATATCATCGATGACAATGACCGCACCGTGATTCTCGACATGGGCGGTCTGACCTACATCAGCAGCGCTGGCCTTAGGGCCATCCTGCAGACTGCCAGGACGCTCAAGAAACAAAATGGAAGACTGGCTGTGTGCGCCCTCACGGATTCGGTGAACGAAGTGTTTCGAATAAGCGGCTTCGATAAGATAATCGAGACTTTTCCTTCCTCGACCGAAGCCATAGGCGCAGGCTAACCACCGGGTTAGAATCGTCCAGCCTTTCAAGAAATTTGCCTGATTGCCCAGAGAGGTGGTTGAAACATAGCAGGGAATGAAATGAAGCGCCGAAACTCGCATGCTCGGATGTATGTTCCATAGCATTCAAGGGGCACTGGGTCGGCATATCGGAAAAAGTTAATCCTTCGAAGAAAATCAATGGCGGGGTGTCCACCCCGCCATTCTTTCTTTTTCCCCTAGCTGGGACCGATTTCGAAACGGCCGGTCAGTTTGGTAGGAGGAGTGTCTTCGTCCCTGGGAACCCTGGCCAGGGAGAGCCCTTCAGGAAGCACTATTCCCCCGGAGAATACCAGCTTCATCGCGTCCTCCACCGCAAGGTCGGTTTCCATGACGTCGTCCTCAGATACCAGCGCCATGTTCCCGGATGTCGGATTGGGAACTGTCGGTATGTAGACCAGCACCATCGACTCCCCGCTTTCCGTGGAATACACCCGGCTGGTAACGAATCCCATCGCCGCCATTCCCTCCCGAGGCCACTCCACAAATACCACCCGGCTGAAGTTGTACTGCGACGTAAGCGCCGATGTAGCCTGCTGCGTTACACCGAAAATGGTCTTCACCACGGGAATCACGTTCAGCACCCTGTTTATG
>DAOULB010000008.1:0-27218 GCA_034420695.1 Dehalococcoidia bacterium
GGTGGAGCTCGATAACGGCCAACTCCAGGGCCAGCTTGCTGCGAAGGGCGTCGATGCGCCGGCGTATTTCATTGAGATGCATGGTGCGATGTTCTCCTTTACGAGTTAGTTAATGGGCTTCTCGGGTGCGATGATAGGCAGAGCTTACTCCGGAGGAGGACCGGGGCCGGAAGTTTTAATTTCCCTCTCATTTCCTCTCATTTCCTCTCATTTTGGAGGCCGGGTAAGGCCCGGATGTGGCTGGGTAACGAGCAGGCCGGACCTGATTTTGGAACGAGGTTTCGACATTTAACTCCTGCTAGCCTAAGTGGCAGGTTGGATTGGGCCACCGCGACACCGCGTCGCGGGATGCCCTGAAATTCATGCTAGAGAGCTGCAATCCTGGAAGGCAAGGGCCAAGTGTCACCAACCGGGGCGCGTTCGGGAAGGGCAGGACGCGGGCGGGGTCAGGCCGGGGTAAATTTCAAGAGCCGGGCAACTGCGTTTGACTTCCGGGGAGCATTCCACCGGGCTCAGCTGCCCTCACCTCCGCCCCTATCCCAGCGGAAGAGGGGCTGAAGGCATTCCCCAGAGGAAGGACTTACATGCTTTACCGCCTGTACCGCGCAAGCTACTACTTGACGGCTAATTGACAAGGGGGAGTCTCTGCGGCGTTGATACGAATGTACTATCTTGGTATAGTATTGCGGGAATAGAACACCGTTCTATGGAGGCAGCGGGGGCGAAGAATATGACCACCTTGGAGAGTTTAGAGGAAAGCAACCGGCACCACGAAGCCAGGCTGAATCTCTTGGCCGATATTGCCGAGCGTCAACAGGCTCTATTGGAACGATTGGAGCTTAATATCGAACGGTTGGACCGCAATATTGAGCGGTTGGACCGCAATCTGGAAGAACAAAGGAAAGAAGTGGCCGAATACCGTAGGGACGCCCGTCAATACCAACGTCTGTGGGTCCACTTGGCCCAAAAGTATGGATGGCTGGATGAGGATGACTGGCCCCCGCCTGAAGAAGGGGAGTAGCGCATTGGCAAGGGGATTTGCATACCTTATTGGGCAAGCTACTGACTGGCGGTTCGTTGATAGGGGGTGTCTCCACGGCGTCGATAGGTGTGTACCATCTTGGATATAGTAGTGTCAGAATAGAACACCGTTCTACAGTGATCCTCTGGGAGAAGAATATGACCACCTTGGAGAGTTTGGAGGAAAGCAACCGGCACCACGAAGCCAGGCTGAATCTCTTGGCCGATATTGCCGAGCGTCAACAGGCTCTATTGGAACGATTGGAGCTTAATATCGAGCGGTTGGACCGCAATGTTGAACGGTTGGACCGCAATATGGAGCGGTTGGACCGCAACTTGGAAGAACAGCAGAAGGAAGTGGCCGAATACCGTAGGGACACCCGCCAATATCAACGCCTGTGGGTC
The DNA here is from genome assembly GCA_034420695.1 of Dehalococcoidia bacterium. Taxonomy (GTDB): domain Bacteria; phylum Chloroflexota; class Dehalococcoidia; order Lucifugimonadales; family UBA3495; genus Io17-Chloro-G2. The sequence goes on from DAOULB010000008.1 coordinate 1,426, forward strand.
CACTTGGCCCAAAAGCATGGATGGCTGGATGAGGATGACTGGCCCCCGCCTGAAGAAGGGGAGTAAGCCATTAACAAGGAACCGCAGGACTCCCAACAGACACCCAAGAGAGCCCCGGTCAGGTAACCGGGGCTTTCTTTATCATGCGGATGATTGGTATCAGAGGGACTGGTGTTAGTGCAGGGTTGCGTATCAAAGTAAACAGTGTACCCTGCTTTCTCGTTCTCAAAAGGCGGTTGACCAGGGGAATTGATACGTCGGCTTGACACTCCAAGGGGTCAAAACTACACTCGCCCTGCCCCGTTCCAAGGAAGACCGGCCACGCTTGTGCGTTTCCTGTACCGATGGGGACAGACAAGCGAGACCGACCAACCAAGTGTTAAGGGAGGACCACCAGATGTCGCTAGAAACGGTTCCCGGCAGCGCCGCGGCGGCCATGGCCCGGGCCTGCAACGCTTTCCTTGCCAGCCTTTCCGCGGAGCAGGCAGCGAAGACCTGTTACCAGTACGAGGACGGGGAGCGGATTTTCTGGTACTACCCTCCCACCAACCGGCACGGCTTGGCACTACGGGACATGACCGCTGAGCAGAGGACGTTGGCATTCGACCTGATGGCCACCGGCCTGACACCCCGTTCCTTGGAGCAGGCCAAGCTGATAATCGATCACGAACTGGTGCTGGGTCCCTTGGAAAAGGAGCAGGGGCTGGTCACCTTCGTCAGGGACCCGGAACTGTACTACTTCACGGTGTTTGGACAGCCCGGCGGAGAAGGTCCTTGGGGCTGGCGGGCCGAGGGGCACCACGTATCGCTGCACTTCAGCATCTGGGAAGACAAGGTCATATCGGTGACACCCTTCTTCTTCGGGGCAAATCCGGCGGAAGTGCGCAAGGGGCCGAAGACGGGGCTGCGCATCTTGGGCAACCGGGAGGACCTGGCGTTCCAGTTGATGGACAGCCTGGACCAGGGACAGAGGAGCACGGCGGTGATTTACGACCAGGCTCCACTGGACATACTCACCTACAACAGCTCCAAGGTCTCTCTACCGATGGAAGAGGGGCTGCCCGGCTCGAAGATGTCGGGCTCCCAGCAGGAAATGCTGCTGGCGTTGATCAGCGAATACGTGGGGCAGGTCAGGGACGAGCTTTCGGCGGAACGGATGGATACCATCAAGCAACGAGGCATGGACGGCTTCCACTTCGCTTGGGCCGGGCCGGCGGACAAGAGCAAGGAGCACTACTACAGGATTCACGGCGGCGACTTCGTGGTGGAGTTCGACAACCGGCAAGACGGTGCCAACCACATCCATTCGGTGTGGCGGGACGTGGAAAACGACTTTGCCGCCGACGTGCTGAGGGAGCACCTGATACTGTTCCACGTCATTTAAGCAACACCCCCTCTTCGCTGCGCGCGGCAAGTGATAAGGGCGCCCACAAGGGACGCCCCTACGGAAATGTCCGACATTGGTAGGGGCAACTCTTGTGGTTGCCCTCTTTGCCTCTTCAATACAAAGCTGATGGTCTGCTAGTTCCTATGGCCTTGGTCGAACTGGACCAGGATTCCGTCGGGGTCGTAGACGAAGATGGTCCTGACGACGCCATCGGAGCCGGTGAAGCCCTCCCGGGTGCCGGCCAGGGGGACTCCCTGCGACTCCAGTTCACCCAAAGTGGCAGCTACGTCGTCCACCTCGAAGGACAGGTGGGTGATGCCTATCTGGTCCAGCTTGACCGGCTGGCCGGACACGTCGTCGCCGGGATGAGAAGTCAGCACCAGGAACGGGGCATCCGCTTCGTCGTCGAAGTACACGTTGGCGACGGTGCGGCTCTGGTGGGGACCGCCGTACATATCCTGGGACTGGGAACCGGTGCGCCCGGCCATGGGCTGGGTCTCGTGCATTTTCACGGTCATGCCCAATATGTCCCGGTAGAACTTGAGGGAACGTTCCAGGTCGTGGACACAAACGGCGATGTGGGAAACGGTCCTGGCTTTCATAGCAGCCTCACTTTTCGTCAAATTGGGCTTGGGGCAACGGGGCTCCGCTAATATAGATTGACCGGCGGGAAAACACCAGAAGGGTCGAACCTACCCCAGGTCCCGGCTTTTGTGGCAGAATTGCGGGGCCTGCCGACGGTCTTGAACCGCCGGTCTCGAGCTGCCTTTCCCATCACGCTCCACCAAGCACCGGCACGGACGGCTACAACCGGGTAAAGCCCAGGAGAGGGGATGGAACACGTCCAGGGAGTGTTGAGCGACGTCAGAGTCCTGGACCTGAGCCAAGGCGTGTCCGGGCCATTCTGCGCCAAGCTGCTGGGCGGCATGGGGGCAGAGGTCATCAAGGTGGAGCCCCCGGGGGCCGGGGACGTTTCACGCTCGATGGGCCCTTTCCTCGCCAGTGGGGACGGCCAACGGGAAAGCGCCTTCTTCCTGTACTTGAACACCGGCAAGAAAGGAGTGGCGCTGGACTTGGAGAGCCCATTGGGGCAGGCGGCAGTGAGGAGGCTGGCGCACGACTGCGACGTTCTTGTCGAAAGTTTCCCTCCGGGGGAGGCGAAGCGGCTGGGCTTGGACTACGCCTTACTGGAATCGGTGAATCCGGGACTGGTCTACACGTCGATCACGCCTTTCGGGCAGTGGGGGCCTTACGCCGAATACAAGGGTTCCGACTTGGTGGCGCAGGCGGTGGGCGCGCTGATGTGCACCATCGGGATGCCGGACCGGGAGCCGCTGAAGATAGGGGGCGAGACCGCCCTGTACACCACGGGCATGAGCGCTTTCTCGGCCACGATGATTGCGCTGTACGCCAGGGATATCTCGGGCGAAGGGCAGCAGGTGGATGTATCTGACATGGAGACCATCAGCGTGGCCCAGATTCACTCCTCGATACACTTCCAGTTCGGGCGCACACCGGCCCGCCGGGAGTCGAACTTGGTGGCGGCGAAGGACGGCTGGGTCAGCCCGGGGCTGGAGACCGGGGCACCGGAGGGGACTTGGCCCAGGGTCTGCGAACTGATGGGAACGCCGGAACTGGCAGAGGACGAACGGTTTGCCACACCGGAGGCGCGACGGGAGAACCAGCAGGAGCTAAGGGAAGTGGTGGGGCGGTGGGCCGCCGGCTTGCCCAAGGAGGAGATCTACCACACACTGCAAGGCATGAGGACCATCACCGGGTACGTGGCCACAGTGGCGGACTTGGTCAATTCCCGGCAGATGAAGGATAGGGAGTTCTTCCAGAGCATCGGTTTTCCGGGCTTGCCGGATGCCCTCTACCCCGGCCATCCGGTACGCATCGACGGTGAAATTCAGGCCCAGTCCAGGGCGCCAATGCTGGGAGAGCACAACAGGGAAATCCTTGGTCAGCGGCTGGGTTACGGCAGGGAGCAGGTGGAGGAAATGACCCGGCAGAACGGGAAACAGTGTTGAAGGTAGAGTCCTTTGGTAAGGGAGAGCCTGCGGTGCAGAGGATGGTATGAACGTTGCTGCATTGCCTCCGGCGCTGGAGGGGCTGCGCATCCTGGACCTGACCCAGGTGGCGGCGGGCCCTTATGCAACATTGCTGCTGGCATTGATGGGCGCTGAGGTCATCAAGCTGGAGTCGTGCTCCCGGATGGACATCAACCGGGGCAACGCCGTCCCACGACCGGGTGACCCCCGGGTCTACCCCGACGGCGAACCGGGGGAGAGGCCGTGGAACCGGACGGCGCACCACGTGCACCGCAACATTAACAAGCTGGGTGTGACTTTGGACTTGGGGACGGAACGGGGAAAGGAGCTATTCCTGGAGCTGACCAGGATATCCGACGTGCTGGTGGAGAACTACCGGGCGTCGGTGATGGAACGGCTGGGGCTGGGGTACGAGACCGTATCGTCGGTGAACCCGCAACTGGTGTACGCAAAGATAAGCAGCCAGGGAGCCACCGGGCCGGAGAGGAACTACGGCTCGCTGGGTTCGACGCTGGAGCAGACGGCGGGGCTGGCGTCGGTGACCGGGTACGAAGGCGGGCGGCCCCTGATGAGCAACGAGACCTTCCCAGACCCGGTGGTGGGAATCTTAGCGGTGGGAGCGGTGGTTGCCGGGCTGCGACGGCGCAACCAGCAGGGGAGGGGCTGCTTCGTGGACCTGTCGCAGCGAGAAGCGACGATCAACCTGATGGGGGAGGCCTACTTGGACTACTCGGGCAACGGAGTGGTGGCCGGGCCGATGGGGAACCGGAACCTTGAAGCGGCGCCGCAGGGAGTCTATCCCTGCCAGTCCGAAGACATGTGGGTGGCCATTTCGGTGAGAACCGAGGGCGAGTGGCAGGGGCTATGCCGGACGCTGGGGCGGCCGGACTTGGCCCAAGACGCCCGGTTCGCCAGTACGGAAACGCGGCTGCGAAACCACAACGAACTGGACCGGATTATCGCCGAATGGACCGGGGAACGAAGCCACTATGAAGCCATGCACGAGTTGCAGGCCAACGGGGTGGCCGCCGGGGCGGTGCTGAAGGGGAGCGAGATCATAGAAGACCCGCACTTGGACGCACGGGGGTTCTGGGACGCGGTGGAGCATCCCGAGGCCGGGAGGTACAAACAAACTACGACGCCGTGGCGGTTGTCCAAGAGCGCCAGGCTGCCGTCGGCGCCGGCCCCGGACTTGGGGGAGCACAACGGGTACGTGCTGGGGGAACTGCTGGGGCTGTCAGAGCATGAACTGGGCGAACTGGAGAGGGCCGGGATTATCGGGACGGTTCCCACGAGGTAGGGGGCGCCGGACCGCAGCTATTCAACGGCGTATCTTTCCACGAAGTCGTGGTCGATCTGGATGCCCAGCCCGGGGCGGGAAGGCGGGCTGATCATTCCGTCTTTGGGTTCCGGATGGTCCAAATACATACGGTGCCACACGGGGTCGCGCACCGGGTCTTGGAACAGCTCGGCGCAGTAGCCGTGGGGAATTGCCGAGAGCAGGTGAATGGCGGTCTGGGGTTCCTCATGGTGGACCATGCCCACACCGAAATAGGCGGCAGCGGCGGCCACGCGGCGCCATTCGGTGATGCCACCGGCCATTGAGGCGTCGACGTTCACGTAGTCCACGGCGCCGGTCTTCATCAGGTCCATGCAGCAAAAGCCGCTTATTTCGCTCTGGCCGGCGGTTACCGGCACGGGGGTGGACTCCCGGACGCGCCTCATACCTTCGACCTCGTTGTGCCAGCGGACCGGCTCTTCCAGCCAGGCGATGCCGAGACCGGCGGCGTTGCGGGCGAACTCCAAGGCTTGGGGCACGGTCCAGGCCCGGTTGGCGTCACAGGCGAGAATGAAGTCGTCGCCCACAACGCTCCTGATGGACTCCACCCACCGGAGGTCCCGGGAGACTACATCGTCTCCCACCTTGAGCTTGGTGCCGGCGTAGCCCTGCTCCTTCTGGGAGAGGACTATTTCGGCCTCGGAGCCGGAGTCCCACTTGTCCTCGAAGTAGGTGTAGCCGATGATGGGCAGTTCGGAGCGGTAGCCGCCCAGCAGTTGGTGAACCGGGGCGTCCAAGGCCTTGCCAACCAAGTCCCAGACAGCCAAGTCTATGGCGGAGATTGCTTTCATGGCGGCGGACTTGTTGGCGACGTGGGGGGTGAGCCGGAAGAGGTGTTCCCAGACGAGTTCGACGGCCATGGGGTCTTGACCTACGTAGGCGTCCCGGAAGTCCTCCAGGATGAGCTTCTTGATGTAGCGATAGTCGGACCGTTCGTCACCGGAGTAGATTTCACCGGCCAAGCCTTCATCGGTCTCCAGGCGGACGATGATAGTGCAGCGGCTGGGCACCACGTAGGTACTGCCGCGGAAGACCCGTTCGAGGGGGACTTCCACCAGTTTTACGGATGCGTCTTGGATTTTCATGGTGGTCCAATGTGCGGAGCCTAGTCGTCCGGCTTCGCTTCAAGACTTTCGAATGCACTTTCATTTACTTCGACCGCCATTAGGGCGCCACAACTGGATATAATGCTTTAATCTACAGGTGAGGTTACATCAAGTCAGGAGAATAGCAATATGCCAGCGAAGGTTGTAAGCATAATCAACCTGAAGGGCGGAGTTGGCAAGAGCACGCTGACGATGATGCTGGGAGAATTCTTATCCTTCCGATTTTCGCAAAACGTCTTGTTGATCGATATGGATGCCCAAGCAAACTTGAGCTATTGCATGGTGCCGGAAAGGGAAATCGAAAGACAACGTCACGAAGAAAGAACTACTTACCACCTTTTTCGAAAAGCTTTACGAGGCGAGAATGTAGATGTAGGCGCCTTCGTTACTCAGCCACCCTTGGTGGTTTCCAATGTAGCTAGAGGTGGGATGTTTCGGCATGGGACAGATATCCATATGGTCGTATCCACTCCCTCAGTTGCTCAATTGGACGAAGACCTCCTAGAACTGTGGGAAGCGAACAAACCTATGCCCCAGGAAATAAGGTTAACTCTTGATGTTGCCTTAGCCTCTGCACGAGAGAGATATTCATACATACTGATTGACTGCCCTCCGGGTCTCTCTATCTTCTCTTCGGCTGCTCTCATGGCTAGTGACTACTATATTTCACCAGTTATTCCCGAGCCGCTTTCCCTGCAAGGCGTAGAATTGGTGAACGCAAGAGTGTCTCAACTACGAGAGAGGTACGGTTCTAGAGCCGAGTTTAGAGGAGTAGTGCTGAATATAGTAAAGCACTACCGCCATACCCATTGGGCTCAATCAGAGAACATCTACGGTTCAGAAGCAGGCAAATACCTGCCGTTCATGTACTGGCTTCCCGACAATGAACGATTAAGGAGGCTCGGTGAGTTCGATCCGGATTTCGGTGATTCCAATTGGGCTGCAGGAATGAATTCCAAATTCTCGGACATCCATCAGAAGTATGGCTTAACCTATCGTTTGGCCAATCCAAAGGCGGGTTCACTAGGTCGTCAGGACGTAGAAGGAGACCAATACAGGTTGGAAGACCGGATTTTTAGCCTGGTGGAAGAATTTCAATCAAGGTGCAACCCATGATTGTGGGGCGTTACCGGAGAGTGCTGTGAAAAAGTCTTCCAAGAATAACGAACTGTTCGAATTGCTGTACTCCAAATTAACGAGCGACCCTCAGGGGTTTCGCTCGTACATGCCTGACGTGGCCCAGGTTCTTGATGCTATGAAGCCCTCGCGCCGCTCAGCCAAGTCTCCTTTTGGCTTGACGGAGCGGGAGAAGGACCATCACGTTAGAGCGTTGGAAGAAGTATTTGCAGCATTGGAAGAAGGGACTGTTTCTGCGGAGCGCGCCATCAAGGGGTTGGAACATTGCGCTATCCTAATCCAGGACGACAACTTGCCCGGGAAGGCGGACTATGAGACTTTGGTCAAGCTCCTGAAATGCGCAATTGGCAAGTCCCCTGGCTCTTTCAAGAAATCAGAGGTTGTAGAAGTTGCCGACAACTACTCAGCAGAGGATGTAGTTTCCAAGGTGTCATTGGTGAGAGGCGTTTCCCTGAACCTAGACAGGCAGTCTCGGCTTGTGTCCATTGCTATTTCTCCCCACAGGGTGAAGCAGCGGCGAAGTATGCTTGGATTGGTTGGCATAGGCCAGGGTAGCGAGCCAGACGTTGCGCTGAGGCACGACGAGTATCTATCGGAGCTAGGGCCTCATGCCTCTTCCTGAGAAGGTTCTTGTTGACACTTCCGCTTTCTATGCCCTGGTATCCGCTAATGACTCATTCCACCGGAGGGCGGGAGAAGCTTTTGAACGATTGATTGATCGGGAACAAGAACTCTGGACCACGTCTTACGCCTTAGTTGAGACCATGGCCTTGATTCACCGACGCTTGGGATTCAACACGCTTTCGGACTTCATGGCTAGGGTCGAGGACACGGTCGGTGTTTTCTGGGTCGAGAGTTCAATACACAACGAAGCATGGGGGCGTTTGACGGCAGACCAAGGCGTAGGTATGAGCTTCGTTGACTGGACTTTGGCCACGGTCTCCCGAATACTGAACGCCCCCATATTTACCTTCGATAGAGGCTTTGCGCAACAAGGGCTCCTCACAATTCCACGATAGTTGCCTTTAGCCACTCCTCGGTTCAGATGGTCAGCTCCAAGATGTAGAGGCCGCCCTTGATGCGGTCCACTACGTACATGATGCCGTTTTCGTCGACGTGGACGTCGTTGATACCGACGGCTTCGGCGTTGTCGGGAATGTCTGGAACGAAGGAGGCCACTTCCTCGGGGCGGAAAGGATTGCTGGTGTCGAAGACCCGTATGCCCCCGTTGAAGAAGGTGGCATAGACCAGATTTTCGTCCTCCAGGGAGGTGGGGCCGGGGATGTTTTCGTACACGTTGTGGGCGCCGTAGCGTCCGGGCCGGTTGAAGAAGTCGTCGGTGTCGGCCATGGGGAGGGTGCCAACGATGACGGGGTTGGTCTCAATGCGGTTGTCCATGAGCCAGACGAGCTTGGGGTAGTCCTCGCCCTTGGGGCGGATGGCTTCCTGGGTGACGACAAGGAGGTCGCGGCTGAAGAAGGGCATCACGGTGTGGGTGAAGCCGGGGAATGGAGGAGCGAAGTTGAGGTGGGCGATCATCTCGGGGCGGGACTTGTTGGAGACGTCCAAGGTGACCACGCCGGCATCCTTCCAGGCACAGTAAGCCCGGTCAGCCCGCTTGGGATAGACGTTGGCGTTGTGGACGCTGTTGCCGGCGTCGAACTGGGGATGACGGTCCGGCGGCGGGGCCGAGTCGCCCTCCTGGGTGCCGGGGAACCACCAGCGGCCGGCCTCTACGGGCCGGGCAGGGTCCTTTACGTCGACGATTACGTAAAACTGGTCGTCCCGGGGGTCGGTGGGCTTGGAGTCGGGGGTGCCGGTGGCCAAGTGGGCGTATTCGCCGTCAACCCACCAGAGGCAGTGGCAACCCCGGGAGCCGGGGCCGACGGTGTCGAAGAAGCTGATGCGCTTGGGGTTTTCGGGATCGGCGATGTCGTAGACGCCCATGCCGGTGCCGGCCTGGCCGGGCTGCTGGGACTGGTAGGCAACCAGCATGGTGTCTCCCATCACCGCCAGAGAGTTGGAACGGAGGTGCGGGTGGTCGAGCTCGGTCTGGGCTACCACCTTGGGATTGGCGAGGTCGGTTACGTCGACGCTGGTGACGTCTTTGGGGGCACTTTCGTGGGCCATGTGGAAGATGCGGCGCCCGTTGGAAGTCTGCTGCAGGGCAACGCCCTCGCCGATATTGCCGAACCCGTTCAGGTCGTGATGGGAGATAAGGCGCATGTTCTTAATTTCCAAGTTTCCGGCCATGTCGTCCTCCTGTTGTGCCGATATTGGCGCGTGGGGGAGCAATGTGCTCCAGTTGCAGGTAGTTTACCACTTGATACCGACAACAAGGGGTAGCAGGGGCACAAATTGATTGGAGGGGGCGGTTCCTGTACCATTTGGCCCTGTCGCACGAGGAGAGGGGGAGGGGCGGACGAAAGCGTAGTGGCTATCAGAGCAATGACCCAATTTCGGTGCGAGGAGAGGCATAGAGCGTGAGTAAAGAGGCGCTGTCAACCCTTCTTTCAATACCAGGCTGGGGCCCGGAACGGGCCAACGAAGTAGAGATTTACGGCGGTACGGACCCGATACTGCCAACGCCCTTCCGCATCGGGGCGGCGGCTTCGGCCAGCTTGGCGGCGGCAGGACTGGCCGCGTCGGACCTGTGGGAGTTGCGCACCGGGCGGCGTCAGGAAATCCGGGTCAATACGCGTCAGGCAACGGCTTCGCTTCGCAGCAGCAACTACCTGAGCTTGGACGGAGCAAACGTGTCCCGGGAACGGAACTCCATCATGGGAGTGTACCCGGCGAAGAATGGGCGCTGGAGCTACCTGCATTGCAACTTCCCCAATCACCGGGCGGCGGCATTGGGCGTGCTGGGAGTGGAGGAAGACCGGGAGGCGGTGCGGCAGGCGGTGGCCAACTGGGACGCTTTGGAACTGGAAGAAGCCATCATCGCCGCCAAGGGCGCCGGGGGAATGGTGCGGACAATGGAGGAGTGGGCGCAACACCCCCAAGCCGCGGCGGTGGCTTCGCTGCCCTTGCTGGAAATTGAAAAAATCGGGGACAGCCCGCCGGAGCCGCTGCCCGAAGGCTCAAGGCCGTTGTCGGGCATAAGGGTGCTGGACCTGACGCGGGTGTTGGCGGGGCCGACCTGCGCCAGAACTTTGGCGGAGCACGGGGCCGACGTGATGAAAATCACCGGCCCCCACCTGCCCTTCAACGCGACACAGGAGTTCGACACCGGCCACGGGAAGCTGTCGGCCCACTTGGACCTGAGAGACGAAAAGGACCTGGGAACCTTGAGGGAGTTAGTCCGACAGGGCGACGTGTTTTCCCAGGGATACCGCCCGGGAACTCTGTCACAGCGGGGCCTTTCGCCGGAGCAACTGGCGGCGGTACGGCCCGGCATCGTCTACGTATCCCTGTCGGCATTCGGCCGGACGGGGCCTTGGGCCGAAAGACGGGGATTCGACACGGTGGTGCAGACGGTGAGCGGCATCACGAGCCGGCAGGGAGAACTGTTCCCCGGGGCCGAACCGGGGCCCCAGTTCTACCCGGTATCGGCCATCGACTACGTGACCGGATACCTGATGGCCTTCGGGGCCATGGCAGCCTTGGCCCGGCGGGTGCGGGAAGGCGGAAGCTGGCTGGTGCGCATTTCGCTGGCCCAGACGGGACGCTGGCTGGTGGGGCTGGGCCAGGTGCCTGAGGCACAACTCGAAGGCGTACCCCAGGAATTCACCCCGGAGGAGATAGAAGGCTGGTCAACGACCAGCAATGCTCCGGGGGGAGTTCTGCGCCACTTGGGGCCGACGCTGCAACTGTCGGAGACCCAGCCCTACTGGGCGCGGCCGTCGGTGCCCTTGGGCTACCACGACCCGGTGTGGCCGGCGCGGGGCGGGTAGGGGACCGGACAGCCTGGATATACTGAGTTCGTTGAAAGTGTCCTATGAAGATGAAGTACTCTGGAGACTCATATGACATCGTCAAACGCTCATTAATGAACTGGCTGGCTCCCGAAGAAGCTTGGGCTGTCCAGCCGATGTTCACCGATGACGCAGATGAATTATCAAGAGATTGGGTTAGGGAGTACGAAAAGTTACTTGGCGCTAAAGTGCTCAATCCCCGGCAGTTGACACCTGAAAAGGACAGGGCAAAGTATTTTTCAGTTCGCTCGGCTGGACACGTGCTCTTCGATCCAGACATCGGGGTTTGGATGCAGAAGAAGAAACCTAAAAATCCTGTAAATCAGTACATCTTAGGTTGCGAGCTTGTTAGAGAAGTGCAAGAGAGACCAGATTCTCTGACTCTGGTCTTCGACCAATCCTACAGCCGCACGAGAAAATGCCCCAAATTGGTTCAGAAGAAGCTTTCCGAACTTACTAAACTCTCTGAATCCATAGCCAAGGACAGGGAAGTACACGGAATAGGCTATTATGCACAGGCACCTTTCCTAATCCTGAGTTGCGACCAAGGCAAGATAAAGCAGGCCCGCAATAGGCTGTGTGAAGCTGGTCTGCCGGGATGCAGAATAGTTGACCCAGCCTAGGCCGGCCATACCGGGCCTGCTAGACCAGCTTAACCGTCCAAGTGGATTGTAGCGGTGACCCGTGGGACGCTGCTGACGACGCGGGTGGTGTGGCCGTGACCGGTGAGGTCTTCAGCCAGGTTGACATCGCCGGGGCCAAGGCGGTGGAGGGTGCCGTCAGCCAGGCCTATTTCTGCTTCGCCGGACAGGGTGATGATGTACTGGCGACGGGGCGCCACGTGCCAGTCGCTGAAGTAGCCGGGAGGCGAGGCACGGAAAACGATGCCTTGAGCATTCTGCACCTGGGTCCAGACGGGATGGGTGGACGGGTCGATTTCCTCGATGTGGGACTCGCCGTCGTCGCCGGAGTAAAGCCTGATGGAGCCCATGACTTCTCCTTATGTCAGTTGAATTTGGGAGTAATCTTAACCCAAAGGGAGCCCTGCCCACCAGAGAACTGGGCCGAACCGGTCTCCGGGTCACCACCCTGGGGTTTGGCGCGCTGGAGTTGCGGGGCATGGTGGCGGGGATAGGCCGGGAGTTGCCCCCGGAACAGGCAGGACGAATTCTGAACGCCGTTCTGGATGCCGGGATCAACTACATCGACGTTGCGGTGGACTACGGCCACGCCGAGGAACAGATCGGCAGGAACATTTCCCACCGCCGGGACGAGTTCTACTTGGCAAGCAAGTGCGGCTGCCCGCTGGACAACAGCGTCTTCTTGGCTGAAGAGCGGACGAGGTTCGGGGTGCCGTTGCCCAGGCTGCATGACTACAACAAAGGCAGCATAGTCAGCGCCGTGGAGCAGAGCCTCCGGAGGATGAAGACCGACTACTTGGACATTGTCCAGTTCCACTTCAGCCCGGCCAGAGAGGTCCTAGAGCAGGAAGGGGCAATCGGGACGCTGCTTGAGTTGAAGGAACAGGGCAAGGTGCGTTTCGTGGGCTGCTCCTCCATACTGCCTAACATCTTCGACCACATCGAGATGGGCGTATTCGACGTGCTGCAGGTACCGTATTCGATCCTGCAGCCGGAGCACGGACAAGCAATCGACGCAGCAGCAGCGGCAGGAATCGGTGTGGTCATCCGGGGCGGCGTGGCGAGGGGCGAGCCAGGGGAAGGTCAGGGTACAGCACAGGTGTGGGAACTGTGGGAGGAAGCGGGGCTGGATGACCTCTTGGAAGGGATGCCGGCCACGGAGTTCGTGCTGCGGGCAACGCTGTCCAACACGAACTCCCACACGACGATAGTGGGCACATCAAACCCGGCGCACCTGCAGGAAAACCTGACAGCGGCGGGCAAGGGCCCGCTGCCGGAAAGGGTCCTGGAGGAGGCCAAGAGGCGGCTAGCAAAGGCATCGAGAACCGGCTGCGGATAAAGTTGACCAAGGTGAAGCGCAGCCCACAGGAGCAGGCTCAACCTACGGGCGCTCCTGGACCAAGCCGGACGAAAAGCGGGTTGGATGTGGCCAAGGACAGTGAACAATACATACCCGATTCCGGAAGGGTAGTCTTCCCCCGCCGCGTCAAGTTGGAACTTTTTCACGCGCAAAGGGGAAAGTGCTTCTACTGCGGCTGGACCCACCGAATAGACTACCTTGAGATTGACCACAAGCAGCCAGTCAGCCGTGGCGGCGGCAATGAAATGGCAAACTTACAATTGCTCTGTATTCCCTGCAACATGCGGAAGGGAATTCAGAACGACGAGGAATTCCGGGACAGGTACTGGCGGCTCCTGCCGGAGGACGACAGCATTCCAATTACCCCCATTCCTCAGGAAGACTTTGCCGATGAGACGCAGAGGACGAGAGCAGCGCCCGAAGTGCGGCGGATTTACTACCAGCGATTCGCCAGGCACCGCAGAAACCCGTACGTATTCGGCAGGCGGTGGGTCTCACTATTCATTGGCGCCATTGTTGTCTTGCTCATTATTCTATGGGAACGCTTTGGTAGCTAATGCCAAGGCGGCAGACCTTTCTTGAGGGAATCGTTCCAAGAGGAGAAATGCCCAAGATCACTAAGGTTTGCACGGGTGAAGACGGACAGTCGAAGAATGAGGAATTAGATCACAAACAGACGAGAGCAGTATTCTCTTGGAGTCTATTTCAAGCCATCAGAAATACCAAAGCCTCGGCAGGAGTTACTCGGGGACGCGGCGGCCGGACCCACGCATTCAACGGCAGGTCGTTGACGCCTTGGGCGGTGCTGAAAGCGTTGTCAACGTGGGCGCAGGCACGGGGAGTTATGAGCCTCCAGGCCGCCGCGTAGTCGCCGTCGAGCCGTCCCTGGCCATGATCGCCCAGAGGGGACCGGGCGCCTCCCCTGCAGTACAGGGGGTGGCCGAAGGGCTGCCATTCGGCGACCAAACTTTCGATGCAGTCCTGGCTATCCTCACCATCCATCATTGGAACGACTTGGAACGGGGGCTTTCAGAATTACGCCGGGTAGCCCGCCAGCAGGTAATCCTGATGTTCGAACCCCGGATGTCCTGGGATTTCTGGCTGGTCGAGTACTTCCCAGAGTTTCAATCGCTTCCCACGGAAATAAAAGCCCCGAGTATCGAAGACCTTCGCAAGCACTTGAACGTTCAGTCGGTTGCACCGGTGCCCGTTCCGTGGGACTGTATTGACGGATTTGCAGGCGCTTACTGGCGCAGGCCCGAGGCGTACTTGGACCCGGCAGTCCGGGCGGGAATTTCGAGCTTGGCCCAACTGTCGCCCGGGGCTATCGAACGGGGTGTCCAAAAACTGCGCCACGATCTGGCATCCGGAGCGTGGCACGACCGGTACGGCTACCTTCTACAACTGCAGGAGCTCGATCTTGGGTATCGGTTGGTGATTGCTGAGTGAGCCACAAATGGGGGAGATTGGCCCAGAGGACCGGAGAGGCCGATACCCATAGGGCCCGGCTTACAATTCCGGTATTAGACCAGGAAAGAATGGTGGAAGCCGTTTGAGCGTGTCAAGGATCGGATTGGCTGCTGTGGGATAGCCCTTCACAGGCATAGCCGCGATTTCCGTCAATATGCTATTGGAACGGTCTGGCGACTGGGACGTGGTAATGTGGGGCTAGACCATCGAACAACTCGGAGGAGGGAGAAATGGCCAAGTACATCAGGGTTTTTACCGGGGAGGACGGACAGTCGAAGATCGAGGAACTGGAACTCGAGATGCAGGAGTTTCTCGACACCGAGGGGGCTCACGGACTGTCCAGCGAGGTCATCAACACCCCGGGAATCACGTTCCGGGAGTATGAGCCGGGGTATTTCTTAGACTTTCACACGGCGCCGCGCCGGCAGTACAGCATCAGCTTGACGGGCGAGGTGGAGATTGGGACGCCGGATGGGACCATACGGCATTGCGGGCCGGGCACAGTGCTGCTGGCGGAGGACCTGACGGGCAGCGGGCACTCGACCCGGGTGGTGGGAGACGGCCCCCGCTTCGCGATCATAATCCCGTTGTCGGACTAGAGACAGCCGGGTCAGGGGATTGCCACTTCCAAACCTTCTGCGAGGGTAGCCCTGGCCAGCGCGGCATCGAGGGTTGCCATTGGGGCGCGGCGTCTCTTGGCCAGCTCCAAATAAAGAGCGTCGTAGAAGGTCAGGCCGTGGGTTCTTGCCAGGTCCAGAGTACCTTGGAGGTCGGCATCCTCATCGGTTGCAATCGGGAGCTCTTGCAAGGATTCCAGTAGCTCACCTATCTCACCCAAGGGGATTCTTCCCCTGCGTTCCGCAACCAACAGAGCGTTGCGCAGTTCATAGTGCCACATTTGGGGCACAATAGCGCCTAGCTGTGGAAGCAAGTCCATGGCTGCAGTGACTCTTGAATTCGACTCTTCGTCCAAGAGCCAACCAACTGCAAGGGAGGCGTCCAGCACTATGGGGCTCAAATCCGGTGTCCTTCGTGACGGGCTGCCAGTATCTCCTCAACCGTCATTCCTTTAATTTTGCCTTTCCAGCGTTCCCGCCGTTGCAAGAAGCGGTCCACTGCTGCCTCGCGAGCGGCGCGGTCTGTAACGAAAGCGGGAACCAAGTGAGCAATAGTCTTTCCATGCCGGGTGATGGCTATGGTTTCCCCTTGTTCGACATTCCGGAGCAGTTCGGCCAGGCGGGCCTTGGCTTCGGTTGCTGCTACTTGACGCATGTTTATTCCTCTAACCGGTTATTTCAACCAGTTAATTTTAACACATGGCCGTAAGCGAGAAAACTGGACCCTCAAGTCCGGCCTACGGGGCCAGGAGGGTGAAGGGAGCGAGGGGGAGGTTTCTCAGGAGCCAGAAGGAAAGGACCGCGGCCAAGAGCGCCCAAATCCAAAAATAGGGAACAAATACTGGCCGGGGCACGGGCCAGCGGATGGCGCGGAGCCCGCTGGCGGCGAAGGAGTAGGCCAAGACGGGCAGTGCCAGCATGGAGTAGGCGTTGTAGCCAAGGGCGGCAGCAAGGTTCCCGTGGAGGAGTTGGTGGAGGGCCCGCAGCGCGCCACAACCGGGGCAGTGGTAGCCGGTCAGTCCGAAAAAGGGGCAGACGGGATAGAGTCCGGGGTTCCGGGGGTCGAACAAGTACACAACGGTCAGGGCTGACAGTCCCGCCGCGGCGATGGCGGCGTAGGCCAGCCGTAACGGGATGGATAGTCCCGGCAGATGGAGCCGGGGCTGCGAGGCTTCGAAGGCCGGTGATGTTGGCGCGGAGGCCATCAAAAGGCTACTACGCCAGCGAAGAGCAAGAGGAAGTAGACTACTACCCCAGCAAGGCCGAGGCCGAAGGAGACCCAAGCCCAGGTCCTGGCGTTATCCGAGAGCCGGCGAGCTTCTACCAAGTCGCCCCTGCCGATTGCGCCATTGACCCGGGCAGCGTAAACGATGGACACGATACCGGCGGGCCAGCAACAACAGATGGTGACTACGATGGCGTGGACGAGGTAGTTTGGTATCTGCGCGCCAAGCCGCATTCCCGGCTCGGTGTAACCCGGGGCCGAGTAGGGCGGCTGCTCGAACTCAGGGGCGGTGTACTGAACGTCCGGCGGCGGTTGCAGTTGCTCGGCGGCCCTGCCCGGCACCTCGCGGCCGCACGAGGGACAGAACCTGGCGTCGGCGGCTATTTGCGCGCCGCAGTGGGAGCAATACATAGCGTTACTTGCTCCCGGCTGACGCCTGCCGGGCCGAACGGGCAAACGAAGAAAGGAGTACCGTCATGGCGCACATGGTAGATTAGGAGCCTTGGGGAAACAAGGGGTGGGCGCGTACGGCTCCCGGCTGCTGGCACGGCACAAGACTTGGTCCGGTGTTTAGATTGAGACTTGGCGTACCGTAGGCGACGGTCCAGGAGCAGGCTCAAACGACAGCAGCAGGGATGGGAGAAGGACCTGCCCCGGGTTCACCACCGGCCTTGGACTAGGCTTTGTCCTTGGACTGGTTTTTCTCGTTGGCGCGGAGCTGCTCTTCCATCTCTTCCAAGCGTTCTTCCAGGCCGATGATGCGTTCGAACAGGCGGTCGATCTGGCTGCGGGATGGCATGTTGCAGGCCCGCAGAGCGGCGTCAAACTGGGGGTTTAGCGCCTTGGCCATCCGTTCCTGCCAGACCAGGGACTGTTCCATGGACTTCCCCAGCATGCGGGAGAATTCTTCGGTGCCCATGGCCTTGGCAAAAGAATCGGCCATGGCCTCCAGACCTTCGGACCACTGTTTCTCGGCTTCCTGGAAGGACTTGAAACCCGGGGATTCAGAGAGGTTCTTGCTCCACTGCTCAGCCCAGATATCGAAGAACTGCTGCCACATTTTTTGCAGGGCATCGGGAGTCATGGGCTGGAAAAAGGCGCTGAAGTCGGGGGCCGAGGCACCTGGAGCAGCCCCGAAATTATAAGGCCAGAAGGGCATTGGACCCGCAGCGGGGGGCTTGAAGCCGTAGAACCCAGCGGCAGCCTGGGACCAGGCTTCGGTGGATTTCTGGAACATTTCCTTCCATAGCTCGAAGGGGTTAGCGGATGCGTCCGTGGTAGTCATGAATCTTACTTCTCCAAATGAAACTACTATACTGGGTTGAGCTTTACTGGCTTGAGCGGTCCGAAACCCACTCGTTTATCTTGGGCCATAGGGTCTGATGGGCCTGCCTCCCGGAGAACACCGAAATGTGGCCGCCGGGCAGCTCGATAAATTCCTTGTCGGCGCTGGAGACAGCGTCCATCAGGGCCTTGGCGGCCGGAGAGGGTACGATGTAGTCCTGGTTGGCGGCGGCCACCAGCAGGGGTTGGGAGATGCGCCGCAGGTCCACGGTCTTCCCGTTGAGGGAGAATTCTCCCCGGAGCAGCCGGTTCTTGCCGTACATGTCCTTGGCCAACTGGCTGAAGAAACGGCCGGGCATCCCGATGAAGTCGCTGGCCCAGCGGCTCATGGCCTTATAGCCCTCCACGTAGCCGGGCCGATGCACGTTGGCCCAGAGGCCTGCCATGGCTTGGGCTTCCAGGGTAGGACGGAGCATCTTGAATCCGGCCCCCATCAGGCTGGCGGGCAGGCCGCCGTACCGCTGCACGATGAGGTCGGCGGGGAAGTGGCGGTCGTCCAGCCACGACCGGAACATTCCGCCTTTCTCAAAATCGATGGGAGCGACGATTGCGACGAAATTGCGCACCGGGACTTCCGGGTGCATGGCGAGGTAACAGGCTGCCAGGGTGCCGCCGAGGCAGAGGCCGTTCAGAGTGATTTCGGAGGCCCCGGAAACCTCCAGGGCCCGGCGGATGGCGCCGGGAAAGATCTTGAAGACGGCTTCCTCGAAGCCGAGGCCATTGTCCTCTTCGGCTATCTCCCCCCAATCCAGCAGGTACACGTCATGGCCTTGGTCGACCAAGTACTCAATCATGCTGTTGCCCGGCATCAGGTCCAGCACGTAGGGGCGGCTAATGCCCAGCCACGGCACAATGAGGTAGGGTGACGGGTACTTGATGGAGTCCTCACGACCGTAGCGCAGGAGCTTGGCCTTCCCCCTCTTCCAGACAACTTGGTTGGGGGTCATGGCAATAGGAGGATCGGCGGGGTCCAGTAGAAAGGAGTCCACCATGGCCTGCATGCGGTGCATGTTGTTCTGGGCATCTTGCTGCATTTGGGAAAGGAATTCGGTGGAGTCAACCAAGATGGGATTTCTCCTGTGCAGACTTTGTCATATCGTTCGACCGATCGGTTGTCCCAGGTCAGCCCGGCGGAGGTTCTCCGGTCTTGCCGTCATTTTTGGATGGGTCTGATTCCGGCCCACCGGCGGGAGTCATCCCAAAGACTTGTGAATAGAGGTCGAAGAAGCCGGTAATCATGCGCTGGTATCCGGAGACCACGTCGGTCCATCCCTTCAGAATTTCCTCGCCGGCCTCGGTAATGCTATACACGCGCTTGGCGGGGCCGCTGCCATCGGTCAGCCACTCGGAAGCGACGTGCCCCTGCTGCTCCAACCGGCGCAGTTCCCGGTAGAGGGTTGGGTGGTCCACCCCCTGGAAGCCCATGCGTTCCAACTGCTGCAGGATCAGATAGCCGTGAAGGCTCCACTGCTTCAGCACCAGCAGGACCCACGGGGTGAGAAAGTTCTTGGGCATTCTCTTCGCGCCCAAGGGCTCTGAGTCCGTCATGTATGTACTTTTATCACATAACTGCAACCAATGCAACAGGGTTGCCTGGTCCTTTGCAAATGGAGGCGCAGACCGGCCCGCAGTGAGGCTGGTTATAGGTGAACAGGCCATCCGTTAGCCATAGGCGATGCGGGAAGCGCGTTGTTAGGGGTCAACCGCCCTGATATATTGAAACCGTATGGACAAGAGCCTGTTGGAGCAGCGGGACAAGCTCTTCGGGAAGCTGGCCCGGGAAATTCCGGACCATTCGATTGTCGACTGCATAAAAAGGGTGCCCCGGGAACAGTTCGTACCTATAGAGAGCCGTCACAAGGCCTATTTGGACATTCCACTGGGCATCGGGGACGGGCAGACTATTTCACAGCCGTACATTGTCGCCCTGATGACCCAGGCCCTGGGGTTGCAGGGGCACGAGAGAGTCCTCGAAGTGGGGAGTGGCAGCGGCTACCAGACGGCGATTCTTGCGGAGACGCTGCCCAAGGGCAGGGTAGTATCGACGGAACTGGTGCCGCGGCTGGCACGGGAAGCCGGGGAACGTTTGGGGAGAATGAAGTACACCAACGCCCACGTAAGGCAGGCGGGAGACATCCTGGGATGCCCGGAGCTGGGGCCCTATGACGCTATCCTGGTGACGGCGGCTGCGCCCCGGATTCCTCAGGACTTGGTGAATCAACTCGCCGTTGGCGGCCGGCTGGTGGTCCCGGTTGGCACACGGGAGAAGCAGGTGTTGACCAGAGCGCTGCGTACCGAGGAGGGAATCAGCATTCGCATGCTGACTCCGTGCCGGTTCGTGCCGCTGCTGGGTGAGGGGGCTTTTCCCCGTGCCGGCTGAAACACTGCTGCCATGGCTGGGAGACGGCCCGTGGGCGGGACCTGCCACCGCAGGGACGATTTTCATTGCGTCGCTTTTGGCGGCGTTAATCTCCCAGAAGGTATTTTTTCCTATCGCGCTCAAGCTGGCCCACCGCATCCCCACCAACTTGGACCACCACTTAATTGTTGGCCTGCGCTGGCACGTCACCGCCGGGATAGTGCTGCTGGGGGCGTACTTGGCCCTCAGGCTGCCCTTGGACCTAACAGATTTCGAGCACGGCTTGGTCGACAAGATATTCGGCACTGCGGGAGCGATCCTGGGGGTCACCGCCCTGGTGTCGGTTGTCTCCATCGTCATCGACTGGTACTTGGAGGTCTTGGACGGAAAGGCATCGCATGGGCTGGACCCCAGGCTGCTCCCTCTGCTGCGCCGAGTGGCAGTCATCGTGCTCTACGGCCTGGGCGGGCTGCTGATCCTGGACCTGCTGTCGATCAACATCAGCCCCCTGATTGCCGGGCTGGGTCTTGGCGGCTTGGCCGTTGCCTTGGCGCTTCAGCCAACCCTGACCAACCTGTTCGCCGGGACCTACGTAATGACCGAGGGAGTAATCAACCCAGGCGACTACATAGAGCTGGAGAGCGGCATAGCCGGTTATGTGATGGGAGTGAGCTGGCGAAGCACCCGCATTCGCACTTGGGGCAATAACTTGGTGGTGATACCCAATGCACGGTTCGCCGATACCATATTCACCAACTACCGGGAGCCGGACCCTGCGGTGAATGTTTACCTGACCTGCGGGGTTAGCTACGACAGCGACTTGGAGAAGGTGGAGGCAATATCCCGGCGGACCATGGAGGAATTGTTGGAGTCGGACCCCAACGGGGTCAAGGAATACGGGGCTTGGTTTGCCTACGATTCCTTCGGTGATTCCAACGTGGACTTCTGGCTGTTCGTGCAGGCGAGGGACCGGCTGGCAAGTTTTGACCTGCAATCGGCGCTTATCAGAGACCTGCACGCCAGGTTCCAGGAAGAGGGAATCGTCATCAATTACCCGGTGCGGGCGCTGCAGTTTCCCGATGGCTGGACTCCCGACGGGGCCGGCGCCGGGCAGAGGGCCCAACCCGGAGGGCGGCCCCCAGTGCGGCGGCGGTTCCCACCGCCCGCAGGAGCGCCGGGGCAGGGAAGCCGGACAATGGCCGATGGCCCGCCGCCGGCGGGTGAGGGGCCGGATGGCTGAGGAGTTCTTCCTGAGGCGTGGGGTTTCTTGTCCAACGGTCTGCCATTGGATATAATGGAAACCCCCTGATGGGCCTGTAGCTCAGGTGGTTAGAGCGCGGTCCTGATAAGACCGAGGTCGATAGTTCGAGTCTATCCAGGCCCACCAAACCGGATAAAATCAAGAACCTTTCAGATTAGGTTCGCCGTGGCCCTTTAGTGGCGCTCCCGTCCCGCCGAGCCGGGCGTGGAGTTCCGCCAACGAGAGGAACGGATATTAGGCCCCTGCCGGTCCGGCAGGGGCTTTCTCTTTGTCTATCTGCCTATTGCCCCAGGAAACCCTGGAGCTACTGAAAGGCGCTGAGCGGGCGGAGCGGTCACTGCACTAACGTTACGGTAGACAGAACTATCTTCGAGCTTTGGCTAGGTGGACTGTAATTCCCGCTTTCCGACAACGGGGCTAGCTGACTATTGGGCTCGCGGAGCGGCCTCGACCATAGGCACACGTTCGACTGTTGGGTCCTGAGCCATCTTTGCGATGAAGGCGCGCAATGCCTGGTCCTTCCTCTCGTTAAGGGCGTAGGCGAGCCCAAAGTCGCTATGGTCCTCGTGGGCGCAGGCCCAGAAGAGGAGAGCTGTGGAGGCTGCCGAGACCAGGTTGATGAAGAAACTGACACACAGGTCTCTGTGGAAGTAGGGAATGACAAACCCTTCCTCTTCGTGCGAGGGCCGATAGGCGAAGATGTGGTCCAGCGCGTTCGGATGCAGGTAGAAGTCGCTGACCATACCGTAAGCCCTCGCGTTTAGAGGAACCGGGAAACGCTCTCGCTTCAGCTTCCACCTCACCTTCGACGCGCCGAACTGGTCCCTCCTCTGCCTCTTGTTGCCAAGCCGGTAAGCATCGAGCTCGTCGCGGGAGGCCATCAAGAGCGCCATGGGATTGACCGTCTCCCCCAGCGGCCGAAAGAGTGCGCCAGCCTCGCTGGGGTATCCGCAAGCAGTTAGGGGGAGAATTGCCCTGATACTGCTGACGCAAGCCGCCAACAAGTGCTTTTCCGGGTGGTCATCGTCGCATCCCCATCTGCAATCAATGAACCTGTCGAGGGCCAGCATCGTCTCCCCGAAGGCTTCCAGGATGTCCAGATCGCCCTCGCCGTTGTAGGACTCTATCCACTCGAAGAACATTCGCTCAAACTCGTTGCTCTGAGCTGCGATGTCCCTCAAGAAGTCCCGCCCAGCCGTCATGTCACTACTCCCCGTCTCCGCAGACCACCATGTGGGAGCCGTCGGAGTTGGTGTGCACCGAGTACGACGTGCCCGCGCGGCCGAATACCAGCTTGAAGCCCGGGGTGATTACCTGGGCATAGGCCATGCCCTCCTCCGGGCATCCCAGGCTGGAGTCGGACCACTCCGCCTCCTCGGAACTGTGGAGATTGAAGTCTCCCTCGTCCACTTCCAACTCCTCGGACAGGAGCATCCGCGCCGCAGCCTCTATCCCCGCAGGGACAGCCTCGCTAGAAGCCGGGGCAGGTGTGCCCGATTCCGGGTCCGGAGCCGCAGGCCCATTTTGGTCATCATTGCCGCCGCAACCTGCCACGGCCAGGGCAATCGCCGCCGCAAGCGCCATGCCGGGTATGAATTTCGCCAGAGTTGACCTCATTTGCAACATCCCTCTCCTTGATTCCATATACTCCCGCAGCGCTTCCCACTCTCTCTGCGCCACCCGAGGGAACCGCCCTCCGCTCAGGGAGCGGCGCCAGGTTCCTCCTCCGTTTCCCCATCCCCCGCCGGCATCCGGTACCCCACCCGGGGCTCGGTGAAGATGTAGGTGGGGTATTCGCTGTCGTCGCCCAACTTGCGGCGGAGCCGGCCGACGGTGGTGCGAATGGTCCGCAGGTCGCCCTCGCCGCCCCGGCTGCCCCACACCCGGTCCAGGAGGCGCTGGTAGGACAGCGGCCGGCCGGCGTTGGCCGAAAGCTCGGCCAGCATCCGGTACTCGGTCGGCGTGAGATGCACGGGCCGGCCGGCCAGGAACGCCCGGCGCCCGGCGTAGTCAACGGTCAGGTCGCCCCGCACGTAGGGCTCCGACGGGTCCGCCGCCGCCCGGCGCCGCAGGGCCGCCCGGATCCGCGCCGAAAGCTCCGTCTGCGAGAAGGGTTTGACCAAGTAATCGGCGGCCCCCATGTCGAAGGCCCTGGCGACCAGTTCCTCCCGCCCGTAGGCGGACAGGAAGATCACCGGCACGTCGGCCACTTCCAGGATGTCCTTCATCAGCTCGATGCCGTCCGTTCCCGTAAGCATGAGGTCCAGCAGCACCAACTCCGGCCTCTCGCCGGCCACCAGGCGGACCGCCTCCTCCGGCTCCCCGGTCACCACCGGCTCGTAGCCCGCCCTGGCCAGGGCGTCGCGCACGTAGCGGAGGTCCTGGGGGTCGTCGTCCACCGCCAGGATGCGCAGCCGCTCTCCCTCCGGCTTCCGCTCGTGCCCCGTATCATGCCCGGTCGCTGTCAAGGGCAGCCGGCCTCCGGAGTCCTCGACCGTGGGCAGGGTGAAGGTGAAGCAGGCCCCCGTTCCCGGCCCGTCGCTCTCGGCCCAGATGCGGCCCCCGTGGGCCTCCACGATGCCCTTGCAGATGGCCAGGCCCAGGCCCGTGTCCCCTCCCTGCTCCCCGGACTGCATCTCGGAGTGCGCCCGGGCGAACTTGCGGAACAGGTCGGGCAGGCTCTCCGCCGGGATGCCCCGCCCCTCGTCGGCCACCGACACCGCCACGTAAACGCCGTCCCGCACGGCGCTCACCCGGATGACCGAGGATTCCGGTGAGTTACGGGCCGCGTTGGACAGCAGGTTGCCCAGCACCTGGACGATGCGCCGCCGGTCCGCCAGCACCAGGGGCAGGCCGGGGTCCACGTCAATGGCCAGGTTGTTCCGGCCTCCCGCGCTCCGGAAGGCGTTTCGCGCCCGGTCCACCAGCACGGCCAGGTCAACGGGTTCGGGACCGACCGGCAGCTCCCCCGTCTCGATGCGGGCCACGTCCAGCAGGTCGGCAACCAAGGCGTTCATGTGGTCGGCCTGGTCCCCGATGATGCGGACGAACTGGCGCGCCACGGCGGGGTCCAGGTCGGCCCCCGCATCCATCATCGTGGCGGCAGACCCCTTGATGGAGGTCAGCGGAGTCCTCAGCTCGTGGCTCACCATGGCCAGGAACTCGGCCCGCATCCGCTGCAACTCCTCCACGTCGGCCATGTCCTGCAGGGTGACGATCAGCGACTCCACCGCGCCTTCGTTCGAAGTGATGGGCGTGGCGTTGAGCAGCAAGGTGACGCTCCGTCCATCGGGAACGCTGAGGACCACCTCCTCGGACTGCACCGTCTCGCCTGAGCGCAACGCCTCCACCACCGGGAACTCCCGCAGCGAGACCTCCCGCCCGTCGGCCCGCCGGAAGGTCAGTACGGCCAGCAGGTCCTCCGGCGTCTGGTCGGAGTTTCGCAGGCTGTCCACGATCCGCCGCGCCTCCCGGTTGAAGGACTTCGGAGCTCCCGTCACCACGTCGAAGACCGCCACCCCCACCGGGGAGGTGTCAATGAGGGTCTCCAGGTCGGCCCGGGCCCGCCGCTCCTCCCGGTGCCGGCGGGCGTTGGCGATGGCCATGGCCGCCTGGGAAGCGAAGAGCACCAGCGTCTCCTCGTCCTCCCGGGTGAACTGCCGGTCGTCCGTGTCGTGGGCCAGGTAGATCGTGCCCACCCCGGCCCCCTGGTGGCGGATGGGAGCGACCATAAGGGAAGTCGCCGGCACGGAGGGCAGGAAATCCGGCATGTTCAGGGCTCTCAGGTGGCTGTCGATGTTCGAGACCCGCAGGGGCTCGGCAAGCCCGCTGAGGTACTGGAAGAACCCCAGCCCTTCCGGCATGTCCCACAACCCCTGGTGCTCCTCGCTGGTCAGACCCGAGACGATGAAGTCCGACAGGTGTCCGTTTTCGTCAAGAACGGTAATCGCCGCGTAGCGTGAGGCCGTGAGCGCCCGGGCGCTGTCCGCCACCTCCTGCAGCACAGTGTCGAAGTCCAGGCTCTCGTTGATGCGGAGGCTGGCCTGGCTCAGGCGCGAGAGGCGCTCCTCCAGCTGTCGTATCCGTTGGTCTCGCTCGTCCGGCCGGTCCAACCCGTCACCTCGATTTCCTGATGCTCGCTGTCCTGGCGGAACGATTATGCCGGATTCCGGAAACTGTTACAAGTTGTCACAGATAATGCGGCAAATTTTCACACCTTTGTTATGAGTGCGGTGGTAATATCGTGGGGAATGTTGCCCGCGAAACGGCGGGAGGTGGGGCTTTTGCTCTCGCACGGAGCAATCCCGAACAGGCAGCAGCGGCGACGGCGCATCAATTACCCCCGATTTTACGCCCGCGTTGTCTCGGCAGTTCCGTAGTGGGGGCTGACGGCATGACCCTACGCAGCAGGCCGCCTTGCCGGTAGCGGAGGATATGGCGGTTGCGGTATCCAGCAGGCGGAGACGATACGAGGGCAGGTGGTGATGCAATTGTTCAGTAGATTACTGAACAGGATGGGTCTTTCCGGCAAGGGGCAGGGCAAAGCCGCGGCGCCGGTCCAGCCTGTAGAAGAGGCCGG
>DAOULB010000009.1:0-17531 GCA_034420695.1 Dehalococcoidia bacterium
CGCCCGCCCGCCAGAGTTCCCGGGCAACGAAGGCCTGCTGGAACACGTCCTCGACCGCAGCGCTGTCCGGCGACTCTTCTGCAGCAAGAAGTTGCCTCACGTCGTAGAGTTCCCGGATGAAGGCGTCGATCCAGGCGACGATGGGCTCGGAGTTGGACAGGCAGATGTCCCGGTGCATTATGGGGTCTCCCGACGCCAAGCGGGTGCTCCCTTCGAAACCGGATGCCGCCAGTTGGGCGATGTCGCTCCAATTGCCGCTCTTGGAGGTGCATCCCATCAGGGCAACAGAGAGCATGAAGGGCAGGTGGCTGGCGGCGGCCACGAAACTGTCGTGCTCATGGGCGCTGATGAAGTAGGGACGGGCTCCTACTGAGTCCACCAAGCCGGTAACTTCGGACACCGCCCGCTGGCTAGCCCGGGGTGAGGGGATTACACAATAGACCCGGTCTTGAAACAGGGCGGCATCGGCATTTTCCGGACCGGGGGTTTCCCGTCCAGCCATGGGGTGCCCACCAACGAAATCAACGGTGGGGGGAAGCAGTTCGTCGGCCCACTCCAATACCACCTGCTTGGAACTACCTACGTCGGTTACGATGCATCCTTCGGGAAGATCACCGGCAATAGCCTCCATGACGTCCCTCATCGTCATTACCGGCGTGGCCAGGATCACGATGGCGGCGTCTCTAACCGAAGAGCGAAGCCGGTTTTCGATGCGATCAAAGACTTTGGTTTTGAGGGCCCCGTTCCTAGCTTTGCTCTCGGAGTCGGTGCCCACCAGTTCCAAGTCCCTTCCCTTTGATTGACGCAAGGCCAAGGCCAAAGACGTGCCAATCAAGCCGGTGCCTATTACTGCTATTGTTGCCATGGAGACCTCCGGGCACAGCCGACAGACCGGCCTGGATGGAGGTTCCGGCGCCTCCTAATTCCAGGAGCAGGGCCTGCCTAGTCTGGGAGAGAGGGTGAATTACCGGGTTAGGATCCAGTGACTAGGACCAGGTGGCGAAACCCATTGCGCAACCGGTGCCCGCCGGCGACCGGTAACAGGGGACGTAGTCTATCACTTCCATGTCCATGTGCTCAGCGGCCCCGGCCAGGGTGATCCAGTTGCGAATTTCGGAACTGCCGGCGTTCAACCGTTCCCTGGGCAGGCGGGACAACTTGGTGACGCTTTTCTCCTTCATGCCCTCCAGGGCGAGCTGGTCCACCTCTTCGTCCACCACGAAGTGGCTGAGCCCTCCAGAGGCCAGAACGCCGACCCTGGCCTTCACCGGCCAAGCCTCAATAGCGTTGCGGACGGCCCGGCCCAGGTCGTAGCACCTCTTGGGAGTGGGCTGGTTCGGCGGATAGTAGGTATTGACCATAAAGGGTACGGCGGGAATAGTCTCCTTAGTCATCAACCGGTGGTAAACGTAGCCGAAGGCGTGGCCGATGCCGCCCCTGGACTGGCCGCCTTTGTCGGGGTTCAGGTACTTGGAGGTGCCGACGTCGAACTCGGACTCGACCAAGTATTCGATGAGGTGACGTCCCAAGGCCCCATTGGTGGGGGCCATCCGGTCTTCCTCGGTATAGCCGATCAGAGGGTTGCCGCTGCCGGGATCGGGGCCCCGTCCGCCGACGTTCACTTCGTCTCCCCAGTAGATGCAGAACGCGGGCATGTTATCGTCCTGCAGGTATTCCTGCTGGTCGTCCCCGAACATTACAAGCACGTCCAGGTCGGCTTCGTAGAGGGCCTCGGACAGCTTGGCGATGCCCTGCTGGTTCCGCTGGTGGCGGTCTTCCATCTTCTCCGGGGTGATTTCCTTGGCGATTCGCTTAACGTCGGTGCGAGTGAGGAGGTCTTCATAGTTGGAGTGAATCCCGTCGGTGCCGTAGAGCATCGGGTTGCGCTTGTCCCGTTCGCCCCGGGCCAGCCAGCCGGAGGCCGGGGTGCTGAGCTGAGGGCTGTGGGAACTGGCCAAGCCAAATACTAACTCTGCCACTTTAGTTCTCCTGGCAAGCTTGCTCCTTAGTTAATTGAATTAGACCGTCTATCCCAAGCGGTGTCAACCCGCATTCGCGGAGGTATCGGGATGCCCTATTGCTATGCCGGCTTCGGGGAGAGCGGGGAAAGACGAGGGGAAGGAGGCTTTCGGTAGGAGTGGGATTCCTAGGCTTGGGAGGCGATGTCCGGGCGGACTACCGACAGGTAGGGTTGACGGCGATGCACCATGCCGGCTTCCATCAGAATGTCCTGCAGGCCTTGGTATTCTGGTTCGTTCAGGGAGGGTTCGCTGGGCCAGGTGTCCTGCTCCTTATACCTTGCCACGGACCGGACAATCAGCTCCAGGTCCACAGTGGGGAAGAAGTCCCGGATAGCTTCACCCACTTGCTGGGGTGAACCGGCCGCGAGCCACTCCAAGCCCCGGGCGTAGCCCCTGACAAACCGCAGGGCAGTATCGGGCTGCTCAGCCAAGAACCGATTGGTGGAGGCAAAGGAACTGTAGGCGATGTGGCCGTTGGCTTGGCCCAAGGCCACCGCCATGTGGGCCAGGTCCCCGGCCAGCACCTGCTCGGCAGCCGGTTCGGGAAGGTGGATGAAGTCACCGCGACCTTCTGCGAAAGCGGCCATCGCTTCATCGAGGCCAAGGCCGGGAATCAGGTCGAGCCCGGCGGGATCGATGTTCCGGTCCCGGAGCGCCTTTTGGAATGAAGCCCAGGGCATGGGGGTGAAGCCCACCGGGATGACGGTTGCCCCATGGAAATTCTCCCAGGCGAATTCGGCGGCGGGCTTCCGGCTGAGGACGAAGAACCCGTCCCTGGCATTGATCTTGGCGAAGTGCATGGGGACGGTTTCCGCTCCCCAGTCCCGGGCGATGATGGAGCGCATGATACCGCTCTGGGCAATGTCAGCGGCACCTTCCACCAATGCAGCCAAGGGATGAGGAAATTCCGGGGGACAGGTGGAGAAGGCTACGTCCAGCCCCTCGGCTTCAAGAAATCCGCCGGCGACGGACACGTAGATGGGGGTGTAGAACACCGACCGGAAAGTCTCCATCAGCCGCAGGGGACGCGGGCCGTGGGAGGTCATAGGTCCACCCGGCAGAGGCCCGCGCTGCGGGACTGGCACAAGTGCGTACCCCGGGCAGACAGGCCCGACCTCCGAAGGCTGCCCTTCCAGATGTTGCAGCTAGGCTTCAAGGAAAGGCATCAGGGCGCCGAGGAAGGATTCGGGGTCTTCGATCTGGGGAATGTGTCCCAGGCCGGGCAATACCGTCTTGCTGGCGTTGACTATGTTGTTGTGCAGCAACTCTTCCCCGTCCCTGAGACGGTCCACCTCGCCGTACATCACCATGGTGGAGGAGGCCTGGATCCGGGGAAGGCGGGACATAACGTCGTAGTGGGCCAGGGACTCCATCAGCTTGCCCACCCAGAGGCCGGCTTGGGCCCTGGTGCCGTTCATGGCGTCCACCCATTCCTGCTTGGGCTCGGCGAAGGTGGTGCCGTCTTTCATCTCCTGCATTGTGCGGGCTTTGGGCATGCCGTTGTCGTCGAAACCGCCGGCCGTCTCTGCCAGCCTCTCCTTGGCGTTGAAGCTATTCCAGACCGGACAGCCCACCAGCACCAGCTTATCGAGGCGTTCGGGGAAGCTGGCTGCCATCTCTGCGGCGAGGATTGCGCCCACGGAGTTGCCCACGTAGTGGCCCCGGTGAATGTTCAGCAGTTGGCAGGCGTGGTCCAGGGCTTGGGCGTAGTCGGGAATGTTGAAGTGGCGGGTGGGCTTGTCGGAGTCGCCATGTCCCAGCATGTCGAAGGCATAGCAGGTATATTGCTGGCTCAGGGGCTCGATCACCGTATGCCAAGCCCAGGTGGAGGTGCCGAGAGGGTGAAGCAGGACAACCGGGTACCCAGTCCCCATCTTCACGAAATGCATGTTGCCTTCAGGGGTCGGCACTGAATCGGTCAAGTCGCGCCGTACAAACATAGTCCCTCCAGATATTGCCGGGGGGTTCCGGCAGGCGGGTTTCGATTCCGGTGTGCGCCGGTATCGTATCCACTGGCCCCAGCCGTGTCAATTTGAGGACCTTACCGGAGCAGGCCTTCCGGAAGGGATAGAGCGTGAAGCGGACGGGTTCAAGTTGACCTTTTGGCGTCCCTATGAAAGAATTCGAGCAGGGTGAGCGTGAGGAGGAAGGGAGGCCCGGCATCATTGTTGATGAAGGGGTGGTGGAATGAGGGCGCCCTTCTGGACCAAGGAAGACCTTCGCCGGTTAGTCCAAAGGGAAATAGGGACCTACCGCTTGGTAGTGGTCTCCAACCGGCAGCCCTATGTTCATGAACTGGTGGACGGTGACCTGCGCTGCGCCTCACCGGCCGGCGGTCTGATTACGGCCATCGACCCACTGATGCAAGAGAGCGGCGGCACTTGGATCGCCAATAGCGGCGGCCCGGGGGACTGGTACGCCGTGGATGACCGGAACAAGGTCATGGTCCCACCTGAAGACCCTTCCTACGCCCTGCGGCTGGTGTGGCTTGACGAAGCCGAAGCCCGGGGGTACTACGACGGTTTTTCCAACGCCGCCCTTTGGCCCTTATGTCACAACGCCTACATCGAGCCGGTGTTTGATGCGGACCACTGGGAGGCGTACAAGTCGGTTAACCAAGTGTTTGCCCAGCAGGTGTTGGACGAACTGGACGGCAGCCCGGGGGCAGTGTTCATCCAGGACTATCACCTTGCCCTGTTACCCCAGATGCTGCGACGGGAGGAGCCGTCCATTCTGACCGGCCAGTTCTGGCACATCCCTTGGCCCAGCCACGAGATATTCCGCATCCTGCCTTGGCAGGAGGAATTCCTGGAAGGGATGCTGGGAAACAACATGCTGGGCTTTCACATAGGAGACCACTGCGAAAATTTCCTGGAGACCGTGGCCCGGTCCAACGTGGGCAGCGTGAACTTCGACTACAACATGGTGCGGTGCCGGAATGACATAACGTTGGTGAGACCTTTTCCAATAAGCGTCGACTACGAGCAGATATGTTCCGACGCCCAAGGCCCGGCGGTGGACGACGAAATGGAACGTCTCTGCTCCGATTGGGACCTTGAGGGCCAGGTAATCGGCCTGGGGATCGATCGCATTGATTACACCAAGGGAATCCCCCACCGGTTCCGGGCGGTGGGACGGTTCTTTGAGAAGTATCCCCAGTACGTGGGGAAGGTCTCATTCGTCCAGGCAGGCGTGATGAGCCGCACCGGGGTAGAGGCTTACCAGCAGCTTTCATCCCAGATTGACGAACTGGTGGAACAGATTAACGGCAGGTTTGGACGGGCCGGCTGGCGGCCTATCATCTATATGCCTACGGACCTGCCGAGCGTGACACTGATGGCCCTGCGTCGGCTGGCCCGCTTCTGCGTGGTAAGCTCGCTCCATGACGGGATGAACTTGGTGGCGAAGGAATACGTGGCCAGCCGTATTGACGAAGACGGCGTGTTGATATTGAGCCCATTCACCGGCGCCGCACTGGAACTGACCGACGCCCTGATAGTCAACCCCTACGCCACTGAGCATTTCGCCGAAGCGATCTGCGACGCGGTGCAGATGCCCTATGCCGAGAGGCGCTCCCGAATGGCCCGCATGAGGTCCATAGTCCGGGAGAACAACATCTACAAGTGGGCTGCTCACTTGCTGGTGGACCTAATGCAGGGCACACGCGGGGACCGGCGGCCCTTAGCCAGCGCCTGAATTCTTGGCCGTACCCACCGGCCAACCCCTCCCGGTTGACCATGCCTCACCTGATTAACGTATGGCCCAGTGTGAGCCGGCGGTTGAATAGCGCCGGGCAAGTGCTGCTGCTGTTCGACTATGACGGCACCTTGGCCCCGATAGTGGAGCGTCCTGAGGCGGCGGCAATGCCACCCAGGGTCAGAGAACTGCTGGCAGGCTTGTCCTCTTCCGACAAGTACTTAACGGGAATAGTCACGGGCAGGTCTCTGCGGGATGTCTCGGCCAGGGTGGGGCTGACAGGACTCCTCTACGCAGGGAACCATGGGCTCGAGATAAGAGGGCCGGGCCTCGACTTCGTTCACGAAGCCGCAGCCGGGCTGGCCTTAGTGCAGGAACCCATAGCGGAGGCGCTGAGGAAGGAAACCTCGGAAATTTCCGGGGTGATCGTTGAGCCCAAGGGCCTCTCCCTGAGCATGCACTACCGAATGACCCCTGCCCCCTTGGTCAAAAGGGCCGAGAACGCATTCGCATCGGCAGTTGCCCCTTTCGTGGCGTCGGGGACGGTGAAGGTAACCAGCGGCAAGCAGGTGCTGGAAGTGCGCCCCAACGTGGAGTGGGATAAGGGGAAAGCCATTGCCAAGTTGCAGGAGACCTATCCTGAGGCTTCTCTGACGTTGTTCTTTGGGGATGACGTGACCGATGAGGACGGGTTCCGGGTGGTGCAAGGCACGGGGGGAATCGCGGTCCTGGTGGGCCCAGCCCGGCAGCCAACCGTGGCGTTGCACCGGGTCGATTCACCGGAAGGGGTGCAAGAGTTCTTGGAGCTCTTGAGCGATCCGTAGAGGGACTTGGGTTAGGTCCTAAACCGCAGACTGCTCCCGCTCTACCTCCAACACCTTGTCCAGCCGCCGACGGAACCTGGGTTCGGGCACGAAGGAAGCGGAGAGAAAGGCCTCCAGTATTTCCTTGGCCAGCTCAATGGATATTATCCGGCCGCCAAGGCAGATGACGTTCATATCGTCGTGTTCCACTCCCTGGTGCCCAGAGTAGGTGTCGTGGCAGACGCAGGCCCTTATGCCGGTGACTTTGTTGGCGGCAATGCAGGCGCCCACGCCGCTGCCGCAAATGATGATTCCCCTCTCGGTGGCGCCAGCCTGCACGGAACGGGCGACCGCCAAGGTGAAGTCCGGGTAGTCGTCGTCGGGGTCCAACTGGTGGGCGCCCAGGTCCACTGGTTCGTGCCCGAGGGAACTGAGCCAGGGAGTCAATTGCTCTTTGAGTTCGAAGCCGCCGTGGTCGGCGCCAACCGCGATTCGCATCGGCCCGGTCTCCAATTCTTGGAATTCGGGGAGTCCACTGGCAGAATACTAAGAGCCGAGGCCAGATTCAAGTGGGCCTCGAAACCCTTCCTGGCACCAGGCCCAGTACCGGAAAACGCGCCGACCCCAGTACTGCGAGTTGCGAGACAGGCCCTGAGGGAAGCTAAACCAGCCGGCTAAACTCCCCATGCTCTTGGCCCGTTGCACCTAATTCAGCTTCCGTATGTTAGAATGCCAGCATTGCCCAGCAGGGCCAGGATTCATTCTACCCCTACTTAGAGGCAGCACAGTGGTGGGTAGCACCTTTTCATTGGCAACATAGATGATCAAAGTAGTATCGTTTGATTTCTACAACACCTTGGGGAAGTTCTGGCCCCCTTTGGACGCAATCCAGCAGTCTGCCTGCCGGGAACTAGGACTGAACGTGACCAAGGTGGGGATTGACCGCGGTTACGCCGTGGCCGACATATACTTCAACGAAGAGAACGCCCGCCATTCCCTGGCTGACCGCACAGACAAAGAGAGGCAGGACTTTTTTGCCGAATACGAACGGATCCTGCTGGAAAACGCCGGCCTTTCGGTGACCTTGACCTTGGCGAGGCAAATCTGGGAACTGGTCATAGCCGTTCCCAAGGACTTTATAGCCTTCGAGGATACTCTGCCAGCGCTGGCAGCCCTCCGGGAAAAGGGGTACAGGCTGGGGGTATTGTCCAACCTGCGGAGGGAGATGGCCCCGATGTTTTCCGAGTTGGGCATGGCCCCTTACTTGGATTTCTGCATCAACTCCCACGAGGTCGGAGCTGAGAAACCTTTCCCGCAGATATTCCTGGCCGCCTTGGAAAGGGTAGCGGTTTCCCCAGAGGAAGCGGTCCACGTGGGCGACCAATACGAAGCCGATGTCATCGGGGCCCGAGGCGTTGGAATGCACGCGGTCCTGATCGACCGGGGCGGCTGGCAGACCGAGGTCACGGACTGTCCCAAGATCGGAAGTCTGGATGAGCTGGGAGCGCTGCTGGAAGGCGCCCCGTCCTCATTGACCAGGAACAGCCACTAGGGGCCTCTTACTCTTGCTCCCGCCGGGGGCCACCCCGGCAGGCAGGTTGAACCGGACTCCAAGGAGTTTTGCTATGTCCGAGGATACGCAGCCAACCAATGGTGGAGTAGAGCCGGTCAGGGTGGCCCTGTGGTATGACTACATTTGACCTTGGTGCTATATCGGCCTGGAGCGGGTCGAAAGGTTGGCCCAAGACTACGACATTACGGTAGAAGGGCGGGCTTACCTGTTGCGCCCGGATACGCCGAAGGAGGGAGCCCCCCGGGGTCCCCGTCCGGGGGAAACCGAGGACGAGCTTTCGTCACCCCTGCGAGACTACGCCAAGGAAGCCGGACTGGTGATGCGGCCTCCCTCGGTGACGCCCAACACGATGTACATTCTTGAGGCGACGGAGCACGCCCAGCAGCAAGGCAAGTTCATGGAGTTCCACAGGGCGGCATACCGGGCGTTCTGGGAAGACGGCAAGGACTTGGGGGACCTGTCGGTGATTGGCGAGGTTGCCGAAGAGGTCTCGGTGGACTCCAAGGAATTGCTGACCCGGCTGGAGAATGGGGACTACACCTCGACGGTGATGGAGCAGTACCAGGAAGCCCTGAAGTATGGCATCCGTGGAATACCCACGTTCTTGGTGGGCAACCTGATTTTCACCGGCGCCCATCCCTACGAGGTGTTCCAGACTGCCATGAGCCGGGTCTTAGGGAAGGAGGACTCACCCCAGAACTGAACGGGCCGGCAGGCAGCACAGAGAAAGGGTCTCGAAAGAAAGGACCCCTGCGTGAAACGCAGGGGTCCTTTGCGTTTGGGTCCGGATTGAGGGGTTAGTCGTCGTTTCCGGAGGCTTGGACGGCCAGACCGCCAGATCCGGCGGGCGCGGCGGCCCCGTTGCCCAAGCCGTAGTTGATGGCGTAGAGGCGGGAGTAGACGCCGTTCTTGGCCAGGAGTTCCTCGTGCTTGCCCACTTCCATTACCTGCCCCGCCTGCAGAACGACAATCTTGTCGGCGTTGCGGATGGTGGAGAGGCGGTGTGCGATTACGATAGAGGTGCGGCCCTTCAGGACTTCCCTCAAGGCGTTCTGGATTAGTACCTCGGTATGGGTGTCGATGCTGGCGGTGGCCTCGTCCAGAACTATGATCCTGGGGTTGCCCACCACGGCCCGGGCAAAGCTCAGGAGTTGCCGCTGCCCGATGCTCAGGTTGTTTCCCCGCTCTGCCAGCACGTTGTCGTAGTTGCCGTCCAGGGCCATGATAAAGTCGTGGGCGCCCACCGACTTGGCGGCGGCTATCACATCTTCGTCGGTGGCGGTCTCGCAGTTGTAGCGGATGTTTTCCTTGACGGTCCCGGAGAAGAGGTAGGGCTCTTGGAGCACCATGCTCATCTGGCCCACCAGGGAAGTCCGCTTGACGTCCCTGATATCGATGTCGTCAACCTTGATGGAGCCTTGGGTAACGTCGGCGAAACGGCTGAGCAGGGTGACGAAGGTGGACTTGCCGGCACCGGTGGGGCCTACCAATGCGACGGTCTCGCCGGGCTGGAAGTGCAGGTTTACGTCCTTGAGCACGTCTGCGTCCTTAACGTACTGGAAGTAAACCCCTTCGTACTTGATGTCTCCCTGGATTGTGGGCATGTCGATGGCGTCTTCGGAGTCCCTGACCTCGGGCCGAAGGTCGAGCAACTCAAAGATGCGCACGCCGGCGGCCATTGCCCTCTGGAGCTGGCTGTACTGCATGGTGAGGTGCCGTATGGGTTCGAAGAACCGTTGGACGTACATGGCGAAGGCGACAAGGACACCCCATTCCAGGGCATTTCCCAACACCATGGAGCCGCCCAATACGATGACGATTCCCATTGCGAGGCCGGTGAGGATTTCGACCATGGGCTGCAGTCCGCCGGAATAGCGGCTGGCCTGCATGTTGGCGTCCAAGTGCTCGTAGTTGAGTTCGTCGAAATGTTTCAGGTTCTCGTCCTGGCGGTTAAGGCTTTCCACCACGCGGATGCCGGTGATGTTCTGGTTGTATTCGCCGTTGACCATAGCGATGGCGCGGCGGATACGTATAAAGGAACGGCGGGCGAATTTCTGCCAGTAACCCAGGATGAAGAACAGAACCGGCATAACGCTCATGGTGACCAGGGCGAGCCGCCAGTCGATGAAGAGCATGGCGATGATGATGCCCACCAGGCTGAGAATGTCGGCGAAGCTCTGCACCATGAGTTCGAACAGTTCCTGCAACTGGAGAACGTCGCTCTGGCTGCGGGACATAATCCTGCCCACAGGCGTGCGGTGGAAGAAGGAGGGCGACAGGGACTGCAGGTGGTCGAACATTTGGGTGCGTAACGAGTAGAGAATGCCTTGGCCGACCCTGGGCATGAAGACGAACTGGAGGTAGTTAGAGACGAAGTGGATGAGGATGACTATCAGGAAGCCGACGGCAACCATGTGCAGACCGGGAGCGTTGCCGTGGTTGATGTACTTGTTGATGCCCAGCATCAGAATCAGGGGGATTGCCACGTTAGCGGCGGTGTAGATGAGAACGGCAATGACGCTGAGTATGGCGTCTCTCTTGAAAGGCTTGACGTAGCTGCTAAGGCGCACGACAACCTTGTGGTCGTATGCGCTGCCGACGATTCCCTCGTCGGAGAGGTTGTCCATGGTGGGCGCGTTCATGCCGCCGGCTTGGAGGCCTCTCTGGCCTCCGAGCATGCCGCCGAACCCGCCTCCGAATCCTCCTCCGCCTCTCATCTAATTGTCTCCTCCGTTGTCCCCAATGATGGCAGCGTCCAGCAGCACCTCTTCCTGGGGGCGAAGCTGAAGTTCGTAAATGTCCTTATATGAGCCGCCCAAGGCCATGAGATCGTCGTGACTGCCACGCTCTATGACCCGGCCATCTTTTAGCACCAGGATTATGTCGGCCTCGCGGACGGTGCTGAGCCGGTGGGCGATTACAAAGGTGGTGCGTCCCTTGATGACTTCGGTCATGGCGCGGTGGATCTGGCGTTCAGTTTCCACGTCCACACTGGAAGTGGAGTCGTCAAGTATCAAGACCGGAGGGTCGATGAGAATGGTGCGGGCGATGGAGAGGCGCTGCCGCTGGCCGCCAGACAGGGTGGTGCCTCTTTCTCCGACCCAGGTATCGTAGCCGAAGGGCAGCGTCTGTATCTGGTCGTGAAGCTGGGCTACTTTGGCGGCTTGGATGACGTCGTCGAGGGACGCATCGGATACACCGTAGGCGATGTTGTCCTTCACGGTGGCGCTGAAGAGGTAAACGTCCTGTTGCACTATCCCCACGTTGCGGCGCAGTGAGGCCAAGGTGAAGTCCTGTATGTCGGTGCCGTCAATGGTGATGCGGCCCGAAGTGACGGCGTAGAAGCGGGGCAACAGGTTGACTATGGTGCTCTTGCCGCTCCCGGGAGCACCCAGGAGGGCGACCACGGTGCCTGGGGGCACGTCGATGTTGACGTCCTCCAGGGCGATGCTGTCGCGGTCGTAG
Organism: Dehalococcoidia bacterium; assembly: GCA_034420695.1. Taxonomy (GTDB): domain Bacteria; phylum Chloroflexota; class Dehalococcoidia; order Lucifugimonadales; family UBA3495; genus Io17-Chloro-G2. The sequence continues at coordinate 11,559 of DAOULB010000009.1, forward strand.
GAGAAACCGACGTTCTCGAAGCGGACGTGGCCCTCGGCCCGGCCCATGTCGCGGGAATCGGGCTTCTCTTCAACGGGAGAGCGGGCGTCCAACACGTCGAATATGCGCTCACCGGATGAGATGGCCCGGGAGAAGGTGGCTATGACGAAGGCGGACATGCGTATGGGGAAGACCAACTGCCCCATGTAAAGGACGAACTTGGCCAAGTCCCCGGGGTCCAGGTTTCCCCAAATGACCTGAAGCCCGCCGAACCACATAATGAAACCCAGGGCCAAGGTGAAGTACAAGGTCACCCAGGCGCTGTTGGTGCCCATGGTCTTTTCGTTTTCATAGTACTCGGCCCGCAGCTGCCTGGCCTTGGCCGAGTACTTCTTCTTTTCGTATTCTTCGGAGGCGAAGGCTTTTACTACGTGGATGCCGGACAGGTTCTCCTGCAGGACGGTGACCATTTCGCCCATTACTTCCTGGGCATGGAGCCACATTACCCTGAGCTTCAATAACACCGAGGTTGACTTAAAGATCAAGAAGGGCAGGAACAACAGGCTGAGCAGGGCCAACTGCCAGTGCATCGTGAACAAGATAATTGAGATGGCGGAGACCCTGGCCAGAACCTCGGTGGAACGGACCATACCCATCATGACGAAGCGGCGAATAGCTTCAACGTCAGAAGTGGCCTTGGAGTAGAGGTTGCCGGTGTGCTCCTTATCGTGGAAGGCGAAGCTGAGGTGCTGGAGCTTGTCGTACATCAGGTTGCGCATGTCGTAGGCAACCTTCTGGGCCAGGGAATCGCTGGTGTAAGTGCGGGCGAAGTCGAAAAAGCCCCGCATGAGACTGGCCGCCAGCAAAATTCCGGCGGCGACCCACAGCGAAGTGTGGAAGAGGCCTACAAAGTCGACCCGGGCCTCACCGAGGTTACCGACGGAGACGATGACATCGTCTTGCTTGACAACCAAGGCACTGATGGCCTCCCCCAGAATCCAGGGGATAGCCAAGGCGAAGAGTATGCTGAATCCGAAGGTAAGGTAAGAAAGGACGAAGCGGACGTTATACCGCCACGTCATCCGCATGATTCGAAGCAGGATTTGCATTTATTTGTTTACTTAGATCCCTCTCTCGGCGAACGCTCTACCACCCTGCCACGCCTTTACCCGCCGGAGCCAGTTGTGCCCAATCCCTTTAGAGCGGCGTCTAGTTTCGACTACGTGATGTACAAAGGCAGAGATTATCATAATCTCAAATGCGGGTCAATGCAGCCTTGAGGCTGTCTCAGGCGTGTTTTGGCTGAGCCTTCCCGCTTGGTTCCGGCCCTTTCCCGGCGAAGGTAGAGGGAGGATGACGTGATCATGGATGCTCCCTCAGGTCCCTTAGCCTGAAGGTGAAGAAGAGGGAAAGCACGAGACCCACCGCCCCAATCAGGGCGATGGAGAATACCACTCCAGTGAAGCCGGTCAGGAGGCCGACCAGGATGCTGAAGGGAAACACAAAGCCCATTCCGTAGTGGGTGAGGCTGGTAATCCTGGCCCGGTATTCGTCGGGAGCGACAAGCTGCACCAAGGTGTTGCTGGTGGTGCGAAAGTGGGCTTGGGCGCCAGACATGAGGCCGATGAAGATGATTGCCGGGACCAGGGGATACAGCGGCGCAATCTGGGCAGAATAGGCGAACAACAGCACCAGTACAGCGCTGGCCAGGATAGAGCAGAGAGCCACGATTCCCTTCTTGAACACGAACCCAATGGAAGCGACGAGCAGTGCGGACAAGAAACCACCAACGCCGGTGGAGGCCAGCAGGAACCCTCCGACGTCGGCGTCTTCGCGAAGGATGTCGACAGTGAACAAGGGCAGAAGGAACCAGACTTGGTGCAGCAACACGTTGGGTATCAGACCCAACAGGATGACCGTGAGGATTATGGGCCGGTCCTGCCTGATGAAGCGGAATCCCTCGCGGAGGGCGGACAGGGGATTGGTTCCACCGCCGGTGGAGGCGCTTTGGAAGGGGGTCTTCATGGGCAGGAAGGCCAAGACCATGGCGGCGTAGAAGGCGGCCTCCAGCAGGAAATTGGCGGTGAATCCCAGGTTGGCGATGAGAATGCCCCCGGCGAAGGGGCCGAAAATACGGGTGCCGGTGACTGTTGCGACGTTGTTGGCGTAGGCGTTGCCTATCGCTTCGGGAGGCACGGTGTTGGCAATCAAGGCTTGGCGCATGGGCATGGCGATGGCGAGGCAACTGCCGCTGACCATCACGTAGCCATAGGCAGTCCACACCTTTGCCGTGTTGGAAAGGTCAACCCCAAAATCGGAGACGACCAAGAGGGCAAACAGGAAAGCGATGCAGGCCATGAAGGTCTGGATGCCGATAATGAGCTTACGACGATCCACCCGGTCTCCGAGGACTCCCCCCCAGGGACCCAGCAGCAAGACCGGAAGGGTGCTCAGACCGCCCACGGTGACGACTTGGAGGGCTGAAGTGGCCGATCCCTTGGTCAGGTCATGGACCAACCAGCCCATGGAGAGCAGTTGGAGCCACTGGGCACTGTTCCCACAGAAGTTGCCGGTCCACAACAGGCGGAAATTGGGATAGGCCGCCAGCGAGTCGAAGGTGTGCAACCGGGGCAGTCGGAGGGAAGTGATGTCGCTGCGCTCCTCTGGCTTACAGGCCTGAGACTAGGATCAGAATTAGAAAGGGTGCGGCATATCCGTCACGGCCCTATGGGACGCCCTCACCCTACCTTTCTCCCTTTGAGAAAGGGGATTTATCACACACCCGCCAAGCAAGGGTGGGGTCCGGGAAAGCGCCGCCCTTATCAAGGGCCGGTGGGACCGGACTTGCCATCCGGAAAAGATGCCATCCGGAAAGGAAACTTGGGAGGCCCGGTCACATGTGGTCCGGGGCTTCCATGCCCATCAGTTGCAATGCCCGCTGGAAGACTATCTGGGCGGATTCGACCAGCTTGAGGCGGGCCAGGGTAATGTCGTGGTCTTCAGCGTTGGATGAAACGACCCGGCAGTTCTCATAAAACCAGTGAAAGGCGGTGGCCAAGTCCATGGTGTAGTGGGGCAGGTGGTGGGGCTCCAGGGTACGGGCCATATGGCTGACCAGTTCGGGCAGCCGCAGCAGGTACCGGATGAGGTTCAACTCACCGGGATGGTTGAGCAGGGCCACGTCCCCGGCGCTCCAGTCCAGATCCCGGCTACGGGCCAAGTTGAGGATGCTGACGTTGCGGGCGTGGGCGTACTGGATGTAGTAAACGGGGTTCTCGTTGGACTGTTCCTTGGCCAGCTCAAGGTCGAACTCCATCTGGGTGGAGGGGGTCCGAGCGAGGAAGAAGTAGCGGCAGGCGTCCTTGCCAACCTCTTCGGCCAACTCCCGGAGGGTGACGAAGTCACCAGTGCGCTTGGAGGCCCGCACCACCTCCGCGCCCCGCTTCAGGGTGACCATCTGGGAAATCAGGATGGTGAGCTTGTCGGGGTCGATGCCCAAGGCTTGGACGGCGGACTTCATCCTGGGGACGTGCCCCTGGTGGTCGGCGCCCCAGATATCGACTACGCTTTCGTAGTTGCGACGGGCGAACTTGTTGTAGTGGTAGGCGATATCGGAGGCAAAGTAGGTGGGTTCACCACTGGAGCGAATAACCACGTTATCCTTGTCGTCGCCCAGCTTGGTGGAGGTGAACCACAGGGCGTTTTCCCGGCGGGACAGGAAGCCCTTTTCCCGTAGCATTTCCAGCCCCCGGTCGAGGTCCCCGTCGTCGTGGAGGGTCTGCTCGCTGAACCAGTTGTCAAAGGTGACGCCGATCAGTTCCAAGTCGTCCTTTATCAGGTCCACCATTTTCCGGCGGCTGAGGGAGCCTATCTCCTTCCGGGCCTCGGCCTCGGGCAGGCCGTCAAACCTGGGGCCCTCTTCCTGGAGAATTTCGCCGGCCAAGCCGGCGATGTACTCCCCGGCGTAACCGTTGGGAGGCAGTTCGGCGGGCTGTCCCAAGGCCTGCTTGTAGCGGGCCAGCACGGAGCCGTAAAAGGCGTTCATCTGGCTGCCGGCGTCGTTGACGTAGTATTCCCGGGTCACATCGTAGCCGGCGGCGGACAGGATGTTGGCCAGGGAACTGCCGAGGACGGCACCCCGGGTGTGGCCCACGTGGACGGGCCCGGTGGGATTGACGCTGACGAATTCCACCATGATCCGGCGGCCTTGGCCTTGGTCGAGGTTGCCGTAGCGGGAGCCGAGGCTGCGGACGGTTTCGACCTGTTCCTGGAGCCAACTGTCCTTGAGTTGGAAGTTGATGAAGCCGGGAGCTGCTGCCTCCACCCGTTCCACCGCATCGGTGTCGGGGATGTTCTGCACCAGGGTCTCGGCCAGGGTCAGGGGATTGATGCGGGTGGCCCGGGCCAAGCGCAGAGGAAGGCTGGTGGCAAAATCGCCGTGCTGGGGGTTGGATGGGCGTTCAACCTGGATGTCGGGGACGGTGTCGAGTTGAAGAAATCCGTCGCGGCGGCACTTTTCCACAGCGTGGACCAGGGTTTCGACGATTGAATCCAAGACCAAGGTAGAGGCCATAGTATTTGCCGGCTCCGGTCGAAATCGGGATGCCTACGGGCGGCGCTGCGTGCCAGCCGGAGACTAAAGGTAAAGGAACTGGGAAGGAGTTAGAGAGTCACATTTTAACATAAAGGCCCTGATTCATTATGCGGAATTAGCCGCTGGAACAGGGCAATCGCGGATAGCTTGGGGCACTACCTCACCCCCGGGCCTACTCCCTGAGGAAGAGGGGGGTCGAAGGTACAACCCTGACAGATTGGCAACAGATTATTCTCGAACATAGGTAACACCTTCCATGAAGGGAAAGGAGATGGCTGTTGGGGGAGAAGGAGTGGATGGAACAGTTGCGTTAACTGAGGGCGGTTCGCCCTGACCGCTGGAAAAGACGGGTCATCGAGCCTGCTTGGCACATGAGGTAACGACGCACCTGATAGAATGGGGCGAGAATTCAAGCCAGCAAGGGCAGCCTTGCAGGAGCTTGGGGGATAACATGGCTGGACAGATTTGCTTGGTGGGCGGAGAGGAGTTCCGGACGGGGTGCGAGGAGATGGACCGGCAGATAATGCAAGCAGCAGTCCAGACCCCTACCCGGGTGCTGGTTATTCCCACCGCGGCGGTGACGGGCCCGGCCAAGGCGGCCAACGACGGCGTCACCCACTTTGCCATGCTGGGCGCTGATGCCAGCCAGTTGATGGTGCTGGAGAGGGAGCAGGCCGACGACAGGGAGTTCGTTGAGCCGTGCCGTAACGCCCACGTGGTCTATTTCACCGGCGGCAGCCCGGACCACCTGCTGGCCACGGTAAGGGGGTCCCGGCTGCTGGAGGCGTTGGTGGAGTCAATGGAAGAGGGGTTGGTGCTGGCCGGTTCCAGCGCGGGGGCCATGGTGATGGGGTCGATGATGCGGCGGCCGCGGGCCGGGGGTTGGGTGGAGGGCTTGGGGCTGGTGCCCAATACGGCGGTTTTGCCGCACCACGAAAACCGGGACCCGGCCGAGACTTCCAAGGAGCTGCAAGAACAGGGCCCTGCGGGCCTGACGGTGCTGGGAATCGACGCCCGGAGCGGCTGCCTGGGCTCGCCCGGGGCGTGGCGGGCAGTGGGCTCAGGGAAGGTCACGGTTTATAGAGGGGCGGACTGGCAGGTGTACCAGTCGGGGGAGATGCTGCCGCCGGACGTCTAAGGAACCTCTGAGCAATTGGGTGCCATGGATCTTTGCGACTTGTGCGGGCTTGTGGGGAGGCTTACAGCCCGCCAATTTGTCCTCTTTCAGGGTTTCTCCAGCACTGCCGTATCCGGATTTCGGGCCTGTGGAGTGAATGGGGCGCACTCCCCACTGGGTCAGGTGGCCGCAAGGGCATTGGCCCGCCTCAGGTTCGACAACCCCAGCAGCAGCGCCAACCGGTTCATGTTCTTGGCCAGGCCCCGGTAGCGCACCTTGGCAT
>DAOULB010000010.1:0-78263 GCA_034420695.1 Dehalococcoidia bacterium
GCCGCCCCCGGCGTCATTGGTGGCGCTCCCCCCCAGCCCCACCACCACCCGCTTGAACCCCTGCTCCAAGGCCTTCCTTATGATCTCCCCGGTGCCCCTCGTGGTAGTAACCCGCGGGTCCCGCTGCTCCGGCGGCAGCAACGCCAAGCCCGACGCCCTTGCCATTTCCACCACCGCGGTCTCCCCGTCTCCCATCACCCCCCAGTAGGCCTCCACCGGCGTACCAAGGGGCCCCGTAACTCTGCTTCGGAAAGTCTGTCCCCCGCTGGCGTCCACCAATGCGTTCAGCGTGCCGTCGCCCCCGTCGGCCACCGGCATCAACACCGTCTCTGCGTCCGGCCGCGCCGCCAAAACTCCCCGCTCGATGGCCCGGGCCGCCTCCATCCCGGAAAGCACCCCTTTGAACCCCTGCGGCGCGATTACAACTCTGAACCCCATATCCCCGCCATTATACAAGCCGCCCTTCTCCATCTCTCATCCGCTTGGGAACGGTCCGAATGAGGAGAATGCCAAGAAAGGTCTGAATAAGTACAGTTGAAACCCCTTCTCCCTTGATGGGAAAAGGTTGGGATGGGGGTGAATGGCAACCGTTCGCCGCTATGGCGCGAGTTGATCAGGGTTTCCTGGATTACCTTGGTGGAGGCTTAGCTGGTTGGAAAACGGAAGCGTTAAAGAAGCGTCAATAGGTACGACTACTAACTTGGATCTTCCTGTCCGGCTACTCCGTCACCGGGTGGAGCAGGGTTAGCAACTCCTCCATGTTGTCCAAGTTGGCCTTAATCTCTTCACCGTCAAGGAAATCGCTTCGAGTGTAGAAGTTCTGATGCAACCCCCGGGCTATGCCTTGGAGCTCATATATCCTGCTTGCGTCTGCCTCCAAGTTCTCGGGCATTTCCCGGACCACGCGGCGTAAGACCACGTTGAACTGGGAATGGCTCTCGTATTCCCGATCGTGGGCCTCGGCCACGGCCTTGGCCATCCATGCCGCGGCGCCCCAACCCTTTTCCGATGCTTGGTGCAAGTCACCCACGGCGAGGTAGCTTCTGCTTCTCGCCAGGAAATCCCAAGCCTGATTGCGGTACTCGGCTATCGCTTCCTGTGTTGCCATGATGTATCCTGAGTCACGATCTGGCCCGTTTGGCAACACTAGCATTTGCCAAGATATGGGCAATTGTCAAGCTGATATAGCTTGAGGGATGATTCCCCGGCATTATGGCGCGGCAAGAAACCACAGAAGACTATCGGCGCCGGGCATGGAACTCCCTCGAGAAAGCCAAGCAATACCTCGCCGAAGGCGACCTCCATCAGGCCTCCGAAAAGGGCTGGGGCGCCGCTGCCCACATGGCTAAAGCCGTAGCTGTTGCCAACGGCTGGGACTATGACACCCACGCGGATTTCAATAACGTTCTTTATCAGGCCAGGGAATTGGCAGACAACCCGAGGATTAGTCTGCTACGAGGAATCCCCAATGATTTGCACGGCAACTATTACCGGCGGAAGAGGCGCCTGAACCCACAGGCCATCAAAGAGGACTTGGACGCCGTCGCCGAACTCCTGGACCTCCTCGCCCCCTTGGCCCAACCTCTCAGTCGGTAGGCTCCGAGCCGCAGCCACTCCCGACGGTGCCACCTTGAACCCTCGCGGGGCTGTAACTACTCTCAACCACATATCCCCGCTATCATACAAGCCAACTGCCCTGCCCTCTTGGCCCAGTCCGGGAATCAAATGCCCTTGTGCACGAAGGGGATGGGGGTGACGCCCCGTCGTTCCCGCGAAGGCGGAGGGCAATGGCCGTCTGAATGTAGACATCGGCTCGGCGGCAACGACTCCGGTTATTTTCATACACTAACGTGGCTCGATGGGTCATCCACAATTCCCGCCTTTGCGGGAATCCGGCACCCGTGCTGCCAGGCACCCTGGACCCCTCTTTGGAGCGCGGTATGATAGGCAGAACTGGCTAATGGGAGTTATCTCTCTGGCCCTGCGATCTTCAGGTTTCTGCTTCAGGTTCCTGGCAAGGCTGATATTTTCTGGTATAGGTTAGTGTTTCCGACACTGTTCGCGATCCTTCTTCAGCAATCAGCCTGTCGAACAGTAGCGCTCCGCTATGCTCTCAGCGGGGCCGTTGCGTAGGCCGTCGGCGTCATGGAAGTCCCACTGGGCCAAACAAGTCAGGCAATAGGTGACAGGGAGTGTAGTGTCCCTATTTCCTCGTAGCTGCAGTCGTTGGGCCATAGAGCGGCCCTTTCCTCTCAGTCTTCGATCATCCGTATAAGCTTGCTTATCGCTTGTTGAGCGTCCTCCGTGTCTGCCATCGCTGTCGGCGTGAGTTCGCGTTCGCTCATGTCAAGAGACCGTATCCTGTGGATCAGTGCTGAGGCTGGTCTGGACTCTCCGTTGATCCTGACTGGCACTGCCACTGGAGATTCAGTGTTTCTGGTCCGGTATTCCAGGTCGACTACTACTGCCATATAGTTCCCTGCGTTGTAGTCAAGGACAAGCAGGCCGTTGGTGCCTTCTTCTCGCTCTGCTTGGCCAGGGTTCTCAAGGACCGTTCCACGTTGTATCAGGCGTGGCCCTTGCGGCGTCGCCAAATGGCCGGGTGTTTGTTCCTTCCACAGCCTCCCCGTTATAGATGAAATAATGTCTTGCAATTCTTGGCTTGATGCCCGACCGATATACACACCGAGTTTTTCCTGAAGAACTGATTTAATCTGTCTGGTGGATGCGTAGGATTCGCCTTCGTTCAGCCAGACGTGTTGTCTTCGGAATCTTTCCCGAGGTTCAGCCCTTGAGGTTGGGACGGTTATGGAGGTGGTGAGACTCCGATTGAGGGCGGTATTACTGACGATGAGTGCTGGCCTGTTTCCTGAGAGTACGGCCCCGGTTACAGGGCCGAAGTCGTGCCAGTGTATGTTTCCGCGCAGGGCAATTGCCATGCTCTGTCCTCATTCATGTCAGGCTGGCGAACCTGCGGTCGCCCTCGTGTTCCTCCGCGGTCTGCTCGAAGTTCTGGAAGTCGGGTTTCGGCATTTTGCGATGGCCTTCTAGGACATAGATTGCCATGGCTGTTTCGTACACTTCCAGCCATGCGTAGCAGAGTGTCATAAGGTGGTCCGGTACGGTGGTTTGGCTTACCACGTGTCCTAGTGTTTCCCACTTCTCTTCGGTCAGCCATTTGTGGACTATGGTGAAGGGGGCGTCTTTGCTGTCCAGGCAACGTTCTGCCATTTCTTTCATCTGTCGTCTTGCAGAGGCATCTATGAATGTTTCCACGACGGTGTTGACCTGTCGCAGATGTTCTTCGTTGAATTCCCATTCCGGGGATTCCAAGAGTGAGAGCCGGTCGTCGGGGTCTGTTTCCAATAGAAGTTCTGTTCGGAGTCTTACAGCCTCCTTTGCGTCCCCCTTGGAGGTCGAAGTTCCTTGGCTATTGCGGAATCTCTCGGCCCATGCTGTTGCGCTGGGATTGCCGAGCAGCAATTCTGTGGTCATCTGCGTTCCTCTGCGGCTTTCGTCTGGTTCGACGGTTCCAACTTTGGGTTGTCTCCGTTGATTCCTCGCTTTAGTGCTGTATGCCTTGGTGCTTATTCTACACCTGCAGATGGTGTTGGGGGCGTTCCTGCTTGGTGGTCATGTTGTTCGGTTACATGACGGCGCTTTCCATTTCATCGACACGAAGCGCCGGGTGACGTTGGTCCACTGTTCGTAATTGACTTGACTCATCTTCCCCGTCCCACCATTGATGACCCGATGGCGGAGATTAAGTGCCTGCAATTCTTCGCCATTGGCTCTAACCTAGTGAGGGGGTTTTACCCCTCTGCGACCAAGTCGTTCAACACCGTATGCGAGCGCAAGGCCTTCGGAATGGGACCGACCGACCATCATTGGTCAAGGTGGATTGCCTACGTTCATCGCGGACCGGCCGATTGCGGCAACAACGGGTGCCCTGATTGCCAAGGAGTTGTGCTGCACCAATGTGGTGAAATGATTTGCCCCGATGTGAGTTATATATTTGAGCATGGAATCGACTACTATCAGATGTACACCGACCCTGTCCACAAAATGAACAGTCACTTGATCCCAGCTGGGATGTCAGGCTAAGTCCCTGGCACCTGTTCCTTTGTATCAACCACCCCCTTGACACTCTCCACCCCCTTTCCTTATGATAGAACTCATGTTCTTACGCCTCTTCGAAGCCGGCATCCCCGGCCCACGGCCCAACCCTGAAATCCCAAATGTCCCTTTTTGTCCCTAATGTCCACTTTTGTCCCAAAATCTCAAAATTTCAAAGCTGTCAGCTAGGACAAAACGGGACAAACTCGGACAAATCGGGACAAAATGCCGACAAACAGGGTCAGAACATGGGCATATCCGGACAAATCCGGAAATCTACAACAGCCACTGAGACACATGAGCGTTCAATGACACCGGATACCACCAACAGTGAAGGACCCGACCTCTCCGACCGGCAGGCCGCCCTCAACTCCAACATCGGCGCTGAAACCCTCCTGCGCTTGATGGAAGACGAGGAATTCCACGACTCCCTGGAAGAAATCCGTCAGCAAGTCGCCGAATCGGCCTCCCTCTATCTCCAGGACCTCATGCCCCGATGCGTCGCCGTCCTCTCCCAAGCCCTGCAGAACCCCGACCCCGCCATCCGCCTCGAGGCTGCCCACGCTGTTCTAGTCTATGGCTCCAAGCTCCTCCGGCACCGGGAACTGGAGGACCGGCAACTCACGGAAGAACTCCAACCCCTGAGCGATGCCCTCCCTTCTGGGCCGCTCAGTAAGCCCGCCCCTGATGCCCCGGCAGGCTTCTGATGCCCCAGACCGATAGCCTCCGCTGCAGGATGGTCCTGGCCCGCGCCCAGTCCGTCCTGCAGCGCGTGTCCAACAACTACTGCTCCCAGGGGCGCTTCGCCGTCCTTGACGGCCGGCCTCTCCTCGGCTTCCACGCCTTCATCCAGCGCCTCGTTGCCGCCGGTTACCGCCTCCCCTCCTTCACCCCCGTCTCCTAATACCTCGAACGTTGCCGGAAAAACTACACCGAGCCCGACCCCAAGGCTCATCTCAAGACCCTCCTCCCCTGGCCTTGGCGAGTCCCCTCAACCCGCCGACCCGCTCACTCAACATTTCCTCTCCCAGTATTCAAACCCAAACCCCCTCTGCTACAATCCGCCCAAGCTGATAAAGGAGCCCCCAATGCCCTCCAAGGAAGAACTGAAGGCCAAGGCCTTCCGCGAAATAGACTCCAGGGCCGATGAAATAGTCGGCCTCGCCCAAGCCATACTGAAGAACCCCGAACCCGGCTTCCGGGAAACCAAGACCTCTCGCCTCGTCGGCGAGAAGTTCGCCGAGATGGGCATCCCCTTCCGCTCCGGCCTCGCCCTCACCGGCGTCCGCGGCGAACTGGTTGGAGGGTCCGCTGGCCCCACCCTCGCGGTGCTGGGCGAACTCGATTCGCTGATCGTCAGTGAGCACCCCCACGCCGATCCTGACACCTCCGCCGCCCACGCCTGTGGCCACCACTGCCAAGTCGCCATGATGCTGGGCGCCGCCATCGGCCTCAACCAGTCCGGCGTCCTGCCCGAACTCAGCGGCCGCCTCGCCTTGATGGCCGTCCCAGCCGAGGAATACATCGAGATCGAGTACCGCGACCAGCTCCGCCGCGAGGGCAAGATCGAGTTCTTGGGCGGCAAGCCCGAGCTGATAAAGCTGGGCGAGTTCGACGATGTTGACCTCGCCATGATGGTGCACACCACCAGCAACTCCCACGAAGGCAGCCTCTGCATCAGCGGCACCAACAACGGCACCATCGCCAAGCAGATCCAGTTCATCGGCAAGGGCGCCCACGCCGGCGGCTCCCCCCACTTGGGCATCAACGCCCTCAACGCGGCCACCTTGGCCCTCAGCGCCATCCACTACAACAGGGAGACCTTCCGGGATGAGGACACCGTGCGGGTCCACCCCATCATCACCAAGGGCGGCGAGGCCGTCAGCGCCGTTCCGTCCGACGTCCGCATGGAGACCTTTGTCCGTGGCCGCACCCTGGAAGCCATCACCGGCGCCGACAAGAAGGTCAACCGCGCCCTCCGGGCCGGCGCCATGGCCGTCGGCGCCCAAGTCCGCATTCAGACCATTCCCGGCTACCTCCCCTTGGTCCAGGACCGGCCCATGAACTCGGTCTTCGAGCACAACGCCGAAGCCCTGGTCGGCAAGGAGAACGTGGGCCACGTCTCCCACCGTACCGGCTCCACCGATATGGGCGACGTCAGCCAGATAATGCCAGCCATCCATCCCTACGTCGGCGGAGCAACCGGCTTGGGCCACGGCGCCGACTACGTGGTGCAGGACTACGGCCTGGCCGTCATCACCGCCGCCAAGGCCTTGGCCGCCACCGCCGTGGACCTCCTCGCCGATGGGGCTTCCCAAGCCGGCGAAGTTATCGGCGGGCACCGACCCATGATGACCCGGCCCCAGTACCTGCAATTCATGCGGGGGCTAGCTAAAGAAGAGACCTTCGGAGACGAGTAGCGTGGTAACGTTTACGACAGCCGAACTGAAGCAAAAGGCCTGCGGGACCATCGAGGCTCACCGCGACGAACTCATCGGTATCGCCAAGGACATCCTGGCCAATCCCGAGGTGGGGTTCAGCGAGACCCGCACCTCCAAGATAGTGTCCGATAAGTTCTCCCAGCTTGGCATTCCCCATCAGGGCGGTTTGGCCCTCACCGGCGTCAAGGGCCGCTTCAGCGGTGGCGCTGGCGAAGGCCCCACCCTGGGAATCCTCGGCGAATTGGACTCCCTGGTGGTCAAGGACCATCCCTTCGCCGACGGCGGCACCGGGGCCGCCCACGCCTGCGGCCACAACTGCCAGATCGGAATGATGCTGGGCGCAGTCATGGGCCTTCAGACTCCCGAAGTGCTGGGCCAACTCTCCGGCGAAATCGTCCCCTTCGCCGTCCCCGCTGAGGAATTCATCGACGTGGAGCAGCGCCTCCAGCTTAGGCAAGAAGGCCGTGTGGAACTCCTCGGAGGCAAGCAGGAACTCATCCGCTTGGGACAGTTCGACGACGTCGACCTCGCCATGATGTGCCACACCGCCAGCGACATGGGCGACCGGAAATTCGCCGTCGGCGGCACCAGCAACGGCCACGTGGTCAAATTCGTGGAATACACCGGCAGGGGCGCCCACGCCGGCAGCGCCCCCCACTTGGGCATCAATGCCCTGAACGCCGCCAGCTTCGCCATTCAGGCCATGCACGCCAACCGGGAGACCCACTTGGACTCCGACACCGTCCGGGTCCATGGCATCATCACCCGGGGCGGCGAGGCGGTCAACGCCGTGCCTGCCGACGTGCGCCTCGAATGGCGTGTCCGCTCCGGCAGCCCCGAGGCCGTGGTCAGGAACTCCGAGGCGGTGGACCGCTGCTTCAAGGCTGGCGCCCTGGCCGTGGGGGCCTCGGTGAACATCACCAATATCCCCGGCTACCTGCCCATGCGCCACGACAACAAGATGCAGGACCTCTTCCGGGAAAACGCCACCAACCTCTTGGGCGAGTCCTCCATCCTGGTCATCCCCTCCCGCCGCAACCGCGGCGGCTCCACCGACATGGGAGACCTCAGCCAGATGATGCCCGTGTGCCATCCCTACACCGGTGGGGCCGTGGGCGCCGGCCACAGCAAGGACTACGCCATCACCGACTTCGAGCAGGCGGTAATCAACCCCGCCAAGATAATGGCAATGGTTGCCATCGACCTGCTCACCGAAGGAGGAGTCAAGGCCCGCGAGGTCGTCAAGACCCACCGCCCCTCCATGCGCAAGGACGCCTACCTCAAGTTTCAGCGGGAACGGGCCGAAGTCATCACCTACGAAGGCGGGGCCGTCTGACCTGTCCAACCCCTCTGGTAAATCCGTAGGGGCAGCCCCCTCATATCCTCGATGTGGAAGCGTTCCTCGCTCTCCTCAGGTCCATCGGTAGGGGCAGCCCTTGTGGCCGCCCTTTTTTCACCCTTGCCGCCACTCCATCATATCCGCCAACCCCTTCATCGGGGAGACCTCCATGACCGCTACACCCCCAATAGGAACATCACCAGCCCGGCCGCTATCGGAATGGTCAGATTGTCATCCAGCGGAGATGGGACCAGCTCCGTCAATCCGGCCACCACGCCCCCCACCATCAGCCCCCAATAGTGGTCCGTAACCCCTGTCAACACCAGTACCGCCGTCACCACCCAGGCCGTGCCGATGAACGCCGCCGTACCACCAGGAGACTTCCCTCCAATCCTCGGCCCCGGCATCCTCCGCCCCGCCAAGGCTGCCACCGGGTCCCCCAGTGAGAGAAACAGCAGCGCCGCCGCCGCCGCTGTCGTCCCGAAGGCAACATACACCACCAACGCCGAAAGCAGCATGTAGGTCGCGCCGGTGATGCGCCGGTCCTCGTTGGACTTCAGAATCGGGGCGAACCATCGCATGAACCGCCGGTTCAGCCATCCAATGCGGAACCTAGCCGCGTCCAGCGCCAAGCCCCCCGCAGCCAGCGCGGCAAGGGCAATCGTCATCTCAAGTTCGGGAGCAATAAGGGCCGCAATGGGTAGTGTGGAACCGGCAATCAGGTGGAACAGCCTTCTCCAGACCGGAGGCCCGTCTCCGCTGGTCTCTTTCCCACCTTGGGCGGCATTCAAGCTCTCAGGCCCCACCCTTCAACCACCGGGCTTGTTCTTTCGCTCGTCTCGCAACCCCGCAGCATTACGCAGGACAATTGGGGAACCAAGTGGAAGATCACAGGGGCCGTCAGGGGAACCCTCACCCCGGTCTAGGATAGCGGAATGGTAATAGTATCGCCGGCCTGCCACCTGATGTGTCGCAACTTGGTGCCCATGGGAGCCTCGAACACCATCCAGCCGTCTATCCCGAAGCCCTGCTGCAACTCATACGCCCCCGCCAGAAAGCCTTGGCCCGGCGGCGTGCCCGCCTCCCCTATTTCTATTACCCTCACGTCCCTCGGGTCCCAGTTGGGCGGGTTGGGAACGTCGTTCCTTACAACTTCGTTCAAGTCCGTCGGCAGGTTCTCGTTCCCGAACCAGCCCCACCCCGATTCATTCCTGCTCCAGCTTTCCCCCTGCTTGGCTACGTCCACCGGTGGATAGGGCTGCTCTCCTGCCAGGAAGGGCCGCAGCTCCGCTGCCTGCCCGTCGATGTTGACCAAGTGGCTGGTCGCCGTATAGTTGGCAACTTGGAGCCGCACCAGCACCAGCTCATAGCCCCCTTGTGTTGGGGCCACCCGGTGATGCGTCACCCCCGCCCCGGCGTACTGGTTGCTGTACTGGAGCACCGGCAGCCGCTGCAAGTCCACCACCGACACGTCTAAGGAACGGCCCCGGTACGGACGGCCAAAAGACTGTGGAGTATCGGAGCACGCCGCCAGGATGCCCCCAAGGAGCAGGGCAACCGCTATCACGCGGAATACCTTGCCTGCCATGCTGCCCGGAACGGCGGCCTGTGATTTGCCATTTGACATTGCGGAACCCAGATCCAAGCGAGAAACCCTGGCTTCCCTAGGCACTGGGCCCGGAAACGGCAGCAGTCCCGGAAACGGTGGCGGACCCCGAAACGGAAATCGACGGCAACTGCCGTAGCTGATCGATCAGGGCTGGCAGCTTCTCCAGCAAGTAGTCCACTTCCTCTCCTGTGTTGTACTTGCCCAAGGTGATTCTCAGGCTGCTCCGCGCCCTCTCCGCTGGCTGCCCCATTGCCAAGAGCACGTGAGACGGCTCCAACGACCCGGAACTGCAGGCGCTCCCACTCGAGGCCGCTATCCCCGCCATGTCCAGCCCCAGCAGCACCGGTTCACCTTCAACCCCCGGAAATGAGAGGTTGACGTTGTTGGGCAGCCTCTCAGTGGGGTGTCCGTTCAACCTGCTGCCCGGCACCTTGTCCAATACCTGCTCTATGATCCGGTCCCGCAGCTCACGGCAATGGGCCCCCGTCTCCAGGCGCTGCCTGTCGGCGGCCTCCAATGCCACCGAAACCCCCACGATGCCGGGAATATTCTCGGTGCCGGAACGGCGCTCCCGCTCCTGTCCTCCCCCCAGTATGAGGGGCAGGAAAGGAGTTGCCCTCTTTATGTAAAGAATCCCCGTGCCCTTGGGACCGTATATCTTGTGGCCCGACAGGCTCATCAAGTCCACGCCCACGTTCCTTACGTCCAAGTCCAAGAACCCCGCAGCCTGCACCGCGTCCGTGTGCACCGGGATAGTTCTTCCCAACTCCCCCGCCCGTGTCTTTGCCGCCTGGCAAATCTCCGGAACGGGGTTCACCGTGCCAACCTCGTTGTTGGCGTACATCACCGAAACCAGGGTGGTCTTGGCGGTTATGGCGTTGTACACGGACTCCGCACTGACCATCCCGTAGGAGTCCACCGGCAGGTAGGTGACCTCGAACCCCATGGATTCCAAGTGCTGGCAGCAGTGCAGCACCGCGTGGTGCTCAACACTGGAGGTGACGATGTGGTTGCCGGCCTCCTGCATCGCGGTGGCCACGCCGAATATGGCCTCGTTGTCCGCCTCGGTTCCCCCGCCCGTGAACACCACCTCCCTTGAGCGGCAATGGAGCACCGCCGCTACCCGGTCCCTGGCTTCATCCAAGGCATACCGCGCCTCCTGCCCCACCGAATGCAGGCTCGACGGGTTGCCGTAAGCCCGGGTGAAAAACGGCAACATCGCCTCCACCACCTGTGGGTCGGTAGGAGTAGTCCCGGCATGGTCCAAGTAGATAGTACGTTGGCCTGCCATCGGAAACCTCAATCAGCGGTAGCACCAGAGCCTAGCGCCTTAATTCTACCACGCATAAGCGATTTGATTTGAATGGCCGGTAATGTGAGACGACCAACTGGCAAGGCTTGACAATGACAAGGCCTGGGATTGTATGATAAATGCACTATCTCGGCGGCGCCAATCGCTAACAAGTGGGCTAGGCGGGGCTCCTGAAACATGGAGGCCCGTCCTAGCCCACAAGTCTTTTAGTAGATGTACTGGCTAGTAGTTAAGTCCCGTGCCTTCACAAACGATAACGCCTCAGGCAATTGACCGCCGTCAACCACCGTTTTGAAACCATTGGCTATGTGATGGACGACCTGCAATCCCTCCACATAAATCGAAGCAGCGTGCGTTATATGCGTAGGAGTTGGTATATTCCGGTTGTTCGATAGATATCGCCTCAGGTTCTCACTGTCCTGAATGGTGAGCTCGATGCGGTCCAAAACTAAGTCATAGTGGTTGGATTGCAGTTCGTTTAGCCTGAAATGGTGCTCCAGCAATCTCCGAAGGATGTAGTTTCGAAATCGAATAGGGCTGGGCGGCCTGCTCCCACCCGGCTTCAGGTAGCTGCCGGTATAGTTAGGCTTATCTACGTAAACTACCGATGCCCATATGCTCTTGCCACCTTCTGCCAAGACTCGAATTGGTTCAAGTAGCTTTGAAAACTCCTCTCTTTCGGTGGGTATCTTCAACTCTTTACTTAGTCTCGAGTAGTACCTGAAGGCTGCTATATGTTCATTGAGGTAACGGATAGAGTCGTCGCACAAATGCAAGGCGGCGGTGATGTAGAAACTGCTGCTCAGCAGTTCTCCAGAGACAGGGTCCAATACAAATGCGGGGTCTCCCGATTCATCCACGAATATGTAGTCATGACGTGCCATCCAGCTTCCTAAGGAGCCGCTAGCGTCCCCGGCTGCCAAAGCGGCGAATGTCGCTGCGGACAATGATACCGACCATCTCTCCACCGTCCGTCACCACCATCCCTCCCAAGCCACGGCTCTCCATAGCCTCCATGACCTCAGCCAAGCTCTCCTGTGGTGACACCCGTGGGATGCTCTCCAATGACATCATGGCGTCGGCCAGGATTGCTCCCGATGGTCTTACCTTGGAAACCCGGTCCACGCTCGCCTTTGAGGCTATTCCCGCAACCCTCCCGTGAAGCAGCACTCCCAGCACCTGCCCTTGGTTCAACAGTCCCCGCGCCACCATTGGGGAACCCAGGGGAGTCTCACCGGGCAGCGATTGCCAGGAAGTGGACATCGCCTCCGATACTGTCCCTTGCTTAAGCCGTTCCCTCAGCCTTTCCTGTCTGTAACTGCTGGTGGCCGCGGAAAACAGGAACAGTCCCACAACTGCCATCCATATACCCTGGAAACCCTCCGAAGTCACAGCCATTAAAATCCCGCCCGCAACCATGAGGACCCCCAACAACTGGCCGCCTGCCACCGCCACCCGCGTCGCCAGCCAGTAGTTCCCGGTCAACCCCCACAGTGCGGAGCGCAGCACCCGGCCCCCGTCCAAGGGGAATCCCGGCAGCATGTTGAACACCGCCAAGCTCAGGTTCACCCAAGCCAACACCAGCAGCACCGAGCCTATGCCCGGGTTGGAGTCTCGCAACCCGAACCACAGCCCGGCGCAAGCCCCGCAGATGGCCAAGCTGCACAGGGGGCCCACCACTGCGACCATGAACTCCGTGCGGGACCGTCCGGCCTCATGGGCCAGCTGCGATACTCCCCCAAAAATAAACAGTGTAATTTGGTGCACCGGAATGCCTATGCGCACTGCCACAATGCTGTGGGACAGCTCATGGGCCAGCACCGAAGCGAAGAACAGCAGGGCAGTCAGGGCTCCCACTCCCCAGTGCTGGAACTGGGGCCAAGACGGTCGGGCTTCCTGGAAATAGTCGCTGAAAAGAAAAGTGACCAGCGCGAAGATAAAGATCCAGGTGATGTTAACTTCCACCGGGATGCCCAGTATCTTTCCCAGCCTGAAGGATAAGTTCATGTCAAAGGGGGTGGTTGAAGAAGTTACTGCCGTAGAGTCCATCGGAATGGACTTCTCGACTGGTCCATTGAGGTAAGAAAAGCCCCACTCCGGGGCTGTAAGTCTACAAGGCAGCGTAGGCTGCCAGCTTGTAGGCCAGCTTGGCAGCGGTGTAAGAACAGGCCGGTGGACCATCGCCCGGTGACAGCTCGCACAGGTCGAAACCGATTATGGAATGAGACTCGGCCACCGCCTTCAACAGCCCGGTTATCTGCCCCCAGTCAAGACCTCCCGGTTCCGGCGTGCCCACCGCCGACATTAGCGAGGGGTCCAGCACATCCAAGTCCACGCTGACGTACACCGGCGACTCCAAGTGCTCTACCACCCACCGGTTGAATTGCTCTGGGCCTTGCCTTGGCGGCCAGCCCATGACCGGCACTTGCCTGGAATCAATGAACTCTCGTTCCTCTTGGCTCAGGCTGCGTATTCCTGCCAGCACCACCGGGCACAGGTCGTGAATGCGCCTGGCCCCCGAGGCATGCCCCCAGCAGGTTCCCATGAACTCGTCCCGCAGGTCGGCATGAGCGTCCAAGTACAGCACCGACATTCCGGGGTAAGCCTCCAAGTGCGCCTGCACCGACCCCACGGAAAGCGAGTGTTCCCCGCCCAGCAGCCCGACTACACGTTCCGGGTGCAGGTAGCCGGCCACTGCCTCCTTCACTCTCTGGGCCATGTGCTGGGGGCCGCCCATGTGGGGCTCCAGTGCGGCCGTAGTGTGAATTCCCAGCAGGGAAACATCCGCGTCCAGTTCCCAGTCGTAATCTTCTAGACCATAGGACGCTTGAATGATCGCATTGGGGCCGTCCCGGGAGCCGGCCCTCATGGAAGTAGTACTGTCGTAGGGCGCCGGTATGAATACAATGCGGGCCCGCTCCAAGCAACTCTGGTCTTGGTGCAGGCCAAGAAAATTGAATGGAATGCTCGGTATTCGGGCCGACTCAGCCACCGGTTCTCCCGGTCTCCAAGGCGGTTCTCTGCTTCCTGGTCTCCACTGCGCCCTGCCGGGAATCCAGCCATTCCAGGCCCCGGTCCAGCACCCAGGTCTGGGTCTCCTCCAAGTCGAACAGTTCGCGGGCATTGGCCAGCGCCCCCTCTTGGTCGAAGCTCCGGCAGGAGAATATGTCGATATTGACGTAGTCCTTGAGGGGAAATGTGTGGACGCTGATGTGGCTCTCGGCGATTATCACGAAGCCGGATATGCCCGAGTCCTCCGGCTTGGGGGCGTCGTACTCAAGCACCTTGGGTTCGGTGATTCGGGTCATCCCCAGGGTGGCCGGGGTCTCGAGCAGGAATGCCTCAAGGCGCTGCTTGTCCCACATCTTGCTGGTGTCTCCGCGGTAACCGTCGATAACCAAGTGCATCCTGAAGTAAGCCTCCAGATATGAGAGTTAAGATTAGACACTGGGCCCTGGTGCAGAAATCACGTCTCGCCACCCTCTCTGCACCTTGGCAAATCCGGGGGTTTAGAATATCATCACTAGCTGCTGTGCACAATTTGGAACAGAGATTAGGGGACGTCCCGGCAGTCCGGGAATCCCGTTCTGGAAACTCCCCTTTCGACAGGACCTGCCGCCCATGC
The DNA here is from genome assembly GCA_034420695.1 of Dehalococcoidia bacterium. Taxonomy (GTDB): domain Bacteria; phylum Chloroflexota; class Dehalococcoidia; order Lucifugimonadales; family UBA3495; genus Io17-Chloro-G2. Next base: position 14,443 of record DAOULB010000010.1, read on the forward strand.
CTGCAATGATCCAGGCCACTGGCCTTACCCACTATTACGGCCCGCATCCTGCCATCCAGGACGTGAATTTCGGAGTGGAGCGGGGAGAAATCCTTGGATTCCTCGGTCCCAACGGCGCCGGCAAGACCACCACCATGCGGATTATCACCGGCTACATGCCGCCAACCCGGGGTGCGGTTTCCTTGGACGGCTACGATGTGGTGGAACAATCGCTGCAGGCCAGAAAACGCATCGGCTACCTTCCCGAAACCGTTCCCCTCTACACCGACATGACAGTCACCGGCTACCTGAAGTACATGGGTACCCTCAGGGGCATGTCCTCCAAGGACATCAACCGCCGCACCTCCGAGGTGGTGGACATCTGCCGCCTGGGGGACTACCGCAAGAGCTTCATTGGCAAGCTCTCCAAGGGGTTCCGCCAGAGGGTGGGGGTGGCCCAAGCCATCCTTCACGAACCGGAAGTCCTGGTGCTGGACGAACCCACCATCGGCATCGACCCCATCCAGGTCGTGGAGACCAGGCGGCTGATTCAGGACTTGGGCAAGGCCCAGACCGTGGTCCTCAGCAGCCACATCCTGCCAGAAGTCAGCATGATCTGCCAGCGGGTCCTGATAATCCACGAAGGCAGAATCGTGGCCGAGGACACCCCGGCCAACCTCGCCCAGCGTCTCCAGGGAGTCAACCGGCTTGAAGTGGAAATTACCGGCCCCAGGGAAGATGTGCTCCCAGCCCTGCGCCGCATTAACGGTGTTAGTGAGGTCTCCTACCGGGGTAGTCAGGGTCGCGACGTTTACTCGGTTTTGGCCCAGGGAGGCCAGGACCTCCGTGACGAAATCTCCCGGGCCGTTGTCAGCAGCGGCTGGAGCCTTTTGAGTATGCAACTGGTCGGCATGAGCTTGGAGGAGATTTTCCTGAAGCTGACCACCCAGGAGGAACTGTAGCCATGCGAGCGGTCCAAGCGGTCGCTTGGAAAGAGATTCAGGTCTATTTCAGCAGCCCTACCGCCTACATCATCGCCACCATCTTCCTTGTCTTGGCGGGCTTCTTTTTTGTCAGGGACTTGGGAGACCCCTTTCCCGAGGCTTCCCTGAGCAGCTTCTTCCAGGGCGTCACCATTGTTTTGGTGCTGCTGGCCCCGGTTCTGACCATGCGCCTCATGGCCGAGGAGCAAAAGCTGGGCACCATCGAACTTCTCCTCACGTCCCCGGTGCGGGACTGGGAAATTGTCCTGGGCAAGTATCTTGCCAGTATGGTGTTCTTTGTGGGCACCATGGTGCTTACTCTGTATTACACTATCTTGCTTTTTGCCTTCGCCGACCCCGACCCCGGCCCCATCTATTCCGGTTACTTGGGGTTGTTCCTCTACGGCGCCGCGGCCTTGTCCATCGGACTGCTTGCTTCCACCCTCACCAGCAACCAGATTGTGGCTGCGGCCGTGGCCATGGGAATTCTTCTGGTGCTGTATTTCGCCGATGCCGCCTCTGGCTCCCTGGGGACCACGGCCTCCAACGTAATCGGCCAGATCGGCATCAAGAGCCACTTCGACGACTTCGAGCGTGGCGTCATCGACACCAGGCACGTCCTGTACTACGTCTGCGTGATCGCCTTCTTCCTCTTCTTGACCATCCGGGCTCTCGAGACCCGGAGGTGGCGCTGACATGAGCACGCAACCTTCCGACTGGCGCCGCCGTTCCCGGGGCGCCAGGTCCACCCCCGGAGCCGGGTCTGAAGGCCAGAGGGAAGAGGCCCAGCCCGCCTCGGACGAAGAGCCCGAACTGTCCCGCACCCTGTTCAGCTTCATTGAGCCCGTCCTGGACACCATTGGGTCTTTCGGCGCCCCCATCGTCCTTGCCGGCATCATAGGTCTGGCCGCAGGTATAAGCCTCGTCGCCTTTGTGCCATCGATGCGGCTTTACGGGTACATCAATATCTCCATCGGCGTCTTTCTCATCGGCTTGATAGCCGTCATTTCCCTCAGTTCCGTTCTGGCCGCCTTCTTCAGCCGCACCGGGCGCTACGGCGTAAACTCCACTATCATGCTGGCCGCCTTCACCGGTGTCATCGTCGTCGTCAGCATTTTCTCTTTTGAGAACAACAAGCGCGTCGACCTCACCGCCACCAACCAGTTCACCTTGGCCCAGCGTACCACCGACGTGCTGGACAACCTGGAAGACCCGGTCCAAGTCACCGCGTTTTTCAAGGAAACCGAAGATGACAACCTCGAGGCCATGGTCCGGCGTGTTACCGTCGAAGAGACATTTCGGGACTTCAAGTCCACCCGGCCCAGTAAATTCTTCTACGAATTCAAGGACCCCGACCTGGAGCCCGACGTGGTCCGGAAGTATTTCGGCGAGGTGCCCACCGGCTTCGTCAGCGAGACCATAGTGGTGGAAGGCACCGGCTCCGGGCTCACCCGTAATATCGAGCCCACCGACCGCTCCAACAGCCGTCTGGAGCAGGAACTGGTCACCAGCCTCATGGTGGTTGGAGGTCAACAGAGAAAGACCGTTTACTTCCTGGGTGGCCACGGGGAACGCAGTGTGGACGCCAGCGGCAGCGATGGATACAGCCGCCTCAAGCAGTGGCTTGAGGCCGACAATTACGACGTGCGGAGCCTGCGGTGGACCTCCACCGACCAGGATGTTGCAGTTCCCGACGGCAGTTGCCCGCCGGAAGAAGCCGGCTGCCTGCCCGAAGCCGCCATGGTGGTTGTTGCCCGCCCCACTGCCGACCTGCCCGACAGCCACGCCCTGGCCCTTCACCTGTACCTGCAGGGATTGCGGGAAGACCCGGAAAACCCGGGACAACTCGTCCGCCGCCGTGAGGGAGGAAGGCTGATCTTCCTCTCCGAACCCGAGACGCCCGAGACTTTCCGCCGGTTCCTCGGCCGCTGGGGAGTGTTGACCTCCACCGGGTACATCCGGGATGAGCTGTATTCTCCCCAAGGCCAGCCCCGCACCCTCCAGTTGCAGTTCATTCGCCTGCAGGACATACGTCCCGAAATTCTCGAGCAGCTTCCCCAGCCGGTGGTGAAGACCCTCCTGGAAATAACCGCTCCCAGGGGAGCTACTCTGGGGGACACCTTCATGCCCGGCGCCACCGCGGTGGGGACCGCCGATGACGGACTGCGGGTGCCCATACCCTTGGCCTTGACCTCGCCCCAGAGTTACTTGATCGACGACGTGGAGCGGACCGACCCCGTCAAGGAAGGGGAGGCGCCCGACCCCAGCGGTCCCTTCTCTCCCGTCGTTTACCTCCAGTCAATCGGGCCCGTAGGCCAAGCGCCTCCCAGCCGGGAGCCCGACGAGAGTTCCATATCCAGCATGATAGTCTTTGGCGATTCGGACTTCGTTTCCAACGCTTCTCTGGAGAACCCCCGGGGCAGCGGTCTGGACTTCTTCTTGAACTCTACCAACTACCTCTTGGGAGACTTCTCCCTGGTATCCATCCGGCCCAGGGCCTTGACCTTCCGGGAGTTTTACCTCGACCGAAACCAGCGCAAGTTCGTCGAATGGTCGTCCTGGTTCATGCTGCCGGGAATCCTGGCCATCACCGCGGGGCTGGTCTGGTGGGTTCGGCGCTGACGCCGAAGAATTCCTTGAGAAACCTGGTGAAGGCTGGCGCAGCCTGACGAAGTCTCTGCAACTTCCCTCCATAAGGGCTGATTCAATCAACAGAACATGAACGTCCGATTTACTATTTTAATTGTGGCCGTGCTGGTTATCGCCGGCGGCACCTATTTGGCGGTTACCCTCACCCAGTCCCGCACGGCAAACCCTGACCCTCCCTACATGTACCGGATCGACGAGTCGGTAATGACCCATATTGCCGTGACCTACGACGGCAAGCGGTTCGACTACGACCGTAAGCCCGGCGGGGCCACTTGGTACATCCAGGAAGACCCGGAAGTCCCCGTATTCGTCCACCGCTGGAGCGGCATGCCCCTCATCCTCAGCGGCCCGCGGGTCAACCGTGTTCTGTCAGGCTCCATCGACGATGCGGCGGCCTATGGGCTCGACCCGCCCCAGACCAGGGTGGAGGTCACCCAGAGAGGCGGCCATTCCTTGGAGTTTCACCTCGGTTATGCAACCCCGGACAATCGCAACCAATACGCTCGGCTGGTGGGAAACCCCACTCTGTTCACCGTGGCCCTTAGCTGGGGTAATGAGATAAACCGCCTGGTCACCGAGCCGCCCTATCCTCAGCTCTATCACTTGGAAGAGGAAAAGCTGATTTACGTCGAGGTCTCTTCCGGTGGCGAGACAACGGAATACGTGAGGCGCTACCGCGACGGCAGCTTCAAGTGGTTGGCCGTAGAGGGAGAAGAAGAGGTGCTGGGCCCACAGGGTCCTTGGCAGACCCTTCCGGGCCTGCTGGCCTACCCTCGCGCCTACAACGTGCTCTCAAATAAGCTGGAAGACCCCGAGTCCTATGGGCTGGAACCTCCCAAGACCACCGTCAGGGTAGGCCGGGAAGCCGAAGGCATTACCGAGTTCTACTTGGGAGACCTGACGCCCGACGGCAGCAACCGGTACGGACGCGTCCAGGACGACGACCGGTTGTTTGCGGTGCCGGTGGAATGGACCGACCAAGTTATCAGCCTGGCCGCCGGTACCTAGGAACGGTCTGAATAAGGAACTCTGAAGGTCCTTCTCCCTTGATTGGAGAAGGTTGGGATGAGGGTGAACTTAGGTTGTTCCCTTGGTCCTCACGTCTTTCCCGGGGGTTGTCGCGTGAAAGCGGAAATACTGTCCATCGGGACCGAATTGCTCATGGGAGAGCTTACCGACGCCAACGCCGCTTGGATTGCCGGCCGCCTGCCGGCCTTGGGAATCCAGCTCCAATGGGTCTCCATCGTGGGCGACAACATCGACATGCTTACCGAGGCCTTTTCCCGTGGCATCCAGCGCTCCGATGTGATTTTCACCACCGGCGGCTTGGGTCCAACCCAGGATGACCTGACCAGGGAAGCCGTGGCCGCCGCCGTGGGTGAGACCCCAGTAGTTCAGGATGAGGTGCTGCAGGACTTGGAACGGTATTTTCAGAACCGTGGCACCCCCATGCCGTCCCACAACATCAAGCAAGCCTACCTCATCCCCTCGGCCCGCTTCATCCCCAACCCCAACGGTACTGCCCCGGGCTGGTGGACCCGGAAGAACGGAAAGATCGTGGTCAACATGCCCGGCCCCCCTGGCGAAATGCATCCCATGTGGGACAACGAAGTGGCTCCCAAGCTCCGTGAAATCGTCACCGAAGAGGTGACCATCACCCGCAACATCAAGACCATGGGAATGTCGGAAGGGGCCATCGACGAAATCGTCGGGGAGTTCTTTGGAATCGAAAACCCTTATCTGGGCATCTACTCCAAGGCCGACGGCATCCACCTGCGAATAATCGCCAGGGCCCGGGAAGAGGACGCTGCCAGGGTACTGATTGAGCCTGTGGAGCAGGCCATCCACGAAAGGCTCGGTCCCTACGTTTGGGGCTACGACGACGAAACCCCCGATCAGGCAGTGGGCAACATCCTGATCGAAAAGGGACTCACCCTGGCCACTATGGAGTCATGCACCGGGGGATTCTTGGTGAACAGTATTACCGACGTGCCGGAAAGCCACCTCTACTACAAGGGAGGCTTGGTGGCCTACGGCAGGGAATCACTTATCGCCGCAGGCGTCCCCGAAGCCGCCATCGAGGGCCACGGAATGGTCAGCCAGGAAACCGCCTCCGCTATGGCCCAGGCAGTCCGCACGGAACTGGGGGCCGATTACGGCATCGGAATCGCCGGTTCATCCGCGCCCTCACCCGACGGTGTCCGCGCCAACGGCAACGCCTTCTTGGCCATCGTGGGTCCGCAACATTCCCGGGAGTTAGAGCTCCGGGTGCCTCCCCGGCGGGTTACCATCAAGCGGCGCATGTCCAATACCGCCCTCATCGAGCTCAGGAAGCTGATAGCCGGAAGCTAGCCTTCCTGTCCTAGCGGTACGGGGCAGCGCTGGCTAGGAGCTAAGCTGCCGGTAGAGCATGGGGAGGCGTTCCGGCAGCGCCCAGATGTCTCCCAGCACCTCGTAGCCCATGTCGCCGCACATGCTCTTCAAGTAATCGTGTCCCGCCTTGTCCACCGTCAGGCAGAAGGGCGTAATCTCTTTTCTCTTCGCTTCCATCAGCGCCATGTGGGTGTCGTGGACCGCGTATTCCTTCTCCACGCCCTCCCGGCTGTAGCCCCGGTCCTGGGGCCGCCCGTCGCTGATCAGGAACATGATCTTTGTCGTAGCGTCCTGGTGCTCCAGCTTGGTGATAGCGTGGCGAATCGCTGCGCCCATCCGGGTAGCGTGCAAAGGAGAAATCTTGTCTATCCTGCGCCTTATCCTGTCGTGGAACCCCTCGTTGATGTCCTTGATGACGTAGAACTCCACGTTCTCCCTGCCATAGCCGGAAAATCCATAGATTCCATAGGTGTCGCCTATGGACTCCAAGGCGTTGATTAGCAGTGCCGTGCTCTCCTTCTCCAAATCGATGATGCGCTTGTAGTTGCGGCGCACCAAGCCTTCCCGGCGCCTCCGCAGCCACACCATGTATTCCACCGGGTCGTCGGGGGCGTCCCGGTCGTCCACTACCTGCCGGCCCTCGTCGATTGCCTCGGCGGTGGAAGCGCTCATGTCAAGCAGGAACACCACCGCCACGTCGCGGCGTGCCCGGTTCCGCTGCCAGTATATTTTCTCATCGGGCGGCACCTTCATCCGCAGGTCGGCCCATGCCTCCAGGGCGGCATTCAGGTCGATGTCCTCGCCGTCCATTAGCCGGTATATCTTGCGCCAGCTCTCCGGCATGATTAGCTCGAACTGGCGGCGGATGTGGGTGGACAGGGATACGTAGTTCTTCAGGGAGTCGTTGTAGAAAGTGGGGTCTCCCTCCTCTACCGTCTTCTCCTTCACCATGCACCAGCGGGGCTTGTAGTCCCCGGCCCGGAAGTCCCACTCGTCGTAGGCAAATGTCAAGGGCTCCCTGGGCTCCAGCTCGCCCCCCTGCTCATCGTCGTGAAGCAGTGGGCCGTACCCCTCGCCTGGTTGGGAATTGGGTGGAGGAGTGCCCAGTTCCTTCATCAGGTTCTGGGCATACATTGCCATGCTGTTGTTTATGTCGCCCTGCTCCGCGTCCAGCTCCAACTCCGGGCTGTCCGCCAGCATCTGTTCCAGCATTTCCTGGGTTATGGGTTGCGCCTCGGCGTCCTCGTCCGAGTCGTTCTGCATCCGCGCCATCAACTGGACCATCTCTGGCTTGAACTCCCCCCGGTAGTCCACCGGTTCCGGGGACTCGTATGGGTCGCCCTCCGAACTCTCGCCCGCCTCGCTCTGGCCGGCGCTCAACTGGTCCAGCAGTTGCTCGTATTCGTCCTCGTCGAAGTCTCCCGGCTCCTCCAAGTTTTCATCTTGCCAGTCTTCCTCTGGCTGGGTCTCGTTGTCGATGCGGGAGATAATCTCGTACGCCCTCAGGGTCGCCTCCGAGGTATCCTCCACCGTGGCCGCGGAGACCCTTAGCTCGTGGAGGATGCGGGCCAGCATCAGCGCAGCATCCCTGTATTCAGTGGGCACCGGAACGTCGTTGAAATGCTCCAAGCTCATGTGGATTAAGAGTTCCACCATGGCCTGTTGCATGGGCATGTCTTGCATCCGGGGGCGGTTGGCCAAGGTCTCATCCTGCACCCGCTTGGCCGACTGCCGCAGTCCCGGGTATTCCACCTTGATTCTGTAGTCCAGCCGGCAGTCTTCCAGCACTGTGAACAGATCGAATGCCAAGCGGCGGTTGCGGAACAACTGGAAAAACCGCCCTATTTCGGTGAACGACCGGTCCGAATAGGCCGGATGGCTGTATCCGTCCACCGCCTCCGGTTGTTCCACCGGCAAACTTAACTCTGTGCCTTCCCTGGCCTCCCGTTGGGCCAGCATTTCCGCCATTCTGGCCTTGAGTTCCTCTTCCAGTTCCGGACGGCGGTCGGTGAAAATCCCGGAAGGTGTCTCAAACCCGAACTCGAAGCTGCCGAATTCCAAGTGGCCAATCTGGTGGGTTGAAACCACCTTGAACCAGGAAAAATTGTCTTGTTTGTCCGGGTAGTGGTCCACCACCGGGGGCAGAAAGACCTTGGTGCCGTCGGTGGACGCCGTATCCTCGTCCACCCAGCCGATGTTCTTGTCCACCAGCTCTTTTGTATCCAGTACGTCAATCGTGGACCCGGAGAGGGCCCGGCAGTATAGGCCGATAATCCCCTTGATTTTCTCCAGTTCCAAGCTGGAAGAGAGTGTCTCCAGCATGGCCTCCGAAGTGTTCGATTCTATCTTGAAGAAGGCGATGCCGCTTTCCGGGTTCTCCCGGAGCAGCCCCAAGCCGTGCTGGAACCAAACGTCCAGCTGGCTCACCGTTATGCGGTTCAAAACGTCGTTAAGGCTCTTGAGGAACGCCGGCACCGCTTCCGGTGAGGCGGTCAGCAGCGTTTCACAGAGGTCCAGTACGTACCCTTGCGAACCCTGCGGCACCCGGTTTAGGGCCTGGGTGCCATCTGCCAAGAAACGCGACGTGTCCCGCAGGCCTACCTTCGCCAGTCTCTCTCCCAACTTGAGAAAACGCCCGGTCTGCCCCTCTTCCACCTGTTGCAGCGCCTTCGGCACCAGTTCCAGGCAGCTCTTTACCTCCCGCCAGCTCCCATCGATGAGGGCGCGCGACATGGAGAGGAAGGGTTCCCTTTCCCGGCCCATTCCGGGCAACACGTCCCGCCCCAGGACCAGGCATTCGGCAGCCACGTCGTAGGACTTGTAGGAAAGCGCTTCGATCAGGGAAGCAAATACCTCAACGTCCCAGAAGGGCAGGTTGCGGACCAAGTCTGGACTGACTTCGAAGAACTTCGCCGCCAAGGTACTCGACTTCCAAGTGCCCTTGTAAAGGCTGCGGCCCAAGCCGGCCCAGCGGGGGATGTATTGGGGCCTCAGGTTCGGCACGATGGCTGAGCTGGCCTTGAAGAAGGTCGCTGCCAGCGTCGGGGAGTCCTGGGCCAAGTAGGTTCCGCAACGGGCCCATTGCATGAATGATGGGAAGGAGAGGAATCGGGCTACCTCCGGGGCAACCCGGTAATACTCCACCGCCGACTCCCAGGACCGCACCGTCTGCGTAGCGATGGCCAGGCCTTCCTTGGCCCACAGCGTAAGTTCTTCATCGCCGAAGGTCGGCTCCACCAGCGTAACAGCCTGCTGGTACGCCTCCAGAACCGCCGGGGGAAGCTTTGCTAGCTCTTGCTCGACTTCGGACCGAGGACCTGTACTCAACCTGGTCTCCTTATTCCGCCGGCCCCTCCTCCAGCACACTCAGGAACTGCTGGAGAATCCGGGCCGTGGCGCCGTAAATTAGGTGGCCGTTATACGCATAAGAGCAGACGTCGACGTACTGGCCGTCCTCCCATCGCGTTTCCATCCGGATACTTGAAGGAGACCGCAGAACGTTCAGGGGAACTTCCAAGACCTCGGCTATCTCGAAGTCGTTGGGCTTGAAATCATAGGGGTAGTCTATGGTGCCTACGTAGACCTGTATGCTGAACCCGCTCCTGGTAGTGAAATCGTCCAGTTGGCCCAGCACCTTCACGTCTTCGGGGTTGATCCCCATCTCTTCCTGGGCCTCCCGCAGGGCGGTCTCCAGGAAGTCACGATCCTCTTCGTCCTTGGCCCCCCCTGGAAAAGAAATCTCTCCTTTGTGGTGTTCCACCTGCTGCGACCGCTTGTTAAGCAGCACGCAGTAGTCCCCATCCTTTGGGTAAAGGAAAATAAACACCGCTGCGGGAGTTAGGGAGCCATCGGCTACTACCTGCCGTTCCCGGCTGGCCAACGCTTTCCTGACAACATCCGTGGGGGACAAGCCCATTTAGCGCGAACCTTCTACTCGAATCGTGAACCCTCTATTCGAATATCGAGGACACCACCTCGGTGAGACTCCTCTGAAGTTCCTCTTCGTCAGTCAGGGTCCACACGATGGCAACTTGGCACGCCCGGCGGGCGCCAATGCCCTCAGACATCAGCCTTCCGGCGTAAATCAAAAGCCGGGTGCTGGCGCCCTCCTGCAATCCGTGCTCCTGCAGATTGCGTATCTTCGTGCCCAGCTTGGCCAGCGCCTGGGCCTGCTCTTCGTTGCACCCGCTCTCCCTGGCAATGATCTCTGCCTCGATTTCCTCCGGAGGGTAATTGAACTCTATGGAAATAAACCGTTGCCGGGTGCTGTGCTTCAGGTCCTTCAGGGCGCTCTGGTAGCCCGGGTTGTAAGAAATGCACAGCAGGAACCGGTCGTCGGCCTCAATGATGGAGCCCGTCTTTTCCACCGGCAGAATGCGGCGGTGGTCGGTCAGGGGGTGAATCAACACCGTGGTATCCTTCCTGGCCTCCACTACCTCGTCCAAGTAAAGGATTGCTCCGTTCTTCACCGCCCGGGTCATTGGGCCGTCGATCCAGCGCGTCCCTTCGGCATCCAGCAGGTAACGGCCAACCAAGTCGCTGGCGGTCAGGTCTTCGTGACAGGCGATAGTTACCAGGGGAACTCGAACTTCACCCTCTTGAAGCTCCTGGGCCTGGCCTTGGCCCTCTTTTATTACGGTCAAGGGACGCCCCAATTTCCACGCCATGTATTCCACAAACCGGGTCTTGCCGCACCCGGTAGGGCCCTTCAAGAGCACCGGAATGTGCTGGTGGTAGGCGGCGGTAAACAGTTCCAACTCATCGCCCACGGACCTGTAGTACGGCTCCTGTCGGACCAGGAATTCTTCGATGGCGTACTCTTTAAACTGGGGTTCTGCCGCTTCAACCATTATGTTTGCTCTACCCTTCCTTTAACTCTAGCTTCCCAGAGGGAACTCACGGCTTCCTTCAATGAGGCCAAGTCTCCCCTGTTTTCGACCACCACGTCGGCGCGTCCTAGTCGTTCACTTATGTCCATCTGGGAATCGATCCGCCTCCGCACCTCTGCTTGGTCCATGCCCCTGCGTTCCCAGAGCCTTTCCATCACCACTTCCAAGGGAGAGTCCACCACCCAAACTTCATCAACCAACGTCTCCCATCCCGCTTCAAAAAGCAGGGCCGCCTCCACTATTATTACGCTGAACCCACCGGCCTGTAGCTCCCTTATTTTGTCGGCCACCATCCCCGCCATTCGGGGATGCATTATCCCATTCAGCCTTTCCAACAGCTTTGGGTCCGAAAACACCAAGGCCCCCAGCTTCCCTCGGTCTATTTCTCCGCCGGGCCCCAGGATTCCCTCGCCAAAGACGCTGACAACTTCCTTCCAAGTCTCGGAATTCGGAGTATATGCTTCGTGGCCCACCACGTCAGCGTTGATCAGGGCGGCTCCCTGTCCTTCCAGCAAGCGCGACACCTCCGACTTGCCGGTTCCTATGCTACCGGTCAAACCGATAACTAGCATAGCCTCGGGGGCCGGACCTCCTCATCAGCACTGGGGAAAAAAGAATCCCGGCCAATGCCGGCCGGACGACAGCAGGTGTGCAACCTTTGTGGCGGGTGCCATTCTAACAACCCTGTCCGCGACGGTCAATAACGCCGCCTTGAGGCCGGTACAGCCCACTTTCGCGCCCACGCGTCCTTCCCGGCCCCTTCCCAGCAGCACACCGGAACTTGCTTGGGCGCTGGACCTGGGACGCCGTACAAGAAAAATGGCGCCGGACCGGACCCCCGGCGGGAAAGGCGCGTCTCGCGAGGCTGCTTGGGTGAAAAAAAGGGCCGGGGGAACACGCGTGGCGGGGCAGGGGGCAATTGCCGGCAATTGTGCCAGGACCCGTAGCTCACGCTTCTATTTGAATCTCTCCCCAGCGGGAACGAAATGTGTCCTGCAAGCCTTCGAACAACTGCTGGTACTCCTCGGTGTCGATAGGGGACGTGGTCATGATGACCGCATCCTCCCGGTTGTCCGAGTAGTATCCCTTCCGGATCCCAACTTCCTTGAAGTCGTACTTCTCGTACAGCCTTATGGCCACGAAGTTCGAAACCCGCGCCTCCAGCGTTAACACCTTCGAGCCGTACTCCTTGGCAGCCCTGACCGAACCAATAATGAGAAGCTCGCCAATTCCCTGACCGCGGAGCTTCTCCCTGACCGCAATTTCAGTTATGTGCGCCTCCTCCCCCTGAAACCACACGCTAACGTACCCGGCAACCAGTTGCTCCGGGTCGGCGTCTTCGGAACTGCGCCGCATGAGGCCCTGCACCCCGTCCTTCATCCTCTGCCACAGGGGAGGGGGCGTGTCTGGCTCTTCCGTGGATGTATCGAGAGGCTCTCGGAGTTTCTGCGGACAAGCTACCAAGTAGCAGGCATAACGGTTGTTCAGCTCGCGCTTGAAGGGGGTGCTCATCCAGAGGGGTGAGAAGGCTTCCTTCTCTATCTCAATGACTTGCTTGATGTCCTCGGCTCTCAAGCGCCTGAGGAATACTTCCATTTAGCTGCACTTACCGGCAAGAAATTGGCCCAATTCTAACATGGGCGCCGCAGCTTTGGTATGCCTTTGAGCTCCTCCAAGCGCCTCTTTATCCCACTACTTCTCCCCGGCATTTCCGGCCCAAAGTCCATCGGGAGAGAGTCCCGAACCAGTCCCCGGCATCCCCCTGTCTGCAGTTGTCTGCAGTCAACACTCCGTCCGGAACAGTCCTTCCTGTCAGGCCCATGTCACGACAAAGAAAAGGAAGATTGATGGGGGAAGAAAGACTTGCCGGGGATAGTTTCCTGCCCGGTTATAACCCTCACTTTGCCGTAAACCCCGTCGTACCCGGGTTCTACCACCAAATGGCCGTTCCGGGCAGCTAATATCAGGTCGGCCAAAGACTCTTCTACAACTTCGCCAAGTTCCTCCCGGCTCGCTTCGGTCAGCACTCGGAGTTCCCCGCCCAACCGGGATGTGACCCTGACGTATCCCGCATGCAGCTTCTTGCTGCCCGTTCCCACTCCCATCCATTGGGCCAGTATCTCCTGCAGGGGCAAGAGCTTCATGAACCGCGGCCTGGACTCGGCGTCAACTCCGGCTCCGCCGCCTTGCGACAGCACCGAAATCCGGTGCTTCACTCCCAAAGTCAAAGGACGCTCACAACGCGGACAAATGCCGTCCGTCCCCAGGGAGTCTTCCACGTCCAGCACTACCCCGCACTTGCGATGCCCGCTGTAGTGGTACTTTCCCTCCTCCGGGTAAAACTCCACCGTATGGGCTATGGCCCGGTCTTTCAGAGCTTGGTGCAGTCCGGGATAGCTCATCGGCCCCTCAAAGGCAGTAACCTCCCGGCCCAACTTCGGGGCCGAGTGCGCGTCGGAAAATGAAACTATGCTCTTATGGTCCAATTCTGGCACTTCCCAGTTCATCGGCGGGTCGCTGGAAAGGCCGGTCTCCACTGCATGTATATGGGGAAGCATATCCCCGAAACACTCTTCCAATGAGTCGAACCCCGACTTGGAACCCAGTGCCCCGTACCACGGGGTCCACAAGTGCGCCGGAATCACTATGCACTCCCGGTTTGCTTCCAGCGCCAGGGAAACCAAGTCCAAGGCGGAAATGGAAAGGCTCGGCCTTCCGTCGGTGTCCAACCGCCCGTATCTGGCCATACCTCTATTCAGTGTTTCCACAGTCTCGAAGTCGGGGGCCAGCAATAGCAGGTGCACCCGTCTCGACCGGCCTCCCTGCCGGAAAATGCAGCTTACCTCCGTCCCCAACACGAAGTGGACGCCGCCGTGTTCGTACAGACCCGAGTCCGGGTGTGTCTTCGACGGCTCCAGCCCCGAGCGGAGTTCCTCCAGCCAAGCCGGATGGGTGAAGTCGGCAGACGCCAGCAGGTCAATTCCCTTCAGCTTTGCCCAAGCCGCAAGGCTCTCCAAGGACAGGTTCTTGCTGGTAGCGTAGGCATACCGGGAGTGAACATGGAGGTCTGCTATGTAAGGCATGGCCCAGTTTAGCACGGGAGCCCCTTATTGCCCGGCATAAAAAGCCGGTCTTGGACAGGCCGGGGTTCCAGGTTCAGCTATCGCCTTCTGACAATCGGCGTCTTGACCGGCGATGCAGGCGGTTTTATGCTGTAGTTTGGAGGAATGAATATGACTACAAGTGCGACTTCAGCAACTCAGATTCAACCAATGGGAGACCGGGTTGTGGTAAGGCCCACCGACGAACCGGAGGTCAGCGCCGGTGGAATTATCCTTCCTGACACAGCCAAGGAGCGGCCTCAAGAGGGAGAGGTAATCGCAGCCGGGCCCGGCAGGGTCCTCAGCAGTGGCACCCGGATCGAGATGGAGTTGAAAGTGGGAGACCGCGTCGTTTTCTCCAAATTCGCCGGCACCGAGGTCACCATAGATGGAGAAGACCTCCTCATAATGACCTCCGGTGACGTGCTCGCCAAGGTTTCCTGACCAGCCCTCCCCCCAACTAAACAGTTAACAAGTCCAGGAGAGTAGGAGAGTATGCCAGCCAAGCAGATTGTCCACGACCAAGAGGCCAAGACCGCACTTATGCGGGGCATCGACCAACTGGCCGATGCGGTGAAGCTGACTCTGGGCCCCAACGGGCACAACGTGGTGTTGGAACGTAAGTGGGGCGCCCCTTTGATTACCAACGACGGCGTTTCCATTGCCAAGGAGGTCGAGCTGCCCGAATCCTTCGAAAACATGGGCGCTCAACTCATCAAGGAAGCCGCCACCAAGACCAACGACGTCACCGGCGACGGCACCACCACCGCCACGATCCTCGCCCAGATTCTCGTCCGGGAGGGAATGAAGCACATCGCCGCTGGCGTCGACCCCATGTCTTTGAAACAGGGCTTGGACCGGGGAGTTGCCGCAGTGGTCGCCGAACTCAAGAAGCTCTCCGTTCCGGTGGATGGGCAGACCCACATAGCTCAGATAGCCGGCATCTCCGCCAACGACTCCGAGATTGGTCAGACCCTGGCCGAAGTGATGGAGAAGGTTGGCCGGGACGGCGTAATCACCATTGAAGAAGGCAAGGGCATCGAGTCCGAAACCGAATACGTCGAGGGAATGACCTTTGACCGTGGCTACATCAGCCCCTACTTCGTTACCAATCCCGAGCGGATGGAAACAGAGATCGAAAACCCCTACATTCTGATTACCGACAAGAAGATCTCATCCACCGCGGAGTTGGTGCCCCTGCTGGAACAGACACTCCAAGTGTCCAAGAATCTGGTCATAATCGGCGAGGACATTGAAGGGGAAGCCCTGGCGGTGCTGGTGGTCAACAAGATCCGCGGCATCCTCAACGGGCTGGCGGTCAAGGCCCCCGGGTTCGGCGACCGCAGAAAGGCCATGCTCGAAGACATCGCCATTCTCACCGGCGGCCAAGTGATTTCGGAGCAGCAGGGCCGCAAGTTGGAACTGGCCACCGTCGCCGACCTGGGGCAGGCAAGGCGCATCGAGTCCACCAAGGACAAGACCACTATCGTTGACGGCCAGGGCGCTGAAGACATGATCAAGGCCCGCGTCGACCAGATTCAAGTCCAACTGGAAGAAACTACCTCAGAATACGACAAGGAAAAGCTCCAAGAGAGGGTTGCCAAGCTGTCCGGGGGCGTCGCCGTAATCAAGGTGGGCGCTCCCACGGAGCCTGAACTCAAGGAAAGAAAACAGCGGGTCGAGGACGCCTTGGCCGCCACCCGAGCCGCTCTGGAAGAGGGCATCGTCCCGGGCGGTGGGGTCGCCTATGTCCGGGCCTTGCCGGCCTTGGACAACCTCCAGCTCAGCGGAGATCAGGCAGTTGCCATTTCCATCCTGAAGACCGCCTTGGTCGAACCCCTGCTGATAATCTCCGAGAATGCCGGAGAGGAAGGGCCCGTGGTGCTGGACCAAGTCAGAAGGGGCGATTCCGCCGGCTTCGGCTACGACGCTTCCGCCAAGGAATTTGG
This sequence comes from Dehalococcoidia bacterium, assembly GCA_034420695.1. Lineage (GTDB taxonomy): Bacteria > Chloroflexota > Dehalococcoidia > Lucifugimonadales > UBA3495 > Io17-Chloro-G2. The sequence continues at coordinate 30,366 of DAOULB010000010.1, forward strand.
CGACTTGAAGGACCGGGGCATTGTAGACCCGGCCAAGGTCTCCCGTGTCGCCCTGGAGAACGCCGCCAGCGTGGCCGGCATGATACTCACCACCGAGTCCTTGATTACCGAGGAAGAGGAAAAGAAGGAAGGCCACGGACATGGTCACGGTCACGACCATGACCACGACTTCTAGCCTCGCATTTCCCCGGTTGCCCGCATTTCTCCGGCTGCCCGCATTTCTCCGGCTGAAGGTAGCTCAAAACAATAGACCCCCTGCGGCATGCAGGGGGTCTTCTTCTTGGTGTTCCCCGGGCCAGGGCAGAAGGCCGTGCCCGTGTGGTGGCAGCCCTGTGTCAGGCGTACTGGCTCAAAACCTCGGCCACCCTTTGGGGGGCCTGGAGCATCGCCTGGTGGCATGAGTCCACCGTGACCACCTCGGCATCGGGCAGCCTCTGCACCATCCGCGACTGTGCGACCGGGGGAAGCAGGCGGTCCTGGGACAATTGCACGTAGGTGACCGGGCAGGGCAGCGGTTCCTCTCCCGGCGGCACCCTGGAGTTCAGTACGGCGGTGGGTATGGCTCCGAAGAACCCCAGCACCTCCACCAGTTCCATCGGCCCCATGCCGTTGCACAGGTAGGAACGTATCACCGGCGTTGGCAGGCGCAGCTCCTTGCGGAACAATTTGCTCAGCGCTCCCATCACATGGTACGCCACCTTCAGCCGCATCGGGAGGGCCGCCGCCATGGTTCCCTGTTCTGTAGGCACGATTCCGGAAATCAACACAACCCGCTTGGGTGCCTGGGATAGCTCCCGCGCGGCTTGAAGCACCAAGCTTGCCGAAAAACCGTGGCCCACCAGCACCACGTCTCTCAGGCCCTCCCGCTCCACTGTCCTCACAATCGCCTGCACGCACTCGTCCATCCGCACCTGCGAGGTGTCTCCTGCCGCATCGGCCCCGTGGCCCGGCAGATCCAGGGTGCAGACCCGGCCTCCCTGCCGGATGGTCTGAAGCCGTGGCGGGTGCTCCACCGGGGCCGTCAAACGCCCCCAGACCTTGCCCCAAATCCAAGCTCCTTGTCCTGCGTTATGTACCAGTAGAAAGTCAGTCATTGCGGAGAATTCCTAGGTCCTCTAGCATCTATCAAGCCGACATCGCCGCAGAGACCGCTGCCATCAAGTCCTCGTCTTCACTGGGCAATACGGTCCTCGGGTCCAGCAACACCCGGTCCAATTCCACCCGGGCTATAACCGGCGGGTTCCAGCGGCGCAGCCTCTCCATCACCCCTTGCGCTCCGCCAGCGGCCGAATTCCCCTCCAACGCCAGTGACCAAGACGCCAGCGTCTCCCCCGGCAGGCTGCCCCCTCCAATCGCCGCACGCGACTCCTCCACCCTTGCCGTAAGCCCCAAACGGGCGTGCCACTCCAAGGCTCGCTTCCTGACGCTGGAATCCGGCGTGGAAATCATCTGCCACACCGGTATCTCCCGCTCTGCCTCGCCCTTCAGATAGTGCAGCAAGGTTGCGGTGAGCCCGGCAAGGCTCGCCTTGTCGATGCGCACGGCCCGCGCCAAGGGATGCCTTGCCAACCGGGCAACCAGCTCTTGCTTTCCCGCAACGATTCCCGCCTGGGGCCCTCCCAGCAACTTGTCTCCCGAGAACAAGACCAACCCGGCCCCCGCAGCTATGCTCTCCTGGGGCGTCGGCTCGTGGGCCAGCCCGTAGGCTTCAGTGGGCAATAGGCAACCGCTGCCGGTATCGTGAAGAACCTCCACTCCCTTGCGTTGGCCCAACTCCGCCAAGTCGGCGGTCTCGACTTCCGCGGTGAATCCCTCCACCCGGAAATTGCTGGCGTGCACCTTCATATAGACCGCGGTATTCCCCGTCGTCGCGGCCTCGTAGTCGCTGGCGTATGTCCGGTTGGTGGTGCCAACGTCAACCAAGGCCGCCCCGCTCTGGAGACACACATCGGGTATTCTGAAGCCACCCCCTATCTCTACCGCCTCGGCCCGGGAAACAACAACCTCTCTCCCGGCGGCCAATGCCGAGAGCCCCAGCAGTACCGCGGAAGCGTTGTTGTTGACCACCAAGCTGGCTTCGGCGCCGGTCAGCCTGCGGACCAAGCTCTGCAGGTGGCTTTGCCTGGAGCCTCTTCTTCCCTCTTGAAGATCGAACTCCAAGTTGGTGTAGCTGTTGGCCGCCTGCACCATGGCTTCCACCGCCGCGGTGCTCAAGGGCGCCCGCCCCAAGTTCGTGTGCAGAATAACCCCGGTGGCGTTGATGACCCGCCGTGGTTCCGGGCGCTGCAACTCCTCCAAGCGGCGCTCGACTCCTTCGGCCAGCCGTTCCGCTGTAGGCGTCGCCGCCCCCCGTCTTATTTCCTGCCGGGCCCGGGCCAGTTCCTCCCGGACCAACTCCACCACCAGCCCGCGGTGCGGGCCGCTGGCCTGTGCCGCCAGTGCCGGGCAAGCCAGTATGGAGTTGACGTTTGGCAGGTCTCGGAGTTGCATTTCAAGCGGTCCGTTTGGTGGAGACACCCCTTGGATTGTCCCAGCGGCGCTCCATCTCATTCTAACACGAACGACCTCCCATCCCGGCGCGGGATCATCCCATTTCATCAGCCGCCCTTTGCGGCCAAAACGGCGCCGCGCCTTCTTCTCTTCCAATACCCCTCGCGGCAGTATAAAATCGCCCGGATTCATAGCCACGACGGCAAACCGGCCGCAACCGTCTGACCCACTGGTGAAGAATATCGATTGGGCCGCAGCATTCCGAGGTGCCTATGCCGAATACCCGCTATTCCAGCCCCGAAATCGAAGCCCTGAAAAACACCATCCGCGAAATCGTCAAGGACGAGTGTCTGCCATTGGAAGCCGAATACCTGGCTCACCCGCCCCAGGAGGACGAAGACGACGGCGGTCCCAGGGGAGTTGCCCAAGCCGTGCAGGGCATCGTCGGCAGCCTGAGCCCGGACAAGTGGGACCGGCTGACCCGTATTTCCAAGGAGACCGGCATCTACACCTGCTTCGTTCCCGAGGAATACGGCGGTGGCGGAATGGGGGCTTTGGGCCACACCATGCTCGACGAGGAAGTCCACCGGAGCATTGTCCAGTTGCCTACCTCACCCGTACCCATGATGATGTTCGGCTCCTGCACCCCCGAACAGGAGGAGAAATACCTCTACCCCTCAATCCAGGGCGACAAGTACTACGCCTTTGCCCAAACCGAACCCCAAGCCGGATCCGACCCCGGCGGCATGATGCAGACCCGCGCCGTGGCCGACGGCGACGAATGGGTGCTCAACGGCACCAAGATGTTCATTTCCGGTGGCGCCTCGGCGGACTTCCTCCTGGTGCAGGCGGTCACCGACCCGGGAAAACGCCAGCGCGGCGGCATCACCATGTTCGTCGTAGACAACCCCACCCCTGGCATGTCCTTCGAGCCCATCCGCATCTGGAGCACCCCCACCAAGGCCCACCAGCACTTCGTCCACTTGGACGACGTCAGGGTCCCCCAAACTCAAGTGCTCGGTCAGGTGGGTCAGGGCTTCACCCTGGGCCAGAAATGGCTGGTCCACCACGACCGGCTGCTGAGAGGTTCTATGGCCTTGGGCATCCTCACCAGAGCATTGGAGATGGCCTTGGAATGGGCCAAGCAGCGGGTCACCTACGGGCGCCCCATCGCCGACCGGCAAGCCATCCAGTGGATGCTGACCGACGTCTACATCGACATCATGAACCTCCGCGCCCTCACCCGAGAGACGGCCTTCAGGGCTGACGAGGGAGAGGATGTCAGGGTGGAAGCCTCCATGATCAAGTATTGCGCCGGCGAGTGGGGCTGGCGGAGCATCGATAAAATCATGCAGGTCTTCGGCGGGCTCGGAGAGTCCCTCGACCTCCCCATACCCCACTGGTACTTGCTGCTTCGTCACGCCCGAATCGGCGGTGGCACCTCCGAAATTCACAAATTCGTAATGGCCCGTGCCCTATTGGACGGGCGGGTGTCCTTCCAAGGTTAGTGGGAACTCTTACGCCTCTGGCGACAAGGCCAATCCGGCTCCCGGTTCGTATATCCGCCACCAGTCCCTACCGGGAAGCCGGGAGAACCGGAACGCGAAATCTGGAATTCGCCGGGACCCGAATTTCCAACTTTTTGAAGCCGGAATCTACTGAAGCGGAATCTACTGAAGAAGGAACTCTATGATGCCTAACAGGAAGACCATGCTGGCTACTCTCTTGGCCGTACTTAGCTTGGCCTTGCTGACCATGGCCTGCGCCATGTCCGCCCCCCGGGAAGACTCTCCGGAGCAGGCGGCCTCCCCTGCAGCAGCAGCCGCCGCTCCACTTCAACCGGAGGCGCCGGAACCCTCCGCCAAGCAAATCTCCGCCCCTGCCGGTGACCCAGCTCGCCAGCTTATGTCAGCCCCGTCAACTTCTCCCGCCCAAGAGGAGCCCTACAGGGCCATACTGGTTACCGGCCAAGGAGAGGCTTCCGCCGCCCCGGACTTGGCTACCCTTTCCTTGGGGGTGGAAGCCTCCGGCCCCACCGTGCGGGAGGCTCGCGGCGTCGCCGCCGCTGCCATCCAGGACATGATGGACCTCTTGAAACAGCGCTCCGTTGCTGAAGAAGACATCCAGACCACCCGGCTGAACATCTACCCGAAGTACGGCACCCGGACAGTCACCCGGTGTCCGGGTCAAGAAGACGAGCCGGCCTCCTCCATCATGCCCAGGCAGGAAATTTCCATCGGCGTCATGCCATCCAAGGATCCACCCAAGACCGAAGAGTGCATTACCGAACGTCAGTCGGTAATAACCGGCTATGAGGTGAACCACCAAGTCATCGTGAAGCTACGGGAGTTGGACACCGTAGGCGAAATCATCGACGAGGTAACCGATGCCGGCGGCGACCTCGCCAGGTTCGAAGGTATCAGTTTTTCCCTCGAAGACCCGGAGCCCCTTCAAGAGGAGGCCCTGAACCAGGCTATTTCCGATGCCCGGTCGAAGGCCGAACAGATGGCCGGCCAAGGTGGCGTCAGCCTGGGAGACCTTATTCGTCTGTCGGAAAGCTCCTCGCCCCCCGCTTCGCCCTACCTCGGCTTAGACCGTCAATTCGCCTTGGAATCGGCGGCTGCCAAGGCGGTGCCGACCACGGTAAGCGGCGGCTCCGTTACTGTCCATGCAACCGTGAGCGCCGTGTTCGATATAGAGTAGCCGCGCCTCCAGGGCACTGCGCACCCGTCGCTCATTTGGAGCCTGTGAAACCGGCCTTGCGATCGAACGGAGGGGTTGTTAGAATCTGAATTGGCTTATCAACGCCCCTGATAATAATGCTCGTATAACATGCCTGTTGGCGATAGCATAACAAGACCAATCCTGGGCTACGCCGGGCAGTCTCTCGGCGCCGAACTTGCTCCGATGCAACGTTCCTTTCAGTTGGCCCGGGGCGCCCTCGGTTCCACCAGCCCCAATCCGGCTGTTGGAGCCGTGGTAGTCCGGGACGGCAGGGTAGTCGGCGAGGGTTGCACCCAGCCGCCGGGAGGCCCTCACGCCGAAATTGGTGCCCTCCGCCAAGCGGGAGAGCTTGCCCGTGGTGCCGATCTTTACACTACGCTGGAGCCTTGCTGCACCTACGGAAGGACTCCTCCTTGCACCGGCGCCATTATTTCTGCCGGCGTCGGGCGGGTTTTCGTAGCGGCGAGGGACCCCAACCCGCTCGTGTGTGGCCGCGGATGCCGGGAACTGGTTGATGCCGGAATACCCGTAGAGCATTCCCAAGGCAGCGAGGCCGAGGACGCCGAGGAGTTTTACCGGGCCTTTGCTAAACACATCAACGCCGGTTTGCCTTATGTGACCGCCAAGTTTGCTATGAGTCTTGACGGAAAGATAGCAGCCCACACCGGTGACTCTAAGTGGGTAACCGGTCCGGTTGCCAGGACGCTGGTCCAGGAACTTCGCCGGGAATGCGACGCCATCCTCGCCGGCGTCAACACCGTCTTGGCCGACGACCCTCAACTGACCGCCCGTGACCCTTCCGGCAATGACCTCCCCCGGCAACCCCTGCGGGTGGTGCTCGACAGCCGTTGCAGGACGCCTTCCGCCGCCAGGATATTTTCAGGGCCGGGCAAACCCCTTATCGCCACAACCTCCAACGCTCCCGCCGCCGCAAGACTTGCCCTGGAGGCCGCCGGAGCCGAAATCTTTGTGACAAGCCCTTCTCCCCATTCCGTGGTGGACATCCATCCCGTATTGAAAGAACTGGGCCGCTTGGGCGTCGTCAACCTGCTGGTTGAAGGCGGTGGGGCCGTGCTGGGGACGCTGTTTGACCAAGGCTTGGTTGACCGGGTTAAGGCCTTCCTAGCCCCTGTGATTATAGGCGGCCGGGAAGCCGCTTCTCCGGTGGCCGGTACTGGCGTGGCCTCTATGGCCGCGGCCTGGAGCTTGGAAAAAGCCCGAATTGAGCAGGTAGGCCCCGACTGGCTCATCAGCGGCTATCCTGTTTCCAGCCGTGCCCGCGATGCGTCCGCAGGAAAGGCGAATGACGGCACCGGGGAAGGAGGCTGAACCTTGTTTACCGGCATTGTCGAAGAAGTCGGCCGGATCATGCAGGTCGAACCCAGTAAACTGACCATCGACGCTTCTTTGGTCACTGACGGGTTGAACCTGGGCGACAGCGTCTGTATCAACGGGGCCTGCCTCACCGTAGTCTCCTTCGCTGGCCAGGCCTTTAGCGTCGAACTGTCTCCCGAAACCCTCAGGCGCACCGCTTTAGGGGGCCTGAGAGCCGGCGGGGTGGTGAACTTGGAACGCGCCCTTTCCGCCGATGGTCGCTTGGGCGGCCACATCGTCCAAGGCCATGCCGACGGAACCGGCAGGGTCACTTCCCTCAGACCCGAAGAGGATTGCGTCATCGTGCGCGTGCGGGCCCCAAAACGCCTGATGCCCTACATCGTTGAGAAGGGTTTCATTGCAATTGACGGTATAAGTCTGACCGTGGTAAAAAAGGGTTCTTCCTCCTTCACCCTGTCGGTGATCCCTTACACGCTGCGAAACACCAACTTGGAAGCCATTCAAGTCGGAGACAGGGTAAACTTGGAAGTGGACATCCTGGCCAAGTACGTGGAAAGTCTTCTTGCCGCCCAGCAGGAAGGCCGGTCATCCGGGAAACCGGTAGTTTAAGGACGGGAATATGCCTCTGTGCAGCCTCGAAGAAGCCCTGGACGACCTCAGAGCAGGTAAGCTCTTGATTGTGGTCGACGACGAGAAGCGGGAAAACGAGGGCGACCTCGTTATGCCCGCCGAAATGGTGACTCCCGAGGCTGTCAACTTCATTACCACCTACGCCCGCGGTTTGGTCTGCATGCCAATGCTGGGTGAGCGGCTTGACGAACTCGACATGCCCCTCATGATCGGCAAGAATGCCGCCAATAAGAACCAGACCGCCTTCACCGTTTCAGTGGACTACAAGAACGGGACTACCACCGGGATTTCCGCTTTCGACCGGGCCGCCACCATCCTGGCCTTGGTCGACCCAGCTACCAAGGCCAGCGACTTCAATCAGCCCGGCCACCTCTTCCCCCTCCGGTACCATCCTGGCGGCGTCCTCGCCCGCCCCGGCCATACCGAGGCCATCATCGACCTGTGCAACCTGATGGACATGTACCCCGCTGGCATCGTCTGCGAAATCATGAACGATGACGGCACCATGGCCCGCATGGACTCCTTGGAAGAATTCGCCGCGTTCCACCAGCTCAAGATTCTAAGCATCGCCCAGATAGTCGCCCACCGCCGCCGCAACGAAAAACTCATCGAGCGGGTGGCCGAAGCCCGGTTGCCCACCAAATATGGTGAGTTCAAGGCAATGGCCTATCGCAGCCCCACCGAACCTGGCGAACACATCGCCTTGACCCTTGGAGACTGGGACCCCGACAGCCCGGTGCTTACCAGGATACACAGCGAGTGCTTGACCGGCGACGTGTTCGGCAGCTTGCGCTGCGATTGCGGCGAGCAGATGCACTTGTCCTTGAGGATTCTGGGCGACGCCGGCGCCGGGGTGTTCCTGTATATGCGGCAAGAGGGCAGGGGCATCGGACTGCACAACAAAATCAAGGCCTACTCCCTGCAAGACACCGGCCTTGACACGGTGGAAGCCAACCACTCCCTCGGCTTCGACGCCGACATGCGCCACTACGGAATTGGCGCCCAGATTCTTCTGGACCTCGGGGTCAAGAAAGTGAAACTGCTAACCAACAACCCCACCAAGATGATCGGCCTCTCCGGCTTCGACCTGGAAATTGTGGAACGGGTGCCCGTCGAAATCGAAGTCAACGCCGAAAACCGGGACTACCTGCGCACCAAGAGGGCCAAGTTAGGCCACATTCTGGGTAACTGCTAGGCTGGTTACACTAAGCTGGAAGGCCTGAGCAAGAGCCCGCAATCCCTAACAGGCAACCGGCAATAGGCTAATCAACAAGGGGGCGCGGAATCCCGCGCCCCTATTTGTTGCCCACCCTGGAAAGCAAATAGGCCTCGATGAACCCTGCCAGATCCCCGTCCAGCACCGCGTCGGGGTTGGTGCTCTGGTAGTCCGTCCTGTGGTCCTTGACCGACTTGTACGGGTGCAGCACGTAGCTCCTTATCTGGTTGCCCCACTCCGGTGACGGGCGCTCCCCTCGCAGCCTCGCCGCCTCCTCCGCCCTCTCTTCATTCCTCTTGGCCAAGAGCTTGGACTTGAGAATCCGCATGGCGAATTCCCGGTTCTGGTGTTGCGAGCGCTCATTTTGGCAGCTGATAACTATGCCGGTGGGTATATGGGTCAGGCGCACCGCGGAGGCCACCTTCTGCACGTTCTGGCCCCCCGGCCCGCTGGACCTGAAGAACTCGACCTTAATGTCCTCCGGCCGGACGGTTATTTCCGTGTCTTCTTCCTCAGCCGTCGGCAGCACCTCTACCGACGCAAACGAGGTGTGGCGGCGGAAATCCGGGTCGAAGGGAGATATCCTCACCAAGCGGTGCACTCCCACCTCAGACCCCAAGTAGCCGTAGGCCAGTGCCCCGCCTATCTCCAGGGTGCCTGACCTGATCCCTGCCTCATCGCCGTACGACATGTCCATCACTTGGACCGCCCTGTTTTCAGACTCGGCCCAACGGGCGTACATCCGCAGCAGCATTTCAGCCCAGTCGTGGGAGTCGGTGCCCCCCGCCCCGGCTTGAATCGAAACTATGGCGCTGCGGTCGTCGTAATCTCCGGAAAGGGTCAGGTTGATTTCTTCCCGGTCCAGCGCCTGCCCTATGTCCAAGGCTTCCTGGGCCAGCAGTTCCTCGATGGAGAAATCCCCCTCTTCAAGGGCCAGTTCCATCAGTTCCTGGGCCGAATCCGCCCTGGACCGCAGCCCGCTCCAAGTCTCAACCATCTCATTGAGACGGGCAAGTTGTCTCATCTTCTGCTGGGCTAGGCGGGAATCGTCCCAGAATGTGGGGTCTGCCGCTTCCTTTTCCAAAGCGGCTATTGCTGCTTCTTTCTGAGGAAGGTCAAAGACGCAGGGCAACCGAGTCTATCTTTCCACACATGCCCTCGATCTTTTGCTTCAGGTCCTCCATGCGCTTCCTTTCCTCTCCTGGACACTGGACAGTTGTAGTCCACCCTGAAAATCTTTACGGATTTGCATTATAGCATTCCCACAGGCTTGACTACCCGTTCACATCAGCGACGAAAATCGAAGAAAGCCTGCCGGGCTTCCCTGGGGAACCATGCATTTCAACACCAGCCAAGTCAGCCCCATACACAATCGCCATCGTCGGCTCCCTTCTCCCCTACCGAGCGCAGGCTCTGCCGCGGAGTATAATTGACCTGACCCATATTCCACCTGCGCCAATCTCCCCACCCTTTAAACGGAAGGAATCATGCTAGACCACGGAACTTTGGAGACCGGAGCGGTAAGCGACGCTCAAGCCCTCTTGCACCGCATGCGCCATTCTACTGCCCACGTCATGGCCGGAGCAGTCCTGAAGCTGTTCCCGGAAGCCAAGATGGGCATTGGGCCGCCCACCCAAGACGGTTTCTACTACGACTTCGACGTGTCCCGCCCCTTCACTCCCGAGGACTTGGACCAGATTCAAACCTTGATGGAACAGGCCATCGCCGACGCTCACCCCTTCCTCCGGGAAGAGCTCTCCCGTGAGGAAGCGGAAAAGCTCTTCGCCGACCAGCCCTACAAGCTGGAAATAATCCGCGACCTCCCCGACGCTGACACCCTGTCCATCTACCGGCACGGCAACTTTGTGGACCTCTGCCAGGGACCTCACCTCGAAGGCACCGGCCAGATCCCGGCCATGAAGCTCCTGAGCGTCGCCGGCGCCTACTGGCGGGGCAGCGAACAGCGCCCGATGCTCCAGCGCATTTACGGCACCGCCTTCCCCAGCCAAGACGAACTGGACCAGCACCTGGCCCGGCTGGAAGAAGCCGAAAGAAGGGACCACCGCACCCTGGCCCGCCAGTTGGACCTGTACACCGTCCACGACGAAATCGGCCCCGGCCTCATCCTCTGGCACCCCAAGGGAGGCCTGGTCCGCACCCTCATCGAGGACTACTGGCGGGACCTCCACTACAGCCACGGCTACGACATCGTCTACTCGCCCCATATCGGGCGGGCCAACCTGTGGCAGACCAGTGGGCACCTCGACTTCTACCGCGACGCCATGTACGCACCGCTGGAGGTCGATGAGCAGGAATACTTCCTGAAGCCTATGAACTGCCCCTTCCATATTAAAATATTCCAGTCGGCCCTCCGCAGCTACCGGGAGTTGCCTCTCCGGTTGGCGGAACTCGGCACGGTGTACCGCTACGAACGGAGCGGGGTGCTCCACGGGTTGATGCGGGTGCGCGGCTTCACCCAGGACGACGCCCATATCTTCTGCCGTCCCGAACAGGTCGAAACCGAGGTCGGAGGAGTCCTGGACCTGACCTTCGAACTGCTGGACGCCTTCGGCTTCGAAGACTACTCCATCTCCCTCTCCACCAGGCCGGAAAAGTCTGTGGGAGATACCGCCATGTGGGAGCACGCCACCGCTTCCCTTCAGAGCGCCCTGGAACAGCGCCGCCTTCCCTACGAAGAAGACCCGGGCGGGGGCGCCTTCTACGGCCCCAAGATAGACATCAAGATTACCGACGCTTTGGGCAGGGCCTGGCAGTGCACCACCGTCCAGTTCGACTTCAATCTCCCGGAACGGTTCGACCTCACCTTCCAGGACTCCCAAGGCAACCGCAGCCGCCCATACATGGTCCACCGCGCCATCCTGGGCTCCATGGAACGCTTTCTGGGGGTGCTGGTAGAGCATTATGCCGGTGCATTCCCGCTGTGGCTGGCACCGGTCCAAGCCATGGTCATTCCCATCGCCGACCGGCACTTGGAATACGCCGGGAAAGTGAAGGCGGAGCTGGCCGGGGCGGGCTTTCGGGTGGACGTCGACGACCGCGGCGAACGAATGAACCTGAAGATACGCAACGCCCAACTCCAGAAAATACCCTACATGCTGGTAGTGGGCGACCGTGAGGCCGAGGCCGGAGCGGTGGCGGTGCGCCGCCGCGACGGTGAAGACCTCGGCGCCATGCCGCTGGCCGACTTCCAAGTGAAGCTAAAAGAAGAGGCGGAACGGTAGAATTCCACCATTCCGCCTCAACATCAGGCCGGCGCACTGGTTTACGGCTGTCTTTGTAGGCCCACATGTGGGGCCCCGTCGTGATCGGCTACTGCACCGACCCGGCCAAGTCTTGGAAGGCCTTCCGCCAGTCGTCATCTCCCCCTTCGCCGAACCCGTCTCGGTACACTATCACGCCCCTGGAATCAATCGCAATCTTGGTGGACTGGACCACCACGCCAAAGTCCCGGAGCATGCTCCCCTGGGGCTCGGCCACCGGCCACGGGAAGCCCTCCCTTTCTCTCTGCTGCTCCAAGTCTTCGAGAGTCTCTGAAGGATCGGTCCCCACCGCGTAAAACGCCACTTGCTCTGAAAAGTCCGGATAGATGCCCTTTAAGCGCCGTAACTCGGCGCGGCAGACCGGTCAATGCTCGGCGGTAAACTTCAGGAACACCGGCTTCCCAGTTCCCGAAAGCTCCTGGGATGACACAGTGGTTCCATCGATCAACAGCAGTGAGTAGTCCGGTGCCAAATTACCCACCTTGATTCCCACCGGGGGTAGTTCAACCGCAGCGGGCGCCTCCGTCGGTACAGGTATCGCTGTTGGGGGAACCGCTGTCGCAGTTGGAGGCGGCCCCGTTGCCGGAACAGCCGTTGCTGTTGCCCGCGTCGCTGCCGTCGGAACGGCCTCGGCAGTTGGCTGCGGGACCATCGCCGCAGTTGTAGAGGGAGCCTCCATTGCCGTTGGCGCCGGCATCGCCGCCGTCTCGGTTGCCACTGGCGTCCCCGCGGGCGCTGCCGTCGGATTGGCAGCCGCCGCTGGCTCCGTTGCCGGGGCGAGTTCTACAGTAGGAGCGGCCGTTTCGACCGCCCGGGTTTCGGGGGACGCTTTGGGCGCTGCCTGCGGTTCCGGCGTCGCCGCGGAACCGCAGGCGATTGCCGCCAAGACCATTATGGCCATCCCCCCTGCGATATATTTCCAGCTCTTTGGCACCGGTCAACTCTCCTTTCTTGTTCTTTCCAGCCCCTGAAGGTTCCTTATCCTATACGCAAGACGGCCGCCCACAGATTCACCCTGTTGGCCCCTTTGCCAGCGTTTCGAGCTCAGTCCTGCAAGGTTTACAGGCTGCAGACAGGCTCAAGCAGAATACCATACTGGCAACTGCGGCGATAATGGCCCACAATAGCACCATATTCGTCCTCATCCCGAATCCAGTGACTGGCGATGGGAGCATTCATGCCCAACCGTTTAATCAATGAGACAAGCCCCTACCTGTTGCAGCACGCCAACAACCCCGTCGATTGGCATCCCTGGGGTCCAGAGGCCCTGGAACTCTCCAAGTCCCAGGACAAGCCCATCCTCTTGAGTATTGGCTACTCGGCCTGTCACTGGTGTCACGTAATGGAACGGGAGTCCTTCGAGGACGATGCTATAGCCGCCCTGATGAACGAAAACTTCGTCAACATCAAAGTGGACCGGGAAGAACGGCCCGACCTTGATGCCATCTACATGGAAGCCGTGCAAATGCTCACCGGCAGCGGCGGTTGGCCCATGACAGTGTTCCTCACTCCCCAAGGGAAGCCCTTCTACGGTGGCACCTACTTTCCACCCGTGGACTACCCCAACCGGCCGGGCTTTCCCCGGTTGATCCTTGCCGTCGCCGAAGCATATCGCAGCAATCAAGAGGAAGTGGAGCGGGTAACCCAGCAGCTCAGCGACCGCATGGGCCGCACCAGCCAACTCCTGACGCCGGGCGGCCATTTGAACGACGACGTGCTGCACCAAGCCTACAGCGCCCTGGCGACTGCCTTCGACTACCAGAACGGCGGTATTGGGGCCGCCCCCAAGTTCCCGCAGCCCATGACTCTGGACTTCCTCCTGCGCCACTACCGGCGTGGTTTCACTGACACCTCGGCCAGGTCCTTGGACAAGGTCAACCTCACCTTGGAGAAAATGGCCTATGGGGGCATCTACGACCAGATTGGCGGGGGGTTTCACCGCTACTCCACCGACGCCTTCTGGATGGTCCCCCACTTCGAAAAGATGCTCTACGACAACGCACTGCTGGCCCGTCTGTACCTCAACGCCTTTCAGGTCACCCGCCGGCCCTTGTACCGGCGAATCACTGAAGAGACCATCGACTACGTCTTGCGGGAGATGACCGGTCCCCACGGCGGCTTCTATTCCTCCCAGGACGCCGACAGCGAAGGTGAGGAAGGCAAATTCTTCGTCTGGACCATCGACGAGGTGCATAACGTTCTTGGTGAAGACCTTGGCAACTTGGTTGGCGGCTTCTTCGGTCTCACCGAGGCCGGTAACTTTGAAGGGAAGACCATCCTGCATATTCCCCAGCCGCCCGAGTCCTTCTCCCAGGAATACGGCATCCCTCCCGAGGGCCTGGCAGCAACTGTAGAAGCCGGGAAAAGGGCCCTGCTTCGGACTCGGGAACAAAGGGTCCACCCCATGCGGGATGACAAGGTCCTCACCTCCTGGAATGCCCTCATGTTGCGGGCCCTGGCCGAAGCAGCTCCGGCCCTTGGCCGCCAGGACTACCTAGACGCCGCGAGGAAGAACGCCGATTTTCTCTTGGGCAACGTGTTTGCCGGGGAACGACTGCTCCGCACCTATCGGGACGGGCAGGCCAAGCTGCTCGGATACTTGGAGGACCACGCCTTCCTGGCCGACGGGCTCCTCTCCCTGTACGAAGCAACCTTTGAGGTTCGCTGGCTTGCCGAGGCTGTTCGCTTGGCCGACGCCATGATTGACCTCTTCTGGGACGATGAACTTGGCGGTTTCTACGATACCGGCAAAGACCACGAGGAGCTGGTGCTCCGTCCCCGTGATACCTTCGATAACGCCCAGCCCTGCGGCGGTTCCGTGGCCTCGGCAACGCTGTTGCGGTTGGCGGTGTTCACCGGCAACCAAGGCTACGCCGAAAAGGGCCTGCTGCCCCTGCGCAGCCTGGCCCAGTTTATGTCAAAGTCGCCCACCGGGTTCGGCCACTGGCTTGGGGCCCTGGACTTCCACTTGGCCCAAGCCCAGGAAATCGCCATTCTCGGCCCTTCCGGAGACCCGCGAACCAAGGAATTGCTGGATACCGTTCACGGCAACTACCTGCCCAACAAGGTCCTGGCCGGCGCCTATACCACAGGTCAGGGACAGACTCGGGAAAATACGCCCTCCCAATTGCAAATCCCCTTGCTGGAAGATCGGGGACTCCTGAACGAACTCCCCACAGGCTACCTCTGCCGGAACTACGTCTGCCAGTTGCCTGTCACCGACCCCTCCGCCCTGGCCCAGCAACTTGGAGTGGAATAGCGCGGTGTGGTATAGCTTGGAGTGGAATACCCTGGAGTGTATTAGCCAAGGGCGGAACGGCTTGGAGCCAGGTGCCCGGAAATGCTAGCCAAGTTTGCCGGGTCCATCTCGTGGCTCAGCCTGGATGCCGGGCTGATAACCGCGGCCCGCGGCGCCCGCACCTTCGCCCAAAGCTTCATCTCGATAATCATCGCCCTTTACTTGGTTGAACTGGGCTTCACCTTGGTGGAAATTGGCGTCCTTCTCACGGTAGGCGTGGCCGGCGTTTCTTTTTTCGCGTTCGTGGTGGGGCTGATCAGCGAAAAAGTGGGCCGCAGGCGCCTCCTCATCATCTTCTCTCTGCTCGCTGCCGCCGCCGGGCTGGCCATGTACTTCGTAGAGGCCTTTATCCCCCTGATGATTATCGCCTTCCTGGGCAGCCTCTCCACTGGCGGCGGGGGAGGGGGGGAGAGCCCGGCCCAGCCATTGGAAGTCGCCATTCTGCCCGACACCGGCCCGGCGGAAAGGCGCACCGACATCTTCGCCATTTACAGCATCGTAGCCCGCACCGGCACCTTCCTGGGCGCGCTGGCTGCGGGCCTGCCCGTCGTGTTCCAAGAGTCCTTGGGCCTCTCCGTGATGTCCTCCTTCAAGGTCATGTTCCTCGTTTTTGCAGTGTGCCAAGTCGCCGGGGCTGTGCTTTACGGCTTCATATCCTCTGGGGTTGAAACCTCAGCCACCCTGCAACAGTGGCAAAATCCCCTGAAGCTTCCTTCCCGGCGGAGGATTTTCACCCTGACCGCCCTGTTCAGCGTCGACACCTTCACCACTTCCATGGTGATGCAGAGCCTCATGGCCTACTGGTTCTACACCAAGTTCGGCCTTACCCTGGAGTCCCTGGCCTTCGTATTCTCCATTTCCCACCTTCTGACCGCATCCTCCCTCTGGATCGCCGCCAAGCTGTCCAACAGGATCGGACTCTTGAACACCATGGTATTTACCCACATCCCCTCCAGCTTCTTCCTCCTTGCCGCCGCCTTCGCTCCCTCCGCAACCCTCGCTATCGTCTTCTGGCAGTGCCGGGCCTTTCTCAGCCAGATGGACGTGCCAACCAAGGACTCCTATACCATGGCGGTGATAAACCCGGAAGAGCGGGTTGCCATGGGAAGCATCCACATGGTCGGTCGCAGCGCCGCCGGCTCCATTGGCCCCACTGTGACCACCGCCATCTGGAACGTAACCGCGGCTTGGGTGCCGCTGGTCGGCTCCGCATTCCTCAAAATCGGGTATGACCTGTCCCTCTACTTTATGTTCCGCAACGTCAGGCCTCCCGAGGAAGAAGAACGCCTACAAAAACAAAGGGCTGCCCGGTCCTACGCTCCGCAGCAACGTTCCTAGCCGGTGCGGGTCTACCCCATGAGTGGGTTGGATTGTATAATTACGCCTGTTTGGGCGGCTGGGCTCCCACCCTGGTTCATCCGGTCCCGGCGCCTTGGGTGCGGCTCCGGAGTAGTCGCCAAGTAGTAAGCTGGGGTTCGGTAAATTCAATACTTGGCAACCCGCGCAACATCCATTCCCATCGAACCAAGGCCAGACATCGAGGTCAAAGACCACAGATCGCCAATCTGCCCCGCCATATTGGGATAGGGGCAATGCATGGTCAAACCTGCAGAGCGCCAACGAGTCCCAACGTAGGAAAGTGCTGCGGCTATTGAAATCTATTTCCCGCGGAGTCGAAAATGCCTGAAGCGGCCAAGATTATTTACACCAAGATAGATGAGGCCCCGGCCTTGGCAACACACTCGCTGTTGCCTGTTCTCCGTGCCTTTACTAAAGGTTCTGGCATCGAGTTGGATTCTTGGGATATCTCGCTGACCGGACGCATCATCGCCAATTTCCCCGACAGGGTGACCGATGCCCAGAGGATCCCTGACTACCTCACCATGTTGGGGGAGTTGTCCGAGGACCCTTCCGCCAACATCATCAAGCTGCCCAATATCAGCGCTTCCATCCCCCAGTTGAAGGGGGCAATCAGGGAACTACAGGACAAGGGATACAACGTCCCCGACTACCCCGACGATCCTGCCACCGATGAGGAACGCGAGGTCCGCGCCCGTTATTCCAAGGTAATCGGCAGCGCGGTCAACCCGGTCCTTCGCCAAGGCAACTCCGACCGCCGCTCCTCCAACTCCGTCAAGGAGCACGGCAAGCGCAATCCCCACCGGATGATGCAGGACTGGCCCGATGTCTCCAAGACCCGGGTTAGCCACATGACCGAGGGGGACTTTTACGGCAGTGAGAAAGCGTTGACCATAGCAGGGTCGGGCTCGGCAGCCATAGAATTTGTGGCCGCTGACGGCAGCGTCACCGGGCTCAAGTCTGGCATTCCCCTGCTCGCCGACGAAATCATCGATTGCGCCGTGATGCACGTGCGAGAGTTGCGTAACTTCTATGCCGAAGAAATTGCCAGCGCCAAGTCAGACAATGTGCTTCTCTCCCTCCACGTGAAGACAACCATGATGCGGGTGTCCGATCCGATTATCTTCGGCCATCTCGTGTCTGTGTACTTCGAGGATGTGTTTTCCAAGCACGCCGCGGCGTTGGCGGAAGTTGGAGTCGATCCCGACAATGGTGTGGCCGAACTCCTGACCAAGGTTCAGGCCCTGCCCGAGGCCAAGCGGGCGGAAATTGAAGCGGACGTCCAAGCGGTCTACAGGGAGCGGCCGGAACTGTACATGGTCAACTCCAACCGGGGCATTACCAATCTGCACGTGCCCAGCGATACCATCATCGACGCCAGCATGCCGGTGATCATCCGTGACGGCGGCCGCGCTTGGGGTCCCGACAACGAACTCCACGATACCATCGCTGTGATTCCCGACCGCTCTTACTCCACTCTGTACCAAGCGGTTATAGAGGACTGCCAAGAGAACGGCGCCTTTGATCCGGCAACCATTGGCAGTGTAGCCAACGTCGGGCTGATGGCCCAAGCTGCCGAAGAATACGGCTCCCACGACAAGACCTTTACCGCCCCCGGCAACGGGACTATTCGGGTGGTGGACGCATCCGGAGCCACCCTCATGGAACAGAGCGTCGAGGAAGGCGACATCTTCCGCATGTGCCAGACCAAGGATGCCGCTATCAAGGACTGGGTCAGGCTTGGGGTCAATCGGGCCCGGATCACCGGCACGCCGGCCATCTTTTGGTTGGACCCTGCGCGCGCTCACGACGCCGAACTGATCAAGAAGGTGGACCAATACCTGCCCACCCACGACACCACCGGGTTGGACATTCGCACCATGACTCCCATCGATGCGATGAAGTTCACCGTTGCCCGCAGCCGGGCCGGCCAAGACACCATTTCCGTGACCGGTAACGTATTGCGGGATTACCTGACCGACCTCTTCCCCATTTTGGAGTTGGGCACCAGCGCCAAGATGCTGTCCGTCGTCCCCCTGCTCCAAGGTGGCGGCATGTTTGAGACCGGCGCTGGCGGTTCAGCCCCCAGGCACGTGCAACAGTTCTTGGAGGAGGGCCATTTGCGCTGGGACTCCCTCGGTGAATTCTGCGCCCTAGTCGCCTCCTTCGAGCACTGCGCCCAAGTGTTCAATAACGAAAGGGCCCAAGTCTTGGCCGACACCTTAGACCAAGCCATTGGGGAACACATGGAACAAAACCGTGCGCCGTCGCGCCGGGTCAACGAACTGGATACCCGGGGCAGTCATTTCTACCTGGCGCTGTACTGGGCCCAGGCCCTCGCCAACCAGACCCGGGACCCCGAACTGGCAGCCCGCTTTGTCGGCGTGGCCCAGCAGATGGCCGACAACGAGGGCAAGATTGTTCAGGAATTGAACGACGCCCAAGGACAACCGGTGGACATCGGCGGCTACTACCACCCCAACGACGACATGACTGCAAAAGCCATGCGCCCTAGCGCCACTCTGAACGCCATTGTGGACTCGATCTAGCCGGAACCGGGCCGCTGAAATCGGCGCCGCTCTGGGCTTGTGTTAACCTGCGCTGCCTCGCTTTGGACTCGGATCGCGCCCGTCCCGGTCCCGCTCACGCCAAGCGTCTGCCAAGGGAGACCCGGAGCCCCGTCCTTACCAGCAAAGTAAGTCCCTGCAACTATTCATACCAAGTAAAGGAGTAATGACCTGATGCGCAGCAAAGTGACCGTGGTGGGAGCCGGCAACGTCGGGGCCACCACCGCCCTCAGAATCCACCAGTTGGGCTACGCCGACGTGGTGATGGTCGACGTGGTGGAAGACCTGCCCCAAGGCAAGGGGTTGGACATGCTGGAAGCGGGCCCCGTCGAGGGCTCCGATGCCGGTATCATCGGCAGCAACAGCTACGAGCAGTCCGCAGGCTCCGACTTGGTGGTAATTACCGCCGGCATCGCCCGCCGCCCCGGCATGAGCCGCGACGACCTGCTTCTCACCAACATGCGTATCACCTCGGCGGTGACCGAAGAGGTGGTCAAGCACTCCCCCAATTGCATAATCATCGCCGTCACCAATCCCCTAGACGCCATGGTCCAGAACGTCTACGAGACCAGCGGCTTCCCCCGCAACCGGGTTTTCGGCATGGCCGGCATCCTGGACACCGCCCGCTACCGCACCTTCATCGCCCAGGAACTCGACGTCTCGGTGGAAGACGTCCAAGCCTGCGTATTGGGCGGCCACGGCGACGACATGGTCCCCTTGGTCCGCTACACCTCCGTGGGCGGTATCCCCATCACCGAGCTGATGGCTGAAGAAAAAATCGACCAGTTGGTGCAGCGCACCCGCAACGGCGGCGGTGAGATCGTAGCCCTGCTGAAAGAGGGCAGCGCCTTCTACGCCCCTTCGGCCGCCATCACTCAGATGGTCGAAGCGGTTCTCCTCGACAAGAAGCGCATACTCCCCTGCTGCGCCTACTTGGAAGGCGAATTCGGCATCAACGGCCTCTGCGTTGGAGTGCCCGTGAAGCTGGGCGCCGGCGGCGTGGAAAAGGTCATGCAAATTGACCTCACCGCCGATGAGCAGGCCGCCTTACAAGGCTCCGCTGCCAGCGTCCAAGAACTGGTCAGCGTCATGCGAGAGGCCAAGGCCCAAGGAAACTGACAGCGAGAAGAAGCTGACGGCAAAAGGAAACTGACAGGAAAAGGAAACTGAAGGGGCAACTCCTAGAACCGGCGCCCTTTTTCTATTGACCTTGCCCCATGCCTCTGGCGTAAGCTTGTTACTAAGATTATGTCAAACGCCGGGAGGCTAAGCCATGACCCAGCGCACTCCCCTGGAAAACCAACTCCTGGAAAAGGCGGCTCAGTTCCTGCCGGGCGGCAGCCTTGGCAACATGTCCCTGCAAGCGGACCGGGGGTTCCTCATCAAGGAGGGCAAGGGCTCCCGGGTCTGGGATGTCAGCGGTAATGAGTACGTTGACTGGCTTATGGGTTCCGGCCCCATGCTTCTCGGCCACTCCCACCCGGTGGTGCTCGAGGCCGTAATCAAGGCCGTCGAGCAGGGCAGCACCTTCTTTGCCACCAACGACAAGGCCGTCCTCTTGGCCGAAGCCTTGGTGGAAGCCCTTCCCTGTGCCGAGCAGGTCCGCTTCACCACCAGCGGCACCGACGCCTGCTTCCAGGCAATGAGAATCTGCCGCGCCTTCACTGGGAAAGAAAAAATCCTTAAGTTCGAGGGCGGCTACCACGGCACCAGCGACTACGCTTTCATGAGCGTCTGGCCTGGTGTCACCGAGGAATTCCCCCAAGCCGTGCCCGGCAGCGGCGGCATCCCCAAGGCCATCCAGGACCTGATGCTCATCGCCCCATTCAACGACCTGGAAACCACCGAGTCCATCCTCCAAGCCCACCATGAAGAGCTGGCTGCCGTCATCGTCGAGCCGCTGCAGCGGGTCCTCGCCCCCCAGCCCGGCTTCCTGCAGGGCTTGAGGCGTCTGACGAAGCAGCACAACATCCCCCTCATCTTCGACGAAATAGTCACCGGCTTCCGGTTGGCTTACGGCGGAGCCCAGGAGTTCTACGGCGTCACCCCAGACCTTTGCACCGTAGGCAAGATAATGGGAGGAGGCCACCCCCTTGCTGCCGTTGCGGGCCGGGCCGACATCATGTCGGTCTACAACCGTGACGCCGTGGACGCCGACACCTACGTAAACCAGACCGGCACCCTGAACGGCAACCCCATTGCCTGCGCCGCCGGCCTTGCCACCTTGGACGTGCTGCGGGAGCCCGGCACCTACGAAAAGATACGCTCCACCGGAAGCCGGGTGCGTCAAGCCTTGATTGACGCCTGCAACGAAAACAGTCTGCCGGTCCAGATGTGCGGCGAAGACGCCATCTTCGACATCTACTTCAACGACAAACCGGTCCTCAATTACCGGGACGCCCAGTCTGCTGACGGCGCAATGATGCGCAGCTTCAACGCCGGCCTGCTGGAAAACGGAATCCTTAAGGGCCCCCAGAAGTTCTACACCTCCGTCGCCCATACCGAAGAAGACGTAGAACGCACCGTAGAAGCCTTCCAGAAAATAACGCCAACCCTCGGGTAAATGGGAGACCAAGGTATGGCTACCGGGAAAGCGGCGCCCCCAAAGCGTCGGCTCAAAAAACTATTCACCGCGGAGGAACTGTTGTCCCTCCCGGTGAATGGACGGCGCTTGGAGTTAGTAAGGGGGAAGTTGTATGAGATGGCGCCTTCCGGCGGAATACATGGCAGCGTAGCCTTCAATATCTGTTTACGCTTGGGTTCCCACGTGGAATCCTCCGAACTCGGACGTGTTTTCATCGCTGAAGCTGGGTACATCCTGCGCCGCGATCCAGACACCGTGCGAGTGCCGGACGTGTCCTTCGTGGCCAGAGGCCGTTTGCCGGAAGAAGAACCCCCCGAAGGTTTCTTGGAGCTGGCCCCAGACCTGGTCGTGGAAGTGGTATCTCCCACAGACAGGCGCCGGGAAGTAGACCAGAAAGTCGTGGAATGGCTGAACGCGGGAACCCGCCTCGTCTGGGTAATCCACCCCACCCGCCGCACCGTCACCGTCCACCGCCCCCCGGACACCACCGAAGAACTAACCGAAACAGCCACCCTCAACGGCGCAGACGTAATCCCAGGCTTCTCCTGCCGGGTCGGAGACCTGTTTGCCTAGCGCCCCGCCCTTCTTAAGGCGGCCTCTACCATGACGCCAAGAACCCGTTGGACCCGCCAGCAATTTATGCTAGCCTTTGTTTGTACTGCTGGACTGCTGGAAAACGGAATCCTTAAGGGCCCCCAGAAGTTCTACACCTCCGTCGCCCACACCGGAGAGGACGTAGAACGCACCGTACAAGCCTTCCAGAAAATAGCGCCAACCCTCTAACGGGGAAGAGAAGACATGGTTGTCTCTAAGAAGGCGCCATCCAAACGCAAGGCCAAGACCCAGTTCACCGCCGAGGAACTCTTGTGTCTTCCGGCCACCGGGTGCCGCCTTGAACTAGTGAAGGGGAACCTCTACGAAATGGCTCCAGCGGGATGGAGACACGGCCGTGTTGCCATGAAAATCGGGAGGCTCCTGGATGCATATGTTGAGACGGCCAGACTTGGCTACGTCTCGGCCGCCGAAACCGGCTTTATCCTCCAACGCAACCCCGACACAGTGCGCGCCCCCGACACCGCCTTCGTCTCCCGTGACCGTCTCTCCGAAGAAGAAACCCCCGACGGCTACTTGGAGATAGCTCCAGACCTGGCCGTAGAAGTCGTCTCCCCCAGCGACCGCCCCCGGGAAATCCACGACAAAGTAGCCGACTGGCTCAACGCCGGCACACGCATGGTCTGGGTTATCCGCCCCGCCCAGCGCACCGTCACCGTCCACCGCCCCCCGGACCTCGTCGAAGAACTGACCGAAACAGCCATCCTCAACGGCGCAGACGTAATCCCAGGCTTCTCTTGCCTGGTTGGAGACCTGTTTGCCTAGTGCCCCGCCCTTCTTAAGGCGGCCTCTACCATGACGCCAAGAACCCGTTGGACCCGCCAGCAATTGCTGGTAGCCTTTGGTTTATACTGCCGGATTCCATTCGGCAGACTACATCAAGGTAATCCAGACATCATCCGCTGTGCGGAAGCAATAAGTAGGTCTCCATCGGCCTTGGCGATGAAATTGAGCAACATCGCCGGCATTGACCCCGCAATAACCTCAACTGGCCGAATTGGATTGCCCAACGCTTCCGAAGCAGATAGGAATATGTGGGACGAGATGCACGTCGACTGGGATAGGTTCGTTGCGGAGTCCCATAAAGCTCTGGACGATTTCGGCCTTGCTCCGGAACTCGAACAAGGCCAGGAGGCAATCAACCCTGACTTGTCGCTCCGCGGAGGCGAGGACCTCATGGTTCAAACTACCATGCGACGAGGCCAAGACTTTTTCCGGTCCGCGGTCCTGAGCGCCTACGACTATCGATGTTGCATAACGGGGCTATCTATCCCAACACTACTGTTCGCAAGCCATATCATCCCTTGGACTCACAATGTGGCTACTCGCCTCAATCCCAGGAATGGCCTGCTTCTTTCTGCCCTGCATGACCGTGCTTTCGATAGAGGATTGATTGCTCTCGACGACGATTTAACCTTGCTCGTGTCTCAGGCCATCGCGGATGACGCCTTCTTCTCGACTGCCGTTGCTAGCGACAAGGGTAAGCCGATTCGTCGCCCGGAAAAGTTCCCCCCCGATCCCAGCTTCCTGGCTTACCATCGGGAGCACATCTTCCAAAAATAGTCTGCGGCCTTAGCCCCAGCGCCCTACTCCCACGGCCTGCTCCCATCCGTCCACAGGTCTGAGCTCGTCGTACCGCTGATGGCGTGGACTCTGTCCACAATGGCCGCCAAGGCATTGTTTACCGCTTCATGCAGTTCCAACCGCTCATCCGGGGTCATGTTGTAGGAAGTCCTGCCATAGCGGTACGTTACGGCGTAATTGGAAAGCCAGTCCATATCTTCGCCGGGGCTGTCAGGGTCCTCGTAGCGTACCCGGTCGAACAAGCTATTCACTAACTTCCGCAGTTCCTCCATCACCGGGGCCGACCAGTCTTCCATGCCCTGAATGTCGTTCCAGAGTCCTGTCAATTCATGGCTGAACGTCCGGGGGTCATTGTGGGCGGATAGCCAGCCCTTCAGGGCATTTTCCACCGCCTGCTGAGCGCTAAAGCCCAGCATTCTCTGGTTCCAATGGTTCTCGGCAACCATCTGGTTGAATTGGTAAAGGTACTCTTCTGTGTTCTCCAAGCGTTGTCTTGTTTCCGGCCAATGGTCAGGATAGTAGTCTTGGTAGCCCGGAGCACCGTCCAAGTCTTCTCCATTCATCGCCACTCCGTACCGGGCGGCTTGACCCGCTATGTGCTGGTTGGCCCTTCGGCAACGGCCGAACTCCTTCCTAGTCATGCTGAAGACGTCGACAGCCAGTCTTGGCTGGTTTGCTTTCAGGTAGGCGTATGCGGTCTTCCGAGCCCTTATTTCGGCCCAAACCCGGTCTTCGTCGTCAGCTATTATCAGCAGGTCAACGTCCGAGTCTTCCCGGTGCCTGTTTCGCGCTCTGGAACCGAAAAGAACAACTGTCACCGGCGCCACCGCTTCCTGGACGGCGCGGGCAACGTTCAACGCGTGCGGGTCCGGATCTTCCAGTCGCATCTCTCTTAATAGGCGGTATAGCCCACATCCCAGTAGAAATGGGCCGGTGACCCGGTAAACAGTGTACTAGAGGTGGAGTGGTAAACGGCGCCGGCTATGCCCCGCCCTTCACACCGCTGCGCCCAGCTTTGTCATCAACGGGCGGGTGTTCACGATGTGGCGCTGCAAGCCCAAGTCCCTTGCGGGGATGCCCATCGCCAGTCCCACCAGTTGCGGCATGTGGATTATCGGCATGTCTATGGGCCGCCGCGCCTGCTTGGCAGCCTTGGGTTGGAAGCCGTCAAGGTTCAAGTGGCACAGCGGGCACGGCGTGACCATCGCGTCCGCGCCCAAGTCCCTCACTTCCGATGTGTGCTTCGCCACCATGGCCACGGAGTTGTTCTCGTTGATTGTCAGTATCGGGAAGCCACAGCAACGGGTCTTGCCCGCAAAGTCCACCAAGGTCGCCCCCAAGGCCGTTATCAGCCGCTCCAGCGAGTCCTGGCGTTCCGGGTTCTCCTCGATATCCAAGGCGTCTGGAGGCCTGACCAAGTAGCAGCCGTAGAACGGGGCCACCCTCGCGCCGGCCAAGGGACGCGTCACCTGCTCCAGCAGCTTGTCCAGCCCATAGTCCTCTATCATCACCCACAGCAGGTGCTTGGGCTGGGCGGTGCCTTTGTACTCCAGTCCCTCCTCCGCCAAGTAGGAGTTGATCCTGGCCAAGTATTCCCCGTCGCTCTTCATGCGCAGGTTGGCCTGCCCCATAACCCCCTGGCAGGTGCTGCAGATGGTCAATATGGGCAGTCCCAGTTCCTCCGCCAATGCAAACGTGCGGGCGTTCAGGGTGTCCCCCAAAAACCGGTTCTTCTCCTGTAGCACCCCTGCGCCGGTGCAGGAAGCCCGCGGCATCTCCTGCAGTTCGATTCCCAGCCTCTGGCAAATCAGGGTCGTGGCCTGGTAGAGCTCAGGGCATCCACCCCGGGACACGCACCCTGGGAAAAAGGCGTATTTCAACCTCGACCTCCGGGAACAGACAGTTTAGATGTGGGGACGGGCTACTCTTTCTCCGACTCTTCCACTTTGCGATACAAGCGCCGGAATTCCTCTACCCCTTCGATGTTCTTGTGGCCGGTCAGCGGCGGCATCTTGCCGTGGGTCATCGCCCGGAGACCCACCGGCAGGTAGTTCAGCATAGCCGGCACGTTGGTCATGCCCACGGTCTTGATCGGCAGACGCAATTCGTCCAAGCTGCCCGAATCCGAAACCAACTCTCCGAAGGCCTCGGCGTGACGTGCGCCATTCGAATTTGTCAGCCCCTCGGATATAGCCTGGTCCCTCAAGGCCATTATCCGGTCCATCGGGGCAACTCCCTTGGGGCATGCCACCACGCACTCGTAGCAGCGGGTGCAGTCCCACATCCCCGATGGCTCAGTCAGCGCCTCCAGCCGTTCCTTGGAAACCCCTTCGGCGTCCCCGTCTCGTGGGTCGGCGGTGAACCGGTACGCCTTGGCCAAGGCCGCCGGCCCTAAGAACGACGGGTCCACCTCCAAGACGGTGCAGTCTGACACGCAGCCGCCGCACATGATGCAGGAAGTAACCCCCGACAGGTGCAGCATCGACTCGTTTGAAGCAATGTACTCCGCTTCCGGCTCCGGGCCCTCGGGCTGCAGGTACGGCTCCACCGCCCGTATCTTCTCCCAGAACAGGTCGAAGTTGACCACCAAGTCCCGGATCACCGGCATCACCCCCGCCGGCTCCACCGTGACCACATTGCCCTCTTGAAGCACCGTGGCCGCTTGGGTCTTGCAGGCCAGCGCCGCGTGTCCGTTGATCCGCATCGCGCAGGAGCCGCAGATGGAACTGCGGCAGGAGCAGCGCAGGCTCAACGTGCCGTCGATTTCTTCCCGTATCTTGATCAGGGCGTCCAAGACGGTGGCATTGTCTTCGATGGAAACTTCAAACTTCTGCCAGTAGGAGGCCGGCCTTTCTGCCTCGGGATCAAACCGCCTGATGTTCAGGGTCACGTCCATAGCTAGTATTTCCTTTCCTCGGGCGTCCACTGGGTGATGGACACCGGCAGATAGCTGATCTCCGGCCCCTCCGAACCCTTTGTCGCCACAATGTGCTTCATCCAGTTTTCGTCGTCCCGGTCCGGGAAGTCGGTCCTCGACTGGGCGCCCCGGCTGTCCTTCCGCTCCAGTGCGCTCACCGTGATGGACTCAGCGCAATCCAGCATGAACCCCAACTCCAAGGCGAAAACCAAGTCCGTATTGAAGATGGCCCCCTTGTTGTCCACCGGCACGTGGACGTAACGCTCCTTGAGCACCTGCAACTCGTGCAGTGTTTCCTCCATGCCTGCCTGGTTGCGGAAAACCGCCAAGTTATTGTTCATCGACTGGCCCATACCCAAGCGGACTGCCCCAACCCGGTCGCCGTTCTGGGGCCGGTCCAGCATCTCCTGTATCCGTTCCCTCTCCCGCCTTTCGGCCGCCTCGGCGTCGAATTCGATGAACTCGGCGTTCCGGGTGGCCGCTGCGGCGTGGTCCCCGGACCGCTGCCCGAACACAATCGTGTCCAGCAGCGAGTTGGCGCCCAAGCGATTGCCGCCGTGCACGCTCACGCAGGCGCACTCCCCCGCGGCGTAAACCCCTGGAATGTTGGTGCGCCCGTCCACGTCGGTCTTGATCCCGCCCATCATGTAATGCATTCCGGGTCGTATCGGTATGGGGTCGTTGATCATGTCGGCCCCGGCCAAGTCGATGCCGATCTCCCGGATCTGGCTCAGCTTCTCCATGATTAGGTCTGCCCCCAAGTGGCGGCAGTCCAGCATCACGCAGCCGTTCACGCCGTTGCCCGCGTTGATTTCCGTCTGCTCGGCCCGGGAAACCACGTCCCTGGACGCCAGCTCCATCATGTTGGGCGCGTATTTCTCCATGAATCGGAAGCCGTTCTTGTCCAGCAGGTGCGCTCCCTCGCCCCGGGCCGCCTCCGAAATCAAAACGCCGCTCCCCGCCAGCGTCGTCGGGTGGTATTGCACCATCTCCATGTCCATCAGTTGCGCGCCCGCGTTGTAGGCCAGAGCCATCCCGTCGCCCGTCACAATCAGCGCGTTGGTGCTGGGCTCGAAGAGCCGTCCCGATCCCCCGGTGCAGAAAATCACCGCCTTGGCCCGGATAGCGTGAATCTGGCCCGTCCGAATCTCCAAGGCCAGCACACCGCACACTTGGCCGTCTTCCTCGATGAGCGACGTTACGAACCACTCTTCGTAGCTGCGAATCCCCGACTTTATCAACTGCTCGAACATCACGTGGAGCAGCGCCTGGCCGGTGAAATCGCCGACGAAGAACGTCCTCGCCCGCCTCTGGCCGCCGAAGGCCCGAGTGCCCAACCGGCCCTCATCGTCCCGGTTGAACGTCACCCCCATGTGCTCCATGTCGATCAGGGCTTGCCCCGCCGACTTGCACATCACCTCGATCGCGTCCTGGTCTCCCAGGAAGTCACTGCCCTTCACCGTGTCGTAGGCATGGTCCTCCCACTCGTCCCCCCGGTCGGTCAGCGCCGCGTTAATGCCGCCCTGCGCCGCGTTGGAGTGACTCCTGACCGGGTGGACCTTGCTAATGATGGCGGTGTTGGCCCCGCCGGCGTGAGCTGCTATAGCGGCCCTCATTCCGGCCAGTCCGGCCCCCACAACCAGAACGTCATGCTCCAGCATGGATGTCAATTCCTCCAGTGATTCCCTTGGCTGCCCTTGTGGCCCCAAGCTGACTCCGTTCGCCCCGCTGGCTGCCCTCAGCTTTAGGACCAGCCCACAATATATCAGATTTTCCCCTTTGGTGGCTTGTGGGTATTCCAGTGATATGGAGACAACAACCGCTGACTCTGAGAGATTTGGCGCTATTTTTCTCTCCATTCCCCGTTGGGTCATTACGGCCCGGCATTGTAGTATTGGATAATTCTTCCAAATGGGAGCACAGGGATTCCCGGTTCTTGGTCCGCCAATCTCAATACTCGTAAATGGACATGCCGGTATCACCGAGGCGGTTTTGGCCTGCCAGTGAGCCAATAGCCCGTTCTCCTCATCGTAAATTGCAATTTACCCACCCGTTAGCTGTCCACCTCAGACAATCCAATGCCTGACGCTCAAACAGTCCTGGTTACCGGCGCCACCGGCTACATTGGGGGAAGACTGGTCCCCAAGCTGATTCAAGCAGGCCACCGGGTGCGTATCTTGGTCCGCAACCGGGACCACGTGTCCTCCCGCCCTTGGGCGGAGCAAGTTCAGGTGGTGGTAGGCGATGTGCTCCAGCCGGAAACCCTTTCCCCAGCCCTGGAAGGAGTGGACACCTCCTACTACCTGGTCCACAGCATGGCCAAAGGGGGCGCATTCGAAGAACTGGACGTGCAGGCCGCCCGGTTCTTTGCTGCAGCCGCCAGAGAGGCCGCAGTCGGCAACATCATCTACTTGGGCGGCCTGGGGGACCCCGAATCCAACCTCTCCTCCCACCTTCGCTCCCGGCAGCAGACCGGTCAGGCCCTTCGCGAATGTGGTGTCCCTGTCACTGAATTTCGGGCCGCAGTCGTTATCGGGTCCGGCAGCATTTCCTTCGAAATTATCCGTTCCCTCGTCGAGCGCCTCCCCATCATGGTTTGCCCCAAGTGGGTTTACTCCCAAGTTCAGCCCATTGCTGTCGGCGACCTATTGGAATACCTGGTTTCCGCCCTCGACAACCCCCAGAGCAAGGGTCAACTCTTGGAAGTCGGCGGAGAAAGCATAACTACATACCGTGGACTCATGGAGGCCTATGCCAAGGCAAGGGGACTACGAAGGCTCCTGCTCCCTGTCCCGGTCCTCACCCCCCGGTTGTCCTCCTATTGGGTGCACTGGGTAACGCCGATACCTGCCGCCCTGGCAGCCCCTCTCATCGACGGCCTTCGCAACGACGTCGTGGTGACCTCCAGCCTGGCCCGGGCTCTCTTCCCCCACATCGAGCCCAAAGGCTTCGCCGAGGCCATGGCCGGCGTGGTCAAAGACCTGGATGAGGGACGCATTGACACATCGTGGAGCGACGCAACCGCCGCAGCCAACGCCGGCCGAAACGCGGTCCGTCTCGAGACCGGGCAGGGGATGATCCTGGAGCGTCGCCGCCGGTCCGTCGCCGCCCCTCCTCACGTGGTCTACCGCACCTTCACCGGTATCGGCGGCGGCCGTGGGTGGTTCTTTGCCAACTGGGCCTGGAGCCTGCGTGGCATCCTGGACCGGATGCTGGGCGGGTCCGGCCTCCGCAGGGGGCGTCGTCATCCGGAAGAACTGCGGGTAGGCGACGCACTGGATTTCTGGCGCGTGGAAGCCCTTGAAACCAACCATTTGCTCCGCCTTAGGGCAGAGATGAAGTCCCCGGGCAACGCCTGGCTCCAGTTTGAGGTGCGGGAAGGCCAGCAGGGCCAGGCTCAACTCGAACAATTGGCTGTATTCAATCCACGGGGTGTGGGAGGCCTGGCCTATTGGTACGCCCTCTACCCATTCCATGCCTGGATCTTCCGGGGCCTGATCAAGGCAATTGCGCTACGTGCAGAACGCATAGCCGCTGGCATCGATGACCCAACCCTTGACAGGCAGACCTAGGGCCGTTGCTCGCCACTGGCTTCAAATTCTGGACGCTGTAAGCCAGTGGCGGGAGCCAGCCTGAGTAATACAACGGGAGCGGAGCACGTTGTTGGTGATTCTTGCCCTAACCAGGAGCAGCCTTCGGCAATTGATGGACAAGATATCCCAAAACGACGAGCGGCAATTCGGCCAGTAGTCGGCCCTGCGTTACGGGATAACCTCCTGACTGGGGTTAACCCCACATCCTCATTTAGACGATCGATCATCCACAGATGTCAGGCTCCCCTATGATAATATGGCCCTCACATAGCATTTGTCGGCGGAGCAAAGAGGTGGTGAATGAGTCTGGACGAAGCCAGGGCGCGCATTGATCGCGCGAAGCAGCAGTTGGAGAAAGTCCAAGTCGCAGCCCTGGCCTCAGACCACGAAAATGCCGTGGTTTGGGCTTTCTATGCCTACGAGAACTGTGTGACTTCACTTGCAGAGTTCCATAATCGGGACTGGACCCCTAACCACTACGACAAGGCTCGGCTGGCGCGGACCTTTCACACAAGCGGACTCATTTCACGGGATATCCATGATCACTTACAAGAACTCAACAGGTTGAGAAAAGAGGTTGCATACGATGGTCCAGGGTATGAATTGCTGGAACTGGACCTCGAAGACCTCTCTAGACAACTTGAAGAGTTCATAGGCGAAATAGAAGCCCGTATAGAGTCATCAACATGAACGAAACGGTCGAGGCTGCGGCTAAGTCTGTATTTGACGCTCTGGCTCTCCACGGACTGGAAAGAACCGCAACTGTGGTCCTGATCGGTTCTGGCGCTCGCAACACCATGAGCGAGCGTAGCGACATTGACATCTTGGTCCTTGATGATGCTGAGCATCAGATTCGACTCGAACATCCGGGTGAAGTGCACCTGCAAGAATGCAGTCGCTCTAGGTTCCTCAGTCGGCTTGAGGATGGTGATGACTATCCATGCTGGGCGCTGCGGTTTGGGATACCCATGCGCGATCCTGGTGGTTGGTGGGCTAACCAAGCTGCTGCCGAACTTGAAAATCCTCACTGGCCCAATTGGCGCCCCAAGATTGGTTATGCCCGAAAGCGCATCAAAATGGCCTCAGAGTTACTCGACGTGAACGATGTGGACGCCGCATCCGAAGAGTTGTTATTCGCAGCCAGTCATGTGGCCCGGGCACTTCTGCTAAAGCATGGAATCTTTCCCTTTTCCAGGCCTGAGCTACCTTCACAACTGGAAGATATCGAACCCGCCCTTGCCTGCATTCTTGGGTGCCTCATCCACGGTAATATCGGCGAGGTAGAACTGAGGTCAGTAGAGGCCTTTTTGATAAGCAAAATCGGCCGGCTCTATTCTTTGAGCGGAAGCCTGCAATAGGCGTCTCTCTCGATTGAAACTGGGATTGACACCCGCCGCGGAGTCCGCCGAAAGCCGATTCATAAGATGCTTGGCCTGTGGAAATGCTGGTGCAGCCTATGGATTGCCCGACCCGGACGTTAGGGCATTGCCGTCGGGGGCTGCCGTGAACGGGAACTGAATTAGTCCCTGCAGCCGGCCCTCAGCGCCTGGACACTGGGGCGTCAAGAAGCGTTGACAACCCTCAGCGCTAGCAGCAGCGAAGCAATGCTCTTGGCGTCGCATATCTCGCCCGAATCTATCAGCGAAGTGACTTCGGCCAAGGGGACCGGCACCACGTCGATGCTCTCGTCGAAGTCCGCCGGCAGTGTCGACGGCTCCAAGTCCCTGGCCAGGAAGGCGTACATGTACTCCGTGGCCCACCCCGGCGCCAGCCAGAAGCCGGAGAGGGGCGTGATTTCCCTCGCCGTGTGCCCTATCTCTTCCTGCAACTCACGCAGTGCCGTGGCCTCGGGGCTCTCGCCATCCTCGATTCCCCCGGCGGGCACCTCCAGTAGCTGGCTCTCCAAGGGCTTCCGGTATTGCCGCACCAGCAGGACGTTTTGTTCCACGTCCAGAGGCACCACGCAGACCGAGTCTGCATGTTCGACAATCTCCCGGGTGGACTGCCGCCCCCCGGATAGGCCCACTTGGTCCACTCGCAGGGTCACGATCCGCCCTTCGTACTCCACCTTGCTCTCAATGGTGGGTTCGTTCCAGTTGTCAGTCATATAAGCAATCCCTGAACAACCCTAGTCATGGCGGCCAGGGTTACTAATCCCAGTCACCTTGTAGGGGCGGGTTTGAAACCCGCCTCCGCCACTCAGAACTTCCCAAACCTCTGGCCCTACTGGCCCCTGAGGCTGAACCCCAGCCGCCGGGTCAGTGTTCCGAAGAAGTAGCTGGGTGAGTTGGCCCTGAGGAACTTGGCCTTCAATGGGCTCTGCTGCAACTCCACCACGTCCCCCGGCTGCAGGGCATAATCGACCTGCCCGTCCACGCTGAAAGTCGCGTCCTGGTAACCTTCCAAGGCCAAGCTAATCTTGGTAGCATGGTCCAGCACCACCGCCGCCGTCAGGCCCATGTGGGCTGCCACCGGCTTCAGCACCAGCGCGCTCGACAGCGGGTCCAGTATCGGGCCCCCAACAGCCAGGTTGTAGCCGGTGCTGCCCGTAGCCGTGGACACGATGACCGCATCGGCCCGGAACGTCGTCAGTTGCGCTCCGTCCACCCTCCCGGCAATGGTCACCACCCTCGATACGCCGCCCCTCGCCAAGACCGCGTCGTTCAGCGCGTGATAGGGTCCTTCGGTGTCGGCGGCAGCTTTGCCGTTGCCCCGGAATACCAACGCCTGGAGCATGCACCGCTCTTCAAGCCGGGGCTCCATGTCGAAATAGGAAGGCAGCTTCGCCAAGGCTTCGTCAACCTGCAGTTCTGTCATGAACCCCAAGCGCCCCATGTTGATGCCCACCATGGGGATGTCCATGGGAGCCGCCACCTGAACCGCCCTCAGGATGGTCCCGTCGCCCCCCACCGTGATAATCAGGTCCGTCCCGGCAGCCCGCTCGCTCAGGGTGGTAAAGTCCTCCGCGGGTGCCAGCCAGCTATCCTCGCTCAAGTCCAATTCATGGAAGATAGCAGAACTGAGGTCCAACGCCTCTGGAATCCTGGCGTTGTATATGATGCCGGCGTTTCTCATTCAGGCGTTTCTCATTGGGGGGCAAGTCTGGAAAGAAGCGCAGGACCGTTCATTGATGAGGCTCCGCTTCCGGGCTGAGGGGCAGTGCGAGTCTAGCATCGGCAGTGTATTAGCGCAATGAAACCGGCTCCACCTGAATCCACCACCTCCCCAATGGACGGCACATCTACAAGGCGTCACCCTGTAGGGGCGGGTTTGAAACCCGCCCTTCCCTTGCCACTAGGGCGTCGCCGCCATTTGGGTGGTGGATTTGGGCTTCGCGCCCGAAGGCCCTTTCATTGTCCCCGCAGGACAGCCACCGGGGCTGCCACAATAGGACGCGTCTCGATGATAATGGTAGGGGCAACCCTTGTGTTTGACCGGTGGCCCGGCTCAGCCTCTCAAGGACCCTTATCTCCAATGCCCGAAACCAAGGGTCTCCACTTCAACTCGGTCGTTTTATGGAGTACCACCAAAAAGTAATAGCGAGCTGGTCAGACCCGGCAAGGCACCGAACCCGCTGGTAGAATGGGGTCACCCAATGACCCGGTAAGAGTCCCACTACAAAGAAGAACGAGGACAAGCCAATAATTGCCCGGCTGCCACTCCGCAAGGGCGTTCTTGTGTTGTTAGTAGCCGCTTGCGTCGCCGCGGTGTCGGGCGATTGCACTGAGGTGGACCCGCAAATTCGGGTCAACCTCAGCCTTCTGGTGTTGATGTAGAACCGGAAATCCCGGAACTTCCTACGTTTTCACCTGGATGATAACGCGCCCGCCGTTCTCGACGTCCATGTTCAGGTTGTGCCCTTCCAGCAGGGCCATGCCTACAAGTGGCGTCGGTCCCACCGCATCGGCCTCGACATATCTCGGCTGGCCGTCCCAAAGCCCCGTGACGCTATACACGCCAAAGGTCTCCTCGCTCCCGTTGGCTAGGAACGCCCGGCCACGAAACCGAAAAGGCAACCCCAGTTCATCTACCAAAGACGGCGGCAGAGTCAGGAAGCCATTATATCCAGTGTCTATCACGGCTTCGATTTCCCGCGACTGCCCAGCCGGACCTCGCACGGGAAGGGTTACGACTGCCTCGCGAGCGGCGTTCACCACACCCTCGATCACCCAGGCCTCCGCCATGAACCGGCTCCGAAGCTGCGCAGCGCCCCGTATCCGACTCTAAGACACCAAATATCGGCGCTCGGGTCCTGGGCCAGCAGGCGTTCCGATGCGGCCAGACCAGTGTCGTCAATGGCGTAGTCGCCGCTGTCCACGTTGATGGCGACTATCTTCCCGTGGTGGGTCTCTTCGACTTGGGGTCGGATGTCCCGCTCGTATATGTCGTCGCCGAGGCGGCCTGTCTCATCGGCAGTCCGGCGTGTTGGCGTCGTCATCTCTCCGTCCCTATCCTTCAATGGCATTCTTCTACTAACCACATTCTACCGCCAACGGTAATTTGGGGACAATATCCGATGGGGCGCCTCATGCAGAGACTCTCCCAGGGATGGGTTGGGCATTTGGCGCTGTATGATGGGGTCCACCTCAGCCTGCGGAACTAGCGGGACAGGCAGCACATGTCGAAATTGACCCTTGAAACATCACACCACAAGTTAACAATGCCTCGACAAGAAAGACCTCCGGGCAACGAATCGCCGGAGGACTGAGTAGTTGCAAGTGCTACTGAGACTGGTCTCTGTGAAGCAGTCGAGCGCTTCTTGATACCCCGCCGAGAGCGATCCCTTGGTGTTCCACCGCCATTGCGCCGTCTTTCGTTGTTAGGCTATTTTGCTTCTTCTTTGATTATCACATTGGTACAGATTCCAGCAGCAATCGGGCTGAGAGTAAGCAAGAATAAATCCCATACCAACCCCCAAGGTCTGGCTGATGAGTCAATTATCCAAGCCATTGAGAAGCCGGCCAGCAGTATAACAAGCCCAGTGGCAAGAAGAGCTACTAAACGATGTTATTTGGGTGCCGTACAGGCACCCAACCAAACAGCACAGAACCCGCCGGCAGCTTCTTGCAAGATTTGTTCCACCCCAGGGATGCCAAGACCGAAGAACTCATAAGTTACCCGTAGAACAAATCCAGGTAGTAAATATCCAGCCAAGAAAGCCGGGACCACTGCTGCCCAGCGAAAGCCGGGATGGACCGCAGATAGTTTGGTGGAAAACATGATCCATCACCACGCAATCGGCTCGAGAAACCATTAAGAACTCAGTTCATCAGCAGGGATCCTGTGAAAGGCCCGGGGCATAAGATTCGTGTGAGTGGTCTGTGGCAACAAACGAATGGGTGCAATCAGAGTCCGAAAAAAACTGGTGTGGTAGCCCAGCCGTTGAAACGCTTCTTCCAACAATCCAAGTTGCAATCCCAAGTCTGTCACTCGCTGGCGCAGCCGCTTTAAGCTGAAACCCTCTCCCTCTTGTGGAGCCAAAAAGCAAGTCTCACACCCCTGTGCTCTTGTTCAATCCCTGCCAAAATCCGTGGGCGTGGTGATTATGCGATGAGTGAAAGATGAGGCGCTCTAACTGTAACCGGCAGTGGCTAAGCGGTTCATGCGGGCGCGCCGACCATCAATGGACGACATCTAAATCTTCGGTCCGAGGGCTAGCCCACTGCGATAGGTCCGCGCCTTCCGGAAGAATCACTACCCATCCCCGTCACCCTCCCAGGGCCACCGAGACCGTCTCCGCCATCCTCAGGATGAAACCGGGAGCCACCCCAATCCACAACACCGCAGCCCCCGACAATGCAACCGCCACCGAAGAGGCAACGGGAGCCCCCAGTGGCGCCGGGGACGCCGGTTGGTGCAGGAACATCACCTTGATGACCCGGACGTAGTAATACGCCGACACCACGCTGTTTATTACCCCCAGTATGGCCAGCCAAGCCAACCCGCTGTCCACCGCAGCGGTGAAAATGTACAACTTGGCGATGAACATGCTGGTGGGCGGCACGCCGATCAGGGCAATCATGCCCAAGGCCAGCGCCGCTGCCAAGATCGGCGCCTTGCGGGCCACCCCGGAGTAGTCGTCGATCTGGTTGCTGTCCAGCCGGTTGCTGATGGCGATAACGGCGAAGAAAGCCGTCAAGTTGGCCGCCGTGTAGGACACCAAGTACACCAGCACGCTGTTCGGGCCTATTCCCGCATACTCCGGCAGGTCCAAGCCCAGCGCCGTGCTCTTCACCCCGGCGGCCACACCCACCAGTATGTACCCTGCCTGGGCGATGGTGCTGTACCCCAGCAGCCTCTTGATATCGTTCTGCCCTATGGCCGCCAAGTTCCCAACCGTCATCGACGCCGCCGCCAGAATGGCAATCAGGGTCCCCCACTCCAAGGAAACATCGAAGAACCCTGTGAACAGCACCCTCAGCAATATCGCAAACGCTGCCGCCTTGCTCGCCACCGACAGGAATGCCACCACCGGGGTCGGCGCCCCCTCGTAAACGTCCGGCACCCACATCTGGAATGGCACCGCCGATATCTTGAAGCCGAAGCCCGCCAGCATCAGCACGAACCCCACCAGCACCGCATAGCTCCCGAAGGGCACGTCCTGGCTCGCCGGTGCCGCCAGCGATGCCGCTATCCCCTCCAAGGTGGTGCTGCCGGTGAACCCGAAGACCAGCGCCATGCCGTACAGCATCACTCCCGAGCTCAATGCCCCCACGATGAGGAACTTCATCCCGGCTTCGGTGGACCGGGCGGTCATCAGCAGCGCCGCCAAGGCCGCTAGGGGAAGGGTAGTCAGTTCCAACGAGATGTAGATGGTGATTAGCTCCGTCGCCGAAGCCAGCAACATCATTCCGGTGGCCGAGAAAAGTATCAGCCCGTAGTACTCGCCCCGGAACCGGTCCATCTGCTGCACGTATTCCGAGGACGCAATGATGACCAAGGCCGCCGAGGCCAGCACCAGGAAGTTGAAGAAGAGAGCAAACCGGTCCACCGACATCGAGCCCAGCAGGATGCTCACCGGTTCAACATCGACCAGCAAGTGGCCGGTTTCCGGCAGGTCGTAAAGCTGAAACAGGCTCAGCGCCATTGCCCCCGCCAAGCCCAGGATGGCCGCCACGGGCAGCAGCCACTTCCCCAGCGGACCATTCCGGGGAACTGCAAGATCCAGCAGGATCACCAGGATGGCGATGCCTGCAACGGCTACGTAGGGTGAAAGGACGTAGAGGTCGTAGAGAGTCACTGCTGGCTAGCCACCCCCGTTGAGCAGACCAGCCATCGGCTCCAAGCCGATGCGGAATAGGTCGGTGAGAATAAAGGGGTACACTCCCACCCCGATGATGGTGATTACCAGTAGCGCCAACGGTACCGCTTCCACCAGCGAAGCATCCTTGATGTCGGCGAATCGCTCTCTCCTCTCGCCGAAGAAGGAGCGTTCTATCATCCACAGGATGTACCCCGCCGCCAGGATGATGCTCAGCACCGCCAGTGCCGTGGGTATCGGATAGGCCCGGAACGCCCCCAGGAACACCAGCAGTTCTGACACGAACCCGCTCAGCCCCGGCAGCCCCAGGGAGGCCAGTCCTGCAATCAGAAAGGCTACCGCCACCACCGGCATCCGCCCCGCCAACCCTCCCAAGTCCGGAATGTACCGCGTGTGGGCCCTTTCGTACACCAGCCCCACCGACAGGAACAGCAGCCCCGTGATGGTCCCGTGGGTGAACAGTTGCATCGCCGCCCCGTTCAATGCCGTGATGGTCAACTCCCCTTGGGAAACCCCCACCGAGCCCACTCCCAGCATCACCAGCCCCATGTGGCTCACGCTGGAATAAGCGATCAGCCGTTTCAGGTCCGTCTGCCGTAGCGTGACCACCGCGCCGTACAGGATGCTGATCACCCCAATAGTCACCATGACCCAGGCGAACTCCACCGTCTGCTCCGGGAACATTCCCAAGTTGATGCGTAGAATCCCGTAGCCCCCCATCTTCAGCAACACCCCTGCCAGCATCACGCTGGCCGCCGTGGGGGCGTCGGTGTGGGCGTCCGGAAGCCAAGTGTGCAGCGGCCACACCGGCAGCTTCACCGCAAACGCCACCATGAAGAGCCAGAACAGCCCTCCAATGGGCAGTAACAACGCTGCCGACCCCAGCATAGTCCCCGGCGTGGACAGTTCCACCATGTCGAAGGTGCCCACCTCCGGCGTGAGGAACACCGCCACTATCGCCACCAGCATGAACGCGCTGCCCAGGATCGTGAAAATCAGGAATTTCATCGCCGAATACTCGCGCCGCCCCGTTCCCCAGATGGCGATGAGCATGTAAAGCGGCACCAGTTCCAGCTCCCAGAACAGGAAGAAAAGCAGCAGGTCAAGGGAAGTGAACACTCCCATCACTGCTGTCTGCAACACCAGCAGCCAGACGAAGTATTCCCGCACCCGCATTTGGATGTGCCACGAGGCAAACACCGCGCAAAGGCCCAACAACCCCGTCAACGCCACCAAGGGAGCGCTAAGGCCGTCCACTCCCAGGAAATAGCTGGCGTTGAGACTCTCCCCCGGAATCCAGGGAAACCTGTCGATGAACTGGAACCTCGCGGCTCCCTCGGCACGGTCGAAGGCCGCAAACAGCCACAGCGACAGCGCCAAATCAACTGCCGTAACCAGCACCGCAAACCAGCGGACCAGCCGGTCGCTCTTGCCCAGCAGCAGGATGGCCAAGGCTCCCGCCGCTGGCAAAAACACCGTGGCCGTAAGCAGTCCCGAGAAACCCGTCACCAAGGCCCTGCCCCTGTACCGGGAATCCGTCCTCCGGTGGCTCGGTCCCCTCTATTTGTCGAAGTGATTCCCATATCTCAGGCTATCAATAGCCCCAGGATAATTATCAGGCCGCCCAATGCCACCACCGCCCCGTAGGTCTGCACCTGCCCCGTTTGCAGCCGGGAAAGCACCAACGGGCCGAAGTTGCGGAATATCCAGCCCACGAAGTCAACAATGCCGTCAACGATGTTGCGGTCCAGCCAGTCGATGGTCCCGGCAAAGGCTCTGTAGAACAGCCGCCGCACCACCGCGCCCTCGTACAACTCGTCCATGTA
The DNA here is from genome assembly GCA_034420695.1 of Dehalococcoidia bacterium. Taxonomy (GTDB): domain Bacteria; phylum Chloroflexota; class Dehalococcoidia; order Lucifugimonadales; family UBA3495; genus Io17-Chloro-G2. The sequence continues at coordinate 69,643 of DAOULB010000010.1, forward strand.
GTACTTTGCCGACAGCAGCCGGTGCACCGGCCCGCCCGCCTCCAACGGGTCCCTTTGCCCGCCCTCCTGACTGCCCCAGCGCCGGTAAACCAGCCAAGCCAGTCCCAACCCCGCCAAGGCTACCACCGTGGAAATCACCGCTATCATCGGGTTGAAGTCCGGCGCCTTCAGGTGCAATCCCTCGGAAAGCAGGTTGGGCGCCAACCCCTTCAGCAGAAACTCCGAAATCCAGTGCTTGGGGATGCCCAGCACCTCCACCCACTGGGGATTCGCCAGAAAGCCGGCAACTATTGAACCGAACCCCAACACCATCATCGGGGCCACCATCACCCAGGGAGACTCCGCCAAGTGGACCTCGCCGTGTCCCGCCGGTGCCGCGTCGCCAAGCTCTTCCTGCTCCTTCTCCGCTCCGCCCCGGAATTCCCCGTGGAACGTCATGCCTATCATCCGCAGCGTATAGAACGCCGTGAGGAACACTCCTACCAGCAGTCCGGCCAGGACCGTGCGGGCAACCCAGGGATCCACCACGCCGCCGCCGTTCCAGACCTCGATCAGTATCTCGTCCTTGCTCCAGAACCCGGCCAGCGGAATAATCCCCACCAAGCTCAACCCCGCAATCACCACCAGCCCGTAGGTTAGTGGCATGCGCCGGCGCAACCCGCCCATGTACCGCATGTCGAACGTGCCCGTCGCGTGGTTGACGCTGCCCGCACCCAGGAACAGCAGCGCCTTGAAAGTGGCGTGGGTGAACAGGTGAAAAATCGCCGCTCCGTAGGCCCCCACTCCCAAGGCCGCCATCATGTAGCCCAGTTGACTCACCGTGGAGTAGGCCATCACCCGCTTTATGTCATTCATAACCAGGCCCATTGTGGCGGCCATCAGGGCGGTGAAAGCGCCGATCAACGCCACCACCGTCATGGCCTCCTGCGAAGCCTGGAACACCGGGTAAAATCGCGCCACCAAGAACACCCCCGCGGCAACCATCGTGGCCGCGTGTATCAGGGCGCTGACTGGCGTGGGGCCCTCCATGGCATCCGGCAGCCACGTGTGCAGCGGGAACTGTCCCGACTTGCCCGCCGCTCCGGCAAACACCCCCAAGCTGAACCACAACAGCCCCGTCCCCCCCAGTATGCCCAGTCCTCCCAGTGCCACCGGCTGTGCCGCCTTCCAGATATCCGGAATGTAGAAAGCGTTCAGTCCCTGCGCCGCAAACTCATCCACCTGCAAGAACAGGTAGAGAATCGCTATCAGGAACCCCACGTCCCCGATCCGGGTTACCATGAAAGCCTTCTTGGCGGCCGCCGCGGCCGAGGGGCGCTCGTGCCAGAAGCCGATCAGCAGGTATGAAGAAAGGCCGACCAACTCCCAGAAGACGTACAGTTGAATGATGTTCGATGCCAGCACCAACCCCAGCATGCTGGCGGTAAACAGGGACATGTAGGCAAAGTAGCGGCTGACTCCCGGGTCTCCCTGCATGTACCCCAAGGAATAAATCTGCACCAGCAGACTCACCCCCGTCACCACCACCAGCATGATGGCGGTTAGCGGGTCCAGCAGCAGCCCCATGTCCACGCTGGCCCCGCCCAAGTCCAGCCAGGTCCAAGCCTCGATTTCCGGCTCCCGGCCCTGCACTATCAGGGCCAGCGTCCTCACCGAAAGCGCAAAAGCCGCCGCCAGCGCAACAATCAGCAGGTATCCGCCGACCCGCGATGCGCTGCCGACAAGGGGCCTGACTATCAGGGCTATGAGTGCGAAGGAAGTCAGGGGCAGGAGGAAAATGCCCCACACTAAGAGTTGGTCCAACACTAGAGCTTCCTCAGAATCTCTTCGGCCACGTGTTCTCGGCCCCGGGGCACATAGACCACGAAGGGCACCCTCTCCCCCCAGTCCAGGATGTCCCCTTCCGGAAGAATCCGGGCCGGCAGCCCTTCTCCCTCCAGCACCTCTTTCCACATTTCGGCCAGCATCAGGTTGGCCGCCTTTTTGAATTCAACCCACATTTCCGGTCACTCGCCAGCCGGTCCGCTCCCTGTTCTAGTTCCGCAACTGGGTGGCGTCCGAGAGGTCAATCGAACCGCTGCTGCGGTACATCGCAAAGACTATCCCCAGTCCTAACGCAATCTCCGCCGCCGCCACAGCAATGATGAACACCGCAAACACCTGCCCGGTCAAAACCCCGCCGATGTTCTGCACCAAGTCTTCCGTCAGCCCCGCCGGAGCGACGTACCTGGCCAGCGCGACCAGCGTAAGGTTCACTCCATTGAACATCAGCTCAATGGACATCAGCACCACCAGCACGTTGCGCCGGGCCAGTGCCCCGTACAGCCCGATGGCAAAGAGGGCGGCCGCCACTGCCAGCGCATTTTCCAGCGACATCTTCCCTCAGACCTGCTACTGCGTTCTCGGGCGTACTAGCGCCAAGGCCCCGATTAGTGCGGCAAGCAGCAGCACCGACACCGCCTCGAAGGGCAAAACGAACTCCCCGATCAGCAGGTCTGCCAAACCCGCCCGGCGCGCCGCTTCCTGCTCCTCAGGCAGCTCAAACCCGGCAGCCGCCAAGCTCTCTTCGTCCACGTTGTTCGTGGCATTGACCTGCACCAAGTCCACCCCAGCCCGGTCCTCTTCCCCGATCATGTTCCAAGGTGTCTCGAAGGCGGTCCACACCAGCACTGCCAGTAGCAGGGCCGCCAGTACCGCTGCCGGAATCTGCGCCCGGTTGGGCAGGTTCCCCTGCTGCACGTCCCTGGTCAGCATCACCGCGAAAATAATCAAAATGGCGATTGCCCCGGCGTAGATCAGTACCTGCACCACCGCCAGGAACTCCGCGCTCAGCAACGCGAACAGACCCGCCACCGCAATGAAGACCACCACCAGCAGCAGCGCCGCCCGGAAAAGGTCTCTCACCACAACCACCCCCAAGGCGGCTGCGATTGCCCCCGCGGACAGCACCCAGAAAGCCACGTCAACCGCTATGGACTGCATCTAGGCCGGTCTTCCCCCTGCCGGCTCCTCCGGCTGGGAATCCCCGTTATCCCCCGGCAGCGCCGGCCTTTCTAGGCGCATTCCCGCCTTCTGGTTCACCCGCCACGGCCACGACTCCCGGCCTACCTCCCGCCAGTCCAGCGGTTTCCCCGAATGGGGATTGTAGTTGTCGCTTTCCAGCTGTGGCCGGAAGAAGGTGCTGGGGGTCTTGCTCGACTCCCGCAACTGGTCGATGGTGATCACCATCTCCTTGCGGCTGTATTGGCCCTGCTCGAACCCGCTCCCCATGAACAGGGCGTCGTATGGGCACGCCTCCACGCACAGGCCGCAGAACATGCAGCGGAAAATCTGTATGTCAAACGTCTCCAAGCGGTACTTGTCGCCCTTCGACACGTTGGTCTCGCTGGGGCTTGTCTCGATCTTGATTATCCCCAACGGGCAATACTTGGCGCACGACGCGCACCCGGTGCACCGCTCCTCGTACCACACGAACTCTTCGCCGCGGAAGCGGGGGTGCTGCTTCAGCCGCTCCTCCGGATATTGCACCGTGAATGGCTTCTTCGTCAGGTTCTTCAGGGTGACCAGTAGTCCCTTGGCCATGCCCAAGCCGTACACCTCAGGCCACCTCCCCTACCGAATAGCCTTGCGCCGGGTTGGGCTGCCATTGCGCCGGCCGTACCTTGTCCCGCACCAGTGAGCCGAAGAAGGCAATCGAGGCCGCGGCCACCGCTATGTTAATGCCCGCCATGGTCCACAGGTCGCCGGTGCTCAGTTGTCCATTGGCGTCCCGCAGGAAATACACCTCTAAGGACGTCGCCAGCAGGTTGATCAAGCTCAGCGGCAGCAGGAACTTCCACGCCAATGCCATGATTTGGTCGATCCTGAACCGGGGAAGGGTCGAACGTATCCAGATGAACACGAAGCTCAGCGCCCCGACCTTCAGCAAAAACCAGAACCAGCCCAAGTAGTCCGACGCCGGCCCGTGCCATCCGCTCAGGAACAGCGTCGCCATCACCGCGCAGGCCGCCGGCACGCCGCCCAGTTCCGCCGCTTGTATCAGGGCAAACTTCACTCCGCTGTATTCCGTATGGTAACCGGCAACCAACTCCGACTCGGCCTCCGCCACGTCGAAGGGAGTGCGGTTCAGTTCCGCCGCCGTTCCGGCCAAGAACACGAACAAGCCCAAGGGCTGCACCAAGATGAACGGGACGGTCTGCGCTCCCACCACGTCGGCCATGGACATCGAGCCCGCCACCATCACCACGCCCAGCAGCGCAATCACCGCCGGCACCTCGTAGCTGATGAGCACCGCCACGCCCCGGGCCGCTCCAAACATCGCAAACCGGTTGTTCGATGCCCATCCCGCCATGAAGATGGCCAGCGACGTCACCGATGTCACCGCCAGCACGTACAGCACGCCGACGTTCAGGTTCACCAGTGCCGTGTTCTGGGCGAAGGGCACCACCGCCATCATGAGCACCACCGGCATGATCATGGCTATCGGCACCAGGAAGAACACCACCTTATCCGCGTTGGCCGGGGTCAGGTCCTCCTTGAACACCAGCTTCAAAACGTCCGCAAAGGGTTGGAAAACGCCGAACGGCCCCCACCGGTTGGGGCCAACCCGGTTCTGAAACCGGCCTATCAGCCGCCGCTCCATCCAGATGAACACCGCTGCCCCCATCAGCACGGCATTCACCAAGATGAACATTATCACCAAGCCGGCTATCAGGTGAGATAGCCATGACGCCAAAAACAGGGCGGCAAGGTCGTATATGACCCCGTACAGCCCGCTCACCGGTCCACCTCGCCCATGTTGATGTCCACGCTCCCCAGCGTCACAATCATGTCCGCCAGTTTCCAGCCCACCAGCAGGTGTTCCGTAACCGTCAGGTTGATCAGGGAAGGCGACCGTATCTTGCACCGGTAGGGGCTGATTCCTCCGTCGCTTACCAAGTAGAACCCCAGCTCGCCCTTCGAAGCCTCCACCCGCCCGTAGGCCTCCGCTCCCGGCTTGGGCCGCAGCACCAGCGGCAGCTCCAACCGCACCGGCCCCGGCTCAATCAACTGCACACACTGCTCCACGATGCGTATGCTCTGGCGTATTTCCTGGATGCGCACCCAGAACCGGTCGTAGTTGTCCCCGTTTTGCGCCACCGGAACGTCGAACTCAACCTGGTCATAGGCGTCGTACGGGTCCTCCTTTCTCCAGTCCCAGCCCAAGCCGCTGGCCCGCAGCACCGGCCCGGAAACCGACCCGTTGATCGCCAAGTCCAATGGCAGTGTGCTGACTCCCTTGGTCCGGGCCAGCACTATCTCGTTCTCCAGCACCAGTTGCTCTATCTCCCCGAACTCCGAGGGGAACTCATCCAGGAACGCCCGCAGAGCCGGCCAGAAGTCCTCCGGCGCGTCGGCGAAAACCCCGCCCGGCCGCATGTAGCTCAAGGTGATCCTGGCCCCGCACAACATCTCGAACAGGTCCAGTATCTTCTCCCGTATCCGGAAACCGTACATCAGCGGTGTGCCCAAGGCCCCCAGGTCCTGCAGGAAGAACCCTATTCCGATCAGGTGGCTCGCCACCCGCTGCAACTCCGCCACCAGCGTCCGCAGGTACTTGGCCCGGTGCGGGGGCTCCACCCCCAGTAGCTGTTCCACCGCCAAGCAATATGCCTGGTTGTTTATCATTGAAGACACGTAGTCCAGCCGGTCGGTAAGGGTGACCACCTGAACGTAGTTGCGTTCCTCGGCCAGTTTCTCCGTGCCCCGGTGCAAATACCCGAACACCGGCTCCACTTCGAGGATTTCCTCCCCGTCGAACGTGACCCGCAACCGGAACACCCCGTGGGTGCTGGGGTGCTGAGGCCCCACGTTGACCGTCATCGGCTCGGTGCGGATGGTCATGAGACGGCCCTATTCCAGCCGTATCCGGCCCCGCGGCAAAACCGGCCCGGCCCGCGGGCAGCCAAGACCTTCCCCTGGCAGTTCTTGGTCACAGGTAGTCCTTTCTCAAGGGATGCCCCTCATAGCCTTCCCACAGCATGATGCGCTTCATGTTGGGGTGCCCCTCGAAGTGCACTCCCATCAGGTCCCACACCTCTCGCTCTTGGAAATCGGCGCCCCGCCACACGTCCATCACCGAAGGCAGGGACAGGTCTTCCCTCCCCTCCAGCTTGGTCTTGATGATCGCCGTGTGGCCTTGGCTGAAAGACGTCAGGTGATAGATGACCTCGATGTGGTCGATGTAGTCCACCGCGGTGATGGAGTTCAGGAACTGGAAGTCCAGCGACGGCTCGTCCCGCAGCAACCGTGCGGCCTCGGCCACCCGCGCCGGCTTCAACCACAGTGCCCCGTTCTCACCACGATCCACCGCCCCCGGCGCTCCCTCTTCCACCAGTTCGGCCAAATTCCCCGGCTCCAGGGCCCGCACAGCCATTGCTACCCAGTGCCCCCGTTGGCCGCGTTGCCCTGGTTGGCCGCGTCGGGGTTCCTTCCGGACAGGGGGCGGCCGCTCGATTTGCCCAAGTTGCGGTACTTCTTTATCTTCTCGTGTAGTTCCATGATGCCGTACAGCAGGGCATCGGGACGCGGCGGGCAGCCGGGAACGTAAACGTCCACCGGCACGATGTGGTCCACCCCTGGCACCACGCTGTAGCTGCCGTAATAGGGGCCGCCGCTGGTGGCGCACACCCCCATGGAAATAACCCACTTCGGGTCGGCCATCTGCTCGTATATTCGCTGGATGGCCGGGGACATTTTCCAGGTCACCGTTCCAGCCACAATCATCAGGTCCGCCTGCCGCGGAGTCGCCCGGAACGCCTCCATGCCGAACCGGGCGATGTCGAACCGCCCCATGGCCGTGGCAATCATTTCGAAGGCGCAACAGGCTAGCCCGAAGCTCACCGGCCACAGGGCCGACTTGCGGCTCCAGTTGACCAGCGCATCCACCGAGGTCACCACCAAGTTGCCCTTCAGGTCCTCGGGAACCTCGATGATGGGCTCAGCAATGGGCTCCAGGGAGGTGTCCTTCAGGTGCTGTACCCGCTGCCCCTCCTCCTGGTCCACGTGCCAAGTCCTGTTGTACAGCGGCCCGCCGGTCTGGGGTATTTCTTGGCTCAAGCCCCGTTACCCCCACTCCAAGTCTTTCTTGCGCCACGCATAGGCCAAGCCCACCAGCAGGATGGCGACAAAGACGCCCATCTCAATCAGGGCGAAGAGTTCCAGCGTCAGGAACTTGGTAGCCCACGGGTAGAGGAATATGACCTCCACGTCGAAAATGACGAAGATGATCGCGTACATGTAGAAGCGGAAGTTGAACTGCGTCCAGCGCCCCCCCAATGCTTCCATACCGCATTCATAGGTCTCCAGCTTTACCGGGGAGGGATTCGCCGGGCGAATGCCCAAGACCGACGTGACGCGGGAAGCCATCAACATGCTTACGGGGACGACGAAAGCGACGATGGCAAATATGGCTATCAGGCCGTATTGCCTCAGGTATTCGTCCAAGAAAGGGCCTCGGTAATTGGGGTTCGCGGCTGGGTCAGCGCCCCGGTTTGAGCGGCTGGATTATACCATAGCCAAAGCTGGTTCATGTACGCCCCAAGCCTTCTCCCAAGGCCTGCCCTGTCCTGACCATCCCATGGCCCCCCTTAAGTTCCGGACCGGAACAAACGCCGCAAGTGGCAAAGAGGACAACCACGAGGGTTGCCCTTGCCGATGTTGGACATTTCCCTAGGGCCGTCCCTAGTGGGCATCCTTATAACTAACCCTCTTTTCGTTGATGTTCCTCTACTAAGCAAACCGGCAAAAAGCCCCCTGTTTGCGCCCCGGTTACTGACACTTCGCCCTTGCCATCCAGGATTGCAGCTCCCTAGCATGAATTTCAGGGCATCTCCCGGCCTGCCGCCGTGGCACCCCAGTCCAACCGGCCACTGAGACCATCAGGAGTCCAATGCCCAACAGTCGGACCCAAGGAAACCCGTTCAAGCTCAAGTTCCTCCAACCCGGTGCTCAACTCTCCTCGGACTTCGCCAGCCCTTCCAGACCCACAAAATGGTTGAAAATGGCGGGAAATGGTGGGGAATTTAAAATTTTCGGCCCTCGGCCCTTCCCCGAGGTTCAAGACCGGCACTGTCCCTTCAGGCCCGCAAAATGGTGGGAAACGGCGGAAATTGGCGGGGAAAATAAAAAATCCGGCCCCATGCTCGGGCCGGAGCCCGCGGCCTCCCCGGACCCCACCCGGCCGCAAATATGGGAGGAAATGAGAGGAAATGAGAGGGAAATTTTAATTTCCGGCCCCGGTCCTCCGCCGGAGTAAGCTCTGCCCATCATCGCTCCCGGGAACCCCGTTAACTAACTCGTAAAGGAGAACATCGCACCATGCATCTCAATGAAATACGCCGCCGCAACGACGCCCTCCGCAACAAGCTGGCCCTGGAACTGGCCGTTATCGAGCTCCACCGCTTGGTCTGTGAATTTGCCCTCAAGTGGGGCATCGCCCTGGCCGGCAGCCAGCCGACCCCCGAACCCCACACCTTCCCCAGCAAGGTCGCCGCCGCCGGCGTCAAGCTGACCTCCCACATGGGCGCCGTCAAGTACCTGGAGGAGTGCCGGAACAAGAACACCGCCCCCGAAGCCCAGAA
>DAOULB010000011.1:0-38707 GCA_034420695.1 Dehalococcoidia bacterium
TCAACGCTCTGGAAGACCGGGTGCGGCGTATGTCCGACGCCGAACTACAGGATACAACGCAGGTCTTCCAAGATCGGTTGGCCGGGGGGGAGTCCTTGGACTCCATTCTGCCGGATGCATTTGCATCAGTGAGAGAGGCCGCCTGGCGTACGCTGGGCCAGCGCCACTACGACGTCCAACTCACCGGCGGAATTGTTCTGCACCAAGGGCAGATTGCCGAAATGAAGACCGGTGAGGGTAAGACCCTCGTGGCCACCCTGCCGGTTTACCTGAACGCCCTCACCGGCAAGGGCGTCCACGTGGTCACGGTCAACGACTACCTGGCCCGCCGGGATCCCGTGTGGATGGGTCCGGTGTACCACGCCTTGGGTCTGACCGTCGGGTGCCTGCAACACGACGGAGCATTCCTGTACGACCCTGATTTGCCTGATTCGGTCAAGGGCCCCAATCATCTGAGGGAGGTTCCCCGGTGGGAGGCCTACCGGGCAGACATCACCTACGGGACCAACAACGAGTTCGGCTTTGACTACCTCAGGGACAATATGGCCCTGGAGGGCTCCCAAAGGGTCCAGCGGGAAATGAACTTCGCCATTGTGGACGAAGTGGACAATATTCTCATCGATGAAGCCCGAACTCCCCTGATAATCAGCGGCCCGGCTGAGGAGCCGGTGCAGCACTATCACACCTTTGCCCAATTGGTGCCCCGCCTGCGCCACGAAGAGGACTACACCATCGATGATCGTACCCGGACCATCTCCCTGACCCAGGACGGCATCGCAAAAATGGAGCAGTGGACCAAGACTCCCAACCTGTACGACCCGGAAAACTTCCACCTGGTCCACTACATGGAAAACGCCCTCTCCGCCCACGTACTGAAGGTCCGGGATAAGGACTACGTGGTGCGAGACGGTGAAGTCGTGATCGTGGATGAATTCACCGGACGCCTTCAGTTCGGGCGCCGGTGGTCTGATGGCCTGCATCAGGCCGTTGAAGCCAAAGAGGGAATAAGTATCCAGCGGGAGAGCATCACCTACGCCACCATCACGCTGCAAAACTACTTCCGCATGTATAAGAAGCTGGCCGGCATGACCGGCACGGCGGAGACCGAGGCCGACGAGTTCCACAAGATATACGGCCTGGAGGTGGCGGTAGTACCCACCAACATGGCCATGTCCCGGGAAGAGCTTCCCGACTTGGTCTTCCAGAACGAGGAAGCCAGGTGGCGGAAGGTGGCCGACAAGGTGGAATCTCTGCACAAAGAAGGCCGGCCCGTTCTGGTTGGAACCACCTCCATCGAATCGTCGGAACGCCTGAGTTCCTTGCTCAAACGCCGCGGAGTGGGCCATCAAGTGCTCAACGCCAAGAACCATGAGCAGGAAGCAGTCATCGTCTCCCAAGCCGGCAGGCTGGGAGCAGTGACCGTATCTACCAATATGGCCGGCCGCGGGACAGACATCGTGCTGGGCGGGGCGGACACCAACAAGACTGACTGGGCGCAGGAACACGACGCCGTTGTCGGTCTGGGCGGCCTGTACGTCCTGGGAACCGAGCACCACGACGCCCGTCGCATCGACAACCAGCTCCGGGGCCGCGCCGGCAGGCAGGGAGACCCGGGAAGTTCCCAGTTCTATATCTCCCTGGAAGACGAGCTCCTCCGGCGTTTTGGCGGCGACCGCATCAAGACAGTCATGGGCTGGACCGGCATCGAAGAAGACGAGCCCATCGAAAACCGCATGGTCACCAAGTCCATCTCCAATGCGCAGGTCAAGGTGGAAAGCTACCACTTCGACATTCGCAAGCACCTGCTGGACTTTGACGACGTCTTGAATACCCAGCGGGGAATAATCTATGGCGATCGCCACTCCATCCTCGAAGGCGAAAACCTCAGCGCCAAAATCGCCGAAATGGTGCGCAAGGAATTCCAGGACCTCATCAACCGCTACTTGCCCACCCGCCACAGCGACGACTGGAACGTTACAGGCTTCCTGAATGACTTGGAGCAGATTTGTCCGCTGCCGGCGGAGCTTGGGGAACCGGACGCTCTATACGCCTGCAGCTTGGATGAGGTCCAGCGAATTCTCAATGACCACGCAGAGTCCGCCCTCCGCAACCGGGAAGCGGAATTGGGCGAGGAGCAAATGCGCATCCTGGAACGGCTGCTCTTGCTCCGGGCCATTGACACCCATTGGGTAAACCATCTCACGGGAATGGAAAACCTGCGCACCGGCATCGGCCTCCACGCCTACGGGCAGCGTGACCCCTTGGTCATGTACCGCACCGAAGGCCACAAGATGTTCCAGGACCTATTGGCCAAGATGCAATACGACGTGGTGCACACCCTCTTCCACGTTAGCCTGGCCCAGCCGGGAGGCTCCGCCAACGGCAACGCCAGACGGCCCCGGGGGGGTATGCCCCAACGCCCAACTAACCCGAATGGAAAGGCCAAGGTCGGACGAAATGCTCCCTGTCCCTGCGGAAGCGGCAGGAAGTACAAACGCTGCTGCGGAGCTAACGCCTAGAAGCCGTCGCTGCCTGCCCCGGCGGCCCCGGCCCTCTACCGCCGTCCGAAAAGCCTGGCCAGGAAACCCGGTCGTCTCGATGATTCCCTGGATTCTCCCCCTTGGTCATGATGAGGTCCGCCGCCCTGGCCATCCAGGAATCCATGGGGCTCCCGGTCAAACGCCACCTTGCACCCGGGAGCGCAGAAGTAGTAAGTCGTCCCTTCGTGGTCGCTCTTTCCTCCCGGAGGGTTGTCGGTGTCCACTTCCATCTGGCACACCGGGTCTATAGCTGTCGGCATCTGGGGACCTCCCTTTCTATTTCCCGGGGCTCTATGGCCTCTAAATCCCATGGCGCCGCGGCCTCCGTTTCCTGGGGGCGCAATGTGGTGCAATAGACCCAGTGCTCCTTACTCGCCCCACCGCATCTCCACTAGTGCATGGCCCTCCGCAACCGCAGCGAGTTGGTCACAACGGCCACCGAACTGAGGGCCATTGCCAAGGCTGCCAGCACCGGGTTCAGAAACCCCTGCTCTCCAAAGAAAAACACCAAGCCGCCTGGCACTCCGCCCAAGTGATTGAACACCGGGTACAAGACACCTGCTGCCACGGGTATGAGCAGCAGGTTGTAAAAGAACGCCCAGAACAAGTTCTGCTTGATGGTGGTAATGGTCCGGCGGCTTAGCTCGAAGGCGTCGCCTATGCCCTTGAGGTCTCCCCGCATCAGGGTCACGTCCGCCGACTCCATCGCCACGTCCGTTCCCGTCCCCATGGCAATGCCAACGTCGGCTTGGGACAGGGACGGAGCATCGTTAATTCCGTCACCCACCATTGCGGCTATCTTCCCCTGCCCCTGCAGCCCCTTGATTACCTCCGCCTTTCCTTCGGGCAACACCCCGGCTTCCACCCGCTCGATTCCCAAAGCGCCGGCAACGGCCCCGGCGGTTTGGGGATTGTCGCCGGTCAGCATGACTACCTCTAGCCCCATTTGCTTCAGGTGTGCGACTGCCTCCACAGCTCCCGGTTTCAGCGAGTCGGCGATGGCAATGACCCCCAGGGCCCTTCCTCCCACTGAGACCAGCACCGGTGTCTTGCCCTCTGACGACAAGCTTTCTACCTGCTGACCCACGCTCCCCAAGTCCGTTCCGGCTCCCTGGAGCCAGGCCAGGGTGCCTACACGCACCCTTTCTCCGTTGATCTCTGTTTCCACTCCGCGGCCCGGCAGCGCAACGAATGAGTCGGGACGCTGCAGCTCCAAGCCCCGGGCGCAAGCCTCCGACACGATCGCTTTGCCCAGCGGATGCTCTGACGGCAACTCTGCAGAGGCTGCAAGCAGCAGCAACTCTCTCTCCGGCGTACCGCCGTTCCCACCGGGATCACTCCGGCCAGGGGCCGGAAGCACGTCCTTCACTTCCGGCCGGCCTGTGGTCAGGGTGCCCGTCTTGTCCAGCACCACCACGCTGGCCCGGTGCATCAGTTCCAAGGCCCGGGAGTTTCGGACCAGTATGCCCAGTTCCGCTCCCCTGCCGGACCCAACGATCACGGCGGTGGGCGTCGCCAGCCCCAAGGCGCAGGGGCAGGAGATAATCAGGACCGCCACAAAGGTCAGCAGCCCGTAGGCCAATGCCGGCTCCGGCCCCAGCAGCGCCCACACTACGAAGGACACCGCCGCGATAGCTATGACAAAGGGCACAAAGTACGCCGCCACCCGGTCGGCCAAACTCTGGATGGGGGCCTTGGAGCCCTGGGCCTGTTCCACCAAGCGAATAATCTGGGCCAAGGCCGTGTCCTTGCCGACCTTGGTGGCCTCAAATCGGAATGAGCCGAAATTGTTGAGAGTGGCGCCGTACACCGGAGAGTCCGGCCCCTTGTCCACCGGCACACTCTCCCCGGTGAGCATGGACTCGTCCACGCTGGAGTACCCGTCGAGTACCATCCCGTCGACAGGAATGCTCTCCCCGGGCCGCACCACCAATTCGTCGCCAACAGCCACTTCATCGGCAGCCATCTCGGTCTCCACTCCATTCTTCATCACCCTCGCGGTCTTTGGCCTGAGGCCGATGAGCCTCCGTATGGCCTCCGAAGTCTGACCCCTGGCCCGCGCTTCCAAGAAGCGGCCCAGGAGAATCAGGGCGATGATAATCACGGCAGTGTCGAAATAGACTTCTTTGCCGATGCTGCGGGCCGCGGAAGACCCCGGTGCCAAGGCTTCCAGCAGCACCACCGCTGCACTGAATCCGTAAGCCGCCGACGTGCCCACGGCAATCAAAGTATGCATGTTGGCAGCCCCGTGGCGCAGGGCCCCTATGCCCGCAAGGTAGAACGGCCACCCTGCCCAGAACTGCGCCGGGGTCGCCAAACCCCACAGGAGAAAGGGATAGAATCTCTGCCCCAACAGTGGCTCTACCCAAGGGAAGGCGCCAAAGGTCCCAAGAAAAAGAAGGACCCCGGCCGCCAAGGCAAACACCAGCCTGGGCTTCAGCTCCCTTAGCTCATCAACCCGGGCCAGCCGGTCCAGTTCCTTGGAGTCATCCAAGCCGCCGGAAGCTTCGCTTTCCGCGCCGTAGCCTGCTTGGGACACCGCCTCGCGAAATTCCTCGAATCCTGCCACCCCCGGTATGAACTCCACCTCGGCCCGCTCCGTTGCCAAGTTCACTTGGGCAGCCGAAACTCCCTCAACCTCCCACAGGGCATTCTCCACGTGCATCACGCAGGCGGCGCAGGTCATACCGGTGATTCTCAGGGTGGTCTTGGCCGTGCCAATCCGGTAGCCAGATTGGGAGATTGCCTCCCGCAGCTCCTTCAGGGCAACTCCCCCCTCGTCCGGGCTCACCGACGCCTGCTCCGAGACCAAGTTGACGCTGACGGAAGCAACCCCGGGCACACTCCTCAGAGCGTTCTCAACGTTCGAGACGCAGGCCGAGCAGGTCATGCCTTCCACCGGAAGAGTGATTAGGGGCTGCTTTTGTGACCTATTGTCCATGAGCTGAAGTAACCTTACGGATTCTCTTACCGGCGCGTTCCGGTTCAGACTCCTTCCACCAGCACCATTTTGCTGTTGGTGGAACTTAACCTGAGTTCCCGCAGCGGCCGGTAGTCCTCGGAATTGTAAAACTCTGTGGCCCTTTCCACGCTGGGAAACTCCAGCACCACCAGCCGGCGGGGTGTCCAATCACCCTCGATAGTCTGCAAGTCCCCTCCCCTGACCAAGTACTTTCCGCCGTACTTCTCCACGATTGGCGGGACCTGCCGGCGGTATTCGTCATAGGGGCCCGCATCGGTCACTTCAATATCTACCAGCACGTAGGCTGCCATTTAGTCCTCCTGTAATATGTTGGAGCCAAAGATACCCCTCTATTTGTTGGCCAGGATATACAGGTCCTTCAGTTCGCCAACCACTTGGCTTTCCCTTCCGTCGCGAATGCCCTCCACTACGCAACTGTGCAAGTGGCCTTCCAGCAGCACGGCTTCCATCTTCTCTATGGCCCGCCGAACCGCATAGGTCTGTTTCAGCACGTCCACGCAGTACTTGTCCTCCTCCAGCATCTTGCGGATGCCGGACAGATGGCCCTCAATATAGCTCAGTCTCTTGAGTGCGCCCGACTTGGCTTCAGGCAGCATCTATCTCCTCCAACTCCTCCAGGCTGCAGCCAACCCCGACCCCCCCGGGGAGGGTATAAGTAAATCCTAAGACGCCCTTACTCACCCGTCAAGACCGGGCCCCTAGCGTTGACAGACCCGCAGCCTTTCCCTAAGTTAAGAGACCGGATCCCCCGCAGGAGAGTTGAATTGCCGCTTGGATGGGGAATTATCAGCACTGGTTTGCATCCCGGGAACAAGATTGCCCCGGCGATTGGCCGGGCCCACAGGGCAAAACTTGCAGCCGTCTACAGCCGGGACCTGGGCCGGGCCCAAGCCTTTGCCGCCAAGCACGGCGCCGCCAAGGCCTACGACGAAATAGACGCCCTCTTGGGTGACCCGAACGTCGAAGCCGTTTTCATCGCCTCCCCCAATTCTCTTCACGCCGAGCAGGGAATCCGGGCGGCCGCCGCCGGCAAGCACGTGCTGGTCGAAAAGCCAATGACCACGACCTTGGAGGACGCCCTAGCCTTGGTGCGGGCCTGCCGGGGCAATCGCGTGAAACTTGGCGTTGGATTTGAGCTGAGGCACCATCCCGGACACGTCTTTGCCCGGAATCAAGTGGCCCAAGGGACCCTTGGTCACATAGCCATGGCCCAAGCCCAGTGGGGATTCGGCGTCAGGGGGCAGAGGGTGCCGGAGCCCCGCACGGGCCTCAGGGGCTGGTGGATGGAGCCTGAAATGATCGGCGGAGCGGCGGCGCTGATGGGTACCGGGGTCCATGCCATTGACTTGCTCAGGTTTCTGACCGGGCAGGAGGTCACCGAAGTCACCAGCATCACCGACGGACAAAAATCGGAGCAGCCCTTGGAAACCATTGCAGCAGTTACCCTGCGTTTCGGCCAAGGCACCATAGCCACGGTGTACTGCGGCAGAATCCTCCCCGACTCCAAGAACGACTTCACCCTCTACGGCATCAATGGCCGCATCACCGGTCGGGCCACACTGTGGGAAGCTCAGCAGGGAAGGCTTGACTTGGTCAGCGAAACCAGTAACAGCACCCAAGTATTCCCAAGCGACTACTTGGGGAACTTCTCTGCCCAGATGGAAGACTTTGGCAGGGCTGTGGCAGAGGACCGGGAACCCGCCGCCACCGGCATTGACGGGCTGCGCGTTGTGGAAGTAACCCTGGCGGCGCTGGAGTCGGCCCGGCACGGGCGGACGGTGAAGATTACGCCTGCGTCCCCATGACGAGCTTACGATGCCGTGAGTGGAATTGTCCTTCCCAGGCTTTGGGGCCGGCGTTGTGGCCTGCCGATGGCCACCAGGAACATGACGCTCTTGCCGGCGGCATGGGGTGAGAAGAACTCCACCACGTCGTCGTCGAAGAAAGTCAGGCCGGTCGCGCCCAGCCCCTGGGCGTAAGCCCCCAAGTAGAGCCTGCCGCCCATGATGGAAGCTTCCATCTGGGCCATGCGGTAACCGCGGTTCCCAAACCGTTCCAAGACCGGTTCCAAGTCTGCCAGGAAGTACACGTTCACGCTGGAGTCGGCCGCCAGTTCCTGCCCCAAGTCCAAATAGCCGGCCTGCCGCCGGAAATCGCCCTCGGCAAGCTGCTCAAGGACATCCCGCGCCGGGTTGAACACATAGCTGCCCGATGGCAGGCCGTCCACACTGTTGACTATCAGGTACATCTGATTGATGTTGGCGTCCGACCCTTCAAGGAAGTCGGCACTGATCGGTGCCGCAGCCCCCCTCAGCATCGCAGAAAGCTGGGAGTAGCCAATATCCGCTTGCCGAAAACGGCGGCTGGAACCCCTCCGCCTGATAGTCTCCTCCAGCTCCCGTCCAATGCCGTCTTCCTCAGGAGCAGACGCTAAGGGAAACTCTGGGCCGGACGGGCGCGGACATCCCGGCAGAGGAGGGGCGTCCCTGTGGGCGGCGGCCTCCTCCGGGGACTTCAAGCCGGAAGCCCCGTGCATTTCCCGGATCGCCGGGTAGTCCACTTCCCACCTTGAATACGGCTGTACCTCCAAGTCCAGGGCCGTGGTCCCCGTCGCAGGACCCATTGACGGACTGTTGTCGCGCCCAACCGCGACGACCTGCAGGGCTGCCTCTCTGTCCTCGTCCAGCCCCAGCAACTCGTTTACCTGCCGGTCCACGAAGCCCGAAACAATGGACACGGGGAGACGCAAGGCCGTTCCCACCGCCAGCGTGTTGGCCAGCATGACCCCGCTGTCCCAAAAGCTGTGCCGGTAGGCCCTGGCCTGGTACTTCCACGAGTTTCGCCAGAAGACCGAGGTGAACACCAAGGCCGCCGGGGCCTCGGCAAGGGCCGGGTTACCGCCCGAAGCCTCCACCAACGTCCGTCGGTAGTCTCCGTCCCGTAGCTTCCTGAGGGAAAAATCGTGGGGGCCGAAGTGGTACACCCCGGCATCCAGTCCTGCATTGGGGCCGCATACCAAGTAGACTTCGATATGGTACAGGGCCCCAGTGCACGCCGCGGCCCGGAAGTACATACTCCCGCCGCCGGCCATCCGGCCCACCTTGGTGACCCCACCGGTGTAGAACAGCAGGGACGCCAATTCCTCCAAGGTTGGACCCCGGTAGTCCATGCACGGCCGGGCTGTAAGGGCTTCCAAGGCCGCTGCCCCGCTGGAGGGCAGTGTCCCTGGCAGTTCCAAGGGTTCGAGGGAGGAATAGATTTTGAAGGGCAGTGGCTGATTCTCCCACACCAATCGGTGTGAGCTGCGGCGAACGCTCTCGTAGGAATGGTTGGTTTCCCGGTGGTAACGCCTAGCAGCCTGGGTATCCCGGTTGGAGAAGGAGGCAACGGCGGGCAACTTTTCCTGGCTCATGGAAACGCTCCTGATCGAAAGCAGGCAGTCCTGCCCAAGCAAATGACAGGCCAAGGAAAGACCGGCCTATGTCAAAAGCGGGGCGCCCAGTTGCACTATGGACGCCCCGCTGCGGTTACCGAATCCCTCTGGGGCGGCGTTACCCGCCGCCGATGGCGGGAAGGAAGTGTACCTCGCTGTCCTCGCTCACCTTCTCCAGCAGGCCCATTTGGCTGGCATCGCCGTCCACAATGACCGCCACGCCGGGAAGCAGGTCGTCCTCCTCGGGGTCGTAGAGCCTGGCCTTGGTCCCCGGGAACTGCTTGTCCAGGTTATTGACGATTTGCCGGACGTTGCGCCCTTCCACCAAGACCCTCTGCTGGCCTTGGGTCAGGGGTAGCATCGCCGTCGGAATCCATACTTCCGCCATAAGCTTCAGCTCACTCTACTTGGAAGCGCCGGCCTCCTCTTTTGCCCACATGGCCTCCAGGATGGAGCCCGGTGTCATGGGAAGGCTGTCGAGGCGTACTCCCAGTGCATTGTTGATGGCGTTGGACAGGGCGGCCAGCGGGGGCACAATCGGCACCTCGCCGACTCCCCGCACGCCGAAGGGGTGGGCCGGGTTGGCCACTTCCACGACGACGGTGTCGATCATCGGCAGGTCCAGCACCGTCGGCATCCGGTAGTCCAGGAAGGTCGAGTTGACCATGTGGCCCTCATCGTTGAAGAAATACTCTTCGTTCAGGGCCCAGCCGATCCCCTGCACCGTGCCGCCCTGTATCTGTCCCTCCACGTAGCCGGGGTGAACAGCCTTGCCCACGTCCTGGACTGCCGTGTAGCGAAGGACCGTCACTTTGCCGGTTTCAGGGTCCACTTCCACGTCAACGATGTGGGTAGCCAAGCACGGGCCCGCCCCGCCAGGGTTCACGCCGGCCCTGCCGATTATGGGGCCTCCGGTGGCGTTCTGCCGGGCCGCAACTTGGCGGAAAGTCATCTTGAGTTCCGGGTCCGACTTGTGTTGCAGCCCCCCGTCCACGTACTCGACGTCGTCCTCGCTCACATCCCAAATCTTGGCGGCCCTCGCTACCATCTGCTGCTGCACGTCCCTGGCGGCCTCGTATGTTGCCCAGCCGGTTTTAAAGGTCGCGCCGCTGCCTCCGCTGTTGGAAGTGAATCCCACCGATTCGGTGTCACCGACCGAGGGCTTCACGTCCTCCACCGCAATGCCCAGCACTTCCGCAGCCTGCTGGGCAAAAGCCACCCGGGTGCCGCTGAGGTCGGCGGAGCCTTCCACCAAGCTCAAGGTGCCGTCGGCGTTGACGATGGCCACCGCGCTGGCCGGGCCGGTGCCGTTGCCCCAGAAGCCGCTGGCCACTCCCCGTCCGCGATAGGGACCCTCCAACGGAGTGGAATAGTGGGCATGGTCCTTGGCGGCGTTCAGGGTCTCGACGAAGCCCACCAAGGGCATCAGGGGGCCGGTGGCCCGCCGGCTGCCTTCCTTGGCGCTGTTCAGCAGTCTGAACTCGATGGGGTCCATTCCCAGCTTTTCGCACAGCTCGTCCACTGCCGTCTCCATGGCAAAGGCGGCTGCGGGGGCGCCGGGTGCCCGGTAGGCGGCCGACTTGGGACGGTTGACCACCACGTCTATCCCTTCCAAGTAGGTGTTGGGGATTTCGTAAGGGGCGAAGATACAGTTGCACCCGCCGGGCACCGGTGAGCCGGGGAAGGCCCCGGACTCGTAGGTCAAATGGGCTTCTGCGGCGGTCAGCTTGCCGTCCTTGGTGGCGCCCACCTTGATTTTAATGGTAGTGCCGGAAGTGGGGCCGCTGGCCTCGAACACCTCGGTGCGGCTCATGGTGACCTTCACCGGCCGGTTGGCCTTTTTCGCCAGAAGCGCCGCTACGGGTTCCGAATAGACGATTCCCTTGGCTCCAAACCCGCCGCCAATTTCCATGGGGATAACCTTGATCTTGGACACCGGCAGGCCCAGCATCCGGGAGAGAAGGTCGCGGACGTTGAAGTGGCCCTGGGTGCTGGACCATACGGTCAGGCTCCCGTCGGTGTTCCACATGGCGGTTCCGGTATGGGGCTCGATGTACCCTTGGTGCACCGCAGCGGTGCGGGTCTCCTTCTCCACGACGACATCGGCTTCCTGGAAGCCCTGTTCCACGTCGCCCACCTTGAAGTCGAACTTGTTGGCAACGTTGGTGCCATTGCTGTCGTCGGAATCGGACTTGTAGCCGCCGGCCCTGAGACCCGGGTTGGAGAGGCTTTCCAGCCTTTCGTGGAGGATGGCGGCATCTTCCTGCATCGCCTGTTCCGAGGTCAAAACCGGGGGCAGCACCGCGTATTCCACTTCGATCAATGCCGCCGCCTGCTCGGCAAGGTGCGCCCCTTCCGCGGCCACCCCAGCCACAGCGTGACCCTTGTAAAGCACCTTGTCGTAGGCCAGGACGTTGTTGCTCAGGAATCGGAGGTTGTGAATTGAACCCTCCGCCAAGTCCTCCACCTTCCCCGAGGGCTGTTCCCAATCGGCGGAGGTCACCACGGCGTGCACCCCCGGCAGGGCCAAGGCCTTGGATGCATCGATGGACTTGATCCTGGCATGGGCGTGGGGGCTTCTGAGTATTTTCCCGAAGAGCAGCCCTGGAAGCTGGATGTCGGCCCCGTACTTGGCCTGACCGGTCACCTTGTCCGCGCCGTCATGGCGTATCGGACGGCTGCCGATCACCTTGTACTCTGTTGTCGCGAGGACCTGGTTGGGTTGATAGTCAACCATCGTTTTCCTCCCTGTGAATCGGACCTGCAAGCTGGCCTGGAATCAGACCATATATTACCATAACTGGCCTTTGGTGGACTGGGGTTCCCTGGGGTTCCTTGGCGTGGCCTTGTAAGAATGGCTTATGACGTCTGGTGGGGTTGGGTGGACTGGGATGCCCCTGAGTGCGTTAGCAAAATGGTTAGCAAAAATTGGGGCGCCGGCTTAGCGGCGCCCCTGTTGTTTTGGTATGCCCTTGTGGCCGTTGGTTAAGCCTGTGGCTGCTCCTTGGTCAGCTTGTTTGAGGCCTGAGTCTTGCCGATAAAGGCCGATATGCTCCATATCACGTCCGGGTCTTCTTTGCAGGCACATGCAGTTCCGTGTTTGCAGGCGCAATGGGGCCTGTATTGGGCGTGGGTCAAGTCCCTGCTGCGGTGGGGTCGAGGTATGGCGATCAGGCCGGGTGGGTCCGACGGGTTGGCGTGGAGGGTCAACCAATCCAGGGTGGTCCGGACTGGGAGACCCCTTTCTTCCTGGGTGGTGAATTGCCCTGCGGGCCCGGGTTGGCTTGGCGTCGAGTCTCGGTTGGGCTGGGTTTTCTCGGCTGGCTGGTTGTTGATGGCGGTTTCGCGGATTGGGGTATGGGTGGTGTTTTCCTTGCGGTGCTGTCTTGTTTCGTTGCGGGGCCTGCTGTTCGACCGTGGCATGGGTGCCTCCTAGCCGTGTTGTTTACTTGATGAGCTCCAGGGTCTTCATCCGGGCATGGACGTTTCTTAATCTGTCTATTGGCACCTTTGGCTTGAGGGGTTGGACGGTGGCCGGGATGTCTGCTTCGCTGGGCCTGTGGGTCGTGAAAAACAGGAGGGTTGCTGCGAGGTCTATTTCCAGGTCGTTCGCTTCCCTGAAGGCTTGTGTGATGGTATTGACCTTGGCTTTGTGCTCTTCGTCAAGGGGTTCCCAATGGTGGGTTTGGCCTGGAACTACAGAAACTACCCGGCCGATGGTGTTGGGGATGTCTACGAGCTTGATGTATCCCATCCACCTTAGGTGGTCGAGGGTGTTGGCAAATTCGTGGCTGTAGGGGTGGTAGGCGTGCCTGAAGGGGTAATTGGTCGGCAGGTCGAGGGCCTGCTGGAGTATGTAGGCGAGAGAGTGGATCCTGGCCAGAGGCGGCAGGGACTGGGCCTCTATCAGCATGTGGGCTGAGGCAAACCGGAGGTCTTCTAATTGCATGGTCTTTGGTCCTTCAGGTTTGGGTTGTGCCCCCGCGTGGCGGGGCCTTTTTGAAGCCAGATGTGGATGGCGGTATCCCCTTGCAGGTTAGCTGCCGGGGGGCTTGAGGAGGAGCATGCCGTAGCCGTAGGCCCGGTGGCGGCCGATTCCCCGGTCGAGGATCCTGGGGATTTCTTCGGGGTTCCCTATGGAGAGGGTGCCCCGCAGTACTGCGTCTGGGCCGGATACCGGTCTGGTGTTGCGTTTTCGAAACGACCTGGTGCTCTGGTAGCAGATGAGGGCTGTTTGGTCCTGATGCAGGGTAAGGTTGGCTATCTGTTCCATCTGCTGGGCCAGCCAGGCGGTATAGACCTCGTGGCGGGGTAGGGTGTTCGGTTGGTCTTCCGTGGCCGATACAGCCTCCATGGTGAAGGCGTCGTATTCCCTGATTGTCTTGCCGCTTTGTTGGCTGCTGTACTTCCTGGTTCTGCAGACTGGTCGGACTCTGACTTCGAAGCCCAGGGCTTGGCCTTCGGCCCATTCTGTTGGCACTGGCTTGGTCTGTCCGATAGGGCCCGGACGGTCCTGGCGGTTAGCGCAATGTCTCTGTGGTGGGACCCTTCGGTTCTGCCCTGGCCCATGGTCATGGCCCTTGCTACCAGGCGCATTGGGGTTGGGGTGGCGCTTTCTTCCTTGGTGGGGTGGATGGGGGGCTGTTGGAACTGTTCCGGGTCGGCCAGGATGGGGCGAGTTTTGTGTAGATGAAGCCAGTCCATTGCAGGGTCAATACGGTGTTTGGTTCGTCCCCTTCAGGTTGATGGGGCCCATGGTTCGCCTATCATGCCGACCTTGCTTGAGTGGTTGATCCTGGTGCCCCGCGAGGTGGCCCGGATGGTTGTTATGGGGTGGCCCGGGGTTTTGGTCAGCCTTATTCTCCGGCAGAACTCGATGTAGAGGATGTGAAGTTGGTTGCTTTGGATTTTCTCTTTGACCTCGCCATCCCAGGGGACTGTCCAAAGAAGTTCGAGGCCTCTCTGCTTGGGGTACTCGGGGTATTGCTCCTGCATGTCCGGCAGGAATTCGAGGAGAGCCTTTACGTCTCTTATGAAGTGGGCCCCGGGGGTGATTTATTTTGGGGGCCAGGTTTACGGGGGGCCTGTTTCCGTAGCCTCCGTTCATCCTGGAGAGGTTGTAGGTGAACTTTGCGGGGTAGCTGCCCATGGTCTGGCGGGTGATGAACGCGTATGCCCAGTCATCGAGGTCACAGTCAACTGCTTGGCTGATTTGGATGTCGTGGTTCTTGGCGTTGACCAGCATGTCCGTGTCGTCGGGGACTTGGGTTGGGCTGCCGTAGGCGGCCAAGTTGTCCTTGGTGGAAGCGGGTGGCTGCATGAAGGCCGGCCGGGTTATGTCGGTGATAACCAGGCGGCAGGGTTCATCCATGGGCCAGTCCTGGCTGGTCAGGACCCTGGTCGCTGCTGTCCAGGCTTTCTCGTCTTCGGGGATTTGGTCGTGGTTTATTTCTAGGATGGCCATGGTGGCGAGCTGGACGAGGAATGAGTGCCATGCGTGGGCTTGGTGGGGCCGCAGGTGGTTGAACGATAGGATGCGGTCTGCCGAAAGGTCTGCCAGGGTTTCCAGTAAGGAAGATTTTTTCTGGAGGTGGTCGGTGGTTGAGTAGTTGAAAACGGAGTGCGTGAGGAGGTTGTACAAGAGGGTCCTCAGGTTTTTGCGTGGTTCAGGAGTCCATGGTGGGCTCCTTTTTTGTTGGTCGGGTATCCGGTGTTTGAGCAGGTATTTTTCCAATAAACGGGGAGGGCCGGCGCAGGCGGTCAACGCCGCGGCGACGGCGAGGGATGTGGTGTAGGGGGTGACCTGGGGGCTTGGGACTTGGAAATAGAGGATCAGGTAATGGGCTGCCGTCATGACGAGGAGGCCAGTGGTGAAGGCTGTTCCGGCCAACGGCAGGAGGGCTGGCATCGACAGGGTGAAGTGATCGCTCCTGGCAATTCTGTGGAGGTTTTGGTGAGGAGGCATTGGTGGCCGGGCCTCTGGGGGGTGTATCCGAATGGTAACACGAGGGTGAGGGTTTCTGTCCAGGGGCTGGGGTCAGGTGTTGCAGGTTGTGTCTTTTGATGTGGATTCTCCAATTTGGTCAAATTTTGGCTTTGTTGTACTCCAGCGACAAAGTTTTGGTTTGGATTTTGCTGTATGAATGTTTTATGGAACAGGCCCTGACGGTAATCACCAGCGGCGCCAGGCTGCTTGCCCTTGTCGGAGGGACCCTTTCGGCGGTGTTCATCATCTGGGCCGGGATTCTCTGGATCACTGCTTCCGGGGACCCTCAGAAGATGGCCCAGGCCCGGATGTCATTGATCGGGACTGTGGTTGGGTTGGTGATTATTGGTATTGGGTTTCTGGTGCCTGGGGTGATCAGCGAGATGGTGATTGAGCCGGCAGGCGGAGTTCAGATTCAAGTCCAGCAGGGGATGGACTGCGATGGGATTTTGCGGGACCAATTTGTCATCCGGCGGGCCGCTTCTGACCACACTGCGTTCAATCAGATTATTGATGTGATCCAAGCCCAGCGGGACGAGTGTGACAGCGCTATTTGGGACCCAGTTGTGCAGGAAACGGCTGATTTTACAGACGCGTGTGGGGATAAGGACGGCGGGACCTTGGTTGATCCTTTGGCGATTGGGGGGATGGTTGTGCCCGGGAGTCTTAAGAAAACTGCGACTGAACTGCGTGAAACAAGCGGGCGGGATTCACGGAATAACATTTTGATTCTTTGGACTGATTCCGGGGGTGTTTCTAATGACAGGAAACCCTCGGATGGGTCTACGTGCTGGTTATATATCCAAGCCTACAACACTTGGAGGGAGGGATATGGGGATCCATAGCGTTTTGATCTAGGGCTGAACTGCTTCTGGCTGTTCGCCCTTCGGACGGAGTTCCAGGCTCACCGTGTTTGGACTGGGTACAAGAACCTAAATTTAGAGGTGCAGAGATGGAGGAACTGGCAAACATTTTCACCAGCATTGGGAGGTTGCTCGCCATAGTTGGGGGCGGTCTCTCGGCGATCTGCGTGTGTTACGCAGGAATTCTCTGGATGACGGCTTCCGGTGATCCTGGAAAAATGGGGCAGGCCCGGACGGCTCTGATTGGCGCCATTGGTGGCTTGGTGGTCGTCGGAATTGCTTTCATAGTGCCCCGGGTGATTTCACAGGCCGTGATTGAGCCGGTGGGCGGAGTATCTCTTCAATCGGACACGGGGTTCGACTGCGATCAGACGTTGCGCCAGCAGTTGGTCTTCCAGAGGGGAGCTTCTACGTCTTCCAACATTAACGAAATCATCGCTCAGATCCAGGCTACGAGGTCCGAATGTCCGACGGATGTTTGGAATCCTCAGGCGGCTGATGGGGCTGGTGACACCGTTGCTGGAGTGACTACGCAGGTGTGGGCTAACGATGCCACTGCAACTGGGATTAGCAGGTGCTTTGGGGCGACTCAGCCGGCAGATGCCGCAGCCAGGGCTGCCATGGCTGTGGGTAGTCAAAAGGTGCCCCGTGGGTTGCGGGATCAGAATGCCGACGACCAGCTTGTCCGGTCGAGTTCAGGGCGTAACTCGGACAACGACATTATCGTTTACTGGTCGAATACCGATGCGCTTCGTCCTTCGGACGGGGCTAAGTGCTGGCTCTACGTGAGCCGGCTCCGGACCTGGTCGGAAAACTACTGACCTGTTCTAAACGGGGCCTTGGTTAACCAAGGCCCCGCCTTCCTTGACCCAGCCCGGGCTGTCCCGGGCTGGGGGTGTTTTGTCTGTTCCGTTTAACCTTTTTCGAAGGAGAATTCGACGTGAGGTTCCTGGTTATTGGCTGTCTCTTGGTGGGAATTGTGGTGGTTCTGGCTTGTGGTGGTGATCCGGATGGTGAGCCTGCCAATGGCCGTGGAATGTCTGGGCCGGACGGTGGTGGAGTCGGTCTGGCTGTTGATAAGCCCACTCCTGTTCCTGTGGAGCCAACAGCAGATGTTTCGGGCTTCGAGGTTATTGCTGGGGAAGAGTCTGTTCCCGTCGTGCCAATGCCCCCAACCCCTGAAACGGGGGTGATGTTGCCGGTGGCTGAACCCACTGCTGGGGTGGTCGTTGACAAGCCTGTCGGCGGGGTGCTGGTCGATGTCAAGCTTCCGGATGTGAAGGATGCCGTACTGGCGGGTGTTGAGGAAATTCTTGGTCGTTCTGCCGAGGCCATGGACCGGTACGGGTCCGGTTCCTATCGTCTTGTGGCGCGGACGGGAGTTGACCTGGGGGAGCTTGGCAAGGGTGTTGAGGGGTTGGGTGATGTCGATGTGGAGATGACGATAGAGGCTGACTATGTCCTGCCAGATCGGCAACGGGCCACGCTTGGGCTGGGCGGTTCCTTTTTCCAAATGACTGTCGATATGGTGATCATTGGGGAGGAAGTATATATCAAGGACCCCTTCACTGGGGTCTGGATGGCCGACAACTCGGGGGACGACTTGGGTGGGGGGGTTCAGGAGATGACCCAATTGGTCCAGGATAGGGGAATGGCGGAGACGCTTGCTTTCTTGGGCCAGGCAGAATTGGACGGCGTTTCGGTTTATCACCTGTCGGGAGAGATCGGGCCGAGCTTGATGGAAGTCTTGCTGGACGTGCCGGTCGAAGCTGGTTCCATGGCGAAGATGGATTTCTGGATCGGGGTTGAAGACCTCCTCGTCCAGGGTTTCGACATGTCGTTTACGAGTCAGGGAGTTGAATCGGAGGTGGAAGTAAGATTTCTTGACTACGGCAAGGAAGTGGAGATTGAGGCGCCTGAGGTTGGTCAGTCTTTGACTACCTTGCCCGGGGAGAAGTGGCCGGCCCATGGTTGCGATGAGGCGCTGCAGGAACTTCTTGTCAACGGGTTCGGTGTGATAGATGCGGCCGAAGTGAACCGTTTGGTTGCGGAGTTGCAGGCCAGCAGGGAGGATTGTGGGGAATTCTTCTGGAATCCATTGGCTGCCGACGGTGCCGGCGACGTTGTTGCCGGGCCGATGGTCCCTGTTTGGGCCTATGATATGACGGCTACGGGGGTGAGCCGTTGTTTTGGCGGTGTTGCCCCGTCTGACGCTAACGAGGTTGCCGGAATGGCTGTTGGGGCACAGGTTGTTCCTCCGGGTCTTCGTGAGGGGGGGTTAGCCGGAGGGCTGGTCCAGTCGGAGACTGGGCGGAGCCCTGCCGGTGACCTGCTTGTTTACTGGGCCGGCAGCTTTGACCGGAGGCCGGCAGGTGTTTCAGCTTGCTGGCTCTATGTTGCCGGGACAGGGCAGTGGGCTGGGAATCAGTCGATGGGGTACTTCCCCTAGTCTGACCTTTGGTCTGTGGTCTGAAGGGGCCGGGGGCTTCTGTCTCCGGTCTTTTTTTGCCTTGGGGTTTGGTCATGGGCGCCTTCCTTTGGTGGTGAATATGTAGAAGACGGTTACGGCTATGGCTGTGGCCGCTAGGACGGCTATAGCTATGTAGGTCAGGGCTGATTCCGCCCCCCGGAAGAAGCGCAGGATGGCTTGGTCTGGGCTCGCGTCCGGGTAAAGCTTCGGCAGGGAGTACCCCAAGATAAGAAAGATGATTGCCAGGGCCAGGGCCGCCAGGCCTAGTCTGGACAGGAACTTGATGATTCTTCCCGCTGTGGCGGGTTCGAGGAATTCTTTCAATGGTCGCGGCTCTTGGGGTTAGTCAGTGTATTTCAGGGCCGGGATGGTCGTCTCTGTCTGCTTGGTGTGTTGCGGATTCGGGGGTTTATTTGGCTTAACCTGTGTCGGTTGGGATGTCTTGGGTTATTCCTTTCTCGGGAATCCAGAGTTGCCAGTCTTGGTCTCTGTCTTGTTCCACGAGCTGTCGGTCGGTAGCCGTGATGGTTCCCTGGCCGGCCCGGACGTGGTACTTGATTCCGTCATCCCAAAAATAGTTGGCTATCGCTCCGTCGACTAGGTCGTTGGCTGCTGGCGAGTAGATGGGGACCTTGGTTCCCAAGCGTATTACTCTCCATGTGCTTGATTTTCCGGGGGGTTGGGATGGTTCGTACCGGTTGCAGTTTCCTCCTCTGAGCCACTGGGCGAAGGAGGCGGCGTAGGGCGGGTGGATGGTCGTTGGGTGTGAGTTGTTGGGGTTGAGGCTTTCGAGGATCTTCTTGGCGTAGTGGTCAATGTCCTTGAAGAGAGCGTCCACGAGGCCCATTCCTCCGAAAATGTTGTCATAGACGACTATTGAGTTGTCGGAAGTGTGGAAGCCTTGTTCTGTCTCGATGAATACGTTGTCGACGAGGGTCCCTATGTCTTGGGCTACTATGCTCCCGTGGTATGCCAGGTATCTCCTGAGGGTCTCGGCCAGTTGGACGCGCGCTTGCCATGGAGGCCCGGAGGGTCCGGTGAACCAGGGTTCGTCGATTTTGATGTGGACCAGGGTGGTGGGAAAGGTGTATTGCTTTCTGGTTTTGCGGGGGTCACGGTCCTTCAACTGGTGGTAGTGGTATTGCTTGGTCTTGTTGAGTATGTAGCCTTCGACTGACTTGGTGATGGAGGCCTGCAACTGGGTTATTGACCCGTTGGGGATTTCTCTTGTTGCGAGTTGATTTTCTCCGGCCTTCGGCAGTGTGGCCAGGGTCCTGGGTATTGGGGTGGTCCGGTCCCTTGACCTGCCGGCGTGGCTGACTTGTATGGAAGGCCGGGTGAAGTCGTCTGGTTGGTGCCAAGAGTTGACGGTGTAGGACTGGCCCCGGTGGCGGTAAACGGCGCCGGGGTAGGCTTCCACTATTGCGGGAGATAGGTTTATTGAACCCAGGAGAGCCCTGGTTCCTTTTTCCTGGTGGTTGGTTCCTTCGTTGTAGATTTCCAGGCTGCCTTCTCCAGAGCTTCTCAGGCTGTGTGCCTGGTGGGGTGGTTTGGCGGTTGTTGGCTGGGCGTTGGCGAGCTGTGCGGGGGGGCGGCCGTGGGCGTATTTGAGGGCTTGGTCGAAGGTAGGGGGCCAGGTGGCTCCGGCCGGCGGAGCGTGGGTGTCCCTGTTGTTGCTCTCAAGTTCCAACTTGAGGCATTGGGCTTGGCGGAAGGTGATGTGCTGGTTGTCGAGGTAGAGGTGGGAGGGTTCTACGGAGTTGTCGTAGTAGTCCTTTAGTGCGTCTCCGAAGTCCGAGAATCTGTTGGCTGGAGCCAGGATGGCGAAAGTTGCCGGACGGGACCTGCCGACTCTGCCGAGTCTTTGGTGGAATTGCTTGCGGGACGGCGGCAGGTCCATTGTGAGGCCGTAGTTCAGGTCTGGCATGTCTATTCCGAGTTCCAGTGCGTTGGTCGCCACCACGGCCCGTATTGTGTTGTTCCTCAGGCTGTTTTCTATGTCCCTTCTGTCTTGGGCCAGGTAACCTGACCTGTATGGCAGGACTTGGGTGGGCCGGTCGGCTGCCTGGACGATGCGTTCGACGCCCTGACGAGAGTCGTGGAAAGCTATTACTTGGGCCTCTGGATCGTTATCGATGATGGCCAGGATCATGTTTGCCATCTGGTATTCCCGGACCCCTTGGGACATGAGGGGAAGGTGGTGGAGGGTCCGGTGGTGCCTGGGGGAACCGTTGTTGTCTTGTTCCACAACTGCGAATGGTTGTCCGGTAAGGTTTTCCAGGTGTGTTTTGGGGTGAAGGATCGTTGCTGTGGCGGCGATGAACTGGGGCGGGCTGGGGTTGCCGGCGCTCAGGGATGCGGTGACGAGGCGCCTGAAGAGGTAGGCTGAGTTGCTGCCAAAGACGGACTCGTAGGTGTGGGCTTCGTCAATGATTATGATCTTCAGGTTGGCCAGGAAGTTGTGGATGGGGTGGTCCGTGGAACGGCGTAGGAGCCATGCGTGGCAGACGTCGGGAGTGAGGATCAGGACCCGGGCTTGGCTCAAGATTGGGTTTCTCCGGGGCATAGGCACGTCGCCGTCTATTTGGGCTATGGATGTGTCGGGTAGGCCGATTGTGGCCGCGGCCTGCTGCCAACGGCTGGTCTGGTCGTTGGCCAAGGCTTTGGTCGGGTAGAACACGGCTGCGGTTGAACCAGCGGCGCTGGTTATTGTCTTGAGGGTGTGAAGTTGGAAGATGAGGGACTTGCCTGATGCCGTTGGGGTGGCGACGGCAGTGTTTAGGCCTTGGTCCAATTTGTCGAGGGCTATGCTCTGGTGAAGCCAAAGGGTGTCGAACAGGGCCATTGGGCTTGCGATTTTCCAAACGGGGCTTTCTGAAATGGATGAGGGGACGGGAGCCCTCTTCTCCTCGGTGGGTGGTATTTCGATGGTTTCCACGGCAGCACAGGGTATGCACTGGGGCTTACCCTTTCTTGTGGTGCGGCCGAAGGTGGCGGGGTTGTCGCAGTAAGCGCATTGGAGTGGCATCGGTTGGTGTGCTCCTTACGAACTGGCCGCTTGTTGCCTGGGCTCGTACATAGTGACCTCGATGTTGGCCAGTGGGGCCAGTTCCTCATGGACGATGGCCTTCACCTGGTCCCAGTCGAGACCTCCCAGGCCTGCTCCCAGGGCTGGGACTGCGATTGACTTGATGCCGAGGGCAGGCAGTTGTGCGGCCAGGGTTTTGAGGGCTGTCCTGATGTCCTCGAGGTTGCTCTTGTCCCGCCAATGGCGTTTGGTTGGGAAGTTGATTATGTACCGGGGGCCTGAAGGGGCGGGTTGGCGAAATATGAAGGGGTTTCCGGGTTGCAACTGGCCGGTCTCGCAGGCTAGGGCGTAAGCCTTGTAGTTAAGGGGATAGCGGTTCTTGAACTGGAGGGCCAAGCCGGCGCCCATTACTCCCACGCAGTTGACGGGGTTGACCAGCGCCTCGGCTTTGCTGGCGAAGATGTTGCCTGAGGTGTGGTTGATCATGGTCAGGTCCTCCTTGGAGGGGTGATTCGGAAGGTTACTCCCTCGCCAAAAGCAGGAGTAACCTCTTCAGGGAATCCATGAATCTGCACTTTGGGCAAGAATCCGGGATTCTTGCTTGGTCGGGGTTGTGGCCCTTTAGAAAATAGACATGTCCACATGATGGGAGGACCCGCGTGACAGGCTCCATTTCGGTGACCCAGGGCAATGGTTCGAGGTAGACCCGGTTGTCGTCCGGTGGAACCCTCATGTTGCGGTAGCCCTTCTGGAGCTTCATGGTGTTTGGGTCTTTGGGTCGGGTAGAGGGGGTTGTTGGTGGTGCAGACTGGCGGGTGGTCTTGGGTTGAGGCTATGGCAATGGTTGGGTCTGGGGCAACTCGGAAGTGTCAGGGGATTGGGAATTGACTGTGTGTTTGATCTGGTTGGTCAGGTCCTCGATGCTTGTCCATTCGATGGGTCTTTGGTTGATGAAGAGGGTTGGGGTTCCCCTGACCCCGAGGCTCCGTCCGTATTCCTTGTCCTGTTGGACGGTTCCCTCGTGAACTGCGTCGGTCAGGCATTTGTGAAACTCGGGTTGGTTCATTCCGAGGAGCCTTGCTGTTTCCTTCATGTTTGAGGTGGTCGGTCGTTTGTTGTTGGCCAGGTTGAAATACATCGAATCGTGGAACTGCTGGAATTGTCCTTGGTCGCGGGCGCACTCCGAGGCTTGGGCGGCCAGGTATGACTGGGGCCCCAGGACTGGGAAGTGGCGGAACTGGAATTTCAGGTGTCCTGGCTCTATGAATTCCTGGTGGATGGTTGGTAGGACGGCGATTGCGAAACGGGCGCAATAGGGGCACTGGAAGTCCCCGAACTCGGTGAGGACCGGGGGGCCCTGGTGGGTTGACTTGGTGAAGGCTTTGTACCTGTACTCGGGGGCTTGGGCCCTTGTGGCGGTGTTGGGTGAATTGAGGGCAATTAGGGTTATGCCGGTGCCCAGCGTGATTGCTGCTGCTGCGGCCAGGAGGAGGATGGTGCGTTTTAGCTTGTGCCTGTTGGTCATTTTCTCTGGCTGGCTTCCTGCTTGAGGTTTGCTTCGTGCCTGAGGATCAGGTTGGCCATAAGGGCTTGGGCCGAGATGCTGAGGTTTCTCAGGAAAGCAATCATGAGGATGGTGTGCTCTGCCTGGTTCATGTACTTGAAGTCATCCCCTACGGTATCCATCTTGAACTTGTCGGCGAGGTCCATGATTGTCTTGGTGCCCATCTCGTCGAAGGGTATCGTGACGTGGAAGTCCTGGAGGATAGAGAGGAGCTTTGCTTCGATTTCCTGGACTGCTTTGTTGTCGCTGTGGTGGCAGAGCTGGGCTGCCGGCCCGGCCCAGGACATTGACTCCGGTAACTGGCAGTTGCATTCCTGCATTTGGTCCTCCCTTTTGCCGGTCGGGTCTTTCAGTGATGTTAGCACTGGTGGGGAGGTCTTTGTGTTGTTGTGACGGACGGGCGTTTCTTTGCGGTAAAACGTTGGGGTCAGGTTTTGTCTATGCTGGTTATGGAAGGTCGTGATGCGCCTTCCTGAAGGAGGTAACTGGGATGGACGGAGTTTTTCGCCAGGGGCTGGCTATTCTGGCTTTGGGGCTGATTTTTGTGGCTGTAGCGGGCTGCGAGTATTTGCCGGAGAGTTCCTCGGTGACCGACGGGGCAACGAACTTCCCGGGGGCTGGTATCGTGGTGAACCGCGCGAAGTCTATTGACATGGCTTCTGATGATAACTTGGGGCGGATGTATGGGGTCAAAGAATCCGCTATTGAAACCAAGTACGACCGGTTGATCGACAGCGCTCCTGACAATCAGAAGGGGAAGTACGAGCTGGAGAAAAAACACGCTTTGGAGGAATTGGAGCTGGCCTACCAGGAACGGCGGCGCCAGCTCTTGGCCTACGAATGACGGGGTTATCTTGTGTCGAGGTCTGCTGCCCTTTCGATTAAGGTGTGGATGTCCTGGGAAGTCAGTTCTCTGTAGTTTTCTTGGCTCGTCAACCTTGGGTGTGATCTTTCGTCTTGGTAGCGGGACCGGCCTCCATATTCTGAATAGATGGCTGGGTCTATGGAGAGGCGGAACTCAGTCAACTGGGGGTCGGTCCGTCGAAGGGTCCCGAGTAGGTCTCCGAGGTCGTGGGTTGGGGCGTATGTGCGCCCGTGGACTGCTATTAGTGCTTTCATGGCGTTTTCGAGGGCTTGTTGGGCTTGCTCTCCGACCGCTAAGTCGTCCTTTTCTAACTCTGCTGCTGTCTCGAACATGTCGAAGTAAACGTTGGCTCTGCGGAGCTTTGTGTCGTAGTCCTTCCAGTTCACTTGGTGTTCGTTTTCTTCGTCCGGGTATCTTGAACTGAATTCCTCTCGGTAGCTGCTCACCATGACTCCGTCTTTAAGGGCCCTGGTGACCAGGTGGTTGGCTAGGGTCCTTCCTTTTTGGAATTCTTCCTTGGTGTACCAGGACAGCTGGACCTCTATCGGCCTATTGAAAATGTCGGGTGTCTGGGCTTTTGCCCAGTTTTCTAGGGCTTCTTGTTGTTCCTTCGGGGGCAGGTCTGCGACTATGAGCATGATGTCGATGTCGGAGTCGTTTTCCAGGTAATCCCCTCTGGCTCTGGACCCGAAAAGGATGGTGGCCAGGGGGTTGTGTTCCTCGTGGAACTTGCTTGCAAGTTGCAATGCCCTGTGGTCTGGTGGTGAGGTTGTCACTGTAGTTTTCCCCGTGGTGCTGTCTACGGGCTATTTTGGGGCTGTGGCACTTTCTTCACAAGTGGGCGAAGAGGGTGGGGTGAATCTCCTTTAGCTGGGTCAAGGCTTCCTTCATGGGGCCTCTTATGGCCTCGTGAGCCTGGGGCGAGGTCCTGAGCTTGAGGATGTGGTAGAGCTCCCTCAGGTTCATGGTAGCCAACACCTTCCGGTGGTGGGCGTGGGTGAGAATGTAGGGGGCGGCCAATGGGTGTTTCTCTTCGATGAACTTGTAGGTTTCTTCAGCGTGGGCAATGGCCCGTTCGAAGTGGTCTTTGCAATCAGCTTGGTCTATCAGCGGTGGGAGGGTGTACCCGTGTTTCGGGTCCGGTGTTTTCGTCAGGGAGGTCTGGATCCTGTGGCGCTTGAACTCTCGATAGGCCCCGTAGTCCAGGGTGAACTCGAAGAGGTATGAGACGTTCTCGAACTCTCTGGGCGGTGTGTCGTGGCGGTCGAGGGCCTGTAGGGTCTTCTTGACGAGGTGGGCATTGTCTTCTTCCAGGAGTTCGCGGTAGTCCCTTGACGTGTGGCGGTAGGCCAGGGCTGCTCCTATCTTTGCTTCGGCCTCTGGATCGAATTCCAGTACTCTGGCGCCGGCGGAAGTGAGGTCGGGCTGTTTCTCGGTTGGGTTGTGGCGGCCTGCCAGTTTTTCCAAGTAGGGGGAATTGGCTGCGTACTTTATCAGGGTGGGGGTGACTGCGCGGGCCTTCTCGAGGAGGTCCTGGCCAATTTGTCTTTCCTCTTGGAGGGGCGCTGAAAGGAGCTTGGTTATGGCGTGTTCCATGGTCCGGGCGTTGGCGGTGATTCCCACGTTTGTGAGTGTGGATGCGGGCAATAGTGACCGGCAACTGTCGGTTGCTATGCGGCGGAGCCTGAGGGCGTAGGCTGTTTCGGCTTCCATTTCTGCTCTTGGGTTGACGTTCTTGAGGTGTTGGATGGTTGTCTGGACCAAGTGGTGGTAGCTGTCGAATAGCCGCTGGCAGGTCTTCTGGTAGCGAAGGGCGAGGTCTGGGTGGGGGTTTAGCTCCTCCGGCCGGTGGTACATGTTTCTTTCGATGACTTGGTACCTGGACGACTTTTCGGTGTAGGAAGCCAACCGGTTGTCTTCTATGGTGTCGCAAGCCAGGCGGGAGATGTTTTCGACGGCCAGGTGGAGGACGGCATGCTCGGCTACTGATGCGTGGCCGTAGTCCAGGACGTACTTTTCGTGGAACTGGGCTGATTTCTCGACGCTGACGTGCTGGGCGATCTCGTCGAATGGGTCCGGGGACCGGGAAGTCATGGCGAAGACGACGGCTATTTGCTCTTCCGTCAGGTCGGGGTTATCGAGGGGATAGATGCGGCGCTGGGGCGGGGCGGTTGTCATTGGGCGCTCCTTGAGGTTTTTAATTTTCTGCAAAGTGCTTGCTTAGGAGTCTTCCATCGGCGTGATAGGAAGACTGGGTGTGGACTCCGTACTGGCGGTCCGGGGGTTCCTGGAGTTTCTGATAGGTCAAGGTGGCGACCTTTTGCCCTGGAGAGACGACGAAGGGGACATCGTGGGCCCTTATTTCCATGGCTGGCCGGATTCCGGGCAAGAGGAGGTGTTTTGTGTACCCGAAGCCCGGGTCAAAAAACCCGGCGTAGTGGGCCCTGAGTTCACCGGTGGACGTTTCGTAGGCCGTCAGCTCGGCGGCGTGGGTATGGGGGACTGTTACTGGTTCTGCGGCCATGGCGAGGTAGAAGTCTTCGGGCTGCAGGATGAGGGACCCGTTCTGTTCCGCCATTGCCGGTTCCCAATAGTCCTTGGGGTTGTGTGCCGCGGTCTTGGTGAGGTCGAGGAGGGCGCTGTTCTTTTTTGCCTTATAACCGACGGGAGTACCCGGGCCTTGGAGGCAGATGCTGAGGGATATCGTGTTTTCCTCGGTCGGGGCGGGGTTGTACTGCCCGAGGCCTATTGGTGGGTAGATGATCGGGGTGGCTTGGTGAATGGTAGCTATGTCGCCCCGCGGGCATGCAGGGTCTCCGCTTGTCAAACGTAGTTGGTTGAGGGATAGGTGAGTGCGTACCTTGATTGTGAATGACCTTGAAAAGAGCTCCAGGTAGAGTTTGCCTTGGTATCCGGGATTGATGATGTCGAATGAATCTGACTGGTCGGTGATTACCCTTGTGAATATGTCTGCCCGTCCGGTTGAGCTTTTGGGGTTGGTCCTGCCGGAGATGTCTTCGGGGAGGTCCACATGTTCCAGGAGGGGGATTAAGTAGGACCGGTTTCTTTCCAGGATGGCGCCGTCCCGGAGGTCGATTGTGCCGATGGAGAATTCTCTGAGGGACTGGTCTACTGTGGTGTCGTGGGGGAGGAAGCTGGCCTGCAGGATGTGTGCCGTTTCCCCCAACCGGAGGTCAAGGGCCGCCGGCTGGTAGTGTTCTTTGGGGATTGTGTAGTCGCTTTGTATGATGCCTTGGGCCGTCGCCTTTTCCAACTGGTGGTCTGGAAGTATCCCTTGGGGTTGGGCTGGTTGGGTGGCCGTTTGCATTTCTTTTTGGTCCTTCTGTTGGTGGTTACTGGAAGAGTTGTACCAGGTCGTTCAAGACGAGGTAGATGCCGGCGAGCCAGATGAGGGTTATTCCTCCCATGACCATGATTCTTTCCAGTTCCGGGTTGATTGGCTCTCCGTGGCGTAGGGCTTGGATCGCTTCTATTACGAGCCTGTAGCCGTCCAGGGGAGGTATGGGGAGGAGGTTGAGGAAGGCTATACCGAGGTTGACTGTGGCGAGCACCAGGAGCCAGGCCTTGGGGCCGGCGAACTGGATGGCCTGAGCGGTTTCGTAGGCTCCCATGACGGGGCCGGATACCAATGGAGCTGCTTGTTCTTGTCCTCTGAAGCTGTGGGCCAGGGCACCTATTGAATTTATGTAGACCTGCCCGAGGCTGGTGAACCTCTGGGCGATAGCGATGGGGGCCATTGAGCTGTTGGCTCCTGGCGGCAGGTGTCGGGTGACTCCCATGCCTATGAGGCCTGTTGTTGGGTCGGGGTGGATTTCCAGGCGGAGGTTGTGGGAATGGCGGGTGACTTCCATTGCCAGGGGTTTTCCTGTGCTCAACGCCCCGGCGATGCTCTGGTCCATTTGGTCCTGGGTGGGGCCGAGCTTCTTGTCGGTCCTGATTATTCTGTCGTCTACTTGAAGGCCGGCCTGGTCGGCCGGGCTTCCCGGGACTACGTGGGAGACCATCAGAAGGGGTTTGGAGGTGGTTGTGATTGGGAAAGCTGCCAGGAAGACGAAGATGGCCAGCATCAGGATGATGTTTGCTGCGGGGCCGGCCAGGGTTATCAGGAACTGTCGCTGCCAGGTCGTGGTGTTGTAAACGTTTTTGATTTTCCTGGCGGGGTCTTCCGGCAGGAGTACCCCAGCCATGAGGGGGATTGCCCTTATGGACCATGACATGTCGGCCAAGACGATGGTCGTTGGTGATAATTCCCTGATCCTGCCTGTCAGTTGCATGTTTGACAGATTCTGTTCCCTGACGGGCTCCCAGTGTTCTCTTGGCAGCTTGTGTTTTGTGTTTCTCGGCAGGATAGCTTGGGCTGAAAAACGGTCGCCTTGGTCTTGGGTGACGTATACGGAGGCCAGGTCTCCCTCTTTAAGAGGCGGGGCTTCTGGGTTCAGGACGGGCAGGTCTGGCGGGCGTGCTATCTCGGTGTTGCCGGTGTAGATGGTCCAAAGACGTCGGCCTGCTCCTATCTGGAAGCCTGCGATCTTGATCTGGTAGAGGCGGGCCATGAGGTAATGGCCGAGTTCGTGGGCCGTGAGGGTTACGAGGAGGATTGGCAGGAAGCTCATGGAGTAGATCAGGGTGGTCATGGGCCTGAGCCTCTTGGGTTTTGGTGTTTACTCCTGTTCCAGTATGGCGGCCACGGTTATGGAGGAATAGAGGGCTGCTGTCACCAACTCAGCGGCTCTTTTTGTTGTTTGGTTCCTGGTTGTCCTGCTCAACTTTCCTTTTGTTTCCAGGAGTGCTTTAAGGGCCTGGCGGTAATGGTCCGGGTCTAGGTTGGGGGCCGGTGGGCCGGAATGTTGGTCAATTTCTATGGCGCTGGCGATCAGGGCTGCTGGCTTAACGGTGAAATGGATATGGTGGTTCTCCGGCTTTGTTGCGAGTTCGTGGAGCTCCTTTGCTATCAACCGGAGGTTGAAAGCGTGGAGTCTCAATTGCTGGGTGTGGGTGGTGGTCTTCATCTGGTGTGTGTGCCCTTTCTATTATGGCGGGTCTGGTTATTCGGGGTTTTGTTTTCTGCGACAAAACATTGATCTGAATTGGTTGGTACGCTGTTTTGAGCAGGAGGCTTTCTTATGGGTGCTCTGCCTTTCCGGAAGACGGTCGTTGGGCTGGTCGCGGTTCTGGTTCTTTCCGGGACCGGTTGCGGGATGCTGGGGTTGGGTGGGGGTGGCGACGGGGAGATTGGGATGCTGGAGTTCGGTGACCCTCCTCCGACACCTGACTTGGACGAATTTGTGGCTGCTTCCATTGCTGTCGACCCGGTGAGGCTCGTGGAGGTGCAGTTCCTTTATTCCTTTGAAGTCCGTCTTGAGACTATGCAGAGGGTGGTTCGGGATCTGCTGAACTTGCTGGAATATGGGTCTGACGAAGAAGTGGACCTTGAGTGGGTGATTGAGGTTCACGAGGTTACGGAAGACGCTGAAGATTTTTTCCGTTTGGCTACCGCGGTGCGGGTCCCGGAGCCATTGCGGGAGCAGTACGACTACCTTCTGATAGGCCTTTTGGATGCTGTCCAGGTTACAGGGTTTGGTTCCGACCGGGTGCTTGCGGCTGCGGTTGCTGTGGGGCCTTCTGGACGGGACTTGTTCAACATGCCCCAACCTGAGGTCGATGGCTTTTTGGTGCTGATGAGAGAGGCCAAATTTTTCTTGAACCGGGCGGAGCGCTCTGTTGAGGAACAGTTGAAGGAGACTCGCCGTAATATTAGCCGACTGCGGATGAGGTAGAGATGGGTTCTTTGATCGAAAAATTGCAGGGAGCCGACCGGAAGGTTCTGGCCGGGGTGGGGCTGATTGCCTTGGTTATTGTTTTTGCCGGGATCTGGTTTTTTACTTCGTCGGGTGGTGAGGAGGAGGCTGCTGAGGAGGCGTTTAACCCGGTCCAGTATGACGAGTTCGGGAACGTGGTGTCGGTTGAAGGGTTCGTCGACCAATTTGAGGTTGGGAATATGGTGGAAGCGACTATTGCTGCCATGGATCCCACTCCCACCTTGACTCCGACTCCTGATATTGCTGCGACTTTGGTTGCGGACATGGCCCTGCAGCGGCCTGGCCGGGCCGTGGTGGTCAATCCCCTTTCGGATGAGGGTCTTAGAAATCCTTTCCTTACCCCTGCGGACCTGGAGATGTTGGAGGGTGTCGGCAGGAAGGTCTGGCATTTTACGAAGGTCTGGTTGAGGCTTACGAACTTTTTGGGGCTTGAGGTCCGGTTCTGGACGGTCGAGGACCTTGAGCGGGAGACTGGCTGGGCAACGGGTATGTTTGGGTCGGCTCCGGAGGTGCCGAGGCCTGACCTTCGAGAGGTGAATCCAGTGGTGGTTGCCTATTCAGAGAGTTTGGAGGACGGGTTTCGAGCTGTTGAGGAGAGTGTCAGACAGTTGGAGGCTGCTTTGAAATTCCTTGACGAGGCCGACGAGGTCGGGCATGTCGAACGGCTGATGTTGACCCAGTTTGCCGAGGAAGCCAGCCGGGCCCTTCGGGGGTTTGATGATGCCGTTGGTTCCTATGGGTGCTCCATTTGTGGGGAACTGGTCCGGACGGCCAACCGGTGATGCGAGGGACTCTTCGTGGCGCCGGGTCTGGGAGGGACCTGTTCGCTGACGAGCGGGTTGAGGCTGAGCGGCCGAGGGGACTACGAAAACTTTTCTTTTGGAACAGGTTGTCGGGGCGTGTCGGGATGGTGGCTCTGGCGGCCTTTGTTTTCGGCGGGCTGGGTTGGGCGGTATTCCAGGGTGTTGGCCGTGGACCGGAGGGGATGGAGGTTGGTTTCTTGGCTGTTCCTGAGGCCGGCCGGGAGTTGAATGGTGTGGAGTACGCCTTGGCAGAGCAATACGGGGAGCCCCTCTATCTTGGGCCGGGTGGGTTGCCGGTGATACGGGTCGGAGGTACTGGTGATGTGCGGGAGATGACGCCGGTCGAAGCGCGGTTCAATTCCTCCCGGCTTTTCGAGCCTGCCGGGTATGGCCGGGTGCTATGGGGCCCTGGCCCTCGTGGCTGGGGGCTCTGGTGGAATGACCACTTTGAAGGGAGCGAGATCCGGCCTGACGTTGGGTTTGGGCGTAATGATTGGGCTGGCAAGCAGGAGGACGAACTTCTCTATGTGACCGGGCTTGTTTCCCGGGGGGTTCAACTGGTTGCGGGGTTCAATTTCGACTTGTGGGAGAAGGGGCGGGGTCGGGTCCTTCTTGAAGTCGTCGGGGGGATGTCGGAGCCTTATACGGTGGTTTCCGATGGAGGATGGGCGGCGGTGCCGTTGCAATGGGTGTGCTCAGGGGAAATTGATGCCGGGTTGAACTTGGGTGTCAGTCCCGGGTGCGTGTCCGCGGAATATGTGTCGGCACTGGTTGCCGTTTGGGAGCAGGTGGGCCGGGTCGAGATGTTCTTGGGGCGGACGGCGCGTCTGGCGGTCCACATGGACGGGCTTGCGGCTGATGAGCTCTACCAAGGGGAGTTCCTTCTTGGCCAGGTGTACCTTGGCTTGGACCTCAAAGAGGAGGTTGATAGGTTGGCGGGGCTGCTCGACGAGCTTTACCTGGTTTCTCGGGATGAGGGTCTGGTCATTGACGTGAAACTATTTCGGGAGCCTCCGTGATGTTGTTGGTTGTTGTTTTTGTTTTGGTGTTTTCCTTGGGGTGTTTTTGGGAAGGTCGTGGTGGGGGTGATCTAGAGGCGGATGCGGCTCTTGACGCCGCTTTGGATGCCCTCTTTGAAGGCGGGGCCGGCGGGTCGTCCCTTTCTCCTGAAGAAAGGGAGGCGAGGGCTATACCCTTGACTATGCAGGCTTCGGAACTGCGGCGGGTCCGGGAGGAACACCAGGCGCTTATTGAGTCGATTCCTCCTACTCCCGAAGCGACTCCGACAATGACGCCAGAGGAAAACCAGGTGGTTGTCTTGGCCAAGGTGCTGGAGCACCCGGATGGGGTGCCTTTGGAGGCTGAGGTGGTGGAAGATTGGTTCAACCCTGCCTTGGGGCTGGCCTTCTACCGGGACTCGGGGGGTGATTGGACCCCTCGGTCCCTACGTGAATCCCACAGTCACCGGAACCTCTTTTACTACGAAGGGTACCCTGAGGGGGTTCTGAACTTTGCCGACGGGAGCATTTTGCGGGGCATCGCGCAGGAGATGGTTTTCGAAGCTGTGCAGGCGTTGCCCCTGCTGGGGGACCCGACGCCAGCGATGGTAGATTCGTTTGTTGGGAATATTGGTTGGGAGATCCGGCCAGCCCAGGGGGCAGTGGTGAACCTGTGGACTACTTTCGTCCTTAGCCGGGGAGCGGAGGTGCATACCTTTGCTGTTGGCGGGGTTATGAGGATGGGTGTCGCGGCTGTTGGTAATGGAGAGGACCGGCTAGAACACCTAGTTATCGGGGACTTCGTTGGGCCAGTGGTCGTGGAAAGGTTGGGATGAGTCAGGAGGTCTGCAGGACCTCTGTCGGTCCATCTTTGACGAGACCGACGGGGGGTTGACGAATTCTCGTTTCTGTCCCTGCGGGGAATGTTTGGTGTAATGATGAGGCACAGGCCTGTTCCCCCTCGTTCGACGATGAGAAGAAAGCCGTTGCCCCATGTTCCAAAGACCCATTTGCCAACTTGCCTTTTTGCAACGGGTATATGTCAGTGGCTTTGGGGATGGTCTGGTCGAACTCGGTTACTATCCTGCAGGTTCCTTCCGAAAGATCTCTGGATGGCCTTGGATCATGGGCGTCCTTTGGTCTGCGGCCACTGGAGGCCTCCTGGTCGAGGGGTTTGGACCGTGACCTAGTCAGAACCTGGACTTAAGGGAGGCCGGCAATGCGGCTCCGGCCTTTGGGTGGTTAGGGGGTCGGCAATTGAGCGCCGGACGATC
Organism: Dehalococcoidia bacterium; assembly: GCA_034420695.1. Lineage (GTDB taxonomy): Bacteria > Chloroflexota > Dehalococcoidia > Lucifugimonadales > UBA3495 > Io17-Chloro-G2. Next base: position 32,648 of record DAOULB010000011.1, read on the forward strand.
AATCCGGCGCTCTCTTCTTAGTCAGGGGTAATGGGTCAGTTCGGCGCCGTGGCTGGCAGCCGCGCTAGCGATGGGAAGAGTCTTGTCAACTGGTTGGAGGTGTGCCAGGCCAGACACTCGGGGCAGTTGACCTCTTCGATGTTGTTGTTCTTGGCGGTGTCGTGGTTGAGCCTAGGGTCCAGGGTTGCTCCCTTAGACCGGCAGAGAACTTGGTGCTTGGCTGGGTCGGTTTCTGACTTTTGGCTGATGTGGACGATGGTTGGGGGGTTGGGGTTGTCGAAGCGGCCGGCGCCTCCTTCCAGTATCCACGTCCAGTCCCCGGGGCCAGCTTTAGCCAGGGCCTCATTGAGGGAATCCAGGTCCATTCTGTCATTTCGGTCTAGGGGGCCTGCGGCCCTGGTCACCCGAGTCATTTGGCAATCCAGTTCGACGGCGTAGAACTGGCGGGAGGTCCTGGTCTCAAACACTTTGACCACAGTGTTGTCAGTGTGGCCCTTGTGCTGGCCGTTGGGGTGAAAGGTGGCGATGCCGTTGGTGCCTTGGGTTGTTTCCGGGGAGACCAGGACCAGGGCGCCTGCGGGAGCTTCCCCCTTCTTGTTGGTCTGGATCCAGGTGGTCAGGGAATGAGTCATCTCGTAGGTGGGCCTGTTTTTCGAAACTATCTCGTAGGGTCCGACATCGGGGTCTGCGAAACCTGCCTCACTAAGGACGTGTTGAAAGGGCTTGGCCTGACGTGTCGGTTCCAAGGGGATTACCTCGGTAGGATTTAGTGGCATTTGGCGCCTCCTTGGGCCTTTTGAGCCAGGGTCTGGTGAATTGATGGCATAACCGGAGTTTATTGCCTGGTGTGGGGTAATATCCTCTTACCGGGAGATTGTTGGTGATTTGTACAGCCCCAGTTTGGGGCCAATGGAAGGGGTTGGTATCAGTGGGGGATGGGATTGAGGGAGGGTGGCGGAAGGGTTTCTCAGCCTCTTGGTGTCTCTATGCCACGAAGCCTTTCAAGGCTCTCGCGGCCTGCCCAGGTCATTCGGCGGATTGTCTCACGCTGTAGGGATGGGCTCGGGGTGTTCATTGTAGTTCATTTCTAGGGGCTCAGGGAATTTGCGAACGAGCCTCATCCTTTTTGTATGTTGCTCCTGACTTCGTTTGCTGGATTTATTCGGACTAGTGTGGCCACGGTTTTGGAGGCTCTTACTTGGGTTTGAGGGTCTTAGTCTCCTTGGGTCCATCGGTGTTGCTTCTTCATGCCGTGGGCTTCCAGATTCCGGATCCGGGGCCCTTGGAAGATATGGTGGCAATGTGAGTGGGCAATGGTTGGTGGGGTCAGTGGAAGGAGTTCGTTGTTTGGAGTGCGCTTGGCATGTTGACGCTGGCGATTCCTTGAAAATGGTGACTGGCAGATGATCGTCGTGGGGTTGTACGTTGTCTCCTGGTTGGAGACGGGGCTGGTTCCATGCCCGCCGGTATGCTCCACCGGACTCCGGACCTTCTTTTCCTACTCTCTCCATGTATTCCTCACGCTTTCTTCCCTGGAGCCTTCAACCAGCGGTCTTCGATGTAGTTTAGTAACCGCCACCATAGACCCAGGTTTCTCTACGGTCCTCAGGGCAAGGTCGTCAGTGCCATCCTGACCTACATGTAATCTGGGCCCGCATTTTTGGAAAGCCGCCTAGTCCATTGGCGGTTACAGCCTGAAACGCGAGTGGTAGTCCGTCTCACCGTCCCCTTGGACTCCGCCTTGATATAGCACGTCCCCGGCTCGATGCCTGCCGATAGCAATTTGATGCCCTGGCCGGTGTCGGGAACCTCAGGGCGAATCGACAATTTGTTACCCGCAGATGACTGCGGAGACCAGGTACAGCGCTGATAGAAAGTAGATGCTCCTCCGGTCATACCGAGTGGCGATTCGGCGCCAGTGTTTCAGCTTGTTGAACCCCCGCTCAATTAGATTTCGTTCCCGGTACAGTTCCTTGTCGTATTCCCAAGGCTCTTTCCGGTTGGGCTTGGGCGGTATTACCGCCGTGGCGTCCATTGAGCGTATGTATGCCAGTATCCTGTTGCTCTCGTAGCCTTTGTCGGCTATCACGGCACCGGTCTCTATCCCCTCCAGCAAGGGGATGGCTTGGGGACCATCCGACGCCTGACCACCGGTAAGGGCAAACCGCAACGGCCGCCCACCAGCATCGCACCCCATGTGAATCTTGGTGGTCAGTCCGCCCCGGGAGCGCCCAATAGCCTGATCCTTGTCCCCCCTTTTCCGCCCGCTGCCTGCTGGTGGGCCCGGATTATGGTGGAATCAATCATCACGTAGCTGTTGTCGGTGTCCTCCAGCAGGACCTGAAATATCCTTTGCCACAACCCGGACCTGGCCCAGCGGGTGAAACGTTTGTGGACGCTCTTCCAGTTTCCGTATTCCCCAGGCAGGTCTTTCCACTGTGCGCCGCTGCGCAGTACCCAGAGAACACCGCTCACGAAACTGCGATTGTCCTTCGCAGTCACCCCCACGTGCCCAGGACGACCGGGAAGAAAGCCCTCTATCTGTTCCCACTGGGATGCGCTGAGTTCGTACTGTCCCATCACCCGTTCCTCCACCACACATCTCTTTCAGGGACACCCTGCCACCTCAGCCTTCTCTGATTCCTTATGCTCCTCACTCACGTTTAGCTGAATTGTCGATTCGTCCTAGTCCACTCTGGGCACGAGTGACTATGTAGACGGAAGCGGCGGCTACTCGGGGAATAAGGTGAGAGCCACATCAATGCGGATGAGTTCTTCGTCCGCCTGAAGTACAGCCGCAACTGATCCAATGCTTTCTTCCAGGATCTCGTACTCCTCCTCATCCAGGTCAAGGTCCCAAGGATCAGCCAAGCCCACCAAGAACTTGAGGTCAATCCACGACATCAATTGTCCCTTCTCTGGAATTTGGCTGCTGGCCCGCTGGTATTCTGCCAATGACCCTACGCTGTCAATGGACCCCTGCTGGACTTCGACGATAGTCTCCAGGGCCCCCTCGGAGGTTCCGAATACAAGGTAGCCGTCGTTCATGACAAACCCTGGAAGACTGCCGGAGTCGAACAACCAAGAGTCGTCCACAAGTACCGTGGCGTCCTCGTCGGCTCCCACGTCCACTCTCTCAAATTCCACGCCCTCGGTGTCCTCGGCAAAGTCCACCAGGTCATCCATAGTGTCCTGCAGGGCTTCCTCGCTCCCCGTGTCGTAGGAAAGCAAGATTACTGCGTTCAGGTCCTCATCGCCGGAATCCACATCATCCGGGTCAAACTCTTCCACACCGAAAATCAGTTCGCCGCCTAGGTAATCCAGGAAGTCTGCTTCCAAGTCGATGCCCGTTTGTATCTCGACCAATTCCAGTGCCAAGTCTAAAACGTCGGACGGCACGGGATTTTCCCGCCGGCGGGGCGGGTCCGGACTCTCGTATTCCACCTCTCGATACAGCTCGTAATAAATGTCCCCGACGCCGTCCTCGTAGTCTTCATTGTCAGGGTCGAACTCATCAAGCCGGTCCCGCCAACTGTCCAGCACCGGGTCAAATGCCAGTCCGCCAAATGCGATTGTGTTGTCCGGCATCAGTTCCACCGGGGCCGACAGCCCGGACAAGTCCTCCAAGTACCCTTCCTCATTTGGAGTAATGCCCGTTACCGTTATTCCCTGGTCGATCCATTGGGCCGAAGCCGCGGCCCATTCCGGAATGCTTCCACCGTCCGCCAGTTCCTGGAGGATGAGATAAAAATCGGCAAACTCCCCGTAGCCGGATTCCTCTGACACATCGCCCTGTGTGGAGAAGAAAACAGATGCGGACCTCCGCTCCGGTAACCCGGCCCGGGCTGCCTGGAACTCTTCATTTTCGGCCAGGGACCCCTCTCCGTCGCCATCGGCCAAGTCCAGCACGTCGCCCAATAGGTCTTCATGGGCGTCCATGCCGTCTCCGCCCACCAGGAATATCAGCACCTCTCCCGACAAGGCGTAGGACCCGTCGTAGTTATCTCCCAACCAGTACACAAATCCGCCGGTCTCGTCCTCCTCAAACTCTTGGTACTCTTCGTCTTCCAAGTAATCCAACCAGTCTTCCATGAAGTCTTCCGCTGCCCCGTGGTCGCGGACGCTTATGGTCACCATTACCGCCGGGTCATCCTCTCCGGTCACTTCCAGCACGCCAGCGGATAACTCCGCGCCGATCCAGGTCATTACGTCATCCTCGAAGCTTAGGCCGGTCTCATCCTCGAAATCGTCCTCTAATTCCTCCACAACGTCGACGAACTCATCGTATTCATTGAGGCGGTCCCAAATCTCTATCATCTGCTCCCGTTGCCCCCCTTCCGGATACAGGGAGACCCATGTATAGACCACGGTCCCATCGGGATAATACCGGGCAGAATGTTCCGGCGGGTCCAGGACCAGTCCGATGATGGGGTTGGGCAGGACGCCGGTAAAGACTAGGGCAGTGGCCGCCACGACGATGGCGATGAGGCCGGCGGCGGCAATTACGATAACCTTTACAAGCACGGACCTGCTCCTCGTGAAGGCTGAAAATGGGTGCCCAAACCGGGCAGGTGCCGGAAGGCGTGAACTCTACCTGAACCAGAGGAGGTAAAGCCCCATGGCCTCGCCAGTTTCGCGAACGGTGGTCCCAAATTGACTGTGAAATCGCGCCTGCATCGCTGCTCAACAGGATGTGGTTGCGGAGTGGATAACCGGCTGAGCAAAGGCGACAGGGGATAGCGCCTCACTGCGGTCAGGCGGTCGGCGGCTGGGAGACTCCATCAAGGATTATGCCGCGTCGTCCGAGCCCTCTCCACCGGATTCGGATGGCGAGTTTCCCTTTAGATGCGCCAGGACTTCCGTCACCATGAATATCAAAAAACCGATTCCAAGTGGGCCCGCCAGCCTGTACAGGAAAATGTCAAACCCTCCTGACCTGGTGCTGCCCGCTCCCACTATCGCCGATATTATGGCGAGAGCTATGATGACTCCAGCCAGGATTTTGCCAATCAATACCGAATCCAGCTTAAGCTCCATCTGTACCCTCCCCTGTTGGAGTGACCGGCATACTGTCTAAAAGCTGCAGTCCTCACTCGACAGCGTTCTGCGGAGCCGGCGCGGAAGGTCGTCCTCCTCGTCGGCAATTTCATCTTGCAGGTCTTCCAGCTCGTCTTGCATGTCCTCGGTGCGGTCCTCCAAATCGTCCCGCAAGTCGTCCATCTCATCCTCGATTTCCCGCCGTTCCGACCGCCTGGCATCCTCCATCTCGTCCCGCAGGTCGTCTAGCTCGTCTTCCAATTCCTCATATTCCTTGAACAGCTCGAACCCCAACTTGAGGCTCTCACCTCTCAACTCGTGAAGGCGTTTCAGTTCGCCGGGAGGCTTAATGGCGTTCCAATCGTCTATGGCGTTCTCCCAATCCCTTTCGGAATTGATATCGTAACGGTAGTCATCAACCCATTCCCCGCACTCCTCTGCGTAGTCGTCGGGGTCCAGCCCCCCGCCGCCGCAAGCAGCCATAATTGCCAGCAGCGGAAAAAGAATAAAGATTGACATCAGCCGGCCCATGTTCACCTTCCTCTTGATTCCAGGTGCCCGGGGAAAAAGCTACGGGGAAATGCCGCCTTATAAATTGCTACCTTTGGAGCCGGTTGCACAGAGCAGGGCGGACTGCGCCAGGACACCGCAGGGAGCAGGAACAGGCCCGTCGACCGCCGCGCTGTCATGTCAGACCGGAGATTCGGAGGGTTAAGCGCGTGCTGACGTGGACTGGAGCGTGTCCGGCTGCTGCCATGTCGGTCGGCCTCATTCACCGAATTCCAATCGTTGACGCTTCATGACACATACATCAAGCTGTAGTGTACCCATATGAGTGTGCAGTTGGTGTGCTTTTTTGAAGTTTTATGCGTATAGTTATTATGTATTTTGGTGTTTCAGGTCAGAATTAAGCAGAAGGGGCCTGTTCATGGCCAGAGCCTGCGGCTCCACGTCCGGGGCCCGAAATCCCTCCAATGGAGGTGATGAGTTGAAGGAATCAGACCGCCTCCTGCGGGAGAACGA
>DAOULB010000012.1:0-101254 GCA_034420695.1 Dehalococcoidia bacterium
GGGTTGGAGGTGTTGGCCACCCGGTCGGCCACGAAGTTGATCCGGGCCAGCAGGGAGCCGCTGTTAATCCACTCCTGCCCGGTGTACCAGCCCTCAACGCTGGGCGGGTCCAGCAGGGCCTGCCCCATATAGCTGGACTCGGGACCGATGCTGGACAACTTGGGGTCCGGAACTTGGTTGGTGCCGACCAGCTTGAGAGTGCTGGCGACGACTTCAGCCGGGCTCTTGACCTTGGAGAACCGGGCGTTCTTGAAGAAATCGGAGTTGAACATGGTGCGGAGCACCGCCTTCATCTCGTAGCCCGACTCCTCGAAGGCGCTGATCATTGCCTCCAGGGCATCTTCGTCGGGGGACGGCTCGATGGTCCAGGCAGGAACCTGGACGTCGTCTCCAACGAAGAAGTTGTACAGATGGCGGCAGATGAATCGGGAGGTGGCCGGCTGCTGCACGATGATGTCGATGATGTCTTCGCCGTTGAAGTTGCCGGTGTGCCCCAGGAACGTCTTCTCGGTCTCGTCATGGTCTTCGGGGAGATACTCGAAACGCCAAGGGAATCGTCCAAAGGGCTGCCGGGGCATCTTGGGCATGACGGTCCAGCCGGTGAAGGCCCGGGAGGCCTCCCGCACGTCCACCTCGGTGTAGTTGCTGACCCCCATGGAGAAGAGCTCCAACAACTCCCGTCCCCAGTTCTCGTTGACCGCGTCACGGTGGTTCTCGTTGTTGTCCAGCCAGAAAATCATGGCGGGATTCTTGGAAAGCTCGATGAGCATATCCTTGTAGTTGCCCATGCCATGTTTTCGGAGCATAACCAACTGCTCCAGCATCTGGTCGCAGTTGTCCACCTTGGAGTTGCCGGTGGCAAAGACGTGGTGCCAGAACAGCGCCATCTTCTCCTGCAGAGGACGCTGCGTGGTGATCATGTGGTACATCCAGTTGTATTGGCCGGGCAGGGCCGCTCCTCCCGGCAGGAGGGCGTTGGGAATATACCGCAAAAGCAGGGCGGTATTGCCGGCGGGCCGCTCTGCGGGAGGGTCGATGAGTTCATCCACCGTAGCCTCGTATCCTTGGGCTGCCAAACGTTCCAGTTCATCCCTGGTGGCGCCAAAACCGGCGCGGCGCATCAGGTGAGCAATCAGGGCCAAGTCTTGCTTGTCGGGCATACAGTTCCCTCCTTTGCAATCGGTTGCGGTGTAACTGGCGGTTCGGGGAAACGGAACTGGGAAGCGTGCTGGGGAAGCTCAATCATAAATTCCAGCTTTACGCCTGTCAATTTATGCCCGCAGTCTCCATCTCCTTCAGCGCCGGCATCACTTCCCTGGCAAACAGCCTCATGCTGGCCTCGGCTTCCGGGTAGGGCATCCCACCGTATCCGAATACCGCAACGTATGAGCCGTTGCCCACCCGCTGGCGGACGCGTTCTATTTTCTCAATGCACTGCTCCGGCGTTCCCCAGACCTGAAGCTTTGTGAAAAAGTCCCGCACGTCATCGTCGCCGTACTCGGCTACCTTTTCGGTCATGTTGTTGTAATACTCGTAGCCCTTGATGTCTTTGAAGTGGTCGTTCCTGATTTCGTAGTGCTCCATGACCGATTCCCAGTAGGCGCCCACGTAACGCCGGGCCATTTCCTCGGCCCGTTCCGGGTCCTCGTGGCAGTAGGTGAAGCCAACGACTATTGGGGCCGGAGGCTCTTCCCGGTTCACGTCCCGGTAAACCTCCCGGTAGGCGTCAAGTTCCAAGACCACGTCGTCCCAAGGTTTCTGGGGGATTATCAGCAGGCCCACGCCCAGCTCGGCCATCACCCTGGAGGATTCCGGTGAAACTGCAGCGGCGTAGGTCCGGCCCTTGAAACTGCTTATTGGAGCAGGACGGATAGGGGCTCTGGGCTGCTTGACGAACTCACCTTCAAACTCGCAGTAGCCTTGTTCCAGCCCGGAGAGCAGGGTCTCAGCCGATTCAATAAAACGGGTGCGAGACTCGTTCATGTCCAGCCGGAAACCCTGGTATTCCACCCTGGCCAGCCCCCGTCCGATTCCCAGGATCAACCGCCCGTCGCTGAGGTTATCCAGCATGGACACTTCTTCGGCCACCCGCATCGGGTCATGCCAAGGAAGCACCACAACCATGGTGCCCAATTTCACTTGTGTGGTCCGCGCCGCCACGTATGACAGGTACTGCAGCGGGTCGGGGCACATGGTGTAGTCGGTGAAATGGTGCTCCACCCCCCAGACCGACTCGTACCCCAATGGTTCGGCCAAGTCGGCCAATCGCAGCTCGTTCTTGTAGACCTCGAAATCGGAAAGGTCACTATTGACGTTTTGAAAAACCGTGGACATCCCGACGTGCATGGTCTGCTCCTTGAGGGGCTAGAGCTTTACGTAAGATGCGAAGTCCAGAGAATGAGAAGCGAGAGCCGGTTCGACGCCATTATAACCCCTGGAATCGGGGAAAGGATTCCGGTAACAACTCTCCCGGACCTCGGCTTTTGTCCGGGGTATGACCTTTTCGAATTGAGCCCCAAGTGTAGCTCTGAGATAATTGTTTACCGGCCGTGTCTTAGCCAGCTAACTCGGCATACTCACCACTCATCGAGTCTAAATCCAAGCAGGTCAAAAATGCCGGACTCCCTCTCCTCAGGGCAGCTTATTCCCGAATCATTTCCATTTAATGCCGTGTTTCACTTCTTCGTTGAACCGGCCTTTCAGGGGTCCGTGGCGCTGGACGCCTTGAACTGGCGGGACAGTGCATCCCCGGAATCCCGAAGGGCCTTCAACAAGGCGATGCGGGGCAGCGGAATAAAGATTGATGGGTTCAGGCCTCAGAACATTCACCTTGCTCCCAGCCACAAGCTACTAGACTCTATTTCCGGTAGCATTACTTCCTCACCTGAGATTGCCAGCGCAATCTTGAAATTATGGTTGGAGGCGAACGAAGAACTGCATCAGGCAGTCGTCGCTCATCTCGCAGAAGCTGGTTCTGGGTCGGATACGCGGTCCTTCTCTGATGCAGTCTCCTTTGGAGTCAGGCCATTTGATGATTGGCAACGGGACCGGGACAGGATAAGCGAAGTCCATGACGGTTTTGAAGCTGACGACATAGGCCTGATGCTTTGCCTTGTGTCGGCCACAATGCCAGTTGACCTCACTGACGGCGAGCCGGAAGCGTCGGATCAACTGGATCAAAAGGTTGCGGAGTCCCTTTCAGACTTAATAGACATACTGGAAAGGCTGCCGGCCAGCGCTTCTTTGTGGACCAAGGCTGTACCGGAGTTTCTGGACAGAGTCTCGGAAATCAGGACTGAAAAGGATAACGAACGCAACCACGCCGCCAACCTTGACCAGATACTGGCGGATGTCGGGAACAGGTTCGCCGTCGAGTTAGGCTACTTGGAAAGGAACATTACCCCTTGGAGTGCGTCCAGACTGTCTGCATCCGTCACGACGTCCCAGGCCCTGGCTCTGGCCCAGGAGTTGGAGAGATCGTTGGAGGAGTACGCTCCCCTAAGAGAGCAGGCTCCAGTGAGAGCGAAGGAACTCGTCCGGGCCGAAAAACGCGGCCAAATGGAGTCAACCATTCTATCTATCCTGGACAGGCTCGATGAGATGATGGCCGGTGGCAGGCCTTCCCAGGACGGGCCGCCGCCGGATGCGCCTCAAGCCTTGCCGGTAGCCTTGGGGGCCTCTGAAGTCCCGGAGGCCGGGCAAGAACCGCTGCAGGAACCGCTGGACGATGCGCCGCCCAAGGCGATAGATAATCCACCCGTAGTCATGCCTGAAAGTCCCGGCACCACTGCGGCTATAGACCCGACAGGAACCCGTGATGCGCCGGGATACGTTGCTGAAAGCCCCGAAGACGTGGCGGCGGCAACGGAGAGGCTGGATGCGCTGCTATCTGAGATTGAAGACCTCAAGAACGACAATAGCGAGCTAAAGAACGACCTGCACGACAGTCGGTACCTGGAAGAATATTGGAGGCTGGCTTACCAAAAAGAACGGGCACACGAAACCCAAGTACCGGACTTGGAATTCGGGAACGTCAAAGAAGTCGTTGATTGCGCATCGCGCCAGTTCAAGGACCGGCTGATCTTCCAACTGAATTCTGATTCGGAAGTCGAGGAAAACCCGTTTGAGACTCCCCAAGCTTTGTGGGCTGCCCTGTGTTGGCTAGGCACCGACTATTACGAATCTCGTATGGGTCGCCTGCCCATGACCGATATAGACCTATCGGTCCGCGAGGCCTGTGGCTGGTGGTACAAGAGCGACCAGCACGACACGACTATGGGCAAGTACAAGAAGTCCTACACGACAAGGGTTGGCGGCAAGACCTATTGGTTGGAAGAGCACATTGGCAAGGGGACGAACCCGGACGCCCGCTACACCATACGTGTTGGGTTCGATTGGGGCAAGGAACAACAAAAAGTGATCGTCGGCTTCATCGGCAAGCACCAGAGGTCCGACGCAAGTTGAAGCTATTGCCTTATACCACCGGCCACCGGGAGGGGAAGGACGCGCCGGTCCGGGCCAACAGGGCCTCACCCCTTTTCTGGAGTTCCTCTATTAGTTCCCTCTCGTCTACGAACAGAGGCTGGTGCTTTTCTACAACCACTCTTCCATCGACGATGACTGTGTGGACGCTGCGCCCGTCGGCATTGTAGACCAAGTTGTTGACTGGGTTGAACAGGCCCCGCCACTCGGGCCTCATTGTGTCGAACAGGACTAGGTCGGCCTTTTTGCCGGGCTCGATGGAACCGATTTCATCACCCAAGCCCAAGGCTTCAGCACCGGATATTGTCGCCATTTCCAAGGCTGTCTCAGCGGGAATCAGGCCGGTGTCCTCCCTGGCGTCCTTATAAAGGACTGCCGCCAAGTACATTGAGCGCATGGTCTCTATCAGGTTGGAGTTGTTCCCGGCGTCGGTGCCCAGCCCCACGGTGATTCCGGAGGCCAGCATTTCCGGCAGCAAGCCGGTGTTGGTCATGCCGGCCCCTCCCTTGATGGCCGCGGTGGGGCAGACAACGCCCTTGGCCCCGGTGCGGGCCATTGCCGTTACTTCCTCCCGGTCCATCCCCAGCAGGTGCGCCAGAAGTACCTTGGGTCCCAGTACACCCAGGTCCTCCAAGTAGCCGGTTGGCCTGCGTCCATGCTCGTCCAAGCAGGCTTGGACCGACCGGGGAGAGTTGTTGTGGTGGAGGGTAAGACCGGTGCCATACCGGTCGGCCAAGCCCTTCGCCGCGGTCAAGAGCTCCGGGGAGCAAAACTCCCAGGAGAAGGGCATGGCCCAAGCGCTCACCCTGCCCTCCAGTTCACCGTCATAGCCGGTTATGGCCTGCTCCATCAGGGCTGCGGCCTCGGCTGTAGAGTAAACCGGCAGATTGAGCGGATTGGGCCGGTCGGTGACCTGGCAGCCGGTAATCATCCGGCACCCGGAAAGCCGGTACGCTTCCATGCAGGTGTCCAAGTGCTTGGTGCTGCCGGGGTCGAGGAAGCAGGTGGTGCCATACTTCAATAGCTCGGTTATCGCCAGCAGCGAGGTGCAGTACTCCTCATCGGGGGTCATGGCCGCTTGGAGCTTGAAGACGTTGGGCAGGTACTCCGGGCCCAAGTCGTCGGGAAAGACGCCCCGGACAGCGTGGGCATAGCTGACGTGCATATGCCCGTTGCAGAAACCGGGGGTCACCACCATCTCGCGGGCGTCGATAACTCGGTCGGCCGGTTCCCCCGCCAAATCCGACGCCTTACCTACCCGGCTTATCCGGCTGTCGGCCACCACTACAGAGCCGTCATTGATAATACGGCGCTGCGGGTCCATGGTAAGAAGGAATCGGGCGTTTTCGATTTTCAGGGAGGCTTCAGCCATGGGGCAGATGTCGAGCCGGAGGCGTTCAGCCCCCGTTCTTGGCCTTCAGCGCGGCCAGGACCTTTTCTGCAGTGATGGGCAGGTCGGTGATGCGGACGCCGACGGCGTCCTCCACGGCGTTGGCAATGGCCGCCGCCACCGGAACGTTGCTGCTCTCGCCGATGCCCTTGCTGGCGTAGGGGGCCGGGCCGGACGGTTCGCCAACCAACAGGGTGACCAGTTCGGGAAGGTCCCGTATGGTGGGAATCTTGTAGTCGCCCAGGCTCAGGGTGGAAATCCGGCCTTCCTCGCTGGCCAGTTCCTCCATCAAGGCATAGCCCAAGCCTTGGATTACCCCGCCCTCGATCTGCCCTTGGTGGTTCAAGGGGTTGATTACGGTGCCCACGTCATGCACCGAGACTATCTTGTTGACTTTAACCTCTCCGGTTTCCCGGTCCACTTCTACCTCCGCGGTCTGGGTGCAGAAGGAAGTGACCGGGGACGTGGGAGCGGTAAAGACATTTTCCGCGGTCAAGGGCTCCCCAGCCGCGTCGGCAGCCCTGGCGGCCAATTCACTGAGGGGAAGCTCCTGGGCTTCCCGCCCCGGAGCTTCTTCCCGGCGCACCGCCCCTTCTTCCAGCCGCAGTTCGTCTTGGGGGCAACCCAGCAACTCGGCGGCGGCCGCAAGAATTCTCTCCTTGAGGCCGGACGAGGCGCCCAAGACCGCTTGCCCCGAGGTGTAGGTCACCCGGCTGCCGCCGGAGCCGGAGTCGAAGTCCACCGCGTCGGTGCCTTCCACCACGATGCTGACGTCTTCGTAGGGGATGGTGAGGTCTTCCCCCACTATCTGGCGGAGGACGGTGTGGGCTCCGGTGCCGGTATCCCAAAGGGACATGTGCAGGGTGGCCTTGCCGTCCTCCTCCAAGACCACCTTGGCAGTGGACTGGCCGGAGCCCGGCGGCTGGTCCGCCATGGCCATCCCCCTGCCAACCGAAGTGTTCGCCGAACCGGCTTTGGGGGCCGTCCAACCCGCGGCTTGGGCACCCTCCCGCAGGGTCTCCTCAGCCCGGATCTCCTCCCATTTGCCGCCGGTGGGAGAGGCATCACCGTCGTGGAGCACGTTGCGCAGCCGGAATTCGTAGGGGTCTATGCCCATCTCCCGGGCAATCATGTCCATGTGTGACTCAACGGCGAAGGTCACCTGGGGCTTGGCCGGGGCCCTCATGTGGCCGCAGGGCACGTTGTTGGTGTAAACCATGTAGCTGTCGATGTTGATGTTGGGGATGACGTAGGGGCCGCCGGCCCGGTCTGCTCCGCCCAAGTACACTCTGGGCTTGAAGGCCCCGTAGGCCCCGCTGTTGAACACGGTGGTGGCCTGCCGGGCCCATAGTCGTCCGTCGCTCTTTACGCCAGTCTTCAGGGTAATTACCGCCGGGTGTCGGGGGTTGCCGGCCATCAGTTCCTGGATGTAGTCCATGGCCATTTTCACCGGGCGTCCGGACTTCAGGGCCAAGTAGTAACACAAAGGAACATCCATGAATGAGCCCTTGCCGCCAAAGTCGCCCCCAATGCTGCAAGGGTTGAAGGTAATCATCTCCTCGGGGATGTCCCAAGCAGTGGACATCTGCTGGCGCAGGCCAAAGGGGGCCTTGTTGTTTACCCAGCCTTCCACCCGGCCGCTGTCGTCCACCCGGATGATGCAAGCGTGGGGCTCTATGTAGGCGTGGTGCACCAGTTGGGCATTGAAGGTATGCTCGAAAATCAGGTCAGACTCCCGGAACCCCTGCTCCACGTCGCCGTTGGACCAGTTGTTCTCGGCAAAGACGTTATTGACTTGGGAAGCCGGGCGGGGCAAGCCGGCGTAACTGTCCATGTCCGGGTGCAACACCGGGGCATCGCTCCTCATGGCCTCAAGGGGGTCGAACACCCCGGGGAGTTCCTCGTATTCGACTTCGATGAGCAGCAGTGCTTCCTCAGCAGCGTCGGCGTCAACCGCCGCCACCGCGGCAACTTTCTCTCCGACGAAGCGCACCCGGTCCCGGGCCAAAACCGGCACGTCCCTCAACAGCCGCCCCACGTTTCGCTCGGGCAGGTCGGCACCAGTGAGAACGGCATGGACGCCGGGCACCGAGGCAGCCCGGGAGACGTCGATCTTGGCGATCCTCGCATGAGGAAATGGCGAACGCAGGACCTTTCCGACCAACATTCCGGGAAGCACTATATCGGTAGTATAGGTGGCATTGCCCGACACCTTGTCGGGACCCTCTCCCCTGGCTACCGAATGACCGACAACAGCATGGGCAGTTACCATCGAATCCTCCCCGAGAATTGCCGGCCCTCGCAAGGCCAGCCAGTAATGGAGTAGCTACAGCCGAGGTTACAGCCGCCACCCTGGAGTGTCAATCTTACACACTCCTTCATTCGTGGACTCTAAAACGCAAAGCCGGTGACAGGACAACGCTTCGCAAATTGTGGATAGGCCGGAGACCCATCAGTGGAGACGGTCTCCATATAATTCCAACGGACCGTATGGTACTCTGCCGGGTGCCCCGGACAGTTTACCCAAGGTTATATGTCCGATAATCCACATCAACCCCAAGTCTCCAGTCCACCTCCCAGGAGGAGTTGGACGCCGCGGTTGGACACCTTTCAGATCGCCCTGCAATACCGGGACTTCCGGTTGGTTTGGGTAGGCAACTTCTTCTCCCAAGGCGCTCAATGGATGCAGGTCCTAACCATCGGATGGCTTGTCCTCAAGCTTACCGACGGCAACGCCTTGCTGACCGGGACAGTGGTTGGGATTCGGACCTTTCCCGTCTTGCTGATCGGACCCTGGGCCGGGGTGCTGGCCGACCGGGTCGACCGCCGCAAGTTGATTATCATCGCCCAGTTGGGCATGGCAGCAGCCGCCATTGTCTTTGCATTCCTGGTAATTGCGACGGACTTAGAGTCGGAAACGCCCAGCGGCCCGCTGCGCTGGTGGCACCCATTCATCTACATGACCATTGCCGGCGTCGGTCACAGCTTCATCCAGCCGGTGCGCAACGCCTTGGTCGCCAATACCGTTCCCAGGCAAGCCATAGTCAGGGCCATGACCTTGAACAGCATGGCTTTTCCCACCACAAGGATCGTCGCCCCTGCCATCGGCGGAATAATCATCGCTACGCTGGGCTTCAACTGGAACTTCTTCCTGGAGGCGCTGGCCTACATCATCATGGTCGGACTAATGATTCCGGTGCGGCTGCCCTACAGCGCCCAGGAAAGGCAGTCCAGCGTTTCGGCGCTAAACAGTTTGCGAGACGGCATTAGCTACGTCTGGCGGGAGAAGCCGGTCCTTCAATTGATAGTCATGTCCTTCATACCCAACATGGTGTTCACACCCCTGCTTTTCATTCTGCCGGTGTTCACCAGCGAGGTGCTGGGGAGGGACGCCGATGCCGGAGGGATTCTCTCGGCGGCCATCGGCGCCGGCGGGATAGTCGCGGGAGTGCTCATAACAGCTTGCGGGTTCCTAGCGGGGAAAGGGAAGGCGACTTTCTTTGGGCTGATCGGCGGCTGCCTGTTCATTCTGGTCTTTGCCCAGTCAACTTGGTATGCAGTTTCGATTGCAACCCTGGCCTGTTTGGGGTTCTGCCAGTACTACTTCCGGACGGGCAACAGCACGCTCATCCAGGCTATTATTCCCGACCAACTCCGAGGCCGGGTCATGAGCATCTACCAGTTGGACAACGGATTTGTGCCCCTGGCCACCTTTGCTACCAGCTGGCTGGTGCACATCTGGAACCCCGGCGATACCTACACCGTTATTGCCGGCATCAGCCTACTCTTGGCAGTGGCGCAACTTTGGGTGTTCCACCAAGCCCGGCGGCTGGCGTGACGAGGCAGGAATAGAAACTTTTCAGGACCAGCCGCAGCTGAGTCATCCATTTTGCTGGCGGCGTAGCTGCTCTTCCAGTTGCCTCAGCCTGGCCTCGGCGCTTTCTCGGGCAGCCCGCTCTTCGCGGAGGTTGCGCAGGTATTCGCCGGTTGCCGGGTCGTAGAAAGCCAGCATCCCGCCCCGCCAGGAGAGGCTCAGGCGCAAGGCATGACTGTACCCCTTGAGGATGCCGTCGGGGTCGACGGTCAGTTCCGCCGGTCGGTAGGCGCCGCCTTCGAGGAAGTCCCCGGCCAAGGCCGCTCCGTACAAATCGCCGCCGCTGCGGTCGAACCGCCAGTATTCGGGAACGCCAATCCGGGCGTATATCTCACGTTTCGCGGTTACGTCATGGCGGGCGGTGGTTTCCGAGGCGATTTCCAGAACGAAGTCCGGAGGCTTGCCGACCTCCCAGGGAAGATAGAGTTTTCTCTCTTCGATTGCCGGGGCGTCCACGCCGATGGCGGCGTAGAAATCGGGGCCAACCCGGACGTTGAGGTTGGCGGGGTCGTAGCAGATGAAAGTGTTGCTGCTTCGGAAGACCTCCTCGGGAGGGCGGAGGCGGTCTAGATAGGCGCCCAGGATGTGCAGGACTTCCTCAAAAACTGGATATTGATACATACCGTCAGGCAAGGGCTCCGGTTCGTCGGGATCGAAATCCAGCTTGGAGTAATTTATGGGAGGCCCAAGGCGGTAAACCAGTTTTCTAGGTTTAGTGGTCACGGGAAGTCTCCCGGCAAGACTTGGCTTGTTGGCCTATGGTAGCACAGGTGTGCGGTTGAAAGACGCTGTGAACTTTCAGAAACGGCACCGCCGCAACATGCTACGGTTGCAATAGGCCTGCATGTGAGAGGGACTCCGATTGGGATGTTCATGTCGGGTTGACTACTATAGTTTCTCACTTTTGGAGGGTCGGTGTCTCCAGGCGGTTGTCAGTAGCATCGCCAGGCCACCGGCTACACCCAAGCCGAGGCATAGGAGCATGACGTTGGTTGCCGATATGAGGTGAAGCATTGGGTTGCCGGTGTGCCACGGTTGGAAGGGGGTCATGTCGGAGTGGACGAAGCTGTCGAGGAGGACGTGGCTGTAACTGCCCAGCACCGCTCCGGTGACGACCGCGGTGAGAGAAACGTTGGGACTCAGTTGCAGTCCGGAAGGAAGTCGGTCCGCCGCCAAGCGGTTCCAGCAACGAACCGCCAGCCCCAGCAAAGGCCTGCCCAGCAGGACGGTGACCAAGGCCACGATGGTGGCTCCCAGGTAGCTGTGAAGAAACCGGTGGACGGGCCAAGCGCCCTGCACCAAGTAGAAGCCGGCCTCGGCGTCGATGATGGCTTGGGTGAGACCGAAGGCCAGAATGCTGAAGTGCTTGGGCGATACAGCTTTGCCGGCAATGGCAGGCCCAAAGTGGAGCGGCGTTACCGGCATGTAGATGCGCCTACCGCACCGAATCCCGGCGACGGCCTCTGCCGGGAATCCCGGTCCGTGGGACCCTACTCTTTGGTGAGGAAGGCGGTGGGGCTGGCCAGGAACTTGCTGCGGCAGTCCAAGCCGCAGAAGTAGTACCAGACCCCGTCGTAGAAGCTGCGGGTGCCCTGCTGGGGGTCAACCTCGGCGGCGCCGTGGCGGGTGGTGCCGGTCTGGGCGCGGGCTTCCCCTTCGTCTATTTCCTTCCCGCAAACTGGGTCTGTGGGCATGGTCTTCTTTCTCCGTTGCTGATTCTGTCCGGACACACCGGACTTGATCTGCTGTATCGGACTAGCGGGCAGTCAGGAGACCGGCGCCAGGTTCATTCCCAATCGCACTTTTCCGGGCTGGTCCAAGAGCATCCGGGCAATGCGGGCCCGGTGCTCGAAGGTGGTGCCCAAGCGCATGGACCAAGCGGAGACGCGCCGGAACCACAGGTGCAGGTCGAACTCCATCATGAAGCCGATGCCGCCGTGGATAACCTGGGAGGAGCGCACTGCGGCCTCGCACTTCTCATTGCAGAAGGCCTTGGCTTGGGAAACCTCCAAGGCAGACGGCATACCTTGGTCCATCTTCCAGAGGGCCTCGTAGGTCAGGAGCTGGCAGCCGTCGACCCAGATGGTCATGTCGGCGCAGAGGTGTTGGATGGACTGGAAGGAACCGATGGGCCGGCCGAAGGCGACGCGGTTCTTGGCGTATTCGATTCCCATCTCTGAGTCCTTGCGGGCCGCACCGACCATCTGGGTACACAAGAGGGCAGTGCCGCGGTCCAGCATGTTCTGGGCCACTCCCCAGCCCTCACCCTCGGGTCCCACCAGGTTTGACGCCGGAACCCGGACGCCGTCGAAGGTCACTTGGCTCTGCTTGTCCTTGGCCAAGGTGGTCAGTGGGACCGAAGAAACGCCAGGGCTGGAGGGATCCACCAACAGCAGGGAGATACCATCGGCAGGAGAGTCCGCGGAAGCAGGGGCAGTCCGGCAGACCACCAAGCACTGCTCGGCGACGTTAAAGTTGTCGACGAACATCTTGGTCCCGGTCAGGACGAAGTCATCGCCGTCCCGGATGGCTTGAGCTTGGATGGCTTCGGGAACGAACCGGGGGTTGCGCTCGTTGAATGCCCAAGTAAGGATTGCGCCGCCGCTGGCGACCTTGGGAAGAATTTCCTGGCGTTGCTGCTCGCTGCCGCCCTCATTGACCGCCAAGGCTGCAACCATGGTGGAATGGAAGGGCACCGGGGCGATGGCACGGCCCACCTCTTCCAGGACAATGCCCAAGTAGGCGATGGGCAACCCCTGTCCCCCATAGGCTTCCGGAATGGCCATTCCGAACCAGCCCAAGTCGGCCATCTGCCGCCACAGGTCCGGTGGATAGCCCAGGTCGTCCCGCTCCATGGCCCGGGCCAAGCTGGGCGGGGACTCCCCTTCCAGGAACTCCCGGGCCAGGTTCTTGACCATCTGTTCTTCTTCGCTAAGGAGTACGTCCATGCTGTTCGAAAATGCCTTCTACAAGTTTTTCCTGCGGGCCGGTTTTTCCGGAGGGTTCTTTTGCTGACGGGCGGTTGGCGCCCGGCGGCTAGGTCTTGCTGAATCCAACTTCCGAGCGGGCGCCTATTTCAGGGACTTCATCGCTCCCAACCCCCAGCAGCCACCTCAGCCGCTGCTGGTCTGCCCTGGTGGATACAGTGAATGACCTGGGAGGAGAATTCCGCACCTCCTCCAACTTGGAGATGAACTGGCCGATGTCATCAATGGCGCGGGAAACCGCGTCTTCGTCCCGATAGTTTTCATAAAAGTTCCGGTGCATCTCGTTTGCAAGCGCCAAGTGAATGTGAAAATCAGGACGTTCGAACTCAGCGGCAAGCTGGTCTGAAACGTAGTTTAGAAGGTAGTGTGCATGGTGGTTCCACCCGCGCTGAATGGCAATGGCCTTAAGAGCATGGGCCGCAGCGCCCCACCCCTTCTCCGATGCCTGAAGTGTGTCGCCACTTAGCAATTCACTTTTGGCGCGCTCAAGAAAATGGCGGCTAACCTGGGCATGATCATCGGTACTGGATGGTCCGGCGGCTGGCGATGGAATTGATGTCATAAGAGTTCCAAGCAGCAACAAAGAAGGCCGTCTTTAGGCCGCCGAGCAGGCTATCCCCGGGGCATTCCCAATCCGCGGCGGGCGACTTGGTCCCGCATCACTTGGACGCTGCCGTGGTTGATGCCGGACTGGAAAGCGCCCATGACGTTGTGGGCGAAGAGGCCGTCCTCCAGGGCTTCGGGAGAGCCGTTCAAGAGCTGGGCGTAGGGGCCCAGAATCTGGGTGATGGTCTCGGTGGTTCGCACGCCGTGCTCCGGGGCCCACACCTTTTCGGCAGAGCCTTCGTAGCTGAAGTCAACCTCCCGGTTGACCATGGACATGCTGCGCAGGGTCATGAGACGGCACACTTGGGCTTCAATCCAAAGCTCTGCCAAGCGGTCCCGCACCGCCGGGTCCTCCGCCGGCGAGTGGCCGTCCAAGTCGTTCTCCTTGATCCAGTTGACTATGTCTTCGTCACGGCGCACCGAAATCAGGTAGCGGCTGGCGCCTACCCGGTCCAGGTTCAGCCCCATAGCGCCCACGTACCAGCCGTTGTTCTCTTCCCCCAGCATCATCGACCGGGGAACCCGCACGTTCTCGAAGAAGGTCTCGTTGGTGCGGCGCTGCCCGTAGGTAGTTCCGGTGGGGGCCGGCGGGTCGCTCTGGATGGTCCACAGAGGCCGGACGGTGATCCCCGGGGTGTCCATCGGAATCAGGAAGATGGAAATTCCCCGGTGCCGCGGGGCGTCGGGGTCGGTGCGGGCCATGAGGTAGATGTGGGATGCGTAGTGGGCCGAAGAGGTGTACATCTTCTGGCCGTTGATAACGAAGTCGTCGCCGTCCCGGACGGCCCGGCACTGGAGACCGGCCAAGTCGGCGCCGGCCTGGGGCTCGGTAAACCCCAAGGCCAGCACAATGTCCCCGCTTATCAGGCCCGGCAGGAACTCCCTCTTTTGTTCATCAGTGCCCGCAGCCAAGATGGCCGGAGCGCCGCTGCCCGCGCCGCCAACGCTGATTCCCACCCGGGAGAATTCTTCCTCGACGATGTACTGGTCGAGCCGGTTTCCCTCCTGGCCGCCGTACTCCTTGGGCCAGGTGATGCCGATCCAGCCCCGCTCCCCTATTTGCTTGTACAACTCCCGCACCAAGGGGCCGCGCCCCTCTTCATCGCCGCGGCCTTCGATCTCGTCCCGCACATCCTGGGTGAAATGCTCGGCAATGAAATGGCGAACCTCGTCCTGTAACGCCTGTTGGTCCGGACTGTATCCAAAGTCCATGGTCTACCTCTCAACGTGATAGCCGGTCACCGGCTGGCGAGATGCAGATGCTGCGGGCTTTATGGCAGCGTAATAGAGCTGCCGCCCACCAGAAGCTGCCGCCATTGTCCTTTCCCTGGGCTTGGAGTGTCAAGCGCAGGGCTGCCCCACCGCGGCGACAGCCGTCACCCCGGTCCCTGCACCTGAGAGGAAAGGGGTGTGCGGCGATGCAACCCTGTTAGATTGGTAATAGATTATCCACGAACATAGGTAACATTTTCCTTGGGGAGGAAAGGAGATGGCGGCTGGAAGAGGAGCGCGGCCCCAGCTTGGCCTGCCGGAGCCAGCAAGTCATCCCGAGAATCTATGAACAACTCCGGCCATGTAGGCTAGGGTTGCTATTCCCACTCATCCCAACCTTCTCCCGCCAGGGGAGAGAGGCTAATACAATCTGCATCCGGTGCCGGTCCCAGGAGTCCTTTCCAGGGTTAGGCGTCCAGGGCGAGGATGGCGTTGTAGGGGAGGTCCCGGGCGCAGGGCAGCAGCCGGTAGAGAAGCTTCTGGGCTTCGGGGGCGGTGTTCTTGTTCCGGCACTCCTCCAGGTACTTGACGGCGCCCATGTGGGATGTCAGCTTGACGCCGGTGGCGGCGACCTTGCTGGGGAAGGTGTGGGGTTCGGGCACGGGCTGGTCTCCGGCCAGGGCGATGCCCCACTTGAGGGCGAATTCGCAGACCAGTCGGTGGAGCTCGATAACGGCCAACTCCAGGACCAGCTTGCTGCGAAGGGCGTCGATGCGGCGGCGTATTTCATTGAGATGCATGGTGCGATGTTCTCCTTTACGAGTTAGTTAATGGGCTTCCCGGGTGCGATGATGGGCAGAGCTTACTCCGGAGGAGGACCGGGGCCGGAAATTTTAGGTTCCCTCTCATTTCCTCTCATTTCTTCTCATTTTGGAGGCCGGGTGGGGGCCAGGGAGGCCGCGGGTCCGGTGAAGGCTGGGGGCCGAAATTTTAATTTCCCCACCATTTCCCGTCATTTTCCGCCATTCTTGAGGCTTTGCGGGATCCGGGGATGCATCAGACTCCGGGGATAGCTGAGGGCCGAAATTTCTGTTTTCCCCACCGTTTTCCGCCATTTTCCTCCATCCTGGGTGTCCTGTGGGGTCCGGGAAGAGGTGAGCGCCGGGTTGGACGGACTTGAGCTTGAAAAGGTTTCCTTGGGTCTGACTGTTGGGCATTGGACTCCCGGTGGCCTCAGTAGCCGGTTGGCTTGGGCACCACAGCGGCGGGCCGAGGGGCGCCCTGAAATCCATGGCCTGAAATCCATGGCCTGAAATCCATGCTAGAGAGCTGCAATCCTGGATAGCAAGCGGTTACTGTCAGTAAAGAGGATTTTCCCGGCCCCAAGTTCCTACCAACCAAGGGCCGTGGCATAATAGCCGCCGTGGGAACTTTTCTTCGATTCGTCCTAGCCTGGCTGACCCGGGCTGTTCTCTTCGCGGCCTTCTTTGCCTATGTCTTCATGGGCATCATCGCCAGCTTTGTGTCCCCCTCCTTTTACACCGAAGCACTTTTGGAAGAGAGGGTGTACGACCGCGTGTACGACGAGGTGCTGGTGGACCCGGCCCTGCAGGGGACCCAGGAAGAGCTGCTGGGCGGCATCCAAGTGCCCGCCGAGGAAGCCGCCGAAGTAGCCCGCCGGGTGCTGCCTCCCGGCTACCTGCAAGCAGAGACCGAACGGGCTATCGCCGCCCTGATGGGTTACCTCAAGAAGGACACCGAGACATTGGAGTTGTACGTCGACCTGGAAGTCCCTCTAACCAATGCCGCCAGGGAGTTGACCGTCTACGTCGAGGAGCAAATCGACGCGGTGGAGGTGGCACCGGTCGATCCGGAAGACCTGGGCGAGTTCACCCAGGAGGTGTTGCTAGACGTGAGGGCCGGACGGTTGCCTCGCCGGGTCCCGTCATTCCAGCAGGTGCCGGTGGAAGAGCGGTTGAAGGCCTATGATATCGCCCTTGAAAAACTGCGGGGGCACCCACAAGTGCCGATGGAAGTGTTGCGCTCCTTGGAAGACCCGGCCACCGACCAGGCCATTAGGGAAGCATTGGCCAAGGAGGGCACGGGCGGCGAAGAGGATTTGAGAGACGCCCTTAAACTGGCCAGCGGGAGCTTGGTGACTCCCTTAGTCGACGACTCCTTGGACCAGTTGCACCGGGAATTGGCCACACCCCAAGGAACTCTTTGCATTGACCTGCCCGATGATGCCGACCTCTCCCAGTGCACCCGGTACGACCTGATGCGGGCCATCGCCCTGCCCGCAGGGGAAGAGTCGGAACTGTTGGCCGAGTTGGACGAGGCCCGGGGGAGCATCGCCACGGTGGACAGGCTGTGGCCGTGGCTGCCCTTACTGGTAATGGCCTTGGCGGCTGTAGCCGCGATCATAATCAGCCGGGGCCGGCCCTCAGCCCTGCGGGGCCTGGGATTCTCAGCGGCCTTCACCGGCCTGCTTACGCTGATACTGGGGCAGGTGGCATCGAGGGTGGGGATTCCCGCCCTAGATTCGAGGATACGGAACGCGCTGGACTACCCTGACTTCCCGCAAAGCGTGCTGAACATCGCCCTGGACCTGACGTTCAACCTGGCTTCGGACCTGATTTCGACGATGACCGTGGCGTCGATCGCCTTGCTGGTCATTGGGGTGGTGGTGTTTGGCTGCTCATTCCTCTTTGGCCGGAGCCCACGGGAGACTACTACCGCTAATCAGGATCGCCCCGTTGACCCGGACGAGGACGGCACCGCGCCGGACCGGGCCAGCCCAACCAGTGAAAGCGCTCATTGACAAGCTTGCCCGCGCTCATTCTGCCGGCTGCTCTTCGGGCTCCATGGCCTGCCTGCCGGTCCGGCTGAACCAGAAACATGACGCCCTCTCCTATAATCCAATAGCGAGAATATCCGGGGCGAAGAATGCCAGCCAGTTGTGGACTGTCTCCATGTCCCTCCGAGCTTCAGTCGGACTCAGACCGAAGGAATTTGCCAGGATACGCGACCGGCCAGGTTCTTGCTCATTGAGTAGTTCTATCACAGCAATAGTGAAGCCTGACGACAACAAGCCCACAGTTATCCAATTCCTGAAATGGTAGTCAGTAAAACCGGACGGGGTTTGAAGAGTTTGAATGTCACGCTTGGCCGCTTGTTGTTCATCGAAGGATGCAATCAACTGTTCCCTGCCCTGATAACTCAACCCCAAATTTCTAGGATCACGAGTGGAAGGTCTCCACTCTTCCAATGGATTGTGAAAGTCGGTATTGACAGGAAATTGGTTGGGAATATCAATGGTAGTTATCGCTTCCCATCGCGCAAACTCGTCATCGTTGATTGCCCTAGACTGCTGTAGCAGTTCCCGTTCGAACTCCAAGAAGCTGAAGTCGGTGGCAGGATGGCAAAGGATCTCGAGATTTGATTGGCGAGACCAACCCATTGCCGCGGCAGTCAAGTTTGCGGACCCTACTAAGACAGAATCCCCAGCCCGGTAGTATTTGGCGTGAAGAGAAGGGTGCAGACGGAACGAACCACCACGACGGAGAACAATCACACGGCAAGAAGTGTCTGACACTCCGGCTGCGATGTCCTGGGGGTGCCATCTGGTGACACAGGTAAGTGGCGCTGTGGGATTTACTTCCTCCAGTATCCTGGTAAGAGCTTCGGCTTTGATGTAGGGAGCCGCTATAACTAGCTCACTCGCACCAGCACACAGGTCAATGAGCGAATCTCCTGGCGTTCCCAGCAATTCTAGCCAGTCCGATCACGCCACTGTCTGAGAAGCCTGCTGGTTTGTCGCCCCCAGTTATTGGCGATGCTTTGAATTTGCATCCTCTGGTCTCTGGCTTCTGTTTGGTCTTCCATACGCGCCCACGAAAGAAGCAAAAGCCTAATAGCTACACTAGCTTGAAATGCGGGATCACCCTCATCTGCATTCTCATCCAGTTCATCCTCAATGTGTTCTATTAAATCGTAAATGTCATGATCCGTATTGAGGTTAATGTGCAGGACTCCTTGATTCGACCTGACGTTGAACATCTGGTAGCCGTCAAGCTGTGATGCCCGAAACTGGTATGAATGGCCTTCCTTGACAATCTCCTGAGCAAGACTTCTGGCATCCGCTTGAGGGAAGCCCTCTTCCTCATACTGTTGTGTGAGGGCTTCCTCTCTTGTTTCAGACGGTATCTCGGCACGGTCTTTATCAGTAGGAGTTGGTGTCTCAGTTCCTAGTTCAATGGCCTCTTGGTCTGCCTTAGACGCGTTTTCTACAGCTGTGTTTTCTGGCGTTTTGGCACCGTTTTTTTTGCCATTAGGGATAGACCTTCGTTGCTTGAACATCAGACCAATCGAACGCATCATGGCTCTTGTCTGGTCTCGAATATCTCCGACAATCTTGTGAATGTCGTCTTCTTCCATGCCATCTAGGATAATTTGGTTGGGCCGGTCATCTTGGGCCAATAGTTTGGCGGCTTGTGTAAAGCGAGTTGCCAACTGCTTGTTATGATCAACACCGAAGAGCTCATCACACGCACGAGAAAACCTAATTTCGCAACCCCACCATCTATTTTGGGGATTATCGGCACTGCCACCCTCTCGGAGAAAGGCATCTTCTAGAACTATCTCACGGTCCTCTCGTACGACTGAAACACCTATATTGTGCCTCGCGTGTCGGCCATGCAACTCTGAGCCTGGATTCTGCGCCACACTCTCAGTCTTGAGTGCCTCAGGTTTGACGATGGAGTATCGAACTTCGACGGTTTCTTCCTTGCCCTCCACATGGACGGCGTATTGCTTTGTAGCCCATTCCTTAAACATGGGGTCGTTCCCCCATGGCTCCGGTGTAGACGTAGGGGACATTAAGTAGGTTGGGTCATTTGGCAGAACGTCTTTATCGTGCCTAGCATCCCTGGGATGATGTTCTGGAAAAGCCGCCATTCTTATTTTCACTGTTCCGTCGTGGATGGAATAGCGATGAATTCTCCCGATTTCTGTTGCCGTATTATCAATTAGTGCTTGGCTCCCTCGCCATTGAATTTTGTCAAGCCTGGTCCATAGAACTAAGGTCCCATGCTGACGGTCAATGCTTTCTGGCATGGCTGCATTTAACCAAACGACCGGAATCGGCGTATCCTGGTCTGGCAATGGTACTTGGTCTTGGCCCGCCCTGATTTCGTCAACATCTATGTGACAGTGCCAAGGCTTGTCGAAAGAACCGTCTTGCCATGTCCAAACGTCTACTCTTTTGCATTGAGAAACTGAGGACGTAGGTAGTCCCATGCCATACTTTCCAATTCCTCGTTGATTTGAGTGACGTGTACCGCCACCGAATTTAAGCGCCTCAAGCAAGGTCTGGGAATCCATCCCGGTCCCGTTATCTAGCACCGCTATTTCAGAGACGGTTTGCCGCTCCCGCACATTGACTGTTTCACTTCGTTCCATACAAAGCACTTCAACTCTCAATGCACTGGCGTCAACAGAGTTATCTATGAGCTCCGAGAGTGCGTAAGCAGTATTGTGGTATCTACTATCCCTCAAAGCCATGATGGTAAGGCTCGCCGGGATCAGTTGACGGTCTGAGGAACTTAGACCAGTGGATTGCTCGACCATAATTCCTCCCAGTTGGTAAAGGCATCAGCAACAGAGCCGAACCCGGGAAGATTCGTATCCGCTACTGTATAAATTTCCGCTCTCCGATTTCCACCCGCTCGTGGCCCACGCATGGCTCGGCCAACCATTTGTGAATAAAGAACAAGGGACGTAGTTGGCCGAGCGATTATGGCACATCTTGTCCGCGGCGCGTCGAAACCCGCTGTAAGCACACCATAATTGAATAGCACCATGCTAGCGGCATCGTCACTACGATAATCGGTTAGAATCGCTCGCCGGTCATCCAAATGAGTGTTCGCGGTGATAACGCCTGTCTTTATCCGCCTAGACTGCAAAAGGGCAGAACACTCCACTGCACTTTCTACCGTAGGGCAGAAGACAATTGTGCGAGGATGACGCAACGCCGCTTCGTGGGACAGTTCAACAATCTTATTGGTACGTTCGCTATTCTTGCCCAAGGATTGCAAGTCACTAGTGCTGTAGTCAGTCCCAGTAATAGGCTCAAGGGCAGGGGAATCGGACTGAAATGTAACCTGTATGAATCGAGGCTCGGCTAGGTAGAAATTATTGATGAGAAAGGTAACGGGATTACCGTGTCCCTTTGCGTCTATAGAAACCTTCTTATGAGCAAACATATCCGCCAGACCAAGGTCGTCCTCGGCAAATCCCCATGTTCGTCCAGGTGTTGCAGTGAGACCCAATAGCGGAGGCCTGTTAGTAGTAAGTTGATCTGTCAAGAAGGAGTAAGTGGCTGCAATTGCCTGGTGTGCTTCGTCAAAGATTACCCCAAAAGTGCGGTCGGCAAGATGCGATAATATCGTGTAATCGTCGAATCCAACAGAGCGTAACTTTGCAAGACCGGCGACAAGAAACCCAGCGGAGAGGTCTCTCAAATCCAATGGTGAATCCCCCCAATACCTGTAAACATTGACCTCACGTCTTCCGAGATGGGTCCAAGCGCGAGTCAATTCCTCCGACGCCTGTTCGCAAAGCTCTTCTGTAGATGCAAGCCAAACTACCAAAGTGCCATCGTCGTCCGCCTGGTTTAGCATATGGCAGGCGGCATGACAGGCAATCCTGGTCTTACCCGCACCAGTAGGCAGATGTGCGATCACGCGGCGCTCCGGTAAAGACAAGGCGTCAATAATGTCGTCTAAAACTTGCCGTTGGTACTGGTGAAGACCGTAGTTGGGCGATACTGTGCCTGGGTCAAACACCGCACATCCCCTCACATTCGTTGTTGAATTGATTAAGATGTCCTACAGAACTAGCCTCTGACATAGTCCGCTCGATTTCTAAGACCACCGACTGCAAAGGGCGGCGCGAGTCGTGAAGATAAGGTCTTCCACGCAGAATCCTGCGTATTGGATTCGCAGTGCCGTTTCTAAGCCGATTATCAAATCGGACTGCCTCTGCAAAGCTATCGGGGTCGTTCTCTTTCATCTCAACCCAATTCCGAGCAGAACGATAAGGACAAATGACACAAGCTGAGCGAGGTAAACGGCGTTCTGGATATTCCTGGGCAAACCACTGCAGGCAGTCCTCCCTTGACCAATGCAAATCAATAAGAGGCCAACGATGTGTAGCCCAAGATTCCCTACTGGGTTTCATGCGAGCGGCTTCATCTACTGTGATGCCTAACCAAATTTCGACATGCTTGTCCTTTGGAAGAGGTCGCTTGGGTTGACCTCCAGCCTCAATGCGTAGGCGCTTATATATAGGGTTTATTTTGTAATGGGTTGTACACTGTCGGCGTACCGACCCTTTGGATCCATCGGGATTCAACAAGAAAAATGGTACATCGACGAATCGATGGCCTGTAACCGTTACCGCCTTCCTCAGGTTCTTCTTGATGTTCCCGGCACTGACACGTATCAATGGATAGGAAAGCTGTGCTTCAAGCCAGTTCAGGTGTTCGTAGACGGATTGGGGTTCCCATCCCGTATCCGCAAATATGGCACAATCCGGACGGGGGTAGGCCAATTCTTGAAGTTCCGTGTCTTGTCGGTCAAGCAATAAGGCAAGTACAGAACTTTGAACCCCAGCGCCTAAGCTTAATGCTCGATAAGTAGTTTGTAGTGATGCAGGTTCCATATTCATCCTTCAAAATTATTCCGTAATGATTTGCCTCTTAGGTTTCTCACCTGGCCAGTTAGTTAATCGACAAAAGCATTATCTCTAACGAGCGTCGCTCCTGACCCGCAACGGGCCGTGTGTTTTCGCGGATTCTAAACACGCGGGCAGAGCCGCGCAAGGCTGAATTGTCAGTGCTTGATAGTCGAACTAGGCGGAGTGAATTTGCCCTTGGATGGCTAGTCTCTGAAACAACGCAAGTATAAAGACTCTGTACACCCAGGCAGGCCTAGAGAACCCAGCAACAGGTCAGACCCAGGGGTGCTTGGCAGGCCTGTCCCCTTAGGCCTTATCTCCTTCCCGTCAGGCAGATTTACGTCCTACGCTTCGGGCTCCATGGCCTGCCTGCCAGTCCGGCTGAACCAGAAGACGAGGGGCGAACACAGCCCCACCGCGGCGGCAATGATTCCATAGAGCAGCATGGCCAGGCGGATGCTGGTGGCATCGGCAATGAAGCCAAAGATGAGGGGTGACAAGAGCATGGCCACCGCCCAGTACAGGCTGACAATGGCCAGGGTCATGCCCCGTTGCCCGGGAGGGCTGTTGTCGGAGGCCAAGGTGGGATAGAGGGCCCGCAGGCAGCCGAAGGATATGCCCATGACGGTCATCAGAACGACGGCCAATACGATAGTGGTGGACGAAACTGCCAGAGAAGCGACCGACTCCGTGACCCCAAAGGCTATTACCACGGAAAGGCCCCCGCACAAGACCATCCCCAGCAGGCCCATGTTCCGGGAACCTAGCTTGGCCAGGAGCCAGCCGAACACGAAGGCCAGGCAAGCCACGCCCACGTTGTTCATCGACCGGATGACGCCGGTCTCGCCTTCGCTGAAACCCAGGTCCCGGAAGAATGCGATGAAAAGCCCCCCCACCAGCCCGGCATTGACCGCCGCCATGAAAGACACCAAGTAGGCAAAGCAGAGGGAACGCCGGAACAACATGGTCTTGATGGGGGCGAAACTGGCGGTGAAGCTCCTTACTTGGTCCACCCTGGGGAGGGACGGCAGGACGGCAATAACAATGACTCCCAGAAGGTTGACCAAGCCGGACAACAGGAAGGCGGTGGGGTATCCGGCGGCCTGGGCGACGAAGCCGATGACGATGGCCCCGATGATGCCGCCGGTGGACTCGCAGCTCAGCAGCCTGCCCAGCACTTTCCCGGCGGTGCCCTCCACGGTGCGGCTGGCGTAGGACTGGCCGGCGGACCAGTACACCGACCGGGAGGCGCCGTTGAATAGCTGGGCGGCCACCAAGGGCCAGATGGTGGTTGACACCGCCGCCACCGCGGCACAGGCCATCAGGGCTGCGAAGCCGAACCACATGACGACCCGCTCGCCAAAGCGGTCGGCAATGGCGCCGCCAGGGAGCCTGAGGGCCACCATGAAGATAGCCGGGGCAGCCACGATGATGCCTTGGTCGGACAAGCGGAACCCCAGGTCGATGGCGTACAGCGGCACCAAGAGGGTGAGGGTGCCGACGCCGAAGCCGTAGGTGAACCCGTTGATGTAGGCCAGGTAGGTCGGGTACCTACGGGGGTGGGCCGCAAATGTAAGTATCAGCGAGGCCATCGGGGATTCAACAGTCCTAGTGGGCTACAGGACAGGCTTCAGGACGCAGGGGATACGGTCAGGCCGGCCACAACGGGCTTGATTGCTTCCAGCAAGGGCGGCAGGTACTCCTTCCAGTCGCCGATTACGCCGTAGTCGGCGGAGCGGAAAATGGCGGCGCGGCGGTTGGAGTTGATGGCAAGAATGACCCCGGCCTTCTGAATGCCCACGGTGTGGTTGAAGGCGCCCCTGATTCCCACGGCCACGTATACCTTGGGAGCTATGCTCCTGCCGCTGATTCCAACTTGTAGCTGGTGGGGCAGCCAGCCGGAGTGCACCACGTTCCTGGTGGTGGCCAGGGTAGCTCCTATGGAGTTCACCATCTCCCGGATGCCGTACAACTCTTCGGGGCCCCCGATTCCCATTCCCACGCCGACCACGACTTGGGCCTGCACCAGTTCGGTGGCGCCGATATCCTCTTGGTACTGTTCTTCCAGCACCTTGACGTCTTCACCGGCAAAGCTGCCTGGTCCTATGGCCTCGGAGGTGAACGGGGCAGAGGGCTCCGGGACAATTGGCGTCAACAAGCCGGGGCGCATGGTTACCAGGTTGGGCAAGGTCTTGGAAAGGATGGGGGCGACGACGTTGCCTCCCAAGGCGGGCTTTAGCTGGACCAGCCGGCCCTCATCGTCGATCTCCAAGTCAACGGCGTCGCCGGTCAGGCCCAGCTTGAGGTTGGCGGCAATGCGGGCAGCCAAGTCCCTCCCGTCGGCGCTGGCGGCGAAGAGCACGGCGTAGGGCCGCTCCCGGTCTATTGCTGAGGCGAGGGCCTCGCTGACGGCGCGGGAATAGACCGGGCCCAGGCTGCTGTTGTCCAGCAGCAGAACCCGGTCGGCGCCGTAGGCGGCCAGTCCTTCCGCCATGCTGGCGGCTTGGGCGGATATGGCCACCGCGGCCACTTCACTCTTGGTGACGGCGGTCAATTCCCGGGCCTTGCCCAGCATCTCCATGGTGACGTGCAGGGGTTCGCCTCGGAAGGTGTCGGCCACCACCCAGATGCTGCGGTCGCGCCCACCGGCGTACCGGGATGAAGCCTCCGGCGCGGCGCCGCTTGCCGCTTGGGCCGCCAACTCATCCAACCTGGCCTGGAGGCCATCGGCCATCTGCCGGGCCGCCGCCTCGGGCGTCTCATCCTGGATGATGACGCCGATGCGGTTGGGCTCAACCAAGCGGATGTCCTGTACCCAGGTGGGTGAACCGGGTTCACCGAACTGGGACATGTCATCGGACAGTTGAGCGCAGTTGACCTCTTCCACCGGCTTGGATTCGGCCGCCGCCATCTGCTCCCGGTCGGGGTAGGACTCGGGGGCAACGCCGTCGGTGACGCAGGCCAGTGCGGGCAGAGGACACTGGATGAGTTGGTGCCCTTGGTCAATGATGCGTCTCACGACGATGGAACGGCCGTCTTCCCCCAAGTCCAACTGGCTTACCGGGCCGACGTGGGGCATGCCCATCAGCTCGGCGATGCCCGGGCCAACCTGCCCGGTCTCGGCGTCGGAGCTGTTCCGGCCGCACAGGATGAGGTCCGGCTTTTCCCGCTCCAACACCATGCTCAGCGCCCGGGCGGTGGCGAGGGTGTCGGACCCGGCCAGGGCGCGGTCGGTCAGCAGGATGGCCCGGTCGCCGCCCAAGGCCAGGCACTCCACCAAGCCTTCCTTGGCTTGGGGCGGTCCCATGGAGACAACCACCACTTCATCGGCGTCGGACTGTTTCAATTCGGCGGCGCGGACCACGCCCAGCATATCGAAGGAGTTCACTTCCGAGGGCACTCCCTCCCGGACGATGGTCTTGTTTTCGTAGTCGAACTGGATGCGGGCAACTACAGGGACGTACTTAACACAGACGGCAATCTTCATCTACAGACAGGTCCTCCATTTCTCCGCTCCCTCTTGAGAGAGGGCCATGGCCGGGACGGGTTTCACCCTAAGGTCCGGCCGATGCAATGTAGTTCTGCACTCGCTGGGTCAGTCGGTCCAAGGACGGGCTGACATCCACAGGGAAGCGGGGCGCTCCGCCCAAGACCTTGAAGTGGGAATCAAGACGGCCAAAGTCGTGGTTGAACCACTCCCGGGCCTGCTCCAGGGTCCTGCTTGGGCCCACCCGGCTGCCTAGATTCATGACCGGCTCCAGCAGGGGGTCACCGGCGGCGGGGAGCTCCTCTTCCAGACCGATGACGTCACGACTGAAGAAGCCATCCCCGTCGGTGAACCGGAACACCTGCTTGGCGCCGGGCCGGTAGCTCTTGTCGGGACTGAGCTTCATCACGGGGCGCCCGTCGTAGCAGACCAGCTTGTAAGCCATGTCGGACCAGGGAGCGTCGGCCGATACGCCGACCTTGGTGCCCAGGCCGAAGATATCAATGGGGGCGCCGGAGTGGACCAAGGACTCGAGGGAGTATTCGTCCAAGCCGCCGCTCACCAAAATCTTCACGTAATCCAAGCCGTTTGCGTCGAGGAGCCGGCGAACTTGGCGGCTCAGGTCTTCGAAGTCACCGGAATCCAGCCGGAGGGCGACCAAGCGGTGGCCTTGGGCTTCCATCTCCTTCGCCACGGTGGCAGCCTTGGCCGCTCCCTCCAGGGTGTCGTAGGTGTCCACTAACAGGACGGCCCGGTGGGGAAAGGTGGCAGCATAGGCGCGGAATGCCTCTATCTCGGAGGGGAAGCTGGAAATAAAGGAGTGGGCCATGGTGCCGGCCGGGGGTATGCCGTAGCGGCTGGCGGCCATGACGTTGCTGGTGGACTGGAAGCCGGCGATATAACCGCACCGGGACATCTTCAGGGCGGCGTCGGTGCCCTGGGTGCGGCGGGCGCCGAAGTCGGTGACCGGCCGGCCTTGGGCCGCCCAGACGCAGCGGGCCGCCTTGGTGGCGAGGAGGGTCTGCAGGTTTATCTGGTTGATGGCGAAGGTCTCAACAAGCTGAGACTCGATGACCGGGCCGCTTATTTCCAGCACGGGCTCGCCGGCAAAGTAGATGCGCCCTTCGGGGATGGCCCGGACGCTGCCGGTGAACCTGAATCCGGAGAGGTAGTCCAGGAAGGCGCCGTCGAACATGCCGGTGGAGGCCAGGTAGACCAGGGCTTCGGGGCCGAACCGCACCTGCTCCAAGTAGTCCAGCACGTCCTCGAGGCCGGCGGAAACCAGGTAGCCGCGATTTGGAGGGTATGATCTGGCGAAGAGGCTGAAGACCGCCGGGGCGAACATATTCTGCCGGAAGTAGGTCTGGGCCATGGTGAGCTCGTAGAGGTCACAGAACAGGCCCGTTTCACCGGCCGGCAACCCGGAGGGGGCAGCCAGTTGGGGGGATTTCATGGCCATAATCGCCGGATGTCCTCCGTGGTCCAGCCACCTGCCACCGGGGGAATACCGGCAACCCCGGCGCCCCGGTTGTGCGGCCCATTATGTTGTTGGCCGAAACGGCTGTCAACGCGGGGTGGCGACGGCAGATGTCTCCAGGCCGATAGAAAGCTCAGCCCTTCCGAAGAATCCATTGGGCTGTGACTCAAGCTCCAATGCTCAGGCAATTCCAAGAACAGCAGGGTGACATTTGCAGGTAATAGCCGGGGCGGATGGTGTGTTAACATCACCGAAAACCTTATCCTCACCAACGAAAGAGAGCCGCTTTGTCATGATGCGTTTTCCCGATATGGCCGAAGGCGCCAGGGAGACTCACGGTTGGAATGTACCTATATCCCCCATACCTGCGGTAAACGTCGCCTCCGTTCCCCAGCGAAGCCCTCTCCGCTATCCGGGAGGAAAAACGTGGCTAATACCGCATATCCGGCATTGGCTGGGGCATATGGAGACGAAGCCTAACCAACTAATAGAACCCTTCGCTGGGGGGGCCATAGTGTCCTTGACCGCCGTAATGGAAAATTTGGCGCAGCGCGCTGTGATGGCAGAGTTAGACCAAGACGTAGCTGCTTTCTGGAAAGCGGCCTTACATTACACCGAGGAGCTTAAGGAAAAGGTGAGGGACTTCTCATTGTCCAGGGAAGCCATCGAATTTCTTGCCTTGCAACCTCCCGAAAGCATTGTCAGTTGGGGATTCAGGACCTTGGTTCTTAACCGGACTCGTCGGGGAGGTATTCTGGCTAATGGCGCCGCACTTGCCCGAGTTGGTGAGAACGGAAAGGGGATAGAGTCGCGATGGTATCCCGATACTATTATTAAAAGGCTAGCTGGCATAGCCAGATATGCAAATCGGATAGACTTTCGAGAAACCGACGGTTTGGGGCTCTTGGAAGATCGCCTTTGCAATTCCGGGTTTGAGACGGTGGTATTTGCCGACCCACCATATACGGCGGGCGGCAAACGCGCTGGACGCAGGCTCTACAACACCAATTCCATAGACCACAGGCGCCTCTTTTCTATCCTCTCGAACAGCAGGGCCGAATTCCTAATGACCTACGACAAATCCCAGGAAGTCTTGTCCTTGGTCAAGGAATATGGTTTCGAAGCCGTAGAAGTCCAGATGAAAAATACCCACCATGCCAAGGTGCCTGAGCTTGTAATCACGCGTAGCCCAATTTTTAACACATGAGTAGATACGGGATAGCCGAATGGTATGGGCATCGATTGTTGAGTTTGGTGGCCCAAGAACGGCAAAATTTCGGTAAAGTCGCCTTAGGTGAAATCGACTTCCGCCCCTCATGTCCTTTTCAGCATGACAAACCAATGTGCCACAAAGCCGGAGGGGTCTGTTCGATCCAGCTTTACGAAGATGACGGGACTGGTCATGTACAGCGGGCCGAAGGACCGCCTGTCATTGTTTGTCCTTCTCGTTTCGAGCAGGACAACCTTTTGATCCAGTGGCTCGGCGAGATAGTGGGCTTTCCGTCTGCAGACCTATCGCTGGCCCGGGAAATTCCCTTCATGGAGAGCATAGCTACCAACAAGCCTGCGGGGAAGATAGATTTAGTGGTCGCCCGCACTGCCGGTGACAGACTGGATTGGTATGGGTTGGAGATTCAAGCAGTCTATTTCTCCGGTCCAGGCATGACGTCTGAATTTACCCTAATGCGGGGAGACAAAACGCCGAATCCTCCATACCCTGCCAGTGTGCGCAGGCCTGATTGGCGTTCCTCAAGCGCCAAACGGCTAATGCCGCAGCTACAGGTCAAAGTCCCGACGTTGCGACGTTGGGGCTCAAAAATGGCTGTCGCCGTTGACCAACCGTTTTTCGAGTCCATTGGAGGTCCAAGCCCTTCATTCAGTAGAGACCTAGGGGATGGGGACATAATCTGGCTGGTGCCCACACTGAGTTTGACTGAGGATGGCGGCTACCTTCTCGAGAGGGGACATTGGGAAGTTCTCACCCTTGAGAGTTCCAGCGAGAAACTACTGGCTGCACGAACAGTACAGCGCAACGAATTTGAGAGTGTCTTGCGAACAAAACTGATTCCCGCTCCTTGAGCCTTTATCTAGTCCGGGCAACTATCTTGCGTTCCTGCGAATCCTCACCATTCTCTATACGCCGAACCTGTTCTTGACAGTGTCGAAACCCGTTAGTAACATGGCGGCGTTGACAACTGAATACGCGCAATCGTAACCCTTTATAGAGAACGGCTGAGGGAACGGCCCGACGAAGCCAAGCAACCAGTCTCGTTCATGGTCCCATTGGCAGGGTCCGTGCGGGGCACGGTGCTAATTCCGGCGTCCAAGGCGGCAAAGGCCGCCAGTGACGAAAGATGAGGGGCTTGAATCCAAGGAGCTTCTCAGAAGAGAAGCTTTTTTGTTGCCCGGAATTTACTGCCGGAGCATTGGTCTTGAAGGAAATTCGACCCATAAATTGGGCCGACGGCACTCTGGAACTGCTGGACCAGACCCGCCTCCCGCTGGAACAGGCGATGGTCAAGATCCAGAATTACCAGGGAGTAATCGACGCCATCCGGGACATGCAGGTCAGGGGCGCGCCGGCCATTGGCGTGGCCGCCGCTTACGCCATGGGACTGGCGGCCCGGGACATCGATGCCGAAAACCGGGAGGAATTCCTATCCAAGCTCCAAGACGCTGCCCGGGAGATATCCAACGCCCGGCCCACCGCGGTCAACCTGACTTGGGCAGTGCAGAGGCAGTTGAACACAGCCGAGGGCGTGAGGGACCCGGAACAAATCGCCACGAGGTTGATTGAAGAAGCCCGCCGGATGCAGCAGGACGACGAGGCGGTCAACCGCCTGATGGGGTCGTTCGGGAAGGAGTTAATGCCCGAGGACGGCGCGGTCCTGACCCACTGCAACACCGGGGCACTGGCCACAGCCGGCTATGGCACTGCCTTGGGGGTGATCCGGGCCGGCTGGGAGGATGGGAAGCGTTTTCAGGTTTTCAACACCGAGACGCGGCCTTTCTTGCAGGGAGCGCGGCTGACTTCCTGGGAGTTTCAGTACTTGGGGATTCCAGCCACTCTGCTGGTTGATTCGGCAGCGGGGATGCTGCTGGCCAGCGGGAAAATTAGTTGCGTAATAACCGGGGCAGACCGAATAGCGGCTAACGGAGACACCGCCAACAAGGTGGGGACTTATTCGCTGGCGGTGCTGGCCAAGGAGAACGGCGTTCCCTTCTACGTCGCCGCTCCCACCAGCACCATTGACCCGGAAATAAGCAGCGGCGAGGAGATCCAAATCGAGGAACGCCCCGCGGAGGAAGTCAGCCATTTTCAAGGCAGTCCGACGGCGCCCTCCGGCGTTGAAGTGATGAACCCCTCCTTCGACGTGACCCCGCACCGCTACCTCAGCGCAATCATCACCGAAGCGGGAGTGGCGAGGCCTCCATTTATAGAGAGCTTGAAACTAGCGATTGAGCAAACGCAGGTAAGGATGGGTGTCTAGATTCCCCGGTCGGACAACGCCAGCAACCGAATGACGAAAACGATGAAAGCAAAGCAGCAGGCAAGACAGGATGCGTAGCCGGGAAGCGCAGATAGCGATTATCGGCGGCAGCGGCCTTTACGCCATGGAGGGCCTGACGGACGTCGAGTTCATCGAAATGGACACCCCCTTCGGGAAGCCCAGCGACGCCATCGTCACCGGGGTACTGGAAGGGGTGCAGGTGGCGTTTCTGCCCCGCCACGGACGGGGCCACCGGTTCAACCCGTCGCATATCCCGGCCAGGGCCAACATCTACGCCCTGAAGAGCCTGGGGGTGCAGCGGGTCATCTCGGTTAGCGCGGTCGGCAGCCTGCAGGAGGAAATCTCCCCGCTGGAACTGGTCATACCGGACCAGATTATCGACCGAACCAGGCAGAGGGACGTCACCTTTTACGACCAAGGTATGGTGGTTCACATCGGCTTTGCAGAGCCCTACTGCGAGCCTTCGAGTGAAATTGTTAGCCGCAGCGCACAGGACATGGGCTTGAAGGTCCATCCGGGGGGAACCATGGTGGTCATGGAGGGGCCGGCCTTCTCCACCAAGGCCGAGTCTTTCATGTACCGCTCTTGGGGAGCCGACATCATCGGCATGACGGCCCTGCCCGAAGCCAAGCTGGCGCGGGAAGCGGAAATGTGCTACGTCACCATGGCCTGGGTCACCGACTACGACTGCTGGCACGAAAGCGAGGAGACGGTGACGGTGGAGATGGTGGTGCAAAACCTGGTGCACAACGTGGCGGCCTCCAAGGACCTGCTGCGCGCGGTGGTGCCATTGTTGGCCGGACCGAGGGAGTGTCCCTGTGCGACGGCATTGAGGGACGCCATCATCACACCCAAGGAAGGCGTACCGGAAGACATCAAGCACAAGCTGGCGCCCTTGGCTGGCAGATACTTGACATAAGAAACTAGAAACCGGAAGAGACGGTTCGGAGGTTATCAAATGCCCAGGCAAGATCCAGGTGAGCCCTACTACCGGGTGGACTCTCCAGAGGCCAAGTCCATCCTTGACGCCGATCCCGCCAACACGGTGGTGGTGGATGTCCGCAGGGACGACGAATGGGTTACCGGCCACGTTTCTGGGGCCATCCACGTTCCCATCGATGATTTGACCGACCGCATGGACGAGGTGCCCAGGGACAAAAAGGTGCTCTTCATCTGCGCGGCGGGGGTCAGAAGCGGCCTGGCCTGCGAGGTTGCGGCATCGATGGGGTATGACACAGAAAACCTGTACAACATCGAAGACGGCACCCCCGCCTGGATACAGGCCAATTTACCCACTTCCTACGGTAGCGATCCATAAGCCGGGAACTGCCCTGGCTGCTTTGCAGTCATCCTGGAACGAAATTGCGCCGGGGCCAGCCGGCAGCTAACCTCGGGAAATCAGACGGATACTAACCAGATTGCCAGATTGAAGGAGGAGTCGATTGTCAACACCACAAGCCAGCGGGCACGTTAAGGACCTGTCCCTGGCAAACGAAGGAATCAAGAGAATAAACTGGGCCGGGCGGGAAATGCCGGTCTTGCGCCTGATCCAAGAACGGTTTGCCAAAGAAAAGCCCTTGGCAGGACTCAAGCTGGCGGCGTGTCTTCACGTCACCACCGAGACGGCCAACCTGGCCATAGCCTTGAAGGCCGGCGGCGCCGAAGTCTTCATGTGCGCCAGCAATCCCCTGAGCACCCAGGACGACGTGGCCGCCGCCTTGGTGCAGGAATACGGGATTCCCACCTTCTCTATAAAGGGGGAGGATGAGGAGACCTACTACAGCCACATCAACGCGGTGCTGGACGCCGGCCCGCAAATCACCATGGACGATGGGGCCGACTTGGTGACCACCCTGCACCAGAACCGGGAGAACCTGCTGCCCAACATCATCGGAGGCACCGAAGAGACCACCACCGGAGTCATCCGTTTGACCGCCATGGCCAAGGCGGAACGACTGCTTTACCCCATCATCGCCGTCAACGAAGCCGAAACCAAGCACTTCTTCGACAACCGGTACGGCACCGGCCAGAGCACCCTGGACGGCATCACCCGGGCCACCAACATCCTCTGGGCGGGCCGCAAGGTTGCCGTGGCCGGCTACGGTTGGTGCGGACGGGGCATTGCGGCGCGGGCCCGGGGAATGGGCTCCCAAGTGATCGTCACCGAGACCAACCCGGTCCGGGCCCTGGAGGCGGTAATGGACGGCTTCATCGTAATGCCGGGCGTGGACGCGGCGCGGGAAGCCGAGGTGTTCATTACGGCCACCGGTGGGCTGCACGCCATCGGGCGGCAACACATAGAGGCAATGCGCAACGGGGCCATCATGGCCAACAGCGGCCACTTCAACGTCGAAATCGACATTCCCGCGCTGGAAGAGTTGTCCACCAGCAACCAGGAAGCACGGGGATACGTTCAGGAATACCACATGAAGGACGGCCGGGTGCTCTACCTGCTGGGCGAGGGGCGGCTCATCAACCTGGCCGCAGCGGAGGGCCATCCATCAGCAGTGATGGACATGAGCTTCGCCAACCAAGCCCTTTCGGCGGAGTACATCGTCAAGAACCAAGGCAAGCTCACCCCCGGCGTGTACGTCGTCCCCAAGGAGACCGACGCCGAGGTGGGGCGCATCAAGCTGCAAGCCATGGGAGTGAAAATCGACAGCCTGGACCAGAGCCAGCAACAGTACCAGGAGAGTTGGGAAGAGGGCACCTAGCGGGCCCGGGAAGATTACACCACCCCCGGAAGGAGCCGGGATCCGGCGGCGGCCAGCCAACGGCAGACCTGCCGCGCCGCAGCCGAGAAATTGGAGGAATGTAACCAATGCCCATTCAGTTCATGGTTTCACCCAAGTATCTGCTTACTTCAGAGTCGGTAACCGAGGGACACCCGGACAAGCTGTGCGACCAGATCTCCGACGCGGTCTTGGATGCCGCCCTTACCAACGACAACACCAGCCGGGTCGCCTGCGAAACGGTGGCGACCAAGAACTTGGTAATGGTCACCGGGGAAATCACCACCAAGTCCAACTTGGACTTCAACGAGATTGCCCGCCAAGTGATGCAGGAAATCGGCTACACCGACGTGAAATACGGCTTGGACGGGAATTCCTGCGGGGTGATGGCCCACGTCAGCCAACAGTCCCCGGACATCAGCGGCGGCGTTACCACCGCCTTGGAAGAGAGAGGGAGCAGCGCCGAGGCCGACGCCCGGCGCGCCACCGGCGCCGGAGACCAGGGGATGATGGTGGGTTTTGCTTGCAACGAGACGGACAGCCTGATGCCCCTTACGGTTGACCTGTCCCACCGCCTTGTTGAGCGGCTGGCCAAGGTGCGCAAGGATGGAGTGCTTCCCTACCTTGGTCCCGACGGCAAGTCGCAGGTCACGGTGGAATACCGGAACGGCAAGCCCCACCGGGTGGATGCCGTGGTTATCAGCACCCAGCACGAAGACCAAGCCGACCGGGAGTCCTTCAACAAGCAGCTCCGCAAGGACATCACGGAGCACGTCATCAAGCCCATAGCTGGCGAGTTGATGGACGATGACACCAACATATACGTCAACCCCAGCGGCTGGTTCGCCGTGGGCGGCCCTCAAGGGGACACCGGGCTTACCGGACGAAAAATCCTGGTTGACACCTATGGCGGAATCGCCCGGCACGGCGGTGGCGCCTTCTCCGGCAAGGACCCGACCAAGGTCGACCGCTCCGGGGCCTATGCTGCCCGCTACGTCGCCAAGAACTTGGTCGCCGCCGGCTTGGCCGACCGTGTTGAAGTTATCGTCTCTTATGCCATCGGCGTTGCGGAACCCATTTCCGTCTCTGTAGAGACCTTTGATACCAACCACATAGAGAACTCCCGGATCGAAGAACTGGTGCGGGAGAACTTCGACCTGCGGCCCGGTGCAATCATCGAGGACTTGGACCTGCGGCGGCCCATCTACCGGCAGACGGCTGCGTACGGCCACTTCGGCCGCACCGACATGGGCCTGCCCTGGGAGCGCACCGACAAGGCCGACCTGCTCCGGCAGAAGGCCGGCTTATAGTCCCCAACGCCGACCTGCACATAAGGCGCGGAACTTTGCGATACTATTGGAGGGGTCTTTTGAAGACCCCTCCGCTTTACGGCGTGAATTAAAAGGGGACGAAGTGTGATGCCTGCTGAGATCAGGTTCGGCACCGACGGTTGGCGGGGTATCATTGCCGACGACTTCACCTTCGCCAACGTTGCCCGCTGCTCCCAAGGGGTATGCGACTACCTCAAGGGTTCGGGAGCGGCAGACCCGGCGCTGGTGGTCGGGTACGACACGCGGTTCCTCTCCAGGGAGTTTGCCGAAACGGTGGCCGCCACCTGCGCCGGCAACGGGATAAAGACGTTCCTATCGGTGAAGGCGGCACCCACCCCGGTAATCACCTACAACACATTGAACTACAAGGCCTCCGGCGCCGCCGTCCTGACTGCCAGCCACAATCCCGCAATATGGAACGGGTTCAAGTTCAAGCCGGAGTACGCCGGCAGCGCCACAGAGGAAATCACCAGCCAGTTAGAGGCCTGTATAGAGTCGGCCGGGGCACCCCGTTCCATGCCGTTGGAACAGGCGCGGAGAGAGGGCCTGGTCACCGACTTCGACCCCGACCCTCCTTACTTCGAGTGCTTGGGCCGGTTGGTGGACTTGGAATTGGTCCGCAACGCCGGACTGGACGTTGTGGTGGACGCCATGTACGGCGCAGGGGCGGGTTACTTGTCGGGGGTACTTAACGGGGCGGCCTCTCGGGTCCGAGAGCTCAACGCAATGGTGAACCCGGCATTTCCCGGCATGGCCCAACCTGAGCCAATCGCCCAGAATCTTACGACTATGCTCCGGCAGGTCCCCGAGGAAGGCGCTTCGGTGGGGCTGGCATTGGACGGGGACGCCGACCGTTTGGGAGTGGTGGACGAGACAGGCAGGTTCATCACTACACTGGAGGTCTTTTCCCTGCTGGCCATGTACCTGCTCCAAGTTCAAGGAAGGCGGGGGCCCTTGGTGAAGGGTGTGACCTCTTCCATGATGTTGAACAAGCTGGGGGAACAGTTTGGGGTTGACGTCCACGAAATGAAGGTGGGGTTCAAGTACATCGGCCCCAAGATGAACGAAGTGGACGCACTGATGGGGGGTGAGGAGAGCGGTGGCTACGCTTTCCAGGGTCACATTCCCGAGCGGGACGGTATCCTCAGCGGGCTTCTGTTCCTGGAGTACATGGCCCGCACCGGGAAAACTCCATCCCAGTTGATTGAAGGGCTATTCCAGCAGGTGGGGCCCCACTATTACCACCGCAGAGACGTGGAGTTCCGTGCCGGCGACCGGGAGAGGATAGAGGGGCTGCTGGCCAGCGAGGACTTGGACCGGCTGGCCGGGATGCCCATCTTCCGGTCCGACCAGATAGACGGGCGGCGGTTGGTCTTCGAAAACGCCTGGCTGGCTTCCCGTTTCTCGGGCACGGAGCCCCTGTTGCGCATTTATGCGGAGGCGGAAAGCCCCCAGCGTCTGACAGAGTTGCTGAACGCGGCCCAGGAATACTTGGGAGTCTGAGGCAGCCGGCTACCGGGACTGCCGCCAGTAACGCCGGGGCTACCGCTTGGTGTACTGGGGAGCGCGGCGGGCCCGCTTCAGGCCGTACTTCTTGCTTTCCTTGATGCGGGCGTCCCTGGTGATGAAACCTTGGCGCCGCAAGCCGGGCTTCAACTCGCTATCGTAGGCCAACAGGGCCCTGGCTACGCCATGGCGGATTGCCTGGGCTTGGGAGTGGACGCCCCCTCCGATGACTCTCACCACTACCCTGAACCGGTTCAGAGCGTTGCTTACCCTGAGGGGTTCCACCACGATGCTCTGCCAAGGCGCCCAGTTGAAATACTCGTCCATGGGCTTGTTGTTTATGATAATGGGACCGCCGTCGTCCAAGTAAAGACGCACCTTGGCGATGGAAGTCTTGCGTTTTCCAGTACCGTAGTAGTACCGCTGTTCCGTGGATTCAACCAAGCGTTGGTCCTCCCTTTCGATTTCCGGCCTTTGGTTTACCTATCCCTGGACTCTTCCAGCTCTGGGCTTGCCTATCCCTGGGCTGGGGAAGGGTGGCCGGCTACCTGGGCCTGATGCGGATGTTCCTCGCCGGCATACACCTTCAGGCGGGACAGCATCTGCCGTCCCAAGTTGTTCTTGGGCAGCATTCCCTTCACGGCCAACTGGATGACCCGCTCCGGGTTTCTCTTAAGCATGTCCTGCAGGGCGAAGGTCTTGAGATTACCCACGTAACCACTGTGGCGGTAGTAGGTCTTCTGTTCCAGCTTCCGGCCGGTGACCCTGATCCTGGAGGCATTCACCACCACCACAAAATCCCCGGTGAGGGAATGGGGGGTGTAGGTGGGCTTGTCCTTGCCTTGAAGAGCCACGGCAATGTCTTTGGCCACCCGGCCCAGCACCATGCCGGAAACGTCTATGACACGCCAGCCGGCTGGCACTTCTCCCGGCTTGGCGAAATAGGTGCTTGTTCTTTTCATCTAGCTTGTCTCCGCCGCCGGACCCGCACCGGCCGCCAAGGCCGATGCCCCCTCCGCCCCTAGTGGCGAAGGAGGAAAGTCCGGGTATGTTACTTTCATCAGGCATAGCCCACGGGCCGGAATAGACGGCCAATCCAAGCCGCCGGGAACCCTGCCCTGCAAAACGTCTCCCACGATGGACACTGGCCTCCGTCCCTTACCCACCTCAAGCAGCAGACCGTTGGTACGGCGAATCTGATGCCGGAGGAACCCGCTGGCCTCGCACTCGAACAACACCGCTTCCCCTTCCCGCCAGACGTCCCACCGGGAAACGAAGCGGCTGGCGGACTTATCGGGCGGGCAGCCGGGCGACAGGACCCTGAAGTCGTGCCAACCCACCAAGCTCCGGGCCGCCGCGGCCATGCCGGCCACGTTCAAGTCCACATCCACCCAGAACCACTGCCCTCCATGGAGGGGCGATGGGCTCGGGCGGTTCAGCACATTGTACCGGTAAGTTCGACTGACGGCACTCTTCCTGGAGTGAAAGTCCTGCGGGACTTCATAGGCCCCTTGGACTTTGATGCCTTGGGGCAAATGGAAGTTCAAGGCCTTGGGGAAGGTTCCCGCCGGGTGCTTGCTTTGGGTCAGGAAGTCCACCACTTGGCCCAAGGCATGGGCGCCGGAATCGGTCCTGCTGGCGCCCCGGACCCGGACATTCTCCCCGGTGAACTTGGCAATGGCTGCTTCAATCTCACTTTGGACGGTGGGGCGTGAGGTCTGGAGCTGAAAGCCGGCATACTCCGAGCCGTCATACTCCAAGACGAAGGCCAGCCTTCGCCCGCCGTTGTCTCCACCGGGGATTGGCGGTGCAACGAGGGCTTCCCGGCTGAGGACTTCGTTTGCAGTCATGGCGGGTATAGCTTCCCAAGTCCTAGACGAACTCGATGATGGCCATGAATGCGCCGTCGCCTTGGCGGGGACCCAGCTTCAGAATCCTGGTGTAACCGCCCTGACGGTCCTGGTACCTGGGGGCCATCTCGTCGAAAACCTTCTTCACCACACGCTTGTCCGGCAACTGGGCCAAGGCGAGGCGGCGATGGTGCACCGTTCCCTTCTTGCCGTGGGTTATCAGTTTCTCCGCGGCGACCCTGGTCTCTTTGGCCTTGGCCAAAGTGGTGGTGATTCGTTCGTGGCGGACCAACTCTCCAACCAGCCCCCTCAGCAGGGCCTTGCGCTGGTCCTTGTACCGGCTTAGTTTTCTTCCGGCCACACGGTGGGAAGCCATGGTTAATCCTCGTCCTCGTCGAAATCGTTGTCCTGGTCCAAGTCCCCACCGTCTTCCT
Source organism: Dehalococcoidia bacterium (assembly GCA_034420695.1). Classification (GTDB taxonomy): domain Bacteria; phylum Chloroflexota; class Dehalococcoidia; order Lucifugimonadales; family UBA3495; genus Io17-Chloro-G2. The sequence continues at coordinate 38,618 of DAOULB010000012.1, forward strand.
CTTGCCCTTCCTCCAGGGTGTAACCGCTGGGCTCCGAGGTTAAGCCCTGTCCCGCTACTTCTCCTGAGGCCAGAAGTTCGCTTATATCCTCGGCGGAGAGGGCCCCAACCATGCTGGGCGCGCCGCCGGCAACGGAGGGGCCGGCTTCGTCGAAGGGGCTTTCCGGCATATCCCCGCCCCCGATGATGCCGCGCTCGGCAAGTCTCTCCCGCAGTTCGGTGAGGGACTTTTCTCCGAAGTTGCGTATCTTCAGCAAGTCGTCGTCGGACATTTCTAGGACCTCGCCCACCTTGGTTATGTGGGCCCGCTTAAGGCAGTTCAAGGTCCTGGGGGAGAGGTCCAAGCGTTCGATTGGCGTCTGGAATATCTCGGGTGAGACCACCAAGGAGGTCCTTTCGGGCCCGGCTTCGGCGGACCGGCTCAAGTTGCTGAACATGAAGAAGTGAGTGACCAAGCTGTCGGCCGCTTGGCGGACAGCGTCCACCGGCCTTATAGTGCCGTCGGTCCAGATTTCCAGCACCAGCCTCTCATAGTCGGTGACCTGACCGACCCGGGTCCTTTCCACGTCGTAGTTGACCTTGCGCACCGGGCTGAAAATAGCGTCCACTGGGATGACGTCCACCGGCAGGGTATCGGCGCCGTCGCTCTGGACGGCCTGCTGGTACCCAACGCCCTGTTCCACGTTTACTTCAATGAAGAGACGGGAATCACTTGAATCGAGGGTAGCCAGGTGCAGTTCGGGGTTGACGATCTCAAAATCGCTGGACGTGGCGATGTCGCCGGCGCAGACCCGCCCCTCGCCCGCCACTTCCAAGCGCATCTTTCCGGGCCGGTCCATCTGGGACCGGATGCGGACGCGCTTAATGTTCTGGAGGAGTTCCATTACCTCTTCTTTCACGCCGGGAATTGCGGCGTATTCATGGACCACGCCGTCAATTTTCACCCACGTGATAGCGCTGCCCCGGGTGGAACTGAGCAGGATGCGCCGGAGGGGATTACCGATGGTCAAACCAAAGCCTCTGTGGAGGGGTTCCACCGACACCTTGCCGTAGGTCTCGCCTGCCTCCAGAACATGGACCTCCGGCTTGAGTGTTTCGACCACGCCTTCGGATGGACCGGCCGGCAGAATGAAGGTTTCGAGCGCTGCCATGGCCACACTACCTCGAGTAAAACTCTACTATCAGCCTGGAATTGATGGCCTGCTGCAGGTCTTCATCGCTGGGCAACACGACCACCTGGCCGGACATTTCCGTCGTGTCCAGCAACAGCCAAGCAGGCACCGGCTTCTTGGGAAGGCCGTCGGTCCTTTCCCTGTAATAGTCGGTGGTCTTGTCGGAGTCCTTCCAGGTTATCTGGTCCCCCGCCTTGACTTGGTATGACGGAATGTCGGTCTTGGTCCCGTTGACCTTGAAGTGCCCGTGCAGCACCATTTGCCGGGCCTGTTTTCGCGAATCGGCGAATCCCAGCAGGAAGATTACGTTGTCCAGCCTCCTTTCCAACAGCCTCAAGAGGTTCAAGCCCGAGATTCCCGGGGAATTGAAGGCCTCGGCCATATAGCGGCGGAACTGGGATTCCAGCACCCCATAGATGTACTTGGCCTTCTGCTTCTCCAGCAGGTGGACGGCGTAGTCCGAAGGCCTCCTTCTGCGGCGGCTCTGGTCTCCCGGGGCGCTGCGACGCCTCTCGATGGCGCACCTGGGAGTGAAACAACGGTCGCCTTTGAGAAAGAGCTTTTCCCCGGCTCGGCGGCACAGCCGGCAGGATGGCCCGGTGTATCTACCCATATTGGTTTTTCCTATACCCTTCTTCTTTTAGGTGGCCGGCAACCGTTGTGGGGGATCGGCGTCACGTCCCGGATGCTGGTGACCACCAGACCTGCCCCTTGCAGCGACCGGATGGCGGCTTCCCTGCCGGCTCCGGGTCCCTTGATGAGCACGTCGATGTGCCTTAGACCCTGGTCAATTCCCCGGCGGGCGGCCTGCTCGGCGGCCCTCTGGGCGGCGAAAGCGGTCCCTTTTCTGGAACCCTTGAAACCGGAGGTGCCGGCACTGGCCGAAGATATGACGTTGCCTTGCGGGTCGGTGATGCTCACTAGAGTATTATTGAACGTGGAGTATATGTACGCCCTGCCCTGAGGCACGACTCGGCGTTCCCGCCTTCTGGTTCTTGGTCTGGGCATGTCAGTTTTTCACCTACTTCTTTCCACCGGTGCGGCGGCCTCTTCCGGCCACGGTGCGGCGGGGACCCTTACGGGTTCGGGCGTTGGTGCGAGTCCGCTGGCCATTCACCGGAAGGCCCCGGCGGTGGCGCAGGCCGCGGTAGGCGCCGATTTCGATCAACCGGCGGATGTTCTGGCCCACCTCCCGGCGCAGGTCTCCTTCGGAAATGTATTCACGGTCCACGACCTCCCGAATCCGGTCCACTTGGGCTTCGGTCAGCTCGTTCATCCTGGGCGGAGACTCGGGGTCGATATCCACCTTGGTCAGAATCTCCGCGGCCATCTTGGGACCGATGCCATAAATGCTTCGCAGGGCCACGTGGGCCTTCTTGCGGTCGGGAACGTCTACTCCAGCTATCCGAACCACTTGCAGCCTCCTTAACAGGGCCTATCCTTGTCTTTGGGCATGGCGGGGATTGGAGCAGATTATTCGCACCACTCCCTTCCGCCGGATGACCCGGCACTTGTCACACCTTGGCTTAACCGAGGCAGTCACTTTCATCGGAGCAACTCCGGAACGAACTCGAAACGAGAACGGAATAAATCTAGAACTACTTGAAGCGGTAAGTAATGCGGCCCCGGGTCAGGTCGTAGGGGGAAAGCTCGACCAGGACGCGGTCTCCGGGCAACACCCGGATGAAGTGCATCCGGATCTTGCCTGAAACGTGGGCCAACACTTGGTGGTCGTTGGGCAACTCCACGCGGAACATGCCATTGGGCAGTGCCTCGGTTACGCTGGCTTCAACTTCGATGGCTTGTTTTTTCGCCATAAACCCTCGGGGCTTGCTAAGATTTTGGAGTACTTGGTCCTTCCTGTTCCAAGGCCTTAAACCTGACCTTCCCGGCTACCCTCTTCCCGCAGCGCCAGCACACGCGCCACGAAATCCTGCACCACGGGCTGGTATAAGTGCCACTCGCTTTCTTCCATGTACCTGTGGTAGAAGTTCCTGTGGAAACTTTCCGCAACTCCGAAGCCGCTCAGGATGGCAGTATCATTAAGTTCTTCGGAAAGACGCTTGGCTGCATCCCGCAGCGAAGGGTGGCTCTTGTAGGGCCATCCTTTCTCTTGAGCAACTGACATCAGGGCATGCGCGGCCGCCCCCCACAGTTTTTCCGACCCCTGCAGGTCGTCCCCGTCGGCAAAGTGCCGGTCGGCCTTTTCCAGGAACTCCAAAGACGTTCCCGCATGCTCCCGCACCTGCATTTCACGTTCAGGATTAAAGGTTGTCATTGCTAACCATTCAGCCGGGCTTCTGCTTCAGGGTCCGGCACGGTGAGCACAACCGGGCCATCTTCGTCAATAGCCAGGGTGTGTTCGAAATGGCACGACATCTCCCGGTCCGACGTCACGACGGTCCACTGGTCGTCCAGCACTGTCGTGCGCCAGTCCCCCAAGTTCAGCATGGGCTCGATGGCGATGCACATTCCCGGGCGGAGCAGGGCTCCCCGGCCGGCTTGGCCGTAGTTGGGGACTTGGGGGTCCTCGTGAAGAAACCTCCCAATGCCGTGACCCACGTATTCCCGGACGACGCCATAGCCGTGGGCTTCACCATAGGCTTGCACCGCGGCGCCGATGTCGCCGACCCGGTTTCCCGGCTGAGCGGCTTTGATCCCTTCTTCCAAGCACAGGCGGGTGGCTTCGATGAGTTTCAGGACCTCAGGTCTCACCTCGCCGACGGGCACCGAAATGGCGGCATCGCCGATGAACCCATTCAGGGTTGCGCCCACGTCCATCTTGACGACGTCGCCCTCTTTCAACACCCGGTTTCCCGGGATGCCGTGGACGATCTGCTCGTTGACCGAGGCGCAGATGCTGCCGGGGAATCCCCGGTAACCTTTGAAGGCAGGTGTCCCGCCCCGGCGGGTGATCTCACGGTAGGCGATGGAGTCCAGGTCCTTGGTGGTTATGCCCGGCTCAACGGCCTCCCGGAGAATACCAAGAACCGCGCCGACAATTGACCCGGCGCGGCGCATCGCCTCCCTTTCCTGGGGGGACTTGATAGTAATGCCCCCACTGTACTGGGAAGGAGAGTTTGAAGCAGTCTGTTTTTGTGAGCGCTGATTCACCTAGTTTATTCTACTCCCTATTTGCTTACTTGGGAACCCGGCCCAATCCCGTCAGGATGGCCTCGCAAACGCTTTTCACCGCTCCGACTCCGGCCACCTCGGTCAGCAGGGAGCGGCCACGGTAGAACTCGAGCACCGGCAGGGTCTCTTCACGGTACACTTCAATGCGCTTCCGGATAGCCTCGGGGGTGTCGTCGTCCCGCTGGTACAACTCGCCGCCGCAACGCTGGCACTTGCCCAAGTCCGCCCCCGCCTCCACGGTGTGGGGAGCCTGGCATTCCCGGCAGCTATAGCGGCCTTCCAGCCTTCTGCGCAGTTCATCTTCGGGCACGTCGATGTACACGACGCTGTCCAAGGAACGAGAGCGGCCCTGCAGCGCCTCTTCAAGGACCTCCCCTTGGTGAATGTTGCGGGGGAAACCGTCCAGGATGAAACCCTCTTCCTTGTTGAGAGAGAGCACCTTGTCCAATACGATATCAATGGTGACTTCATCCGGGACCAGAAGGCCCTGCTTCATGTATTCGGCGGCCCGGAGGCCCAAGGGGGTGTTTTCCCGCAGGTTGTGGCGGAACAGGTCCCCGGAGCTGATGTGGGACACCTTCAACTCATCGGAGAGAAGTTGCGCCTGGGTGCCTTTGCCGGCTCCCGGCGGGCCGAATAGCACCAATCGCAGGCCGGTTTCCGAATCCGCAGCCATGTCAGCGCAGGAATCCTTCGTAGTTTCGCATCATCAACTGGGCCTCCAACTGGCGCAGGGTGTCCAACCCCACCCCCACCATGATCAGCAGGCTGGTGCTGCTGAGCGAAATGGCCTGAACGCCGGTAATCAATGAGGCGATATACGGCATTATGGCGACAAATCCCAGGAAGATGGCGCCGCCCATGGTTATCCGGACGATAACGCGGTTCAGGTATTCCTGAGTGGGACGCCCGGGACGTATGCCCAGCACGAATCCGCCGTTGCGTTGGAGGTTTTCCGCTAAGTTCTGTTGATTGAATACCACCAACGTATAAAAGAAGGTGAACAGGACGACCAAGATGAAGACCAGCACCCAATAGAGCGGTGAACTGGGGATGAGCAGGTCGGCGAAGAAGCGAGCCACGTCGCCCACAAACCCGGAGTTTGTGGCAAAGTATGTGGCGATCGTTCCGGGCAGTATCACTATCGAGAAAGCAAAAATGAGGGGGATCATGCCCGCGGAGTTGATGCGCAGGGGCAGGTAGGTAGCCCCGCTCTGGCGGTACATCCGTCCGCCCCGGAAGATGCTGCGGCCGTACTGGACCGGAATTCTCCGGTGGGCCTCGTTGAACATCACTATGAGGGCGATGATCAGCACGCCGATTATGGCGAAGAACCCGACCCCGAGCATGTTGTCACGGTCCAGGAAGCCCTGGGTCATCAGGCTGGGGAAACCCGCCACGATGCCGGCGAAGATAATCAGGGAGATGCCGTTTCCTATTCCTTTCTCGGTAATGAGTTCTCCCACCCAGACCAGGAACATTGTGCCGGCCACGATGGAAAGCAGCGCTGCGAGGGTGGGGAGCAGGGCGTCGCCGGTGAATCCGACGTTGACCAGCACGTTGCTCTGCCGCAGCAAGGCCAACTGACCGTAGCCTTGGGCGACGGCAATGGGGACCGTCAGCCAGTGGACCAAGCGGTTCATCTTGATGCGGCCGGCCTCTCCTTCCCTGGAAATGTCCTGAAGGCTGGGAATGACCGGCGTCAAGAGCTGGATGACAATGGACGCCGTAATGTAGGGAAACACCCCCAAAGCCACAATGCTCATCCGGCTGAGGGCTCCCCCGCTGAACAGGTCCAAGAAGCCCAGCAACTGGTTGTTGCGGAACAGGTTGTCTAGCTGCTCCCCGTCTATGCCGGGCAGGGGGATGTGGGCGGCGAAGCGGTACAGCACCAGCATCGCCAGGGTGAACAGAATTTTGGCGCGCAGGTCCGGGAGGCTGAAGGCATCGATTGCAGCCTGAAGCAAGCCGGGGAGGCGCCCTCCCTGGGTCTCCGTGGAAATCATAGGTTGGGTACGATGTAGGTCATCCGGGCTGAAGCTCCTCTACCCTGCCATTCACCGCCTCTATTCGTTCCCGGGCGGAACGAGTGAATTTGTGGGCTTCCACCGTTACGGGCTTGGTAAGTTCGCCGGTGCCCACAATTTTCACAGGTTGTTTCAAGTTGTGCAGGTACTGCCGCCGCACCAGTTCCTCTGGAGTGACCCTGGACCCCTCTTCAAAGTCGTCCAATTGGCCCAGCGTGATGAGGGCGTAGTGGGTCTTGAACCGGTTGTGAAACCCCCGTTTCATGGGAAGGCCCTTGATTATAGGCAACTGGCCTCCCTCGAATCCCATTATGAATCCCCGGCCCGAGCGGGAATGCTGTCCCTTCATGCCCCGCCCAGCGGTGCTCCCCTGGCCGGCGGCGTCTCCTCGTCCGACCCGCTTTCTGTTTTTTCTGGCCCCCTTGGGCGGGGCCACCTGATGTTCCATCATAGGACTGGCCTCAAGAAACCTTTTCCCCGGTTATTCGACCTCTTCCACGTTAACCAAGTGGATGACCTTGTTCACCATTCCACGAATGGAAGGCGTGTCTCCGTGGACTACACTGTGGTGAAGCCGCCTCAAACCAAGAGACTTGATAATCTTCCGCTGGTTCTCCGGGCAACCGATGTAGCTCTTTTTCCAAGTGATTTTCAGTTGTGCCATAAGTAGTTCCTGGCGGTTGCAGACCCGCAGCGCCGGCTATCTCCTTACCTCGGTGGCAGCGGCGGCCGCAGCAGGGAATCTCCTGGACAGCTCCAGTTCCGGGTCGCGAAGCTGCCGCAGGGCCTCCATGGTCGCATACACGATATTGATGGGGTTCCGGGAACCCAAGGTCTTGCCAACCACGTCTTGCACGCCGGCCAGCTCGAGTATGGCCCGCATTGCGCCGGCGGCGATTACCCCGGTCCCTTCCCGGGCCGGCTTGATCATCACTATGGTTGCGCCCTTCTTGACCGTTATCATCTGGGGGATGGTGCTGCCCCTGAGCGGCACCTTGATGGTCGATGCCCGGGCTATGGCGTTGCCCTTGCGGACTGCGTCGGGGATCACCAAGGCCTTGCCCAGACCGGCTCCCACCTCTCCTTGGCCGTCTCCGACGACCACCAAGGCATTGAACCTCATGCGGCGTCCGCCTTTCACCACCTTGGCGATGCGCCGGGTGTAGACTACCCGTTCGCTGAATCCGCTGGGGTCCTCATCCCGCCGCTGTCTTGGGCTGCCCCTGTCAAACGCCTGAACCATGTGCGTAAATTCCTTCGGCTTTCCTTCGTTGGTCCTGCTTGCGTTGGTCCTGCTTACGTTGGTACTTTCTGTGTTGGCCCTTCTATATTGTCAGAAGACCAGACCCGATTCCCGGGTGGCCTCGGCCAAGGCCTTCACCCTGCCATGATACTTGTAGCCGCCCCGGTCGAACACGACCTGGGAAATACCCCGCGCCAAGGCCCGTTCCGCCACCATCTTTCCCACGACCGCAGCCTCCGGAATCTTGGCCTCACCTTCTGAAGCTTGCCGCACCGACGACTCCTGGCTGGAAGCCGAGGCCAGGGTCTTGCCGGCTTGGTCATCGATGACTTGGGCGTAAATGTGACGGAGGCTGCGAAACACGCACAACCTGGGCCGCTCCTCGCTTCCCTTGACCTTCTTGCGGAGGCGAGCGTGACGCACCGCCCTCAGCTTTACAGCATTCCTGTCTCTGGGCATCTCTACCGAATTCTCCGGGTCCTTGTTTTAGCTATCAATTTATAACCCGCTAGGCCTTGCGGGCCGCCGCCTTGCCGGGCTTGAAGTGCAGGACTTCGCCGGCGTAGCGTATTCCTTTCTCTTTGTATGCATTGGGGGGCCGTACCCGCCGCACCTGGGCCGCCAAGCTGCCCACCTGTTGCTTGTCTATCCCACGGACGTGAACCCGGTTGTTGCCCTCCACCTCCATGGTCACGCCTGCGGGAGGATGAATCTCCACCGGGTGGCTGTAGCCCACATTGAGGACTATGCCGTCCCCTGCACTCTGCACCCGGTATCCAACGCCCATCAGCTCCAGGGTCTTGGTGTACCCGTCGGTCACCCCGGTGACGGCGTTGGAGATCAGGCTGCGGGTCAAGCCGTGCAGCGAATGGTGGAACTTGCTGTCAGACAGCCGTTCCACTATTACGTTGCCGTTCTCGACCGTAACTTTCACTTCCGGGTGGTAGTTCTGAGTCAAGCTGCCCCGGGGGCCCTTGACAGCAACTCCCCCTTCCAGGACCTCTATTTGCACGCCCGACGGCACCGGAATAGGCTTCCGCCCAATCCGGGACAGGGTGCGCCTTTCCTGTCTCTGCTCTCCGTTGTCACCAGACATAACAGAGCAACTCCCCTCCGACTTTCTGCCTCCAGGCCTGCTTGCCGGCCATAACGCCACTGGAAGTGGAAATTATCGCCACGCCCAGACCTCCGTAGACCCGGGGAATCTCCCCGCTGCCCACGTATACTCGCAGGCCCGGCTTGCTCACCCGTTTCAGGCCGGTGATGGCCGGCTCCCGGCGCTCCCGGTAAATAAGGTGCAACCTCAAGGTGGGGTGCCGCTGCCCCCTGGGCATATCGAAGTCCCGGATGTACCCCTCTTCCTTGAGAATTCTGGCAATGGCCAGCTTCAGCTTGGAATGGGGGACCATGACCGAATCACGCCGCATCTGTATGGCGTTTCGTATCCGGGTAAGCATATCGGCTACTGGGTCGGTTACCGGCATTTCCTTTACCTTGTTTAATTCGCTAGTAGTTTGACTTTGGAACTGGGACGGAATGCGGTTCGCCAAGGGTGGCTACAGTGTAGCTACCAAGTGGCTGCCGAATAGCTACTAAGTGGCCGCCGGGTGGCTACCAAGTGGCTACATTCCGCCCTTGCGCACACCGGGCAACTCACCGCTCAGGGCCATCTCACGAAAGCAGATCCGGCAGATGCCGAAATAGCGGATATAGGCCCTGGGGCGGCCGCAGCGGTGACACCGGCTGTTTCTCCGCACCGGAAACTTTGGTTCTCTAAGCCACTTTTGAATTTTAGACGCCTTGGCCAAGGGCCCACACCTTCATTAAAGAATTGAGTGCCAATATAAGACGAGTGGCAGTCTCAAGCCTGCCGCACAAAGGGCATTCCGCACAACTCCAGCAGGCGGGTGGCCTCGGCGTCGTTGCGGGCTGAGGTCGTAATGGTAATCTGAAGTCCCCTCAGGCGGTCTATCTGATTGTAATCAATTTCCGGGAAGATAATCTGCTCGCTGATCCCGATGGAGAAATTCCCCCGGCCGTCGAACCCCCGGCGGGGCAGGCCGCGGAAGTCCCGAATACGGGGCAGGGCGGTATTTATGAACCGGTCCAGGAAATGGTACATCCGGGCTCCCCGCAGGGTGACCGCCGTCCCAATTGGGTTCCCCTCCCGGATTTTGAAGCCGGCTATGGATTTCCGGGCCCTGGTTATCACCGGCTTTTGCCCGGATATGGTTGCCAGGTCACGGGTGGCGTTCTCCATGGCCCTTCCGTTGGTCAAGGCTTCGCCAAGGCCGATGTTCAGCACCACCTTGTTGAACCGGGGCACTTCCATAGGGCTGGAGTAGCCGAACTCCCGCATCATGCTGGGGACGATTTCGTTGCGGTAAGTTTCCTTGAGCCTCGGCTGGGGAATGGACTCGTCAGCCCCTGCTCCGTTGGCTTCGGCTTCGGCCTCGGCAGCGTCTCCCCTCCGGCTCCTGGGCGCGCGCCGTGACGCGGCCCGCTGCCGGCGGGGCGCCGCCTGCTCCGCGGGCTGCTCTACAGCCTCCTCCCGTGGTTCTTCGGGGTTCTCCTGTTCCACTTCGCTAGCCGACATCGTCGATTACTTCTCCACACTTGGGGCAGCTTCTCACCCGGGCGCCGGTCTCAAGAAAGACCATCTTCGGCTTGGTGGGGTTGTTGCACTTGTTGCACACCAAGACCACGTTGGAAACGTGGATGGCTGCTTCCTGCTGCACCCGGCCTGCCTGGCGCACCCCCGGACGGGGCCTGACGTGGCGGGTGATCATGTTCACTCCCTCCACCACGACACGGGACTCCTTGGGATACTGGCGGTCGACCCTGCCGCTCTTTCCCTTGTCCTTCCCGGCAATAACCAAGACCGTATCCCCGCTGCGGATTCGCATCACACCACCTCTGGAGCCAAGGAAATGATGCGCATGAATCCCCGTTCTCTCAGTTCCCGGGCCACCGGGCCGAAAATCCGGGTGCCCCGGGGCAACTGGTTCTCTTGAATCAATACGGCCGCGTTGTCGTCAAACTTGATGTAGGTGCCGTCGGCGCGCTTCCTGGGCTGCGCCTGCCGGATTACAACCGCGCGGACAACTTCGCCCTTCCTGACCGGGGAGTTGGGCGCCGCTTCCCTTACGTTGCACACCACCACATCGCCGACGTGGGCATACTTGCGGCGGCTGCTGCCGGGTATGTTGATCAACCGGATGACCTTGGCTCCGCTGTTGTCGGCCACGGTCAACCGCGTATAGGTCTGTATCATTATCCAGCGCCCTCTTCACCTGAGTCGTCATCCGCCGTTTCCCCGGCGTCTTCGTCCAGTTCCCCGTCCTCAGCCTGAAGCTGCTCTTCTTCCGAGGTATCCTCGTCGGCGGGAATCTCCGCGTCGGCTTCCAACTCAATGGGGCTCACGTCCGCCACCTGCCGCCGCTGCAGAATTTCCAGGACACGCCAATGCTTGGTCTTTGATATGGGCCGAGTCTCCTCGATCCGGACCAAGTCTCCCAACCGGCACTGTTCCAATGGGTCGTGCACCCGGTAACGGGCAACCTTCCGGACCTGCTTGCGGTAAAGCCTGTGGCGCTGTTTCCAGACGGTCTCAACCACCGCCGTCTTCTGCATACTGGTCCGCACCACGGAACCGGTGCGGACTTTTCTCATTGCTCTTGCCAAGACTATCCCTCGATCAACTGCCGTTCCCGGATTACCGTTTTCAACCTAGCTATGGACTTTCGGACCGACTTGGGGAGATTGGTGTTCGGCAACTGGTTGGTGGCGACCCTGAAGCGGATATTCATCAACTCCTTCTGGGACTTCTCCACCTCTTCCAGGAGCTGGTCGTCGGTCAAAGCCCTGACTTCGTTAATGTCCATGCCCGGGCTCCTAACTGCCGCTGCCGGTCAGGGCGGCCAGCCTGTCCCTGCGAACCGTCTTGGTGGGGACGGGCAGCTTGTGGGAGGCCAACCTTAGTGCTTCTACAGCCTCTTGGGGAGGGACGCCGGCGACTTCGAAAAGAATCTTTCCGGGCTTGACCACTGCCGCCCAGTAGTCCACCGCCGCCTTGCCACCGCCCATGCGGGTCTCCGCGGCCTTCTTGCTGACCGACTTGTCGGGGAACACCCGTACCCAAACTTGGCCGCCACGCTTCAGGTGGCGGGTTACGGCGACCCGGGCCGCCTCGATCTGCCGGGCGGTGATCCACTCGGCTCCCATGGCCTTCAGGCCGAATTCACCGAAATCGACGCTGTTGCCGCCGGTGGCCACGCCCTTGCGGCGTCCCCTGAACTGTTTTCTAAACTTGGTGCGCTTCGGTTGCAGCATTTCAGGCTCCTGTACCGGTCAACTGCGCCGGGACTTTGCCGGCGCTGGACTTCTCCGCCAATATCTTCGCTAAAATTCGTCCTCGGTGGGAACGATCTCTTCGTCGGGCTCCCCGGCCTGTACCACCACTTCGATGGTCTCCAGTTCTTCCACTTCTTCCGGTGTGGGCGGGAGTATCTCCCCTCGGTAGACCCAGACCTTCACGCCAACCCTTCCCATGGCGGTGTGGGCTTCGGCGATGGAGTAGTCGATGTCGGCGCGCAGGGTGTGCAACGGCACTTGGCCCAGCATGAACTTTTCCACCCGAGCGATTTCGGCCCCGGAGATGCGGCCCTTTACTATGATCTTTATTCCTTCGGCCCCGCCCTGCATGGCCCGCTGGCCCGCTTGCCGCATGGCCCGGCGATAAGCGACCCGCCTCTCCAACTGGTCGGCAATGTTTCTGGCCACCAAGTAGGCGTCAACCTCCGGTTGCTCAATCTCAATGATGTTCAACTGGATGCGTCTCTTGGTGATGTCTTCCAGCTTGGCCCTGAGGTTCTTGACCCGCTCGCCGTCCCGCCCGATGAGTATTCCCGGGCGGGCCGAGTGGATGTTGATGACGCTGTCCTGGGCCCCGCGGTCTATTTCCACGCGGGAAATGCCGGCGTCGGAGAACCCTTTGTATTCGTTCTTGATGCTGTCCCGCAGCCGCAGGTCCTCCAAGACCAGCCCCCGGTAGGACGTGGCGTTCTTGCCGTACCAATGGGCTTTCCAGTCCTTGATTATCCCCAAGCGGAACCCGTAGGGATGGGTCTTATGGCCCATGCTCAGGCCTCCTCTGCATCGTTGACCACCACGGTAAGGTGGCTGGAGCCCTTGTTAATCCGGCCCATCCTGCCCCGCGCCCTGGGCCGGAACCGCTTGAGGGGCCTGGCCCGGTCGGCGGTAATCTGCACTATCTTCAGCGTGTCGCGGTTCATCAGCATGTTGTTTTCGGCGTTGGCCGCGGCCGACTGGACCACCTTGGCTACCGTCTTGGCCCAAGGGGAGGTCATCAGGCCCAACCGGTCCAAGGCATCGTCCACGCGGCTGCCCCGCACCGAGTCCAGTATGGGCTTGAGCCTCTTCTGGGAGGCTCCCAGTCCTTTGGCGAATGCTCTTACCGGAGGCACTGCTTTACCTCACCCGGCTGGAACGCTCGGAACGTCCCACGTGTCCACGGTAGGTCCTGGTGGGAGAAAACTCCCCCAGCCGGTGGCCCACCATATTTTCGGTGATAAACACCGGAACGTGGCGCCGGCCATCGTGGACTCCGATGGTGAGGCCGACCATATCCGGCATTATCATGGAGGCCCGGGACCATGTCCGTATGACAGTCTGGGCTCCGGAGCGCTGCACGGCTTCTACTTTCTTGGCCAACTTGGCGTGGACGTACGGCCCTTTCTTGACTGATCGGGACACCTTACCTTCTCCTGCCCCGCCGGACTATCAGCCGGTCCGAGGCCTTGCCCTTGGCCCTGGTCTTGTGACCCAGGGTGGGCTTTCCGGTGGGGGACTTGGGCCCGGGCATACCGATGGGAGACCGTCCCTCGCCTCCCCCGTGGGGATGGTCCACCGGGTTCATGGCCACGCCCCTGACCTTGGGGCGCCTTCCCAAGTGGCGCTTGGCTCCGGCCTTGCCCAAGCTTTCATTTTTGTGGTCTGGATTCGATAGCTGGCCCACGCTGGCCCGGCAGACCAGCAGGAAACGCCGCATCTCTCCCGACGGGAGGCGGATGAGCACGTGCTCTCCTTCCCTGGACAGCACTTGGGCCCCCGACCCGGCGCTCCTTACCATCTGGCCGCCCCGGTTGGGGGTAAGCTCGATGTTGTGCACCACGGTGCCGGTGGGAATGTTCTGCAGGGGAAGGCAGTTTCCCGGTTGGATTTCCGCCTGGGGGCCAGATTCGACCATATCCCCCGGGGCCAGCCCGATGGGAGCCAGAATGTAGCTCTTTTCGCCGTCCAGATAGTGGACCAGCGCAATCCGGGTGGTCCGGTTAGGGTCGTACTCAATGGAGGCGACCTTGCCGGGCACCCCATCCTTGCGCCGCTTGAAGTCTATGTTGCGGTACATCTTGCGGGACCCGCCGCCGCGGCTCCGGGTGGTGATGCGCCCGCGGTTGTTGCGGCCGGCGTGGTTGGCCTTGGGAGAAAGCAGGGACTTCTCCGGCTTGCTCCTGGTTATCTCCTCAAAGGACGGCCGCACCGCGTTGCGGGTGCCGGGAGTGACTGGTCTTAGATTCTTCAGCGGCATAATTCTTTCCGGGCTCTTACCGGTGTTACAGACCCTCGACCAAGGTGATGCGGTCGCCGGGCTTGAGGGTGACCACTGCCTTCTTCACATCGGGCTGCTTGGAAAACCGGGGCCCGTACCTCTTCTGCTTGCCCTTGAGCTTGGTGATATTTACGTCCAGCACCTTCACGTTGAAGCTGGACTCCACTGCCTGCTTTACTTCCACCTTGTTGGCCTCTTTGGCCACGCGGAAGGTGTACTTGCCCGACTCCTGGAGCAAAGTGCTCTTTTCTGTGATGGTCGGCTTGACCAGAACGCGGTGCAACTCCATCAGCTTTCGCCCTCCCCGCCTGAATCGCCGGCTTCATCCTGGTTGGCGTCGGCGGATTCTTCCGGCGCGTCCGGCTCCGGGGTTTCTTCAATGCCCGAGGCGGGCTCCGGCTCTTCCCCCACAACGTCTTCTTGGGCCAATGCCATCTGGCGGCTGGCGGAACGGGCCAACCTGCCGTGGGGGTCGGAGGCCAGGCTCTCTTCGGCCCAACGGGCTGCTTCCAAAGTGATTACCAAGGTTTCCCGGGCCAGCAACTCCTGGGCGTTCAACTGGTTGACCGGCAGCGTCCACACCTTCTTTAGGTTGTGGGCGGCGTTGACGACCTCTTTGTTGGAGCCTTGGGTAACCAGCAGGGCGGACCCCGACACGCCAAGGTTGGCCAGCAACTCGACCATCGATTTAGTCTTGCCGTTGATGGTGTCGAGGGAGTCCAGGCACACCAAACGGCCTTCCCGGAGCTTCTGGGACAGCATGCACCTCAGGGCGGAGCGGCGCATGCGGCGGGGCAACGCCCGGCGGTAGCTGCGGGGATGGGGTCCGAAGACCACTCCGCCGTGCCGCCACTGGGGCGACCTGATGCTGCCCTGCCTGGCCCTGCCGGTATGCTTCTGGATCCAAGGCTTGCGGCCCCCACCGGAGACCTCCGCCCTGGTCTTGGTGTCATGAGTCCCATGGCGCTTGTTCTGCTGATAGATGACCAGAGCTTGGTGCACCAGCGTATTGTTCATCGGCACGTTGAAAACGGCGTCGTCAACTACTATGGTCTCCACCGTCTGGCCGGACTGTCCTATAACCGGAAGTTCCACGGCGTTACTCAGCTTCCCCACTATCTGATTCGGGACTGCCGGAATCGGCGGTTTCGGCGCCCTGGCCCGCCGCCTCGTCCCCGGCAGGAGTTTCCTGCTCCAACATCTCTTCTTCGGGCAGTTCATCCGCTGCCGATTCCAATTCCCCGGCGGCGGCCTCCGCCGCCTCCCGGGCCTGCGCCGCCCTGGCCAAGACCAAGGGCGCCGGAGGGTTGGGCTGCTTGCCGGTGCGGCGAATTTCCAGCAGGCCGTTGGGGGCTCCCGGTACGCCGCCTTTGACCAGCAACAAGTTCCGGTCCAAGTCCACGTGGATTATCTCCAAGCCCTTCACCGTAACCCGGCGGTTGCCCATGTGCCCGGCCATCTTCAACCCTTTGAAGACCTTGCCCGGCGTTGTGCCGCCGCCAATCGAGCCCGGAGCCCTCGGCCGGTCCGACTGTCCGTGGGTCCTGGGACCGCCGCCGAACCCGTGGCGCTTCATTACTCCGGCGAATCCACGGCCCTTGGTGCGCCCGATGACGTCAACTATCTCACCTTCCTGGAACAGTTCGACGGTGAGACTCTGGCCTACTTGGAACTCGTCCACGCTGTCGGCTTTCACTTCTTTCAAGTGGCGGCTCTGGCGGCTGTTCCGGAAGTGGCCGGCCATTGGCTTGTTGACCCGTTTGACCTCGCCAAAGCCCAGCTGCACCGCCGAATACCCGTCTCGTTCGGGGGTCTTCAGCTGGGTGACTACGCACGGGCCGGCTTCGATGACCGTCACCGGGACCACCACGCCGTCTTCCCGGAAGACTTGGCTCATCCCTACTTTCCTGCCCAAGAATCCCTGAATCATAGCTTGCACTCTATCTTCCAAAACCGGGCCCGGCTTGCAGCCTGCCTACAGCTTTATGGAGATATCCACCCCCGCCGGCAGGTTCAGCCTGGTGAGCGAATCGATGGTCTTGGAAGTTGGCTCCAGTATGTCGATCAGGCGCTTATGGGTTCGAAGCTCAAAGTGCTCCCTGGAGTCCTTGTCCACGTGGGGGCTGCGAATTACGCAGAACCGCCGGATGTGGGTGGGCAGGGGCACCGGCCCGGCAATGCGGGCGCCGGTCCTTTCCGCGGTCTCCACTATTTGCGCCGTGGATTGGTCCAGCATCTTGTGGTCGAAGGCCTTGAGAATTATTCGGACTTTCTGCCTAGTTACCATGCTTCCAAGTTACCATGCTTCCAAATCAAGTAATCAGTTTCGATGAATATGGATGACAATAGTCGAGTCCCTGGTCGCCCAGCTGCTATCCCAGTTTCACCAGCGAGCCCACCAGGTTCTGGGGCACCGGCTGATAGTGCTTGAACTCAAGGGTGAAAGTGGCCCTGCCCTTGGTCAAAGAACGCAACGAAGTGGTGTAGGCGAAGGTTTCGCCCAAGGGCAGCAGCGCCTTCACCACTTGGGTGGCGTCTTGACCTTCTATATTCCGTATCTGCGCCCGGCGGGAACCCAGGTCAGCAATCACGTCGCTCAGGTACTCACCGGGAGTCTCCGCTTCCAAGTAAACAATGGGCTCCAGGAGCACCGCCTGGGCCTTCTTGTAGCCCTCCCGCACCGCCATCATTCCCGCGCTGCGGAAGGCGATTTCCGAGGAGTCCACCTCGTGGTAGCTGCCGTCCACCAAGGTCACCTTGACGTCCACCATCGGGTAGCCGCCCAAAGGCCCGTTGTCCAAGGCCTGCTTCACCCCGTTTTCCACCGCCGGAATGTATTCCCTGGGGATGGCCCCGCCAACTATCTTGTTCTCAAACACCACTCCCTCGCCCTGCTCCAACGGCTCCATTTCCAGCCAGACGTGGCCAAACTGGCCGTGGCCGCCGCTCTGCCGGACGAAGCGGCCCTCGACCCGGACGGGTTGGGTGATGCTCTCACGGTACGACACCCGGGGGCTTCCCACGTTGGCCTCCACCCGGAACTCGCGCTTCAGGCGGTCGACCAGAACCTCCAAGTGCAGTTCCCCCATGCCGGAAATGACGGTCTGGCCGGTCTCGTCGTTGAACCTGACCAAGAACGTGGGGTCTTCCTCGGATAGCTTGCGCAGGGAATCGGTCAGGCGGTCCTGGTCTGCCCTGGTCATGGGCTCGATGGCCACCGAAACCACGGGCTGGGGGAACTTGGGGGGTTCCAGAATGGCCGGCTCGGAGCCGGTGACGACGGTATCTCCGGTGAAGGTATCCTTCAGTCCGATGGCGGCGCAGATATTGCCGGCGCCAATCTCTTCCAGTTCCTCCCGGTGGTTGGCGTGCATCTGCAGGAGCCGGCCCAGCCTCTCCCTCCGCCCCTTGGTGGCGTTGAATACTTGGGCCCCGGCCTTGACCTTGCCGGAATATATCCGGAGGAACACCAGCCTTCCCACGTAGGGGTCCACGGCAACTTTGAAAGCCAGCGCCGACAGGGGGCCGTCCTCGTCGGGTGTTCGCATTACCGTTTCATTGTTGTCGGTGCGGACCGCCTCCACCGGGGGTACATCGGCAGGAGAAGGCAGGTAATCGACAAGGGCATCCAGCAGATTTTGGACGCCCTTGTTGGCTATTGCGCTGCCGCAGAGCACCGGAATAAGGCTCTGCTTTATGGTGGCTTGCCGCAGACCGGCCCGCAGCGACTCTTCTTCGATTTCCTCCCCGTTCAAGTACCGGTCCAGGAGTTCGTCGTCGGTCTCCACGATCTTTTCGATCATGGCTTGGCGGTAGTTGTCGAAGGCTTCCTGGTAGTCTTCCGGGACCGGTGCTTCCTCGGGACTTTCTCCCTTGGACGCCCCGTTGGAGAACATGGTTGCCCGGCCTCCCAGGAGGTCGATAACGCCGCGGAATTCCGCTTCTTCCCCTATGGGCAACTGGACGGCCACGGGGTTGCCGTTCAAGCGGCGGCGGATGGACTCTATGGTGCGCTCGTAGCTGGCGCCCACCCGGTCCATCTTGTTGACGAAGCAGATGCGGGGAACGTTGTAGGTATCGGCTTGGCGCCACACGGTTTCCGACTGGGACTGGACCCCGGCGACCGCGTCCAAGACTACGATGCCGCCGTCCAGCACCCGCAAGCTGCGTTCCACTTCCGCGGTGAAATCCACGTGGCCCGGGGTGTCGATAATATTTATCTGGTGTTGCTTCCACTGGGCCGTGGTGGCTGCCGCGGTGATGGTAATGCCCCGTTCCCTTTCCTGGGGCATCCAGTCCATGGCAGTGGTTCCTTCGTCCACGCCGCCCAAGCGGTGAATGCGGCCGGTGATGTAGAGGACCCGTTCGGTGACCGTGGTCTTGCCGGCGTCTATATGGGCAATGAACCCGATGTTCCTGATTTTCTCTAGTGACATGTGCCTGCCGGCAGCGTTGGCGCTCCGGTCCGCTCCTTCCTTTTCCCTTTCTTCTTTTGCTGTCTTTGAGCGCCGCTGTTACGGCACATCCCGGCGGGACTACTATGTAAGATCAGCCTCGGTAATGTACAAAGGCCCGGTTGGCCTCTGCCATCCGGTGCAACTCGTCCTTGCGGCGCACCGCCGAACCTTCTCCCCGGGCCGCTTCCGTCAATTCCTGGGCCAGCCCGTTGAGCATTGGCATGCCGTTGCGCCCCCGGGCCCCCCGGATCAGCCACCGCATCGCAAGGGCCTCGCTGCGGTTGCGCCTCAACTCGGTAGGAACTTGGTAGGTGGCCCCTCCGACCCTCTTGGGCTTCACTTCAACCAAGGGTGTGGCGTTCCTCACGGCCTGTTCGAACACTTCCAGGGGGTCCCGGTTGGACTGCTCCCTGATGACATCGAAGGCCTTGTAAACGATGCGCTGGGCCGTGGTCTTCTTGCCCCGCTGCATCACCCGGTTAATAAACTTGGCGAGTTCCACGTTTCCAAATTTCGGATCGGGAGCAATCACCCTGGGTTCGGCTCGCCTTCTCCTAGACATAGAACAACCCACCTTCGCTGGATCCCGGTCGAAATCCGAGGAGGAATCGGAAGAATTGGGACTGCCCGTGGCAGCCCCGCACTAGGTCCGCGGCTTGTCGGCCCCGTACTTACTACGGCCTTGACGCCTGTCGTGAACGCCCTCGCAGTCCAACGCGCTGCGGACCACGTGGTACCTGACACCGGGCAGGTCCTTTACCCTGCCTCCCCGGACCAATACCACCGAGTGCTCCTGCAGGTTGTGGCCTTCGCCGCCAATGTAGGCCGTAACTTCCACCCCATTGGTCAACCGGACTCGGGCGATCTTGCGCAGAGCCGAGTTGGGCTTCTTGGGCGTCATTGTGCGCACCTGGATGCAAACACCCCGGCGCTGGGGACACCCCGGACCGTACCGCACGCGGTTGCGCAGGGAGTTCTGAACGTAGTGTAACGCCGGAGCCTTGGTCTTTTTCCTAGACTGGCTCCTTCCCTTACGAACCAACTGGTTAACCGTAGGCATATCTAAACCCCGCTCGTCTTCCAGACAGCAACGGCTACTTTAACAATCAGCCGCCGTGATGTCAACAACTTGACAAAAACCTCCCGCCAAACTACATTTCCTGCGTCCCCAACAAGCCTCACCGGGTTCTTCAAGAACGGGTTCCTTGAAGAATAGGTCTTGGGGCCACCACCTTAAAAAATCTACGCAAATCTAATATCCCGGGACGCCTCTGCAGGTGTAAACATGGGGAAGGCGGTGCAAGTCCGCCGCGGTTGCGCCACTGTGTAAGGGGGCAGACCAGCATCGGTTTCAGAGGTCTGAAGAATCGGGCGTCGAAGCCATCGCGATAGAGTCAAAGCCCCAAAGCCAGGAACCCAGCCCGGGATTGCGGAGCTCTCATCTGCGCTCAACAGAAAGGTTCCGGGCTTACCCTTGCCCAGCGGACGCGCCGCCAAGGGCGGAAATACCTTCCCGGCTTGGACCCTTACGTCAGAGCCGGGTATTTTTTTGCCCCGAGTTAATAGTTAAATGACAATCGCTCCCAACCAGACATCCGTAACCGTCGTAGCCGTTGGCCCCGGCGATCCCAGGTTTTTGACCCTGGCCGGGCGGGAAGCCCTGCGGAACGCCGACATTGTGGTCGGGTTCAAGACGGTGCTGGACGTGGTCCAAGACTGGACCGGAGAAGCCGATGTCCGGCCCATGTCCTACCGGGACCAGGAAGAGGTGCTGCAGGAGGCGGCGGCCCAAGCCGCCAAGGGGAAACGGTGCGTGGTCTGCTGCTGGGGCGACCTCAACGTTTCGGCCCGGGAACTGCTCCAGCGAGTCAGGAACAAGGTGGACCGGCTTGACCTGATTCCGGGGGTCAGCTCGATCCAAATAGCCTGCGCCCGCTCCGGAATCTCACTGGAAGACGCAGTTTTCATCACCCTGCACCAGCGGAAAGAACCCGAAGAAGCCCTTGGCGAGCTGGTGCACTACCTCCGGGACAACCGGCGCCACGTTATCCTGCTGCCCCGGCCCTGGGACCTGATGCCTGCTCAAATTGCCGGCGACCTGCTGTCCCAAGGCATACCGGGAGACCGCCCGGCGGCCGTTTACCAGCGGTTGACACTGGAAGGAGAGGAGCGGTGGCAGGGGTCCCTTCAAGAGTGCGCCGCCATCACCAGTGAGTTCAGCGACCTCTCGATAATGGTGTTCCCTATCGAACCATCCGACCCTGCCCACTAGAACGAAAGTTGAGGATTTTTCCGACCCGGTTAAGCTCCTGAACATGCCAGCCAGACGAAAGAACATACTGTTGATTACAACCGCCGACACCGACATTCTCACGGCGGAACGGGCAGTGGCCGGCCTCCCCAAGGGGTTTGCCAGGTTGACCGCCTACAACCCGTCGATGGCCGCAACCCCCGATGCCCAAGCAGAACTGGTCGACGCTGCTTCAAAAGCTGACGTGGTGGTGCTCCGCCTCCTTGGCGGGAAGCAGGCGATGCCGGAGGCCTTCGAGCCCCTGGTTCGGCTCTGCCATAACCGGGGCATACCCCTCATCGCCTGCCCGGGACACGAGGAGTGGGACCAGGACCTGGTCGCCGCCTGCACCGTTCCTCCTGCCGAGGTTGATGACGTCTTCTCCTATCTAATACGCGGCGGCGTTCAGAACTTCCAGAATCTCTTCCTGTTCCTCAGCGACTCCTACCTCGGTACCGAATACGGCCACGAGGCGCCGGCCTCCCTGGACTGGGAAGGAATCTACCATCCCGAACTGGGCGACCGGTTTGAGACCCAGGACATAGAAGGGTACATCGCCCAGAGGTTCCAGCCCGGCCTGCCAGCCGTGGGGCTGCTGTTCTACCGGGCCCACTGGATGAGCGGCAACCTGAAGCCCATCGACGCCCTGATATCCCGTTTGGAGCGGCTTGGGGCGAATGTATTGCCGGTCTTCAGCTACAGCTTGAAGCACAACCCGGAATCAGGGGATGAGACCAACCGCACCTTCACCAAGTTTTTGTCGGACGAGAACGGCGCTCCGCGGGTGGACTGTGTCATCAACACGATGGCAATGTCGATGAGCGACATCAGCGCCGAGGGGCCTGCCATAGCTTCCCCGGTGGACTACTTGGAGCGGCTGGACGTGCCCATGGTGCAGGGAATAATCAGCACCGGCACCGAGGAAGAGTGGCTGGAAAGCCCCTTGGGACTGGGCCCCATCGACACCGCTATGAGCGTGGCACTGCCCGAATTCGACGGCCGCTTGATTTCCGTCCCCATTTCTTTCAAAGAGGAGACCAAGGCCTCACCCCGGGGGGGCCTGCAGGCCCGCATCCAGCAGTACGTGCCTCGCCAGGACCGTGTGGACTTGGTGGCCGGGCTGGCAGTCAAGTGGGCCAAGCTCCGCTCCAAGTCCAACGAAGAAAAGCGCATCGCCATAGTCCTGAGCAACTACCCAACCAAGGACGCTCGAATCGGCAACGCCGTGGGCTTGGACACCCCGGCATCGGTAATCCGGATACTCCACGCCATGAAGGACGCCGGTTACCGGGTGGAGGACATCCCGGAATCCCCGGATGAACTGGTGCACCGCATCATCGAGCGTTGCAGCAACGACGTTGACTCCCTTACCGAAGAGCAGCTGAGGCTGGCGGTGGGCCACGTAACCGCTCGCGAGTACCGGCAGAGGTTCCAGGCCTTCCCCGCACAAGTAAAGGAAGAGCTTCAGGAGTCCTGGGGGGAGCCACCGGGAAAGGTGTACCGGTCGGGGGACGGTCTGGCCATTGCCGGCATACAGCTTGGCAATATTTTCGTCGGCCTGCAGCCGCCCCGGGGCTTCGGCGAGAACCCCATCGCCATCTACCACAGCCCTGACCTGGCGCCAACCCACCACTACCTGGCTTACTACCAGTGGATAAGGGACACCTTCAAGGCCGACGCCATGGTCCACGTGGGCAAGCACGGCACCCTGGAATGGATGCCGGGCAAAGGCATCGGCCTGTCGGAGTCCTGCTACCCCGAGGTTGCCTTGGGAGACCTGCCCCTGTTTTACCCTTTCATCATCAACAACCCAGGCGAGGGCGCCCAAGCCAAGCGGCGGGCCCACGCCGCCGTTGTGGACCACCTGATTCCGGCCATGACCTCCGCCGACGGCTACGGTGACATAGCCCGGCTGGAACAGTTGATGGACGAGCACTACCAGTGCCAGACCCTGGACCCCTCCAAGCTCCCCCTGTTGGAAAAACAGATCTGGGAACTCACCCAGCAGGCGGAATTGAACCGGGACCTGGGAATCTACGACCAGCCGGAGGACTTCGGCGAGTTCATCCTGGAAATTGACGGCTACCTCTGCGAGCTGAAAGACGCCCAGATAAAGGACGGGCTCCACATTCTGGGCGAGACGCCCCAAGGGGAGCAGATGGTCGGGCTTCTCAGCAACCTGACCCGGCTCCAGAACGCCAACCAAGTGCCCAGCCTCAGGGGGGCCTTGGCCCAAGACCTTGGACTGGACTATGGGAACCTGATAGAGAACCCGGGAATGCCTGTCAGTGGCAAAGTTCCCGAGGTGCTGGCCGCCCTGGACACCGAAACCCCGGCACGGACCCAGGGAGACTTGCTGGAACGCCTCGAAGTGCTGGGCCGCCGGGCATTTGAACTGCTGTTGGCGCGGGAGTTCCGGCCGGAGGCTGTGCCGCAAGTGGTGGAAGAATTGCTCGGCTGCCGCGGCCCCGCTGCCGAAGGTGTGCTTGCCTTCGTCGCGGCAACGGTGTACCCGGCCCTGCTGAGGACACCGGAAGAAATAGAGAATCTCATAAAGGGCTTGGAAGGCCGTTTTGTGCCGCCCGGCCCCAGCGGGGCCCCTACCAGGGGCATGGCCAACATCCTGCCCACCGGACGGAACTTCTACTCGGTGGACCCCAAGACCATTCCCTCGCCGGCAGCTTGGGAAACCGGCCAAGCCCTGGCCAACGCCCTGCTGGAGAAGTACCTGGACGAAGAGGGCTCATACCCCGAAATGGTAGGGCTGGTGGTCTGGGGCACCTCGGCCATGCGCACCCACGGGGACGACATTGCCCAGATTCTTGCCCTCTTGGGTGTCCGCCCGGTCTGGCAGGCCGAAAGCCGGAGGGTGGTGGGCCTGGAAGTGGTGTCATTAGAAGAGCTGGGCCGGCCTCGCATCGACGTGACGGTGCGAATCAGCGGCTTCTTCCGCGACGCATTCCCCAACCTCATAAACCTGCTGGACCAAGCAGTGGAGATGGTGGCCGCCTTGGACGAGCCCCCGGAGGACAACCTGGTCGTCAAGCACTTGCAGCAAGACCGGGAAGCCACTTCTTCGGGCACCGCTCCCGGAAAGGCCGGAGAAGAAGGTTCCTCCCCTGCCCCGGCCCAGGAGTCCAAGGCCGCTTCCCTGTTCCGGATTTTCGGCAGCAAGCCGGGCACCTACGGTGCAGGAATCCTGCCGGTGATAGAAGAACGAAACTGGGAAACGGTCCACGACTTGGCCGAGGTGTATGCCGCTTGGGGCGGCTACGCCTATACCCGCCAGGAGCACGGGGTCAACGCCAGGCAGGAATTCCGCCGCCGTTTCAGCCAGATAGTAGTGGCCGCCAAGAACCAGGACAACCGGGAGCACGACATATTCGACAGCGACGACTACATGCAGTACCACGGCGGCATGATTGCCACGGTACGGGCCTTGACCGGGCGCAACCCCCGGCAGTTCTTCGGCGATAGCGCCGACCCTTCCCGCTCCAAGGTGAGAGATTTGGAAGACGAAGCCCGCCGGGTATTCCGCACCAGGGTGGTCAATCCCAAGTGGGTGGATTCCATGAAGCGCCACGGCTACAAGGGCGCCTTCGAACTGGCCGCCACCGTCGATTACATGTTCGGCTACGACGCCACCGCCCAAGTGGTGGAGGATTGGATGTACGCCGGCGTCACCGAGTCCTACGTTCTGGACCCCGAAACCCGGGAGTTCTTCATGCAGAGCAACCCCTGGGCCTTGAAGAGCGTGGTGGAACGGCTGTTGGAGGCTATTCAGCGGGAACTCTGGGAGAACCCCCCGGAGGATATGAAGAACAGGCTGGAGGAACTGTACCTGCAACTGGAAGCAGACTTGGAAGCGCGGCAAGAAGGGCTGCGGGCCGGTGCTTCGTCGCCCGGAGCAACAGCCAATGGCTGACCGCCAGACCGGGCATTCTTTTCAGTTCAGGTTGGACTGTTGCATTGCTTTGCCGCCAATAAGCC
This sequence comes from Dehalococcoidia bacterium, assembly GCA_034420695.1. Classification (GTDB taxonomy): domain Bacteria; phylum Chloroflexota; class Dehalococcoidia; order Lucifugimonadales; family UBA3495; genus Io17-Chloro-G2. Next base: position 63,562 of record DAOULB010000012.1, read on the forward strand.
ATATAATTGCGGAATCCACCCCTAGGGAAGGGACGCAATGGAAGTAGCGCTGGAACTGGTGAGAGAGTTGGCCCGCGACGACAAGGTCATGTGGGTCGTGGGCGGCGGCGACGTGGTCAGCGAAAACGAGTCCAAGGGCATAAAGGAGCCGGAGTTCAACAACGGATTTGTCACTGTAGAGGCCGACAACTGGCACTTCCACCTGAAGATAGAGGACGTGACCGGAATCCAGTTTGTCGAAGCGGAGAGCCACGGAGACTTGCTCTCTTACTATGTGCGCTTCTCCAACGAAAAAGAGGAGACCATGCTGCGGGGATACTTTCCCAATCCGTACCTAGACGCCTCGCTCAACCGCACCGAACTGCAACCGGATAAGCTCGAACAATTCGAGGCGATGCGAGACCGGTACGTGGGACGGGACGGCATCGTGTTTGTTCGGCGGCCCAGGCAGTAGAATTCGACACCGGGCCGCCGCAGCGGCGAAATGGACTTAAGACAACCAACGACAGGACATTCGTAATCAATCGGGGTAAGTCATCAGGAGGGTTTTCATGGCGGGCGCATTTACCGGATTTCTGGCGGAACGTGAATTCAGCAAGTGGCTTGGGTTGGGTCTGGCAATAATGGCCCTCCTCTATATCGTCGGCTACGTTGACGGGTCGGTCCACGCCGCGGCCCTGGGGACCACCGGGGCCAAGCTGGGTTACGTGCACGAGTTCTTCCACCATGCCAGGCACGTTGCCCTGATGTGCCACTAAGATTCTGAGGCTGGCTGTGGCCGGGGTTCCGGTTCCGGCCAGCCTCATTCTGCCCCACGTCTGACCTTGGCCCGCGGAGCGGCTGTCCGTTAGCGGTACTGCTCCGGGTGGGTTTCTATAGCCCTGGAGGTACTGTCATGCCTAGGATTCTGGTAATCGGCATTGTGGCAGGAATTATTTCAGGTTTGCTGGTAGGAGGATTCCACAACCTCTTCACCGTACCTGTAATGGAAAGAGCAATAGCCCTGGAAGAGGAACGCTCCTCCCAAGCCGGCACGGTCTCCGCAGGCGCTGAAGAGGGAGACACTCCTGTTTCCCTGGGCGTACAGCGGCTGGGCATGGTCATAGGTACAGCCATTTACGGCTTGGTGCTGGGGGTGGTGTTTGCCGGAGGGTTCGAACTCCTGCGCCGGGCCAAGCCCCATTGGAATGTCATAGCCTTGGCGGCAACCGTTGGAGTCCTGGGGTTCTGGGCCGTGTCCCTCTTTCCCTTTATGAAGTACCCGGCCAACCCTCCGGGGGTGGGTCAAGAGACTACCTTGCTTTCGAGGCAGCTCTTCCAAGTGCTGTTTATTGTCTTGTCGGCGGGGGCCATCGCCGCCGGTCTGGCCGCACTGTCCAAGATTGAGTCTCTGCGCACCCAAGCCCTTGGAGGGGCGCAGGTGGCGGCCGGCCTGCTCTTGGTTTACGGGGTTTTCGCCGCCATAATCTTCCTGGCTTTCCCAGGCAACCCGGACCCGGCGCCGGTGCCCTTGGACCTGCTGGAACTGTTCCGAGCATTGACCATGGTCGGCCAGTTCCTGCTGTGGGCATTCCTGGCTGCAGGCGTAGCCTTGGCCGTGATGCGGCAACAGGGCAGGGAAGCTCTGCAGCCAACAGGGTCTGGGGAGCCCGCCGCCACATCCGCCGGGCTCGGCTGACAACAGGACCAGGCAATTCACATCCAAATAGAGGCCAATGATTCGACAGCGCACCCAAAGGGAAGCTAGTCCAGACCTGCCCTCGGAACCCAGCTTTCCCTTTACCGCCATTGTGGGCCAGGGCGATATGAAGCTGGCCCTGCTGCTGAACACTATCAATCCGAAAATCGGCGGCGTATTGATACGCGGCAAGAAGGGCACCGCCAAGTCCACGGCGGTCCGCTCCTTGGCTGCGTTGCTGCCCGAGGTCACGGTACTCCAAGGCTGCCCCTACAGTTGCCCACCGGAAGGCCGGCAGGGCTTGTGCCAGTGGTGCCAGTCCGGGGCCAACGACAATCCGCCGGTCACCCGCCAAGTGAGGATTGTCGACCTGCCGGTGGGCGCCACCGAGGACCGGCTGGTGGGCTCCTTGGATATAGAGCAGGCAATCAAGTCCGGAGACCGCAGCTTTGAGCCGGGACTGATTGCCGCCACCCACCGGGGCATCCTCTACATCGACGAGGTCAACCTGCTCAACGATCACTTGGTGGACGTGCTCCTCGACGCGGCCGCCATGGGCCGCAACTATGTGGAGCGGGAGGGCATCTCGGTAGCCCACGCCGCCGAGTTCATACTGGTGGGCACCATGAACCCCGAAGAGGGAGACCTGAGGCCGCAGTTGCTGGACCGCTTCGGACTTGCCGTGGAAGTGGAGGGAGACCTGACCGCCGAAGAGCGGCGGGAGGTGGTGCGGCGGCGCATCGCATACGAAGCAGACCCCTTCAGGTTCATGTCACGCTGGCGGAGGGAAGAAGAGCGGGAAAGGCGTCGCTTGGTGCGCAGCCGCCGCCTGCTTCCCCGGGTCACCGCCGTGGATGACATCCTCACCCTGATAACCGACATCTGCGCCGAGTTCCAAGTTGACGGGATGCGCGGCGACATCGTGATGTACAAGACCGCCGGCACCATTGCCGCTTACGAGGGCCGCACCAAGGTGACGGTGGAAGACGTTCGCCGAGCAGCCAAGCTGTCCCTGTTACACCGGCAGCGGCGGCAGCCTTTCCAGCAGCCCCAGATGGTCACCGAGAATCTTGACGCCATGATCGACGAGATTCAGAACCAGTCCCAGCAGCGGGAGCCCTCGGACAAGGGCAGCGGCGATTCCGGGCAGGGAGACGACGACGGCGGGCCTCACCAACCGGGTTCAGATTTGGACCCTTCTCCGGAGGACACCCCGGGCGGCCCCGGCGATATTCTTCCCGAAGCCAGGACCTTCGAGGTCGGCGACCCCTTTTCGCTGAAGGCCCTCCAGGTGCAGCCACCGGACCGCCGGGTCCGCCGTTCCACAGGGCGCCGGGCCAAGACGGTGAGCGGCTCGGCCACCGGGCGCTACTTCGCCGCCCAAACACCCGCCGGCCCCGTAACCGATTTGGCCTTGGATGCCACATTGCGGGCAGCCGCCCCCTACCAGTCCAATCGCCGCGCCGCTACTCCCCCGGAGGAGCCAAGTCCCGCTTTACGTATAGAACCTTGGGACGTGCGGGAAAAAGTGCGGGAAACCAAGACGGGCAGCCTGGTTATCTTCGTGGTGGACGCCAGCGGCTCCATGGGGGCCCAACGGAGGATGGTTGCAGTAAAGGGGGCCGTCTTGTCCTTGCTCCTGGACGCCTACCAGCGGCGGGACCGGGTGGCCATGGTATCATTCCGGGGGACCGGAGCCGCCACCCTGCTGCCGCCCACCGGCAGCGTCGACCTGGCCCAAGCCTGCCTGCAGGACATGCCTACCGGCGGTCGGACTCCCTTGACCCAAGGCCTGTTGAAGGCGCTGGAAATTGTCGAAGCCGAAACCATGAAGGACCGGGATGTGCTGCCCTTGCTGGTGCTGCTCTCCGACGGAAGGGCTAACGTTGGCCTGTCTCCCGGGGGGGATGCTTCGCTTTCCGGAGGAGCCGCGCCCCCTGCTGGCGCCGCCGCGGACGTCCAAGCGGTGGCTTCCATGGTCCACCAGCAGAGAATACCCTCGATAGTAATCGACACCGAATCCGGGTTCATCCGGCTGGGACTGGCCCGGCCCATCTCCGAGGCCATGGGCGCTACCTACCTGCAGCTTGAAGACCTGCAGGCCGAATCTCTGGCAGGAGTGGTACGACAGGAACTGCCGGGCCTCGGTGGGGAGGCTTAGGGCCGCTAGCGCCTCACCACAGCCGGCGCACGCCGTACTGGTCGAAGAGCGTTTCGTTAGTTAATAGGACCAGATTTCGCTCTTGGGCCTGCGCGATGAGTATGCGGTCGAAGGGGTCGCGGTGATGGCCTGAAAGCGCCCCGGCCCGGACGCCTTCGGCCACCGTGATTGACAGTTCCTCGAACCCTTGGCTGGCTATCCTTCCCTGAAAATCCAAGGCTAACACCTCCGCTTCCGGAAGCCTGCCAAGGCGGTGTTTGGTGGCAATCTCCCAAGCCGTTGCAGCGCTGATGAAGATGTCGTTCTCTTCGTCTTCCATCGCCCGTCGAGCCTGACCCGACAGTCTCGGGCTGCCGGAGAACCACCAAATCAGGGTGTGGGAGTCGAGCAGTATTCGCAATCGCAGTTACCCAGTCCTTCCCACAGTTTCAACTCTTCCTCGGGCAGCGGGTCGAAGAAGAAACCGTCATCTATGTTTATCAGTCCCCTCATCGCCCCGAACTGCCGTTTGCCCTTCTGGCGCACGGGAACCAGTTGAGCAACGGGCTTCCCATTGCGGGCGATGATTACCTCCTCCCCCGCCTCCATTTGGGCCAGCAGGCGGGATAGGTTGGTCTTTGCTTCGTGGACGTTCACCGTGGGCATTTTGGACTCCTCGACGGTAGCTTAGCTAATCATATAGCTAATATGTGCGGCTGACAAATGACACAAGCCCATTGAAGGTCCAAGTCACTGGCAATGGCCTTCATGGGAAAGTGCCTGGGGGAAGCCCGGAGTAAGTTGCGCCGGGACCGGATGGAGTTTGGCCCGGTGGCCTAGACTCCCGGCGGCCGGTAGTTGACGGTCTTGCCGACGGCTTCATCTATCTCCTCCGCGGTCAGCAGGACAGTCGTGCTCCAAGTGAGCGCCCCGACGGAGCCTATGGCCAGACCCAAAGCTGCGGCCGAAACTTGGTCGGGAACGTCTATTATCAGATAGAGGTCGCTTTCCCCGAAAGCGAAGTAAAAGGCCTCCACAGAACCGCCCACAGAAGCCACCGCGGCCCCGAGAGCTTCCCGCCGGGAGGTTGCCCCCTCTTCGATGAGTCCTTGAGCGCCTTCCGGTGTGTATGCTGCAGTCACCAAGTACTTGGGCATGTCTTTCCCTCACTGGTATTGAATGAGTGGTACGGCGCGTTCCACTCCAAAAGTGGGCCGGCCCCCGATAACTTCCTTCGGCAAGGGGCCGGCCCTTTGGTCCATTCCTTTAAACCTGATGCAAGCGGCTAGGACTTTTGCCTAGGGTTTTGGCCTAGGATTTTTGGTATATCCTGGCGCCTGCATTCAGGAATTCCTGGGACTTTTCCTCCATGCCCAAGGCAATTGCCTTGTCCGGGTCCAAGCCCTTGTTTTTGGCGTACTCCCGGACATCCTGGGTTATCTTCATGGCGCAGAACTTGGGACCGCACATGGAACAGAAGTGGGCCACCTTTGCGCCTTGGGCCGGCAGCGTTTCGTCGTGGAAGTCCCTGGCGGTATCCGGGTCCAAGGAAAGATTGAACTGGTCGTCCCACCGGAACTCGAACCTGGCCTTGGACAGGGCATCGTCCCACTGGTGGGCCTGTGGGTGTCCCTTGGCCACGTCGGCTGCGTGGGCGGCGATCTTGTAGGTAACGACGCCGGTCCTCACGTCTTCCCGTGTGGGCAGCCCCAAGTGCTCCTTGGGAGTCACGTAGCACAACATGGCCGTGCCGTGCATCCCGATGGTGGCCGCCCCGATGGCGGAGGTGATGTGGTCGTAGCCCGGCGCGATGTCGGTGGTCAAGGGCCCCAAGGTGTAGAAGGGGGCTTCGTGGCACACTTCAATCTGCCGGTCCACGTTCTCCTTGATTTTGTGCAACGGCACGTGGCCAGGGCCTTCGATCATAACCTGCACGTCGTGTTCCCAAGCGGTCTTGGTCAGCTCTCCCAGGGTTTCCAGTTCGCCGAACTGGGCCTCGTCGTTGGCGTCGGCGATGCAGCCGGGGCGCAGCCCGTCGCCCAAGGAGAAGGCCACGTCGTAGGCCCTCATTATTTCGCAGATTTCCTCGAAGTGGGTGTAGAGGAAGTTCTCCTGGTGGTGGGCCAGGCACCAGCCCGCCATGATGGAACCGCCCCGGGAAACTATTCCGGTGATGCGGTTGGCGGTGAGAGGGACGTACTGGAGACGGACGCCGGCGTGGATTGTGAAATAGTCTACGCCCTGCTCCGCCTGCTCGATGATGGTGTCCCGGTAGAGTTCCCAAGTCAACTCGGCGGCCTCACCGTCCACCTTCTCCAGAGCCTGGTAGATTGGCACCGTCCCGATGGGGACCGGCGAGTTGCGCAGAATCCACTCCCTGGTCGTATGGATGTCCCTCCCGGTGGACAGGTCCATCACCGTGTCTGCTCCCCAGTGGGTGGCCCAGAGCATCTTCTCCACTTCCTCCTGGATCGAGGAAGTGACGGCGGAATTGCCGATGTTGGCGTTTATCTTGACTAGGAAATTACGCCCGATAATCATCGGCTCCGATTCAGGGTGGTTCACGTTGGAAGGAATGATAGCCCTCCCCCGTGCGACTTCGGCCCGGACCGTCTCCGGGTCTATGCCTTCCCGCAACCCGATGAACTCCATTTCCGGGGTGACAATCCCCTGCTTGGCGTAATGCATCTGGGTAACGGCCCGGCCCGGCTTGGCCCGCAACGGCTGACGGACCAGCCCCGGGTACTCCCGCCAACCCAGTTGGCTCACCGCCGCCGCCCGCGGGTCGGAGAACTCTTCGACATCTCCTCGACCCAGTATCCACTCCCTCCGCAGGGGCGCCAGACCCTGGCCAAGGTTCATCTCACGGGAATCATCGGTGTAAGGGCCGCTGGTGTCGTAGACCTGCAGGGGAGGGTTCTCTTCATTCCCGAAGCGCCCGCTGGTTGGAGTGAGGGTGACTTCTCGGAAAGGGACCCTGACACCCGGCTGCGAACCCTGCAAGTACACCTTGCGGCTGGCCGGGAAAACCGCTTTTCCTTGAATTTTGAGGATCTCCTCGGAAACTTGAACCATTTGTGGCCTCCTTTAGACCTTGTAATATCCACACTGCCCGATATCGATTCTGCACGGTACGGATGCCCGGGCAAACAAAAAAGCCGCCAGCGCAGTTAAGCTCGGCGGCTATAGAAAAACTGATTGCCATAGCTCCGATTCCCTACGCTGGAATTACCCAGATCAGGTTCGCAAGGGTCGGCGACAATGCAGGTCGCCCTCTCAGCCCGGCTCGTCCAAGCTCCCCTACGTGCCCACTTTTGTTCATTTATTAAAGTGACTGGATTCTAACGGCATGAACCGCCCAAGTCAACACGAACAAATTTCCGGAGTGTGGCATCAGCCCAATGCAGTCGAGTGGAAACCGGCAAGTCCCAGAGTATGGACAGAGCGCAAACCCTCATTCGTTTACATCCGGCGGGCGACTTGGTAACCTCCATTGACAAACCAAGCGGGAACCGGCCGCCTAGTCCCAGGGTGCAAAACACTATGCGGCATACCGGCCTTCCCTCAGCCACCTTCAGGAGGAACCCTTGGTCCGTTACCTTCCATACCCTTCCATGGACAAAATGCTGTCTCTCTCCAAGAGGCGGGGCTTCATCTTCCAAGGCAGCGACATCTACGGCGGCCTGGGGTCCACCTGGGACTACGGCCCCTTGGGCGTGGAGATCAAGCGCAACGTAAAGGAGGCGTGGTGGCAATCGGTGGTCCGGGAGCGGGACGACATGGTGGGCTTGGACGCCGCCATCCTGATGCACCCCCAGGTATGGGTCGCCAGCGGCCACGTGGAGAACTTTTCCGACCCCCTCGTTGAGTGCCGGGAATGCCACCTGCGCTTCCGTACCGACGACCTGGACTCCGAGACCTGCCCAAGCTGCGGCGGAGAGTTCACCGACCCCCGAACCTTCAACCTGATGTTCAAGACCTTTGAGGGCCCGGTGGCAGATACGGCCCACGAGGTTTTCCTCCGCCCGGAGACCGCCCAAGGGATCTTTGTCAACTTCAGCAACGTTCTGACCTCGGCCCGGAAGAAGCTGCCCTTCGGCATCGGCCAGATCGGCAAGTCCTTCCGCAACGAAATAACCCCTGGCAACTTCACCTTCCGCACCCGGGAATTCGAACAGATGGAAGTGGAGTTCTTCGTCAAGCCCGGCACCGACGAGGAGTGGCTAAACCGGTGGGTGCAGGAGCGGTTCGACTGGTACATCCGCTACGGCATCCGCAAGGACAACCTGCGGCTGCGGCGCCACGGCCCAGACGAACTGGCCCACTACGCCAAGGATTGCTACGACATCGAGTACCGCTTCCCCTGGGGCTGGGCCGAACTGGAAGGCATCGCCGACCGCACCGACTTCGACCTGCGGCAGCATTCCGAGCACAGTGGCAACGACCTGACCTACTTCGACGACGAGACCCAGTCCCGGTACATTCCCTACGTCATAGAGCCCTCCGGAGGCGTGGACCGGGCCACCCTCGCCTTCTGGCTGGACTCCTACGACGAGGAGCCGGAACCCCCCACAGGCGGCGGGCAGGCCCGGGAGACGGTCAGGGTAGTACTGCACCTGCACCGGAAGCTGGCCCCGGTGACCGTGGCCGTGCTCCCCCTCAGCCGCAACGAAAGGCTCGTTCCCACAGCCCGGGAGGTATTCGCCTCCCTGAGCCGCCGCTTCAACACCCAGTACGACGACGCCCAGAGCATCGGCCGCCGCTACCGCCGCCAAGACGAGATAGGCACACCCTACTGCGTAACCGTGGACTTCGACACCCTGGAAGACCGGTGCGTGACCATCAGGGACCGGGACACCATGCACCAAGCCCGGCTGCCCATTTCCGAACTGGCTGCTGTCCTGCAAGACAAGCTGGAGCATGGCTGGTAGCCAAGACGGCCCAAAGGCGTGTTCCTCCTAGGCCTGTTTCTCGGGAAAGGGGTGCGGAGATGGCGCGGACACCAGGCAACTACGTAGCGGCAACAATCAGGCGGGGGCTGTTCACTCGCATCGTGGGCCGCCGCGTGCTCTACCACCACACCCTTGGCTCCACCATGGACGAAGCCTCCCGGCTGGCGGTGGAGGGAACCACCGAGGGCACGGTGGTGGTCGCGGAGACCCAGCGTAGCGGGCGGGGACGCTTCGGACGGAACTGGGTTTCTCCCGAAGGCAACATCCTCTTTTCCGTCGTCTTCAGGCCGTCACTGGAAAACCTGCCCCTGCTGAGCATCATGGGAGGCCTGGCCACCGCCCAAGCCGTCCGCAAGACCACCGGGCTTCACCCCCGCATCAAGTGGCCCAACGACGTGGTGCTGGAAGGAATGAAGACCGCCGGGGTGCTGGCGGAAAGCGTCGTTGAGGGCGGTAACGTATGCTATGCTGTCCTGGGCATCGGGTTGAACGTGGCCTTGGACCCGGAACAGAGCGAAGAGACCTCCGGCTTGGCCACCAGCCTGGAGAAAGCAACTGGGAGGACTTGGCCCAGGGAGGTCCTGCTGGGACAGTTGCTCACCGACCTGGACTCCCTCTATTTGAAGCTGCGGCAGGGCCAGTCGCCGTTGGCGCCCTGGCGGGAACTGCTGGATACCATCGGGCAGCGGGTCCGCGTGACTTGGAAGAGCGGTTTCGACCCCCGCACCGGCATCGCCGAAGACGTTGACGATGCCGGGAACCTGCTGCTCCGGCTGGACGACGGCAGCTTGGTCACCGTGACCGCCGGGGACGTGACCCTGGCCCAGTAAACGACAATCCGGTAAGCGATTTTCATAAACGGTTGAGGTGGGAGTTAGTTCCCGGTCTCCATCCTGCTGGGCTCCCTCAGAGTCCCGGGGCGGAATCCGGCAACGCCAACCTTGTACCTTGGAAAAAGAGATGCTGGAAAGCCTTGGCATGGAGAATAAGGTGGTAGTGGTCACCGGGGGCGGCACCGGGCTCGGTTTGGCCATGGTCAGGGCCCTTGCCCGGGCTGGCGCCGACATCTGCGTCGCCGGGCGGCGGCAGGCGCCCATCGACGACGCAGCCTCCGAGGTGCAGGCTTTGGGCCGCAATGCGATGGCGATGTCCACCGACGTGACCCGGTCCGAACAAGTTGACCGCTTGATCGAGGCCACCGTGGAGAAGCTGGGCAAGATCGACGTGCTCATCAACAATGCCGGCGCCGTGCAGGAGAACGTACGCAAGCCCCTGTGGGAGATCAGCGACGACGAGTGGCATTCGGAAATGAACGTCAGCCTCACAGGGGCGTTCTACTGCGCCAGGGCTGCCTCCCGCCCTATGTCTGAGCAGGGCAGGGGCAAGATAATCAACGTTGCCTCCGGGTTCGGCCTCCGCGGCGGGCGGGACATCTACATGTACTGCTGCAGCAAGGGAGGGATGATCCAACTGACCCGTGTGCTGTCGTTCAACCTGGCCCGCTACGGCATAACCGCCAATACCCTGGTGCCCGGCTACATCCCTACCCAGAGCGCTGACGAGTCGATGGGCAACACCGTGCCCCGGGACGGGGCCCTGCTGCCCATCGGTAAGCTGGGCAAACCCGAGGACGTGGGGCCCTTGGCGGTGTTCTTGGCATCGGAGGCGTCGGACTACATGACCGGGGAAATGTTCATCGCCGACGGCGGCGGGTTGGCCGGAGGCATAGCCCCCACCGGCCACGCCCCGGTAATCCCCTTGGAGGCCTAGCCGTTGCCAGTATTGCCCGAATTCAGCCTTGCCGGCCGTGTGGCCGTGCTTTCCGCCACCGGAGGCGACCAAGCCCCCTTACTGGCCCAGTGCCTGGCCGAAGCCGGGGCGTCTGTCTTTGCCATTGCACGACGGCCGGAACTCCTTGACCAAGTGTTGGAAGCTTTGGCCGTCCATTCCGGCGGCAATGCAGCCAACGGCGGACACGGCGGGGCCGTTGCCTCCCTGTCAGACCCCGTCGAAGTGCGACGGGCCATGGCCGAGTTTGACGCAGCCTTCGGCCGGGTTGACATCCTGGTGAACGACGCCCGGGGCATGCTGGCCAAGCCCTTCACCGATATCTCCCCGGAGGAATGGGACGAGGTGCTCTCCCGGAACGCCAAGGCCACCTTCCTGCTCTGCCAGGCCGTTGGGCCCCGCATGATCGAACGGGGCTACGGGCGCATCGTCAACCTCATCTCGGTGCTGGCCGAGCGGGGCATGATCAACGGTTCCGCCTTTGCGGCCAGCCAAGCCGCCCTGCTGTCTCTCACCCGGTCGATGGCCGTGGAATGGGGCCGCCACAACATCCGGGTCAATGCCTTGGGCGCAGGCTGGTTTACCAACGAAGACCTCTCCCTGGAAGAGCAGCAGCGGGAGCTACTGGTGCGTTATACCCCGCTGCGGCGCAAAGGTCACCCAAGGGACATCGGCCCACTGCTGGTCTATCTCTGCTCCGAGTCCTGCGACTACTCCACCGGCCAGCCCGTCTACGTAGACGGCGGCCTCAACGCCCATCCCTGAGAAACCGCCAGCCAGCGTCACGTATGTCACACGCCGGTTGACATAGGTCTTTGTTCATAGATAGACTCTCCGTGCTGGTACGTTTGAGTTAGAAGGCAATCCGTGACAACTGCAGAAGGCCAAATGCCCGTCACCCGGGCAGAGTTCCGGGAGGATATGCAACTCCTCCGGTCAGAATTGCAATTGTCTCGAGCAGAGGTCCGGGAAGATATGCAACTTCTCCGGACGGAAGTCCGGGAAGAAGTACAACTAGTCCGATCGGAACTGCAACAGTACCGGGCGGAGTCCCGTGAGGGACTGCAACTGGTCCGGGACGAAGTGCAACAGTACCGGGCGGAGTTCCGCGAGGGACTGCAACAGTACAGGACGGAGTCTCACGAAGGATTGCAACTGGCCCTGGAAGAGTCCCGCGAAGGACTTCGACTAGTCCGGGAGGAGTCCAACAAGGGACTGCAACTGGCCCGGGAGGAGTCCAACAAGGGACTGCAACTGGTCCGGGAGGAGTCCAACAAGGGACTGCAACTGGCCCTGGAAGAGTCCCGCGAAGGACTTCGACTAGTCCGGGAGGAATCCAACAAGGGACTGCAACTGGCCCGGGAGGAAATGCAACAATACCGTGCTGACTCCCGCGAAGACGCCCAGCAGTTAAGGGAGGATTTCTACCGCCACTTTGAGCACTTCGCCGCCAAGGCTGACGTCTATCAACAGGAGTCTAGGATAATCAAGTGGATAGTTGGGACGTTTATTGGTGGTATGGCGATAACCGCCACCATCGGAACCCTCTTGGCCCACTTTTTGGGTGGCTGACTCGCTCAACTCGGACAGGATTGCTGCTAACTACAATTCTTAATCCCTCAGCGTAGAAGCCGTTGCGATTCTCCCCAATTCCGCCCCTCCTCGGCGCCCCTGGTTTCGGTGACAGCCGCTAGTTGAATCCCGTCCTCTATCCCCTTACGATTGTCCCATGCCCGGCCCGACCCACGAACAGACTCTGAACGTCGCCCTGGGCGAGGTGCTCCACGGCCTGCGCCGCAGTTGGAACGCCCGCGCCGAGCAGACCGGCTCCATCCTCCAAGGCGGCGGCCGGCCCGACATCCTCGTCGAGGACGCCAGCGGCTGGCCCGTGGTCGTCGAGGCGGAACGAGCCAGCCACGCCAGCGCCGAACAGGACGCCACCGCCCGCTTGGGCCGCGTCGTCGCCGAAAGCGGCCGCACCATTGAAACAGCCGTAGCCCTGGTTTATCCCGACGAGTTGACCTACCTCGACGGTCGAAGACTGCGCACCGCCATACGCCGCACCGGCTCCTTTGAATACGCCCTCTACACCCGCCAACCAAGCGGGCCGCCGGAGCGCCTGCCGGAAAGCGGATGGATTCAAGGCAGCGTCCGCGACCTTGCCATGCTGGTGCACCGTGCCGCCGCTCCCGCTCCCCGAGTCAATGCCCTGGCCGAGCGGTTCGAGACCGGCGTGGCCCAGGCCGCCAACGAACTCACCCGCATGCACCCTCGCGGCTCGCCCCTGGGTGACCATATTGCCGCGGTCCTGGGACAAGACGACGACTTGGAAGGCCAGACCCGGCGCATGGCCATGACGGTGATAACCAACGCCCTCATCTTCCACGAGTCCCTCGCCCAAGCAGATTTCGTAGTGCCAGGGCCCGGCGGCGAAGCTGTTGGCATTCGTCCCCCGTCCTTCTTCCGGGAGGACGGTCTTTTCGCCCCGGACGAATTATGTGACGAATGGCAGCGCATCCTGACCGTCAACTATTGGCCCATCTTCTGGTCCGCCAAGCAGATATTGGGCCAGATGCCTATGGAGACCGGTAACCGGGTCCTGCAACTGCTATGGCCCACTGCCCGCCACTTGGTTCTTGGCGGAGTTACCCAGTCCCACGACCTGACCGGCATTGTATTTCAGAAACTAATAGCCGACCGTAAGTTCCTGGCCACCTACTTCACCCGCCCAGAGGCTGCCGCCCTCCTCGCCGGGCTGGCCCTGCCCGCCAACCGCCCGCCCTCCGGCGCCGACTGGGGTGACGCCGACACCATCGCCAGCCTCCAGGTTGGCGACTTCGCCTGCGGCACCGGCACCCTCCTCTCCGCCGCCTACCAGCGCCTCTCCCTGCTCCATGAGCTCCACGGCGGCAACCCCCGGGAGCTCCACGGCCCCATGATGAAGCACGGCTTGGTAGGGCTCGACGTGGTCAACATCGCCGTCCACCTGACCGCCGCCATGCTGGCCGGCAGCCATCCCGATACCCCCTTCGATGGCGAATGTCTCCTCACCATGCCCTACGGCAACCGGTATCTCCGCCCCGCCGGCAACGGCAACGGGAAGGGCAAGGGCAACGGCAAGCCCAGGGAAGCCGTGACCGTCGGTTCCCTGGACCTGCTGGCCGAGAGCGTACAGCCGGGCCTCCTCGGCGAGGCCGCTGCCGTAACCTCCGGCGGACGCCGGCCCGAAGAGGTCCGGGACCTGGTATCCCGCGTCGGCCACGGCAAGTTCGACCTCGTGATAATGAACCCGCCCTTTACCCGCCCAACCAATCACGAAGCAGGCCATGCCGATGTCCCTATCCCTGCCTATGCCGCCTTCGAGACCACCCCCGAAGTGCAAGCCACCATGTCCCAGACCGTTCAGCGTCTGACCTTGGACGCTCCTTCCAACGACAACGCCGGGTTGGCTTCCCATTTCGTCGAGTTGGCACACCGGAAGATGCGTCACGACGGCGCTATGGCCTTTGTCCTTCCTCTGAGCGCCCTCAGCGGGGCCGCGTGGGACACCGTCCGCAGTAGATTGCGCCGAGAGTATTCGGAAATCATCGTCGTTACCATAGCTGGTGCTGGCGACTACGAGGCATCCTTCTCCGCCAACACCGGCATGGCGGAATGCCTGTTGGTTGCCCGGAAGGGCAACGCCAACAACCAGGCCGGCAGCGACCCACAGGCGATTTTTGCCGTCCTCGACAAGTTCCCTGCCACAGCCAACGAAGCCGACCTTCTGGCGGGCCAAATTCTCGAATTAGGCCTGGCCAGCCGGGGGCGCGCTTCGGACCCGTCAGGCTCCCAGTCCCTCTTGCGGCTAGGCGACTCCTCCTATGGGAGGCTATGGCGTTCACCTTTGCCGGAATCTGGCCCTTGGCCCATCGTGGGCTTGTCCGACGCCGAGTTGGTCCAGTCCGCCGCTTCTCTGGCCAATGGCGAACTCCTCCAAGTGGGACAGCCCCGTGCCCAGCCTATCAATGTGCCCATTGCGCCAATTCGAGAAATGGCCGGACGTGGGCTAGTTGACCGGGACATCGACGGAGATGCTTACGATGGCACGCCTCGCGGTCCTTTTCTCAGGATTCAGCCACCTGTGACGCCATATCCGACCTATCCCATGCTCTGGTCTCACGCTGCTAAACGAGAGAGGAAGCTGGCCGTGGAGCCCGATGCTGAAGGCGAGATTAAACCTGGGATGGAGGCAAGGGCAGAGCAAATCTGGGCCACTGCCACCCGCGCGCACTACAACCGCGACCTCCGCTTCAATTCCCAGTCCCTCATCCTTGCCATGACCGAGCGGCCCTGTCTGGGTGGCAGGGCCTGGCCTTCGGTAATATTCGAGGACCGGGAGCATGAGTACGCCTTCGCCTTGTGGTGCAACTCCACCCTGGGCCTGCTGGTCCACTGGTGGTCGTCCAACAAGACCCAGTCGGGCCGGGGCACCACCACCGTCACCGCCATCCCCAATATCCCGTCCTTGGACACCCGCGCCCTGACCGCCGAGCAGCACGCCGCCGCCAAGGCCGCGTTCGATGCCATGCGTGAGCTTCGCTTCCTGCCCTTCGACCAGATAGACGAGGACCCCGCACGGGCCGAGCTTGACCGCCGGCTGCTGGTGGACGTCCTCGGCCTGCCGGAATCCCTGTGCGCCGAAGGCGGACCCATCGACCTGCTGCGCCGCAAACTGGCCCGGGAGCCCCAAGTCCACGGAGGCAAGAAGAGCCGCGTTGTCTTCTCGACAACCCGCGACGCCCAGGACAACATCACCGTCACTGAACACGCCGCCAGGCGCAACGACCGCTAGTAATCCCTGCGTCCATCACCTGCCAATTAACTACTACCCTGCACAAGGCTATACTGGTCACATTGCTACCCCGTGTCATGGAGTGGGTAATAACCAGGCTCAGCAAAGAGGCGAATATGGCAGCCAACAGCAACCCCGCTGAAGTTCACTGGAGCTACACCGGCTCGACGGGTCCGGAGAATTGGGCCAACCTGTCCGAAGAGTTTTGTACTTGCGGAGAGGGAACTGAGCAGTCCCCCGTGGATATCAGAGGCTATGTTGTCAGCCAAGGAGACTCTATAGTCTTCTCCTACGGCGGCACAGCGATAAGAGCCCACAACAACGGACACACCGTTCAATTGGACTTCCCTGCCGGAGAGACAATCGACATCGGCGTCCAAAGCTACGAATTGCAGGGGCTGCACTACCACTCCCCTTCGGAGCACTTGGTGGACGGGGAGAGTTTCGCCGCAGAATTGCACCTGGTGCACCGGGACGCGGAGGGAAACCTGGCGGTGATTGGACTGCTCTTCAGGACCGGAGAGCCCTCGCTGGTCATCCAGGGCCTGTTGGACGCTGCACCAGGTTTAGGCGCATCAGCCGATTTGGAACATGGTCTCCCGGCCGCCAGTCTCGTCCCGGACGCTCTGGACTATTTTGGTTACAACGGTTCGCTGACGACTCCTCCCTGCACCGAAGGGGTCAGGTGGGTAGTGATGCAGTCCATAGGGACACTTTCACAGGAGCAGGTTGAAAGGCTTCGGGAACTGACCGGCGGCCCCAACAACCGGCCGGTGCAGCCTATTGGCGGAAGGCAGGTCCTGCAAGTCTCCTCTTAGTTCCAAGTCAATTCCGGGACTCCCGCAGTTCTTAGCAACGAGCAACGAGGCGGGCCACCCGAGTTTACCGGCTTGCCTCCCGCTACCTCAGGCTAGTCTCGGGACCCAAGACCCGGTCGGGCGTTGCCCAAATGCTACTGGTAGATGTCTTCGCCGCGATGGAGTCGCAGTGCTATCTGGTAGGTCTGGCCTTCGGCCCTTGGTGTAGGCGCGTGGGCCGCCAGGTAGCGGCATAGTCCGATCATCACGTGGCGGCCGGACTCCGCAGATAGGCGGGACTCGAACTGGTTGAAGGCGGCGTCTACTATTTGGAAGGAATGGAAATTTGCATCCTCGCGTAGCATTATCCGGCCCATGACTGCCATCAGGTCTCCCGGCGGGCCGTCACCAGCCAGGTAGCCGGAAACAGTCCGTGCCGACTCTTCCACCTGCTGGCGCACGTTTACCAAGTTCAGTAACTCGTTGAGCAGCTCGGATGCTTCGGCTGGACCGGCTGCCGGGTCCGGAAAGCGCTGGGCCGGCATATTGAGAAACCGGTCCAAGTAGACGCTAATGGCCACGTCGAACACGCCCCGCAGCAACTCGGGGCTTGGCGTCCGTTTGAGGGCTTGGTGCAGGGCGTTGGCGGCGGTCAAGGTGTTGTGCACTGTGTCCCAGTCGCGGAACTCGTTGGACATGTGGAAGTAGGCCATGCGGAGGAAAGCCGCGTGGGCCGCGGATCCTCCAAGCTGTTCAGGGGTGGCCCCGGCTGCGATGGCCTCCTTGATCGACTCCATGATGTCCAACGGCGAGTCCTCCAGCATCCGGGATGCCAGGGCGTCGGCGTCATCCCAGCCGGAGCGGGTACGGCCTTTTTCTAACAGCTCCGGAAGCTCCGACCTCGCCTGCCAGACCATCGCGGCGAGGTCGATTGGTTGACGCCAGGAACTGAGCTCCTGGCTGCGGCGGGCCCGGGCCATGCCGTGCACCAGGCTGGGCAACACCTGTCCGGCCATCTCCCAGCCCAAGTGGTCCAGCAACTCAAACGCCTTGTTGGCAAAGTCCACCACGTGCCCGGCGTCCAAGTAGATGTGGTCGGTAGCGGCGGCGAAGATCATGTCGGCGATGTCCCGCCTGGAGATGCCAAGCTCGATGGCGGTTATGAGACACCGCTCGGCCCCTTCGTCATCCCGGACATCAATGAAATTGCGGAACCACCCGGCGAATACCTCCGGACGGGTCTCACCAACGGGAAGAGGATCGACGGCAAAACGTGGAGCCTTGCCGGCGCACTCCCTCGCTACGTGGAGGAGCCCTTGATACAGGGCCCTGGGGCGGTCCTCTTCATGCAACCGCGGAAGAATGTTGGCAGTGCAGGTCAGGATGCTCATGGC
This sequence comes from Dehalococcoidia bacterium, assembly GCA_034420695.1. Taxonomy (GTDB): domain Bacteria; phylum Chloroflexota; class Dehalococcoidia; order Lucifugimonadales; family UBA3495; genus Io17-Chloro-G2. Next base: position 81,145 of record DAOULB010000012.1, read on the forward strand.
CGCGCCCCAGCCGCTGGCCGAATAATTGGTCCCGAAAAGGGCCCCGACCCGCAGTGGTTCCCGGTAGTCGTCCTCGGCTGCGTACAGCCCCAGCACCGACTTGGCGATGACCAGCCGGAGGTTGTGCTCCAAGCCGTCTTCCAGCCGGCGCCGCCAGTGCTGTTTTTCGTCGCGCGGCTGTGGCTCCGGGTCGACCCACACCTCGCCGTCCACGACGCTTACCGGAAAGGATCGGACGTCATCCGCGAATGGATTGAAAGTGCCGCCGCTGGAAAGATCGAACCGGGCGTTGTGCCAGTGGCAGGTGAGGATACCGTCCTTGACGCTGCCCCGGTCCAGGGGAAAGCCCATGTGGGGACAGCGGTTGTCCACTGCGTGGACCTCTCCCTCATGGTAGAACACGGCGATGGAGTGACCCCGGCCGCTGACCACCGTGCAGCCGTGTTCCTTGAGCTGTTGCAAGGTCCCTGCCCTGATGTGTTCCTTCGTCGATGTTGCCACGTCATGACCTCCCAAATGGGTATCCGGTAACGACGAAAACGCCGGTGAAGGAGTCCTTGGTCAGGATTGCCCTCGAACCACCGGTGGCGGCTATATCGCCAGTCTAACACGCGGCAGGTGGCCAGCGGAGTCACTTGGCCAGTATCGACACTAAAGCAGCCGAGGGGTGCTGTCGCCCCGGGGCGCCGCTCATATCCAAAGCTAGCCGGTCCGGGGAGGAGGCTCCCCAGGGGTGGCCGGTCTGTCGCGGAGCAGCGATCTCAGCTTTGGGTTAGCCCGGCGTTGGCCAGGAAGGCAGTCAGAAGCTCCCGCATCTGTTTTTCGTGATGGGGAGCAAAGTCGATGAACTCCCGAAGATTGCCTGCAGCCTCTTCTTCGGGGTCAAACCGGCCTCCCAGCAACTGGTAATCGTCACGCAGTTGCCTGTCCCAAACTTCGAACTCTTCCAATGTCAATTGGGGCTCGAACTGGAACGCGTAGGACCGTCCGTAGCGAAAGGCCATGTTGATCCGGCGGTAAGTCCCGTCGCGGCACAGCATGAAGGCGTCGGCCAGCTTTACCGCCCCTTCAGGGATGTTAAAGGTGTCACCGTGGAGGGTCGGCACCAAGGGGATTTCTATCTTGCTGAACACCGGGTCGGCCTTGCCATGTCTTGTCACTGAAATTTTCTTCAAACCGATCTGGTAGCCGCCGCTGGGTTCCACCAAGGCCCCCAAGGCGCTGGCCATCATCTGGGCACCCAAGCAAACGCCGAACACCGGCTTGTCCTGCTGCAAAGCGTCTCTCAGGTAGTCCCTCTCGAGGTGCAACGCCGGCAGGTCGTCGTAGGCTGCCTGGGGCCCGCCCAAGGCGATGATCAAGTCCACCTTGCCCAAGTCCGGGGCGTCAAACCCCTGATAGCCCGGCGCCGACTCGAACACGTTCAGTGCCTCCATATCGAACCCCTGGGCAGTCAGCACCGACCGGAAGTTGCCGGCCAGGGTCTCGGGGGCGGCGTGGCGAATGATGAGCGCTCGCTTCATGGTCCTGACTAATGGCCCTATCTGGTGGCCCTGTTTAGTGAATCGCCCCGGCCGGCGCGGCGGCCCTCTCGTTCACCAGCCGGCCCGTCTTGAACCGGGACAGGGCGAAGGGCTTGATCAGGTCCGGGGTCTCTCCGGTGGCAATCAGTTCAGCGACGTTTTTTCCGGCGGCAGGGGCGGCCTTGAACCCCCAGCTCCCCCAACCACAGGAAAGCACCAGGCCGTCGATACCGTCGACAGTTCCCATGATGGGAGCATAGTCCGGGGTCATGTCGCAAAGCCCGGTCCACTGCCGCAGCACATTCACGTTTCTCAAGCAGGGGAACATCTCCAGGGTGTGGCCAGCCAATTCCTGCAACGGCTGCAAGGTGGAGCGGTGGCTGTAGCTTGGATAGGGGTCCACACCGCCGCCGATGACCACCTCTCCCCGGTCGGTCTGGTAAACGTAGGCGTGCAGATTGGCCGAGGAGATTGTCTTGTCCATAAACGGCTTCAGCGGTTCCGTGACCATTACCTGCAAGGGGTGAGTCGAAATTGGCAAGTTCAAGCCAGCCAATTTCCCAACAGTTGAAGTCCAACCCGCCGTTGCGCTTACCACCGTGTTGGCCTTGACCGTACCTTGGCCCGTTTCGACGCCGGTCACCCTGCCGTTGGTCCGGTCGATTCCAGTGACCTCCGTGAAGGGGTGCAACTCGACCCCCTGGCGGTCTGCGCCGCGGCCGTACCCCCACACCACTGCGTCGTGGCGGATGACGCCGCACGGTGGATGATACAGGGCGCCGATTATGGGGAAGGGCTTTCCTTCCCGCAGGTCGATGGCCGGGATCAGCCTCTTGATCTCTGCCGGCCCGATCATCCGGCTGTCCACGCCCAGGATCCGGTTGAATTCGGTCCGCATCCTAAGCCCATAGACCGCCGCTTCGGTGTGCCCCAAGTCCAACCGCCCCATCTGGTTGAAGAGCAGGTTGAAGTTCAGTTCCTTGGCCAGCCCCTCATACAGCTTGACGCTTTCCTTGAAGAAGGGAATTCCCTCGGGCGTCAAATAGTTGGACCGGATGATAGCCGTAGTACGGGCGCTGGCGCCGCCGCCCAAGTAACCCTTGTCCAGCACTGCCACGTCGCGGACGCCCAGCTTAGCCAAGTAGTAGGCGGTGGACAGCCCGTGGACGCCCCCGCCGATGATGACCACCTCGTAGCGGTCCTTCAAAGGCCGCTTCCGCCACATCCGGTTCTTTTGAAATAGCTGGAACATTCCTACTTCTTTGTCATCAGCGCGCCGGTCAAGGCTCAGGTCTGGAGACGTTTCATTGCATCCAGGCCAACCGGCCCTGCGCCCAACTCCTCTCCGGATTCCAGCACCGCGTCCCACATGTACTCCCCGAAGTCCCGGGGAAAGTAGAGGTCATAGCTGGGCAGCGTTCCCAGGTCGGCGCGCACCAGCGTCCCATGTATCTCGGCGCACCTGGTCTGGGCGCATCGCAGGTCCGGGAAGGACTCCGGGGAGACATCCAGCTCCGTCAGCTTGCTCAACAGTTGTTCCGCCTTGGGGCCGGTGAGACGGACCCCAGCCAAGCCCGATGTGCGGTCCAACCAATGCAGGCAAGACGCCGCGCCTTCGGGCAGGGCTGCCAGCCACTCCGGCGCCTCTTGAGAGGAACAGAGAACCAAGCATTCATCCGGCGCCAGCAATGACAGCAGCCCGTCCCCAGGCGATGACACCCGGAGCACCTCGCCGGGCTGCATGGCCGCACCCGCCCCAAGAACTCTGCCCAGGAACCCGCCCAGTTCCTCGCCCTGCAGCAGCAGCTTGCCCGTTGGGCTGATGTCGAAAATACCGCAACTTTCCTGCAGCAACAGCGATTCTTCCCCGGGGCTCGATTGGTGAATGGAGTAGTGACAGGCTTGCAGCCAGCCGTCCCGCTCAACCATCTGAGCCCCATTGGCCAACTGCTTGTGGTGCATTGCGCTCTTCTTTGCCGGTGTGGCCAGCACGGCACCTACTCCCGCAACCGCTGGCCGTCAGGGTCGTAGAAGGGGGTCAGAGTGACATTGGCCGGCAGGGGCTTGCCGTCGATCAATATGCCGATCTCGGAACCTTCCTCGGCCATTTCCACCGGCACCCAGGCAAGGCCGAACCCGGCGCTGGTCGTTGGGCTCCTCCTGGCGCTGGTAACCCGCCCAATTGCAGTGCGGCCGGCCACCACCGGCACACCGTCTTCGGGGACTTGCCCGTTTCGCATTACGAATCCCACCAGCTTGTTGCGCATACCCCCTTCGCTGGCGGCCCGGAGGCCGGCCCTGCCGATAAAGTCCTCTTTGTCAAAGCGGACTACCCAGTCCATGCCGCTTTCCAGCGGGTTGGAGAAAGCGTCGGTGTCCTGGCCGACTATGATGTGCTTCTTTTCCAGGCGCAGCACCCGTTGCGCCTCCAAGCCAAAGGGGGCGATGCCGAACTCGCTGCCCGCGTCCATGATCGCTTGCCAAAGGTGCTCGCCGTACTCCCCCGGCGCGTGGACCTCCCAACCGGCCTCGCCGACGAAGCCGATGCGCAGCAGCATGGCGGGAACGCCCGCGACCTCGCCTTGGGCGGAGCGCATGTAGGGGAACGCCGATGAGGACAGGTCAATTCCGGTGAGCTTGCTCAACGTCTGCCGGGCGTATGGGCCGGCCACGTTCACCGCTGCATAGTCCGAGGTGACATTGTTGACGTGGGCGCACAGTTCTCTGCCGGCGGCCCACCACTTGAACCATTCCTCGATCAGGTCCACGTTTCCCGTGGTGGTGGTAACGAAGTAGCGGTCCTCCGACAGCCGGGTCACGGTGCCGTCATCCAGGATGGACCCGTTGTCGGAGCACAGGAGTCCGTAGCGCACCCTGCCCACCCGGAGGTTGGAGAAATGGTGGGTGTACACCCGGTCCAGCAGGGCGCCGGCGTCCTTGCCCCGTATGTCCAGCTTCCCCAGGGTGCTAACGTCGATTATGCCCACCCGCTGCCGCACTGCCAGGCACTCTTCCTGCGGCGAGCCGTAGCTGTGGGGTCTCTGCCACGGCCCCGCCTCCACCATATCCGCTCCCAGCCTTCGGTGGACTTGGTCCATGGGAGTGCGCTTCATGGGCATGTGAGAAGCCCCCGCCAGCGCTGCCAGCGGCACCGGCTGCAGCGGCGGCCGTGACGTGGTGACCCCCGTGGACTCCACGCTCCGTCCGGCAGACTGAGAACACAATTCGATCAGCGCCTTCGAGCACATCTTCCCTTGGCAAGGCCCCATCGTCGCGGTGCTGTACCGTTTCAGCAACTGGATGTCATCGAACCCTTCCGCCACCGCTTGCGAAATGTCTTTGACGGTCACGTCCTCGCAGAAACAGATGAACTCCTTCTTGCCCACCGGCCCCGGCTGCGGGTAGGAGAGCGCTGGCTGCCCATCCTGCACGCCGGGCGCTGCCGTCAACCGGTTCTTCACTGCATCTACGTCGGCCTGCAGACCCGGTGATGCCAGCCCAACGGCTTGGGCGGCCTCCAAGCCGGCCAACCGGCCCTGCATCAGGCAGGATGCAAGGTCCAGGGGCCCGGTCACGTCTCCCGCTGCGTCAAGACCGGGTAGCAGCGCCCAATGCTCCCGGCTCCCCGGAGCTTGGCTGTAGTCCCGGCTCGCCCCGGCTTGATAGAGCAGCCCGTCGGCCTGCTGGAGGCTCCCGGACATGCACAGCAGGTCGCAGCGTATTCTCCGGGCCGGCCCCGCCGGCGCGCCCTCTTCCATGCGCTGCAGAACCACTTCCCGGACCCTGTTCTTGCCCCTGGCCTCAATGACCACGTGGGAAGCCAAAACAGTGATGCCCCGCTCCTCCACCGACCGGACCGTCTCCGATTGCTCCGGCAGTCCCCCGTCGGCAGCGGGGCGGGAATCAACCACCGCGGCTACTTCCACTCCCGCATCCAGCAGGTCCAAGACCGCCATGTAGCCTTGTTCATTGCACGCCGCCACCACTGCCCTGGCTCCCGGCCGCAGGCCGTAAAGCCGTATCAGGCGTTGCGCCGCGCTTGCCAGCATGACGCCGGGCAGGTCGTTGTTCTTGAACGGGGCCGGCACATCGTAAGAACCCGTAGCTATCACCACCCGCTTGCCCCGGAGTCTCACCACGTCCTGCCCGGCTAAAATGCCCAGCAGGTTGTCCTGATAGCAGCCGAATACCGTGGCATTACTCATGACCCGCACCCGGGATGCGCCCGATACCGAGTTGACCAGTTCGTCGGCTACTTGGCTGCCAGTCCCTCCGGGAAAGCCAGCAATGTCTGCGGACTCCCGGGGACTGAAACGAAGGTGTCCCCCCAAGCGGGGTTGGTCGTCGATCAGCGTGACCTTCGCCCCCTGTTCCGCCGCAGCCAACGCTGCCGCCATCCCGGCAGGGCCGCCGCCGACCACAGCAACGTCTGTGTGGAAGTTCCGGTGCTGGTATGCGGTCTCGGGAACGTCAACAATGTCGATCTTGCCCAAGCCGCCAACCCGGCGGATGACCTTTTGGGCAATACCCCACAGCAGCTTGGGCCGGTGCAGTGCCTTGTAGTAAAACCCCACCGGCATGAGCCAGCCCATGCGGTCAAGGACCGACAGGAAGTCCCACCGCAGCGAGGGCCAAGCGTTCTGGTGACTGACCTGCATACCCGGCTTGACCGGCTGGATGCAGGCGCGCACGTTGGGTACTCCGTCCACGTTCACCAAGCAGTTAGGGCAACGCCCGGCGGCGCAGAGCAACCCCCTGGGACGGTGGTACTTGAAACTCCGGCTGAAGGTAGAAACGCCCGATGCGTGAAGCGCTGAGGCGACGGTGTCGCCTTCCAGGGCCGTTACCCTGTTGCCGTCAAACTGGAACTCGACCGGTTTTTCGCGGTCTATCAGTTCACCGGGGCCGGGCGGCAACCGCGGGTTGCTGCTCTGCTTGGCCATCGGCTATGGCCAGAAGGTCTCTTGGACTTGGTTGTCCCTGGTGTCCCGCAGGGCCAGGAACCACTTGCGGCAACCGAAGCGGTGGTTCCACCACTCCCTTGAGACTCCCGCGGCGTTGTTCCGGAAATAAAAGTAGCTGGACCACTGTTCCTGACTGGCTTCCGGATCGGGCCGGGAAGTCACCTCGCCGCCGAAGCGGAACTCGTTCACGTTGCGTTCCCCGCAGTTGGGGCAATTGAGGAGAAAGGACATTGCAAGCTCACCCAGACCATCGCATGGCCCATAGGCGCTGTGCGGAGTCCCGGACTCTGTCCCAGTCGAACTGGCTAATCACGCCTATCCTTTGCTCGATCAACCGTTTGTCTAACGTCACTAGCTTGTGGGGGCGGGCGACTGAAGGCCTTATCAGTCCAGCCGAACGCCAGTCGTAAAGTTGGACGTCATACTCATCTATAGCTTCGCTGCTGGTGATGCGCGCCGCCACGAAGTCAGCTTCCCAATGTCCACTACGACCAGCGCCGGGCGTAGGCCTGATCCGGTCCCATCTGTGTAGGGGAAGTCCAGCAGCACTACTTCACCGGCCAAGTGCCTCGACGTCATTTGAACGTGTCATAGATTGAGTCTTCTTCAGAATAGCCTGAGAGGAATTCCTTAAGCCCAAGGCGTTGCCAATCCTCGTCTTCCTCAGCGTCCGTGGGTGGGTCGGCATGGCTCAAATAGTAGAAATATTGACGTTTTATCTCGGTTGCATCCAATGGCTGATGACGGGACCCCGCCTGAGTCAGCTCCCACGTCCCGCGCTTGGGGTTAACCGCAAGGCCGCAAGTCTTCAATACGGTCAGCCCCCAGGCTAGGCGGTAGTCAAACTCGGTTTGTCCTCCGGTTCCGTGCGGCTGTCGTACCACGTTTTCCGGCAATTGCATCAGAGCGATGACTGCACCGGCAATCGCCGATTTGGACCCCTTCCCTCCAAGCGAACGGAGGGCCTCCACGATGGGATTGCCCAATTCGAACTCTGTGGGGACTTTCATAACTTGCAACTGACGGCCTCCCACGCCGGCTAAAACAGGGTCAGGTAGCGGTCCAGTTCCCACTGGGTCACTTGGCGATGGTACTCCCGCCACTCCCCTTCCTTCAAGGAAATGAACTCGTCGCAAATAACGCCCAAAGACCCCTGCACCACCTCGTCCTGCCGGAGTTCCTCCAGCGCCTCGGCCAGCGACTGGGGCAACATCCTTATGCCCCGCCTGCGTATCTCCTCCAAACCCAGGTCGTACAGGTTACCCAAGTTTGGCTCCCCGGGGTCAAGCTTCCGTCGGATGCCGTCCAATCCCGCTGCAACGTATGCCCCCATGGACAGGTACGGGTTGCAAGCCGCCGACATGGTCCGGTCTTCCAAGTGACCGGGGCCTGCAGTGCGTATCATCTGGGTGCGGTTGTTGTCGCCGTAGGAGACGAAAGCCGGCGTCCAAAGGAAGCCGGAGGTCGAACCCATAAGCGCCGGGCCCACCTGCAAACGCTTGTAGCAGTTTACCGTGGGCGACATCACGGCGCAGAGGGCGGGGGCATGGTCGAAAACCCCTCCAATAAACTGGTACGCCATCTCCGACAAGCCCAGCCCCCGCGGGTCTTCTTCGTCCAAGAAAAGGTTCTCCCCGGTGGACACATCCGCCAAGTGGTAGTGAATATGCCCGCCGCTGCCGGTCCGGTTGCTGAAGGGCTTGGCCATGTGGGTGGCAATGGCGCCGTACCTCTGGGCGTACTGGCTGGTCATCATCTTGAAGAAGGTGTACCGGTCGGCGGTAACCAAGGCGTCGTCATAAACGAAGTTGATCTCATATTGGCCATTGGCGTCCTCATGGTCCGACTGGTAGGTGTCCCAGCCGATGCGCTGCATCCCATCCATCATGTCCCGCAGGTAGTCCATGACGTTGGCTATACCCTTGAAGTCGTAGCAAGGCTTGGTAAGGATATCGACGTCATTGGGGTCCCAGACCGATATGGAGCCGTCCGGGTTCCTCTTTACCAGGAAGTGCTCCGGCTCGATGCCAACGTTGAACGCGTAGCCGGCTTCGGCAACGTTGGCCAGCACCCGCTTGAAATTCTGGCGGGGGCAGAACATGTGCGGCTCTTCGTCCACGAACAGGTCGCTGGCAAACCGGGCCACCCCCGTGGTCCAAGGAAGGGGAGTGTAGGAGTCCAAGTCAATCCTCGCCAGCATGTCGTGGGAGTGAGGTCCCTGACCCATTCCCGGCAGGGCTGCCCCGGCGAACCCCGCCCCGGTGTCTATGGCGTCATCCAAGTGGGAGGCCGGGACCATCTTGACCTTCGGGGAGCCGTTTATATCCACGAACTGGGCCAGCAGATATTCGATGCCGTCGTCCTTGAGCCGTTGTGCGATCTCTTGTCGGGTGGCCATTTCTTACTCCCTAACAGGCCGGTTGACATTCATCGCGAATGCGCTTTATCAAGACCTTCAATGAAGAGGAATTGAGAAGCGTATCCGGCATGTGGCTGGTTTAGAAATAAAGACTTCAGTGTTTCGAGAACATGGGTGTCAACGGGAAACGCGTTCAAATACCCCAAGCCGAACAGGGCCACACAGTTCGCGGTCTTGGGGCCGACACCTTGTATCTTGCGTAACTCGGTGATGGCGTCCCTGCTGGCAGTCCTGGAACTGACAACCCGGGCTCCGGATTCTTCCATGGCCTCTCTTTGCTGTTGCCAACTCGCCAGTTCATCAAGAGTTCGCCCTATTTTCGGTCGGGTCTTCTGATCTGGACGCTGTTGCATCGCTGCCTGATGGATATATGTTCTCTTTGCCATCAAGCCAAGGTCCAATTGTTCCAATTTGCTCTTTCCACTGTCCGAAGCTACCTCTTCCGGTCTAGGGAACGGGTACCTGCCATTGGACAGGGCTGGCCCTGTGGCGAACGCTTCGGCGATGGACTCCATTCTCTGGTGGGTCTTTTCGATAGGGGTCCTTGCCGCCAGTATGAAGAACACCAAGCACTCCCACGGGTCGACACGCATCACTCGCAAGCCGGCATAGCGATCTATGATCTTTGTCATTGTGTCATTACGCTCGCCCAAGTCTGTGTAGATGCCCTCGATGTCGTCGTCCAGTCGAAACTGCCAGCGCAGCTTGTCCTCCATCTCCAATGCATTACTGGCAGTATCGAACTCAACCGGTGCCTCAGGACCATGTTCTTGACGAATCCACACCAGGGCCTCACCAATTATGCTCGAATACCAGCCGGGATGTTCCACGACTGGGAGCCAACGATGGCCTTGGGCACACCTAAGTGTTAGGTCCAAGTGAAATGGCTGATGAACAGTAAGTTCCATGGGATTACCGTCCTAGCCTTGGGATGGAAGGGAGTGTGAGCGAGGGAAACTGATAGTTGGGGAACCTAGTAGTCAAGGCCTTACCACCCAAACACCTTGTTAGTCCCCACCAGGGGCACCCGTGCCATGGCCGACGCCTCCATGGTTAGGGCCGCCATGTCCTCAGGCTCCAGGCTGTGAACGTCGCCCTTGCCCAGGGAGCGGGTGAGCAAGGCCATCTCCATGGTCATGGAGTTGATGTAGTTGGCCACGCGTTCCGCCGCCTCGTCGGGGTCCAGCCGTTTGGTCAGCTCCGGGTCCTGGGTGGTGATGCCTACCGGGCATTTGCCGGTGTGGCAATGGTGGCACTGCCCGGCCGGCACACCGATTTCGTTGACGAAGTCCGATTCCGGTATCTCCCGGTTGCAGTTGAGAGCGACCAGCGCCCCAATTCCTACGGCCACCGCATCGGCCCCCAAGGCCAGGGCCTTTGCAGCGTCGGCCCCGTGGCGGATGCCCCCCGAGGCGATCAGGCTCACCTTCCCGTACAGCCCCAGCTCCCGCAGCGCCTCCCGCGCCATTACAATGGCCGGCACCGTGGGTATACCGCTGTGCTCGATCAACACCTCTGCCGACGCTCCGGTGCCCGCGACCATGCTGTCGATCACGATGGCGTCGGCCCCCGCCTTGGCCGCCAGCTTCACGTCGTCGTCAACCCGGCAAGCTCCCAGCTTTACGTGAATGGGGACCCTCCAGTCGGTGGCCTCCCTCAGCTGTTCGATCTTCACCGCCAAGTCGTCGGGCCCCAGCCAGTCCGGGTGACGGGCGGGGCTGCGCTGGTCGATTCCTTGGGGAAGGTCCCGCATGTCCGCTATTTCGTCCAGTACCTTCACTCCCATCAGCAGACCGCCCGTGCCCGGCTTGGCCCCCTGCCCGACCACTATTTCGATTGCTTGGGCTTGAACCATGTGATGCGGATTGAATCCATACCTGCTGGGCAGCACTTGGTAGATTAGCTTGTCCGCTGCGTCCCTTTCCGGCTGCAGCATCCCGCCGTCGCCGGTGCAACTGGCGCTCCCCACCATCGCCGCGCCCTTGCCCAAGGCCGTCTTCGCATTGGCCGACAGGGCGCCGTAGCTCATCCCGCTGATGTATATGGGAGTCTCCAGCACCAGCGGGTTTTCGGCATTGAGCGAGCCGATTACCGTACGCGTATTGCAGCTCTCCTTGTACCCCTCCAAGGGAAAGCGGGTCAGCCCGGTGGACAGAAAGGTCAGGTCGTCAAAGTGGGTCACCTTCTGAAAGGTGCTGAATCCCCGGATCCGGTACCGGCCCAACTCGGCCTTGGCGTGGATGTCTTCCAACACCCACGGAGGCCATAGCTGGCTGTTGCTCATCACCATACGGGGTCGTCCCTTATCACTTCGCTGCTCGTTTTGGGGTCAAGTATGGCCCCAAGGTTAAATTTAGTCCCACGGGGTTAAATATAGTCCCAGGGGGTCAAATATGCTCCCGGTGTCAAATACAGCCTAAGGGTCAGATAACCGTCTTTTCCAAGCGTTCCAGGGAGTCGTAGTGGTAGAGCTTTTTGGCCGAGACTATCTTCTTAAAACTCAGCCTCTTGTTCACTCCGTAGCCCTTCAGCACTCCCAGGATGTCTATCAGTTCCTCTTCGCCAATCTCCTCGACGGTTGCATCGGAGCCCAGTGACCCTATTTCCCCTGCTACGTAGATGGTCCCCTCGTACATCGAGTCTCCCACCGCCTCGCCGGCGTCGCCGCAGACGATGATGCGGCCCTTCTGCATCATGAAACCGGTCAGGAATCCGGTGTTGCCGGAAACTATCAGCGTGCCGCCCTTCATGGAGATACCGGCCCTGGCCCCGGCATTTCCCCCTACGAACAGCTCTCCGCCCCGCATGGTTGAGCCTACCGAAGCCCCGGCGTTCTTGGCCAAGGTTATCTTCCCCGCCATCATGTTGTCGCCCAGGGCCCACCCGGCGTTGCCGTCAATGGCAATTTCGGGTCCGTCCATCAGGCTGGCGGCGTAGTAGCCAACGCTGCCCCGGATGCTGATTTTGCAGGGATTCAGCACCCCCACCGCTATATTGTGCTGCGCCTGGGGGTTCTCGATTGTGATCTCCGGGTCCCCCGGCCTCCAGCTATCCGCCAGTGCCTTGAGCTGCCGGTTGAGCTCGCGCGTAGTCAGTTGACCGGCGTCTAGAGTAACCAAGTCATGACCTCGCTCTTTTGGGGCTCCAACCGGTCGATTTCTTGGCTGAACACGCTGCGCAGCGCAATCTCCTCCGAGGCGATGGCAATAACGTCGTCGGTTTCCATGGTGACCAAGGGTTTCGCCGACCACTGGTCCTTGGCGTAGCCCAACCCGTCCCTGGTGGAAACCAAGTAGGTGAAAGTCCCGTCCAAGTCGCCCAAGGACTCCCTGAGGGCCATATCCAAAGGCTCTCCCTGGGCCAGTTTGTCGGCCAAGTACACAGCTATCAGTTCCGAATCGTTGCCCGTCTGGAAGTGGTGCCCTTGGTCTTCGTACATCCGCTTCAGCTTGTGGTAGTTGGTGAGCTGTCCGTTGTGCACCACCGTCACGTCCGGAAAGGGGTAGGCCCAGAAGGGGTGGGCGTGGTTCACGTCCACCAAGCTCTCCGTAGCCATCCTCACGTGGCCGATGCCGTGGGTGCCCGTTAGCTGCCTCAACAGGTGTTTGTTGTCCATGACAACCGGGGTGCCCACGTCCTTCACCACTTCTGAAGTCTCGCCTATGCTGTGCAGGGCCACTCCCGGCGTGTCTATCAGGGCTTCGGCCAAGGCCGCGGCCTCTCCCTCGTAGTTGATCACCAGCCGCAGGAACTGCCCGCTGGACTGGCTGGAGTTGACAACCCCTCCGGCCTGCGCTACCACCTCCTCGGCCCGTGATAGCACCTCCGGCGCTTGGCCCGCATCGTTGGTCCAGATGCGTATAACCAAGTCGCCCGCCAAGTCCTCTCCCACCACGGTTATGCCGCTGGAGTCCTTGCCCCGGTGGGTCATGGATTCCAGCATCTTCACCAAGTCGCCGCCCACCGGCGCGAATCCGTTGCCAGTAGCCTTCTTGTAGAGGATTCCGCTTACGCCGCACATAAAAGCTGGTTGACTCCGGTAAACGTTCCAAGTCTTGGACCGGCGGGAAGTGACGCCGCAGCCAAGTGTAGCTGAGCCCTTTTGTAACCGTCAACAACAGCAGGATTCCGTGATCTAAAGCTTGGGATAGGACTACATGGGTTGGGACTACAGGGGCCATTTGCAAGATTCTCTCCCGGAGGGGATGCCAGGGATGAAGGCGTATTCCAACCGCTCCTCCTGCTCCCCCAAAAAGCCCCGCCTCCAGTACGAATCTCGTTGAAGCGGTTCCGCGCCCCGGTGTACAATACCGGCGGCCCAAGCGAATGCTTCAGGAACGCGAATTGGAATCCACTGACTTGCAAGCGGCGGCAGGACGGCAACGGTCCATGAGACCCGTTTCCCGTCTCCGGGGCATGGAAGACCTGTCCGCCGCCGCGTGGCTCCACAAGCGGCGGGTGCAGGACCGGCTCCAAGAACTCATCGCGGCCCACGGCTACGCACCGCTGGAAACCCCCATCCTGGAATCCACCGAGTTGTTCCTCCGCAAGTCCGGCGGACAACTAGCCTCCCGTCTTTACAGTTTTGCCGACCCGGGTGGCAGTTCGGTAAGCCTCCGGCCCGAATTCACCGCCCCCATCATGCGCCACTACTTGGAGCGCGCCCACGGGCTGGAATTGCCGGTGCGCCGCCAGTACTGTGGCCCCGTCTTCCGTTTCGAAGACGACGGCGCAACGGGCGGACAGTTCACCCAGATTGGCGCTGAATTGCTGGGTTCGGGCAGCGTGATGGCCGACGCCGAACTGTTGCTTCTGGCCGCCGCAGTGCCCGCTTCCATGGGGATCTCAGGCTGTCAATTCCACCTTGCTGACCTGGACCTGCTCAACAGCATCCTGGACACCACCGGTATTTCCGAACGGGCCAGGACCTTCGTCATCGAAGCCGTCCCGGACTTGGGAAGCGGTCCCGGTGCCATACCAGTGGCATTGGAGCAGGCCGACCGCCTGCGCCTGACCGCGGGCGGCCTGGATGCCGGCCAACCCACCTACGGGGTCCAGGACTTGGATGACGACCAAGCCCGCAAGGTGCTCCACGGCATGTTGGAATGGAGGGCCGCCGACCGGTTGGGCCAGCGGGACCCCGGTGACGTGGTGGACCGGATGCTCCGCAAGGTGCGCGGCACCGACTCCGAGGGCAATCTTCGCTCCGCCTTGGAACTGGCCTCGCGTTTGGCCACGGTACGGGGCGAGCCAGCAAGGGCGCTGCCGCAGGCCTGGTCGGTGATTCAGGACACTGGGGCTTCCACCGCAGCCTTGGACCGGCTGGAGGACTTCCTGGAGTTGGCCTTGGCGGGCCCCGAACTGCAAGGGTGCCTGCAAATAGACTTGGGACTGATTCGAGGCTTGGCCTACTACAACGGAATTGTATTCGAAGTCAGGCACCCCTCCCAGGGGGCGTCATTGGGCGGTGGCGGGCGGTATGACGCCTTGGCCGTAGCCTTGGGCAGCCCGCGGCCCGTGCCTGCCTTGGGGTTTGCCTATAACCTGGAGTCCCTCATGGAACTGGGCGCCCCCGGGGACGATGATGCTGTTGCGGAGACTTCGGCCATCCTGCTCATCGGTGAAGACCCCGGAGCCAGCCGCGCACTGGTGGACGCTGCGCGGGAGTTACGGCGGCAGGGCTTGGCCGTTGAGATGGACGTGTCCCGGTTGACTCTGGAAGACGCCCTTGACCGTGCCCGGAATTGCGGCATCGGGCGGGTGGTGGCCGTATCCAAGGACGGCCGGCAGATCACCCACCAAGTCTCTTGAATATAATGTATCTTGACCAACGGCACCTTGGCCCAGTCATATCCCCAACGGATTGCATCAACGGGTAATTCCAGGCACTGAGAAAACAATGACCGCCTCCTCCAACATACAGATGCGGCTGGTGTTGCCCAGCGACGGAGACCTTCACACTCCGACCTTGGACTTCATGAAGGCCTGCGGGCTGGAAGTGCGGCGCCCCAGCGCCCGCCGCTACACCGGCGCTATTCCGTCCCTCCCCGGTGTGGCGGTCCTCTTCCAGCGCACCGCCGACATAACCATGAAGGTGGAGGAAGGCAGCGCCGAACTGGGTATCACCGGCCTTGACCGCCTGCTGGAATACCGCAACGACGAGTCGAGGGTGGCCCCGATCATTGAAGACCTTAGGTACGGCCGGTGCGAGTTCGTCCTGGCCGTGCCCAATTCTTGGCTGGACGTCGTTTCCGTCGCCGACCTGGCCGACCTTGCCTTGGAATTCCATCAGGAGGGAAAGCAACTCCGCATCGCAACCAAGTACCCGCGGCTGCTGCGCCGGTACCTCTTCCAGCGGGGGATCAACTACTTCACCTTGGTGCCCACCAGCGGCTCTCTGGAGGCCGCCCCGGTGGCTGGATACGCCGACCTCATTGCCGACCTGACCGCCACCGGCACTACCCTCCGGGAGAACGGCCTGAAGACCCTCGAAGAGGGCACCATCCTGGCGTCCCAAGCCTGCCTGATTGGCAACCCGGAAGAGCTCGCCATGTCCGGGCCGGGCCTGAAGCTGGCCCGCTCCCTGGCCGACATGATGGAGTCCCACCTGCGGGCCCAGCCCTACTACCGGCTGACCGCCAACGTCCAAGGACCCTCGGAGCAGGAGGTCAGCGCCACGGTGCTGGCCCGCCCCCACTTGGCTGGGCTGCGGGGCCCCACCATAGCCAGGGTTTACAACATTGAGGAAGAAGACTGGTATAGTGTGAGCCTGCTGGTCAAGAAAGACCTGCTGCTGGAGGCCGTGGAACACCTGAAAGAAGCCGGCGCAGTTGATATAGCGGCCTCTCAACTAAGCTATCTCTTCGACGGAAGGTCCAAGTCGTTTCAACGGCTGTTCTCCCAAACAAAATAAGGGACCAGTCCCAGGCGCACGTTACCCGGTGGCCGATTCCAATGCCCAACCTGCCGATGCACATATACACCGCCCAACTGGCGGCCCAGGAGCTGGACTGGGGCTTTGCCTTCGAGAACCTGGGCAGCTTCTTCCTGGGCTCCACGGCCCCCGACATCCGGGCCATGACCAAGTGGCCCAGGGACCGCACCCATTTCGCCCAGCTTTCGGTATCCACCGTGGGGGAGGGGGCCCGGAGGATGTTTCACCTCCACCCTGAGCTGAGCGACGTAGATTCCCTTTCACCGGCCACCCGGGCCTTTGTGCTGGGCTACGTGGCCCACTTGGCCTCCGACGAGGTCTGGATTACCACCATGTTCCGTCCCCACTTTGACCCGGAAAGGCCCGGCAGCCGGGTTACCGATACGGAAGTGGAAGCCCACATCTGGGACCGGGCCCTGCAACTGGACATGGACCGTAAGGCGGCCGATTCTATGGAGGGTTTCAGCTCGGCCAGCCAGGAGATTGACTGCTCCGATCCCGGCATCGACGTGGGGTTCCTGAATACCGAAGTCCTGCAGGAGTGGCGCACTTGGGTACAGTGGGCCTTGAACCGGGAATTCAGTTGGGAACGCTTGAAGCGGGCGCTGAACCGGATGTACCGGGACAACGACGCCGTACAGTCGGAAGTGGACCGGTTCTTGGATAACATCCCCTACAGCATGGAAAGGGTCTACGAGAAAATCCCAGAAGAGAAGCTGGCCGCCTATGAAAAGAGGGCCGTTGCGGGCACCGTGACACTGGCCCGGGAGTTCTTCGTTGCAACTTAAGACCATCAAGGGCCTGGAAAACGCGGGGGCGGTGCTGGACCGGGCCGACCCCTTGGACCT
Source organism: Dehalococcoidia bacterium (assembly GCA_034420695.1). Lineage (GTDB taxonomy): Bacteria > Chloroflexota > Dehalococcoidia > Lucifugimonadales > UBA3495 > Io17-Chloro-G2. The sequence continues at coordinate 97,833 of DAOULB010000012.1, forward strand.
GTCCTCCCTGCCTTCATCCGTATTGGAGCGCACCAAGGAACTATTTGGCCCCGGTGTCGGGCCGGAGCAATCGGTAATCGCCATGCTCAAGGACGTCCGCAACGAAGGCGATGCCGCAGTGCGCCGGTACGCCAAGCTGCTGGACGGCGCCGAGTTGGACCAACTCCAAGTGGCCCCGGACGAAATGGACCGCGCCTTGGACGCCATCTCCCGGGAACTGCGGGATGCCCTTGAGACCGCTGCGGACCGGGTCAGGAACTTCCACCAAGCGGTGCTGCCCCGCAGTTGGGTGGACTTGGAAAAGGGTCTGGGAGAAATGGTGCGCCCCCTGGAAAGGGTGGGGCTCTACGCCCCGGGAGGCAGCGCAGCCTATCCTTCCACCGTCCTGATGACCGCCATCCCCGCCCGGGTCGCCGGGGTCGCTGAGGTAGTGATGGCCACGCCCCGCCGGGGCCGGGAACCCCTGAACGCCGCGGTGCTGGCCGCCGCCCGAATTGCCGGTGTGGACGCCGTGTACCAAGTGGGCGGGGTGCCCGCCATCGGCGCCATGGCCTACGGGACGGATTCCATCCCCAAGGTGGACAAGATTTGCGGGCCGGGTAACGTCTTTGTGGCCTTGGCCAAGAAGCTGGTGCAGGGCCAAGTGGACATCGACGGAATCTTTGGCCCCACCGAGACCATCGTCATAGCCGACTCCTCGGCCGACCCCCGTTTCTGCGCAGCAGACCTCATCGCCCAAGCGGAGCACGACCCCCTGGCCACCGCAATACTGGTGACCGATTCCCAGTCCCTGATTGACGCCGTGGAGCAGGAACTTGACGCCCAACTGGACCGGCAGGAACGCCGGGAGGTGGCCCAGCAGTCCTTGGAAGACCGGGGCCGGGTTGTGCTGGTGGATGACATCGAGCAGGCCATCTCATTGGGCAACCGGTTGGCCCCCGAGCACCTCTGCCTGATGGTGCGGGACCCCTGGGCTTGGGCGGGGAAAGTCCAGAACGCCGGCGGCGTCTTCCTGGGGCAGTTCTCCCCGGAGGTTATGGGCGACTACATCGCCGGGCCCAGCCACGTCATGCCCACGGGGGGTACCGCCCGCTTCAGCTCGGCCCTCAGCGTGCACCAGTTCCTGCGCACCATGCCGGTTGTTGGTTTGAGCCCCGATGACTTCAAGGCCCTCGGCAAGGCCGCGGTGGACATTGCCCACGCCGAGGGTCTCAGCGCCCACGCCGGGGCCATCGACGTCCGGCTCTCTTCCTTGGAATCATAGACCCGGCCAAAATTCCCTTGAATACTGCCCGCAGCAACTAACTCAGCCTGGGCCGTACCCTGTATAGTTGGAACTTGTACAGTTAGTACCTGCATATTTGGGTTCCTGTACAGTTGGGCTCTAAGAACGGACGATTCGGAATGCAAGACCAGCAAGCACTGCGCAACCTGTTGCTCCCACACATCCGCCGGATCAAGCCCTACCAAGGCGTGGACCCTATGGAGGCTATGGCGGAGCATGCCGGCATACCCGCCGACAAGGTAATAAGGCTCAACGGCAACGAGAACCCCTACGGCCCCTCGCCCCGTGTGCCCACCGCTCTGGGTTCGTTTCCCCATTTCAATCACTACCCCGACCCCGACCAGCGCAGGCTACGGGAAGCGCTTTCGGAATACTTGGAAGTGCCGTCAGACCAGATAGTGGCGGGCAACGGCAGCGACGAACTCATTGACCTGCTGCTCCGAATGTTCGTGGGGCCTGGGGACAACATCATCCTTCCCACTCCCACCTTCGGCATGTACGCCTTCTCCACCGAGGTCTGCGGCGGTGACACCGTCTCCGTGGAGAGGGATGCCAACTTCGAAATCGACCTCCCCGCCATGACTGCGGCGGTCAACGAGCACACCAAGGCAACTTTTTTCGCCTCACCGAACAACCCCACCGGCAACATCGCTTCCAACGACCAGATTCAAGGGTTGCTGGAGACCGGGATGCTGGTGGTGGTGGACGAGACCTACTACGAGTTCTGCGGCCACACCGCCCTGCCCCTCATCGAAAGGTACCCGAACCTGGTGGTGCTCCGCACCTTCAGCAAGTGGGCCGGCCTGGCTGGTCTCCGCATCGGGCTGGGCGTAATGAACCCGGACCTGGCCGCCACCATGATGGGGATGAAACCGCCCTACAATGTGAACCTGGCCGCCGAAATCGCCCTCCTGGCCTCCTTGGAGGACCGCCCGGGCCTCCTGGAGCGGGTCCACAACATCGTGGCTGAGCGCGACCGGATGATGGGCCTCCTAAGGGAAATCCCCGGCATCGAACCCTGGCCCTCCCAAGCGAACTTCATCCTGTGCAAGCTGCCCGAGGGACGGGGCCAGGAGATTTTCGAGGCCCTCTGCCGCCGGGGCATCTTCCTCCGGTACTTCGGCTCCGGCAGCCTGAAGGATTACGTCCGGGCCAGCGTGGGCTTCCCACACGAGACCGACGCCGTGGTGGAAGCCCTGGCCGAACTGGCGGCCACCTAAGGCCGGACTTTCAGACAGACCTCCAGGAGGTAGACCAGCTTGACCACCGGCAGCAGCAAGCCCGCCGTCCCCCAGGACTCCCTCGCCGCGGCAGGTCCCCGTATCGCAACTCTGTCCAGGGAGACGGGCGAGACCAACGTAAGCGTTGCCGTCAACTTGGACGGCCAAGGCAGCTACGACGTGGAAACGGGCAACGGCTTTCTGGACCACATGGTCAGCCAGATAGCCCGTCACGGGCTGTTTGACATAACAATGCGGGCCCAAGGCGACCTGCACACCGGCTGGCACCACTTGGTCGAGGATGTGGCGATAGTCCTGGGAAGGACCTTCAATCAAGCCTTGGGCGAAGCCCGGGGCATCCGCCGCATGGGGCACGCAATTGTTCCCTTGGACGAAACCCTGGCCCTGGTGTCGGTTGACTGCAGTGGGCGGCCCTACGCCGTGATAGAGACCACCCTGGAAGGGGCCATGGTGGAAACGCTGCCGGGAGACCTGATTCGCCACTTCCTGGAATCCTTCGCCACCGAGGGCCGCATCAATCTCCACGCCAAGATTCTGGCCGGAGAGAGCCCCCATCACAAGGCGGAAGCCCTGTGCAAGGCGCTGGCCAGGGCGCTGCGGGACGCCGTCGAGCCCGACCCCCGGGCCCCGGGCCAAGTCCCCAGCACCAAGGGCACAGTCAGTCTCTAGTGCCTTATCAGTCTCTAAGAAAGGTCTGAATAAGTACTTGAAGCCCCTTCTCCCTTGATGGGAGAAGGTTGGGATGAGGGTGAATAGCAACCGTTCGCCGCTGCTGTAGGACTTAGAACCCCTAACAAAATGATGTGAGGATATCTTGGGACTTTGGGCTAGTTAGCTGTAGCTTTCCCCTGTGAGGAGGGGATGCTGATGGCGAAACCATTGTTAGACGATGAACT
>DAOULB010000013.1:0-19054 GCA_034420695.1 Dehalococcoidia bacterium
CAGCACGCCAGCTTCGACACCCACGCCGGGCAGGCGGCGGGGCATCCCAAGCTGTGGCAGGACGTTTCCGAGGGGATAGCAGCCTTCTTCGAGGACCTGCACGCCCACGGGCAGGGTGACAACGTGGTGATGTACCTGTTCAGCGAGTTCGGGCGGCGGGTGCACGACAACGGCTCCGGCACCGACCACGGAGCGGCCGGGGTGGCCTTCGCCATCGGCGACCAAGTGCAGGGCGGGATGTACGGGGAGTACCCCTCCCGGAACCCCGAGGACCTGGAACAGGGAGACTTGGTGCCCAACTACGACTTCCGGGGCGGCTACACCACCCTGATCGAAGACTGGATGGGAATGGACGCCAAGCCCATCGTCAACGGCAGCTTCGAGAAGTTCAGCTTCCTGAAGTAGGAACCATTCACGGCTCACGGAGCTTCTCGAAGACTCCAATAAGGAGGACGCCAGATGGCACTGACGACAGTAGCAGCCGGCCGTTGCTGGCAGTACGACCAGTACGTGGGGCGGAGGTCCACAGCCGGGACAGGTTTCAGCAACCCGGTCACGGTGGCCGCCGGCGCCGACGGGGTGCTTTACGTGGGCAACCGGGTCAGCGTGCGAATCACCAAGACCACCTTCGACCACAATTTCATGGGAGAGTTTGGCAAGGATGGCGAGGGTGAAGGGGAATTCGTCTGGTTGACGGCGGTGGTGTTGGACGAAGCCGAGAACATCTATGCTGCCGACGAGTGGCTGAACCGGATCACCGTGTTGGACAAGGACGGCAACCTGCTCCGCACTTGGGGCGAAGCCGGCGAGGGCGAAGGCCGGTTGGACGGCCCCTCCGGCATGGCCTTTGACGCCGACGGGAACCTGTTGGTGGTCAACGGCCGGAATAGCCGGATACAGAAGTTCACCAAGGACGGCAAGTATCTTGGAGGCTTCGGCGTTAAGGGCAACGGGCCCGGGGAGCTGGACCTGCCTTGGGGCATTGCCGTGGACAACAACGGTGACATTTACGTGGCCGACTGGAACAACCACCGGGTGCAGAAGTTCAGCCCCGAGGGCGAACACCTGCTGACCTTCGGCTCGGGCAAGGCCACTGGAGTGTCTCCCGACGGCGGGACTCCCTACGTCCATGCCACCGAGGCCAGGGTGGCGGTGAACCCAAACGACCTCAACCACCCCACCGGCGTGGCCGTTGACGCCGACGGCGACGTGTACGTAGTGGACTGGATGAACGAGCGAGTGGTCATTTTCGACCCGGATACCAAGCCTCTTTCGGTGCTGAGGGGGGAGGCCAGCGGCCTGAGTCCCTGGGCTGAGTTATCGATCAACGCCAACCCGGACATGAACAAGGCGCGGCGCCGGGTCAAGAACCCGGAGGTGCAGAACTACCTGCGGATGCCGGTGTCCTGCGTCTTCGACCAGGCGACCAGCCGCCTCATCATCTGCGACACCATGCGGCACAGGCTGCAGGTGTACCGCAAGGAGAAGGACTACGCCGACCCGCAGGTAAACCTGTAGGCTTCATCAGGAAGACTCGATAAAGACCCGCCCTCCCAATGCCAAAGGGGGCGGGTCTTCTTAGATTTTCCGCTTACTGCTCCCTCAGTTTATCGAATTAAGCGAAGCCGCTTCGCATCTTCCCGTAGGAGTATCAGTTTCGATCTGGTCTTCAGGGATGGGGTCGCCGTTTTCCCGCATGCATTCGACAAATGCTTCCCCCCCTCCTGCAACGCCTCCAGCGCTTCGTCTCTCGTATATCCCCACGCAGCGCAACCGGGAAGGGAGTCAATCCAAGCACTCCATCGCCCGTCGTCTTCTTCCTGCAAGGACGCCTTGAAGGTGTAGGTCATCTCGGCCCCCTATATTCCCAGCAGTGATTCCAGGTTTTGCCAGAGGACCTTGTCCTTTTCCTCTTGGGTCAGGCTTTGCAAACCCTGCACCCAGCCGGAAGGTGAGGGGGCCCAGCCCACGAAGGGCCAGTCGCTGCCCAGCACAACGCGGTCGATTCCCACGGTGTCTATGAGGAACCGGAGCACCGCCTCGCTATTGGTAACGGTGTCGTAGTACATGCGGTCCAGGTAGGCGCTGGGAGGGCGCTGGATGTTGATGCGGGCCTCGGAGCGCACCATCCAGGCGTGGTCCATCCGGCCCATGCCGAAGCAGGCGGGGCCGCCGCCGTGAGCCACGCAGACCCTGAGGTCCGGGCACTTGTCCAATACGCCGCCAAAGATGAGGGCCGCCACCACCAAGGTGTCTTCCAGGGGAACACCGATACTGTTGCCGAAGGAATACCGGTCGTTGACCTGCTGGGAAATGAAATTGTTGTTGGGCTGGGGGTGGTAGAAGAGCAGGGCTCCCAACTGCTCGGCGGCCTGAAAGATGGGCAGGAACTGCTCTTCGTCCCAGTTGGAGGCGTTGACTACCGTATCGAGGGCGGCTCCTTTCAAGCCCAGGTCGGTTACCGCACGTTCCAATTCCCTGACCGAGGCGTCCACGTCCTGGACAGGGAGGGTGGCCAGCCCGGCGAAGCGGTCGGGCCGCTGCTTGGCCATAGAGGAGATTTCGTCGTTCACTTCCCGGGCGAGGTTCAGTCCTTCAGCAGGGTCGAGATGGTAGCCTACCAGGGGCATGTGAATCGACACCACCTGAACGTCGGTGCCAATTTGGTCCATTTCCCTGATGCGTTCCTCGGGAGAAAAGCGCAACTGGGCAGGGGCTAGGGGTATGTGCCTGCCGTGGCCCACCAACTGGCCGGGACCTTGGCCGTTCTCCAAGTGCAGGCCGTGCCATTCCCCGCCGGAGTCCACGGCGTTCAACAAGCATTGGGGCACCAAGTGGGCGTGTACATCTATGCTTCGCAAAGCTATACCTCTTGATTCAGGCGTGCCCGCCTTTAGGGGGCTAAAGGCCCAGGAGAGTCTCCAGGTTCTTCCAGAGGATGAGTTCTTTCTCTTCGTCGGTGATGCTTTCCAGGGACAGAATCCAGGAGACCGGCCAGTCCTGAGCCATGTCGTAGGGCCAGTCGGTGCCGAAGACCACCCGGTCGGCGCCCACTGTATCTATGAGGAACCGCAGGGCCGGCTCGGTATAGACGATGCTGTCGTAGTAGAACCGGCGCAGGTAGGCGCTGGGCGGCTGGGATGCGTTGGCGCGGACCTCGGCACGGGTCTCCCAACTGCGGTCGATGCGGCCGATGCCGTGGCAGACGTAGCCGCCGCCGTGGGACAAGCAGATTCTCAGATCGGGGCAGGCGTCCATCACGCCGCCCATGACCAGGGAGGCAAAGGTGACTGCCCGGTCGGCCAGGTTGCCGATGGAGTTGGGCAGGTGGTAGCGGCGGATGCGGGAAGAGACCAAAGTGCCGCCACCTTGGTGGAAGAGGATCATGGCCCCCATTTCCTCGGCGGCCTTCCAGAAAGGGAGGAACTGGGGCTCGTCCAACTGGTGCCCGTTGACGTGGTCGTTGATCATCGCCCCCTTGAAGTTGAGCTGGTACATGACCCGTTCCAACTCGGCAACTGCGGCGTTGACGTCCTGCATCGGCAGCGTGGCCAAGGCAGCGAACCGGTCCGGCCACTGTTCAGCCATTTCCCCCACTTCGTTGTTGGCGTCCCGGGAGGTTGCAGAAGCTATGTTCGGTTCCAAGTGGTAGTTGTAAAAGCCGGCGTAGGTGGAAACGACCTGCACGTCCACGCCCAAGGAGTCCATGTCGGCCAACCGCTGCTCCGGGGTCCAGCTTGACTTGGGGGGCAACTGCCCTTGGCTATCGCCGGAAAGGGCGAACTCCCGCCCCCGGGAATCCTGTTCCCGGCGAATGGTGTGCCAGTCGCCGCCGTTCTCGGTGGCCCTCCAGAAACACTGGGGGGTAATGTGGGCGTGGATGTCGATGCTGCGCATGGAATTCTCCCTGGGCCGTTGGTTGTGCTCGGCCTGGAGCCCGCCGCCGGGGAAGAGCCTGGCTGACCGGCCCGAATGTAGGCCGAAAGTTAGCACCACGATTATAGCCTGTCAATTGAGACTCGAGGTCCAACTCTGGCTGTTTCCGACGCGGCTGTGAAAGGCGGTTCCCGGGTGCGAAGCGGGAGCGGCCAAGGGCGGGGTCAGAGGGTCGAGGGGGCTCTCCAAGTCCAGGGGAGGAGGGTCTTGAGGAGGGCCTTGGGGTCGGGCTCGGTATCGTTTTCCCGGCAGCGTTCGAGGTACTTGGAGACGGAGGTGAAGGAGGGGAGGCGGAAACCGGCGGCGGCGACTCGGAGGATAAAGGCGTGGGTACTGGGAAGGGGCCGGCCGTCAACAAGGGCGAAGTGCCACTCGGAGCAGTAGTCGTTGGACATGCGCTGCAGGACGGACTGGGCGCGGGCCAAGACCATCCTGCGGCGGAGGCTATCGATGCTGGGCATTACGGGCCGTCCGGGGCACTATAGACGGTCCAGTGCACTACAGGCTGGCCACGCATCACAAACTGGCCTGTTGGGCGGCCCAGAGGGGGAGGGCGTCGCTGAGAGACTGGAGTTCTTCTTTGAGTTTCCGGTCCTGGCCGAGTTTGGAGCCATAGACAAAGGCGGCTTGGGCGGCCCGGAGGCGGAGGGCAGGGTTGGGGTCCTTCATGGCCAGGGAGATGATGGTTACTCCTTGGAGCATGAGGCTCTGTAGTTGAAAGGAAGCCAGTTCGGCGGCCTGCTGCTGGATTTCTTCCAGGGCCTCCCGGAATTCATCGTCTTCCATCCAACGCCGGAGGGTCTTAACACTGATGTTGGAGTTGAGGGCGGCCTCCTTTGGAGAGGAGGATGCGGCGATGAATGGGAGGGCGGCCTGTTGGCGGGCGGAGAGCCTGGGTCCTTCACTGTTGGAGGTATCCGGTGTCATTGAACGCTCATGTGCCTCAGTGGCTGTTGCAGATTTCCGGATATGTCCGGATATGTCCATGTTCCGTCCCTGATTGTCCTCGTTTTGTCCTGAATTGTCCGATTTTGTCCCGGTTTGTCCTAGCTGGCAGCTTTGAAATCTTGAGATTTAGGGACAAAAAGGGACACATGGGACAAAAAGGGACATTTGGGATTGTGGGGTTGGGCCGTGGGCCGTGGATGCCGGCTTCAGAAACATTAGAGAACATGAGTTCTATTATATGGACGAGGAGGAGGAAGGTCAAGGAGGCAAGCGACTATTTGACCGTTGAGGATGGAAGCAAGGCACGTCCCTGGGTTCTTCCGGGTGGAAGAGAGAACCAGGGGACGCCGGGTCGGAAACGGCTCGGTTTGACAGGCAATGGGGGCACTCCTAGACTGGGCCGATGAGCCCCCTTGCTGCGTACCTGCCTCCGGCGTTCAGTTATCCGGGCTACCGCGCCTTCTGGGTGGGGAGCTTAGCCTCGGTCAGCGGGTTCCAGATACTACGGTTCGGGCAGTTCTGGCTGGTCTTCCAATTGACCGGCTCTCCCTTGGCCTTGGGCTACGTGGGGCTGGCCAACGGCCTTCCAGCCATCTTCCTGAACCTCTTCGGGGGAGTGGCGGCAGACAAACTGGACCAGCGCCTGCTCATCCTGATATCCCAGTCAATCACCGGCGGGCTGACACTGCTCATGGCAACCCTGGCCCTGATGGACCAGGCCAGCATGTGGGTTGTGTTGTTGATAGCCTTTCTGACCGGGGCCGTAGAGTCCTTCGACCAGCCGGCCCGCCGGGCGTTGTTTCCCCACTTGGTGGACCGGTCGATAATGATGAGCGCGGTGGCAATGAACTCGTCCATCTGGCCGGGCACCAGAATAATGGCCCCGGCGGCGGCGGGGTTCATCATTGCCCTTTCGCCCGGGGAGAATCCGGCTGCCTCTTTCTACGTGTCCGCAGCCGGCTTTCTGACGATGGCTGCAGTTGCTTGGCGTTTGGACGTGCCCCACATTGTCCGGGCGGCCCGGGGAAGCCCGGCCCAGAACATCGTCGAGGGGCTTGCCTACATGAAGGACAACCCCATATTTGCCCTGCTCATGGCCCTGTCCTTCTTCGGGAGCTTCTTTGGAATGACGTACATCACCATGATGCCCATCTTTGCGGTGGATATCCTGGGCGTTGGCGCGAGTGGTCAAGGGCAACTAATGGGCATTGGGGCCGTCGGCTCCTTGGCGGTGGCCTTGGCGTTGTCGTCCCGGAACAAGCTGTCCCACACCGGACCGCTAATCGTGATCAGCGGCGCGGTCAGCGGGCTGGCAACGGCGGCCTTTGCCCTGACAGCCCTGTACACCGGCTCTTTTCTCTTGGCCTTGGCAATGATGCTGCTAATGGGGGTGTTCAACACCATGTTCACCACCCTCATCCAGAACTCGTTGCAGCTCATGGTGCCGGACGCCATGCGGGGCAGGGTGATGGGGTTCTACGGCATGACATACAACATCAGGCCGCTGGGGGGCATGCAGGCCGGCGCAGTTGCAGCGGTGATCGGAGCGCCCTTCGCCTTGGCGGCGGGGGCATTGGCAGTGACCCTGTTTGCCTTGGGTCCGGGGCTGCTCAGCAGACGGCTGAGGAACTTGGACGGGCTTCTCTATCCGGAACAAAGCACGGACAGGGAGGAGCCGGAGCAGCGCCCGACGCCAGCCGCGGCGGACAACTAGGGGCGGAAGCACCCGCCGGTTGCCGGACTCGTTCTTGGCCCCGGGCGTTAACCTACGAAGAAGGTGTAGGGGGTGCCGGAGGCGTGGGTCATGGGCATGGGTGAAAGGAGCCGGTGGCCGGGGTCCAGGGCCCGGTGGGCGATTTCGATGTTAACCGGGGGCACCTGCTCCAACTGGAGGATTTCCTCCAAGGTGAAGAAACCGGCTTGGTCCACTTCATGGGCGTCGGGCTCGGGCTCTCCCTCCAAGGGCCGCATCAGCATCACCATGTAGGTGGTGTTGCCGTTGTCCTCATTGTAGAGATTGCGCATTCCGAGCAGCCCGATAACCTCGGCCTTGACACCTGACTCCTCTTCCACCTCGCGGACGGCCGTCTGCTCTATGGACTCGTTGACCTCAACGAATCCCCCAGGGCACTGCCAGTTGCCGCGGCCCCGGCGGGACTTGCGCCTTACCAGCAGCAGCTTGCCGTCCCTGACCACGGCGCCGCCCACGCCGATGTTGTATCCAGTGTTGTATCTTTCAGGAGGAGGCATAGGTTGGTCACCTTCCGCGAAATGATAGTAGCAGGCCCAGATTCACCAAGCCGGCCCGGTCAGGCGCAATTATACAGGATGCCGCCGCCCCTAATTGCCGGCAGCCTTGACAATGGGTGGTGGGTGGTAGAGTGTGTAGGAGAGTGGCAGGCGGGAAGGCCCTTTCTTTCCAGAGTCCTGCCGGAGTCGTTCCAGAGTCCCGCCGGAGACCTGCCGGGGTTCTGGAAGCCGGAAAAAGCATGGACGTGAGACAAGCTGACCCCAGGGCGGTTACCGCGGCTGAAACCCTTCGCCGGGCAATCGACGCCGATTGCGTAATCCTGTTCGGCTCCCGGGCCAGAGCCGATTGGAACGAGAGGTCCGACGTTGACCTGATGGTAATCAATGGGGATTTGCCCGACTACGAGGCCAGAAGCCGGATCGAGTCCAAGGCGCGAGACATCGTGGAGGACGTCTTCCAGAAAAGGATTGACGTGGATGTGGTGTTTCTCGACAGCGAGGAGTATGAGCGAAAGAGCCGCCACACCATAAACAACGTGGCCGCTTACGCCCGCCGGGAGGGAATCTTCGTGTCCAGAGACCCGGAAGGCATCGATTACAACGAGGACGAAGGCATCGACGGTAGCGAGGAGCACAGCGAGAGAGAGCTACGCATTGCCGACACCAACGGGCACTATCGGACCATGCACACCCTTCTGGACGTAGGGCAGGAAGATAAAATCACTGCCTACCACGGCCAGCAGGCATTGGAACACGCCATGAAGGGGCTTCTATCGGCAATGGGCCTGGAATACGCCCATACGCACAACACCCAGGAACTGGCACAGGACATCCGAAGGAACGATCCCCAGGGGAGTTGGAGCTTTCAGAGTAACTTGGAACGCTTGTACAAGTTCGCCGGTGGAACGCATTACGGGCCGCTCTTGGACCCAGTTCCTGACTATAGTGCAATGGCCAATGGGCTGACTCACGACCTGGAAATAATATACCAAAGGATTGCTGTTCTCACCGGGGCCAACCCCTGGGAGGTTCCACCGGAGGGAACCAGTCAACTGGTAAGCCCGCGTTGGCGGTAGAGGGGCGTCCACCCTGGGAATACCTGCCATCACCCCTATTCCTCTCTTCCACTCTCCGCGACCATCTGACGTATACCCCTTAATTACAGGGCCTTTTCATTGTAGTGGATGATAGCCGAGCCAGCAGGCAACCACGAGGGTTGCCCCTACTACGATCATCGAGGTGCGTCCCACAGTGGCAGTCCCAGCGGCTGTCCTACGGGGACAATGAAAAGGCACTCCCCTTAATTGCCGGCAGCCTTGACAATGGGTGGTGGGTGGTAGAGTGTGTAGGAGAGTGGCAGGCGGGAAGGCCCTTTCTTTCCAGAGTCCAGCTGGAGTCGTTCCAGAGTCCTGCGGGAGTCTTGGAAGCCGGAAAAAACATGGACGTGAGACAAGCTGACCCCAGGGCGGTTACCGCGGCTGAAACCCTTCGCCGGGCAATCGACGCCGATTGCGTAATCCTGTTCGGCTCCCGGGCCAGGGCCGATTGGAACGAGCGGTCCGACGTTGACCTGATGGTAGTCAATGGGGATTTGCCCGACTACGGGGCCAGGAGCCTGATCGAATCAACGGCGCGGGACATCGTGGAGGACGTCTTCCAGAAAAGGATTGACGTGGATGTGGTGTTTTTCGACCGCGAGGAGTATGAGCGAAAGAGCCGCCACACCATAAACAACGTGGCCGCTTACGCCCGCCGGGAGGGAATCTTCGTGTCCAGAGACCCGGAAGGCATCGATTCCAATGATGGTGAAGACAGTGACGCTGCAGTCGAGCACGGCGAGCGGGAACTCCGAATCGCCGATGCCAACGAGCATTACTCCAATATGCATGACCTGTTGGACTTGGGAAGAGAGGGGAAGGTCACGGCCTACCTGGCCCAGCAGTCGCTGGAACACGCTATGAAGGGGCTTCTATCGGCGATGGGGTTGGAATACGCCCATAGCCACAGCACCCAAGCACTGGCACAGGACATCCGCAGGAACGATCCCCAGGGGAGATGGAGCTTTCAGAGTAACTTGGAACGCTTGGACAAGTTCGCCGGTGGAACGCGTTACGGGCCGCTCTTGGACCCGGTTCCTGACTATACCGCGATGGCCAACGGGGTGACTCACGACCTTGAAGTAATATACGAAAGAATCGCCGCCCTGACCGGGACCAACCCGTGGGAGGTTCCACCGCAGGGAACCAGCCAAGTGGTAAGCCTGCGTTGGCGGTAGAGGGGCGTCCACACAGACGGGGGACTTGGGACGCCACTCCGGCGGCAGGGCTATCCAGTATAATCAGCTACTATAATCACCGGTGGGCCTACGGTATTTGGTTCAACTCTATGCAAGGACGGTCGATAGATGGCTGAAGCGGCAACGGTCCCCTTCGGAATTGCAGTTCCCCAGATTTTCCTGGACTCGCCGATAGACATGGACCTCATCCGCCGGTTTGCTACCAAGGCCGACGAGCTGGACTATCACAGCCTGTGGGTCCAAGAGAGGATTATTGGCGCGGACCAGGCGCTGGAACCCCTGGGCTTGATGAACTACTTGGCGGCCCTTACCAGCAGGGTGAGGCTGGGCAGCGCCATGATAATCGCCACCACCCGCAACCCGATACACTTGGCAAAGTCTTTCAGTTCCTTGGACCAAGTGAGCCGGGGCCGGCTGATTGTCGGTGTGAGCCTGGGCGGGAGGCCGGAACAGTACAAGCTGCTGGACGGGCCTTCGGAGATACGCCCGGGCAGCCGGGCCAGGCACTTCCGGGAGAGCTTGGCGTTGATGAAGGCGCTGTGGACCCAGCAGGAAGTCCACTTCGATGGGCAGTTCTGGCAGCTAAACGGCGAGACGGTGGAGCCCAAGCCGCTGCAGAAGCCCCACCCTCCCATCTGGTTCGGCGGACGGCACCCCCAAGGACTGCGCCGGGCGGCCCGTTTGGGTGAGGGGTGGCTGGCGGCCGGGTCCACCACCACGCAACAGTTCAAAGAACACTTGGCGATTATTCACGAGGAACTCGACGCACGAGGCAGGGACCCGGAGTCTTTCTTCGTTGCCAAGCGGGTGTACGTGGCCTTGGACGAGGACTCGGCCAGGGCTGAAAGGCGCTTGAAGGAGTTCTTTGGGGGGCACTACAACAACGCCGACATGGCGGCCAACGTCTCGGTGTGGGGAAACGCCGAGGAGTGCGCTGAAGGCTTGGCCAAGGTGCTTCAAGCCGGAGCCCAGATGTTGATGATGAATCCCGTGTTCGATTACATGGAACACTTGGAGGCCTTGCCGGAAGTGGTGGCTATGGCCTCGAAGAACGCCTGATCCCTGTTGCATCGTAAGGAGGGCCGATGATTTACAACGCCGAAAAGCGGGACATATCGATTGCCGTGGCGGGGGATGCCATGATCACCCGCCGAATGAGGGCGTTCAACGAGGAGAGCTTCATCAAACTGACCAACATACTGCGGCAGGCCGACGTTTCGGTGGCCAACTTGGAGATGCTGTTCCACGACTACGAGAGCAGCTGGCAGTGGAGCGGGGCGACCTATACCAGGTCGGACCCCCGGAACTTGGACGAGCTGAAGTGGATGGGCATTGACGCCGTAACCACGGCCAACAACCACTCCTTCGACTTTTCCGAGGGGGGTTTCCTGACCACCTTGGACCACTGCCGGGAGATAGACCTTCCCAGCGCCGGGGGCGGACGTGACATAGACGAAGCGCGGTCGCCGGCCTACGTGGACTCCGCCCGGGGGCGGGTGGCGGTTATGTCAGCCACGAGCACCTTCAGCGAACAGTCCCGGGCCGGCCCGGGGCGCCCGGACTTTCCCGGACGGCCGGGGGTAAACGCCCTTCGCCATGACGTGGTGCATCACGTGGAGCGGGATGTTTTCGACGCGCTGCAGAAAGCCAACCGGGAGTTGGGCTATCACGACGTGATGGAGGCAACCCGGCAGTTCGGTTTCCGGGGCAATGAGGACCCGGTGGACCACGCCACCGAGTTGGAGTTCTTGGAGAACAAGTTCTTGCTGGGGGAGGAGTTTGCCCGGAACACATCGGCCGACCAGACCGACATGGCGGGGATTGGGAACTGGATACGGGGCGCCCAGAAGCAGGCCGACTGGACCATCTACGGAGTCCACTGCCACGAGAGCGGGGAGACGGGGGAGTTCCACGGCAGCACCAGGGCTTCGCCGCCGCAGTTCTTGGAGGAGTTCGCAAGGTGGACCATCGACCAAGGTTGCGCCCTGTTCGCCGGGCACGGTCCGCACTTCCTGAGGGGGATCGAGATATACAAGAACCGGCCCATCTTCTACAGCTTGGGCAACTTCATCTTCCAGAACGAAAGCGTACTGCGCCTGCCCGACGAGGCCTACCGGCGCTTCGGGTTGGGTCATGACCAGACCCCCGGCGATTACTTGGATACGAGGTCCGGCGGCGGCACACGGGCTTTTGCGGGAGACCCGATTTTCTGGCAGAGCGTGATTGCAGTGTGCAACTACGCTGGCGGGGACCTGAAAGAGGTGCTGTTGTACCCCATCGAGATGGGACATGGACTGCCCATACCGCAGCGGGGACGGCCGGTGCTGTCGCAAGGGCCGATGGCCCAGCAGATTCTCACTTGGCTTCAGAAGGTCTCACGGCCCTACGGGACGGAAATCACGATTGAAGGGGACATGGGGGTGATACGGGTCTAACCCAGGATGGGCGGCCCTGTCCAGGAAAGTCCGATTCTAGCAGCACCAGGAGTTGGAAATGGCTACGGTAGGCAGCGGAAGGTACACCTACGAGGTAAACGAGGGCTGGGCGAAGCTGCCTCCCGGGGAGTCCTTCGGGATGGTCAGCGCAGTGGCCACGGATTCCCAGGACCGGCTGTTTGCGCTGCAGCGGAAAGACCCGCCGGTGGTGATATTCGACCGGCAGGGAAATTTCGAGGGCTCCTGGGGCAACGGTTCGTTTCTGTTCCCCCACGGCATCTACATCGAAGACGACGTGGTTTACTTGACTGACCGGGACAGCTCGGTTTGCTTGGTGTACACCTTGGACGGCAAGCCGGTGCAGATGCTGGGGCGGCACGGGGTGCATTCCGATACGGGGTGTGAAAGGCCGGCGGAGTTGGTTCCCAGGGCGGCGGGGCCGTTCAACTATCCCAGCGAGCTGGTCCCGGCTCCCAACGGCGACCTGTACGTGTCGGACGGCTACCGGAACGCCAGGGTGCACCGTTTCTCCATAGAAGGCCAACTCAAGAAGTCTTGGGGCGAGCCGGGAAAGGCGGAGCCCAATGAGTTTCACTTGCCGCACAGCCTGATCACCGGCAAGGACGGCAAGGTGTACGTTTGCGACCGGGAAAACCACCGGATACAGGTGTTTTCCGAGGACGGGGAGTTCCTCACCATCTGGGACGATATCAAACGGCCGATGGACATATCCATTGATGGGGACGGCATGTTCCACGTAAGCGAGGGCATAGTTGACGACGCGTCGGCCCGTTTCAGCATACTGGACGACCGGGGCGGCGTGCTGGCCCGGTTCGATATCCGGGGGTCGGGCCACGGAAGCTGGGTGGATGCCCACGGCGACATCTACGTGGTGCTGCCCGCCCCGGAGGGCGTGGCCAAACTGGTGAAGCAGAACTGACCGCGGCAAGGCAGGGAGGGCGCAATGCAGGAGAGACCGCTGCAGGGCAAGGTGGCCTTGGTGACCGGCGCAGGGAGTCCCATCGGCTTGGGCCGGAACATGGCGGAGGCGCTGCTTGGGGCAGGAGCCAGGGTGGCGCTGATGGACGTCAACCGGGACTGGCTGGATGAATCGGCCAACGACCTGCGGGAGATGGGCGGAGACGACAACGTGATGTCCATCTCCGCCGATGTTTCGGAGGCGGGAGCGGCCGAAGAGGCGGTGCAAGGGGCGATTAGCGGCTTGGGCGGACTGCACATACTGATCAATAACGCCGGCACCAACGCCCACAAGTGGGGCGCGGCCGGCCCCAACTTCTGGGACATACCCCCGGAGATATGGGCCAAGGTTATGTCAATCAACCTGAACGGGTCCTTCCTGATGGCCAGGGCCGTCGTGGGGCACCTGCGGGAGCAGGGCTGGGGCCGGATAATCGGCGTGACCACCAGCATGGATACGATGATCCGGGGCGGGGGTACGCCTTACGGCCCGTCCAAAGCCGGCCACGAGGCCTTGATTGCGGCCATGGCCAGCGAGCTGGAGGGGAGCGGAGTAACCGCCAACGTACTGGTGCCCGGCGGCAGGACGAACACGAACCTGCTGCCGGAAGACCCCAACGACGACCGGTCGGGCATCATCCAGCCGCAGGTCATGCGGGAGCCGGTGGTGTGGCTGTGTTCCGCCGAAGCAGACGGCATCAGCGGGCGGCGGTTCATCGCCCAGAACTGGGACGAGGCCCTGCCCATGGAGGAGCGGTTGGAGAAGGCAAGCGCCCCGGCGGCTTGGCCCCAGTTGGGCCGGCGCCAGTCCTGATTTGGAAGCTCCGGGTCCGGGTCGAGACAGACCGGGCCTAAATGGAGCAGAAGGAGCCGGAGGATAATGGCCAAGCTGGAATTTGGGCTTTGGGACGCCTTTGGAGCGGAGGTGGTCTCCCGTTTCCCGGTGGCCGCCGACGCCTATGCGGAGCACATAAGCGAGGCCAAGCTGGCAGAGGAGCTTGGCTACGGATACTATTTCATCATCGAGCACCAGAACTCGGCGGTGGGCCAGATTTCGGCCCCCAATGTCTTCTTGGCGGCATTGGCCCAGCACACCCAGCAACTCAGGATAGGGGCCATGATCTACCAGCTTCCATTGCACAACCCGGTGCGCTTGGCCCAGGAATCTGCAATGCTGGACCACCTGTCCCAGGGACGGCTGGAATTCGGGGCCGGGCTGGGCACCCACGAGCACGAGTTCATGCGGTGGAACTTGGACTTTGCAGTGCGGCGGGAGATGGGCGACGAGGCAATGGAGATTATCCTGAAGGCATGGTCCGGGGACAGCCTGACCTACCGGGGAAAGTACTGGACGTATGACGAGGCGCTGCCCACGCCGCGACCCTTCCAGCAGCCCCATCCCCCCATCTGGTACGCCTCGCACAGCATTACTTCATTGGAGTATGCCGCCAGGCAGAACTTCAACGTTTCCCAGAACCTGGACACGGACGAAGTAATTGCAGAAAAGTTCGAACACTTCCGGTCAACTTGGCGGCAGTGCAACCATCCCGGCCCGATGCCCCGCACCTTCCTGATGAGAGCAATCCACGTGGCGGAGACCGATGAGATAGCCCGCCAGGAAGCGGAAGGGCCGCTGCTGGAGGCCGACGGACTGGGAAGCCGGGGCATTGCCGAGACACGCATCGGTTTCCGCGGCAACCCCGACGTGGAAACCCGCAACGCCAGGGCCCGGGGCACCCGGGAGCAGAGGGCCACCTACGACTGGTGGGTGGACACCGGAGTGGCAATCATAGGCAGCCCAGACACCGTCATACGCAAGCTGAAAGAACACCAGGAGTGGATGGGCTACGACGTGTTCGCGGCCAACCACCGTTTTGGCACCATGCCCTCGGATGTTGCCCTAAAGTCCCTGAAGCTGTTCGGGGAAGAGGTGATTCCGGCCTTCCGCTGACACTTGGGGAAGCGGATTACCAGGCAAAGACTTCGTCGGTGGTCACGGGCTCCGTGATTATCTTCTGGTCCAGGTTCATCTGCATGAAGACGTCCAGGGTTTTCCGCGAGGGCTCCACCCCGTAGGGGAAGGGGTCGCCGCCGACTATCCTGCTGAGTTCAAGGACTGTTTGGTCCCCCGCTCCCTGAGATGCCCCACCGTGGAACCTTTCCAAGTAGGGGGCCTTGGCCTCTTCGAACATGGAGATCAGCTCGCCGGGCAGCCAGGGATGGCTGTCCAAGTGTTCGTTCTTGACCACCATCATGTGGCTGATGGGATAAATGCCGGTCTGGTTGAACCAGTCGGCGTCGGCCGCGGCGGCATCTGGAAACAGGGGCACAATGTCCGGGGAGTTGGCCGGCCCTGCTCCGATGGCGGCGTCTATCTCACCCGAAAGCATCATGGCGTTCAGGTCCTCGTTGGGCGATGAGATTACATTGGCCGGGGGGACATACTCGGCCACGTGCTCGTCTCCGGACAGCACCCAGGTCACCGAGTCCAGGTCCAGTCCGTAGGCCGACTGGAGCAAGCCACGGGCCCATACGCCGGGGGTGACGGTGTAGCCCCGCACGCCAACCCTCCTTCCGGCGAGGTCGGCCGGCTTGGTGATTCCCGATTTCTTGCTGCAAGTAATGGTGCCGTGGTAGAAGCTGCGGACCACGAAGATGGGAATTCCGGTCATGGCCTTGCCGTGGGCCCTGGCGCAGAGGTAGGTGGAAAGGGCCATTTCGGCCACGTCGAATTCCATCTCCCTGACCATGCGGCGGAAAACGCTGGTAATGGGCGAAATTTCAACGTGGTCCATGTCGAATTTCGAAGATGTGGTCTTGCCGTTCTTGAGGTCCTCGGTGTAGCCGTAGGTGCCGATGGCAGTCCGCATTACCAGGTCCGGCATGTCGCTCCTCCTGATGTAGCTTCTTCTGATGTCGCTTTAGGCGGGCCCCTGAGCCCGGCGCCGATTGACGATGCGGCCCAATTGTAGCCGATGACGAGCAGCCGGTCACCCTTGGGGCTTACCGCGGGGGCCTGCCTTGCAATTCCAAGTAAGTCGTAATTGCTGCAGCGATATATGTACAATTTTGGTCATCTTTCGCCGAGTTCCAGAAAATGAGATAGCCTTGACGGAACCCCGGTCTCATATTAGATTAGCAAATGCCTAAATCCGGCCCTGTATTGGTCGTCGCGGCCTGGAGGGGCCTTCCGGGTAAACTTCACTTTAAGGCAGGTGAGCTATGGCCAACTTTTATGACTCTTGGCTTGGGTTTTGGGAAGAGGGCAACGCCAAAAAGGATGCCGCCCGCACATCAATTCACGAAGAGGACCTGGAGTGGGTTGAAACCGACCAGGACTCCAGGGTTGCCCTTCTGGCCGCCCCGGAGAACGGCTTCGCCACTTGGGGGTCCGAGTACCTTATTGGAGAGATCAACCCCGGCTGGCACACCGGCAAACACGAGCATGGCGAAGAGGCCATCTACATCCTGGAGGGCGAAGGGTTCAGCATAGTTAACGGCGTACGGTACGAGTGGGGCAAGGACAGCTGCCTCTGGATGCCCTTTGGGTCGCAGCACCAGCACTTCAACACCGGGACCACGGTGGTCCGCTACTTCTCGGCCATGGCCCTCCACATCGAGCACTGGATGGGGATGGGGAAGCTGGACCAGATTTCGGTCAAGGGTCCCACCGACAACTACGAGGACGCCGAGGTTTCCACCTCGGGCTTCGACGCCCTGAACCGGCGGATCGTTCTCACGAATGAGGAGTCCGAGACTATTCTTGGGGGAGAACTGACGCCGGAAGAGCTGGAGAATATGACCGGTGAGGCCACGGCCTACGACCAGGGGGACCCCACCACCCGCAGCGCCAGGGCCGGCCACCGGGACTTCATCCGCCCGCTGATGGACCGCACCGGGAAGAACGGCTTCCAGAACAGGGAGATCGAAATCAGCAATACCATGGGCGACGAAGTGGGCCACCACGGCGGCAAGCATGCCCACATGGAAGCCGTGCTCTACATCATTTCCGGGGAAGGGTACTCGGAAGTGGGCGATGCCAAGGTGCCGTGGAAGAAGGGCAGCCTGATCCACGTGCAGGGACCCCAGACTCCCCACCAGCACTTCAACACCGGCGACGAACGCGTCGAGATGATAAGGGCGGCGCCGGGAATGCGCTTCAACTTCTTCCAAGGCATCGCCAAGGAGCGGTTCCCGACCCTTTGGTACTCCCACCGGGGAATCAACGACTCGTCGGTGGTCAGCCCCTGGAAGTAGGTTATGTGGGGCGGGGAAGCTTCTCCCCGCCCCTTTTACATGCGGGTTGACAACAAAGCCAGTTCATATTAGTTTACCCATACTTCGGCACCGGTCGATAGTATTTATTTCAGCCAAGAATAAAACTTGAGCCGGAAGGAAAGGGCAGGAGGGCAACAATGGCCAACTTCTATGACACGTGGCTTGGATTCTGGGAAGAAGGCAACGCAACCAAAGCCGCGGCCCGGGCCGTTATTCACGAAGAGGAACTGGAGTGGGTCGAGACGGACCAGGACTTCCGTGTGGCCCTGTTGGCCGCTCCTGAGAACGGTTTCGCCACTTGGGGTTCGGAGTACCTGATCTCGGAGATTCCACCCGGCTGGCACAGTGGGAAGCACGAGCACGGTGAAGAGGCCATCTACATTGTGGAAGGCGAAGGCTTCAGCATAGTCAACGGCGTGAAATACGAGTGGGGCAAGGACAGTTGCTTGTGGATGCCCTTCGGGTCGCAGCACCAGCACTTCAACACCGGCACCACCACGGTCAGGTACTTCTCCGCCATGGCCCTGCACATCGAGCACTGGATGGGCATGGGCAAGCTGGACCAGATATCGGTGAAGGGACCCACCGACAACTACGAAGACGCCGAAGTCTCCACTTCCGGGTTCGACGCGATAAACCGCCGGATCGCCTTCCGCCGGGACGAGCAGGAAGAGGTCACCTTGGACGAGCTGGACCCCAACGAAGTGGAAGAGATCAGCGGCGAGCCGATGACCATCGACCCAGACGGCCCCCGCCCCACCCAGATGTCGGAGCGCGGGCACCGGGATTTCATGCGTTCGCTGATGGACCGTCCCGGCCGAAACGGTTTCCAGAACAAGGAAATCGAAATCAGCAACACCATGGGAGACCAAGTGGGCCACCACGGGGGCAAGCACGCCCACATGGAAGCGGTGCTCTATATCCTGGCAGGTGAAGGGTACTCGGAAGTAGGGGACGCGAAGGTCCCGTGGAAGAAGGGAAGCCTGCTGCACGTCCAAGGGCCTCAAACGCCTCACCAGCACTTCAACACCGGGACCGAGCGGTGCGAAATGCTGAGGGCCGCGCCGGGGATGCGGTTCAATTTCTTCCAGAGCATTGCCAAGGAACGGTTCCCGTATCTGTGGTTCTCCCACCGGGGAATCAACAATGCGTCGGTAACCAGTCCCTGGGCCTAAAGCAACAGGCCTAAAGCAACAGGCCTTGAGTAACAGGCCGGTCAGGCCAGGCAGCACCCAGGACGGAACCCTAACCGGTAGCCCTGCAATAGGGCAGGAAGTACTCGGATAACCGCAGGTACTTATCCTGAAAACCGCGAGGTGTCCGACGTGAGCCGTTTACAAGCAGTCTTCCC
Organism: Dehalococcoidia bacterium; assembly: GCA_034420695.1. Taxonomy (GTDB): domain Bacteria; phylum Chloroflexota; class Dehalococcoidia; order Lucifugimonadales; family UBA3495; genus Io17-Chloro-G2. Next base: position 18,473 of record DAOULB010000013.1, read on the forward strand.
AGTGGGCGTATTGGGACCAGTGGCTTTGGCGCTGATCTGGCTGGCTGTTGCCTGCGGCGGGTCAGCCGCTCCCACGGCGGTGCCGGCCCCCACCCAGCCGCCGGCCCAGACCGGGTTGAGCGCCGAGGAAGTCCAGAAGATGCTGGACGAGGCCAGGGCCGAGGCCCAGTCCGAAGCGGCAGCCACCGGCCTTTCCGAAGAGGACGTGCAGAAGCTGGTGGAACAACGAGTGGCTGAGGCTGAAGCCGCCGCAGCAGCCGCGATGGCGGCCGCGGCAGCAGAGGCGGCCAAGGCTGCGGAAGCTGCGGAAGCTGCCAAGATGGAGGAGCCCAAGGAGGAAGAAAAGCCCTACTACGAGGGCAAGACCATCCGGGTGATCGCCAACCATCCCCCCGGCGGGGGAGCGGACTTGAATGCCAGGGCGGTGTCCCGTCACATTGGACGGTTCATTCCCGGCAACCCCAAGACGGTGGTATTGAACAAGGTCGGAGGGGCGAGTCTGGTGGGGGCCCACTTCGTTTGGAACGCCGATCCCGACGGCCTGACCATCGGAGTCTTCACCGGGGTGAACCCCATCACGCA
>DAOULB010000014.1:0-94883 GCA_034420695.1 Dehalococcoidia bacterium
AACACCGGAATCGGTGTGGCGGTGGCGATGACCTGTTTCACCACCTCTTTCTCCACCACCTGCTCTACTTCGACCTCTCGTACCACTTCTTTGGTGACTTGGATTTCTTTGATGACTTCCTTCTCCACCACGCGGGGTTCCGGCGCAGGGGCCGTCCCTCCGCAGGCAACGGCAACCACCAATGCCGCGGAAACCAGGAGAAGTAGAAGATACTTGGGGTTATTGAGCCTGGGGATGCGCATTTTCCGGACCTCCATTAACTTTGAAAACCGAACGGCGCACAGACCCAGGCAGTCGCACTCCATAAGTTGCTAGAAGCACTGCAAAGGTCCCTGGCCGGGAAAATCTTGGACGGTCCTCTTTCGAAATCCATTTCACTCCACGACCCAAACCGGCGTACCCATTGCCTCTCTATACGACGTTCTGGGTCAACCGGTTCTCGGACATCACCCGGAATTTTCGAATCTGGACCTGTCCCAAACCCATCCAGCGTTTCTGTACACCTTTAGACTCGAAGACGCTGGTTTGGGCCAACAGGTTCTAAAAGTGCCGGTAATATATGTTATGGTTTCTACCAATGTCAATAGCCGCGTATATCTGGGACATATCTGGAAGCGGCTGCAAATGTGCTCTGCACGCAGCCCCCTCTCCGCCGAATCTCTACCGTTCTCAGGCCAAGTCCACCGTCGGAGTCTGGTGAGACAAATACACTTCCTTGCGTTCACGGCTGGACTCGAACAGGGACAGTAACACTTCCACCGTCGCCTTCCCCCACCTCCCGTCATTAACCGGGGGCCGCCCTTCGATCACGGCATTATGGAACTCTTGGATTATTGCTTCCCGGCCGTCCAAGTCCGTCGGCATGGGAATATCGTGCTTTTCCGTCTGGCCGTACACCGTGATCCCGTCAGAGGTGAATCGGACGTCTCCTTCGTCGAAGCTGGCAACGAAGGGTCCTCCCAGAAGCCAGCCTGACGGCCTTCCCTGGGTTCTGGCTTCCTGCTCGGCCCGGCCCGAGCCGCCAAATCGCCGGGAGCGCTTCATCTCTATTTCCGTAGCTTTATCCCCCGCTTGAATCAGCGCCCGCCGCGACCTGGCGTATTCCGGCCTGTCCGGCCAAGCGTCCCCCTCATCTACACGGTGGGTGAACTCCCGTGAGTTGAAATGATCGTTGCCGCTGTAAACGGCATTGGTTGTGGCCCCATTCTCGAATTCCAGGAAACTGGAATAGCACCCAGCAACCGGGCGGGTCTGGTCCCAGGTCCCGGTCATTGCCCTCACGCTTCGAACCATCCCCCCCGCAATGGTGCGGAGAATGTCGAACATATGAGGGCCCTGCCTCCAGGGTACCCCACCTCCCAGTTCCGGCGTCAGTTCTTCTACGGTGCGGGGACTGTAGAGCCAATCGTTGTAATACCACCAGTTGACCATGCGGAGATTCCCCAATTCCCCGCTGCGCACCATGTCACGCACCTTCCGCACCCTGGGTGCAAAGCTGTGCTTGACGTTCACCCCGAGTTGCAGGCCGTTACGGTCCGCCGCTTCAATCATTGCGTCGGCGTCTTCCAAGTTCAGGGTCATCGGCTTTTCCACCAGCACGTGCTTGCCGCCGTTTAGCGCCATCAAGACGTGCTCCGTATGGAACTGGTTGGGAGTAGCCACGTATATAATGTCAGCATCGTTGCTGTTGCAAAGTTCCTCCGCAGACAGGTACGTCTTCCCCTCATACCTGCTGCTGAAGGCGTCCAGTTGTCCCTGGTCTATGTCCGCCGCCGCCGCCACGTGGTAACTCGGATTCCGGGCGAACTTCGGTATCATGGCGCTGGCGCCGCCGCCCAAACCAATTATTCCCACTCGTAGCGTCGGGGACTGTGGATTGCTCGTCATAGTGTCCTCCCATTGGAGCCGGACTGGCGCCGGCCCTCCTAAGCTGGTTCTTGGCTCACACTTGAAGCAGTTGCCTTGAAAGGCATCCTCCTGTCTTTGCCGCCGGTTAGCCCTGCCGGTTGGCAACCGATTTTGAACATGGCCGCAAATCGTGTCAACCCCGGAGCCAACGTCATTCTCCTCACGAGTTCGCTTTGTTGCGGAAGCCTCTCAACTTTGAACCCTCGGACTGTCCGTTGCATTCTTCCCTAAATCCGTAACATGCAACCTAAACGGGTCTATAATAATAGGTAGTGGAAGGTAGAAAGGTGGAATTGGCAAGTGATGGCCCATTGGGACCATGCTCAGCCAACCGGCCATTCTCGATGCCTCTTGGTATGTCCCGGAAACCTGAGTTTGAGTGTGGATTCTCCAAAGACTGGCTTAGACTATGGACGAATCCCGGAGTGGGCCTCAAATGGTGGAAAACCAAGGCCAATTGGGCAATCAAAGTCCATCAACCGGGGAACAGGTCAGGGTTTGCCGCATTTGCGGCAGCCCTAATCCATTGAACGAGGGCAACTATTGCAACAACTGCTGGCTGCGGTTGGACCAGCCTCAGTTAGCCCCTCAAGACATTGCCCAGTCAAGATTTGCCCGGCGTGGCAGGGGTCTTTTCAGAAGGCGTCCCCTAGCTTTCATCGGTGTCGTGGTCGCGGTGCTGCTGGTCTGGCAGATTCTCGCCGCTTGGGACGTGACCCAGCGGGTGCTGCCCTCACCAAAACCCACCAATTCGGTCAGTGCCTACGCTGGTCCCGGAGGCTGGGGGCAGACCGGAAGGACCCCTGAGAACTCCGCTTACATTGAAGAGTATCCACCGGTCGCGGACACCGTTGCCTGGACCTTCTCGGTCCCGCCTGCCGAGAGCAGCCCGGCCCCGCCTAGGCTCATTTCCGGCCCAGCTGTAGGCAATGGGCGAGTTTTCCTCACCACCGAAGACGGCCGCACCTTGGCTTTGGACCAGGCATCCGGCGAAGTGATTTGGGAGTACGAGTCCGGACTTCCGTCAACCTCTACCCCCGCCGTCGCTGGCGGGTTGGTGGTATTCGGTGCCCGGCCCGGACAGGTCTTCGCATTGGACGAAAATTCCGGCGAGTTGCGATGGTTTGCCGACCTGGACAGCGCCATCGTTGCATCACCCATCGTGGAAGATGGCAGAGTGTACTTGGGAGCCGCCGACAACCACCTTTACGCCTTGGACGCTGCCACTGGCAACGAGTTATGGAGGTTCCTCGCCGACAATTGGGTGACGTCTCAAGTGGCCCAGTTCGGTGACACTGTCGTGGTGACTACCTCAGGGAAGAAGGCCTACATCTTGGACGCCAAGACCGGACGCCAGCGCTTCGTCTATGACACCGGGGTGGTTCGAAATCTCTACGGCAGCGCCGCTATCCTTGACGACATTGCCTACATCCCTTCACACCGGGGAATGTTGTGGGCGGTCGAGCGAAATACTTCCTATCAGCCATTGGAGCAAAGGTTTTGGACAGCAAGGGTCAAGATGGCCGTCTGGTGGTCTCTTTTCAGTCCGCCGGTGCAGAAGGGCACGGTTTGGGTCAGTAGCCTGGGTGGACGGGTGGTTCGCTCGCCAGCGGCAGCCCATGACAGGATTTTTGCCTCCGTACAGGACGGCAGGGTAGTTGGCTTGGACGCCAACACAGGAGAATTGGATTGGGAAACCAACCTGGGAGACCGGATAACCACCAGCCCGACGGTGGCCGGCGGTTCGGTCCTGGTTGGAACCCAGAGCGGGAAGGTTGCTGCAATGAACGCCGAATCGGGGATGTTGGAGTGGGATTTCCAACTGGCTGACTCCGCAATTTCCGGCAGGCCCATCGTCTCAAATGGAATGGTCTTGGTCCCGTCCCGTGACGGTAACCTCTATGCCCTTACCGCCGGTCCCTGACCCTCCATCTGAGTACCAACCGGAAAACAGCAGGCCCCGGCTGGTATAGCCGGGGCCTGCCTTGTTGCGTGCCTCGATAACGTCGCCAGCTAGTCTGCCAGCACCTCTTCGGCGGTGACTGTGACGGCTCCAATGTCCCGGTTTAGCACTGGACTGAACTTCGTGGCTCCCCCGCCGGGGCCTGCGCTGGACGCCAGTTGCGTGAACCTGGCATTGCGGTCCGTCCTGCTCAATCCCTCGGACTCTTCCGTGGGCAGGCGAAGGTACTCGTTTGATCCGGCATCGCGGAAGGTGTTCATCGGTTCTTCCCCCCGCTCCACCCTGGCTACGTTCTCCTCCAGCATCTGGCGGTACAGAATCAAGCCCTTGTCGGAGCGCCCCAGCGTCTCTGTGGAACGGTCGGCAATGGCTCCCTGGGTGTACCACATCACTATGTCCTGGCCGGCTGTGAAATCCAAGTAGGACCAGTCAGGCATGCCGCCGGGCTTCAACTCAGGCACGGGCACCTCGTAGAAAGGAATCGGTTCGTTGGAGGGTACTTTGGTGCCCGCCGCTGGCGAATAGGTGTAATACCAGATATGCAGGGTCTGGTAGTCGTCGATCGGTACCCGGTACTGGAAGCCCCCCACCTTCAATAGGTTGGGGAATACCAGTGGGTGACCCAGCTTCCAGTTGACGTCCTCCTCGGTTTCCCCTTCCAGTATCCGGCGCTTGATGATGCCGTGCTCGAACCGGTCGAATCCGATGAGTTGGTGGGGGGGAATCCGGCGTGCCCGCTCGGGTTGGCCCAGCTTGTTCCAAACATAGTTGGCAAAGTGCCCGTGCAGCCACTCCGCGTGCACCGGGTCCACCGAGTTTTCCATGATTTGCAGCCAGTTGCACGGCAGTACCGCCATGCCAATGTCCCGGTATACGTTGTCCCACACCAGCAGGTCCCACCGCGGCAACAACGGAGCAGGTTCGGGTCCCAAGTAGGCGAAGATCAGGCCGCCCAGTTCCTGCACCGGATAGGCCGTGGTGGGCGTCTTGTCTTTGAAAGACTCCAAGGGGTCCTCGGCCTTCTCGTAAGGCTGCTCCAAGCAACGGCCGGTGGTATCGAAGAGCCATCCGTGATAAGGACAGCGAATGCCCTCCTCCTCGCACATTCCGTAGACCATGTTGACCTTGCGGTGAGGACAAGACTCGGCGATCAGCCCCAGCCGGCCCTTCAGGTCCTTGAACAGCACCAAGTTCTCGCCTAGCAGACGGATGGGCTTGGTGTCGTTCTCTTCCAGTTGGGACATGGCCGCTATGGGGTGCCAGTACCTGCGCATCAAATCGCCCATCGGCGTGCCAGGCCCAACTCTGGTTAGTCTTTCGTTTTCCTCTACGGTTAGCATTGCAACCCCCTTTTCGAATCTGTGGGTTTGTTCCAACGTTAGCAACGGGTATTATAGTTGTCAACTTGGAACGAATGACGGGGATTCTCCCGGCGTTTAGTAAAGACACTGCCTTGAAACGGACCTCTAACCTGCCAGACGTAACCCTTGAGTGCCTTGGCAGCAGGGCAGCAGGTGGAAAACCCTCTGTTTGGAAGGCCGCTTGGCGCGTCTTCAATCGGGGTGACTCCCCGGTACAAGCGCTGTCCTGCTGGCTGCCCCACGACCAGTTCAATAGCGAGAGGCTCCGGTTCCAGCCACCCCTCGAACTTCAGCCCTTCGGCACCTTAGACCTAGATATCATGGTCACCTGCGAAGAGCCGCCTGGAACATCCTTCGACGCCGCGTTCGTTATCCTCGAGATACTGTCCGAGGAAAGCCGTTGGCGCGTTTTTGCTCGCCATCTGATCACGGTCGCCGAAGATGGCATTCCCTATGCCGATTGCAAATCGGTTACCATACAGCCGGCGTCGGGCTTCGACTCGTCGGGCAAATGAGCCGAGGACCGGCTTCGCTGTGCATCCGGCTGGAAATCCCAACGGAGGTGAGCGTTATGAACATGACCATCGAGGACAAGTCCGTTCTGGGGCGCATGGGCGGTTGATACCGCCGTTGAGGCGGAAGCTTCGAAGAGACCACTGGTATGGTCTCAAACACCCTGGGAATAGAGCATGAAGACCTGGTTGCTCTTCTCAAGCGGCTGGGTGCAGAATTCTCTGAAGACCGGGAATACCAGGAGCTCAGGGGCGCCCTACCGGAAGAGTGGCCCTTCTGACCAACGGATAATGCCCGACGAATAGTCCCCGGTCCCGGTTTGGGGCAAATGGGTGGTTATCGTGCGGGCCGGGCCAGCCGGACCTCCGGTTGGCGCAGCCTGATGGTCCCGGTGCACTCCCAGAATCTCCGGCGCCCGGTCATTGCCTGCACGTGGCCGTGCCACTCCAGCGTATAGGCCGTCACTCCCAATCGCACAGCCTGCCGCACCCGTTCCTGTGTCTCGGCGTCGGTGGCAGCCGCCTGAATTACTTCTATCTGCCTGGCCCCGTGTTCCACGTCCTGTTCACCGTGTACTGCGTAGGTTTCGGCGGCCCTGGGAGAAAACCCGTAGTACCCTGTCAACTCCCGGTACACCTTCGCTGCTACTAGGGCGTGCTGGGCCTCCACCAAGCTCAACATTGCCAGCCCCTCCAATGAAGAGCGGTGCTGGCAGCAGCCGTTTATCATTTCGATGGCCGCAATGGTGCCTGGTGCGGAATCCGTATTGTCGGCCTGCTCCCGGCTGACGCCGCCCTCTTCTAGGAGCTGGAGCATTACGTCCAGGTGGGTGCGGGGGCGTGCGAACTCTTCTGAGAAATTGTCCAGCACTGCCTCCATGTGTTCGTAGCGTCTTTCCTTGACCGTGTTGATCAGAATGTAGCCCCAGTGAACGGGGTTGGTGCGCACCCGGTGATAGTGCTGAATCTCACCCAGGATGATTTGCTCCGCTGTCCACTGATGGGTCAGGATGCCGTCGAACCAGGGGTGTTGCTCCATGGGCGCTTCGCCTGCGTATTCCCACAACTCGGCAAGGAATTCATCGGGGGGCTTTACTGCCGTCATAAACGTTCCTCCCTCGGTAGGCTCGGGGTAGTTGGCTCGGGGTAGTTGGCTCGGGGCAGGGGCCCGTGAGCACGGAAGAGGAAGAACCAAGAAGAATTCGGCCATGTTACCAGTCATATGTTATCGGGACTACCATTGAACCCCATTGGTTATCTCTTTAATCGGCAGGGTTTATCGTCTGCCGAATTCGGTTATAATGGCCCTTGCGCCGGTTCCGCCGGCGGATGAATACTCGCGTCACACTATTTCGGGAGGGCGGCTAATGCTGACGGTCGAAGAGAACGAAAGACTTACCAAGGTTGGTCCGGGCACTCCGATGGGCGAGTTGATGCGGCGCTACTGGCATCCGGTCGCCGCCACTTCCGAGTTGGATGACAACCCGGTCAAGCAGGTGAAAATCCTGGGCGAGTCCTTGGTTCTTTACCGGGACCGACAAGGCAAGTACGGGCTCATCGACGACACTTGCCCCCATCGCAGGATCTCCATGGTCTACGGAATCCCCGAGCCCGAAGGCCTCCGCTGCCCCTACCACGGCTGGCTCTTCGACGGCACCGGGCAATGCCTGGAAATGCCCGCCGAGTCCCCGGAGAGCACCTTCCCCAGCCGGGTCAAGATAGCCGGATATCCGGTGGAAGAACTGGGCGGCCTCCTCTTCGCCTACTTGGGCCCCTTGCCCGCCCCCCTGGTTCCCCGGTGGGACCTCCTGGTTATGGAGAACGTCGTCAGGGACGTGGGAATCACCGAGATTCCCTGCAACTGGATGGCGCCCATGGAGAACTCCATGGACCCCACCCACGCCGAATGGTTGCACGGCTATTACTACAATTACGTCAACAGCACCAAGACCCAGACAACCGAAAAGGACGTGCGCTCCGCCCGTGGTCTGCTGCCCACCCACGTGAAAATCGGGTTCGACGTATTCGACCACGGCATCATCAAGCGCCGTGTGCGCCAAGGAGGCTCCGAAGAGGACTTCGAATGGCGGGTGGGTCACCCCGTGCTGTTCCCGAACATCCTGAGAGTCGGCTGGACTTTCCAGATACGCGTGCCCATCGACGACACCCACACTAACCACTACATGTACGGCGTTTACCCGGCCCCTCCCGGGGAGACCAACTACAAGCAGGAAAGTGTCCCGCACTACGACATACCCATCCAGGATGAGACCGGCCGCTTCATTACCGACTTTGTGCTGGGCCAGGACCTGATGGCTTGGGTCACCCAGGGAGCGGTGGCCGAGCGTAACCTGGAGAAACTGGGCGGCTCGGACCGGGGCATTATTCTCTACCGCCGGTTGCTGCGGGAGCAGATGGCCATCGTCGAAGATGGCGGAGAGCCCATGAACGTATTCCGCGACCCGGAAAAGAACCAGTGCCTCGAGATACCGGTGGAAACCGACTTGATTGATATCGCCCGCAAGGGCCGGTTGGGGTCCGGTCAAGCGCCCTACAGTAAGCTCATCGACGAAATTGAAGCGCTGTGGGCCAACGCCCCCGCCGAAGCTGGATAAGACCGCCGCTAACCTGGAGGGCCCAGCCGTTTCGCACTGCGGAGCGCTGGGCCTTTCACTTGTCATACCGTCCGCCAGGCGCAGCCTCTGGAGGAAGCCAATATGAAGGCCAACCACCAAGTCCCATCCCCGGCGAAACCTGCATTCAAAATGGATCAACTGGACTCCATTCTCCGGGAGATGGGTTCGGTGATAATCGCCTATTCCGGCGGCGTGGACAGCGCCTTCTTGGCCTTGGCCGCCCATCGGGCCCTTGGCGACAACGCTCTGGCGGTCACTGCCCAATCCCCCAGCTTGGCCCCGCAAGAACTGCAGGACGCCCGTGCCCTCGCCGATTCCCTCGGCCTCTGCCACCAAGTGATCAACACCCGGGAAGTTGAACGGCCCGAATACCTGGCCAACAATCCCAACCGCTGTTTCTTCTGCAAAGACGAACTCTACACCCACCTCACAGCTATGGCCTCCCGGCTGCAAATAAATTGGGTGGCCAACGGAACCAATTGGGACGACTTGGGAGACTTTCGCCCTGGACAGGACGCCGGCAAGCAGTATGGGGTTAGAAGTCCCTTGGTGGAGGCCGGGCTGACCAAGGGCGAAGTGAGGGAATTCTCCAAGGAGCTAGGCCTGCCCGTCTGGGACAAGCCGGCCCAAGCCTGCCTCTCTTCACGGATTCCCTACGGCACCCCGGTCTCCGTCGAAGCGCTGACCCGCATCGGCCAAGCCGAGGCTTTCCTCCGGGAACTGGGCTTGAAACAACTGAGGGTGCGCCACCACGACACCGTCGCCCGCATAGAAATCGAACCCGAAGACTTTTCCCTGGTCTTGGACTCCGTTATACGCGAGCGAATCACCAAGCGCTTCAAGTCCCTCGGCTACGCCTACGTCACTCTCGACCTCACCGGCTTCCGCTCCGGCAGCATGAACGAGGTCCTTCCTGCATCGGTCAACTCCGGCCAATCCGGACACCGGAAGGTGCCCTAGCCCTCGGCTTACCTGCCCCCTCTACCCATTGTCCCGCTGCGCCAGGTTTCCGCCGTCCACCGGTATGTCCGCGCCGACAATGAAGTCTGCATTGTCCGACACCAAGAAGAGCACGGCCTGAGCTTGGTCGTTCGGCCGTCCCCACCGGCCGCGGGGGATCGAAGACGGGGTCTCGTCGTCGCTGCGGGCCCGGCCGCCGCCCACCGGCGTCCCGGTCTGGGTCGGTGTCACCGAATTGACCCTGATGCCGTGGGGCGCCAGCTCCATGGCCGCCCCCCGGGTGAAGTTCAGTATCCCCGCCTTGGCCGTCTGGTAGGCAATGGCTCCGCTCTTGCCCCGGTGCCCAGAGGTCGAGGAAATGTTCACTATTGCCCCGCCCCTGCCCTGTTCGATCATTTGCCGGGCCACCCGCTGGGTACACAGGAAAGTGCCGGTCAAGATAACGTCCACCACTTTTCGCCAGCTTTCCACGTCGGCATCCAGAAGCCCCGCCCGGTGGGTGATGGCCGCGTTGTTCACCAAGATGTCCACGGAACCGTACGATTGCACTGCCAGTTCCACCGCCCGGTCCACCTGTTCTTGGTCCGTGATGTCGGCCTCCACCGGCAACGCCTCGAATCCCCGCTCCGCAAGGGCATCAGCAGTAGCCTGGGCCGCATCGGGGCGCCGGTCCAAACACACCACCTTGGCCCCGTTTTCCGCCAGCGTTGTTGCAATCTGCCTGCCTATGTTGGGTCCGGCCCCCGAGACTACGGCAACCCTTCCATCCAGAGACATACTCCTTCACCTCTCGACGACTCCGCCAGCAAGAATGTTGAACACATCCTGGCCGTCCTGGCGCAAATTCAGCCAGGGAAATGTCCGCACATTGTACACACACCCAAGCCGCATTTCTTGACGCCACCCTTCCGGCGCGCCAACCGCCCGGCCAAACTCCGGCTCCCACCAAGCTCGTCGTAAACTCAGATGGCGGTATCATGTGCAGAATCAGCAAGTTAGCCGGCAACCGATTCTGTACGGCCCTCGTATAATGAGTAGGTGGAAACACGCCATCGGGATGTTTCCGGGGGGAACTTCTCAATCCTGGAGGTTGACAGCATGGCCCTGCCCGCATTCAGGGGCCGTTCCCTGCGAGACCTGCAATTCAGCCGCAGCTTTGTCCTTTCCGGTCTATTGGCCGCGGTGGCCCTGATAATTCCCATCGTCGGCTCTCTGCTGATTAATGACGATTCTGGAATCGACGGGGTCAACGGCTTGGTCGAAGCTCTGTCCGGAAGGTCCAGTTCCCTTCTTGGGGACCTGGGGCTGCTGGCCCCCCTTGGCTTCGCCTTTGCCGCCGGAATGGTGTCCGCGGTTAACCCCTGCGGCTTCGCCATGTTGCCGGCCTATTTGGGTTTATACCTCGGTTCCGGGCAGGAGGAAGGCGCAGTCGTCAGCACGGCCGGCCAGTTGGGCAAAGCCCTGCTGGTGGGGCTGGTGGTCACCGCCGGCTTTGTGCTGCTGTTCGGGGTTGCCTGGCTGGTCATCGGGCTGGGCGCCCGCACCTTCGTGATTAACGTCCTGCCCTGGGTGGGCTTGGGCATCGGGGTCTTCTTGGTCCTGGCCGGGGCCTGGATGGTAGGTGGAGGCAAGCTTTACTCCGGTTTGGCCGCCCGGGCCGCTTCCAGGTTGGGTGACCCCGGCAAGACCAACATAAAAGGATATTTTATTTTCGGACTGAGCTACGGAACGGCCTCCCTGAGCTGCACCCTCCCTATATTCCTTGCCGTGGTTGGCACCAGCCTTGCAGTATCCAACATCCTGACCTCTCTGGGCCAGTTCCTGCTATACGCCCTGGGCATGGGCTTGGTCATCTTGGTCCTGACCTTGGGAATCGCCTTCTTCAGAGGCGCCATGGTTGGTGCCCTGCGCAAGGTCCTGCCCTACGTGCAGCCCGTCGGCTCCTGGCTGATGGTAGTGGCCGGGGCCTACATTGTCTTCTACTGGCTCACCCTCGGGGGCGTGATGTAATGACGTACGCGGCTCTCGGTGCATCCCCTCAGTGTAGCCCACCTTTCAATATTTCAGACCGGCGTCCCCTGTGAAGCTGGCAATAAGCAACTGCAAGGCATGCTTGGCCTTGGCCGTTGCCGTATTACTGTTGCTGCCGGCCCTATCTGCGTGTCTGGAGAGCGGGGTTGACTCCCAGGCCCCCTTCACCGTGTCCGAAACTCCGCCCTTCACCAGCGTCGAGACCCCGCCTTTCACCTCCAACGAAACCCCGCCCTTTTCTGGAACGGGCAGCTACGAGGCCTTGACCATTGAAGGAATCACTCCCGGCCAGCCGGACCCGGAAAGCCCGGAGAACGGCGCCCCCTCCAAGTTAGAAGACTTGGGCCCCGCCCCTGGAATTCAACCTGATCCCAATTACCAGCAGGCCTTGGACGACGCCGGGCTGAGCACTAGGGGCTGGGACACCGACTTCAGCCTTCACTCGGTTCCCTTCAGTGAAATCATATCCGGGGGTGTCCCCAAGGACGGCATCCCCCCATTGGACTCGCCCAATTTCGTTGAACCGGCCGAAGCTGGCCAATGGCTGGGCGACAGAGAGCCCGTCATTTCCTTCGAGCTAAACGGCGACGCCAGGGCCTATCCCCTCCAGATTCTCACCTGGCACGAAATAGTCAACGACCAAGTCGGCGGCACACCGGTGGCCGTAACTTTCTGCCCTCTGTGCAACTCGGCCATTGTGTTCGACCGGCGGTTGGAGGGAGTGACCTTGGACTTCGGCACCTCGGGGCGCCTGCGCCACAGCGACCTCATCATGTGGGACCGCCAGACCCAGTCCTGGTGGCAGCAGCTTACCGGGAACGCCATTGTCGGTCAGTTGACCGGCAGGCAACTGGACTTCCTGCCTGCGGCGATCGTTTCTTGGGCCGCCTTCAAGGAAGCCTATCCCCAAGGCCGCGTCCTGTCCCGGAACACCGGCCACGTACGCCGCTACGGCCAGAACCCCTACGGTGGCTACGACGATACAGCCCGCCCGCCTTTCCTGTACCGGGGAGACTTGGATGGCAGGCTTCTCCCCAAGGAACGGGTGGTCGCCCTCAATATTGAAGGGCGTGACCTGGCCTTTCCTTACACTGTCTTGGAGAAGGAGGGGGTGGTCAATTACACGGTTGGGAGCCGGGATATTGCTGTTTTCTATGAAAAGGGGACGGCCTCAGCCCTGGACAGTATCTCAATAAAGGATTCCAGGGATGTTGGAGCGGCTGCGGTCTACGACGCCACCCTGCAGGGTCGCAAACTGACCTTCCGGAAGTCAGGAGGCGGTTTCACCGACAACGAAACCGGCAGTACCTGGAACTTGCTGGGACAGGCTGAAAGCGGCGAACTGCAGGGGGCTACCCTGACCCCCGTAGTTCACGCCAACCACTTCTGGTTTGCCTGGGCCGCTTTCAAGCCCGACACTGTAATCTATCAAGGAAGCGGCGGGTAGAGCGCCCGGTCCATCTCTGTGTCGCTTTGCCCCTGTAATTCAGCCGCCTATTACGGCGATGGCTTCCACTTCGACCAGCAGTCCCGGGTCTGCCAACCCCGCCACCACCACGGTTGTGCTGGTAGGCCGCCCTTCGGCGGGCAGTATCTCCTGGCGGGCCGGCCGTATCTTGGCCACGTTTTCCGCCCCTACCACGTAGGTGGTGGTCTTGACCAAGTCCTTCAGCTCGGCCCCGGCTGACCGCAGCGCCAGTTCCAAGTTGGCCCACACCTGCCGTATCTGGGCCACCGCATCGCCGTGGTGGGTTGTGTTGCCGTCCAGTCCACGGGAAACCTGTCCCGCCACGTATACCGTGTTTCCCACTTTCACCACGTGGTTGTACAGGTTTCCCGGCGGCGGCGCCACTCCGGGAGGGTTGAAATATTCGGGTGCCACTCTTGGGCCCTCCTCTTGCTCCGTTGCGTTTGCCCTGGTGTCCAGGGAACGGCGCAGGCGTCAACTGCACCGGGCGGGCTAGGTGCGCCCCTCGGAGTGACCTCCCTGGTCTATGGCGATGATGTCGTCAGAGGACACCCAAGTCTCGGATCCCACCATGCTGGCGTCCCCCATGGCGTCCAGATAGCGCACTTGTACTTGGAAGGCCGCCGCGTCTATCTCTATGATTTCCGCCAAGTCGCCTGATGAGAGCATTACGCGGTTTTCAACTGTGAGTTCGTCCGGATTCACGGATATCTCCTCCCTTATCGCCTGAATATCCGGCTGGGTTTCAACGATGCCTGCGCCCGCGCTGGCCCATGCCAAGAGCGCGGGCAAGGCGTTTCAGCATAGAATCAGTCCTGGTTTTTCGTCCCTTCGTCTTGCGGCTGGAGCATTCAACGCAGGTGCACGCCGGCGGATGCTGGCCGTGTATCCATTCGCTGCGCACCTTGGTTTACTTCTCCCGCCGGACTACCAGGCCCGAATCAAAATACCGGTTGGTCCAGCTTCCGCTCCGGTTCCAAGCCCTGGATCATTTCCCGGAGCACCGGAGAATATTTGCTGGCCGCGCCGGTGCGCCGTAGCAACCCGCGGTGGACGAACTCCCAGGGGTCTTCCTGCCCTTCCCAAGGCAGGTCGATGCAAACGTTGGTGGCTGGGTCGCGGAAGACGTTCATCGGCTCCCCGCCGTCCTCGACTATTGCCATCTGCTGACGGAGCATCCTGCGATAGAGGATGATTCCCTTGTCGGACTCGCCGAGCTTTTCCTTGGACCGGTCGGACACCGGGCCCTGGGTAATCCAGGCCATGATGTCCTGCCCGCTGTTGTTGTCCATCAGCGACCAGTCGCTCTCGCCGCGGGCGTCGATGGGCAGAGGCACCTTGTAGTGAGGCACGGTCTCCTGCGCCGGCACCTCGGAGCCCGGGTCCTGGTGGTAGGCGGCGAACCACACGTGCAGGGTATGGGTGTCGTCGATGGGCACCCGGTACTGGAAGTTGTTTCCCACCCGCAGGATGTTGGGGAACACCACGGGATGGCCGATGCGCCATTCCGGGTCCGATTCCTGCCGGCCCTCGACTACCCTGCGCTTGATGATGCCGTGCTGGAACTCGTCAAACCCGATCTTCTCGTGGGAGTTCCCGATCGTCAGCCCGCTGTTGGCCCCGTCCCCCAACCTGTAGTTCATGCGTTTCAGGTCGCTGCGGCCCAACCGTTCCAGAACATAGTTGGAAAAGGCTGTGTGCAGCCACTCGGTGTGGGTGGGGTCCATCGAGTTTTCCATAACTTGCAGGTAATTGCAGGGAAGCACCGCGGTGCCGATGTCCCGGAGCACGTTGTCCCAAGCGAAGAGGTCCCATCGGGGCAGCAGGGGAGCCGGGTGGGGCCCCATGTATATGAAAATCAGCCCTCCCATTTCCTGGGCCGGGTAGGCCCTGACTTTCACCCGGCTGGGAAAAGTGCTCTCCGGCGACTCCGCCGGCATTTCCAGGCACTGGCCCGTCTGGTCGAACATCCACCCGTGGTAGGGGCAGCGAAGCCCCTCCTCTTCGGGGATGCCGTACGCCATGGAGATCCTGCGGTGTGGGCAAACGTTGTCGATGACCCCGAAGCGGCCCTTGCGGTCCTTGTAGAGGACCATGTCCTCTCCCAGCAGCCGCACCTCCTTCACCGGGTTCTCATCCAGCTCCACAGTGGCCGCCACCGGATGCCAGTAGCGCCTCATCAGTTCGCCCATGGGAGTTCCCGGGCCCACCTGGGTGATTCTTTCGTTTTCCTTTACCGTTAGCATTCTGCGTCCTCCACTTGGCCTCCGGTCTGGGCCGGATAGACCATACTACCACAAGGGTTAATCAACAAAGCCAAGCCCGCCTTCCCCCTCGGCGCCAAGCCCGGCATCTCTCAATTGCGCTCAAGAGACTGCCTCCGCATCCTTCTGGGCTCGCCAGACCGACAGGTGTTCCAACACCTCTCCCAAGGGCAGCACATCGGCGTACTTCTGGTTCATGTCGAAAAGATTGATGGCGTGGGAAGCTTCATGCCGGTCGAACACGCACTCTTCCACCACTATCATCCGGTAGCGGTTGGTGCAGCCGTCCACCACACTGGCCCTGACGCAACCGCTGGTGCTCTCGCCGCATGCAATAACAGTGTCCACACCCAAGTAGTTTAGGTGTCCAAGGAGAGGAGTTCCCCAAAACGCGCTTGGCGAGGATTTCAACAGGACCGGTTCCCCGGGCAAAGGCCCAACCTCGTCGATGATGTCACCCCGGCGCTCCCACCGTTCCTGGGCTTCCGGTGTTCGCTCCACTTTGCTGGCCGACTTCTTCAACTCGGACCAGCCCTTGATGCCGGGATCGTTCAGGCTGGTCATGTGGACTATGGGAATGCGGGCGTCCCGTGCCGCTTGCAGCAATGTCTGGATGTGTGGCACGGCGTCCCAAGCGTCCAAGCCGCAACTGCTCGGCCAGTCGGCCACGGCGTCCAGAAGATGCTGGGGGTGGTCGCCGAACACCCACCGGTATAGGTCGATCAGCAAAAGAGCTGGATTTTCGCCAAACCCTACGTTGCCGTGGGGGACCAACTCCAAATGCGCCTTGTCCTGTTCGGTCAGGAACTTGTCCCAGACCCTTTCGCCCATGCACGCCTCCCGCGGTGTAGATTTTTGCCTGTGCTGCCAAGGCTGCCGGCTCGTACATATCATACCGGCCGCAGAAGTTCAGCTTTGGCCTGAATCTACCATCGCCCCCGGATACAGTCAACGTTTACCCGGCAGGTTTCCAACAGCATGGCCATCTCCACCAACCCGCATGGCCAGGGACTCTGGTGCCTGCGGAAGATGCTGTCCAGCGGTACATTACCCTCGACGACGACAGCCGGTTGACGACGGAACTGGTCGCCCTCTAGTACCTCCACATGCCTCCCGGGCGGGAATATAATTGAGTTGTGCCTTGGGAGGTTGAATACACGGACCAATTTGGACAATGGTGGAGGGACCTGTCGGAGGACCAGCAAAACGCTGTGGCCGCCAGGGTGGAATTACTGATGGAACGCGGCCCCAACCTTACCCACCCCCATTCCTCGCACATCACGAGCTCCCGCCACGGGCGGATGCGGGAACTCCGGGTTCAACAGGCAGGTAGGCCCCTCCGTGTGCTGTACGCCTTTGACCCCAGGCGGACATCCATCCTGTAAATCGGCGGGGACAAAACGGGCAACGACCGATTTTATGAGGAATACGTGCCCGCAGCTGATAGCTTGTACGACGAACACTTGGAAGAATTACGCGAGGAGGGGTTGATCGAATGAGTGGACGCCATCCCTTCAGTGAACTTACAAAGGACTTCAGTCCGGAGCGACGCAGCCGCATCGACTCCATGAAAGCTGAACTCTTGGCGCAAAGGCCGATGAATATATTTGAGACGATAGGGAAGGTAACCAGCGGCATTGAACGCTTTCACTCTCAATTCCTAGCAGATGCGCTATGCGAGAGTTTGAACGGAGACAGGTCGTTGTTCGAAGCGTTTTGGAAACTAGTTGCCCCGTGCTATTGGAAAGTCCCGGAGAGTCCAGGGCAGGTCGAACTTTCCACGGAGGAAGAAGTGGTGGGCGGGAAGGTGGACATCTGCATACGCAGTTTGGTTGCCCCTAAGCGGGTTATAGGGATTGAAGTCAAGACCGTCGAGGACTCAACCGAGCGCGGCCAACTTAGACGGTACTACGAAGGACTTGAGGAAAAATACCAAGGCTCCGAAGTACAAATGGCTTACCTTACTCCCTTTAGCAGGGAACGCGCTGGCGACAGGGCAGCATCCCTTCCCACCGTCTTGGAGTTCGACCAATTCAAAGACTCACACCCGGTGGCCCGGCATGTTAGTTGGCTCGACTTGGAAAGCATACCTTGGGATGGGAATGCACTGTGGGAGCAGCATCGTGCGTACGTGCTTGAGCACATATCGTCAAAGGACAAACTCCAACCCAGAGTGGAGCGAGACAGGGACATTACATATTTCTTTGGGGCCGCTCCTGCGGAGCGCTTTTGGGAAGAAGTTGGGGATCTTGACATCAGCCATGAAGGCAGATGGGCAACAATTGACCTAGCGAAACAACGAAACGACTCGCTGGTAGCCAAATCGCTGGTAGGAGCATTCAAGGCGCTTCTTCACAGCGACAATGTCGTGCCACGTGAGCGTAACGATAAGTTTCCATCCAAGCTACGCCAGCCGTTCCTTCGCTCACCGCACCGGGAAGTTCATGAGGCCCTTTTCAACCTTGCTGAGGTATTCGACTACGTTTGGGTGGAAGGCAAGAGAGATTACGGCATTAGAACTGCTCACAAGGACTTCCATTCAGGAGTTAGCCTGGTTACAAGCGATGGGCCAGGACAGCTATTGATTTGGCTGATGCGCTGAGGTGCAGGGTCTGCTGAGCCCCAGCGTTGGCTCCTTGGACGATACTTTCGGCCGGTTGCGGCGAAACCGGGGCTTGTGGGAGAATCCGAACTTGAACAGGGTTAACAGCCTCGGCCAAATGCCGACAGAATGCTATAAGAGGGCGGAACGACACCATGACCTCCATCAAGGCAATCTCTTGGAACGTCAACGGCCTGCGGGCTGTCCAGCGCAAGGGCTTCATGGAGTGGTTCCAAGCCGAAAGCCCCGACATCCTGTGCCTCCAGGAAACCAAGCTCTCCGAGGAGCAGATTCCCGACCAGTTGAGGCAGGTCGAGGGCTACCACAACTTCTTCTCTTCGGCGGAGCGCAAGGGCTACAGCGGAGTTGCCATCTACACCAAGCAGCCCCCGGAAAGAGTGTCCAAGGGGTTCGGCATCGAACGGTTCGACAACGAAGGCCGGACCCTGGTCGCCGATTATGGCCCCTTCGTCCTCTTCGGCATCTACTTCCCCAACGGCAGGCAGTCGGCCGAGCGTCTCCAATACAAGATGGAATTCTATGACGCCTTTCTGGAATTCGCCGAAGCCACCCGCTCCCAGGGCAAGAGCATAGTGATGTGCGGCGACCTCAACACCGCCCACAAGGAGATCGACTTGGCCCGGCCCAAGGCCAACGAGAAGACTTCCGGTTTCCTGCCCGAGGAACGGGCTTGGATGGACAAGCTGGTGGAACACGGCTACGTCGACACTCTCCGGGTGTTCAACGACCAGCCGGGACAATACTCCTACTGGGACCAGATGAGCCGCGCCCGTGAGAGAAACGTCGGTTGGCGCATCGACTATTTCTTCGTCGACCAAGGCTTCGCCGGCAACCTCAGCAACGCCTTCATCCTGCCCGAAGTCATGGGCTCCGACCACTGCCCCGTGGGCATAGAGTTCCAAGTCTAGAGTAACCCCGTTCGTTTACAAGCCCCGGGCGGCCTGTGTGACAAAGAAGTTCCACAAGCCTTCCATGCGGGGCGGCCCGCCCGCTAGGGGTTCTTTGAAGTGCTCCAACTCCCACAGGGGTGGCCGTTCGGTGCGTTCTGCGATAAGGTTCTCAGGGATTCGCGGGTAGTCCCGCCCCATGGCGCAGTAGGCGTAATAGTTCATCTTGGCCTGTTCTTCCAACTGCAGCATCCCCAGCACCGTCTCCGATAGGCTGGCGCCGGCGGTAACGGCTCCGTGGCCATACAGCAACACCACTGGCCCACTGCCCAAGTGCTGCGCCACGTCTTCCCCTTCCTCATGGCTCTGGATGATCTTCACGTGGGGATACACCGGCAGCGGCTCCCGCACAAGGTCCAGGCCTTCGGCGCACATCGGGCCCAACGGCAGTTCTAGGACGCTCATCAATACCGTGAACCTTGGATGGACGTGCACCACCGAATGCACGTCCGGCCGCGCCTGGTAGATACAGGAATGAATCTTCACTTCCAGGCACTGCATTGCTCCCTCAAGGCCCTCTACCAGGAAACCGCCAGTGTCGCAGACAACCATGTTCTCTGGACGCATCTCGGACAGGGCGTCAATCTCGTACTGGCGGCCCTTTACCACGAACTGGTCCGGGTTGCCGGGTAAACGTAGGCTGGCGTGCCCCAGTCCGGCGGTAACCCCGGTGGCCAAGCCCACGTCCGCCAGGATGCGGTTGGCAATGGCCACTTCCCGCTTGACGTCCGCAATTTCGGTAGCCATACCCCTACTCCTTACTTGAATGTCTATCGCCTAATTGGCCCGTTCCAAATCAACCGGCAGGATGTACACGCCCTTGGCCCGGGGCAGAAGCGAGCTCTCGTATTCCAAATGTGTTTCCGCTGCCACCAGGAATTTCCCATCCCCAAGCTTCTGCACCGCAAAGGGCACCGGGTTCCAACCCACCATCTGCAGCAATCGCTTCCTCGACCGCACTTCGGAATCCAGCCCGTCAAATGACACCTGCACCAAGTTGGCGGTCATGGCGAAATTGTCGGCCACTTCTTTCCCGGTCAGCAGCAGGCTGTGTAGGCCCTTGGAATCCAGCGCGTCAGGCTCCAGTAATACCCAGCTTAGAGCGTGGTCCCAGTCAACTATTCGCTTGAAGGACTCCGGCCGTGTGTGAAAGTTCTCCGCCGCAAGGTCGGTTATCCACAGGCCGCCTCCCTCGTCGGCGAACCCGTAAAGAATGTTGACCAGGAACTTCCCATCCTCCGTAACCACAGCGGAAGAGCCGTACAGCCCCGATTCGGGAGCCCGGGGAAAATCTTCGATGGGAAACTTGACCGGCTGGTACTCATCCTCGGTGTCCAAGTCGGCCAAGTACACCGACTGCCATCGCGGGTCAGCCGGGATGCCCGCTCCCGCCGCCGGCCAACCTTCCGCGCTCATCAGCCACCTTGAACTCTGGCCAGGCAATGGGAGGGCCATGAGCATGATGCCCGGCGCATTGTATATGATTCGGGAAGGACCGTCCCCCTCAAGCCGCACCACCTTGTACCGCTCACTCTTGTCCTCTTGAAGCGACTTCCTGGCTTGCAAGTAGTAGTTCCCCGAGCTGCCTGGACCTGACAGAGGTCGCGGCCCTCCGGCCGTGTCGCACTCCTCCAGCCAGTCCGCTCCCAAGTCCCGGAGTAACCCGGCCACCCATTGTCCCTCGTAACCGGAGTAGCTAACACCAGAACCCGCCGCCTCTCGCAACAGGGACGGCACCACCTCCCCCATGGGAGCATCCCGTGAAGAAAGCCGGTCCCGTTCACTTCGTGCATCCAGCCGGTAGCCCACTTCCTCCAAGAGCCCCACGTATTCCGGGTTGGTGACCGCCTCCGAGTAGACTCCGCACTGCTGCGCCGCTACGTCGGCAGGCGGGTAACGCTGCCGGTCGAATGAGAGGCCAAGAATGCTTTTCTCGTACTGTTGGGCAAGTTCAGAGGTAGCTGCCGTCAGGGCCTTGGGGTTCACGTGAAAGTGGGTGGGCGAGGACACATCTGGCGCGGTGCTCTGCCACGGTTCCAACTCATCGAAAGGAATGACCAAGAAGGTGCCGTCCGGGAACACCTCGGCCACCGTTCCCCTGGCTGTCTGACCTTGCATATACTCAAACTCGATGTCGTGGAAGAGTCCGTCAATCCCTTTCCCGAATTCCAGGAACCCATCCAGTTCCGCCGACAAGGCCACACCCTGGGCCCTCAGCCTGTACACCTTGTGCACCGGGTGCTCCCCCAAGTGGCCCGAAACCAGGGCTAATGGATCGATGTACCGGTCTTTTTCTCCCGAAACCGCCCTTATCTTCACCCGGCCCTCCCGGACAACCACCTCCTCCGGCAACCCGAAGTCCCTCGACTCCTCCCCACCCTCGGTCTCTGCAAAAAAGAAGGGCTTGGCCATCTTTTCCCAAGGCAGGTGCGCGCCATAGTCCGCCCTTGGGGCCAGAAATTCAGCTTTCACGGCTCCTTCATAGTCCTCACCGACCATCTCGCCGCCACAGGCCGCCAAACAAAGCATCGTGGCCGACATGAGGACAACCCAAATTGCTGCTGCCCTGGACCTCCTCCATGACGTGCACAATTGCTGCAACTTCATCCTTTAGCTGTACATGCCGGGCTCACCATCGGCTTCGCTTGGCCCGGGTGCCTGACTTGGGTGGATAATAAGTGGGGGCTATTCTGGGAGCAACAAGAAAACTGTAAAGCTAGTCGGAGCGAGGGTTCGAAACGCCTGGCCGGGCAGCTACTCGGGGATGTAAATCAATGTATCCGGGTTGAAGGCGTACCAGCCGAACCAGTAGGCAACCCGCCCGGGCAACCGCTCCAACCGCACGGCAGGGTCAGCTTCATTGATTATGGCATCTTCCGCCAGACGCCAGCGGGAACCTTCGACGTCAATGAGCACGGTAGACTCCCCGGTGTTTCCTGGCTCCATTGAGGCGAACTTCACGTCTTGCCGCAGGTACGCCCGGCTGCCCGTGGTTCCTTCACGGGTCACGATTACCAACTCTTTTTCCCCTAGGGAGTCGTGGAGCAGCGGCGTTTGCTGCAGGACGTGCAGCGCATAGGCCTTGGACTGTTTTCCGGCTTCCAAGCCAAGCACCTGCATCTTCGGCGGAAAAACGTTGCTGCGCTGCCACACCGGGAACATGGTGTCAGGCTGGGCGCGGTAGTCGTAATAGGCCGAAAACGTGTCATATTCCGGCGGATACGACGACGCCGGGTATACCCCGGTGTGAAAGTCCAGGACGGTGGTGTCCGGGTGTTCCAACAGCCACTGCTCCCAAGTGGTGAGGGTCATGGGCAGCACCTCCAGTTGCATGCCGCTATCGGCCAGCCGCCCAATCACCGGGTCGCCCTTGAACTGCCGCCACAGGCTGTCCGTGCCCCGGTCGTACATCAGCTTGTTGCTGCGGTAAAGGAGGCCTGACGTTCCGAATTTCAGGATCTGGTCACCCATCTGCGTGGAATACACGATTCCAGACCCGCAAAGAGTTCAATAGGCCAAGGCGAAAGGAACCCCGCCCACCACGTCGTTCGCCATTTCATGGGGATTCAGTATTCGGAGCGGATAGGCCCTGTGTTCCCCGTTGAATGAGACGCCGAAGACCCTGTCCCTTGGATTCAGATAATCAGCCTCGGATGCAGGGATTACCGGCGGGTCCTCCAAGTCGGGAATCCCGTCTTTGGGCACACCACCCCACACAACCTCCTCCAACCGGATGTGGGAGGGAATCCCGCGGTAGAGCAGTTCCCCCATTTCTTCGTCGGTCAAGCCGAACAGCCGCCCTTTCCAACTGTCATACCCATCGACAGCTTTGATCTGCGGATTCTCGCCCAGCCATATGACCCACCAGTCCCAGTTCCGGTGCTGCAGCAGCGCCTCGGTTGACTCCTGGACGTGAGCCAGCTTTACCAATGATGCGGCCAACGCCTCGGTTTGCCTCCGGGAATAACGGAACCGCATCAGGTCAACCAGCACCGGGATGAAACCCGGGTTTCCGCTTTCGCCCATTTCCTCCACGGCTTGGAAGAAACCTGACCCGAAGCCCAAGGCGCTTTCCATCAGCCTTTGTTGGGACGCGGCGGGGTTCGGGCTAGGCTGGGCAGAAGAAGCTGGCTCGGTCTCAGGGGGACTTTCGGTTGCCGTAGCGGTAGTCTCTGGGCTTCGGCCATTTGGCGCCTGTTCGGTTGGTCCGGATGGCGCAGTTTCCGAAGGTTGTGCTGCGCAGCCCGTAAGCAACAGGGAAGCCGCCAAAGCTGCCGCCGTTACTATCGTCCCTATGTACCTTTTGATGCCCACTGTTTGACACGTCCCGGAGCCGATAATACACTCCCGTTCCAACCTAGGGAGCCTCTGCCGGGGTGGTTATAATAACTACGCCTCGCTCCGCCCCCTCGGTTTTACACGCTGCTAATCCACCCTGGCGGGATGTGAAATGGACAGGCTTCAAGACAAGGTGATCATAGTCACCGGCGGCGCCCACGGCATCGGAAGAGTGTACTGCCAGGGGTTGGCCGCCGAGGGGGCCAAGGTGGTTGTCGCCGACTTGGATGGACCGGGCGCCGAGGCTGTCGCTCTGTCCTTGGGCGAGTCGGGTAGCGACGCCTTGGCAGTGGCCGCCGACGTTTCCCGGGAGGACGACGTCGAAACCATGGCCAAAGCGGCCGTTGAGCAGTTCGGCCGCATCGACGGGCTACTCAACAACGCCGCCGTGTTTCAGGTCCCGGCCATGTCCCGGGTGCCCTTCGAGCAGATACCCCTGGAAGAATGGGACCGTCTCATGGCGGTGAACCTGAGGGGCGTCTTCCTGGGTTGCCGTGCGGTCATTCCCCAGATGAAAAACCAAGGATCAGGGAAAATAGTCAACATAAGCTCTGGCACCGTCTTTCACGGCTCGGCCAACGCCGCTCACTACGTGACTTCCAAGGCCGGGGTCATCGGCTTCACCCGGACCCTCGCCAGGGAACTCGGGGACTCCGGCATCAACGTCAACGCCATTGCTCCCGGCCTCACCCTCAGCTTGGAGGAAATGACCGAGCAGCGCCTTCAAATGAGCAACCAGCGCGCTCAAGCCAGGGCCATCAAGCGCTCCCAAGTGCCGGAAGACTTGGTGGGCACGGCCGTGTTCCTCTGCTCGGCGGAAAGCGACTTTATGACCGGCCAGACCCTGGTGGTGGACGGCGGCGCCCAAATGCACTAGGGCAAATGCGGTGGAGAGAAACGCTGCCTAGCCGCAACCCGGACCCAACGCCCGCGGCAGCAGGTGCCGGAATTTTTTCTGGAGAATTTTTCCTGGAGATGGTGGTCATCATGGCGGGTGACAAAGCAACCCTGGAAGTCCAGATCAACCCAGACCAAGTATCCTTCCTGAAGCAGGTGCGGGACCGCTACGGGATTGCCGACGAGAACAAGGCCTTGCGAATAATCCTGGACTATATCCAAGTCAACCGGGACATCCACGAAGCCGTCTTCGTTCAACCCCGTTGCCTCCGCTGCGACTAGCCCTCCACTACCTGCTTGACAGCCTCCAGGGCCACAGGACAACGACGGAGGCCCAAGGGGCCAAAAGGAACGGCCCTCTGCCTACACTTCAGTATCGTAGACAATCTTGCCGTCCCTCCAAGTAACGACGTATCCCGTGGTTTCAATGGCCCGTCTGCGCGCCTTGATGGCAGCCCTCTTCAAAGCTGCCAAGCCAGCCAAAGCGTCGGCAGACCACTGTGTCTCCTCTGCGTGCTCGCCTTCCTGCTGCGGCTCCGTCAAGTCCTGTTGCTCCACGTTTTGTTGGTTCATCAGTTCCATCCCTCTTCGATAACTCTTGGGGGAATGCCCAAACCATCGTACAGGATCCACTCGTTTACCAGAGGCTTATAGACCTGCTGGAAGTTGAGCCATCCGGCGTCGAATCTGCGTCGAATGACTTCCTCCGGCACATGGTGGCCTCCCTCAACGACACGCTGCCGCACCCGGTTGACAGCCACATCTGAGCTCGGAAGGCGTAGGTAGTATAACTGAACCCGGTAGCCCTTCGCCTGCCAGAGCGGAATCTTCCGGGCAAAGCCGCGCCCGCTCAGAGTAGTCTCGAAAGCAAAACTCTCGTCCCTTTCTACGTAGCCTTCGATCATGTCCAGCATGAGTCGGCCGGCTTGTACCGCACTCCGTTCCGGCTGGAACGGGTTAAGCCCCGATGCAATCATGTCCGCATTGACGAAGGTTGGGCAGTCGGCCTCGTTAAGCAGGAACTCGGTCGCAAAGGTGGTCTTTCCCGCTCCGTTGGGCCCGGCGATTATCAGTATTTTCTTGGAAGGAGTCATGCGCCAAAAGACGGAGTGCCAGCCGCGGTTAGCCCTCCGCCATCTGCTTGACGGCCTCCAAGGCCAGCCTGTAACCGTACACCCCGAAACCGTAGACGCAGCCCTTGGACACGGGCAGCACCTTCGAAACCGTCCCCCTGGCCGTGGGATTGGAGGCATGCACCTCGATTACCGGGAACTTGACCTGCCCGATGGCCCCCAACAGGGGCCCGGTGCCCGTGGTATAGCCCGCCGGGTTGATCAGGGCCGCGTCGAAGTCCCGCTCGTGGGCATCGTAGAGGGCATTCACTACCTCGCCCTCGATGTTCGAGTGGAACAACTCCAAGTCAATGCCCAGTCCCTCGGCGTAGGCCTTTACCTGCTCGTTGATTTGCTCCAGGGTATTGGGGCCGAATATCTCCACTTGAGCTTTGCCCCGCATGTTCATCCCGGCCCCTTGGATTACCAGCACCTTCGTCATCTCGGCCCTCCAGCTAACTTTCTCTCCCTCCGTCCGGGTCCCCTTTCGTGAACTCTCTCTAACCGGGTCCGGGTGGATTGGGAGTTTCGTTTACGTACCCTGCCAGCAGTATGTCAAGTTGCAGCATTAGCATCTTGTTCCAAGCCACTGCAGCCCTGAAAGCCAGCCCTGGGTCTTCCAAGTCCTCTTCCAGGATTTCGGCAACCCTGCTCTGAATGAAGGACATGGATGCCACCATATACCGGCTGGGGACCGACCCCAAGTGTGCCCGGTGACTGGGAGGATGGCTGTGCACTATTCCCGTGGCCAGTACCCGTATTGGGTAGTCCTCGTCGATTTTGAAGTCGATGGAACCCCTCAGCCACCGGGCCAAGCTGTGCTTTCGCCGGGTCAGGCGGTCCTCGTCCACCTCGCCATCGGACTCCAGGAAGAACTTCCGGGTCTCCGGGAATCGCAGGAAATTGTCATAAACCTTGGACGTCAACTCGTCGGCGTGTTCCAGTATGGGCCCCGAGGTTTCCTTTATCAGGTCCAACTCCTCCTGGCTCAAACCCACGAAGTCCGCAAGTTCCTTCAGCCGGGAAGACCAACTTACAATGCGCGCCATGTTTGCTCCGGTTCCGGGCTGCAGCGCAGCCTCTCCCTGATTTGCCCAAGGCGGCCAGTGGAGGGACTATAAACATTGGGGCGCTATCCGGCAACTGCTCCGCAATTCCACAAGAGCAACTCCTTCCAGTTGTCTTTGGCCGCGGTTGCGGGAATCCTCATCGGCCGACACTCCTTTGTCCAGCAAGGCAAACCCCGCCGAACTCGGGCGATAGCGCCACTGCCTTCTTAAGTCCGCCTCACCAAGGGAGAGAAAAGCAGCACCGGACCCACCAGCAGTATGCCCGCCAAGACGTTCCCGGAAATTGACCACTGGATGTCAATCAGGCTGGCCACTAGCCCCATTTCCAGTGTTCCCAATATTGTGCCTATACCAATGCACTGGGAAAGAACACCCATCATCCGTCCCCGCATCTCCGGCGGAGCAGCCAGCAGGGTGATGGCGCTCTGCATCGTGCCAAAACCGGCCTGCCCCATGCCCCCGGCAGCCAGGGCCAGAAACGCCAAGCCGTACCACGGAGCCCATACAAACGAAAGCCCAGCAAACAAGACCAGCATCGAGCCCAGCACAAAGACGGGCCCTCGGCGGGAAGGATTGCCGCTGAACGCCAGCGCCCCGGCTCCAACCAGTTGGCCGATTCCTTCCGCTGCCACCAGCACTCCCACCAGCACAACGCCGACTTCAAGGTTGTCCCTCCCTACCGCCGGAACGAATTGCTGCACCGGAAAAGCCAGGGCGTTCATCACTATCGTGACATACATCACCCCCATCAACTGCCGGTTCTCCAAGGCATGACGGAATCCCAGTGCAAGGCTGCGCCACACCGGCTCTCTGGATGAGGCCGCGGAAGACCGCGGAATCTTCAACTGGCTTACCAGGAACAGGTTGGTCAAGTGCATCGCCAGCACTAACACGTATGCCCCTTGAAACCCCACCGCGGCCAGCACAATGCCGGCCAGCATGGGACCGGCCATCTTCCCGGCGGTGTTGGTAAAGACCTCCAGCGAGAGTGCGTTGACCAAGCGGTTGGCGCCCACAATGTCCAGTATTCCCGTGCGCCGGGCCGGGTCCTCGATGGCTCGAACCCCTCCCTGGACGGAAATGGCTGCGAACACATGCCAAGGGAGCACCGACTCCATGTCCACCGCCAGCAGGGCCAGCACCGCGGCGGCAGTCAGTGTGTTTAGCGATTGGGCTACAAGAAGCACCAGCCGCCGGTCGAATCGGTCGGCGATGAGGCCCGTGAACAGGGAGAGCACCGGCCTGGGCAGGTTGTTGAACACCAGCACCAAGCCCAATTGCAGGTACGAATCCGTGAGTTGCAGCACCAACCAGCTCAGCACCAGCAATTCGGTGCGGCGGGCAAACTCCCCCAAGCTTCCTACGTACCAGATGGTGCGAAAGCTGGGATTCGCCACCAAGGGAAGCATCACCAGCCGGGGCTGAAATTGAATTCCCATCTAGAGATTGTCGCCTTCAAAGCCGTATAGCAAACATTTTGTACCGGATCGCTGCGATGGACGTAAGTGGGACCGTTGCGGATTAGAGTCTGTTCTGCTTCCTGTGCCCTGTGTCCTGCCGGTAATGGGCCTCCGGTAACTGGCTGAACGGCTCGTCACAAAGGACAGGGCAGACTTGACCAGTGGCTCAGGCCCCGCTGCGGCACTCCGCAAGGCTGGGGGAGAGCGCGTACATCGCGTATCTTGACACCCGCTAGCCGAGGTAGTTTACTGGCGACTGCGGTCAGCCAGGGACCTTGAAAACCGCCATGCTCTTTGGGGGGATTGGAGGGATTGCCACCCAAGAGCGGTGCCACAGGTGGAGCAGGGAGTGGACCTTGAAAATAACTGGTTCCAAGTGGCTTGAGCCACCCGGTGCCTGCCCTCTGATAATCGCCCACCGGGGCGACGTTTCCAACGCCCCCGAGAATACCTTGGCTGCCATGGAGAAGGCGTGGCGCGCAGGGGCGGACGGCGTCGAGATGGACGTTCGTCTCACCAAGGACGAGCGCTTGATCGCAATCCACGACCGTACCCTGAACCGCACCACCAACGGGCGCGGTATGGTGGACCACTACACCCTGGACCAGTTGCGGCAATTGGACGCCGGCTCCTGGTTCAGCCCGGCTTTCGCCGGAGAGCCGCCGCCAACCTTGGACCAAGTCTTTGAACTACTACCTAAGGACTACCTGGTAAACGTAGAGATGAAGGTTGTCATCAAGGGGATGAAGCTCATCGCCCGGCGGGTTGCCGAAACCGTTGCCAGGCACCAGCGCTGGGACTCAACCTTGGTTGCCAGCTTCAATCCCGTGGCCCTTTGCCACCTGAGGAAGATGGAACCGCGGTTGGCCCGTGGCTACATCTACTCTAAGTCCCACCCTTATCCCATACGGGCCCGCTGGTTGAGTCCACTGGCAGACGCCCATTGGTACGACCCGGCCCAGCGTACCTACAATGCCAATACCCACCGCAAGTTCCGCCGGGCCGGCAGACGCCTGCTGGCATGGAGCACGGACTTCGAAAACGACCTCGCTAAAGCTGCCCAAGCCGGCGTCGACGGAGTGGTCACTGACCACTTGGAGATGATGGTCCGGCAGAAGACGGCCCTAACCGGAATGACGGGCCGAAATGGAGAGCATCAGGGTATCCGACTGGTGCCCGCTGGCAGCCCGGCCCTCAGCTCCCGCTCACCGCACTAAAGGAGGTCGGCCATGGCGCCCGGCGATCTGCAGTCCTTCTGGAACGCCACCCGAAGCGAACTCGACCAAGTTCCGCTGAATGCTGTCTTGGAAGAAGCTCCCGGCCTCGGCGGAAGGGAATACGACACCTACGCAGTGCGACTGGACTCCTTCCAAGGCATTGGCCTTCGCGCCTGGTATTCGGTTCCCAAGGACCCGCCCCGTAGCGGACGCTTTCCTGCAGTGCTGGCGGTGCCGGGCTACGGCGGCGAAAAACCCATTCCCACCCACTTGGCGCTTTCAGGGTTCGCCGTCCTTACCCTGTTCCCCCGGGGACAGGGGGAGAGCCGTCAGGAGTGGCAGTTGGACCATGGCACCAAGTTGACCTACCATCTCGCCGACAAGGAGCGTTTCTACTACAGGGGCGGCTACATGGACTGCGTGAGAGGGGTGGACTTCCTTTCCCAGCGGGAAGAGGTCGATCCCGGCAGAATTGGCATGTGGAGCCGCAGCCAGGGCGGAGGATTGACCCTGGTCACCGCCGCCTTGGATTCAAGGCTACAGGTTGCCGTCGCTGAGGAGCCCTTTCTCTGCAACTTCCCTGAGTCCGTTGCCGTTACCACCACGCCTTACCGTGAACTGCACGACTACCTGGCCGAAAACCCTCAGGAAAGGGAGCAGGCCCTCCGGACCCTGGCCTATTTCGACCCCCTGAATCTCGTCACCGGCATATCCTGCCCAACGTTGGTCAACATCGGCATGGCCGACCAGACATGCCCTTATGAGACCATCATGCCGGTGTTCGAGCAGATTCCCGGCGTCAAGGCCCTGCACGTCTACCCCGACTTGGCCCACTCCCCCTGCTCCGACTTCAACGCCCACGCCATGAACTGGCTGAGGCGTTACCTGGGAGCCTAAGCCGCCATTCGCGGTATTCCTGCCTGCCCCGTAGTACAGTAGTACAATTGTGGTTGAGGGTATAGTTGCTGCCGTGGTTGTGGCTGACTGGCCAATTGCAACCGGCCGCTCTGAGTCTAATTCCTTCTGCCGGGGACTAACCTTATGCCAGCACGTTCAGGCCAAGAATATTTGAAGGGCCTCCGGGATCAGACCAAGGAGATACACATAGACGGGCAAATCGTGGAGGACGTGACCCGGTTTCCCGGGCTCCGCAGAGGCGCTGAGTCCATCGCCGCCCTCTATGACATGCAGCAAGACTCCAAGCTGGCCCCGGAAATGACCTACTCTTCACCCGGCACCGGAGACCCGGTGGGGTTGTCCTTCATCATGCCCACCTCCGCCGAAGACCTGGCTCGCCGCCGGGTAATGATGTCCCATTGGGCCCGTACCAGCTACGGCATGATGGGTAGAACACCCGACTTCTTGAACGTGAGCATTATGGCTATGGCCGGCGCAGGCGACTATTTCGCCAGGAATCGGCCGGAGTTCAAGCAGAACATCATTAACTATTACGAATACATCCGGGAGAACGACCTCACCCTGACCCACACCCTGGTCAACCTCCAGCGTCACCGGCGTATGGCGGCAGTCTCCCAAAACTTTTCCACCGATGTAGCACTGAAGGTGGTGCAGGAAACCAGCGAGGGGATCGTGGTCAGAGGCCCCAGGGTCCTGGCTACCCTGGGACCCCTGTCCGATGAAATCGCCGTCTACCCGGTCCGGAATTCCCAGTTGGAAAACTCTGAGGAAGCCTGGCGTTACGCCTTCGCCTTTGCTATCCCCTGCGGGACGCCTGGGCTCAAATTTCTGTGCCGGGAAAGCCTGGACTTGGACCGCTCCACCTTTGACCATCCCCTGGGTTCCCGGTTCGAAGAGATGGACGCCATCATCTTCATGGACGACGTACTGGTCCCTTGGGAACGTGTCTTCCTCTATGGAGATGTCAAGCTCTGCAATGACTTGAGCGCCATGACCGGGCAGTACTGCCACTCGGGGCACCAAGTGGTAACCAAGAATGTAGCCAAGTGCGAGTTCGTTGCCGGCGTTGCCAACCTCATGGTCGAAATCCTGGGTTCCGAGTCCATTCCCCAGATTCAGACTCTACTGGCCGAGCTGATTGAGAACCTGGAGATAATGAAGGCCCTGCTGGCCGCCTCAGAAGCCAACGCCGAGTTGGACGAATGGGGCGTAATGCGCCCGGCCCTCATCCCCATCACCGTGGCCCGCAACCTGTTCATCAAAATGTACCCCCGGATGATCGAAATTATTCAGCTCCTCGGCTCCAGCAGCCTGATGGCTCTTCCCACCGAGCGGGACTTTGAAGGACCCTTGAACGAGGATATTGCCCGGTATTTGGATACCGACACCGCCACAGCCCGTGAGCGTGTGCAATTGTTCCACTTGGCCTGGGATCTGGCCCTCAGCTCCTTTGGTTCCCGGCAGGTGCTCTACGAGCGGTACTTCCAAGGCGATTGGATGCGCAATGCTTCCATCTTGTACGGCCGCTACGACGCCGGACCCCTGATGGACCAAGTACGGCAGTTCCTTGCCTCCTCCGGGAACAGTGACTAAGGAGTCCTCTCCGCCTTCCATCTTTCCAGGATTTTGGTCCCACCCAAGCACATCTCTATCCGTTCAATTCTTGGTTCATTGATTTGCGTTGCGGACGATGGGAAATACCGAGAGTCATTCGACGGCACATGCCCGGCACATGTAACTGTTCAGTCTTCGTGAGGTCCTCTCGGAAGGAAGCATTCATGGCAGGGGAGTAGGGGCGGGTTTGAAACCCGCCCCTACGTGCGGGGCGGCATTCTTGCCCTGAACGGGCATCCGTCCCACCTAGTGTCAACACTTGCACCACGATTTGAGAAAATTTAAGAGGCATGGTAGACTATAGGTTGGGAGAATTGTGCCCTTAATTTACCCTCATGTTCTGTAATCAGAAGGTGCAACAGGGTCAAATTAAAGGAGGCGGGAGGTCAGCCACGCAGATTAGTGAAGAGAAGCGGCTTGCAAAAATGCTTCGACCCTTACTGACGGGAGCTGTTACCAGTTGACGGCAGTAGACGATGTAAAGAGCCGCCTGGACATACTGGAGGTAGTTTCCCACCACGTAACCCTGAGCCGCTCCGGCCGCAATTATAAGGCAAACTGCCCCTTCCACCAGGAAAGGACTCCGTCCTTCTACGTTTTTCCCGACCGCCAATCTTGGCGGTGCTTTGGCGCCTGCGCCACCGGGGGTGACGTATTCTCCTTCGTAATGCGCGCCGAGAACGTGGACTTTGGCGAAGCATTGCAACGGTTGGCCAGGCAGACCGGGGTCGCCCTGCCTTCACGCCAGCAGCAGGCCGGAGAACAGGCGGCCCTGAGTTTGAACGACGCGACATTGCGGTTCTTCCGCCGGATGTTGTCGTCAGATCAAGGGGCCGGAACCAGGGCGTACCTCCAGGGACGTGGGGTGAGTCAGGAATCTATCAACCGGTTCGAGTTGGGCCTGAGCCCTGCCAACGGCAGTGGACTGAAAGAATACCTGGCAACCCAAGGATTCACTCCGGAACAAGGCGTGGAAACCGGAGTCCTGCGGGACAACGACCGTGGATGGTCCGGCGACCTTTTCCGGGGCCGCTTGATGATCCCAATCCGTGACTCCTCGGGTAGGCTGGTAGGATTCGGCGGGCGGTCCTTGGACGATTCCCAGCCAAAGTACCTGAACTCGCCAAGGACTCCTCTCTTCGATAAGAGCCGCCTGCTTTATGGAATGCACTTGGCCAAGGACTCCGCCCGGGAAAGGGGCTTGGTAATCGTCGAGGGTTACCTGG
Source organism: Dehalococcoidia bacterium (assembly GCA_034420695.1). Taxonomy (GTDB): domain Bacteria; phylum Chloroflexota; class Dehalococcoidia; order Lucifugimonadales; family UBA3495; genus Io17-Chloro-G2. Next base: position 32,526 of record DAOULB010000014.1, read on the forward strand.
ATGCCCTGATGGCCCACCAGTACGGCTTCAGTAACGTGGTGGCCTCTATGGGCACAGCCTTGACCCGGGAGCAGGTCGACCAAGTGGTGCGCCTGACCAAAAGGGTGGTCATGGCCTTGGACCCGGACGCTGCCGGGCAGCAAGCAACCCTGCGCAGCCTGGAATCGTCATGGATGGTGTTCCAAACCCCGGGAGCAGGTCGGGCCAGGGCAACGACCCTCTTTCAGAAGCCGGAGCTTCCCGAAATCAGGATTGCAACGCTGCCTCCTGGAGAGGACCCGGACGCCCTGATTCGCCGGTCGCCGGATGAGTGGACCAAGTTGACCGAGACGGGCCAACCGCTGCTGGAATACTTGGTGGACGCGCTGGCAACCCAAGTGGACGCCAGCACGCCGGAGGGGAAGAGCCGCTTGGTGGAGTTGGTCTTTCCCCTGATTGCAGCGGTGACGGACCCATTGCTGCAAGACCGGTACTTCCAGTCGCTGGCCCAGCGCTTGGGGGTTTCCCAAGAGACCCTGCGGGCCAGCGTAGTCCGCCCGGTGGTTGTCCGGGCCGGCGCCCGAGGAAGCAGGACTTCCCAAGAACCGTCGGTCACGGCTTCAGCTTTTGCCAAGGCAGACCGGGATCCCATCGAGGAATATTGCTTGGCTCTGCTGCTGCAACATCCCGGCCTCTTGGAAGACGACGATAGTGACGGTAGTTTGGTCCAAGATCATTTCCGCCGGCATGAGAACCGGGAGATTTTCATCAAGCTGGCCCGGTTGCTAAGCGGAGATGGCCCCGGCGGCCCGGAACAGATTGCCTTGGACCCGGACTCGGAGGCGCTGGACAAACTGCGGTGGGACTTGGACGAGGAGCTGTCGCAACATCTGGAGGCATTGATAGAGAAACCGGTGCCTCCCTTGGACATCGTGAGAAGAAAGGCCGCGTTCAAGGAGGCCGCGGCCCGCTTGGAGGAACGGCGTCTGAAGGAACAAAAATTGGAAGAAGAACTGAGATTCTCCGATTCAGAGGCTGTAATCGACGAAGACCACCAGGACGTACTGGAGGTCAACCGGAAAATTAAAGAGAACCAGAGCGCGCGGCACGCGCTGAGGAGATAGGAGAATGGCACGACGTCAGAGCAACAACGACCTCAATCCCGAAGAGTTCCTGGAAAATCGGGAGGAGCCTGAAGACAGGGAGAACCTGTTGGAGATCATTCGCGGTGTGAAGATCAACCAAGGGGAAGACACCCTTGCCGAGACCGCGACCATTACCACCCCTCCCCGGGAACTGTCCACCGAAAGCCCGGACGAACAGTGGGACGAGGTCAACTCCGACGAAAAGCTGCCCCCCAGTCCCGACAACACCACCCTCGAACAGGAAAACGAGGAGCCCGAATGGGAGCCGGAAACCGAGTCCATGGAGGTCTTGGACGACCCCGTTCGCATGTATCTTCGGGAAATCGGGCGGGTCCGGCTGCTTACATCTAAGGACGAAAGGGTGCTGGCTCGCAAGATAGAGGGTGGCAAGTACCTGCTGGCCCTTGAAGCCGAGTTGCTGGAACTTGAAGGACGCCAACCCAGGGCCTGGGAAATAACCATCTGCCTGCTCCGTCGCATGGTCGGCGCCGCCTCCTTGGTGGAGGTCCTCGGCGAACAACTGGGCTTGCCGGGAAATCTTACCCTCTCTCAAATAACCGACAATCCCAAGCTGAGAGACGCAATCGACGCCAAGGTTTCCGTCGAAATGCTGGCCGCCCTCGCCGAGGACATGGGCCAGGACCCCGACGACCTTTACAAGCAGGTAATCAGCCTGTCCCTCACCAGTTGGTTGATTCCCGCCGAAGCCATTGATGTGCTGGAAGACTGCACCCTCGCTGAACTGGACGAAGCCTTGCTCCACCCCCGCCATCTGGAACTGATGCAACGGTTGGAGCCCCTGTTCCAGTCTTACTTCCGGCGGATACAGGCAGAAAGCGAGCGGTCCCAAGCCCACCTTACCGAAGCCAACCTGAGGCTGGTGGTCAGCGTGGCGAAGAAGTACATAGGCCGGGGAATGGCCCTCTTGGACATGATCCAGGAAGGCAACATCGGCCTTATCCGCGCAGTGGAGAAGTTCGACTACCGTAAGGGCTACAAGTTCAGCACCTACGCCACCTGGTGGATTCGCCAAGCCATCACCCGGGCCATCGCCGACCAAGCCCGGACCATCCGGATACCGGTGCACATGGTTGAGACCATCAATAAGCTCATGCGCCAACACCGCCGGCTGCTCCAGGAATACGGCCGGGAACCCACCCCCGATGAAATAGGCGAAGCAATGGAAATCGGCCCGGAAAAGGTCGAGGAAATAATGAAGATTTCCCAGGAGCCGGTCTCCTTGGAAACCCCCATAGGAGAGGAGGAGGACTCCCACTTGGGGGACTTCATCGAAGACCGCAACGCTCCTGCCCCCGCCGACGCCGCCTCGTTCCAGCTCCTCAAGGAGCAGGTGGAAGAGGTTCTGCACACCCTCACCGACCGGGAGTCCCGGGTGCTCCAGCTCAGGTTTGGCTTGGAGGACGGTCGCAGCCGGACTCTGGAGGAAGTGGGCCGTGAATTCGGCGTGACCAGGGAGCGAATCCGTCAGATTGAGGCCAAGGCCCTACGGAAACTTCGCCATCCCACCAGGTCCCGCAAGCTCAAGGACTTCCTGGAATGACATAACGTGTCGAATTCCATTTAGTTGTCATAATCTGCATCCGGAAACATGACATGCATTGACACAGTTTGTCGAAAAGTTGCGAAAATCCCTGGCAATGCCTCTTGGAACTGCCAATTCCCCAATGATATACTTCGCCGGAACTAAGACCGGGAGGAGGATCCAGTGGAAGAGTGGGCGATACCTAAGTGTCAGAAATGTCAGGTGGGGCAGCTACTGCCCTTGTCGGACTACGGCGGACAGGGGGCGGCGGTGCACTACAAGGCTTGGGTTTGTACAAACCCCGGATGCGGATTCAACATCAAAATACGAAACGGCGACATTTACCTGAACGAACCCATTACCCCGGGCAACATGAACACCCCCCGGGGCCGGTGAAAAGCGCCGGCCGGAACCATGTCGGCAGGAGCATTGTGGGCATGACCATTGCCGGCATCACTACTGAAGGACGCTAGAGGCTCTGGCTCAGGGCCTCTTCGTCCACCCGGCTGATACGCAACTTCCTCAGCCTTCGCCCCAGTATCGACACCACCTCTATCCGCAAGCGATCGGTTGTCACGTAGTCCCCGGTCTGGGGTATCTTGCCTAGCGCCTGATAGACAAAGCCGCCTACCGTGTCGACCCCTTCCCTCTCCAGTCGGGTGTCAAACAGCTCTTCTATGCTGCTGGTGTGAATCCCCGCGTCCACCAGCACCGATCCTTCCCCTTGATGGATCACCTCGGACTCCCTCGTGCGGGAAAACTCGTCCTCTATCTCCCCCACGATTTCTTCCAGCAGGTCCTCCATGGTGACCAAGCCCTCGGTGCCCCCGTACTCGTCCACAACGATGGCCATCTGCTCTCCCCGGGTCTGGAAGTCCTGGAGCAGGTCGTCAAGACGCATGGTCTCCGGAATGAAGAAAGCGGGATGCAGCAGGTCTTTCAGTTCCGGCGCTTCCTTTTCGTCGGCCAGGGTCTTCAACACGTCCCGGGCATGCACTATTCCCACTATCCGGTCTGACGTCTCCTCGAAGACGGGAAGGCGGCTGTGCCCGCTGTCGGCAATGAGAGTCGTTACGTCGTTCAAGGCAAGGCTCTGCTCCGCCGCTACCATATCCAGGCGGGGAATCATAATCTCCCTAACGGTAGTCTCATCCAGCCGCACTATCGAGCGGAGCATTTCCCGGTCCCGCTGGTCAAGGTTGAACAGCTCCTCGTCGGTCAAGGCCGGCTCGTCCAAGTCGTCCGCCCCGTCGCCGATATTCCCTGGGATGCCTTTGTCTTCAACACCGGTGTTGTCCGTAGAATTCTCCCGGGATTCCCTTACCAAGTTCCTCGCCTCGTCGGCAAACCGGAGCCATCCCGTTGTCCAAGCCAGCCGGTGGGGAGACATGGCGGAAGCGGTCCGGTCGATCAAGAAAATGATGCAGAACAGCGCCAATCCCAGAACGGAGATTACCGGCCAGTTGGCGAGATCGAAGGAAAAAAACGCCGCGCCGGACAACACCACTGCAACAATGCATCCGTGACGCACCGATGCAAAGGCTCCAACAAGCCAGCGGGAACGCCTCCCCAAGCGGGTCGAAAGCGTGGCGTCTATGGCCGAGTGCTGGACCAGGCTAAGGTAAGAAAAAAGTAGTAGGAACCCGGCTAAAACTGGTAATGCGGGTAAGCTGTCTGTATCCAAAACCCATACCACCCCGGACGCAATGGGTCTGGCCCATGAATGAGGGTGTACACACCCGGGATGTCAGTCGGCTTTATTGTGGCTTTCTACTAGTTTAGCAGGGACGCCAACCGCCAGTCTACCCGCTGGCACGTCTCTGGTAACCACCGCTCCCGCCCCGGTGGCCGCCCCGGCTCCCACCGAAACCGGCGCCACCAGCATGGTGTCGCACCCCACAAAAGCGTTTTCCCCCACCTCGGTACGGTGCTTGTCCTTCCCGTCGAAGTTGCAGGTAATCGTCCCCGCTCCCAAATTTGTGCCCGCTCCAATCGAAGCGTCCCCCACGTAACCGAAGTGGCCCATAAGCACTCCCTGGCCCAAACGGCTCTCTTTCACCTCGGCAAAATTGCCCAAGTGAACGTTGCTTTCCAAGTATGAACCCGCACGCAGATGGCTGTAGGGCCCTATGTCCACTTCGTCCTCCAGGGTAGCCTCTTCCAATGTGGAAGCCGTAACCCGGCACCTGTCCCCTAGACGGGAGTCAACGATGGTGGTGTTGGGGCCGATTCGGCAATCCTCTCCTATGCGGGTAGAGCCCGACAGGGACGTGTTGGGCAGAATGACGGAATCCCGCCCGATCACCGCTTCGGCATCAATATAAACCGAGGAAGGGTCGGTAATGGTCACTCCGGCCAGCATCCAGTGTTCCCGGATGCGTTCCCGGAGCACGTTTTCGGCGATGGCCAACTGCACCCGGTCATTGACCCCGAAAGCCTCCGACGGGTCCTGGGCCGGCACCCCTTCGATGTCCACGTCCTGGCAGGCCCGGGCCGCCAGGGATGTGAGATATTTCTCCCCGCTGGAAGCTACTTGAACCTCCGGCAACTCTCGCTCCAGCCATGCCCGCTGAAAGCAGTAAGCTCCCACGTTCACTTCAGCACCGAAAAACTCTCCCCGGGTACTGTCCTGGGCCTCAACTATTCCGGTAACGTGCCCTGCCTCGTTGCGGGCTACCCGGCCCAAGTCCGGCGCGTAAACCCCTTCGGCCGTCAGCAGCGTCATCAGATTCTGCCGTTCCCGGTGCCGCTCCACCAAGACTTGCAACGACTCAGGCCGGATTAGGGGGGCATCGCCGTTTAATATCACCACCTGGGAGCAATCATCGTCCACCAAGGGCAGGGCGCAGGCCGCTGCGTTACCGGTGCCCCGGGGTTCGGGTTGGACGGCGTAGGCAACACTGCTTCCCACCAGCCCTTCTATCGAAGACCGGTTGGTGGGAGACACCACAACGATAATTCGCTGCAGGCCCAAAGCCTGTAACAGTCCAATAGGGTAGGAAAGTATTGGCTTGCCGCAGAGTGGATGCAGAACCTTTGGAATGCGGGACTTCATCCGGGCCCCCTGCCCGGCGGCTAGAACAATTCCGGCCCACTGGTCCATTGCGGCACCTCGTAATACGAGCATTCGATGGGCAGCCACTGAATACTCACTTTCCAGCCCAATTATAGCAACCGTCTATTTCGCTGGCCTGCCAAGATGGCCCGGCGTTGACAAGCCCAAGCAGCAACAGCACAATTGGCCGCATCAAGGATAAGCGCTCCTTCCGGTTTATCACTTGGCCCGCGGACTCTGCTTGGAGTTGCCACAACATGCAAAACCAGGAAATACCTTTCCTGACAGCCTTCGAACTGTCCGGCCTCATACGCACTGGGGAGGTTTCCCCGGTTGAGGCAACTCAAGCCTATTTGGACCGGATAGAACAGGTCGACGCCCAGCTCAACTCCTACATCACCGTTTGCGCCGAGCAAGCCCTGGCCCAAGCCAGGCAGGCCGAGCAGGACATTGCCGCCGGACGGTACAAGGGGCCGATGCACGGGGTTCCCGTGGCGGTGAAAGACCAGTTCTGGACCAAGGGAATACTTACCACCGCCGGCTCCAACATTCTGAGGGACTTCATCCCGGAAGAAGACGCCGCCGTCATCTCCAATCTCTACAACGCCGGCGCCGTTCTGTTGGGCAAGCTCAACATGAGCGAATACGCCATGGGTGACGCCTTCCATCACCCCTACGGAAGGCCCCGCAACCCCTGGGATTTGACCCGCAACCCCGGTACCTCCAGCAGCGGTTCCGGCGCCGCCACCGCCGCCTTCCTCTGTGCAACCTCCTTGGGAGAAGACACCGGCGGCTCCATCAGGGGCCCCGCTGCCTTCTGCGGGCTGACCGGCATCCGGCCTACCTGGGGACGAGTCAGCCGCTACGGTATGTTGGGTTCCTCCTGGTCCATGGACATCGGCGGGCCGATCTCCCGGACGGTGCCCGACTGCGCTATGACCCTCGGAGCCATCGCCGGTTACGACCCCAGGGACCCTTACACCTGGGACGTGCCGGTGCCCGACTACTTGGCAGCCCTGACCGGCGAAGTTGGAGACTTGAAAGTGGGTGTGGTGCAGGAACGTGTGCACACGGATGCTGTGGACTCGGCTATCCGGGAAGGCGTGGTCAGGGCCATTTCGGTGCTGGGCGAACTCGGCGCCAGCGTCAGGGACGTGTCAATCCCTCTCATTGAGCAGTCAGCCGCCATTTCCACCGCCACGATCTGGGCCGACGCCGCCTATGTCCACCGCCGGGGAATTGAAGAACACTTGGACCAGTACGACCACAACAATAGGGTGCGCCTGTTGGCTGGAAGCGTCATGCCGGCCCAGGCTCAGCAGAAGGCCGCCCGCCTCCGTCAAATGTTGCGCCAACAGATCCTGGAAGCTTTGGACGAGGTTGACGTGCTGGTCATGCCCACCTCGTCCATCCCGGCGTCGCCCCTCCCCACCCACGACGGCCTAGGCAGCAAGGAAGAACTGCTGGAGAGTTTTGCCGGGCGGCGCAGCTTCACCGCTCCCTTTAATCTGGCCAGCCTTCCGGCGTTGTCGGTGGGCTGCGGCTTCACCCCGCAAAACCTTCCCATCGGCCTCCAACTGGCTGGAAAGCCCTTTTCCGAAGCCACCCTCTTCCGCCTGGCCGACGCCTACCAGCGGGCCACGGACTGGCATACCCGGAAACCTCCAATCTAGCGGCACGCCGTGCAATGCATCTTTCCCGGGCTGACCGGCCTGCCCCAAAAAGTCCTCGGAATTCTCAACTGCAGGTGTAGTAATGGTAGAACCCTGCGACCTGTCTCTATCTGAATCGGCCTACCGCATCGCCGTCGGTGAGCTTTCCCCCGTTGACCTGGTGGAATCCCTCCTGCAACGGATAGAAGCCCTTGAGCCGGCCCTCCATGCCTGGGTGTACTTGGACCGTGAAGCCGTGCTGTCCGAGGCTAAAGCCAAGGCCCTGGAGATTTCTTCGGCCCGCCGTCCCGTGGGCCCCCTCCACGGCGTGCCGATAGGCTTGAAGGACATCTACTACACTGAAGGCGTCCCCACCACGGCCTGCTCCAAGCTCTATGCCAGCTTCGTCCCTGATTACGACGGGACCACCGTCGCCCTCCTGAGAAACGCCGGGGCCATCATGCTGGGCAAGACCGTCACCACCGAGTTTGCCTGCATGGACCCGTCGCCCACCTTGAATCCCTGGAACCCCGAACACACTCCCGGCGGCTCCAGCAGCGGGTCGGCGGTGGCAGTGGCGGCTCGCATGTGCGCAGCGGCCCTGGGCTCCCAGACCGTCGGTTCGGTGCTCCGGCCCGCCTCCTACAACGGTGTTGTTGGCCTCAAGCCCACCTACGGGCGGGTGAGCCGCTACGGCATAGTCCCCGTGAGCTGGTCCCTGGACACCGCCGGATGGATGACCCGCACCGTCGAAGACGCAGCCCTGCTGCTCAACATCATGGCTGGTGCCGACTCCAGGGACCCGGTGGCATCCACGCTTCCGGCTGAAAACTATCTGGCGGCCTTGGACGCTCCTCCCCCCTTCCATATTGGAGTCCTGGGAGGATATTTCGAAGAGAACGCCGACGCCGAGACCCGTGCCCACACCCGCCAAATGGTGGACAACCTGAGCGCCGCCGGGGCGGTCATCGAGGAAATCTCTCCCTCGGAAAGCGTGAACACCGCCTGGGAAGACCAGCGCATTATCATGGCTGTAGAAGGCGCCGCCTTTCACGAGCCCATGTACCGAACCAGGGCCGGCGACTACCAGCCGCAGTTGCGGGAGATGATCCGATCGGGCCTGGAAATCGATTCCGTCACCTACTCCCGTGCATTGGAAAGGCGCCTGACCTTCATCGCCGATATGGCTCGCGCCGCTGCACAGGTCGATGTTCTGCTGACCCCTTCCACTCCAACCCCCGCCTTGGCCAACTTGACCAACACCGGAAACCCCATGTTCCAAGGACCATGGACTTCCTGCGGGATACCGGCCATCACCATTCCCTCCGGGCTGGCGGCCAGCGGCCTTCCCTTCGGTCTGCAACTAGCCGCCGGCCACTACCAGGAAGCCCGTTTGCTGGCGGCAGCCGCCTGGTGCGAATCGGTCCTGGATGTTTCTCTCACGCCCCCGGCGGTCGGTGGAGCCAGCAACTAATAGACCGACACCTTAGCCTACACCTTAGAATTGAGGGCTAATGTAGGGGCGGGTTTGAAACCCGCCCTCCCGCCGTAGCATTAACCATCAGTTCAAAATGTTGGACTAATAGACTGGAACAGGAGAAAGCCATGCAGCCCGGCATACCGAGCGAGCAAGAAGTCCTGGGTTATTTCGACTCTTTGTCCAATTGGGGAAGGTGGGGGGAAGACGACCAGCTTGGCACCCCCAACCTGATAACCGCTGCTAAGACGAAGTCCGCCTTGGCGACCGTGCAGGAGGGAACGACCATAACCCTCTCCCGCACCATCAGCTTCGACCCCAGTGTCGATGCTCCCACCCCGCCGGTTCACTACATGGTTGAGAGCGGAGAAGGCTGGGCCAGCGGCGACAAGGTCTCCGTCCGTCCCTACGCTGTAGCCATGGACTACTTCGGCATGGTCTTTCACGGCACCACCATCACCCACATCGACAGCCTTTCTCACTTCTTCTGGGAGGGCAAGACCTACAACGGCAAGCCGGCCCACATGGTGTCCACCAGCATGGGGGCAACGGTCGGTTCCGTCGACGAAGCCAGGAACGGCATCATTACCCGCGGCGTTCTGGTTGACGTCCCGATGCTCCGGGGCATCGATTGGGTCGAGCGGGGTGAAGGAGTTCTACCCGAGGACATCCTTGCCGCAGAGAGCCGCTGCGGTTTCCAGGTAGAGGAGGGCGACCTGCTCTTGATTCGTACCGGCCAGTTGCACCGGCGCAACGTGGAAGGTCCAGTCGAGCGGGCCCGCGGTTCCACCGCCTGTCAAGCGGCCTGCCTGCCCCTGTTCCACCACCGCGGCATCGCCATGCTGGGGTCCGACACCGGCAATGACGTCAACCCTCCCCAGTACGAAAGAGTCCCCAGCCCCATCCACCAAGTCGGCATCACTGCCATGGGCCTCTGGATTCTGGATAACGCCAACCTGGAAGACGTAGCCCAAGCCTGCCGCGAGCGCAACCGCTGGGAATTCCTCGTGTTAATCGGCCCCCTGCGCCTCCACAACGCCACCGGCTCCCCCGTAAACCCCATAGCCGTGTTTTAGGCTAGACTCAAGGGGGGCAGCCAAGTCTCCGTCGCCTCACACTTCCGGCCCTAAAGAGGTCATTCCCATGGAAGTCACTTACGACTCTGAAGTAGATATTCTCTCCATTGTCTTGGACGTAAGAAAGACGAAGCAATCGACGGAAATCCTGCCGGGCGTGGTCGTGGACCTTGACCACGAGGACAGTATTATCGCCTTTGAAATTCTTGACGCCCGAAAGATAACAGATCTTTCCCAAGTAAAAGTTGCGGTCTCCCGCCCGTCGGAGTTCGTCCAGCCCTGACTATGGAGGTACACGACCGCGAACGCATTTTGGGTAGCTTCGCTGAGGCTGTGCCAGCCAAGAACTAACAGCGTGGAATTGAATTGCTAAGGAAACTCCGGAGGCCCCAGTTCCACTCCCAAGACACCCTCGCACCACTGGGCAACCCCCAGCAACCGCCCCTCTTCCCAAGGCGGCGCGGCCAGTTGGACCGCCAAGGGCAGCCCTTCCGGGCTTAAGCCCGATGGCAGCACCACGGTTGGAAGCCCGGCGGAGGTCCAAGGAGACTGGAAAGCGGCATCGCCGGTGGTATTCAGGTCCCGGGGCGCCGGGGCCGGCACAGCCGGGGTCAACACGGCGTCAACGCCCGCCATCATCTCCACCATGTCCCGGCGGAAGACCCGCCTCAGCCGTTGGGCATTGAGATAGTCCACCCCGCAGACAAGGGCGCCCGTTTCGATGTTAGCCCTGATTCTTGGACCATACTCGTCTGCCCTGTCCCGGAACGTATCCCAGTGAAAGGCGGCGCATTCCACGTTCATCACGATGCGCTGGCAACTGTGGGCCGTAGCGAAACTGGCGGGCAGTTCCACCTCTTCCACTTCTGCCCCGGCTTGGGCCAACCGTTGAGCGGTCTCGGTGGTGTGGCTCCAAACCTCTTCTGTAGCGTGTTCTTTGAAGAACCCTCCCAACAGGCCGATGCGGGGCACCCTTTGGTAGCCTGCTGCTTGGGCAGCAAAGTCCGGGACCGGCTGCTCGGCGGAACCTGGGTCCTTGGGATCGTAACCCGCCATGGCCTCGAGCATGACCGCCGCATCCTCCACCGTCCTGACCAGGATGCCCACCGTATCCAGCGACCAGCTAACCGGCACTACGCCGTGGCGGCTGATGCGCCCGTAAGTCGGCTTGAGCCCCACGATCCCGTTGTACGCCGCGGGACGGCAGGTTGAGCCGCCGGTCTGGGAACCCAAGGCGGCAGCGCACATCCGGGCCGCCACCGCCACCGATGAGCCGCTGCTGGAGCCCCCCGGGGTGTGGGCCGGGTTCCAGGGGTTCACGGTGGGAGATGGGTCGGAAGTGGCGAACTCTGTGGTTACCGCCTTCCCCAGTATGATGCCGCCGGCCGCCTTTATCCTGGCAACGCAATCCGCGTCGTAGCCGGGAACGAAGTCGGCGTAAATCCTGGAGCACGCTGTGGTCTTCATGCCCGCAGTGTAGAAGATGTCCTTGAGGCCAACCGGCACCCCGTGTAACGGCCCGGTGGGCCCGCCACTTTGCAGTTGACGTTCCCGCTCCCTGGCCTCGCTGCGTACCCCTTCCCGGTCAATGGTCACCCACGCCTGCAACGACGGCTCCAAGGCGTCGATGCGCTGGAGGAGACTCTCGGCCATCTCCACCGGCGACAGGTTCCCCTCCCGCATTTCCCGGGCAGCTTGGGCTATCGTCAATTCGTATGGCTGCGGCAACTTGCCTCCTGCGGTTCCCTCTGAACAGCGGAAAATACCGGAAGCCCGGCCAAGCTCCGGGCATAACACTTACTGTCTATAGGTTGCTGCCTATCGGTTACTGGTAGAAGCCGGGTTCGACCTCGGCATCGGGGATGGAATGGCGCACTTCCCATACCTGCCGGGCCGTATCTTGCAGCGGACCGGTCAACTCTGCGGCCCTGGCGTCGCCCCAAAGTCCATTTGCGCGCCGGGTCAACTCTTCCAGGATATGTTCTACGGTTTCTTCCTCGGCCATTGGCCCAACTCCCGGCTGGTGTCCCGCGGATTGTAGTGCAGGGCAACCTTGTCTATCAACCATTCGACTATGAGTACAGATCTGTTGTCTGCCCGCTCCAGCATCCTTAAACGGTTGAAGAGCGCCGCTGCCCATCACTTGCTGACACTCGCCCCTTCCAATGTGAGAGAACTCCCCTGTACCATGGCTAATAGTAATCGTTGCCCCGAAACAAATTCTGCCGTATCTGGGCCAAACCGGCCTTCCTTCCTCGGCAGGGATGCGGAAAATGGTGGGGATTCTGAACTCTAAATCCTCACTCCAGTCACAGAGTGAGAGGAAATGGGAGCAATTGAAAGGGAAGTAAGAAATATCGGCCCCTGAATCTCGCTAAGAGGGAAGCCTCGCTTTGCTTTCGGGCGGGTTTGGGTTAACATCGAGGCAGACAAACCGTGAGGAGTTTATCGTGACGACCACAAAGACAGTGGGAAGCGGCAAATACACCTACGAAATGGACGAAAACTGGGCCAAGCTGCCCGAAGGCTGGGCAATGCCCGCCGCCGCGGTTTACGGTGACTCCCAAGACCGGGTCTACTGCTTCAACCGTGACCCCGACCACCCGGTGGTAGTCTTCGACCGTGAAGGCAACTACCTCTCCCACTGGGGCGGTGGCATCATAGAGTTTGCCCACGCCATCCTGCTGGACCGGGACGACAACGTCTGGCTGGTGGACCGCGACCGCGGCCAAGTCATGAAGTTCACCACCGATGGTCAACTTCTCATGACCATCGGCGAAAAGGGGTTCCGTTCCGACGCCGGCTACGACAACTCCCAGCATGTCGGCGACGGCTGGGAGCACGTCACCAAGGGAGGCGAGCCCTTCAACCTTCCCGCCGGTATCGGCCTCAACGAACAGGGGGAGATATTCATCGCCGACGGCTACGGCAACGCCAGGGTGCACAAGTTCTCAGCCACCGGGGAGCATCTCCTGTCCTGGGGTGGCCCCGGCACTGGGCCTGGCGAATTCAACCTGCCCCACGGCGTCTGGATTGACCGCCAAGGCCGGGTCTTGATCGCCGACCGGGAGAACGACCGCGTGCAAGTGTTCACTCAGGACGGCGAGTACATCTCGACTTGGCCGTCCAAGCTTATCGGTCCGGCGGTCCTTTTCGTCGACGACGAAGACACCGTTTACGTTCCCGAACACAACGGGGGGCTCTTCAGCGTCCTGACCCTGGAGGGAGAACGGCTGGCCCAGTGGGGTTCGGATATACACCGCTCCTGCCACGGCGTGTGGGCCGACTCTCACAAGGACCTCTACTTCGTCACCCCCGGCGAATGGCGTCCCCGCCGGGTGGTAAAATACACCAGAAAGGGATAAACCGCGACGAAAACCTGTTGCGGCCCAATTGTCCGCTTTGATATATTGGGTCGCGTTCCGCAATCCCCTTGTGGGGCATCCGCGTGGGGCTGTAGCTCAACCGGGAGAGCGCTTCAATGGCATTGAAGAGGTAGGGGGTTCGAGTCCCCCCAGCTCCACCACACTTAATAAATTCAAGAGCTTTCGCCGTGCGCTTCAAACTGGAGGTGTAGGTCAGGGTAGCTTGACAGAGGGAAGTTGCCCCGGATAGCGCTAGGGTGACCAACGCTAGCGTTCGCTTGAGTGACGCCCGGCCACGCGTTCCCATCAGCCCTCCTGTCGTTCCATGATCGCGGCTCTTGAAGAAGTTGGAATCATAATGCAGACGAGGATCTGGAACCTCGGATTCGTTTTGACAGTGGCAGTTGCGCTGATGCTCGTGGCCGCGGCGTGCAGCAACAACGGCAGTAGTTGGGGCGACGCGCGTTACACTGCCGAGATGCGCAACGTGGAGGGTGATTCCATAGGAACTGTCGTCATGCAGCAGGGCTCAGGTGGATTCCTGGTGACCGTCATGGTCGAAGGCATCGAACCCGGCCCCCACGGCATCCACATCCATTCGGTTGGGACGTGCACGCCCGATTTCAAGGCGTCAGGCGGGCACATCAACGTGGACAACCGCCAGCACGGACTACTCAACCCCGATGGTCCAGACAACGGCGACCTGCCCAATATCTACGCCGCCGCTGATGGTACCGTGCAGGCCGAACTTTTCACGACCCTGGTTCGTCCAGACCTGCTGATGGACGACGACGGGTCCGCCATCGTGGTCCACGAGAACCGGGATGACCACAACACCCAGCCTATCGGGGGAGCCGGAGGCCGCATCGCCTGTGGCGTGCTGAACTAGGCGCGGTGCTTTACTCCCATCACAAGCATAACTTGTAATGCCATCGACATGAAACGACGCCCGCGTGACCGTTCCACCACGTTTGACAAAATCAAGAACCTTCACCTTGAAATTCAAGCCGGAGCCGTAGGAGCAAGCGCCATTGCTGGCAAGCCTAAGTCGCCGTCTTGCCGGTAATATCGTGGGCGGTGTCCTCTTCGTGCTCATACTCGGCGTCGGCTGGGCCGTCTGGCGCCCAATTCTAGCGCGAGGCGGACAGAGCCCAGCGAAGCAAACCCTGCGTACGCCGGGAGCATTCAAGGCGATAGTCAGCCGGCCGACTTGGGGTGGATACTGATCAGGGACTTGGTTGCGTGTGCAATCGCCTTTCCACAATTTTTGTTAGCGTCCATACCCGATAAGGGCGCGTATTAGTGTCTCTGGAACGGATGCGAAGCGACCGCTGCCAAAAGGCACTGAATGTGACTTCACCGCCGCCGCTGCATTGAAGCCGGCACCGTTCCATTGAACAGCACTGATTCTCGACACTACGACGTAGCCATAATCGGCGCTGGCCCCGCGGGCAGCCTGTGCGCGCTGGCCTACGCACGCAGGGGCGCCCGGGTGGCGCTGTTCGAAGCAAATCCCAATGGGCATAACAGACTGAAGGGTGAGTGGCTGCATCCACCTGCCGCGCGGATGCTGCAAGAGGCCGGGATTAGTTTCGATACCCAGGCCCACGCCACCAAGGGGTTTGTGGTATTCCCGGAGGATGGCTCTCAGCCGATTCCTCTTACCTACCCGGAAGGGTCCCACGGGTTGGTATGCCCGCACGAAACCCTCGTCTCACGTCTGCGTGAGGCTGCCAATAACGAGCCCAATGTCGACTTCATCCTCAAGCGCGTACGCCCGATGCCTGACGGCAGTGTCAAATATATGCAGAACGGCGTCGAGGAAGCTGTAACCGCCGACAGGATCGTCGGCGCCGATGGACGGGGATCCGTAGTGCTGCGATTGTTGGGTATGACAACAAAGCCTATGGTCTGTTCGCGCATGATAGGAGTCCGGATGAACGGGGCGAGGTTGCCCATGGAGGAATATGGGCACATCTTCTGTGGCGGGCCTGGCCCCGTATTCATGTACAAATTGGGAGAGGACAGCGTTGGCGCCATCGCGGATATCCCACATGAACACTCGGGCCATCGCGCTACTGACCTGCTGTTGAGCTCGTATGCCCCCAGGCTGCCGGGAGACATCAGATCGTTGTTCGTGGAAGCAGTCACGAGCGGGCACGTTAAGTTCGCCGGAAACACGACTAGACCGCGCATCTCTTACGGCAACCCTCGTTTCGTGGTTATCGGCGATGCGGCCGGACATTACCACCCGATGACGGCGGTGGGACTAACCCTCGGCTTCGGAGATGCCATGACGCTTGCCGAGAGCGAAGACTTTAGCGACTTTGTCGCTTGCCGCTTCCGGGACATCCGCGCGCCCGAAATGCTTGCCATGGGGTTCTACGAAGTATTTGCCGATCATCGGGCCGAGGCAGTGGCGCTCAGGCACGCGGTCTATCGAATATGGAGGAAGGGCGGTGAGCACGCCGGCCGGAGCGTGCGCCTGCTCGCTTGCGAAGATACATCAGAGACCAGTCTGGGTTTCACGGGTGCCGTGGCGGTTAGCCTGGCTGTTGCAAGGACGATTCCGAGATCCATTAGCCCACGCGCCTGGCGCCGGGCAGGCAGCATAGTTCATCATCTCGCTTTTCGCATTGGATGGTTCATAAGGGCTGTTCGGCAACTGCGCAAAACGAGAGCCAAAGGCGAAGTGCAGAACGAGCAAGTATATGACAACCTGGCTCGCGCCTTTCTGGCCTCCTCGCCACCCCAAGAACACTTCAGCCGATCGCCTGACTAGGAGCATATCGTGGGCCCGGATGCCCGTTCCGCCTTGAAAATGGCGACCGATTGCTTGTTGCGCCTCCAGAGTGAGGAAGGCAGCTTTGAGGGTGAGGTGGTCTGGTGCCCCATGCTCTCCGCACAGTACGTGCTGCTGCACCATATTCTCAACCGTCCGCTGACGCCTGACCGCCGCCGTGGCGTGTTACGCTACTTCCAGCAGTCCCGCCTGAAAGGAGGCCTGTGGAGTCTCCACGAGCACGAACCACCAAATCTGTTTGTCACTGCCCTGGTCTACGTCTCGGCCAGATTGCTCGGCGTCGAGCAGGGCGATCCATTAATTGAACCAGCGCGGCGATTCCTGCAAAAAGAGGGAGTCCTTGGGATCCCGACTTGGGGCAAGTTCTGGCTGGCGCTCCTCAATCTCTACGACTGGCGCGGCGTCAATGCCATCCTTCCGGAGGTGTGGGGCCTGCCTCGTTGGACGCCGTTGCATCCCTCAAATTGGTACTGCCATACGCGGCTCATCTACATGGGGATGGCAGCCGTTTACGCGCATCAGTTCCAGGCGCCCGTCACACCCCGGATTGCCTCCATAAGAGAAGAGCTGTACCCCCATGGGTTTGCCAGCTCCGATTTCGCCGCAAGTCGAAATCGCCTGCGAGACGCTGACCTCTATGCCAAGCCAAGCGTGTGGCTCCGCGTTGGGTTCATGTTCGCACGGCTCTTCGACCGATTTCACGGCAAGCGTCTGCGCGCCCGCTGCCTGGAAGCGATAGTCCGTAACATCAAATGGGAGCTTCAGACCACCAATCATACGAGCATATCTGCTGTCAGTGGAATCCTGAACATCCTTGCCCTTTGGCTGCGAGACCCTGTAGATGCCGACGGACTCCGCGCCCTCGCACAGCTGGACCGCTGGATCTGGGAAGACGACAAGGGAGGGTTGCGAGTCTCCGGGGCCAGAAGCGCTTCCTGGGATACTGCCTTCGCCTTGCAAGCTCTGTCAACGGCGCCCGAACTCGACGGGGTTTGTGATGCGCTCCGAAGTGGGGCGAACTACCTGCGCGGGCAGCAGATTGGCGTCAGCTTCGAAGGCTATCAAGAGGCCTATCGGAACGACCCCCGCGGAGGCTGGTGTTTTGCCTCGGCATGGCACGGCTGGCCGGTGACCGACTGTACTGCCGAGGCAGTCCTTGCGCTTCTCTCCGCCGGCAGGGATCCAGCGGACATAACGGCGCTTGGCGACGCGGTCCGCTTCATGCTGCGGGGTCAGAATCGAGATGGCGGCTTTGGCACGTACGAAACTCAACGCCCTATGCTTGGCCTCGAGTGGCTGAATCCGGCCGAGATGTTTGGCGACTCTATGACGGAACACTCCTATGTTGAGTGTACTGCCTCTTGTCTTGCGGCCCTGGCAGCTTGCGGAGAGCGCTTACCCCAAGTCCTTGGCCAAGCGGAAACCAAGGCCATCTCACGGGCTGACGCTTGGCTGCGCCGCGCCCAGGAGAGAGACGGCTCTTGGCGCGGCGTATGGGGCGTTCAGTTCATCTACGGCACGTTCTTTGGGATCAGGGGGTTGCTTGCCGCTGGCGCTCCTCCTGACGACCCAGCCCTCCAATCAGCCCGCCAGTGGCTGCTCGACCATCAGCGGGAAGACGGGGGATGGGGTGAGCACTACCGGGGTTGCTATACCGGCCAGTACGTCGCGCATGAGGAGAGTCAGGTCATCCAGACTGCGTGGGCAACGATCGCTCTAATCGAAGCGGGCGAAACCGACTGGACCGCTATTGCCCGGGGCGTCCAGTTCCTCATAGGTATGCAGAGGCCGGATGGAACTTGGCCCAGACAGGACATGGCCGGGATATTCTTTCGCACCGCACTCTTGGACTACACGCTGTATCGCCAGTATTTCCCCATGCATGCTCTCGGTCTCTACCAGCAGCGCCGCCCGGTAGATTAGGCCAAGCGGCATCTGTTCTCCGTACCGGGATCGCGGGTGGCTGATGTATAGTCGTAACCCTGTACGCCTCCCGCTTCGGAAAAGCTCAGCCCGCGGCGGCGCCTGGGCGCCACCCGTACTGGGAGTGCCTCAGCAACGCGCAGGGCGCTCGGCTGTGTCACGGCGCTACGGGGTTGCGCGGTTTCGGAGTGCGCGGGCTGCCTCAAACCGGGATTTCGTGGCGCTTTTCCTTGATGACGAACTTGACCTTCTTGCTGGGGGACTGCGTCGGCAGTGGACTTATGCGCAGGTCCGCGCCCGGTGGCGACAGATCGAACGTGAAGTGGTGCGCCAACAAGAGCACGTTGAAGCAAACATGCATCTCGGCCCAGTGGCTGCCCAAACACCTGTGCGTGCCTAAGCCGTAGGGCGCATAGCCCGGGCCGAGGTGCTCGTTCCGTGGCGGCAGGTAGCGTTCGATGTCGAACGTGAAAGGGTCTGGAAAGACCTCCTCCATGTAATGAGTGGCGGTTTGGGCAATGACTACCTGCGCGCGCAGGGGCAACTGGTACCCCTCGACGATGCACGAGTTCATGACGTTGCGCACCGAGAGGCTGACGTTGGGCGTGAGTCGTTGGGCCTCCATTAGCACGCGGTGCGTGACATCGATGTTGGCTGGCTTCAAGTCTTCGCCGGTGGGGTCGCCCCCGGCGAACAGCACATCGGCTTCGGACTGCACGCGCCTGTAGACGTCGGGGTTCGACGCCAAGTGGTAGAAAGTAAAGCTGGTCAGGTCAGCTAGGTACATGCCGGTCAGTAACAACGTGTCGAGCGGAAAGCCTAGGTCGGTTTCGGGGAGGAAATGCTCCTCGTTGGCATGGACGGCAAGGTAGCCATCTATGACGTCCGGGGGCTGGCCGGTGCGCTGGGCCGGGGTGTGGCTGGCCTTGATGCGTTCGGCCATTTGGGCCACGAGCTTAGCCCGTCGCCTCATGCCCGGCATCTTCAACAGGAACTTGGGCAATAGGCCGGTGAGGTGAGTGATGAGTAGAAGTTTATTGAAAATGAGAATGTCCTCGAACACGTCCGTGGTGTCATGGCTCACCAGGAGCTGGGACATTTGTGCATTGAGGTATCGCCGGAACATCGGCCCGGCCTGTATGATGTCGCCGGCATCCCACGACGACAAGTGCTGCCGCGCGATCCGATAAACCTCATCGAGGCGGCGGACGAAGGTTTGGGGCGAGTGTGAGGGCTGCAAGGCCCTGCGTAAATGGAAGTGGTCGGCGCCGTCCATGGTGTGTATGGTGCGGGAGGTGCCGTGTGCCTCCTCTACGCTGGCCAAGTACTCTTTAGAGCGCAGGAACAAGCGGCCGCGCTTTTGGACCCAGTCGTTTACCTCGGGGCCTGCGAGGAATATGTAGGACTTCTTTGAGAACGGAGGGTGCAGCTCAAACACCGGCCCATAATGCTTGGCAAGGTCGGCAAAGAGGGCAGGGATGTTGCCGGAGCGTACGTGCGGATTGAACAGCAGCTTGCGCAGTGAGAGGCTCGGTATCTTCTTGGTGGGAAGCGAATGCAGGGGGGGTCTGGCGATGGTGCTGCTCACCGCCTCGGCGAGGGCCCGGCCGATTGCCTCCATCCGGCAGATTAGCTCTATGCGCTGCTCAGCCTCTTCGTCCAAGGGCATGATAAGGGGTATGACGTTGCAAGCGTTGAGAAGAGCGATGGTGATGATGTCGCGCGGGTCGGGAATCTCATCGGAGTGGATGAGCGCTTGAATGCGCGTCTTGACGAAAGCGCCTCCGGTGCCGTTCTGGGTGCCGACGTACGCCTGACGGGCGGAGCGCCCCAATGTCCAGAAATCGCCTTCATGAAGCTCTAGGAAATTTAGGTCAACCAAGTCGCTGAGCACAAGATCGGCTATCGTTTCCGCACGCGGGACAAGCCGCTCGATCCAGTACTGCGTGCTGCGTTGTTCCGGCTCGTCAGCAATTTCCGCCAGGATGGAGTCCAGGGAGGGTAAGCCCGTCGGGGTCTTGTCGCTCAGGAACAGGGACTCTGTGTCCGTGTCGATACGAAAGCGAAGGGAAAGTTCTGCCAGCACGGCCCCGATGATGGTGCAGTTGAGGCTCCAGCCCGGCACTTGGTGAAAATAGCCGCTTTCCTCGTTGAGGAGCATCAGGACTAGTTCTTCGGGCAGGGAGAGGGAATGGTGGTTAATCGTGCTTGAGGCTGAGTTCGTAATTCGAGTCACGTCCCAAGAATCATAACGATGTATAGAATATTCTGAGCAGAAGTATCATCTCTGTCAATACAAATGAACGTTCATGATTTGCCAACTCTGGTGGGGACGGCAACCCCAACCCGTTAAGAGGGTGACCCTCCTTGCTGCTCTCCCTCCTGCCGTCTGAATACCGCCTCGATTTCCTCGTCGAGATCACGCTCCCAGCTTTGCACCATCGAACGCAGCCGCATATTCTGATACGCGCCCCAAATCGTCATCGCAGATGGCACCAGCAACACCGATAGGATTAGCGAATATGCAATCGTAATCACCACTGTGATGCCGAACTGCTCTAGCGCCGGCACCGACGAAAGCATCAATACGCCGACCCCGCTGCCTGTAGTCAATGCAGAACCCATAAGGGCGGAGCCGGTAGTTTTTAGGGTGCGGACCGCCGCCACCTCGGGATTGCGAAGGTGGGTGTACTCCTGCCTGTATCTATGGATGATATGTATCGTGTAATCCACGCCAATTCCGATCGAAAGCGCTGTGATGGTTGCAGTTACGATGGTGTATGGGATTCCGAGCAGTGCCAGCGTGCCGAGTATCCACAGTAGGACGAGTACGATCGGCCCGACGGCAATGAAGGCCAGAATTGGTTGACGTAGTGTTGCCCAGAAGAACACAAACAGGATGCCGAGAGCCGCGGCAATCGTAGCCGCTATCGCTTCTGTTTGACGGCTCGTCATTTCTTCCGTCACCGTTACTGATATCACACTTTCCGAAGTCACCGTGACAGCATCATCTTCGCCAAACCAGAGCCCTTCAATTTCTTCCTGTAGGACCTTCGTTTGATCCGGGTTGTTCGTGAGGGCTGGAAACTGGAGCAGGATCCCATCGATGCCTTGCGGATCGTTGACCAAAAGATGCGTAATGGCGGGCTCTCTCTCTTCGAGCTTATCCAGAAATTCTTGCATCAGCACCGTATCGAACTGCA
This sequence comes from Dehalococcoidia bacterium, assembly GCA_034420695.1. Classification (GTDB taxonomy): domain Bacteria; phylum Chloroflexota; class Dehalococcoidia; order Lucifugimonadales; family UBA3495; genus Io17-Chloro-G2. The sequence continues at coordinate 53,747 of DAOULB010000014.1, forward strand.
CCCCCGCCGTGGCATCTTCGAAGAGCGCTGCTAGTTCCGGGTCATACTTGTCCCCAGGCTCGCCGGTGTCTTCAGTCCAGTCGCGCACGAGGAACTCGAAAGAAGCCTGAATCGGTCCTGCCGCCGCCTGCGGCCGTTTACGTTCGTCCTCGAAAGCGGTCGTCAGGTCCTGTAGGTTCACAAGTGTCCGAGTCTCCGTGGCCTCTACATGCAAAAGCATATTGGCCATTTCCGATGAACCGCCGATGGCAGCGTCCAGGGTCTCCCAGTCCTCCGCCACGCTCCCGCCACTGGGTAGAAGGTCTAGTATGCTGAACCTCGATTCGAGCTGTGTCGAGGCAATCCCAAATACGATCGACAGCACCAATATGGCGACGAGATAGGGAATAGGCTTACGAGTGACATTTCCCCCCACCAGTTCCGCGACCCTATCTATACCCGGCAACGCCTGTGAGACTTGCCGGGGCGGACCGAGGCTGCCCCGTGATTCCCGCCGCCGGTCCAGGATGAGCCGCCCGGCTGGCAGAAGCGTTAGCATCACGATGACACTCATCCCCACGCCCAGCCCGGCCACGACACCGAAGTCCTTGATCGCAGGAATGGGAGAGAGCAATCCCACCAGGAAGCTGCCGATCGTTGTCAATGCTGCCAGGGCAAGGGGGGATATCACGGCTCGCAGTCCGGACCGGGAGGCAGCCAGCACCGAGGTGTGGCCGGTTCTTGCCTCGCGGTAGTGCAACGCTACCTGAATTGCATAGTCCACCGTGAGACTGATGATGAGTATGGGGATGATTACTGATACTCCGCTCGGTCGCCCCAGCAGGCCCAGCCCGTTCGGCCCCAACCAGCCCTCCGCGCCCACGATCCACACAATCGACATCAACAGGCCTGCCAGCGATAGCACCAGGTCGGAAGGTGAACGCAGGAAGAGGAATATCAGAACGGCAATCAGTAAGAAGGCTATTCCGATTAGCGGCCCAGTGTCCTCCCTGTACGCCCTCTGATACTCATCTTGGATCACCGCCGGAGACAAACTGCTCACGCGCAAAGGGCCTTCATCGCCGGCCGCGATATCGTAAACCCTGCGTTCTGCATCCTGTAATCGCTCTTCAACAGTGTCTTGAAGGCGGATCGTGGCAATCGCTACCGGTGTGCCGTCTGCGTCTGTTCCTGTCATCGCGGTGAGAGTGCTTTGGACCGCTGGAACATTGCGCACGGCGTCGATTTCTGCCTGTGTGACCGACTCGAAACCGTCCACTTCAAGTACGCCCTCGATAATCAATGAGGGCGCGATTACCGGATCGATTGGCGTGAACAGGACCGCCACTTCCGGGTCCCTCGCAATCTCGTCGATCAGATTAGACATCTGCAAGAGTCCCTCAGGGGTCAGAGCTTCTCCGCGAAAGACCAGTGAAATTACAATTATCTTGCCTGATTCGCCAAAGAGCTCGTCGATATCTCCCAGTGCTTTGACTACGGGATTGTCAGGGGGAAAGTACCCATCCGTCTCGTCAATCTCAGCGCGTAACGACGCACCCGCGCCCAGCACAATGGTGATGATGATCAGCACGCCGATCGTGGCATACGGTCGGGCTGTAATTAGCCGGCTCATCAGGTTGAGTACTTGGTTCATAGCGTGGTCCCGTTTGCTTTCTGTGAGTGACCCATTTACCGCCCCGGCAGTTTAGCACGGCTTGAACAAAGAGGGCGTTCGCGGTCTGAGAAGCCCGTTTCTAACGTTGTCCAATATGTTTAAGCAAATGCCGGAATGTTTGCTGGGAAAGGTCTGAACAAGAACAGTTGAAACCCCTTCTCCATTGATGGGAGAAAGTTGGTATGAGGGTGGATGGCAACCGTTCGCCGCTGCTGTAGGGCTTATTAAGTCCGTGTTACGGTGCTCACCTCCGGTTGCGGGTGCATTCCCATCTTCCCTCAGCCAAGACAGACTAGCAGACCACGGCGCTCTCGTGAAGCGTGTCAATCATCCCTTGTGGTTCATTCTCAGCACGGCGGCCGCACCCCTGATCCCACCGACCCAACCCTAAATCTTGATGGCAGGCTAATCGGACATTTCCGATTGACGGAGATGCCTTTGGTAGCAGGTGATTGGCCAAGCCTTGCATGGCTGGATCGCCGACCCTGAGGTGTCCGAACAGGATGCCTTTCTCGATGGCAATTCGACCTCCCACCGGAAAGTTCTCAATACGGTACACTTAGGCCCACCACCCCTTCTTCCTCATGACCCCTAGAGTCTCATTCCTTCAACCCCTGAGAATCAAGCGCCGTCGGCCGCCCAAGTCTGACCAATACGCTATTCGCGGCGCTGCAGCAGCCTTTAGCCGTAGGTTCCAACCTCCTGTTCAATGCCCCCCATAAACCATTCGCTCAGAACCCATTCGCTCAGAACCCATTCGCTCAGAACCCATTCGCTGCATTGCTCCGGTCATTGGGACCTCCGGGGACCAAAGCCGGCTTGCAGATGGATTGGTTACTCCAAAGTGCTATGTTAAGTTAAGTAAAGCGAATCACAGGCTAACCCCTGCATGGACGGAGCAACGCGCAGTGTCGACGGACGCCGGTTCCGATTGGGAGCTTGCCGGGCTTCGCCGGGAAAATGAGCGGCTTAGACGGAGATTGTCGCGGCTAAGCGACCTCAGCCGCAGGATCACGTCCAGTCTCGACCTTGCCACCGTTCTGCAGGACATTGTCGATGCAGCCTGCAATTTGGTGGGGGCTCGGTATGGCGCAGTGGCCGTATTCTACGACTCCGGCCAAGTGCGTGCCTTCGTTACCCACGGCATCACGGAAAGCCAGCGTAAGCAGCTAGGCGATCTACCCGAAGGACTTGGGTTGCTGGGCGTGCTTCACCAAGAGCAGCGTCCCCTGCGGCTGGCCGACCTCTCCAAGCACCCTCAATCAATTGGTTTCCCTCCAAACCACCCTCCAATGAAGAGCTTCTTGGGAGCTCCCATTCGACTTGATGGTGAGCCTCTGGGAAACCTGTACCTGACCGAAAAGTTGGGTGGTGCCGAGTTCACCGAAGAGGATGAGGACATCCTAGTACTGTTCGCTTCCCACGCAGCCCTGGCGATTCACAACGCTCAGCAGTACGAAGCCCTTGAAAACGAACGCCGCCGTCTCGAATCGCTGGTGCAACTCTCCCCCGTAGCCATTCTGATGATCGAAGCAGGTGGTGAGCGAGTGCTAATTGCGAACCGGGAGGCGGAACGTATCCTTGGGCTCTCATACAGACCTGGTGATGCCCTGAGAAACCGGGAAAGGAGCGGGAAGTACGGCGCGGGTGAACCGGTCATAGATGAGGAGCATCCGATTTTGCGGGCGCTGGCCAGTGGTGAAATCACTCGTGCTGAGGAGGTGGTCCATAGGTTGGCAGACGGATCGACCGTCCCTACCCTTGTAAGCGCCGCACCCATTTATGGGGAAGGGGGAGAGATATCGGCGGCTGTGTCGATGATCCAGGATATTTCACCGTTGGAAGAGTTGGAAAGGCTGAAGAGCGAGTTTCTCGGGATTGTAAGCCACGAACTGAGGACTCCCCTCACTGCCATCAAGGGGTCGGCGGCAACGGTGCTGGGCAGCCCTTACCCTTTGGACGAAAAGGAACTCCGCGAGTTCTTTGAGATCATCGACGAGCAGGCAGACCGCATGCGAGACCTGATCAACAATCTGCTGGATATGACCCGCATAGAGGCCGGGTCTCTTTCGGTCATGCTGGGAGCCTGTGATCTGGGCGAAGCCCTCGAGGCGGCGAAATTGACCTTCGCCCGGAGTGGCGGCTACCAGGAAGTAGTCATAAACATCCCCGATGGACCCACGATAGTCACTGGCGACCGTCGCAGGATCGACCAAGTCCTGAGCAATCTCTTGGGCAACGCGGGTAAGTTTGCGCCCGAGGACTCTGTCATCACGATTGAGGTGGAAATCGATGCCGAGAATGCCACCGTCCACGTGAGGGACCAAGGTCGCGGCTTGGGGCCGGCGAGTCTGCCCCACGTGTTCCGGAAGTTCTATCAGGACCGGGGAGAACCGGGGGGCGGGCTTCGGGGCAACGGGTTGGGTTTGGCCATATGCAAAGGAATTGTAGAAGCCCACGGTGGACGGATCTGGGCGGCAAGCCCAGGTGAGGGCCAGGGCGCTACCTTCAGTTTTACGCTTCCACTGGAACAAGAGTCAGGGCTAACTATCCCAACACAGGTCAGCCGTCAGTCGTACCACATGGGAAAGGTCGCCCAAGGTGGTACCAAAACGAGGGTTCTGGCGGTGGACGACGAGCCACAGGTGCTGCGGCATCTTCAAGCAGTCTTAAGCCAGGCAGGTTACAACCCCATCGTCACCGACAATCCGGCCGAGGTTGTAAACCTGGTCGAGAAGGAGGAACCCCAAGTCCTCCTCCTCGACCTCCTGTTCCCTGACGCCAGCGGATTCGACGTCTTGGAGCAAATCCGTGAGATTTCCGGCGTGCCGGTCATTTTCCTGACGGCCAGGGATAACGAAGAGGACGCGGTGCGCGCCCTGAGGCTGGGTGCTGACGACTACATCACCAAGCCCTTTTCACCCTCCGAACTGCTGGCGAGGGTAGAGGCATCCCTGCGGCGCCGGGTGCTGCCGGACCAATTGGAAGTGCGCCCGCCCCTGGCTCTCAACGACATGATGATAGATTACACAGCACGCCGCGTTTCCGTCTCAGGAGAAGAGGTGCCTCTGACGCCCACCGAATACAAGCTGCTGTACCAGCTTGCCGTAAACGCTGGCCGTGCGTTGACCAACGACCAGATTCTACAGCGCGTTTGGGGCCCGGACTACTTGGGGGAGAGCCAACTGGTGCGGGCAATCGTCCGCAATCTGCGCCGCAAGCTGCGAGACGACGCCCGCAACCCCCGGTTCATCTTCACCGTGCCGCAAGTCGGCTATCGAATGGCCGGGCCTTCCCCTCCTTGACCGGGTTTGCCCCCATCTGCCGGTATGACCATGCAACTCCGGGGTGTTGGCCCGCCTCACTTTCACGCAATCTGCACACTGGAACCATTCCGGTTCATGTCTCATTTACAAGCGCGGCCTACAGTATGAATATCAAGCATTGCTGGAAGGAGGCTGGATTCGATGAGTACCGGACAGGATATAGAAAAAGAAAGGAGCATGGTGCCGCTTGGTAGCCAAGGGAGGAACCTCCGTTCCCTCTTCGAAGACATGGACCGGATGATGGGATTCCCATGGGGATGGCCCTTCCGAGCCAGACCCTTCACCCGCTCCCTAATGTCGGCCTGCGATTGGATGCCCGACGTCGACGTGTTAGAGCAGGACAATAAGATTCTTGTTCGGGCCGACCTGCCTGGAATGAAAAGGGAGGACATCGACGTTTCGGTTCGAGACGGCATGCTGGTCCTCCGGGGGCAAAGGGAAGAGGAGAAGGAAGTAAAAAGCGAAACCTACTACGGCTCTGAAAGGGCCACCGGCAAGTTTTACCGGACCTTCGGCTTGCCGGAAGGGGTGAGCCCCGACGAGGTCGAAGCTTCGTACACCGATGGCGTGCTGGAGGTGTCCGTTCCGAAAAGGGACGCCCAAGAGCCTCAGAGCGTACAGATCGAGGTAAAGTAGGCCCTTTGGACAGAGCGCCCGTCAAGACGGAATAGACGGGCGCTTTCCTGTTTCCGGAAACCCGGAGTATCAGGAGAAGGGGGCCTATGACCGGCCGTTCACGGAGGGTTCTCCTCATCGAGGCCGACATGGGCGTTGGCAGAATGATCCTCTTGGCCTTGCGTTCCGCCGGATTCGATCCTGTCCATGTCCGGGCCGGCTCAGAAGCATTGAGAACTTTGGACGAAACCGTGGTGTATGCTGTAGTTCTCGACCTTGAGCTTCCCGACGGGCTGGGAGGCCGGGTATTGAGCCGGCTGAGAGAATCCGGCCGGCATGAAAACCCCGCTGTCCCGTGGGTGGTTGTTTCGGCACAAGACTTGGGGGAGTTGACCGCCCTTTACGGGCCGGTTGGGGACAGGTTTCTGTCCAAGCCTTTCGACCCCTGGCATCTGGTTCAGATTCTGCGGGCGGCTATGGGCTAGTCGGACTAAGCCTGTACTCGTTTCGCGCCTTCTGATAACCAAGTGATAAGAGCTGGACGCCCACTGGGGTCTTGATTGCCGCGGGCTGCAGCACAAAGGAGCGTCACTATGGCCAATGGGTTTGAAGTTCCACCAGAGAAGCTGAATGCCAAGTGCGACCCTGAGAGTTTGGGCTTCGAAACCACCCTGGAAGTCGTCCCTCTCGAAGGCATGATCGGCCAAGAGCGGGCGCTCAGCGCCTTGGAACTGGCCCTGAACATGAAGGAGCCAGGCTTTAACCTGTTCGCATCGGGACCGGCGGGAACCGGCAGGAGCACCGCTCTTGCATCGCATATAGAACAGGTAGCGGGAAGACAGCCGAGCCCTCCAGATTGGGGATACCTCTACAACTTTCACGACCACTCACAGCCCCAGCCCGTCAGCCTTCCCTGTGGCAGCATGCGGCTCCTGGCTTTGGACATGGATGAGTTGGTGGATACGGTGCGCCGGGACATTCCCAGGGCTTTCGAGAGCGACGAGTATACGGAACGGGTGGAAGCCGTAATGCAGGACCTTCAGGCCAAACGCCAAGAGGCGACCGACGCGCTGGATAAGGCGGCCGTCGCGTCCGGCTTCACTCTGAGGTTTACACAAGCGGGGATTACTTCCTTTCCGGTGAAGGACGGTCAACCCCTCTCTGAGGCCGACTACGCCGCCTTGTCTGACTCGGAGAAGGAAGCGATTCAGGAGCAGGCCACTCAGCTTCAACTCCTTATAAACCGTACCTTGGCCGATATCAGGAGATTGGGCAAGGCCGGTCAAGAGGAGACTCGCCAAGTGGACCGGGAGATAGTCCGTTTCACCCTTGCTCCTATAATTGACGAATTGCAGGAGAAGTACTCGGACTATCCCGACATCGTAGCCTATCTGGACCAAGTAGAAACGGACATGGTGAATAATCTTGAGGTATTCAAGCCCAGGGACCCCTCCCCGATTCCCCTTGGCCCGCCACCCCCGGAAGACGATTTGTTCGTCAGATACAGGGTCAACAACTTGGTGGACAACACGACATGCGACCATGCCCCGGTGGTTTTCGAGCAGAACCCTACCTATTACAACCTCTTCGGACGCATTGACTACCGTGCGCGCATGGGGACCCTCGTCACCGACCACACCATGGTCAAGGGCGGCGCCATCCACGAAGCCAATGGTGGATTCCTGGTGTTGCAGGCCCACGAATTGCTAACGAACCCGTTCTCCTGGCAGACCCTCAAGAGGACGCTGCGCACGGGAGAAGTACGCATCGAGAATATGGGAGAGCAGTACAGCCCCATACCCACGTCTACCCTGCGCCCCAAGCCTGTCCCGGTGAACACCAAGATAGTCATCATCGGCACTCCGGAGATATTGCGATTGTTGCAGACTCTGGACGAAAACTTTCACCGCAACTTCAAGGTGGCGGCCTATTTTGACACGGTTATGGATCGGACCCCGGAAAACATAGCCAAGTACGCCGCCTTCGTTGCCGACCGGAGCCGGGACCAGAATCTCATGCCCTTTCACAAAACTGCCTTGGCGCGGATCATCGACTATTCCAGCCGTCTGGCGGAACACCAGAACAAGCTCACCACCAAGTTAATGGAAGTGGTTGATATCCTCACCGAAGCCAACTACTGGGCGAACGCGGCCAACAGTCGGATTGTAATGGGCGGCCATGTGGAAAAGGCCATCGAGCAACGCCGCTACCGGTCAGGTTTGGTGGAGGACCGGTACCGGGAGTTGATCGAAGAAGGCACCATCTTCATCCCGACCGATGGCGAGGCCATAGGCCAAGTAAATGGCTTGGCCGTCCTTTCCTTTGGTGAAGTGCTGTTCGGGCGACCCAGCCGGATAACGGCTCGGGTTTCGCTGGGCCGGGGGCAACTGGTGAACGTGGAAAGGGAAACCAAACTCAGCGGCAGAATCCATGACAAGGGATTTATGGTCCTGAGCGGCTATCTCCGGGGCAAGTACGGCGGCGACAAGCCGCTGTCGCTCAACGCCAGCATCGGATTCGAGCAAAGCTATAGCGAGGTCGATGGCGACAGCGCCTCTTCCACGGAACTCTACGCTTTGCTGTCTGCGATTTCCGGAGTCCCCATCGCCCAGGGCATCGCCGTAACTGGTTCAGTAGACCAGAACGGAAACGTACAGGCCATTGGAGGTGCAACCCAGAAGATCGAAGGGTTCTTCGAGGTCTGCAAGGCCAGGGAGCTTACCAATCGTCAAGGTGTGCTCGTTCCGCGGGACAACCTGCAGCACCTCACCCTGAACGATGAAGTGGTGGCAGCGGTGGAAGAAGGCCGCTTTCACGTTTACGGGGTATCCACCATTGACGAGGGCATTGAAGTCTTGACTGGTCTGCCTGCGGGTGAGCGCCAGGAAGATGGAGCATACCTGGAGGGGACAGTCCACAATCTCGTGGAAAAGCGGCTGCGAGAGATGACCCAAGCCGTCCGGGAATTCGCTGCTAACGGCGTGCCAAGCCAGGATCAGGAACCCGCTGGGTCTCAATAGAGCAGGAAAGAAGCCGGCGTCGCCAGCCATTGAAAGGAACCAATAAAGTAAACCGGCCGATTAGACCACCGGCCCGGTTATAGAGCCCTGCGGATGCGTACAGGAAGGATGTGGAAATGACTCAGGAGGCTGGAAGGCCCCTGCCGGCCCGCCCGGAATGGACCTCCCAACGCGCCTTCATTGTTTCCTCAGTTGCCGCCGCAGTCGGTCTGGGGAACCTTTGGCGCTTCCCTTATATGGCCGGCGAAAACGGGGGCGGCACCTTCATTCTTTGTTACGGCATTTGCATTCTGGCCGTGGGGCTCCCCCTGTTTGTACTGGAAACCACCGCCGGCAGCCTGACCAACCGGGGCCCGGTGGGAGTGTTCCGGCGGATAAACGGACGGTACGGGTCCTGGCTGGGCTGGTTCATCGTGGCTTTGGCCATCGTGGTGATGAGCTACTACTTCGTCATCACGGGATGGACCCTGGGCTATCTGGTTGACGCAATCCGGGGCGACCTGAAGCCTTTCGGGGATTTCACATCCGGCTTTTCTTCCGTCTGGTACTTTCTTGCCGTTGGCGTACTGGTATTTCTGGTCCTCCGGCGGGGTACCGGCAGCATAGAAACCCTGAGCAAGCTATTGATGCCGGCCTTGGTCGTCATGGTGGCGCTGCTGGCAATATACTGCCAGACCCTGTCTGGGGCTGGGGAGGCAATGGCCTTCTATTTCTCCTTCGACCCGGCTCTTTTCATGGACCCCCAGACTTGGCGCATGGCGGCGGGGCAAGCCTTCTTTTCTCTGGGTGTCGGTACTGGAGTTCTCATTACCTACGGAAGTTACATTCCCAGAAACGTCAACATCCTGGCTTCCTCCGCTGCCGTTGCGGTCACAAATTCGGCGATCTCGTTGACCGGGGGTATTGCGGTTTTTTCCATCATATACACCTTTGGCATCGCTCCGGACACCGGCAGCCAGCTTTCCTTCACGGCGTTTCCCCAAGTCTTCGGTGAACTGCCCGGTGGCAGGGTACTGGCCCCATTCTTCTTTGGTGCCTTGTTTGTTGCGGCTTTTAGCTCATGTTACAGCCTGCTTTCCGTGGCGGTTGCGCCGCTGCGCTACGAACTTGGCCTTTCCGAAAACATCGCCGCCCTGGTCGCCTGCGGGGCTACCCTTGCGCTGGGAATACCGTCGGCGCTGAGTTTCACTCCAGTTGATCTGTCCTTTTCGGGACGGCCTTTTCTTGAGTGGGCCGACCAGATTACCAGCTCGGGTGTTGCCGTGGTGGTGGCCTTCGCTGGCGCAGCCCTCATAGCCTGGGTGCTGCCCCGGCGGGCGATGATTGAAGAAATGACTTCGGGATGGTGGCAAGCCGGCCCGCTGCGGTTGCTGCCTTACGGAGCAATCGAATTGGGGAGGTATATGCCCGCGGCTGCGCTGGCGGTGCTGGCCGTTACGGCGGTCTTTTAGCCTGCGGCCACGCCCGGAAGTCAGCGGCGCGGGCCACAGACGATATTGTCTGGCAGAACCATTACCACCTGCCGCAGCGAGCTTGACTCTTCCGGACTGGCGGACGATATAGTGGTTGGCAGCATAATTGCCGGATGGCTCACCTCTGCGTCTTGTTGCATCGCCATCACTTCACATAATGGTTGGCCCCACAATTACCGCCTGCCGCAGCAGACCCGGACGCCCCGCTGCAGAGCACCAGGAAAGCTGGGACTGCATCTGCTAATGCGGCCGCACCACCAGGACCGGGTCGCCGGAACCCCGGATTAGGGCCTCAGCAACACTGCCCATCATCCATCGGTTCAGCCCGGACCGCCCGTGCGTTGTCATCGCGATAAGGTTCCGGGGAGTCTCCCGGGCTAAGTTCAAGAGGGCCGACGCTGTCGCCCCTCTCAGCACCCGGGTCTCAACGGTCAGTCCTTTATCCTGGAGAGTGTTTGAAACCCCTTTCAGATATCTCTCGGCTTCTCTAACCATGTCCTCGGAGAAATCAGGCAGCCGGGCGGCGACCTCGGTATAGTAGTAAGATGGGTACTCTATCCTGACCACCCTGACGAGCAGCACTTCCAACGACAGGATGCTTGCCATCTCCTCAACGTAAGGCAGGACCCGTTCAGCGAGCTCCGACCCATCGAGGGGCGTAACTATCGTGGTCAGGGCCTCTCCCTCTCCCTGGTACGCCTTCGCCCTATCGGGGGTAACGGTCAAGACCGGCGCCCTGGAGGAATGCAGCACCTTGTCAGTTACGCTGCCCAGGATGCTGCGTCCGATAAAGTTTCTGCCGTGGGTTGACATAGCTATCAAGCCGCACCCTTCGTCTTCCGAAACACGCAGAATCTGCTCCGCTGGGTTTCCCACAGTGGACTTTACTTCTGCGCTGACGCCGTCGTCCTTCAAGCGAGTCGCCATCGCCTTCAGGGCGTCCAGGGCATGGACTCTTGCGTTTTCCTCAATCTGGTGCCTGAATATGGCCCGGTCCTCTCGCGTGGATGATTGCGGGGAGACCTGCGCCCCGGAGGGGTAATCTATGCCGTCTGGGTCTACCACCGTAAGCAGCACTAAAGGAGCATTCGCCTTCCTTGCGATCTGGGAAACCCAGGGCACGATGCCTTCTGTAACTTCGGATCTATCCAATGGCACCAGGATGGGGCCGGACAGGTATTTCAATCCGGCCCCTTGGTCGATTTCACTCCTGGCCATGTCAAACTCCTCCATGTGTGACTTCTGCTTCTATATTGACCCTCTGATATGCAAATCACGTGAAACGGGAACCCCGGAGTATGCAAGTCCCGTGGCTTTTATCCCTCCCTGTGATGGATGAATGGTGATGGATCGAAAGTTGTGCATCGAAGGTGATGGATCGAAAGCGGCTTCGTCACCGGGCCTTCACGTTTGATGGTGGTTTGTTGATGTCGCGGGCACAGGACATGTGCTTGAATAGTCTCGTCAGACGAGACCGGGATAGTACAGGAGTATTTGTCGGCACTCGGAAGCAAGGCCGGAGAAGATGCCGGAAGATATAGTAGAAGCCAACAACTGTCCCCAGCTCGTCGAGGCCCTCTTGGACCCGGGCGCCTATCCTCACGGGACCCCTGCAGTGGAGATGATCGAGACCCACATATCGTTCATCTTTTTTGCTGGGGACTTCGTTTACAAGGTTAAGAAGCCGGTCAACTACGGGTTCCTTGACTTCACCACCCTGGAAAAGCGCCGCTTTTTTTGTCAAAGGGAGGTGGAATTGAACCGGCGTATCTGCCCCGAGGTCTACCTTGGGGTAGATGAGATACGCCAACAAGCCGGTCGTTACACCCTCGGAGGGCCAGGGCGGACCGTGGAGTACGCCGTCAAGATGCGCCGCCTCTCACCCGATAGCTCCTTGGAGCGCCTCTTGAAGGCAGGCCGGGTCTCCCTTCAAGACGTCGAGCGTATCGCTGCCAGGATAGCCCGGTTTCACCGCCAAGCCGAGACCGGCCCCAGGGTCGCCAGTTATGGCGGTTTGGAATCGGTGCGCCGGAATGTGGAGGAGAACTTCACCCAGACCGGGAAGTATGTCGGCATTGCCCTTTCCAGGGAGGACTACGATGACTTGTCGGCCTACAGCCGGGCTTTTATGGAAGTCAAGAAGGATGTGTTCCGGGCCCGCGCCAAAGAGGGCCAGGTCCGGGACTGTCACGGCGACCTGCATGTCGCCCAGATATTCCTTGAAGCGCCAACGGAAGACGGCGCCTGGGACGGCATCAGCGTCATAGACTGCATCGAGTTCAACGAGCGGTTCCGCTGCTCCGACGTTGTCGAGGATATCGCCTTCCTGGCTATGGACCTGGACTTCAATGGAAGGCCCGACCTGTCTCGGGCCTTTATTGGGGCTTACGCCGCGGAGTCCGGGGATAGGGGCATATTCGATTTGCTGGACTTCTTCAAAGCCTATCGCGCCTATGTCCGGGGAAAAATCGCCAGCTTTCGAACAGACGAATCCCATCTATCGGAGAGTGCCAAGGCCGCCGCCTTGGAGACCTCCCGGGCCTACTTCAAGCTGGCCCGCTCCTACGTTCCCCTGCGACCCAAACCGGCCGTCATTCTGGTATGCGGCGTCACCGGAACCGGCAAGTCCACCTTGGCCGCCGAGTTGGCGAGTTGCTGGTCCTTGGTCCACATCTCCTCGGACTTGGTCAGGAAGAAGTTGGCCGGCCTCGACCCAGGGGTTCACCGGTACGAGTCCTTCATGGAGGGCATATACGCGCCCCGATTCTCTACCCTTACCTACGAGGCGATGCTGACTGAGGCAAGGCAGCATCTGCTGGAAGGAAAGTCGGTCATCCTCGACGCCACTTTCCGTCGCTCCGAAGAACGGGTAAGGGCGGTGGCGCTGGCCGAAGAGTTGCACGGGGAAGCCTGGGTCGTCGAATGCACGGTTAGTGAGGAACAAGCCCGGGAGCGGCTGCAGAGACGCATGGCAGAGGGTAACTCCGTCTCCGACGGGCGCTGGGAATTGTATCTCCAGCAGTTGGACCAGTGGGAACCCGTAGCTGTGGCGCCTCCAAACCGCCACATCGTTCTGGACAACAGTGCTTCTCCAAGGGAGGCCGTGCGAAACCTCCTGCAATGGTCCTACGAGATGGTCCTCCAAGGCAGCCTGGGCTCAGCAACGTCCTCCGCCTGAATCGCACACAATCTTCACACCGGCCGTCACCTTTTTCACGCCATATCGATCCGTCCCCTTGTATCTTCCATGTGCACTGCAAGCCTGCAAAAAAGCATGGAGGCTCCCCATATGCCGCGGCCTATCCCGAATTACCTGCTCAACAGGGACGGACTGGACATGCTGGTGTCTGAGATTCTGAACGCAGGTTATCAGCTGATAGGGCCCATGGTGGAGGACGGAACGATCCACTATAGCCGGGTTGAGAGCTCAAGAGACCTGCCGGTGGGCTGGCAGGACGTCCAAGAGAAGGGAACATACAGCCTCCGGCGGCGCGGCGATGAGGCTGTCTTCGGATTCGCTGCCGGACCGGACTCCTTGAAGAGGTACCTCTTTCCCCCAACCCTTCAACTCTGGAGAGCCGGAAAGCATGCAACGGGCTGGGAGATCGAGAACAACCGGGAAGAAGCGCCCCGATACGCCTTCATAGGTGTGCGGGCGTGCGAGATTCAGGCGGTTGCCATCCAGGACCGAGTGTTCCTCGAGGGGGCTTACCCCGACCCCCACTACAAAGCTAGAAGAGAACGGGCGCTTGTCGTTGCAGTCAACTGTACCGAGCCCGCTGGAACCTGCTTCTGTGTCTCCATGGACGCCGGACCGGGGGCGACCTTCGGGTACGATCTTTCACTTACTGAGGTCTGCAATGAAGCTGAACACTATTTCATCGTAGCTGCCGGCACGGAGCGAGGCGGCGACATCCTTCAGCGGATTCCCTTCAGCATTGCGACTGACGCTCAGGTGGCCCAAGCCGATTCTCTAATCGAAAGGGCGAAGCAACGGATGGGTCGCAGTATGGAGACTGACGGTATCAAGGAACTCCTCTACGGTAACCCTGAACACTCTCAATGGGACAATGTGGCGTCCCGGTGTCTTGCCTGCGCCAACTGCACCATGGTCTGCCCGACGTGCTTCTGCAGCACCGTGGATGATGGGACGAGCCTTGACCTCCGGGAGGCCTGGCGAGATCGACGTTGGGACTCCTGCTTCACCTTGGAACACTCACACATGCATAGCGGACCGGTCCGATCCTCGACCAAGTCCCGATACCGGCAGTGGATGACCCACAAGCTGGCCTCGTGGATTGATCAATTCGGGACCTCGGGCTGCGTCGGTTGTGGCCGGTGTATCACGTGGTGCCCGGTGGGCATCGACATAACGGAAGAGGTCTCCGCAATTCGTAGCAGCCCGTCGGAAGCCGGGAACACGGAAGAGGGGGATCGGTGATTACCAGGACTTTGGAGGACCTGCTGCGCCGTCATGCCTTCTTCGGCGGGATGAGCCAAGAGCATCTGTCCCTGCTAACCGGGTGCGCATCCAATCGGAATTACAGGGACGGGGAGTATCTCTTCCGCCAGTCGGACCCGGCGAAAGAGTTCTACGTAGTGAGGCAGGGCAAGGTTTCCATTGAAGTTGTAGATCCGGAGAAGGGTAGGCTGCCGCTCCAGACCGTCGGCTTCAACGACGTGGTGGGCTGGACTTGGATTGTTCCCCCGTTCGTCCACCGCTTCGACGCCCGCGCTATCAGGTTGACCCGGGTGATTGCCTTGGACGGAGAGTGCCTGAGGGGAAAGCTGGGCGAGGATACGGAACTTGGTTATGAGCTTCTGCGCCGTTTCGTAGCCGTGATTGCGCAGCGTCTGGAGGCTGCCCGGATTCAGTTGCTCGATCTGTATGAGCCGTAGCAATGATGACTGACCCAATGGCGCCGGTCTCCTTTACGGTGGTCAGCACCCGCCGCGAGCTGGCCGGCGTCCTCACTCTGACCATCGAACCAAGCGATGCAAGAGAATGCCCGGAGTTCTTGCCGGGGCAGTTCAATATGCTCTACGCCTTTGGCGTGGGGGAGGTCCCCATCTCCATAAGCGGCGTCCCAGCGGCGTCAGGTGCCGGGGTGGTCCACACAATCCGTTCCGTAGGCGCCGCCACGCAAGCCCTCTGTGGGTTGAAGAGGGGCGGCGCGTTGGGAGTCCGTGGACCCTTTGGGACTCCCTGGCCTTTGAAGGAAGCTGAAGGAGCAGACGTCCTCGTGGTCGCCGGTGGACTTGGATTAGCCCCTCTCCGGCCGGCCATCTACTCTATCCTCTCCGACAGGGAGAGATACGGCCGCTTCACCATTCTCTACGGGACCCGTTCCCCCAACGACATTCTGTATGCCAGGGAGCTTCGACAGTGGCGAGGTCGTCTCGACGCAGAGGTAGAAGTGACGGTGGACCGGGCGGCGGCTGACTGGCGGGGCAACGTCGGAGTCGTTCCGGCCTTGATCTCCCGCAGCAGCTTCAACCCGGCGGGCGCCGTGGCCTTCCTCTGCGGCCCGGAGGTCATGATGCGCTTTTCCGCCATGGAGCTTCTGGCGGCAGGCCTGCCAGGAAGCCGGGTGTACCTGTCCATGGAACGAAACATGAAATGTAGCGTCGGACATTGCGGGCATTGCCAGTTCGGACCCTATTTCGTATGCAAAGACGGCCCGGTGTTTCCCTATGACCGCGTGATGGACTTGATGAAGGTGCCGGAGGTCTAAGGGATGGCTCCCCGAAAGCCAAAACTGGCGGTCTGGAAATTCGCATCCTGCGATGGATGTCAGCTTACTCTGCTCGACATGGAAGACCACATCCTGCCCCTCGCCGGCGCGCTCCAGATCGCCTACTTTCCGGAAGCAACCAGCGGCGCAGTCCGGGGGCCCTATGATCTCTCCTTGGTTGAGGGATCCATTACCACACCCCAAGACCAAGAGCGAATTCAACGGGTCCGCCGCGCTTCCCGCACCCTGGTGACCATTGGCGCCTGCGCTACTTCCGGAGGCATCCAGGCGCTGCGAAACTTCCAGGACGTAAAGGAATTCACGTCTGTTGTTTATGCCTCCCCCGAATATATCAGCACCCTTGCCATGTCGACGCCCATTGCCGGCCACGTCAAAGTTGACTTCGAACTGCGGGGCTGTCCCATCGACAAAGGACAGCTCTTGGAAGTCATCTCCGCCTTCTTGGCTGGACGCCGGCCCGCAATACCGTCGCATAGCGTTTGCGTCGAATGCAAGCTGCGGGGAATCACCTGCGTCATGGTGGCCCATGGGACGCCCTGTCTCGGCCCTGTAACTCAAGCAGGGTGCGGCGCGCTCTGTCCCTCCTTCAACCGGGGTTGCTACGGGTGCTTCGGCCCCATGGAATCCGCCAACACTCCGGCTCTGAGCCAGCGATGGAAACATCTGGGCATCAGTGATACCGGCATCATGCGGGCCTTCCGGACCTTTAACGCCTACTCTGAAGCCTTTCGTACTGAAAGCGGGAAATATGACAACCAAAACGATTAGGGTCGATTATCTGGCCCGCGTCGAAGGCGAAGGGTCCCTGTTAATTCGGGCCAAGGGGACCCGGCTCACCGATGTAAAGTTCAAAATATTCGAGCCCCCGCGCTTCTTTGAAGCGTTCCTCCGGGGACGTGACTACCGGGAAGCCCCGGATATAACAGCGCGAATCTGCGGCATCTGTCCCGTGGCCTACCAGATGAGCGCGGTCAACGCCATGGAGGACGCGCTGGCCATCTCCGTGAACGATCATATCCGTGACCTGCGCCGGCTCCTCTATTGCGGAGAGTGGATCGAAAGCCATGCCCTCCACGTGTTTATGCTTCACGCCCCGAATTTTCTGGGCTACGCCGATGCCATCCGGATGGCCCAGGACCACCCGGAACTGGTGGCCGATGCCCTGCGGTTGAAGAAAGCCGGCAACGAAATAATGCGAGTCATCGGGGGCAGGGAGATACATCCCATCAACGTCCGGGTGGGCGGGTTCTACCGGGCTCCCTCGAAGAGCGAACTGGCCGCGCTCACCGGCGAACTGGAGTGGGCTAGGCAAAAAGCCCGGGACGCTGCATTATGGGCAGCTACTCTGCCCATGCCCGACTTCAAGCAGGACTATCTATTTGCCTCCCTGCGGCACGAGGAAGAGTACGCCATCGCCCAAGGCCGCATAGTATCCAACCAAGGACTGGACATACCGTCTCCCTCTTACAACCAACACTTCCACGAGCAGCAAGTGGACTACTCCAACGCCCTTCAGTCCGTGACTAGGGAAGGAAGAAGCTACCTCGCAGGCCCCTTGGCCCGGTACAACCTCAACTACGACAAGCTGTCGTCCGATGCCCAAGGCGTTGCTAAGGAGGCGGGCCTGGGACCAACCGAGCTGAACGGATTCAAGAGCATCATCG
Organism: Dehalococcoidia bacterium; assembly: GCA_034420695.1. Lineage (GTDB taxonomy): Bacteria > Chloroflexota > Dehalococcoidia > Lucifugimonadales > UBA3495 > Io17-Chloro-G2. The sequence continues at coordinate 71,254 of DAOULB010000014.1, forward strand.
TACGCTGCGTGGAAATCTTCTACGCCTGCGAGGAGGCGCTGCGGATCATTCACCAGTACGAACGCCCCGACAGACCCTTCGTCGAGGCAGCCCCGGTTGAATCCGAGGGGCACGGCTGCACCGAGGCCCCAAGGGGACTCCTCTACCACCGGTATAGGATCGCCGGTGACGGGTCCATTCTGGAAGCCCAGATCGTCCCTCCAACCTCCCAGAACCAGAAAGCCATCGAGGAAGAACTGTGGGACTTTGTTCCACCCCGCTTGGGCCTGCCCAAGGACGAGTTGACCCGTCAGTGCGAACAGTTGATTCGAAACTATGACCCGTGCATCTCCTGCGCGACCCACTTCCTGGATCTTCAGTTGGAACAAGAGAAAACAGGAGCCTCGGATTGATGCAATCACCGCCGGTCTTGGTAATGGGCCTTGGGAACTGGAATCGCGGCGACGACGCCGTTGGTCTCGAGGTCGCTCGCCGGCTCAGGGCTATGGTTCCCGGCCATTGTTCCGTCCTCGAGGTTGACGGCGACCCTCTGGCATCCCTGGAATCGTGGGACGGCATCGAGTTGGCAGTAATTGTCGACGCCGTGTCTTCGGGCGCAACGCCGGGAACCATTCACAGGTTCGATGTATCGAACCAACCCCTGCCAGGGGGACTCGTGAGCACATCAACCCACGCCTTCGGGCTGCAGGAACTGATTGAGTTGGGACGCGCCTTGGGCAAGCTTCCTCGGGAGGTGACGGTGCTGGCCATTGAGGGGCAGCGCTTCGGCATTGGGTCCAGGATGTCGCCGGAATGTCTGGCATCCATAGGAACCGTTATCGAGGCGTTGCTGGAGGAGATTGGATGCACGAACACGCCGTTGCTCAGGACATAGTCCGGCGGGCTTTGGAAGAGGTGCCGGTGCATGGGCGAGTTACGTCCCTCCGGGTCCTCCTCGGAGAGGACGAACACATCAACCCGGAGACCTTGTCTTGGGCCGTCTCTGCCGTCAGCGCCAATACCGCAGCCCAAGGGGCAGCCCTGCGCGTCCGGCAAATACCGGGACGCGGCGTCCTGCTTGAGACAGTTGAAATACGGGAGGGCGTGAAATGTGCGTCGCGGCGCCGGGAAGGGTGATCTGGGCCGGTGATGGAAAGGCCAGGGTCGAGATTAACGGACGGGAGCAGGAAGTCGTCGCCGTGTCTCTGCCCGGCCTTCGGGAGGGTGAGTTCGTCTTGGTGTCCCTGGGGATGGCCCTGGAGCGGATCGACGCCGGGGAGGCCGCCGCCCTGACCCTGCTTTGGCGCGACCTTGCGGCGGCCATGGACTCTGAATATATGGAATCTGAATATGAGGAGGTGTTCCATGATACCCGGTAACCGGGCTGTTCGAACTGGCGCATACCTCGCGCTGATAACCGCCGTGGTTAGCGGGGTCTCGGTGTACGTGAACTCCTTCGGCATCAAGCAGGTGCCCGACCCCTTCGTCTTCACTACCGCAAAGAACGTTGCCGTCGCACTGATGCTGGCGGTTGCCGTGATCCTGCCCTTCAAGCTGCGGGCCCTGCGGAACTTGAAACCTCTTCAATGGGGGCAGCTAGCTCTGCTTGGCCTCGTTGGCGGAAGCATCCCGTTCCTGCTCTTCTTCTATGGGTTGAGAGAGGCCACCGCCCCCAGCGCTGCCCTTATGCATAAGACTCTCTTCATCTGGGTCGCCATCATGGCCGTACCTCTGCTGGGGGAACGGCTTGGCAGAACACAGATTTTGGCCCTGATAGGACTGGTTGTCGGGTACGTCATCTTCGTAGGATGGCCGGCGGCGTGGGACTTTGGAAGGGCGGAAATATTCACCTTGGCGGCTACCCTTCTGTGGGCTGTAGAAGCTGTCATCGCCAGGCGATTACTGTCAGGCGCCCTGGATCCCTTGGTTGGTGCCCTGGGCAGGATGGGACTCGGAGCAATCATCATGGTAGGGTTCCTTGGCGTAACTGGACGGGTGGAGACTGTGTTAGCTATGGAAGCTGCCGACTGGGGCTGGGTTGTTATCACCTCGGCCTTCCTGCTGGGCTACGTCAGCGCCTACTACACGGCGCTGCAACACGCTCCTGCTACTACGGTCGCCAGCATACTCGTTCTTGGGTCGGTGATTACCTCCGCCCTTCACTGGGCCTTCAGTGACCGGGCGTATAGCGCGGAGCAGGTCGCCGGCTTCATTGTAATTGTCTTCATGGTCGCCCTCTGGACCTACGGGGCGCGACAAGCGGCCTTGCGTCCAGCGCCGGCCGGAGAGGCGGTCCATGCAGGACGGTAAGCTGCTCTTCGCCAAATACGCCTTCAGGCCCAACCAGCTCGGATACTGCGGCGGCCCGGACTCCGGCGGCCTCCTGGACTATGTGGTCGAGGGCGAGTCCGATGCCGGACTTGATGCGCTGATTAGGAAGTTCGAGGCGGCGTACCCATACCTGCGTTTCATCGCCAACTCCAACGGCATCGAGGACGCTACCGACCCCAGGGTAGTCCAAGCCTACTGGCTGGGCAACGAACTCCTTGACCGCGTGGACCTGAAGGCATACTACGACCTTGTTCAGGACCGATTCGCTCCTAAGATACCCAAGCGCTTGCAAAAATATGTGCTCGGGAAAGTACCTGAAGGGGCTCTCCCCCACCACAGCTTCCATGTGTTGGATGTGAGTATGCGAACCGGCGCCCTTGCCGAACACATCGACTCCCTCGACCGCTGCCGAATCAGTTGGGGTAAAGTAGTTGCCCTGTCCGTTGGCGTGGCCGAGGTCGAGTACAAGCCATTGGTCATCAGAGCAGGCCGGCTGGCTCTGGGTGGTCCGGTACGGCGCACGGCGGCTGTTAGCGCATCTGGGCGCGGATACCATAGCGGGCTAAAGGTTGGAGACCTGGTAACCGTGCATTGGGATTGGGTTTGTGATGTAGTGCAACCCCGGCAGGCCCATCGCTTGGAGGCATTGACCCGATTTCACATCCGGCTGGCCAATCAGACTCAGTAAAACGGAGATGAGTCTGGGTAGGATGCGCTCCGCCTGCGAGGCAGAGCGCTGTGCGGAGACATGGACGCGTCCTGCAGCGCAGCGGTGGGTCTCACCAATAGCCAGACCGTTAACGCCCGGCAATCCTCCGTCCCTCCTCCAAGCCTCTGGTAGTCGTTTCCGGTGACGTTATGATGATACTGAACCCCTGCTCCAGCCGCATGGGCACCTCGTTAGCGGTAGCCCCTGTTGCACATGCTACTCCCGCATCCTTGCAAGTCTCCAAAATGCGCAACAGGTTGGCCTGCACCTCTGGGTGCCCCGCATTCCCCTTGTGTCCCATCGCCACCGACATATCTCCGGGCCCGGCCCAGATGGCTCCAATACCCTTCACTTCCCGCAGTATATCCTTCAGATTTTCTACGCCGTGCGGCTCCTCGACAATCCCCATCAGTAGCATGTTGCCGTCCGGGTCCAGCGGCCAGAGGTCCGCCGCGTCGTAATACTCTTCCGGGGGCAGCCCCCAGTAGCGCGGGGCCGTCCTGGACCACCAGCCCCTTTCCCCCGCCGGCTCGAAGTCCGCCGACCCCGGCACCTGCGGGTAGCGGGCCGCCACTACGGCCGCTTGCGCATCCTCCACCGTGTTCAGGTGCGGCAAAACCAACCCGTAAACTCCCGTATCCAACGCCTGCTTCAGCACCCACTGGTTCCGTTCCCGCACGTTTGGCGGCACCCGCACCAGCGGGACCGGGTCGGCCTGCAGCGACCCGCCGGCCGCAATCTTCCTGCGCGAAAGCAGGAACTGCAGCGACATTCTCAGCTTGTCGTAGTTGAAGTCCCGGTGCTCCATCTCGATGATGGTCATGTCGTAGTCCGAATCAGCTACGAACTCCAAGTCGTCCAAGTTCCCGTTCCACACCACCCCCGAGCAGAAGACGGGCTTGCCTTGCTCCAGCAATTCAATAACCTTGTTATACTTGGCCATCTTCAATCCTCCCTCTTCGCAGCGCGGCCTAGACCAGCCCCTCCGCCACCGCCGCGGCTTCGATCAATTCCCACCCTTCCTGGACTCCCGGCACGAAGCTGCCGCAGGCTTCGCCCTTCAAGACCGCTCGTTCCACCTCGTCGGACCCGGTCACCGAAAGAAAGGCTGCTTCTATGTCCCTCGCCAGACCGGCCTCCATCTCCTGGTGAGTGGTGAAGCAACAATGACTGTATGGCGGACTTGACCAGAACACCCGGAGTTGCTCCCGGGGCAATGCGCCTTCCTCGGCCATTACCTCCATCGTCCTCTGGCTGACCGAGCCGGCGTCAAACTCACCGGAAACCACCCGCTCCACAACGTCCCGCTCGTCTGACCGGGTAGCAGACTCCCGCTGCTCGAAGAAGCTGGCTGCGGCTAAGTCCCTCGACGGGTCGAGTCCCGACTGCTTTAGCAGATAGTAAGGCACCAACCCGGCCTGCTCCGAGCTTCGGCGGCCAAAGGCGAACCTTTTCCCTTTCAGGTCTTCAACAGTCAAAATGCCGGAATTGCTCTTCGCGATGAAGTGGGTAGTGAACCCAAGGTCTACGTCCCGCATCGCTATCACCTGGCAGGAATCCCCAAGAAGCCGCTTGATCTTTACATACCCCAAGGGCCCGTTCCAAGCGATGTCTATGTCCCCCTTTGTAAAGGCATCCACCATCACGTCGTAGTCGGAGTACAGCACCCAGTCCAAGTCTATTCCCCGGCGCCGGAACAAGACCTCCAGCCCTTGAAATACCTCCAAGTGAGCAACAGTTGCCGTGCCGCCTAACCGCACCATGCTGAAGCCTCCCGCCGAAAGCGTCTCCCACGAGATTCAACTCGCTCCGTGAGGATTGTAATCCAAATAGACTGGAATTGGGGCACAGCTACTAAGAAGGCGCCTTTATGCCTTTTGATCTCCCCCCAGTCTGCCCATGTCGCTCCACTATTGCAAAAACCCGAAAATCGGCCAAAACGAGTCGCAAAAACACGGGTATATCGTACCGGATTTCCTTTACAAAATAGGTAACGATGCTGGTAACAGTGGCGCTTCATTCGCTCCTTGGCGTTGACCTGCCCACTGTGGGCCAGTTGTTTGGGGGCAGTGCAGCAAATGATAGACGACCGCGAATTTTACGACCTGAAACGAAGGACCGAGAGGCTGGAAGAGGACCTCAAGTCGCTTAGGAAAGCAATGAGATTGCTGGCTAAGCATATCACCGGGGAAGAGGATCCCAGGGAGCGCATACTTTCCTTCCAATCTGCTCCGGAGAATAAACCCCGTCCTCACCGCACCTGGCCCTGACCACACGTCTGGGATGGACCCGGCATGCTGGCTCTTTCGTACATTTAGGGAAAGTCTGAACAAGGACCATTCAAGAAACCCCTTCTCCCTTGATGGGAGAAGGTTGGGATGAGGGTGGACGGAAGTTATTCAGAGGTTCCTTGGGTAAGAACATTGGCAATCGGCCAACGGGTTGGTGTGCCCGGCCGGAAGTATTCCTGGATTGCAGGAAAGTCTGAAACCCCTTTGCTATATCGTGCTTAGCCTGTGAAAGACGACCCGGATACCCGGTGCGAAAACGGCGCCATATCACAGGCTGGGACTGGACCACATGCCCAAGCTTCGCTGTAACCATATCCCGGCAAAGACTGGGCTCTGCGGAACAGCCCGCTTTAGTGGCCGGGAGAAAAGGACCATGCATTATCTCTTCTCCCCAACCGTGCTGCGCCTGTCTCCAGGGTTGCCCCGATGAAGCTGACGCTTAAACCGCCGCTGCTTGTTACCGTTGGTGTCTGGGCCGTCCTGCTGGCAGCCACCGCCTGCGTGGGTGGACCAAGCCCGTCCAACTCTACCCTGGAGGTCCCCTCTGGCAGGAATCCCAACGCATCCGTATCCGGCGCCGTTACCTACAGGGAACGGCTGTCCCTCACCCCGGGCGCAACCCTGCAGGTGGAGTTGAGGGACGTTTCCTACGCCGACGCCGCTGCTCCCCTCATAGCCCGCCAGACCATCTCAGACCCCGGCCAGGTCCCCATCAAGTTCAAAGTAGAGTACAACCGGAAGGACATCGATTCCCGGAACCTGTATTCAATCAGCGCCAGGATAATAGAGTCCGACGGTCGGCTCGCCTTTATCAACGATACGGCCTACGAAGTAATCACCCGGGGCAACCCCGACAAAGTAGACCTGCTCCTTGTGCTTGTCCAGCCTCCACCGGATCCAAGCGGCGATGCCGGTTCGTCAGGAAGTGCCTGGGTGGAAGTTCCAGTCCCAGTGATTTCGGCCAATTTAATCCCTGATGAGACGGAGGCCCTCCTGCGGGTTGACTACTACCAGTCTTCCATTGAAGGCTGTGCCCGGCCCGGCAATCAGGAACTTGAGGTGGACCGGCGCGATGTCATTATGCGGCTGACCCTGATGCAGCCTCCGCCAACTTCCTGGGGCATTCCCTGCCATGAGCAAGTGGTTGAACTAGACGCGATAGAGCCCATCCGAGAGAAACTGGAACATGGGCAGACCTACCGGGTCATTGTGAACGACACCCGGACTACGACCTTTACTCTGCCCGAGCCCGGCCTTGGGCACACGTTCGTCACCGAGTCGGCCATCGAGAGCGCCAGGTTAGTGGTGCAAAAAGGCTCGCCGCATCAATACCGGTTGCTCGTCACTTCCGGTATGCCCAAGGGTAGTGGTTGCTCCCAGTTCAACGGCTACGAGATCCGTAGACCCAAGGGAAACACCCTGGAAGTGACCTTCACTCACCATGAGGTAGCAGACCCCTCAGTGTTCTGCATTGCCGACTATCCCGTCGTTGAAACCACGGTTCCCCTGGGGAGCGATTTCGAACCTGGCGTGGAATACACCGTCGTCCTGAATTCGGAAATCGAGCGGAAATTCACCGCCACCCAGTAGCTCCTTACGTCCGGACATCTTCTTGCCCGTTAAGGAATGATGCCCACTTCCCGCAGCAGTTCGAGGGTTCCTCGGGCGTCGGTCAGGTCCCCCAAATCAACGTCCGGCGGCTCCAAGGAAGACAAAGCGGGTAGTCCTTCCGCCTGTTCCACCCCGTGAATCAGCGGGTACTCCTTGATTTCCTTGGAAAAATAAGTCTGGGTCTCCTCCGACAACAAGAACCCTACGAACTCTTCCGCCCCCTTACGGTTATTGGAAGTCTTGAGTACCCCCGCGCCGGCCACCAGCATAATGGCTCCTGGGTCTCCTCCCTGCAGGAAGTAGTTTCGTGCCCCGAACCCGTCTCCTTCCTCTTCGAGGAACCTCAAAAGATAGTAGTGGTTGACAAACCCTACATCCACTTCACCCTTGGCGACCGCGGCTACTGTGGTCGAATTGTTTGGGTAGTCCCGCGGGTCGTTGGCATAGATGCCTTCAAGCCATGCCTTGGCAGCTTCCTCTCCTTCTATCTTCCTGAAGGCCGTAACGAAGGCCTGGAAGGATGAGTTGAGAGGCGCCCAACCGATCCGGTCCCGCCATTCAGGGGATGCAAAACCGGAAATCGAACCCGGAAGGTCCTCTCCCGGGTCAACGGCCGAAGTGTTGTACACCACCGTCCTGGCCCGGCCCGAGGTGCCAACCCAGTCGCCCAGCCGGGAGCGAAAACCCGGCTCTACCTTGGAAATGGTTTCCTCCGGAAGCGCCGCCAAGACGCCCGCGGCCGACAGGCTCCCCAAGGAACCCGGGTCCTGCAGAAAAACCACGTCCGCCGGGCTGTTGTCCCCCTCTTCCAAGACCGTAGCCGCTATTGCCGAACTTCCCGCAAATTTGACCTGGACGTCCAAGCCGGTCTCTTCGATGAACCTGTCCAAGACCGGCTGCACCAAGTTTTGGGAACGCCCGGAATAGACGGTGAGAGTTTCATCTCCACTACCGCAAGCAAGTGAAACTGCAATCGCCGCTGCCAGCAAGGCCGCGATCAACAGCGTCCCCAAGGCGGAAAACCTCAATCGAACTCCGGGCATTTTGTTACTCTCCTCTTGTTTGGACCTGAAAACAAGCATCGCTGGACGTGTCCGGACCCAAACCACCTTCCGGCTCTTTTGGGCGCAGCCTGCCAGCGTCGTATCACCGCCTGTGAACCGCCCGGACCTCCGCCGAGATGCCATTCAAGAACTTCCAGGGACCCGTCCGTTTGCTTTGGGATGCCGTCGATTTCACTCTCTAAGGAAACAACCCGATGCCGCTCCCAACGGGACCCTTGGGTAACGAGCCCGTCGCCTGCAAGGGCCTCCCGAAAGTGCCAGGTAGTTGTGCAAGCAGCCGGTATCGAATATTTCCATTGTCACCACAGTGAAAAGCGTAGGTTCAGTTTTGACAAATATCTCCAAGCATTCCAAGGCCGCCAATATATACACGCATTCCCGGTTAATGTAAAGATGCACAATTCATAGCGATATATACATCCACCTTCTGGGAGTGCGCTCGTACTGTTTACCGCTATGGCTTGGTAGAACACTGCAATCGGCTTGTCAGTTTAAGGTCTATGTCTTCGAATCTACGCTTCATCATGCACCTTTGGAGGAGTCTGACGGAGTCAGGCAGAGCATCGCGTCCCAAGGTACAGACGCAAAAGGCGGCCAAATCCACATCTCGAAGAGCCCCCACTCTTCGGTGGGCATGGCCGTACCGTCAACCGTCGGAAGATGTCTCCGCCTCACTCCTTTGCCAACACCCTCTAAGCTCGTTCACTGTTCCCTCTCCTTCGGAAGCCCGCCTGCTTGCTCCCGCCAATCTCCCAATAGCCCTAGCCCTTTCCCTGTCCGGGCGGCCGGCATGATTGTGATTGGTTGCCGGCTATGCTAACGTTTGACAAATCCAGCAGTCCGGTCACCCGCAACCACTCACAGGAGGAGGCCCATGTCTGTCGGTCTCATCGTACCCCTGCCGGCCTATACCTTGGACCCGGCCTTCATTGCCAAGAAGGCCGAGGACCTGGGATTCGAGTCAATCTGGTACCACGAACACCCCATCCTGCCGGTCCACAGTGAAAGCCCCTTTCCCTCTACCGGAGGAGAAATACCCTGGACCTACCGGCACTTTACCGACCCTTACATGGCCCTTGCCATGGCCTCGGCCGTAACCAGCAAAATCAAGCTGTGCACCGGCATAACCTTGGTGCCGGAGCGGAATCCGCTGCTTCTGGCCAAGGAGATTGCCGTGCTGGACCGTCACAGCAACGGCCGGTTTGTTTTCGGCATCGGGGCGGGATGGAACCGTGAGGAGACCACCATGATGGGCGGCGACTTCGACCATCGCTGGACCCAGACCAGGGAGGCCATCGGGGCCCTCAAGGAGTTGTGGAATAACGACGAAGCCGAATTCCACGGCAGGTATTACGACTTTCCCCCGGTTTACAGTTACCCGAAACCTGTCCAGCAGCCCAATCCCCCGGTGCTGCTGGGCGGCAACGCCCCCAACGTGCTGCAAAGAGTGGCTCGTTGGGGTGACGGCTGGCTGCCCAACCGGGTTACCCCTGAGCGTATCGAAGAGGCCCGGAATATCCTCGACACTTTGGCTGCCGAGCGCGGCCGGGACCCTGCCTCCCTGACCATTTCCGTCTTTGGTCAGCCCCCCGACGTCACCCGGGACCAAGTGGATGCTTTTTTGGACGCCGGCGCCCTTCGGGTGGCGGCTTGGGCCAACCACTGTGATACAGAGCAGGAAATGGGAGACCAGTTGGAGCGGATGGCGGAGAACCTCGTTAGGTAACAGCCCTATAGACCCGGCCCATAGACTTGGCAGCGCCTTGACATAAGAAGCCAAGCCATAAGAGGACAGCAGGAGGCCCAGCGATGCCAACATTCATCTACGTGGCGGCCCAGGACGACGACAAGGTGTCCATTTTCTCTATGGACGCTCAGTCGGGAGGCCTTACACTTCAGGAGGTGGAGACCGTCCCCGGCGGACCCTCTCTCCTCGCGGTTTCTCCAGACCGTTCGGTCATGTATGCCGGACAACGCAACGACCAGCTCATCTCCAGTTACAACATCGACCAGGCCAGCGGCCGCCTGACACTCACCGGCTCAGTCACGCCCGACTCCTCTGCATCGTATCTGGCCACCGACCGCACCGGGCGGTATCTCCTTTCCTCCTACTATCAGAGCGGCCATATCGCCGTACATCCCTTGGGCTCCGGCGGTGCAGTGGGAGAGGGACCGGTTGAGTGGATTGCCACCCAGGTCGGGGCCCACGCCATGCAGACCGACCGTTCCAACCGGTTCGCCTACGTTCCCCACATAGCAAGGCTCAACGACAACGTCTTGGAGCCGCCTCGCGACGCCCCAGGTCCAAACTCCATCTATCAGTACAAATTCGATGAAAGCTCCGGACGCCTGAGCCCTAACGACCCGTTGGAATTGAAAATGGCATCCAACCTCGGGCCCCGTCACCTCACCTTCCACCCCACCGCGGACGTAGTCTATTTCTCCGACGAGCAGGGTTGCAGCGTCACGGCTTACAACCTGGACCAAGAGACCGGCGCACTTTCCCCCATGCAGACGGTCAGCACTCTTCCCACTGGAGTCTCCGTCCGGAATACCTGCTCCCAGATCCAGATTACTCCCTCGGGAGAATCCCTTTACGTCCCCAACCGGGGCCACAACAGCATCGCCGGGTTTTCGGTGGATGGAAGTGGACGCCTGACCCCTGTGGGCCACGCCTCAACCGAAGCAGTTCCCAGCGCCTTCAGCCTTGATCCGTCGGGCAGCTTCATATACGCCGCCGGCTCGGCCAGCGGCCTCTTGGCGTCATACCGGGTGGACCCGGCCGCTGGCGAACTCAGCCCGATTGATACCTGCCCGGTGGGCAACCGCCCTATGGCTGTGCTGGCTGTTGATCTGGGAAGTTAGAGCCCCTTAGGGACAGGTTTGAAACCCGTCCCTACCCCCGGCCCGACTTCCAGAGGTAGGCGCCGGTGGTGCCCAGAACCAGCGGATTTAAAGCAGACACCAAGTGCCAAACCACGTTGCGGGACTCGCTTACCGGCTCGCCTTCGTCCAGGAACAACAGGTCGAACCAGGCAGCGAAGAACCAAATGGCCAAGGCCAGGGTCGCGTAGAAGGCTGCCCAAGCCGCCAAGTATTGACCGGGGGAGGTAATGGAACCACCCACTCTGCGCTTGTGCCAACAGACCACCGCCACCGAAATTATGATGCCCACGGCGGTGCAGATGTTCATCACCCGCCAAACTTCCGACGGAGCCAGTATGCCGGCGTAGAAGTCGTGGAAGACAACCTGTAGGGTGTAAAGGACGGCGTACAGAAAAAGCGCCGCCCCTGTCAGCCGCTTCATCATGCGCATGGCTGGAAACCCCCGTCAGGACTGGAGTGACCCGCGCCACAAGCGGCAACCGGTCACTCCCAGCACCAAGGGCAGCAACGTGTCCACCGCGGCCCAGATAACCCAGGCTTGGTGGTTCCCATCCAGGCTGTCTGGCCCCTGCGCCAGCAACGAGAACCAGCTGTGCAGAAACAGGATGGTAACGCCGGCCGTTATATAAAAGGCTGCGTTGACCTCCAAGTAGCGCCTGGTAACCGGTTCACCCGGGTCTCGCCCCCCCTCTTCTCGCTTGCTGGCATAGTTGAAAGCCAATGCCAGCGCCAGCCCGATCACCATCAGGATGTCCAGCACTGACCACACAGCCACCACGTCAATTGCATCAGCCAGGAAAGAATTAACGGCGAAGAACACCGCCACAACAACGGCTATGCCAACCAAGTAGACTCCGGCCAGCTTCTTCACTCCTTCCATAAAGCCTCCTTTGCGTGCGTTTCCCACCCTGGGTGCCCTAGTGTAGTGCGGCTATGTAGAAATACCAGAATAACATAGCGGAACTTGTCCGTATGAATCACCTCAAGATCAGACGCTCTTCAATGATAAACGGCTGGCAACCGCTGAACGCGCCGCCCTGGTTGCGGCCCGCAACCGTGAGTCTCCCCAGCAAGCAGCTCCACAACTACCCTGAAAGTCCCGCCAGTTGTGGTGTTTTGAGACTGGTTCTGATATATAATTCGCTCGACAAATGGGAGTGTGTAATGAGACAACAGGATCACGACAGCCACGACCACCAAGCTCACGATGACCACGCCGGCCATGACCACTCCGCCCATGACCACTCCGCCCATGACGACCACGCCGGCCACGACCATGCTGCCCACGACGACCATGCCGGCCACGACCATGCTGCCCACGACGACCATGCCGGCCATGACCATGCTGCCCACGACGACCATGCCGGCCATGACCATTCTGCCCACGACGACCATGCCGGCCATGACCATTCTGCCCACGAAGACCATGCCGGCCATGACCATTCTGCTCACGACGACCATGCCGGCCATGACCACTCCGCCCATGAAGACCACGCCGGCCATGACCATGCTGCCCACGAAGACCACGCCGGCCACGACCATGCTGCCCACGACGACCATGCTGCCCACGACGACCATGCTGCCCACGACGACCATGCCGGCCATGACCATGCTGCTCACGACGACCATGCCGGCCATGACCATGCTGCTCACGACGACCACGCCGGCCATGACCATGCTGCTCACGCCGGGCACGGCCATGAGGGCCATGACCACGCCGGCCACGACCATGCCCACGACCTTCGGGGCGCCAGCCGCCGGAGCCTGATCCTTGCCCTGATACTGATTACCACCTACATGGTGGCCGAGGTGGTCGGCGGCATTATGTCGGGCAGCTTGGCGCTATTGGCCGACGCTGGCCACATGCTCACCGACGCCGCGGCCATAGTCATGGCCCTGGTCGCAATGTGGATTGGGCAAAGGGAGGCTTCGGTTGAGCGGACCTTCGGTTATCACCGAACCGAAATACTGGCCGCTCTCGCCAACACTTTTACCCTTTGGCTGATTGCCGGATGGATCCTTTACGAGGCATACCACCGCGCCTTCAGGGAAGACGTGGAGATTGTTGGGTTGCCCGTCCTCTTGGTGGGTATCGGCGGCTTCCTGGTTAACCTGGCCGCCGCTTACATACTCCACCGTTCATCGGGGGAAAGCCTCAACGTGGAGGGTGCTTTCCAGCACGTGCTGTCCGACCTGCTGGGGTCCGTCGGCGTGATAATCTCCGCCATTCTGATTATGGCCTTCGGCTGGTTCATCGCCGACCCAATCCTCAGCGTAGTCATCGCCTTCCTGATAGTCTTTAACACCCGAAAGCTCATTATCAGCATCGTGAACGTGCTGTTGGAAGGGAGTCCAGCGCACATCGATGTGTACAAGCTGTGCAGCGACATAGAGGATATGGAAGGAGTAACCCTTATTCACGATGTCCATGTGTGGACGATTACCTCGGGCAACGACGCATTTACCGCCCACGTTCTGATGGACCCATCCTACACCGGCGACACTGACCAACTGACTACCCGCATGCAGAACCTTCTGCACGACGAGTACGGCTTGGGCCACGTGACCATACAGTTGGAAAAATCCCTGGAAGGCTGTACCGAAGACCACCATGTCGGCCACCTCATGGCCTACGCCCGGTCGGGGACTTGAGGAAGTCTCTTCCCCGGCTAGTGCCCGCCTTGGCATAAACGCTAAGAAGCCCCGCTGCAACTGTTCGCAGCGGGGCTTCTTTTGTGGCCTGCTTGGTCTGCCGGGTGGGATCAGTGAACGTGCCCGGCGTGCTCGTGGACGTGGTGCTCGTGCCCGTCGCACTCATGAGGGTCGTGGACGTGGCCCGGCTCGTCACCGTGGTGCTCGTGGGTGTCGCACTCGTGGGGATCGTGGTCGTGGAGTTCCGCGTGATGTTCGTGCCCGTCGCACTCGTGCTCGCTGTGCACGTGGCCCGGCTCGTCCGCATGGTGGCATTCGTGAGTGTCACACTCATGGACATTGTGTTGCTGCATCGCCTCTTCTCCCTGCATTATTGGTGTTTGTGGTTTCCGGCAGCCGAAGGAGGGCCCTCGGTTTTGCCTTGCGCTACATCGACTAACTATGCACTGAGAAACGGCTGTATGTCAAGTACTTCACCTAATTGATACTAAGTCCTGTTTTGATGATGCCAGCCTTGCCGTCCTCCCCCTACAGCAAGCGCAACCAATAGTGCTGAAGTACCCAAGACAGAGATGAAGTCTCCATAAAATCCGTCAAAGGGCCGGTTCCCTGTCCTTGCCCTGCCCATGAACTACCGCTAATCCTCCTAATGTCTTCCGGGGGAATGGCGGCGCCGTGACCCTGGCTGTTGCTCAGGTTCCAACCCTTGCAGGCAAGACTTTATGCAGACCGCTGCCGTCGAAGTCATCCGCGTCCCGGTTTACCATCAGTTCATCCAAGGCCCTGCCGCTTTCCAAGACCCGGGGCAGCAGCTCCAAACGCAGGGTTGCCCGTTCCATTTCCTCGGCGGCGGCAGGGGCCCTTTCATGGATTGCCGCATACTGGAACAGCGTTTCCTGTAGTCCTGTTATCAGCTCATGGGCCCGTTTCAAGTCATGCCGCTCCGCCAGGTTTTCAGTCGCCCAGATTCCGGAGTTCCACTGGAAGAACTCCATAAACTCGGCAAACTGTTCCCTGACTGCGGCAAACTCCTTGTCCAAGGTTGTTGTAAGCAGAAGCTCTTGCGATTTGGATTCCACCAACTCGCCCAGGCTCTCTTGAAAATTCTGTATTACCCCGCTCCACTCCGGAGCATCAGCAGGCAGTGAACCGATTAGTTTCAGCACATGGTCTAACGTCCCCTCCAAGGAATCGTCTCTCTCACACCCCTCCGGCGCGTAGGAGACTATTGACCCTGTGATGAGGTCCATCATCAGTGTCATTCCCTCCTCCCCCAAAGCCGGGTGCATTTCAAGAAAGGAACTTCTGGCTTCCATCAACAGCTTGCTGGACCGCCCCATTGGAATCTGATTGTTGGGAAAATCAAAAACTTGGGTCGATACCGACAGTCCGTTCAAGTGCCGGGCAAGCTCGGACCAGATAACCTCCTTGGACTCCACCCAAATCCTCAGTATCGCCCCCGCTAGGTCGCTCCGGAAGCTCACGTGGTCCGTCACCGGGTCCAGCAACAAGGTGGCAGGCGCTAGACCGGCGCTGCGAAATCCCTCTACTGATACGCTCTCACTCACCGCTTGTCGCAGATTTGTCCGTGCTTCGGGGGAAGCCTGGTCCCTCCATAAGAGGGCCTCTCGTACCAGTTCTTCCCGGAACTTCGGACTCATCCTGAAAAAGAGGTAGCTCATCCCGAAGGAACTTGGATCACTGTGGCTGCTTCCGGGGTTGCCAAGCATTGCCACCCTCCTCACATCAATGGTCTTCCAACCATTATCTCTTTTTTGAAGGGCCGGATGCAGTTGTTAAACACACTCGTTCTTGTCATTTCCTGCCGGCGTCGCAACCGGTGCTCCCTGGTCCCAAGCTTCAGTGAACTGCGCCCAGAGCTTCATGTTCCCAGCTCCCATCGTGAGTGGAACAGGGCTTCTCACTGCTGAACACCTTTGCGGGATGACACCGGTCCTTCCAACCCGGGAACCTCTGCATTCAGGGTAGGAGCGTTCCAACTAGCCCCTTATCGCTGCAGCTGCACACTCATTCCCTGCGCCGGGCTCCGGGCCTACGGGCTTGACCCTGCCGAGTCTTGAAGCCTGAAATCCTCGCTGGCTGCTACCCGCACTCCCTCCGCTACGTTTACCCAGCGAAGCGCCACCGTGCCGGCGATGATTATGAGGAGAATCGACGTCACCGCCACCCTGGTGTCGAAAACCGCGGTCGCCACGATGTAAATGGTGGGGCCGAAAACCGACGAAGCGCGGCTCATAAACCCGAAGAACGAGAAGAATTCCCCGCTTCTGGACTCCGGCGTCACTTGGGAGAAAAGGCTTCTTGCCAAGGCTTGGCTACCGCCGATCACCATGCCCACCAAGCCCCCCAACACCAGCCATTGGTAGCCAGCATCCAGTCCCAAGGGCCCCCAGAGCGTACCTCGGACCCACGAGGGCCACCAGTCGATGGGTCCGCTGCCCAAGACTGCGGGGTGCTGTTGACCAACTGCCGCCCGCCCATCCATCCCTCCTCCCAGGATCGACAAGCTGTATCGAAAGCCGGGAGCACTTTCAACGGCCTCCGGGAGAAGCTGCACCGCCTTGGGTGTTAACTCTAGGCCCTCTTTCAGGGGCCAAGCCAAGCCTCCCCACGCCAGAATATTCTCCCCATCCGGGGCGCCCGCCATAACATAGTCATTGCTCTCGGCCCGGTATTCGAGCCGGTAGTCGAAATCGTCATGGGCCTTCGGTGGAAGGGGCGCCAAGGCCACTCCGAACAACACCACTACTATCCAAGCCACCAACGCGGCCATCAGGGCCGGTTTGGTGGAAATCCTGTTGGCCAGCTTGCCGAAAGCCAAGGCCCCCGGCACGGCAACGAATTGCACTATGACTATGGTGCCCATGTTGAAGGCCAAGCCTATGCCCAGGGTATCGGCGGCAAAGGCCCCGGCGATTGCCAGGACCGTTTGAATGCCGTCGTTGAACAGCAGGTATGCTGCCAGGTAAAGCAGAACGACTTTGAACCGTCTGATTTCCCTGAACGTCCGGCCCAACTCCTTGAACCCCGTCAGAAGGGCCGACGACGCAGTCAGTCCGCCAAGGGGCTGTAGAATTGGCGGCTCCGGGAGCACCCGCAGCGTCCAGACTGCCCACCCGAACCACCATACGCCCACCGACGCCATCGCTGCCCTGGTCGCCACGTCGGCATACCCCGTGTCCTGCGTGGACAGAATCAAGGCCAAGTGGGCCAGCAGCAACAGGCCGCCACCGGCGTAGCCGAACGCGAACCCTCTGCTGCTGATTTGGTCCGACAGGTGTCTTGGCCCAATATGAGGCAGGAAAGCGTTGTAGAACACCAAGCTTCCTGCAAAGCCCACGTTCGCCAAAGCAAACATCCCAATGAGCCAAGCCCAAGGTTGTCCGGTGTAGGCCGAGAAGAAGGTCAACACTGTGAACAGCGCGCCGGTGCTGGTGTATATCCAAAGCAACGCCTTCTTTATCGGGACATGGTCGGAGATAACCCCCAACACCGGGCTCGACAGCGCCACCGTGGCGGTAGAGACGGCTATAGCCAAGCTCCACACCGAGCTTCCGGTGAACGTGATGCCCCAAAAAGTAGTGCTTTCTCCCAGCGCCTCCTTGAACAAGAAAACGAAATACACCGGAAAAATGGCGGCCACGCCGCTGGTGGCGAAGGCGGAGTTGGCCCAATCGTACGCGCACCATGCCCGGATGACCCGGCGCTGTCCGGCGGGCAGTTCTCCAAGGGTGGTCCGGGGTTCATTGTTGGAAGCAGCGCTCATACTGACGGCTGGCGGTCGGACTTGGACCTGTGGAAGGCCCTCACAGGCGCGGTCGGGGCAATACTATTCGGTGAGTACATCGCCGCCAAGTCCTGGGCCCTTCCCGTTGATGGCCAGGCCCTAGGCTTCAATCCGCCACACCCTTGGCGCCGCTGCCCTGATTTCCCAACCGGTGCGGCTGTCATCAGCCTCTAGAAAGGCAGGCGGGTGTCTGGGTGGTCGCGGATGTAGTGGGCCTGGCGGACGCCGAAGTCCTCTTGGAGTTGCACCGTCAGGCCGCCGTCCACTACCAGAGAATGGCCGGTGATGAAGGATGCCTCGTCGGAACACAGGAACACCACGGAATTAGCGACGTCCACCGGGCGTCCCACCTTTCGCAGCGGGTACTGGTCCTCGAAGAACCGCTCCCCCGAGGGATTCTCGTCCCAGGCCGCCCGGATGCGCTCGGTGACTATGTGGCCGGGGCAGATGGCGTTGACCCGGATGCCCATGGGCCCGAAGTCTGTGGCCATCTGCCGCGTGACTCCGAGGACCGCCGACTTGCCCGCTTGGTAGATGAGCTTTCCCGGGGCCACCAGCAGCCCCTGCACCGAAGCCATGTTTACGATGCTGCCGGCTCCCTGCTTCTGCATTTCCGGCACGGCGTACTTGGCGCCCAGGAAAATGGACTTGACCAGTATTCCCATCCCGGCGTCCCACGCCTCTTCGCTGACCTCCAAGGCCCCGCCTTCGCCGCTGCCGTGGACCGGGCTGTAGGCGTTGTTGACCAGTATGTCCAGCCGGCCCCACAGTTCCACGGCCCGGTCGACCATGGCCCGGATGTCCTCGTGCTTTCCCGAATCGGCAACCAAGCTCTCGGCCGTCCCGCCGGCGCTGCGAATGGTGTCCAAGTTTGCCTGGGAAGCGGCGGCGTCGATGTCCGCAATCAGGACCCTGGCCCCTTCCTCGGCAAGACGCCTGGCCGTACTCCCGCCAATGCCTTGGGCGCCGCCGGTGACGATTGCAACCTGTCCGTCCAACCTGCCCATGCTCACCTCTCCGGGCGTGGAATGACGCCCCAGCGTCCAATAAGCAACATGCCCCCGGCCGCCAGCGCCCACACCAGGAAAGCCGTTCCCGAAATTCGATGCATCACTGTTGCGGCGTCCACCCAGATGAACAGCATCGCCGCGCCGATGACCGCCGAAACAATGGAAAGGACGCGTCCCGGTCCTCCTCGGCCCAATTGCGGCCACGCCGACGCCAGCAGCCCCAGCCCCGCCAAGGTGAAGCCGAGCTTGCCGGCAATCCAGCGGAACTCGTCCAGTACCCGTATTCCGTCACTTATGGGTTCGCTGGCCCCGGAGGCCGCTTGGGCCAAGGCCAGGGAAGCAACACCCGACGCGGCGGTCACGACTCCCGACAAGACCAGCAATACCGCAACGGCCCGGAGACTCGGGCTGGTCCCACCGGACAATAACCTGTACAGGAACAACCCGGCAACCGCCAAGGCGATTCCGGAGACAAGCCTTGCCCCTCCGCTCAGGCCATAGGCAGCCTGGCTTTGTGATATTGCCGCCAAGGATTCGGCCAATGTGGGTTGGTCGGCCCCCCCCGCGGACACCCTTGCCATCACGGAAACTGCGGTTGCCACCCCGGTCAGCAGCAGGAACGCCCCGGCCCAGCGGGCGGCTGAACCCGGTTTAGGCCTGGAGGTCTCCATCGTGGAGGAACTCGCAATCTGCTTAGAAACCTTCATGCCGGAAGATTGATAAGCAATAGCGCTGAGTGCATAGAAATTATAATCCCTTAACGAATAGCGAGGGTCGGAACCAACCTAGCCCCAACGGGGTCCACTGCAAGGAGGAGTATCTCCAAGGTCACTGCGCCTATAAGGGGTTCGGCGCCATCTTCACCGAAGGCAACCGGGGTTATGGCAGTCGAGTCGTTGATAGTGACCTGCACTTCGCCCACGTCCATTTCACCACGCCGCCCATCGGCGCACTCAAAGGCTGCCTTTCTGGATGGAGCAATCCCCATCTCCCGGAGCAACCCGGCAGGCAGCATCGTGTAGGTAACACCGGTGTTCACCACTGCCTCAACTTCCCGGGTCTGTTGCCCATCCAGGCTGGCGACCCGCATTGGGCTGTTGAACACTCCCATTGGAAACACCTCTCCTGTCCAAGGAAGTGTAGCACAGGCGCCCCATCGCCGGACGGGTGAGATGGAACCAACGGCCACAGGCCACCGAAGACTTTTGTTTTGGGAATTATATACTTGACTTCGCAAACCGAAGGTGATAGACTTGGATTGCACTCAGAAACGGAGAGCAATCCAGATGGCCCACAACGACGGAATCACGATTAGCACCTTCCAGTTCTTCAAGCGGTACCCCAATGAGCAAGCCGCCATCGACTACCTTGAATCCCGCCGATGGGCCTCCGGGGTTGTCTGTCCCCTGTGCGACAGCCAACGCACCAGCCGGATGAAGGAATCCCAGTACCACCAGTGCAAGGACTGCCGCAAGAAGTTCACCGTTAGGACAGGCACCATCTTCGAGCGGTCGCACATCCCCTTGGACAAGTGGCTCTATGGGATGTACCTGCTGGAGACGGCCAGGAAGGGCATTTCCAGCCTCCAACTGTCCAAGGAGTTGGGCATCACTCAGAAAGCCACCTGGTTCATGCTCCACCGGCTCCGGGAAGCCTGCGCCATCGAGGCCGACAAGATCGACGGCATCGTTGAGATCGACGAGACCTACCTCGGCGGCAAGGAAGCCAATAAGCACGATTCCAAGAAGCGCCGGGCTGGCCGCGGCCCTGCCGGCAAGCAACCCGTCATGGGCATGAAGCAGCGCGGCGGAACCCTCAAAGCCATGACGCTACCCGACACCACCACCAAGACGATGGAGCGGCAGGTGTTCGACAACGTGGAGGCCGGGTCCACCATCTACACCGACGAACACGCCAGCTATCGGAACCTCGGGGAGCGGTATCAGCACGAAGCGGTCAAGCACGGCGTTAGAGAGTTCGTCAACGGCATGGCTCACACCAACGGGATAGAGAGCGTGTGGGCAGTGCTCAAGCGGGGTTACAACGGCGTGTACCACCATTGGAGCCTCAAGCACACTGCCCGGTACATCAACGAGTTCACCTTCCGGTTGAACGAGGGGAGCGTCAAGCGGCACACCCTAGACAGGCTGGACAGCTTGATAGATGGCGCCATCGGTAAGCGACTCACCTACAAAGAGCTTATCGCTGAATAGAGAAAGGCCCCGGTCATGTAGCCGGGGCCTTGTCCTTGTTGACATGGGAGCCTTTGGGCTCCCGTTTCTGTTTCTTGGGCTTGTAGGCCAGCACCTTATCGGTGACCTTATCCATCGCCTTCTGGTCGAAACGGACGCTTGGCTCTTTGTTCATGACTTGCTCCCCCATGCTTCATCCATTCGTTGTTTCATGGCAGCAAGCATTGCTCCTATACCCTCTAGCTTGTTGTCCATCCCATCGAGCCTCTTGTCCACGGCGTCGAACCGTTTGTCCATCTTTTGATGGACTTCCTTGAATTGCCGGTCCATCTCCGTGGTAAGTGCATCAACGGCAGTGTCGATTTTGCTGTCCAGAGCCTCGGTATCTTCCCTTGCCGTGGTCATGTTCGCTGCTCCTTGGGGTTGACGCTCTGGGCAAAGTATAGCACACCGTCCAATGCCAAGGTTAATCCTGCATCGTTTTCTCGCAGTATTTCTTGGTCTTGGTGGGGCCTGGGTGCATGGCGTGAATGTCGGCGGCTACTTCCATTGTACGGCCACCGACCCGAAAAACGTCAATCTGCCAATAGTCCCAGCTGGCATTCTGGAGAACCCGGCAAGCCGTCTTGAGTTCTGCCTTGTTTGCGCCGGAGATTTCCCCGGCCTTCGGCCCACAGGCGGTCAACAGGGTTGCCATCAGCAAGCCGGCAAACAGATATTTCATGGTTGCCCCCTAGCCGAACATCGCGCGGAAGATGGCAACCAGGATGAGGGCCCAGATGAACAGAACCGGGAGGGTGACTACGGTGCCGACGATAACTAAGGCGGCAAGCCAGCGGAACAGGATGGCTATGAGACGTAGAAAGGGAATGTCGATGTCGGTGATGGTGACCTTGTTGTTCTCCAAAAGGAACCCCCTTGCGGCTGGATAGGCTACCTGCCAGAGTCGCCATCTCCGCTATGCGCCAAGCAAGGGGGCATGATGCCCATCCTGTGTGTGGCACATAGACAAGGGGTACTACGATGGAGACTCTGGCGGGGGTAGAATACAGTCCAGCGGGGCCGAGGTCAATCAGGCTGCGAAGTTAACTATGTAATTCCCTTTGTTTTCCCCTCCATTTTCCGCCATTTCCACCCATTTTCCTCACCCTGCTCGTCTGGCAGTGAGCCCAGACCCATCGTGGGTGAGGCGGCTGGCTTGCCCATCTCTCACGGTAGAGATGTCCCAGGCCAGCCCGCAAGGAGCATGTGTCATTCCGAGGGTGCATTGCCCCTTCCAGAAAGGCAAGGAACTCTCAAGGCTAACTTGGGTCGATGGCCGGCTGAAGGTTCCCGGCATTGGATGGAGTTACGGCCATCAAAGGCTTACAATCCGGCCGGAGAGAATGGCGTTACAGGCCACGGTCGCCGCACAGCCGGAACAGCCCGGCGGGACCGGGGCAAAGGACCGCAGCAACGAAGAGGAGACGTTATGGAGACCGTAGGATTCATCGGACTGGGCAACATGGGCGGAGGAATGGCAGGCAACATCCAGAAAACCGGATACCCCATGGTGGTGTACGACCTCCGGGAAGAAGCCACCAAGCCCTTCCTGGAGGCCGGCGCCCGCTTGGGCAGTTCCCCCGCCGACGTCGCCAGCCGCTGCGATGTGACCCTGACCTCGCTGCCCGGCCCTAAAGAGGTGGAGCAGGTATCCACCGGGATCGGGGGTGTGCTGGAGGGCATGAAGCCCGGCGGCATCTTCATCGAACTGTCCACCAGTCGTCCCACCCTCATCCGGGAGATAGAACCCAAGTTCCGGGAGAAGGGCTGCCACGTGCTGGACGCCCCGGTCAGCGGCGGCAAGAGCGGTGCCGCCAGCCGGAACCTGGCGGTGATGGTCGGCGGCGAGCAGGAAATCTACGAGCGGGTCAAGCCGTTGCTCGACGCCTTCGGCGACAAGGTGTTCTACGCTGGCGCTATCGGGGCCGGCAGCGTCTGCAAGCTGGTGCACAACATGATCGGCCACGGAGTGCGCCAAGCCATCGCCGAGGGCCTGACCTTGGGAGTCAAGGCCGGTGTCGACGCCGAGGCCCTGTGGGAATGCGTCCGCCGCGGCTCCCTGGGCCGGATGAACCTGCTCCACGAAGGTGTGGCCCGCACCCTGTTCCGGGGAGAGTTCGACCCGCCCAGCTTCGCCCTGTCCCTGGCCCGCAAGGACGTGGGCCTGGCCACCGACTTGGGCCGGGAGTTCGACGTGCCCATGCCCGTGGCCAACCTGGCGGAGCAGATTGCCATCGAGGGTATGAACCGGGGCTGGGGCGACCGTGACGCCAGCGTAACCTTCCTCCTCCAAGAAGAAATGTCCGGTGTAGAAGTTAGAGCCCCCCACGTAGACCCGGCCCGCGCCGCCCGCTTCATCACCACCCACCCCGAGGAGTAGGGGGCAGGCCCAACTTGAGAGCGACTTGATTCTGCTTAGATTGACTAGGCTCAAGGAATTGTCCAGGAGGGCCGGTTAGAGGGTAATCGAATCTGTACTCTCCAGACGAGACTCCAGTTCGCTTCTTTCTGACCACATTACGGCATATTCTTTGATCGGAGTCAGCGAATGGTCGCTCCATGCCTCCGACCGCGTCCTGCGGTCATCTAGGACTACTATTGGCCTCCAGTCTGAATTTCGAGCAAGTATGTCGTTGAAGCGATATGCCAACCGCTCCGCCCAACTGCGAGCAGGGGCCTCTCGCGCTGCGGAAACCGGCTGAATGAGGAGGTTCTTGTTCGAATTAACGTGAAATTTAATCGTGTGACTCTCTTTCACGCCCCTGACAGAAAAGTTGACATCGTATCGGATTCCCTTATGGATGATCAGGGACTCAACCTCGTCGTCAAATCTCACTACCGACGCAGGCCGGCGCTTTTGTATGAGATCAGTAACTGCTAGTACCGATTGAATCATCCCATGAACCCCAATACCTATAGCTTCAGGAGTCACTTGCACACTTAGAACCTCTAACAGAATGAATTCAGCTTTTTTAGGCAGATAAGGGAACAGCCGAGGGATAGGAAAGCTTCATGCAGGTCGGCTCGGCGCTCATAGCGGATGCGCAACCTGCGG
>DAOULB010000015.1:0-116293 GCA_034420695.1 Dehalococcoidia bacterium
GCACGCCGATGCCGGCCTCCTCCCACAAACCGTGCTGGTATTCGAGAAGGGTCATCAGGGTGTCCACCTCGAACTCGCCGAGGAAGTTGGAACCCCAGGAGGCATTGCAGCCAATGCCGGCCTCGGTGATCCCCATTTCCTGCGCCTGGGCGATGATGGCGGGCCAGCGCTCCATTTCCTGCATCTGGGTCCGGTTGGTGTTGCGGCGGGTGAAAACGTCGCACAAGTGGCAACTCAAGCGGGGGACCCGGTCCCTCTCGATGCTCAAGGGTGGAGAATAGGCCCGGGCCCGCTCCACTCCCCTGGAGTTTAGGGCAAGGGCGGTGTACTTAACGTCGGGGTTGGGATTGAAACGTGTAACGATTTCGTCGATGCGCTCCATTTGAGGAGTCCACTTGGGACTGACGAAGGAGCCAACCACGATTTCCTTCAAACCAGTCTCGGACAGGGCATCCAGCAGTTCGATCTTGTCATCGATGGAGATATGGGCATCTTCAATCTGCATGCCTTCCCGCATGCCCTCTTCCTTGTAGTTAACCGTGGGCCATCTGTACATCGCTCCTCCTTCTTTTGCCTGGAGACTCTCTTCCAGTGAATACAGGGGTGGCGTTGGACCAAGGCCCAACATTTCAGATGGTGACGCCCGGCTTTGCAGCTAGGCCGAGGCTTGGTATGGGGTGCAAGATGGCCGAATTTTATGGCCCGCCCTTCGGCATTGTCAAGAAACGAGTAAACGGCGGCAGGGCGGTGGGAAGGCTGGAAAAACCAGGATGCCACCCACAGGGTGTCCTGCTGGGAGTCTCCATGGCCGGCACCTTCAGCCTTTGATGGGCTCCCTTCGGGAGTGACCCTCGCGAACGGTGGCGGTCACGTGAGGGTTGAGACCCTGCGGACGCGTTCCCCAGTGTTATACTGGCTTGGAGAATCAACTTGATCCTGCCTGCTGGGGACGGTTTATGTCGTTGTATTTTCTACTCGGCACCCTGACCACCGAAGGACAGAGGATGGTCCACAACAACCCCAACCTCATCGTGGAAGCCACAGGAAACGTTAACGTACCCGGTGCCGAAATCCTGGGGCGGTATGCGGTGCTTGGTCACTACGACTTCCTGATGATGATTCAAGCTGACGACAACGAAGCGGTGGCCCGGCTTTCCCTTGAGGTGGGTGTCAGGACTGGAATGCATATCGAGACATTGCCGGGCCTCGCCATGGGTTCGCTTAGCCCGCCGGGCGGGGAGGACCTGATAGACCTGCCGGAATCGGTGCAGCTTAGGCCCGGCGTCTCGTGACCGGCTCCCTCGTTCAGCAACGGCCCACCGCCAATGAAGCCCGTCCCAAGGCATTAACCATTGCTGGGTCGGACTCGGGCGGCGGAGCGGGAATCCAAGCCGACCTGAAGACTTTCTCAGCCTTGGGGGTTTTCGGTGCTTCGGCCCTCACGGCGGTAACTGCCCAGAATACGGTGGGCGTCACCGCAGTTCACGAAATACCCACCGGGGTCATCTCCGCCCAGATTGACGCGGTCATCACCGACATCGGAGCGGACGCCGTCAAGACCGGAATGCTTTCCAGCAGCGCCATCATAGAATGCGTAGCCGGGTCTCTGCAGCGCCATGCCGGAAGCCCGGGAGTTCGGAACCTCGTGGTAGACCCGGTAATGGTGGCCAAGAGCGGAGATTCCCTTTTACAACAGGAAGCAGTGACCACCCTGAAAGAGCGGCTAATCCCCCTCGCCGCGGTAGTCACTCCTAACATCCCGGAAGCCGAAGCCCTGACCGGCCTGAGCATCCAGACGGACGAAGAAATGCGCCGGGCCGCCGAACTGCTCCTCGAAATGGGCGCCAAGTCCGTAGTAGTAAAGGGCGGCCACTTGGCCGGACCGGCTATGGACCTCTACTACAACGGAGCAGAATTCCGGGAATTCACTTCCCCCAGAATCGATACGGTCAACACCCACGGGACGGGCTGCACTTTCGCCTCAGCAATAGCCGCCGGACTGGCCAAGGGCCTTGACGGCCCAGGGGCTGTAGCCGCTGCCAAGGCCTACGTTACGGAAGCCATCCGCCACTCCTTTCCCATAGGCCAAGGCCACGGCCCCCTCAGCCATTTCTGGCAACACTGGGAAGCCTGACAGCAATCTACCCGAGGATATGCTGGTCATCCTGCGGTTATAATATTCCCCAATCAGAATCAGACTGGCGCGGCTCTATGGCTACGACTAAGAAACCAAAACTCTTGACTGCCGACGATCTGCTCCGCTTGTACAGTAAAGGCGTTAGAGGCGAGCTTATCCGCGGGGTGCTATGTGAGACTGTGGCTGCAGGAATAGAACATGGCAAGATAGCGGCTAATCTGGTCATTGCAATTGGGGGATTCATTAAGCCCGGTCGGTTAGGAACCTTGGTGGCCTCCGACGCCGGGATAAGACTGCAACGCTTCCCTGACACAGTTCGGGAACCCGACGTCGCTTTCATATCCGCAGAGCGATTGCCTCTGGATGCTAGGGTTCGCGGTTATGCTGAAGTTCCCCCAGACTTGGTTGTGGAGATTGTTTCGCCGAGCGACACCATTCAAGCGGTTAACGACAAAGCGATAATGTGGCTCAGCTTTGGGGTGACGTTAGCCTGGGTAGTGAACCCAGACGCCCGAACCGTAGAAGTCCACAGGGCCAGCGGCCCTGTCGTAACCCTCTATGATGATGACAGCCTAGCCGGGGGAGAAGTCCTGCCGGGTTTTGTACTGCCTGTAAAAGAAATCTTCGAGTAGTTGAATCAGATGTTTACTCCCGTTTCCAGCCGCGTCAGCTTTCCGGAGTTGGACGCAAGAGTATTGCAAAATTGGAAGAAAAAGGACATCTTCCGCAGGACTGAGTCCGAGCGGGAAGATGCTCCCCTCTTCATGCTTTACGAGGGGCCGCCAACTGCCAACGGCAGCCCCGGAATACACCACGTTCTGGCCCGGGTGTTCAAGGACGTAATTTGCCGCTACCACACCATGAAGGGCTACCGGTGCCTGAGGAAAGGCGGCTGGGACACCCACGGCCTGCCGGTGGAACTGGAGATAGAAAAGGAACTTGGCCTCAACACGAAGCGGGAGATTGAAGAGTACGGAATAGAGAAGTTCAACCGCCAGTGCCGGGACAGCGTTTTTCGTTATGTCAAAGACTGGGAGGTCATGACCGACCGCATCGGATACTGGGTCGACATGGCGAACCCCTACGTAACCCTGGAGAACGACTTCATCGAAACCGGCTGGTGGATTCTGAAGGAGTTGTGGGATAAAGACCTGCTCTACCAGGACCTGCGGGGCACGCCCCATTGTCCCAGGTGCGTCACCAGCCTCAGCTCCCACGAGGTTGCCTTAGGTTACCAGGAAGACACCCCCGACCCTTCGGTGTTCGTCAAATTCCGGGTGGACGCCTCGGGAATACCAGGGGAAGGCGCAGTATCCGGCAGGCTATTGGGCTCTGACGTTCCCACTTTCTTGCTGGCTTGGACCACTACGCCCTGGACCCTGCCGGGAAACACGGCCTTGGCAGTGGACGCGGACTCGGACTATTCCCTTGTGGAATACCAACCTGAAGGTGGTGCAAAGCAGCGCTTGGTGTTGGCCTCCGCACTGCTGGAAGCCAACATGCGGGAAGACTACACGCTGGTGGAGTCCTTCCGGGGAGTCAACTTGGTGGGAACCCCTTACGTCCCGCTCTACCAGCCCTCGGAATACGGGGTGGAAATAAGGCAGTTCCGCCGGAAGGACCCCGCCGGAGCAGCCGAGCTTCAACCGCCCTTCGCCGATGCGTCCTTTGCTCCAAAGGTGGTCGCCGCCGATTTCGTGTCCATGGAGGACGGCACCGGCATAGTGCACATCGCTCCCGCCTTTGGCGACGAGGACCTGTCCTTGGGCCGGGAAAAGGAGTTGGCATTCATCCAGCCGGTGGACCTGCTGGGCAACGTAACGGGCAACTACCCCTTTGCCGGCACGTTCGTCAAAGAGGCCGACGAAGAGATAATGGCCGACCTGCACCAGCGGGGACTGTTGCACCACAGGGAAATCTACAGGCACACCTACCCCTTCTGCTGGCGTTGTGAGACACCTTTGCTCTACTACGCCAAGAGTTCCTGGTACATTCGCACGTCGCGGCTCAAGGATCGGATGGTGGAGGGCAATTCCGCCATCAACTGGTACCCGGACTACATCAAGGAAGGCCGGTTTGGAGAATGGCTGCGGAACAATATTGACTGGGCCATATCCAGGGAACGCTACTGGGGCACACCCATTCCCATCTGGCAATGCTCCAAGTGCAACCATAGCCTGTGCGTTGGCAGCGTGGCCCAGTTGAAGGAATTGGTGGTGCCGGAACACCGGGAACGGGTGGACGGCCTGGACCTGCACCGGCCCTACGTGGACGAAATCGCCTTGGCCTGCCCCGTCGGTGGGTGCGGTGGGCGGATGACCCGAATTCCCGAGGTCATGGACGCTTGGTTTGACTCCGGGGCCATGCCCTTCGCCCAGTGGCACGCCCTCAGCCAGAAGGACGTGGAGGATCTCAGGAAAGACCGAAAATTCCCTGCCGATTACATCTGCGAGGCTGTGGACCAGACCAGGGGCTGGTTCTACAGCCTCCACGCCCTTTCCACCTTGATGGAGGGAGAGCCCTCCTATCGCAACGTCATCTGCTTGGGGCTCATCCTGGACGAAAAGGGCCAGAAGATGAGCAAGCGGGTCGGCAACGTCGTCGAGCCGCTGTCAATTCTGGACGAGCACGGGGCCGACGCCCTCCGCTGGTATCTGTTCACCGCTTCCCACCCAGGCGAGGCCCGCCGCTTCTCGTCCCGGCTGGTGAACGAGACCTTGCGGCGGGTGATGCTGACCCTGTGGAACGTCTACTCCTTCTTCACCAACTACGCTTCGATTGACCAGTTCCACCCAGATCAGAAGCCGGAGAACTGGAAGCCGGAAAACGAGCTTGACCGCTGGATACTGTCGGAGCTCAACGCCCTGGTGGAACAGGTGGACGGCTGCCTGGCCTCCTACGACCCGACCAACGCCGGGCGCCGGATCCAGGAGTTCATTGACCGGTTGTCTAACTGGTACGTACGGCGCAGCCGCCGTCGATTCTGGAAGAGCGACAACGACGCCGACAAGCTGTCAGCCTACCTCAGCCTCTATGCCTGCTTGCAGACGGTAGCCAGGCTTATGGCGCCCCTGGCCCCCTTTGTTGCGGAAGAGCTTTATCAAGGGCTGGTAAAGTCCGTGGATCCCAAAGCCCCAGACAGCGTCCACTTGGCCGAGTTTCCCAAGGCCGACCCGTCCTTGGTTGACCACGACCTGATGGAGGCTACCAGGCTGGGGACGAGGGTGGCCAGCATGGGGCGGAACGCCCGGTCCAAGGCGGGCCTGCGGGTGCGGCAGCCCCTGGCCAGCGTTTCGGTAAGGGTGCGTTCAACCGCCGAAAAGGGATACGTGGCACTGGTCCAAGACCAAGTATTGGAAGAGCTCAATATCAAGGAAATTCATCTCCTGGAAGAGGATTCGCCGCTCTACGCCGGAGCACTTGAAGCCGCCGCCGGCCAGAGTGAAGCCACCGTCTCCGTGGACCGGCACTGGGTCTCCCTGGAGGCGGGCTACGCAGTGGCGGTAAACGCTGAGTTGACGCCGGAACTGGCCGAAGAGGGTTTGGCCCGGGAACTGGTGCACCGCATCCAGAACCTGCGCCGCTCCGCTGACTTCGATATCACCGACCGGATCCTCACCTACTACCAAGCTCCTGAGAGCCTTGCCATGGTGATGACCGGGGCCTTCTCCAGCTACATCAAGGATGAGACTCTAAGCGACGGTCTTCTGGACGCTGTGCCTCCCGATGAAGCCAAGGCTGAGTCCGGCAAGATCGACGGCCAGGAAATCACCTTGGCCGTGCTCCGGTCCTGATTGCCCGAATATCCCGAGGTAGAGTGCGTCCGGCGCAGCCTGTTGCGGGCGGAGTTGCCTGGCCGCACCATCACCAACTCTAAAGTTGGCTGGGAAAACACGGTCAAGTCCCCTTCCCCGGCAGAATTCGCAACCGGGATCGAAGGGCGGGAAATCCAGGACGTACGGCGCCGGGCAAAATACCTGATCTTCCCCCTGTCGGGTACACCCAGTGCCAGCCTCATAGTCCATCTGGGAATGACCGGTTGGCTATGGCTGGACCCGGCAGACAAAGGACCCCGGCCCATGACGCGCCACGTCTTTCCCTTGAACGACGGCCGGGAGTTGCGCTTCGAAGACGGGCGCAAGTTCGGCAAGATGTGGCTGGTCAACGACCCGGCTTCCGCCCTCCCCAAGTTGAGTCCCGAACCCCTTGGGGACGAATTCACCACCGAGACGCTGGCGGACTCGCTGGCCAACAGGAGAGCGCCGGTCAAGGCGCTGCTCCTGGAACAGTCCGTGGCCGCCGGTCTGGGGAACATCTACGCCGACGAGTCCCTGTTTCTTGCGGGCATCCACCCCGAAAAGGAGGCATCGGGGCTGGAAGCTGAAGGGGTTGCCCGGTTGCGGCTGGGAATTGTAGAGGCCCTGACTGCGGGCTGCGCTGTTTACGACCGGGCCAGGGATGCGCTGTGGCCCGAGTTCCCGGAACCCCTGACTGCGTGGACCCACCCCAGGACCGTGAGCGCGCCCTGCCCAACCTGCAACAGCCCCTTTGCCCTTACCCAGGTTCGGGGCCGCTCAACCTACTACTGCCCCGAATGCCAGCAGTAGTCACCCAGCGGTGCCGTAAATGTGGTCGGGCACCACGATAATCGCCGAACGGCGGTCCTGTACCATTGCCCTGTCGTACTCTTCCCAGTTGGGATGGTCCTCACCTGATGCGGCCCGGTAGACGCCCCGCAGCGCCTGACGCAGTTCTTCAGCATCGGTGCTGCCGGGCGACAGGATGCGGGCCGAACCTTCCAGCACCACAAAAGGCCGCCAGTCCCTGTGGGAGACCAACAGGGAGCACCGGGGGTCCCGGCGGAGGTTGTGCAGCTTGGCTCGGTCTTCCGTGGTGGTAAAGGCCACTCCGTCCTGGTAGGCGCCACAGGTTACGATGCTGACTTGGGCCGCGCCGTTGCGCCTGAAGCAGGTAAGAACGCCTTGGTGGTTCTCAGAGGTGAAGGCCCTGATATTTTCCGGAAGCATAGAAACCCTCCCCTGGTCTGTTGCTAGTGGTCCGTTACTGGTGGCTCGTTGCTAGTGGTCGAATTCCTGTTCCATAAGATAATAGCGGGCGCGTTCCATGCCCAGCCTCTCGTAGACCTGCTGTGCACCCACGTTGTCCCGGTCCACGTAGAGCCGGATTCCACAAACGTCTCCCTTTTCCCGTGCCAACTCCCTCACCCGCTGGTCCAAAGCGCGGTAAACTCCCCGGCGGCGGAAGTCCTTGTGAACGAACACGCTCTGTATCCACCAGAACCAAGCATTGCGCCAATCGCTCCATTCCGTGGTAACCATCAACTGGCCAGCGGCCTGGCTCGCCGAATCGGCGATCAAGTAGAACCCTCGCGAATCATCGGTGAGGACGTTCAGGACTCCCTCCCTGAGAATATCGCGTTCCAAGCTCCTGCCTTCGGTTTCCAACGCCATTGCGGCGTTGAATTCCACAATGGCCTCCAAGTCCCCGGGACCGGCCTTCCGCACATTCAGGTGCTCAAAACCGTAACCTGTCACAAACTCACCCGTCGGCCACGCGAACGGTCCACTACCTGAGTTGGCGGCAGGCGACGCCGGCTTGTCACAATTGCCTCCCCTAAACCAAAGCCCGGCCCGCTAATTGAGCCAGAAGGTGGAGCCGTCCAATCCCTTCTGGACCTCGATGCGCACCGGAAACGCCTCCTTGATGTCCTCCAAGTGCGTAATCACGATTATCTTTTCGAAGTCGCCCTGGATGGCCCCTATCACGTCCAGTATACGCTCCCTTCCTGCAGCGTCCTGGGTGCCAAAGCCCTCGTCAATGAACAATGTGGGCAATGGGGCGCCCACCCTCTGGGCCAGCACCTTGGAAAGAGCGATTCGCAGCGCCAAGTTGACCCTGAAAGCCTCTCCGCCGCTGAACAACTCGTAGCTGCGGGGACCGAGTTCGTCGTTGACCTTGATCTCCAAAGTCTCTATGGGCTCGCCCCGTCCCGAGCGGCGCTCTCTCTGGGTCTCCAGGTTGATGTGCATGCGGTTGTCGGTCATGCGGCCCAGCAGCAAATTGGTCTCCTCTTCCAACTGGGGCACCACCGTCTCGATGAGCATGGCCTGGACACCCCGCCGGCCAAAGGCGTTGACCAATTCCTGGCACACGCCTTGTTCCTCCTCCAGCTCAACCCGCCGGACGGAATCCAGCTTTATGTCTCCCACCAACTGCTGCCGCCGTTCCAACTGCCCGGCCAAGTACCCCCTTCGCGCCAAGGCATCTTCCCGCCGGGTTTCCAAGTCCGAGGCCGCCCGGTCTGCTTCTTCCAGCTTCGCTTCCAGCAGGGGCAACTCGGCCAGGGCCTCCTCCTCCGAAGAGTGAAACAGCACAAGTTTCTTCAGTTCCTCCTGGCGTTCCTCGGAAGATTGCCGGATGCGGGACAGCGATTCCCGCTCCTCCGGCAACGACTGCAAGGCCTGTTCCAACTGCCTGGACTGTTCCTCGAAGGGTTGCAGTTCCCTGGTCTGGCGGTAAAGCTCATGGCGGACCTCCTCATCGAAGTCCAGTGACCGGATTTCAAGCTCCAGCGATGCTAGCTTCCGGCGTTGTTCTTGGGCGAAATCTCCATCCTCCAGCAATCTGCTGAGGGACTGCAGGGCGGCCTTGGATTTTTCCAACTCGTTTAGGGCTTGGCGAGACTCCTGCACCAGCCTTTCCGTTTCCTGGCGGGCCGCGTCTAGGCGGCGCTGTTCGGCTGCCAGTTCCTTGTCTTGAGCCGACACTTCCTTTTCCAGGGTTTCCAGTTCAACCTCCAGTTGGCTGAGCCGGTGCCTGTTTTGCCGGAACAACTCCCTCTTTTCCTCAACCTGTACATGGTACGACTGCGCCAGCCGTCCGCAACTGTCCCGGTCCAATGGGGTGAGGCAAAGCGGGCACACCGCACTCCCGGACCCACCATTCTTGAGGAGCGCCAGCTTGGATACGAGCTCTTTCCCCTCTTCTTCATACCGGCTGGAGGCGCTCTTTGTCTGCCCCAACTCGGTGGCCAGACCCTGGGCCTGTTCTTTGCGTTGGCCAGCCGACTTCTGACGGATGGCCAAGTCTGTTTGGCGTTTCTCCAGGTCCTCCAGCCTGGTCAGCAGTTCGGGCTCTCTTTGCGTGATGGCGGGCAGCTCATCCTCCACCCGTTTCGTCAGTTCCTGAAGTTGGACCTCCAAACGGATTCGTGCATCCTGGATCTCCGACCCCACCAGATTTCTTTCCCGGTTCAGTGCATCGTAGGCGGCCCAAGCCTGCTCCATGCGTTCCAGCCGGGCCCGCGCATCCGCCAGTTTTGCCCCACCCTCCCGTATGAGTTCTGCCTGTTCCACTATTTCCTGGCGCCGTTCAATCCGGTCCTGGCAGGCGCCCTCCTCCAAGGAAAGTCTTTCCAAGTCCCGGCGCAAGCCCTCAATTTGGGACTTGGTGACGCTCAGTTGCCGTCGCCTCGTTTCCAGTTGGACAACCTCGCGCCGGAGACGGTCCGCTTCGGCGCGCTCCCGCTCCAAACCTGCCGTGACTTGGGACAAGTGCAGGTCCAACTCCTCCAGTTCCGGGCCCGGGTCTCCTATGGCATCGACCTGGCGATGCTTTTCGGCCAACCGGCCCTCCAGTTGCAGCGCTTCTCCCGACACCCAGCTCAAACGGGTCTTGGCCCGGTCCTGCAGAGCGTCATAAGTCTCCAAACTGAGAATCTTGGCGAGGACAGCCTTGCGTTCGGCAGGCGGCTTGTTGGTGAATTCGTCCGCCCGGCCCTGTAGCAGAAAGGCCGAGTTGATGAACGTGTCATAGTCCATCCCGACGGTCTGCTCTATCTTGGCTTGGGACTCCCTGATGGAATTGCCGGTGACGGCAATGGGTTCCCCGGAAGCGACAAGCTGAAACTGCAGGTCGGTGGCGCCCTGCCGCCGGCGGCCGCCGCCCACCGAGTGGCTGCGAATCACCCGGTAGTCCTGGTTGCGGGATGAGAAATCGAGCTGCACCCGGCAGCTATCCGCGCCGTAAGACACCAACTCGTCCTGGGACTTACCGCGGGCCTTGCCCCACAGGCACCAAGTGATGGCGTCCAGCAGCGCCGACTTGCCGTGGCCGTTGGGGCCGCACAAGCAGGCCAAATGGATACCGGCGAAGTCCAACACGGGGGCCTCTTCCCGGTAGCACAGGAAATTTCGCACTTCCAAGCGCAGGGGAATCATAAGAAAAGAGAGAAGCAGCCGGGGAAAGTGGACTTGGAGAAGAACCGGAACAACGGGTTCATCCGCCGGGGAACCGCCACAGCACCCATTCCTCCCCAGTGACTCGCGCGGGTAATTAGGCGGCCATTCTAGCACAGCCCGGCTGCCTTGACCCTCTCAGACCAGCCAGCCTACAATTCCCACCAGAGTCGACTGAAAATCGCAGCCCGGCTACGGGATCATGGCCGGCAAGGCGGGGCGGCGGCCCCAAAACACTGGATCCCGGCGCCCGCGTTCGCTGCCCGCGTCAATTCAATCGAGTAGAATGGCAGTTGTCCCGGCTATAGCCATCCATCCACCTCGGAAGGACCCTAAATGTTTGACAACCTGACCCAAAGGCTCACCAGCGTTTTCCAGAGGCTGAACGCCAAGGGGAGACTGACCGACAAGGACATCGACGAAGCCCTTGGGCAGGTGCGCCGCTCCCTGCTGGAAGCCGACGTTAACTTTCGGGTGGCCCGGGACTTCGTGGCCTCGGTGAAGGAACGGGCCCTGGGGCAAGATGTGCTGGAAAGCCTCACCCCCGGCCAGCAAGTGGTCAAGATCGTCCATGAAGAGCTCACGTCGCTGCTCAGCGGCGGCGACCACGCACTGCGCCACTCCAGCCAAGCCACCACCACGCTCATGCTGGTGGGGCTGCAGGGTTCCGGAAAGACCACAACCGCGGCCAAGCTGGCCCTCAACCTGCGGCGACAGGGCCACCGCTCCCTGATGGTGGCCGCCGACCTGCGCCGGCCCGCGGCAATCCAGCAACTGGAGACCCTGGGAAAGCAACTGGATATCCCCGTCTATTCCGAAGACCCGGCTTCCTCCACTGTGGTCCGGGTGGCGGATGCCGGAGTAAAGCGCGCCCAGCAGCTTGGCGTCAACTGGTGCATCATCGACACCGGCGGCCGCCTTCACATCGACGACGAACTGATGGAAGAACTGCAAGCGGTCAAGAGCGCCGTTTCACCCCACGAGATACTGCTGGTGGTGGACGCCATGACCGGCCAGGACGCGGTCAACGCCGCCCAAGAGTTCCACGAGCGGGTGAACCTGACCGGCCTGATCATGAGCAAGCTGGACGGCGATGCCCGGGGCGGGGCCGCCCTGTCGGTGACCAAGGTCACGGGTGTTCCCATCAAGTTCGCCGGCGTGGGAGAGCGGGCGGACGCGCTGGAGCAGTTCCATCCCGACCGGATGGCGTCGCGGATACTGGCGATGGGCGACATGATGACCCTGATAGAAAAAGCCCAGGAGGCCGTCGACGAAAACCAGGCCAAGGAACTGGAGCGCAAGTTTCGACAAGCCACCTTTGACTTGGAGGACTTCCTGACCCAAATCCAGAGTGTCAAGAAGATGGGCTCCCTGTCCCAGATTATTGAAATGATTCCGGGCATGGGCCAACTGGCCAACCGAATGCCTGCCGGGGAACTGGAGGACGGCCAGATTCAGAAGGTGGAAGCCATCATCCGGTCCATGACCCCGCAGGAAAGGCACCATCCCGAGCTTATCAACGGAAGCCGGCGGCGGCGCATTGCCCAAGGAAGCGGCACCACCGCCCAAGACATCAACCAACTGCTGAAACAATTCAGCCAGACCCAGAAGATGGTGAAGCAGCTGTCCCGCTCCCGGAACCCCCGGGCGCTGATGAACATGTTCAGGTGATTTCCGTACCTCCTTCTGGCTCCTCTCCGGGGCCGCCACACTCCATCCCTTTTCACTCCAGGCCCGCTCTCAGGGCGGCGAACCAATAAAGCACGGCATAGCTCCGCCACGGCGCCCAAGGTCTGCAAAACTCCTCTACCTTGGCGTCGTCCACCGGCGCGCCACCGAAGTAGAGGCGCGAGACAACCCGTCGAAGGGCCAAGTCTCCCAAGGGCAGGGCATTTGGGCGTCCCAAGCCCCGGACCAGCAGCCATTGGGCAGTCCAGCGGCCCACTCCCCTGAGCCGTACCAGTCGGCCCACCACCTCCTCATCGTCCAATGCGTTCAGGCATTCCCGGTCAAGCTCCCCGGATTGGGCGGCCGAGGCTATTCCTTTGATGTATTCCGCCTTCCGCCAGCTTAGCTTCAACTCCCGCAGGTCCTCCAGCGCCGCCGCTGCCAAGACGCCGGGTTCCGGAAAGGCCAGGTGCACTTCTCCATCCACCGTCACCCGCTGGCCGTAGGCCTCGATGATCCGCGCCCGGATGTTTCTTGCTACGCTGGTGGCTATTTGCTGGCCTACTATTCCCAGTGCCAACGCCTCGAACACCGAGGCGGCCTGGGGGGAATGGAGTCCGTAGAACCGAGTAGTCAGTCCCGCCATAACCGGGTCTTTCTCGGCCAGCCGGTAGAAGGGCGACAGGTCCTGGCCGGCCCCCAGCATCCGCTTCACCTGCTCAACCGCCCTTTCCCTCAGCCCAGCAGACAAACCCTCGCCCTGGATTTCCGCCGCCAGCTTGGGAGCTTCAACTGTGCCCTCCTCCCTAACCGTTGCCAAGGCCAGGTTGCCGTCTAAGTCCAACAACCGCCGAAATACGCCCCCGGGCAGGGGGTCCCCCAAGGACCGCCCCTGGAAGTGGTTGAGATAAGCAGCGGTCAGTTGAAAATCAAAAGGAGGGAGCGGCCTGATTTCAGCATAAGAAGATTGCATTCGTGTATTTGGATTGGCGGGCCGAGTTGGGTTACCGGGCGGCAAGCAGACTCGAAGAACCCAGCGAAGTGTAAATGGCTCCCTGAGGGGTCAAGGTGCTTTTAATGAGGTGGGATTCGTCCACCAACCAGGAGCCGGGGCTTTCGAGGGAGATTGAGGAGATGGCGCCGGATATGCTGGCCACTTGATTCCTGGTAGCCCGGCCTCCCACCCGGCCCAAAGTCAGGTGAGGCGCAAAGGGCCTGTCATCCCGGGCAAAACCGGCGGTTTCAAGTCGCCCCTCCACCGACCGCTGCAGCCGTCCCAAGGCTTCGGTATCCCCCGACACCCCGGCCCAAACCACCCGGGGACGCCCCAGGTTGGGGAAAGCGCCCAGCCCGGACAACTGCAATGTGAAGGGCGGGAAGCCCTCAACGGCAGCGCGCTGGGCCTCCAGGACGTCCTCCACGCGATGCGCCGGAATGTTGCCCAAGAACCTGAGGGTCAGGTGAATGCCGGTTGGGTCAACCCACCGGACCCCCTCCGGAGCCAGGGAGGAAAGCTCACGGATGCATCGGGCCAGTGCCTCCCGGAAGTCAGGGGGAACCAGCACGGCCAAGAAAGTACGGACCTGTTCAGCCTCATTGCTCACTGTGAAAGACCGTCCCGCAGGGCCTTCAGTTCCCGGAACCAGTACACCAAATCGTCCAAGGAAAACTGGGCGTTGGCCGGGCTGGGATTGGGAGTCACAAACACAATCGAGTCTCCAATAAGTCCCGGTTGCCGGCCCAGCTCAGGTCTCTCCATGGTCCACTTGCCGTGTTGCCTTTCGCCGTCTTGCCTATCGTTGTATAGCAGGTACCGCCCGTAACCCATCAACCCTTGGAAACAGACTATCCGGGGCTGGTAACGCAACAGCTTTTCCGTCAGTACCGGCGCTCCAGTCCGGAAATCTGCTGCCTTCAACCCTGAGCCCTGCCGGGTCGGCCGCTTCACTACGTCCGTAAACCCGATTCCGTACTCCAAGACACAAGCATCGAGTTCGGGCGTCAACTCACGCTCCACCAATCCGGACCGGTTGAAGGCCGTCCAGAACCGGTTCCTGGGATTGGCGAAGTAGTGCCCCAGCCGGACCGAGAACTCTGATGGGTTCAGTCCCACCAAGACGATGTCCAACCCGTGGGCCAAGTAGTCAGGTAAAGTCGTCTCTTCCTCCAACTGCCTCTCTCCCCATAAGTTTTCGAGGGATTCAAGGGCCGCTGACCGCAGGAAACCCGCCTCCGGTCACAATCCAAAAAGCCTCGCGGCGTTCCCGCCAAGAATGGCGTCCCGGTCTTCCGGCTCCAAGCAGCTTTCGGTCACTTGGGCCAGAGCCCTGGATGGTTGCACCAAGGGAAAATCAGTGGCAAAAAGCACCCTGTCAGACCCTGCCAATGCCGCCCCCAGACTGTAAACTTCGGAACGGTAGAGAAAGGGCGTCGCCGCCGTATCGAACCAAGCGTTGGCCAAGACTGCCGGCGCCTCCGGCATCAGCGAGTAGAAAGGCAACCCTCCTCCCCAGTGAGCGCATATCACCCGGTTGCCGGGGAAATTCTCCAGGAAACGGTAGACCTTGTCCGGCGTCGCCCGTCCCTTGCCGGGATACCGGTGTCCCACCGGCTCCGAGCAGTGCACCAGCACCGGCCATGACAATTCCCCGGCCAAGTCCATCAAGGGCGCCACGATATCCCTGTCCGCCAAGTCGAATCCCTGGGTGTCGGAATGCAGCTCTCCAATTCCGCTGAGCCCTCCCCTGCTGCACCTCCGCACTTCCTCCAGTGCTTCCTCTCCCCAGCGGGGATTCACCGAGCACAACCCGATGAGCCTCTGCGGGTGGGCGGATACCGCTTCCATCAGGTAGTCGTTGGACTCCCTTGCCAAAGCGCAGTCATTCCACCCGATTCCCATTACTACCGCCCGGTCGATGCCGTCCCGGTCCATAGCCTCAACCAAGGACTCCGCCGTAGCCATTCGAGCGTTGGCCCCGGAAAGGAGCTCGGCGAAAGTGGCGTCCCGGCCCGCCAGTTCGCCCCGACGTCCCTGGAAGTCGGCAGGAAATATGTGGCAGTGGCTGTCGATTACCCGTCCCATGTCCGGCGATTATAGGAACTGCCCGGCAGCCTGCCAATGGCAGCCGCTTGGACGCGTTGATTCAATCAAGCGGCCAACGGCGTGGGGCGTCCTTGGAAAGGCGCAGAATGTGGTTAGGAGTGGCTCGAACATCGGCATCCGATGGGCCGTCTGGACACCTTCAAGAGGTCAAGCATATAATCCGGTGCTGGAATGAGACCCAGTATATTCCCCTTCGCAGCACTCTCCAAAGTCACGATATCCAAGGCAGCCGACTGATTACTCGCGGGTTACAGGTGGAACATTGACCACGACTAGCAGGACTCCCGTTGCAGCTTCCCGGCGCGCCGGGGCCGGGAACCGGGGCGCTCCGGAACTAACCGTGCAGGACTTGGAATCCATGGCCCGGGAGATACGCCGGGACATCATACAGACCATATTCGAAGCGGGAAGCGGGCATCCTGGGGGCTCCCTGTCTGAGCTGGAGATTCTTGTATCCCTGTACTTCCGGGTGATGCGCCACGACCCCGAAAACCCCCGCTGGCCCGAGCGCGACCGGCTTATTCTCAGCAAGGGCCACGCCTCCCCCGGCCTGTATGCCGTGCTGTCCAAGGCCGGGTACATTCCCAGGGAAGAGTTGTCGACCTTCCGCAAGTTGAACAGCCGCCTCCAAGGCCACGCCCATCCCATGACACCCGGCGTGGAAATGAACTCCGGCTCCCTGGGCATGGGGCTGTCCTTCGCCCTGGGGTGCGCCCTTGCCGCCCGCCTCAGTCAAAAAGACTACATGGTGTACGCTATTCTTGGTGACGGGGAGTGCGACGAGGGCGAGATATGGGAGGCCGCAATGTCGGCAGCCCATCACGGGGCCACCAACTTGGTGGCAATAGTGGACCGGAACCGCATCCAGAATGACCGCTTCACCGATGAGGTTATGAAGCTGGAGCCACTGGCCGCCAAGTGGAGGGCCTTCGGCTGGAGGGTCCTGGAAACCCCCGGCCACGACTTCCCGGCGCTGCTGCAAACCTTGGAAAAGGCCCGCAAGCGGCGCGCCCGCCCCACCGCCATCATTGCCCACACCGTCAAGGGGAAGGGAGTCACCTTCATGGAGAACAATCCGGCATTTCACGGAAGGGCCCCCACCCAGGAAGAGTACGATAAGGCCATGGAGGAACTGGCCTGATGGCTACTCAGCGGCAGATGGCTTCCACCCGTGAGACCTACGGCAGGACCCTGCTGGAAATGGCAGATAACTACCCCGACATAGTCGTGCTGGGTGGAGACCTGAACGTCTCCGTCTTTACCCACCTATGGCGGGACAAGTACCCGGACCGGTTCTTTGACTTCGGCCCATCCGAGCAGAACCTTATTGGGGTAGGGGCCGGACTGGCCGCATCGGGGAAGATTCCCTTTGTCAGCACCTTCGCCGTCTTCGGAGTGGGCCGCCCCTTCGATCAGCTCCGTGTGCTGGTCGCCCAGCCCCATCTGAACCTGAAGTTGGTCTGCACCCACGCCGGCATTCTGACCGGCGAAGACGGTATGTCGGCCCACGGGATAGAAGACCTTGCCCTGGCCTGTGCCCTGCCGGGCTTCACCGTCATCAGCCCCGCCGACTCGGTGGAAACCGCCCAAGCGGTCCGGGCGGCCGCGGACATGGAGGGGCCAGTGTACATACGGCTGGCCCGGGCAGCCACGCCGGTGGTTCACGACGGCAACTACTCCCTGTCACTGGGACAGTCGGAGGTCATGCGCCAAGGGAGCGACGTTACGATTATCGCCACCGGGGTGATGGTGTCGGTCAGCCTGGATGCGGCTGAACTGATGGCACAGTCGGGGATTCAAGCCCGGGTAATCAACATGCACACCCTGCGGCCCGCCGACGAGGGGGCCATCCTGACGGCCGCCAGAGAAACCGGCGCTGTCGTTACCGCAGAGGAGCACTATCTTCACGGAGGGCTGGGCAGCATCGTCGGTCAAGTGCTGGGTCAGAACCATCCGTCGCCTCTGGAAATGGTTGCCCTCCAAGCATACGCCGAGTCCGGAAAGGCCGAGGAGTTGATGGCCAAGGCCGGGCTAACCCCCGAAGGAGTACGCCAAGCCGCCGAAAGGGCCTTGGCCCGCAAGAGGAGTTAAACGTAACATCTTTCACCGCTTCAATTGAAGCAGATTCGGGTGCGACCAATTGGACCACGGAGGATAGTGGGCAGTTGTGGAGGGGGATATGCCGGAGCCAACCCTTGAACAATGGCTGGACCTGCACCAGGCCTTCCGGGAATACTGCGAAGCCGCTCCTTGGCGATGGTTTGACGACGGCATCACCGTCGCTATCCAACACCCTTCCGAGGACTACAAGGGCTATTGCGTAGTCTTGGGCGGGGGTGGGATGGAGTACGGGCTGGCGGTGTACAACGGGGACGAAGGGTTGATCTGCTACCTGCGGTCGCTGTCAGGTGAAATAGGCTCCGATACGCCTGAAATCCTTGACTCCCTGAACGCACTGTCGGCCATGCTGGCAGACAGAGAGCACCTGAACAAGGCCGACCGGGACGTAATCCGCAGCATAGGTCTCCGGTATCGGGGGCGGGGAAATTGGCCCATGTTTCGCAGCACCAGACCCGGCTATGCCCCCTGGCCGCTGGAAGCCGATGAAGCCAAGTTCCTGTCCATGGCTTTGCGTAATGTGACAGAGTTGGCGGGGCAGGCCGACGGCGGTAATTTCCCGGACCCGCCTCACGACGACCTAATCCTTATCCTGACGCGTTCTCTTCGCAACGGACAGTGGCATGAGCGGTGGGAGAGCCCCACGGTGCCACCGGCCCCGGTCATTCCGGATTATCCGGATGCCGAACGCCTGCAACAATTGGCGGGCTCAACCGGCAGGACTTCCGACGAGTGGGAGTTAGGCATCTTCCACCTCTACGCACCGATGAGTGAAGAGAAGGGCGAACGGCCCTATTTCCCGGTTGTGGCGACCATTGCTGGGCCGGGTAGCCCGTTGATGCTACCTGAGTGCTTCAATGGACCCAACCCTTCAGCAACCGAACGACAAGAGTTGCTGGTGAAACTGCTTGAAAAAGCTCCGGCGCTGCCATCCGGGTTCTCCGTCGACTCCCACTATCTGGCCGAATTGGTCGAGCCTGTGACGTCGCCCTTGGGCATCCAAGTCTCGGTGCAGGAAACGCCGTACATCCGTGACATGCAAGAAGCCTTGTCCAACTTCTTCTAACCGCGCAGCGGCCCTTGGCTCCCGTTATCTTTTGGTATTCCATCCACTGAACATTGGAGGCAACGGATTGCCTTCGGCCTACTGGCCGAACTCATCGTCGTCGCTGAAGACGCCCGTCTCCCGCCCTTGAAAAACGTGTACCACGAACCGTTCCCTCGTAATGCCCACGGCGTCCAGCAGGTCCTCGTCGATGTTGTCGATAATCTCCTGGATGGAGTCTTGGGTCAGGCTTTCGTCCACCGCCAAGGCAACGTGTACCATATCTTCGGCGAAGTGGATGTCCAACCGGCCCACGCTCCGCTCTCCTTCCTGAATGGTGTAGGCCTCGGAGTTGGGCGTTCTCACCTCTCGCTGGAAGTCAAAGTCGGCCACCGGCTGCCTCCCTGCTAGTCCCTGACTTGCCCGCTGCCCATCAACACCCACTTGTAGGACGTCAACTCCCGCAAGCCCATGGGCCCGCG
Organism: Dehalococcoidia bacterium; assembly: GCA_034420695.1. GTDB lineage: Bacteria > Chloroflexota > Dehalococcoidia > Lucifugimonadales > UBA3495 > Io17-Chloro-G2. The sequence continues at coordinate 18,812 of DAOULB010000015.1, forward strand.
GGCGTGAAACTTCTGGGTGCTGATCCCTATTTCCGAGCCCAGTCCGAACTGGCCCCCATCGGTGAACTGGGTGCTGGCGTTGACGTACACCGCCGCAGCGTCCACTTCGTCGACAAATCTCTTGGCCGCCGAATAATTTTCGGTGACAATTGCCTCGGAATGCCCGGAGCCGTAGGTCTCGATGTGCTCCAAGGCTTCATCCAACGAGTCCACTACCTTTACCGCCGCGATCAATGCCAAGAACTCCTTGCCCCAGTCGTCTTCCTCTGCCGGAGTGGCATTCAGGCCCGGTTGTGGGCCCAGGATGCTCAGTGCCCTGTGGTCGCAGTGCAGTTCCACATTACCTTCGGCGAGTTTGCTCGCGGCGGCGGGCAGGAATTCCGGCGCAACGTCGCAGTGCACCAGGAGCGTGTCCAAGGCGTTGCAGATGCTGGGGCGCCGTACCTTGGCGTTAAAGACTATCGAACCTGCCTGCTCCAAGTCGGCCGCGGCGTCCACGTACGTGTGGCACACCCCTATTCCCCCGGTCACCGATGGCATGGCGGCGCGCTCCTGCACCAGCTTGATTAACCCCGCGCCGCCCCGGGGCACCAGCAGGTTGATGTATTCCTTCATCTGCAGCATAGCATCCACCAAGGCGCGGTCCGGGTTGTCCACGTACTGCACCGCGTCGGCGGGAAGCCCAGCTTCTAGGATGGCCTCCCTGATCAGCCCTGAAAGGGCCACGTTGGAATTGAGGTTCTCGCGGCCGCCGCGCAGGATGCAGGCATTGCCAGATTTCAGGCACAGCCCGGCTATATCCACGGTGACGTTGGGGCGGCTCTCGTAGATGCTGCCAATAACCCCCAATGGGACCCTGCGCCTGCCGGCCTGTATCCCATTGGGAAGTGTGGTCATCTCTATCGTCTCGCCCACGGGGTCCGGCAGCGCTGCCACCCGGCGAAGGTCGCCGGCCATCCCGGCTATCCGCTCCGACGTCAGTTGCAACCTGTCCAGCATCGATTCACTGAGACCTTCCTTCTTGGCCGGCCAGTAGTCCTTCTCGTTCCTCACCAGCAGTTCGTTCTGCTTGGTTTCCAATGCATCGGCGATGTTGTGCAGCGCCCGGTTCTTGACCGTAGTCGGCGCCCTCGCCAGCTTCCGCGCCGCCGCCGCCGCCGCTCGGCCCATGTCCATCAGTTCCCCAACGTTGGCTACCATGACGCTCCTGGTTGACGCTCTTTATTCGTTCCTGCTGCAATTCGGGTAGGGAGGGCCGTTACAACAACACCAAGTTGTTGCGGTGCACCACTTCCTCGCCGTACTGGTATCCCAGGATTGGCTGTATCCTGTCGGAATGGACTCCCCGGATTTGTGATACGTCCGAAGCCTGGTAGTTTGCTATGCCGCAGGCAATCCGGCGCCCTTCCCCGTCCAGAATATAAACCACGTCCCCCCGGCGGAAGTCCCCGTTGACCGACTTTACTCCCGCGGGCAGCAGGCTGCGGTTCTGCCGGCCCAAGGCCAGGGCGGCCCCCCGGTCTACCACTAACTGGCCCCGGTGGGTAATGGCGCCCAGCATCCAGCGCTTTCTCGCTTCCAGCTTCCCGGCGGCCGGGTGGAACAGTGTGCCCTCCGGCCTGCCCGCCGCCGCTTTCAAAACGGCGTCCCGGGACAAGCCGTGGCACATCACCATCACGATGCCGGAAGAGGTCACCATACGGGCGGCCTGTATCTTGGTGGACATGCCTCCCCGTGCCCAAGGTCTCACGTCCTTGCCCGCCAGCGCCTCGATCTCTTCGTCCACCCTGCTGACTTCTGGGATCAACTCGGCGTCGGGGTCAACATTGGGGTCCGCGGTGTACAGCCCGGCAATGTCGGTGAGAATCACCAACAGGTCGGCATCGATCAAGTTGGCAACCAAGGCCGAAAGCCGGTCGTTGTCGCCAAAAACCTCGCCTATCTCATCCACGGCCACCACGTCGTTCTCGTTGAGAATCGGGATCACTCCCAAATCCAACAGGCCGTGAAGGGTATTGCCCACGTTCAAATATGACTGCCTCTCCGACAGGTCGTTGATTGTCAGGAGTGTCTGCGCCACTTGGTAGCCATGCGCGCCAAACAGTTCTTGGTAGTCGTGCATCAAGCGGCTTTGCCCCACGGCAGCCATGACCTGCCGGGAGCGAATGTCGTGGCCCAGCTGTTCCTGCCCGTTGCCGCCGGGACCCGCCGGTCTGGCCTTCTGCTCCAACACCTCCCGGCCTGCGGCAATCGCCCCGGAGGTAACCAGCAATACCTCGACCCCGTGGTCCAACAGGCAGCTTATCTGGCGGGCCAAGTCGGCTATCACGTCGCGGTTGAGGCCCCGGGAGCCGGAGCTCCGGGTAAGCACGCCGGTGCCCGCCTTTACTACAATGCGGCGGTAAATTGGCTTCAGGAGAGAATCCGTCGGGGTCATGGTGGCTTTAGAAGACCTGCCGGCAACAATAACCGGAGAAGCAAGGCCCGCGTCCTCCGCAGTGCCTTTAGGGGGTACAGAAGCTCCGTGAAATTATAGCACGGCGCTGTCAGGCTCCTTGCGCCGCAATGGGCCAAACAATACAATGGAAACCAAGGGGCTGCCGGTAGTGGCAGCCCCCTTTTGGGGGTTTGAATTTGGTGGAAGACTCGTTACCTAACCCGGGCAAAATACGTCAGGACGGCGGCAACTGACCCATGTCATTGGCAGGAATTCTATCAGCAGTCCGGTCCCATCCCGACTTCCGCAGCCACGCGGCCGGGCTGTCTCAAGCCGGTTCTTCCAATTCCGTAACCGTTCGCCAAGGGGCCAGACCGGCCTATATTGCTTCCCTATGGCAGGAGCTGGGATCCCCCGTCCTGGCGCTGGCGCCCAGGGCAGAAGACGCCCGGAGGCTTCACGACCAGCTCCTCACCTACCTGGGCGAGGAGTCCCCGGTGCACCTGTTCCCCGAGCCAGCGGTGCTTCCCTTCGAAAGGCTCTCGGTGGACGCTCACACCAGCAACCAGAGGCTGACCTCCCTGGCCGCATTGAGCCTGTGGCAAGGCGGGCGCAACGGGAACGGCGATGGCGACGGAGATAGCAATGGCGGCGATGACAGAAAGAACGCTGTCCCGCCGATGATCGTGACCTCCGTGGGAGCCGCCCTGCGGCTGACACTCCCGCCCGCGGTCTTCGGCGCCGGGGACGGTGTATCCGAGGCAGCCCAATACGGGGCCCGTGTGTCCACAGGACAACGGCTGGACTTGGGCCGGTTGCTGAACAGCTGGGTTGACTTGGGATACAGGAGCGAACCCCTGGTCGAGTCCCCCGGCAGCTTCAGCCGCAGGGGCGGCATCTTGGACATATTCCCCCCAGGCGCAGAACTCCCCTACCGGATTGACCTCTGGGATGATGAGGTTGACACCATACGCACCTTCGATCCCCACTCCCAGCGTTCGGTGGCCGGCGTAGAATCGGTCACACTGATTCCGGCTCGGGAGCAGCTCCCCGCCTTGACCTGCCGCTCTTCGGTGGAGGATCTGGTCCGCCAATTGGACTTCAGCCGTTGTTCCGGCGAGGTTCGGGAGAGGATTGAGGACGAACTGGTGAACCTGTTCTCCCAAGCCAACACGGAGGTCCTTTCCTACTACAACGGGCTGCTGAACCGGCACAGCCTCATGGACTATTTCACGCCCGGAAGCCTCGTGGTGCTGGAAAGAGCAAACCGGATAGAGGCCGAAGCCCTGGAGGTCGAGGAAAGGTCCCAAAGGATGCGGGAGACCAGGGAGGAGCGCGGGGACCTGCCCGCCCACTTCCCGCCGCCCTACCTTCCATGGGGCCGCCTGCAGGCAGGCATGGAGGCGCACCGGTCAGTTTCCTTGCAGACTTGGGTCTCGGAAGGCGAAGACACCATCTTTCAACCGGCCACTCCTTACTACGGAAGATTGGAGCAACTGGGCAGCGACATCCGGCGTCACCAGAAGGAGGGCAGGGCCGTGGTCGCCGTCACCCAGCACGCCCGCCGGGTCGCAGAACTGCTGGAACAGCAGGACGCGGGAGCATCGGTAGCCGATACCATAAATGAGCCCCAATCGCCGGGCCAAGTGACCATTGTTCCGGGCTCACTGCCCGAAGGATGGGAGATCAGCCTCGACACCGGTCAGGAACCGGCGAACGGCGCAGGCAGGTCCCTGGTGTTGCTGACCGACGCTGAACTGTTCGGTTCGGTGAAGGAGCGCCGCTACCGCCGGGCCCGGAGGACAGAAACAGGGCCCGACATCATCCTGTCGGAGCTGGTCCCCGGCTCCTACGTAGTGCACATTGACCACGGCGTGGCCCGGTTCGCCGGCACCATCAACATGGCCGACGCCTCCAACGGTACCGATGCCGAGGAGCGGGAATACCTGGTCCTGGAATACGCTGATAACGACAAGCTGTACGTGCCCACCGATCACTTGGACCGGGTCTCCGCCTACGTCGGCGCCCAAGACCACCCGCCCACCCTCACCAGGCTGAGCACCGCGGAATGGTCCAGGATCAAGGAGAAGGTGCGGGGCGCCACCAAGGAACTGGCCGAGGAGTTGTTGAAGCTGCACGCCGCCCGGGAGACGGCCAGGGGCCACGAGTTCGGTCCTGACACGACCTGGCAGCAGGAACTGGAAGACTCCTTTCCCTTCGAAGAGACGCCGGACCAAGCCCGTGCAATAAATGAGGTCAAGGGCGACATGGAGCAAACCAAGCCCATGGACCGCCTCATCTGTGGGGACGTTGGTTACGGCAAGACCGAGGTGGCCCTGAGAGCGGCATTCAAGACCGTCAGCGACGGCTTCCAAGTTGGCATGCTGGTTCCTACAACTGTCCTGGCCCAGCAGCACTACGCCACTTTCAGCGAGCGCCTCAGTCCATACCCTATCAGGGTGGAAGTGCTGAGCCGCTTCCGCACCCCCAAGGAGCAGGAGGAGGTGGTCGATGGCCTCAAGGACGGTTCGGTGGACATTGTGATTGGCACCCACCGGCTGCTCCAGAAGGACATCAGCTTCAAGAGCCTGGGGCTCGCTGTGGTGGACGAAGAACAGCGTTTCGGAGTAGCCCACAAGGAAAAGCTGAAGCAACTCCGCCGGGAAGTGGACGTGCTGACCCTCAGCGCAACGCCCATTCCCCGGACGCTGAACCAAGCCCTTTCGGGGATGCGGGACCTGAGCACCATGGACACTCCCCCGGAGGCCCGCCTGCCGGTAAAGACCTTCGTCTCCGAATACAGCAACGACGTTGTCAAAGAAGCAATCCTCCGGGAACTGGAAAGGAACGGCCAAGTCTTCTTCCTGCATAACCGGGTCAGGACAATTGCCCAGACCGCCGCGTCCATCTCCGAACTGGTGCCCCAAGCCCGCATCCTGGTGGGTCACGGCCAGATGCCGGAAGCCGAACTGGAAGACGTGATGATGGCCTTCGCCGCTGGAGAGGCCGACGTCCTGGTATGCACCACCATAATCGAGTCGGGCTTGGACATGCCCAACGTCAATACCCTGATCCTGGACCGGGCCGACCGGTTCGGCCTTTCCCAACTCTACCAGCTCAGGGGCCGTGTGGGCCGCGGGGAGCACCGGGCCTACGCCTACCTGCTGCTGCCCCCGGGACGCCGCATTACCGAGTCTGCAGAGAAGCGCATCCAAGCAATCCTTGAAGCTTCGGACCTGGGTTCGGGGTTCCGCATCGCCATGCGTGACTTGGAAATAAGGGGCGCCGGGAACCTGCTGGGGGCTGCCCAGAGCGGTCATATCCACGATGTGGGCCTGGAACTGTACAGCCAGTTGCTCCGCCAAGCCGTCGAGGAGGCCAAGAGGGGAGAGGAGCCCGGTGCGTCACTTGCCGACACTCAAGAAGCCGGAATGCCTCGCCTGGAACTTCCTGTGCCGGCGCAGATTCCCGAGAGCTACGTCGAGCACCTTCCCACCCGGCTGGCCGTGTACCAGAGGGTTGCCAGGGTCAAAGACCGCCGCGGAGTTGAGGAGCTGCGGGACGAACTGCGGGACCGTTTCGGCCCCCTGCCTGACGAGACCGAAAGCCTGCTCCAACTGGCCGGCCTGCGTGCCCTGGCCGCCTCGGTGGGAATCCAGTCCGTAGTCCATGGCCGGGACACCATCGACTTGACCCTGGCGATCCCGGTGGGAGGCGCCAGGATACCTTTGGAGAAGGCCCTGGGACCCGCTGCCAGGGTGGGGCACCAGCAGATTCACCTGTCGGTGCGCCAGTTGGGAGAGCAGTGGCTGGACCGTTTGACAAGGGTTATGGAACGGTTGCAGGTATTCCAGGAAGGACTGAAAACGCTGTCCATTCCCCAAGGGGCGGCGCGCTGACACTCCCGCAAACCCATCTGCTCAACACGCGCGGCTTGGCGCTTGCGCATCACGGCTACGGCCCTCACCCCCGGTGAGCCGGCAACTCCAGCCAACGGACTAATCGGTTACGCCCATCCCAAAACGAAGTAGAGACGTATATTCTGAGAACAAGGCCTATTCCTTCATGTGGCACAGCCCTTCCCTAACCCCTCGGAGGACAAGACATGCCCCTGATCTTCTCCGGCCTCAACAGCAACCTCGACGCCTTCTGCCGAAAGACTGGACGCGTTTGGCAGGCGCCGGTGTTGGTTCTCTCCATCTTTCTCCTGGCGGGGTTCCTGGCCTGCGGAGGAGACTCACCGGCCCCCGGCGGCGGGACGGAAAGCGCCGATACGGCCCCCGACTTTGCCTTCACCCTGCTGCGGGGCAGCGAAGCCTTGGGAGCCACCGAACTGAATTTCAGCGACCTTCAAGGCAAGCCCGTAGTGCTCAACTTCTGGGCAGGCCTGTGCCCGCCCTGCCGTGCCGAAATGCCGGACCTGCAGGAATTTCACGACGAACGCAAGGCCGAAGTGACCCTGCTGGGGGTGGACATCGGCCAGTTCATGGGGCTGGGCACGCTGGAAGACGCCGAGGCCCTGCTGCATGACCTGGACATCACCTACCCGGCAGGCTTCACCAACGACGAGACCGTGGTCCAAGGATTCAAGGTGCTGGGGATGCCGACAACGGTGTTCATCAACCCGGACGGCTCAATATTCAACAAGTGGACCGGCGCGTTGAACCGGGAAACCTTGGACGAACAAGTAGATAAATTGATGGAACAGCAGAAATAGGGGAGGGCCTTTTCATTGTCCCCGCAGGACAGCCGATGGGGCCGCCGATGTGGGACGCGTCTCGATGATTATGGTAGGGGCGACCCACGTGTTGCCCGGTGGCTCGGCTATCGCCCACTTACAATGAAAAGGCCCTGAGAAGTAGGCCTGAGCGCTCCGCGGGGAAGTCACAGTTGGCGTATAATATGACTTGCTGTTGCTCTCAGCAGCGTCGGGGTGTAGCGCAGTGGCTAGCGCGCTTCGTTCGGGACGAAGAGGCCGGTGGTTCGAGTCCACTCACCCCGACCATCCCTTTCCCTCAAGACTCCCCATTCTTCCATAGTAGCCCAAACCGCCGACCCGCGCTGCGCCGGAAGTGGCAACGCCCCGGTCAACCATTTTTCCGTGTGACCGGGGCGCTGTGAAAAGCCTGAAGGGCTAACGTCCCTTGAACGCCGGAGCCCGTTTTTCCAGGAAGGCCTGCCTGGCCTCTATGGCGTCCTCCGAACCGTTGAGAATACCCCCGGCATTGGAAGTCAGCACCATGGTCGTTTCCAGGGTGCTATCCAAGGATGCCCGCATTATTCGCTTGCTGACCCATTGCACCATGGGAGGCGTCCGCATAATCCGGTCGCAAAGCTCCCTGGTAAACTCCTCCAGCTTTTCCGACTCCACCAAGTGGTTCAGCAGACCCCACTGGTACGCCCTGTCCGCATCCAAGTGCCCGGTGTAAGCAAACTCCAAGGCCCTGCCCAAGCCGGCCAGTTTGGGCAGGTAATAACTCCCGCCATTCTCCACAATCTGGCCCAGTTGCTGATATCCAATGAACCGGGTGTTCTCACAACCCACCCGGATGTCACAGTGGAGCGCCATGTCCATGCCGGAGCCAACCGCCGGACCGTTGATCATCGCCACGGTAGGTTTGCGTACTTGGGAAATGTCCCGGTGCAGCTTGGTGAAGCCGTGAAAAAAGTGCTCCCGGCTGGCGTCGGGCCCCTCTTCCGTGCCCCGGTTGCCTATGAAGTTCTGCCCCTTGATCTCATCCGGAGTATCCCGGCGCATGTCGGCGCCGGAACAGAAACCCCGGCCCACTCCGGTAAGCACAATCACCCTGATATTGGGGTCGTCGTCCCCCGCCCGCATGTATTCGCCAACCTTTGCAACGGTCCCGTTCTCTTCGGAAGAACCGATCAAGGCATTCATCCTTTCCGGGCGGTTGAACTTGATCCACAGAATCCCGGATTCCTCCGGTTCGTACAAGAGGTGTTCAATCAGCGCAGGTCCCATGATTTCCTCCCAGCATTTGAGCAAGATTCCGGCGTTATCCCGGCCGGCAGGGCGCGGCTGGCGGTCTAATTCAGTCCCGAATCGACAGCGTTAACAGTTTATTCCCTGTTTGGGGCGAGTCAAGGGCGGGGACCCGGGAGACGCCGGAGAGCCGAGATCGGAGAGCCGAGACCGGAGAGACAAGAGTAGCAGCGGCATCTGGAATTGCCGCCTAAGAAAAAGCCCGCCGGATTGGGGCGGGCAATTTTCACAAATGAAGTGGGAACCCTTGGCGCCAATCAGCGCCGGTTCTGACGGCGGCGGCGGCGTGCAGCCCTCTGGGCGGCGAGTCGTTCCTTCTGCGCCTTGGACCTGAAGAAGCGCCGGTCCTTCAATTCCCGCAGTATTCCTGAGTGTTGGACCGAAGCCCGGAAGCGGTTGACCAAGCTCTCCGGGTTCTCTCCCTCTCTGGGCGTAACGTAAGCCATACACTCTTCCTTCCAAGGGCCTTGTCACTGGAACTTGCGGCCCCGTTTTGTTCCCAACCAGTCTGCTCTGTAGCCTAAATTTAACACAAGGGGTGCAACGGTTCAAGACATACCCGCCGAAAGGCGCCTTGCTCCAAAGGGGTTGCCCTGCTCCAAAGTCGGCAATACATAATGTAAAATTACTTGACCATAATTTTATCCAAATCTAAAATTATGGTAATTGATTGGATGGGCTAACTGGCTCATTTGTTGATAAAGTCCTGGCTGCTCCCAGTTTCCGCATAAAGCGGCCAGGACCATCGGACGACCTGCCAGCCGGTTACCGGGAGTGGCTGCAGTGGAGAGGAGAGAGAAGATGCGTGTATTTGCAGTCCTGACCGGGGCAGGAGTCCTTGCTCTGCTCCTCGCAGTCTTCCTCTTTGGCCCTGCCTCATTATCTCCCGTTATGGCCGACGACGACCACGGCAACATTCGCTCCCAGGCCACCGCATTGCCCATTGGTGGAGGCGCCGTCACTGGGAATATTGACGCTGCCCTGCTGATGGACAAGGACTATTTCAGGTTTTCGGCCCAGCGCGGCGTCCGCTACACCTTCTCATTGGAGAAGGTGTCCGTCGAAGCGGCGAATATTGCAATCATCAATTCCAAGCGCCGCGGGACTGGGCTGGCCGATGGGCAGGTTCTATCCCAGAACGGGAGGCAAAAGAGCGTTACGTGGATCGCCCGGACAACCGACCCCTATTTTATTGAGGTTTCCGGGGTAAAAAACATCCAGGGCGGAGGGGCCTATCTCGGTTCCTACAGGTTGAGCGGCTCGGAAGAACTCCGTCTCAAGGACAGGTACAGCGATAACAGCACCGGCGCTACGGCCCTGCAGATAGGCTACAAATACGAAGGGGCCATAAGCCCCTGGCCGACCGCCAGCACTGGCTCCTCAGGGGGAATAGAGGAGGACTACGACCAAGACTACTTCCACATCCAAGCCCGACGGGGGATCAAATACACCTTTTCTACGTTGCTGCACGGCCTCCAGGGAGTGGAAATCTTCGTAGCCGACGACCATAAGAAGCTGCTGAAGTCCAATGGGGGAAATGGGTCAACCCTGGAATGGGTCGCTCCCGATTCCGGCAAGTACTACGTGGTGCTTACGGGCTCCCGTTCCCTTGGCGGCAGCGTGGGCGGCTATGTCCTGGAAGTGAGCGCGGACGAGTCACTGGAAGACATCCACAGCTTCTACAGGGACGCTGCCACCCTCGTAGTGCCCGGAAACCAGACCCACGGGGCTCTCAGCCCCGAGGGAGACGAGGACTACTTCACTTTCCGCGCCGAGAGGGGAATCGAATACCAAGTAAGCATGTCCCTGGGCGGGATCAACGCCACCAACGTCTCCCTTACCATCTACAACGACGATGGAGACTTGCAGAAGTCCAACCAGGGAGTGGGGACATCCATGTCATGGACGCCTGCCACTACGGAAGACTACTTCCTCCTGGTAAAAAGTTCAAAGATCGACCGAAACCCCATCAGGGCCTACGTGCTGCAGATTACTGCCGATGCATCCCTGGAGGACCGGCATGCCGATTCCCGTGCAAGCGCCACCCAAGCCCGGCTCAGCACACCTCAAAGCGGCGCCATCAGCCCGCCCACTGACCAAGACTACTTCTATTTCGACGCCGTAAGGGGAGTTGGATACAACATCACCATGCATTCCAGCCCGGCAGCAGGCATCTCCCTTTCTCTCCTGGGCTCTACGGGCGATGTCGAGGAGACCGCCACCAACTTCACTGCGCCGATGCACTGGGTTGCCCCCAGTAACGGAAAGTATTACGTCCTGATAGAGGCCGCTCCCGGCATAACCAACGTCGTGGGCCCCTACTCATTCTCCATCGTTGCCGACTTCACGCTGCAGGACCGCCACGCCGATACCCGGCAGCAAGCAACCGCTGCCAACATAGGTGCCCCCCATTTGGCCGCCATCAGCCCCGCCGACGACCGGGACTATTTCTCATTCAATGCCAAGAGGGGCGTGCAGTACACCATTACCGTGGAATCCGAGTCCCTCAGCGGTGTGCAAATAGCCGTCTCCGGGCAGTCCGGAGACGTAGACCTCTCCAACAATGGGGTGGGAAACAACCTCGTCTGGGTAGCCCCCAGGGACGGTACCTTTTACTTGTCTATTTCCAATACCGGGTTGGAGGCCAAGTCGGTAGGTTCTTACTCCCTCAGGATAGACGCATCCACAGCTTACGAGGACCTTTACGGGGAAACGGCCGGGAGCGCCACCCCACTTAGTTTTGAAATCACCTATCCGGGCGCAATCAGCCCGGTGGACGATAAAGACTACTTCTACTTCCAAGCCAAGAGGGGCGCCGTGTACCGGGTGAACGCCGGCCCCGAAGCGCCGATTTCCATTGCAATCCTGGACCACCGGAACGAGGTGCAGGCAAGAAATGCCGGACAAACCTATGCCTTGGACTGGACGGCCCCCGGCGATGGCAAATACTACCTCTCCTTGTCGGCCCCCACAGGGGTTGTGGAAGAGATAAGGAATTACACCCTGCAGGTTCTGGTGCAAGAAGCCACCGAGGACAAACATAGCGAAAGGGCTTCCCAGGCCACAGCCGTCGTTTTTGGCAACAACATTGGCGGCGCCGTCAGTCCTGCCGACGACATTGACCGGTTTTCCTTCAACGCCGCCCGCGGCGTCCAATACACCTTTGAACTGACCTACGGGACTGCCAAGGCCGTGAGCCTGACCTTGGGGACCCGTGCGAGTCCCGACACCGCCTTAGCTTCCAACTACGGGGAGGACAAAACCGTTACCTGGCTGGCCCCCGACAGCGGGACCTACGTAATCACGATTTCCTCCGCTCCCCAGTTAGCCAGTCCCACGGGTACTTACTCATTGAGGGTAGTCGCCGACGACAGCCTGACGGACCAACACCCCAACACCGTGCATCGAGCCACGGAAATCCCCATCGGCAATACCGTTGGCGGTTCTATCAGCCCGGCCGACGATATAGACGCCTTCGTGTTCTATGCCCAGCAAGGGGGAGTTTACTTGGTCAAAGTACACACCATTGCCGGGCCCGTGGCCGGGTTCACCGTATCAAGCCCCAGTTCCACGTTTTCCAAGTCACAATACGAAGCCGGCGACATGGTAATGGTGATTGCTCCGAACCCGGGCGCCTATCACATCTTGGTTTCCGCCGCCACTCCCGCCTCGAGCACCGGCTCCAAATACCAGGTCACCGTCATGGAAGACGCATTCTCACCTAAAGTTGACCCTGTAGGCATCCAGGCCCCCCAGCTTGATGCCATCGTATCCACTCTGGCCATAGGAGTGGAACCAAGGGTTGCCCCCAAGGGCAGCATCATCCGGGTGCCTGTGGTATTGCAAAATGCAGTCGACCTCAAGAACCTGGCATTCAGCATTAGTTTCGACCCGGCTCTGCTTGAAGTTCTGGATGTTGAAGCCGGGTTCCTTGGCCTCGCTGCCGATATGCAATACAGCGCCAGCGAACCCGGAATGGTGCGCATCGGCTACAAGGCCACCCAGCCGGTGACCGGAGACGGCCAAGTAGCCGTGGTGGTGTTCCGGGTAATTGCCGAGGAGGATGGTGCCGCCATCCTTTCCCCCACCCTCAGCATAGCCACCAACTCCCAAGACCGCCTGCTGTCCACCCAACCGTCGGACGGACAACTGACAATCGGACCCAGGCCTCCGGGGGACGGGAGCGGAGACGGCATGGTTACAGCCTTGGATGCCTTGGTTGCCATGAAGATGGCCAACGGTCTGCAGGAGCTAGACCTTGCGCTGGACATTGATGGCGACGGCCAAGTCACCCGCCATGACGCCATGCAGATTCTGACTATTGCCGGGGCGGTACAGGAGGTCTAGGGGTGAAAAAGGTACAAGGCTATGTTGACGTAGGCCTGGCGTTTTTCGTAGAGAACTACAAGTGGATAATTACACCGGTGGTTGTTGTCGCCTTGGTGGCGGCAGGTCTGTATTTTTCCGGGGTTTTCGGAGGAGATTCCATTTCCGCTGAAGGGCCGGACGCCAAACCCGCCGTTGTAGAAAAATCGGACCCGGCGTCTCCTGTGACCGCTCCCGGTCAGCAACGGGTGCGCCCCCCGGTTGCGGTAGTTGGCAGCCCCACACCGGTTCCTGCGCCGCCCGCCGCAGCAGCAGAAGAACCGCCCGCTGCGCAAAGCGTCAATAAAGTCCCGGAGTACAAAGTCCTCGACACTGACAACGTGGACGCCGAACTGGATGCCCAACTGGACAACAATCCCGCCGAGCCGTCGATACCTCCACGGCAGGTGCGCATCCCCATCCGGCTGCAAGGAGCGCTGGACTTGGGCAGCTTGGAGTTCGAGCTGCTCTATGAACCAAAAACCTTGGAATTCGTTGCAGCAGAGGCCGGAGAACTGGCTTCTAACTCCTTGGTCCAAGCCCAGACCAGGGCACCCGGGCGTCTGTGGCTGGCCATTGTCAACCCCCACGGAATCAACGGGGATGGAAACGTGGCCCACGTGACGTTCCAAATGCGGGAAGGCGGACAAGCGGACAGTCCCCTGATCCTGGAACAAGTCGAGAGCCATCAGGCCTCTACTCTGACGGCCTCCTGGCCCCAAACGACCCACGGCATCTACGACTTGGACGACTCCTCCTACGTATCCCCGCTGTTGGCCTACCCGGCGTCACAGTAACCGAAAAACGCAACAAGACAATAAGCCCCGGGTCCTTACCGGCCCCGGGGCTTTTCCTTTGAACATTGGAGCGGCTGATGGGAATCGGACTCACGTATCTGCTTGGGAGAAAAATTCCCCAACCCCCACAGAACTTAGCCTGCTCCAGATACAGAATGGGGGATTCAGCACAGGCGTCTTCAAGGATAGGCAGTTACCCAATTCTGCCTTTCCAAATGGTCTTTCGAGACTCGGATTTCCTGAAATATGACGCCGTAAGTTTGCCGGGCTTGCGAAGAACTTCTATAAGGTGGAGCCGGGCAATAGCCTGTTGGGCTACGACCGCCTCTTCGTGGTCAAGCACAAGGGCAGGCTTCTCTTGGAGCATGTCATCTATTAGCTTCAAGCATCTGCTGGTCTTGGCGTTCAACGAGCAGGGTAATTGTCCAGCCACCACTTGGCGATGTCGATGCGGCGGGGCAGCCAGACACCGGATTTGCCCTTCACATATTCCAAGAACCGGCGCAACGCCGCCGCCCGGGCAGGCTTGCCGATGATGCGGCAATGGAGCCCCACCGACATCATCTTGGGGTGAGTCGTTCCTTCCCGGTAAAGAGTATCGAAGCAGTTGCGGGCCGACTCGAAGAAGTCGTCAGGCGTGGACAACTGGCCGCGCCAAAAGCCGTAATCGTTGACCTCCAGGGAGTAGGGCACAACCAGCCACGGTTTGCCGAAGACCTCGGTGTAGTATGGCAGGTCGTCGTTGTAGGCGTTGCAATCGTAGACGAAGCCGCCTTCCTCCACCACCAGTTCCCGGGTGTTCACGCTGGGGCCGTAACGGGTATACCAGCCCAGGGGCCGCTGGCCGGTGGTGCGGGTGATAGAGGCTACCGCCTGATGGATGGCGGCCCGTTCGGTCTCCCGGTCCATCTTGTAGTATTCTTCCCACCGGTTGCCGTGGCCCATTACCTCGTGCCCGCGGCGGACAACCTCAGGCCCCACTTCCGGGTTGCGTTCCAGAGCAAGGGCGCAGGCGAAGAAGGTCGAATCGACCCCATACTCATCCAGAAGGTCAAGGATGCGCCAAACCCCAACCCTGCTCCCGTATTCGAAGAAGGACTCATTTGCCAAGTCCCGCTCCCCCCTGGCCACTGGCGACGGCGACTCGCCAATCGCCTCGCCATGGGGGTCTCCATCCAGGATTGAGTTTTCCGACCCCTCCTCGTAATTGACCACAAACGAAACGGCGATTCGTGCGCCGTTGGGCCATTCCACCACCGGCGGGTTTGGGCCGTAACCGACCAAGTCCCGTTCTGCCATTAGATGGTTCCTCCTCTTGCATACGCCGCGGGCCCCTCAAGGGTTGCCGTTGGCAAAGCCGGTCTTCATTCTCCCGGCCCCGCTGCATTTTCTGTGCCAGCCATATCGAAAGCACTCTGGGTGACCCCCTCCCCACTGCATTGGCAACAAGGTCGGCGGGCGATGAGCCACTCGAGGCGTCCTAGGCCTCGAACCATTGTAGTACCTCCACAAGGATTGAGGTGACCCGGAAAGTCGGACAGGTGGCTAAGTGAGAGTCCCGCTCCCAAGCTAAGGACAGCGGTTGCTGTCGGTAAGGAGTGGGAAATGTCGAAAGGACGAAGGAAGTTCAGCCCGGCTTTCAAAGCCAAGGTGGCGCTGGAGGCGGTTAAGGGACAGAAGACAGTGGCCCAACTGGCCGCCAGGTATGAAGTCCATCCCGGGCATATTCAGGCTTGGAAGAAGGCTCTTGTGGAGGGCGCTTCCGGCGGCTTCGGCAACGACCAGGAACAGAAGGCCAAGAACGACGACGCCCTGGTCGCCCGGCTGTACCAGGAGATCGGCCAGCTCAAGGTGGAACGGTATTTCTTGGCGGAGAGGTCCGGTCCATGAGCCCGGCACGCCGGCCGCAGATGGTGCACCGGGAACATCCGAAACTGCCGGTGGAGCGGCAGTGCACTTTGCTGGGCGTCAGCCGCTCCAGCGTCTACTACTGTCCCAGGACGGCCTCGGAAGAGGACCTGTTCCTGATGGGCGAGATCGACCGGCAGTACCTGGAGACCCCCTTCTACGGGTCGAGAGGGATGAAGGCCTGGCCGGAGAGGCGTGGAGTGCTGGTGAACCGGAAGCGGGTGCAGCGGCTGATGCGGGTCATGGGGCTAAGGGCCATCTACCGTAGGCCCGGCGCCAGCAGGTCGACGCCGGGGGCAAAAGTCCATCCGTACTTTTTGAGCAAGACCAGGAACCCCCGGCCCAACCAGGTGTAGGCGGCGGACATCACCTACCTGCCCATGGCCCGGGGGTTCCTCTACTTGATGGCCATCATGGACTGGCACAGCCGGTACGTGGTGGCTTGGCGGCTGTCCAACACCCTGGAGACCGGCTTTTGCGCCGAAGCTTTGGAGGAGGCGCTGGGTAAGGGCAAGCCGGAGGTGTTCAACACCGACCAGGGGAGCCGGTTCACCAGCCTGGAGTTCACCCAGGTCCTCCAGGAGTACGGGGTGAAGATCAGCATGGACGGGAGGGGGCGATACTCCGACAACATCTTCGCGGAGAGGCTGTGGCGGACGGTGAAGTACGAAGAGGTGCACCTGAAGGCTTACGCCGACGCCCGGGAAGCCGGCAGGGAACTGGGG
Organism: Dehalococcoidia bacterium; assembly: GCA_034420695.1. Classification (GTDB taxonomy): domain Bacteria; phylum Chloroflexota; class Dehalococcoidia; order Lucifugimonadales; family UBA3495; genus Io17-Chloro-G2. The sequence continues at coordinate 35,048 of DAOULB010000015.1, forward strand.
GACTACTTCCGGTTCTACAACCACCTGAGGCCCCATCAGGCTCTGGGCAGCCGGACCCTGGCCGATGTGTTCCTTGAAGAACATGGAAATCGTAGGAGAGGAGTCTAATTGAAGGTTGTGTGCATTAGGACTAGTGTCAGAATCACTGACAGGAGCGCCGGGACCCTCACTAAACTCCGCCCCTGTTTTGTCCAAATAACCGGCCCCACCTCAGTTGACTGGAACACCCTGCACATCCGATGGATAGGGGGCTCTTCCGATGTAGCGATGCCGACCAAGACCCCGACTGCCGCTGACATCCTCGGCCTTGACCATCATATCTAAGGTATTATAAACAGTGACCTATAACCTGTTTGTACGACTTGGTCACTGCCTTCTCAAAAGCTTCAAACCGCCCAAAAACGCGATTTACTTCTGGAAAAAACCCGTATTTTGGGTATTGGAGCGGCTGATGGGAATCGGACCCACGTATCTGCCTTGGGAGGGCAGTGCTCTACCACTGAGCTACAGCCGCAAACCGGGGAACGACGCCTGCTGGACCGGCCTTATCCAAAAGGCCGTTAAAACAACCGCCGCGAATCGATGATAATTTGGCTATTCCAAGCTTGTCAATCGGGGTCGAGACGGTTCCGGCAATGCCGATGGACTTCCGGGGAATTGGCCCCGCGACGGAATTGTGCGGAACCCCTTGCCTTCAAAGGGAAGCTAGGCCCGGAAGGGGCGGAAAAACTCCCTTATGTCCTGGGCAAGTAGTTCCGGCTCCTCCAGCGCCGCGAAGTGGCCTCCCCTAGGCATAGGAGTCCAGCGCTGTATGTTGTAGGAGCGCTCTCCCCACTCCCTTGGCGGCCGGCTTATCTCCTGCGGAAACACCGCCACTGCACATGGAACGGTTATCCGGTCTTCCGGCCCCAGGTTCCACTGCACCCGCTGGGACTCGTAATACATTCTCGTGGACGAGTTGATGGTCTGGGTCGCCCAGTAAATGGTCACGTTGGTCAGCAGGTCGTCCTTGGTGAAGGACTTCTCAACGTCGCCCCCGCAATCGCTCCACGTCCGGAACTTCTCCACTATCCAAGCCGCCAAACCCGCCGGCGAGTCATTCAGTCCGTAGGAAAGTGTCTGGGGCTTGGTCCCCTGGATGTGGGAGTAGCCGCCTTCGTTCTGCCGCCACGTTTCCCGCTGGTCCAGCATGGCCTGCTCGGCTGCGGAAACGGGACGTGACCCGTGACCCAAATAAGGGACCATCGTGCCGCCCGAGACCGAGGTCACGTGAATGCCCGTCACCTGTTCCGGGTAAGCGAAACCCAACCGGGCGGTGACGCCAGCGCCCCAGTCGCCCCCTTGTGCGCAGAACTTGGAGTAACCCAGGTTCTCGGTCATCAGCTTGCACCAAAGTTCGGCGACCTTCAGCACGCTCATACCCCGTTCCGCCGGCTTGTCAGAGAACCCGTAGCCCGGCATCGATGGGACTACCACGTCGAAGGAGTCCGCCGGGTCACCACCGTGGCTCGCCGGATCCGTCAGCAAGGGAATAATTTTGTGCATCTCGTAGAAGGAGCTGGGCCACCCGTGGGTGATAATCAGGGGCAACGGGCTTGGCCCCTGTCCCTTCTGGTGGATGAAGTGAATCCCCAGCCCTTCTACTTGGGTGCGGAAATGGTCAAAACCGTTGATGGCTGCTTCCCGGGCGCCCCAATCGAACCCGGTCCGCCAATATTCCACCAGTTCCTTTATGTAACCCAAATTAGAACCGTAGTCCCAATCCGAGTCCGTAATCTCGTCCGGCCAGCGGGTGTGGGCCAGCCGCTCCTTGAGGTCCGTCAAAACTTCCTGGGGAACACTAACCGTGAAGGGCTCTACGCTCATTCGGTCCTCTCCGGCGGAACGCCCGCTCCTAGTAGACCATCAGCTTTGTATTGCTGTGGCAAAGAGGGCAACTCTTGTGGTTGCCCCTGCAGATATCGGGCATTCCCGTAGGGGCGTCCCTTGTGGGCGCCCTTATCACCCAATTCCAAGATGTTCCTCTTCTAGACCGGAAGAATGGGTTCGGTCCGGTTGGCCGGCAACCCGGAATCAAAGGCGTTGACCAAGAATGCCAACAGGGCATAGTTGCCCATCAGCATAGTCAATTCAACCACGCCCTCCTTGCCCAACTGTTCCAAGGCTGCCTGGAATCCCCCGCTGCTGACGCGGTGGGTACGGTAGAACTCCCGCCCATAATTGATGACGGCCAGTTCGTCCGCGGAAAGCGCTGGGAGGTCGGTGTCCTCCCTCAGGGCTTCCACCACCTCCGGTGCCACCCCCGCCTCCTTGGCGGAAGCGGCGTGGGCGTTCCAAACGTACTGGCAGTCCATCTCCCGGGCAACCACCAGCATCGCCAACTCCTGCACCTTCTTCGGCAGGGTAGAATTCTGGCGCAGGTACTGGTTCAGGGCCGAGGCGCGTTTGTTGGCCTCCGGAACGTGAATCATAATTGAACCCGGCCCGTTGGCCAGTACCGAGCCCGAGCCTTGAATAATCTCGTCGAATGCGTCCCGCTGTCCTTCGGGAACCGAGTCTCTTGTGGCGGGGGCAAGCCTGGCCATGGAATCTCCTCCAATGTTGACTGGGAAAGTGATAGGCGGTGGGCCCGGAATACCGGGCCGGCGTAAGGCCTACACTACCTGCGGTTGGATGGCATGTCAATTTCGGAAATTCGACATGCCGGGGCCAAACCTCCGGAAGTGCATTTTTCCGCGAGCCTAACACCACACACCTTAATCTACGGGCAACCAACTGCCGGCCAGGGAGCAAATTACTGAAAGGTTGACATACTTCCCAAAACCCCAATATTGTTAGCCCGTGAAATTTTTCTCTATCAGTGCAGGCGCCGCTCACCGCCAGCGAGAATGGAGCCAACGAGGTCGGAGATAAAGATGGTCAAACAGGGCGTGATCCCCGATGAACTGACCAAGCCCTTTTGGGAAGCCGCCAACGAGGGACGCTTGGTCATACAGAATTGCACCGCCTGCAACCGGCTTCAGCACCCGCCTGCCCCCAGGTGCGGCGCATGCTCATCCGGCGACAACTTGGAATGGCGCCAGTTGAGTGGCAAGGGCCGCATCTACAACTACGGTGTGGTCCACGATTGCCCGGTGCGCCTGCTCCAGGAAGACCAGCCATTCAACGTCGCAGTTATCATGCTGGACGAAGACCCAGGAATACAGATGTTTTCCCACCTGCCCGGAACCCCGCCGGACGAAGTCCCGGTGGGAGCCGCCGTAGAGGTAGTTTTCGAGGAAACCGCCAACGGCCAGAAGGTCCCTGAGTGGCGGATAGCAGCCTAGCCCCTCGAATTCTCCGGCCAGCCGAAAACTCAGCAAAAGGAGCAACCCATGACCACTCAGGAAGCCCCGGCATCCGTTTACCGCTCCAGGGAAGGGTTGGGGATTTGGGAACACAGGGGAAAGGTTGCAGCCGTTGGCATCGGCCACTCCCCCACCGCTCGCCGCTGGGACAACAAGCCTGAGACTTCCGTGGGGGCTTGGAGCATACTGGCCCTGCGGCGGGCGATGGAAGACGCCGGGGTAACGCCGGACCAAGTGGACGGGCTGGTAATCTGTCCCGTCACAACCACGGGCGCTTTCTGGCCCGACGACAAGCCCATACCTATGGATGTGGTCAATGCCTTCAATCCCACCGACGACCCGCTGGACGGCATCGCCAAATTGAGCGCCGAATGGCTGTTGAAGAACATGCCCGAGCTGGTCAACGTCAAGTTCACCAGCTACGGTCCCGGTTGCATGTCCAACGCAATCTGCGTGGCGGCCCAAGCGGTCGGCGACGGCCAGACCAACACCTGCCTGGTGCTGAAAGGGTGGCATAACTTCGAAGGAAGGTACTACCAAGGGGGTGCTGCCGCCGCCGACGCCATACCGGGAACCAGCGCCATCAGCCGGCTTTGGGGCACGCCGGCGTCCTACGGCACGGCCCTGCAATTTGCCGAATACTGCCGGAAGTACGGCAAGCACCACGACATGATGGCCCCCTTCATGTCAAATTCCAGGCGCAACGGCCTGATGTTCCCGGAGGGGTACTGGGCGCAGCACCGCCCGGAACATTTGACCACTGAGGACTACCTCTCAGCCCGGTGGATAGCCAAGCCGGCCAGCCTCTTCGACAATGACATCCCCATCATGGTGTGCGCTGCCTACCTCTTCACCACCGCCGAAAGGGCCCAGAACATGCGGCAGAAGCCGGTTTACATCCTGAACCACGCCGCCAGCCGGGGCACACCCCGCAGCTTGACCCCCACCCTGGACGAGGTTGAGGCGGAAACGGCCAGCACCGGACGAAAAATCTACGAGGGAGCCGGTATCACCGCCGACGACCTCTCCTTCGAGAACATGTACGACGGCTTCTCCCTGTTCCATCAATTCCACATCGAGGGCCTGGGGTACCGGGGCATTAAATTCGGCGAGGCTCTGGACTTCTACCAGACCGATATCAGCATTGAAGGGCCAAACCCCGTGCTGCCCAGCGGCGGAAACATAGGCAGCGGGCGCAGTCGTTTCTGGATGCACACCGACTGCATCCAGCAGTTGCAAGGAAGGGCTGGGGCCCGGTCCGTCACCGGGGTGAAGCCCGAAATCGCGGTCTCAGGAGGGCCAATGCCCTTGGGCGGCAACTTTACCGTTTGGAGCAGCACCCCCGGCTGACAAGTCCGTCCCGGTGCGGCTCACTTGGCCGCTTTCGGGGGTATGACGGCCGGCGGAAGCCCAATTGAGAGTGAGGGAATTGTTTGGTAATACTGATTAGCTTCGATATTGACGGCACACTGGAGGTGGGAGACCCGCCCGGGGTGCTCAGCATGGACTTGGTCCGCCGGGCCTCGGCAAGGGGATGCGTGATAGGCAGCTGCTCCGACCGTCCCATCAGCGGCCAAAGGGCCATCTGGGAACAGCACGAAATTCCGGTGGACTTCGCCGTCACCAAGCACATGCTTCCCGACGTCAAGGCCAAGTTCCAAGCCGACGTTTACTACCACATAGGAGACCGGGAAGACTTGGACAAGAAGTACGCCTTGGAAGCCGGGTTTGAGTTTCTCTGGCCCGACGAAGCCATGGAAGAGCCTTGGCTGTCAGCGGACGGCAACGCCTAGCAACTGCTCCGCTCCGAGCCACCCAAAAGCCATGTGGCCTCATGTCCTTTCCGCAAGACGAACCATGAAACAGGTCCTTGGAGCAGTCCAAGGGCCTGTTTATATCCGGAAAATGGAGCCGGTGAAGAGAGTCGAACTCTTGACCTGCGGTTTACGAAACCGCTGCTCTGCCACTGAGCTACACCGGCTTCAGCCTCTTTGTTTGGTTGTCTTCCTCAAATATAATCGCCCTTCGGCAGGCATTTTGCAATAATTAACCCAGCCGATGTCCTTGGAGAGGCCCGCCAGCCGGGCATTTTCAACCCTGGGACAGGACTGATGAGCAGTGCACTTCCACTGCGTTGCTCCTGCATTACGCCAAGAACAGGTCAAGGAGGTAGTGTCCTGACAACGGAATTAACTGCTCCGGTTGTCCTGGCAAGAGACGTGCACAAGACTTATGGCTCCGGAGAAGTGCAGGTGCACGTTCTCCGGGGCGTCAGCCTGGACGTGCAACGGGGAGAGATGGTCGCAATCATGGGGCCCAGTGGCGGAGGCAAGACCACCCTCCTCAACTGCCTCTCCGGCTTGGACGACATCGATTCCGGCCTGATCAGCATAGCCGGGTCCGACCTGGCAAAAATGAGCGACGGCGCAAAGACCCGCTTCCGCGCCACCAGGATGGGCTACATCTTCCAGTCCTTCAACCTGCTCCCAGTCCTCACGGCCCTGGAGAACGTGGAGATGCCCCTGCTGGTGTCGGGCTTCCCGGAGAAGGAGTCCCGGTCCAAGGCCCAAGAGGCCCTGGACTTGGTTGGGCTGTCTCCCCGCGCCGGGCACTACCCTGCTGAATTGTCCGGCGGCCAACAGCAGCGCGTGACAATCGCCCGTGCGCTGGTAAACCAGCCCGAAATCGTCTGGGCAGACGAGCCCACCGGCAACCTCGACAGCGAGACTGCCGCCGAGATAATGGAACTGCTGGTCAGGCTGAACAAGGAACTGGACGAGACTTTTGTCATCGTCACCCACTCCGACACAGTTGCGGAAATGTCCCACCGCACGATACGCATGATGGACGGCAACATCGTCCAAGACGGCGCGGACAAGGCGGGCTGAGTCTCCGTGGACGAACTGTTCGGAGTGCCCGTCACCAGCATCGCTGCCGTTTTGGCCGTCGCCTTCGTCCTGGCCCTCGCTTTCCTACTCTTCATCAGGCTGCGCAACCCCATATTGTTCCGCATGGCCTTTCGCAACGTGTTCCGCAGGCCCGGACAGAGCCTCCTGATAGTGGCCGGGCTGATGCTCGCTACGGCCATCATCTCCAGCGCATTCACCGTGGGAGACTCGGTCACCTACAGCCTCAAAAATGCCGCAGCAGAGTTCCTCGGCCCGGTGGACGAGATTGTTCGGGTAAGCGAGGACTCCGATGTCTGGCAGGGCCGCGCTCTCCCGGATGGCTTTCCGGAAAGCGTCTTCCAAGAGCTTGCCCCGGTCCTCGAAGCCGACCCGGATATCGACGGTGCGTTGCCCGTACTCAGCGAGGATGTGGCTGCCATAAACCCCGCCAGCCGGCAGTTCGAGTCCCCCGTGCTTCTGGAGGGCGTGGACCCCCGGCGGGCAATGGCCTTCGAGGAAATATCCGTCACCGGGGGCTCCCCCATCGACCTTACGGCCTTGGGGCCCAACGAGGTCTACATTAACCAGGACGGCGCTGAGACATTGCAGGTTGGGCCCGGCGGCGTCCTAAGGGTGGCCTTGGGGCCGGGAACACCGGCGCCCTTGGTTGTGCGCGGCATCGTAGACGGGTCGTACCTCAGTCCTCGGGGCAAGGACGTCGTATTGACCGCATCCCTAAGCGCGGTACAGGAACTGCTGGGGCGTCCGGGGGAAATTTCCGCAGTTCTCATTTCCAACCGGGGCGATGTGTTCGGCGGCTTGGACCTGACGGACACTGTGCTGGAGCGCTACCAAGGCCACTCCGCAGTAGCCGGTAACGGGCTGGAACTGGCGCCGATCAAACGCAACGCCGTGGACCAATCCAATGAAATCGGCGGCCTCTTCGTCTCGCTGTTTACCACCTTTGGACTGTTTTCCATCGGCGTGGGCCTCTTGCTGATATTCCTTGTCTTTTCCATGCTGGCCGCAGAACGGAAGAGCGAGATGGGGATGGCGCGGGCCGTGGGTATGCAGCGGCAACATTTGGTCCGCATGTTCACGGTGGAAGGGGCCATTTACGGCATCGGCTCCGCCGTCATCGGCGCGGCAATCGGGGCCGGCCTGGGAATTGCCCTGGTGGAGGCCGTGTCCGCCATCATCAGCGGGACGGTTGAAGATTTCACTTTCAAGCCCCGAATCCAGCCGGTGAGTCTCGTCACCGCTTTCCTGGCCGGCAGCGTCCTCACCTTCGTCACGGTGGTTCTCTCGTCCAGGCGCATCAGCCGGCTCAACATAGTTCGGGCCATTCGTGACCTGCCTGAGCCGCAATCAGCGGGTTCCCGCCTCGGAGGACTGCTTCGCTCCGCTGCTATAACCCTGCTGGGTGTGCTTGTATTCATCGCCGCTTTTCAGGCGGCCCATTTGCCCTTCTTCGGTCTGGGTCTGTCAATCATCGTCATCGGCATTGCAATGGGCGCTCGCTCATTGGGAGCGTCGCAGCGGTGGGCGTTCACCGGCGCCGGGCTGTTTCTGGTGGTCTACTGGTTGATACCCCACAGCTTCCTGAAGAACCTCAAGCAAGACTTCACCGAGGACATATCAGGCTTCTTTATCCTAGGCGTTCTGCTGGTCACCGGCGCAGTCCTGGTGACCGTCAACAACGCCCCGCTGGTTCTCAAACTGATGAGCGGTACCTTCGGGCGCCATCGCCGGTATGCCCCCGTGGTGAAGTCCGCCGTGTCCTACCCTCTTCAGTCCCGTTACAGGACCGGAATGTCCCTGGCAATGTTCGCCATAGTTATCTTTTCCGTGACGGTCATGGCAACCTTCGTGGACGTCTTCAGCCGCCTCCTGGACAACCAGGAACGCCTGGGCGGGGGTTACGAGGTAATCGGGTTCGTGCAGGCTGACGTGAACCCGGTCGGCGACTTGAGAGCGGCGGTGGATGCCAAGCCGGAACTGGACTTTATTGAGCGCATTGATGGCGTCCCCTCCGTAGGCACGTTCCACACCATCCTTCAGGCAGACGCCCGGCTGGCATCAGATTCCTCCGGTGAGTACGCCGACACCACCGTAACCGGAGTCGGCGCTGACTTCTTCGCCTCGAACCAATACGGCATCGCCCTTGCCGCGCCGGAGTACACCAACGACGGCCTCCCCGACCCCGCTGCGGTCTGGGAAGCCGTCCGGACGAATCCGGGGTTGGCTGTTGTCAATGCCACCATCGTTCCCAGCCGGAACAACGCCGCGTTTGCCTTGCCGTCAGACCAGTTCACTTTGGACGGGGTCGAGGACCTGTATGTCGAATTGGACGTGATGGACCCCGCGGACGTCACCGTGCGGGACCTGGAGAGCGGGAATGCGCTGGAACTGAAAGTGATCGGCGTGCTGGACACCCTGGCATCCGCCGGACCGGTCCCCGTGGGGTTCTACACCGCCCCGGAGACCCTGGGACGGGAAGTAAGTGCAACCCAGTACTTCTTCAACATCGACGACAACGTGGAAGACGGGGCTGCGGCCATAGAAGCGTCCTTCTTCCAGCACGGGGTGGAAACCATCAACGTGAAGGAGTCCATAGCCGAGGCCCAGGCGTCCCAGCGGGCCCTCTTCAACCTGCTCATCGGTTTCATGGCCCTGGGCCTGCTGGTGGGCATCGCCGCGCTGGGGGTCATCAGCGCCCGGGCTGTGGTGGAACGCCGCCATGCCATTGGCGTACTGCGGGCCATCGGCTTTTCCCGGGGCATGGTCCAGCTGAGTTTCCTTGCCGAGTCTTCCTTCATTTCCTTGCTCGGCATCGGCTTGGGGCTGGTGCTGGGCTTGGTCTCCTCGGTAAACCTCATTGATGAATTGCGTTTGGACGAACCGGAGGTCGAGTTTGTCCTGCCCTGGCTGAAAGTAATCCTCATTTCAGTGGGAGCCTACTTCTTCTCCCTTCTCACCACATTCCTGCCGGCCCGCCAAGCCGCCGCCGTTGCGCCGGCGGAAGCCCTCCGCTACGAGTAGCCGCATCAACCCACCTTGGCCAAAACACGGCGGTTGAACACCTTCCTCCAGATTGAACTGCGGGTTCCAGTGCGGAGGCCAAAGGCCACTCCACCCAGGCATACCCTACAACGGGCTGCCTGCCAACTGGGAGAGGCCTGCGCTAGTACAAGCTAGAGTTCCACCACCCGGCCTATGAACAGCACCGTGCCTGTAGCCCGTTCCCGTACCAAGAAGATAAAGGGACGGTCTATGGTCAACTCCACCGGCTCTCCCGGTATCCCTGAGGTGGTTGTCCCCTTCGCCCCAGCAACCTGAGAACACCCGAGACCTCCGGAACCGGAGATGGTTGTATAATTGGCTCATCGGACTTGGAAAGGCTGCCATCAGGAAACTTGGGAAAGCGTCAGTTCCCCTGAAGCAGGTATTCAAGGAAGGCGAGTATGACCGGTCTATTCCGCACGGTTGCCATAGTTGCCCTGGCGGTGGTGCTGGTCGCGGGAACCTTCCTGTCCCTGTCCATCCTGAACCCCGGCCCCGGGGCCCAGGTGGTGAAGACCCTCGACAGTTTCTCGGTGGAAGCCGAGGGTAACCAGGCCGCGCCTCAGCCGGAAGGCGAGTTAAAGCCTTCCCATGAAACACCTTCGGTGGAAAGCGGCACACTGGTCCAACCTGTGGGGGCCCCGCGGGACCTGATCGCCTCCTGGATCGACGGCTCCATCGTCCTCACTTGGCTAGCGCCTCCCGGAGGGACGGTCACGCACTACACCGTGACCCGAACCCGTTGGGACCGGCGAGCGCAAGTGGAGTGGTTCACTGTCGACAGCCCCGCAAGTAGGTACATCGACAACAATGTCCGCGACGGAGTGACCTACACCTATGCGGTCACCAGCCACGGTATCGGGCAGACGAGTCCCCCAGCTGGAGTGATGGTAACCAAGACGGGAAGCACCCGCCTGAAGGCTCCGCAGCTGGTCCGGGAAGGAACGGAGAATGTTCCTACCCGGGCGCTGCCCCAGGAGCTTGCTACTCCAATCTTCGACCCAGAGGCTGCGTACGACATTCCTACGCGGTACGGGGCCACGACCGAAGTCCAACTGGCAGACTATCTCTCCGGAGAAGTGGGAGAAGTCGCCTTCTCCATCGGCCCCTGCGATGGTTCCAGCGGGGACTATTATGACTCGGTGACTGTGAAGAACGGTGTCCTGCGGCTGGTGTCCAACGCCCGGGGCTACGTTCATGGGCAGAACACCGAAACTTCCACCGTTTGCACCTTGACGGCCTCCACCGGCACGGCAAGTGAGGAACGGGAAATACACCTCTATACGGTCCCGGACCGCACTCCACCGGAGCTGTTCCCCGGGGCGCTCACCCAAGTGGAGATTGGCTCGAACGAGATGGGCCTGCGAGTGGAAGGGGCGGGAAGCCACTTGGGATACGTCCGGCTGGGGTGGAGGAAACCGGGCGGTCGTCCCAGCTTCGCAGTGGCATGGGGAGTGACCGACAGTACTGTTCTTGCCATCCCGGGACTGGAGCCGGAAACCACGTACGAGGTCAGGGCTTACCTGATGACCCGGCAGGCCTTCCACCTGTACAGCGCCGGCAGTTCGCCCTCCGCGGGAGTGCTGATCGCCGAGACTGCCCCGCACAGCAAGTGGGTTGGAAACCTCCCGGGAGGAGGCTTGGGCAAGAGCCAGAAGCTCACCATCCAGACCGCCTCGCCCTCGCTCCCGCCGACGCCAACCCCGGAGCCGACACTCCCGCCGGCGCCGGTGATCACTCTCCGGCCCCCACCGACCCAGGAGCCGGACGACCATGACACGCCGGAAACCGACAACGACGATAGGGACGATACCCCCGATCTCGATACGCCGGAGCAGAACACCCCCACGCCAGACCCGGTAACGCCCGACCCCGACACCCCTGAGCAGAATACTCCCACGCCGGATACTCCCACGCCGGATACCCCCACGCCTCAGACTTCGGAGACGGGGAGCGACGAAGAAGACTCGGATCAATCCAGCTAAGGTTGAGGCATGACGACCGCCTCCATCGTCCCAGTCCCGCTACACCCCCGGGTGGAAATGCCCGAAGATCCCGGCTTGCCCGGCCTGCCCATGCTCCTGGACGGGGGGCAGGTTTGGGAGGCCTACTGCCGGCGCTTTGGGATCCCCGCGGCAGTCCCGATGGAGATCCGCATCCGTCGTTTCAACCACAGCCCAGGGAGCCAGGCCTCGGTGAGCTATGAGGCGGAATGGGATCCCGACGAGTTCCTGGCTTCCGAGAACTTTACTATCAGGCTGGACCGCAGCGGTGCCATTGAGTTGTTCCGGTTCCCCGAAGACGGTCATCTCCCAGGCCTGGAGCGAGCGGCCGTCCCCGAGGAAGCCATCAGGCTCCTCAACAAGTATGTGCTGAATGTACCCGCCCGGCGGGTTCGGGTTGACGTCGTCCGCTACAGACCTGGCGGACACGCCGTGCTGCGCCACAGGATTGGCCGGGCACGTTTCTACGTGCGGGCCATCCGCCCGGCGGCGGTGCACTCCTATGTACAGGCCGCGGAGCTGGCGGGGCACTCCGGCTTCGTGGTGCCGAGGCTGGCCGGATGCTGGCCCGAGGGTGGAATTCTGTGGCTGTCGGCGATCCCGGGGAGCAACCTGCGGGAACACATTCGCCGAGGTCACCAGCCGGACCCGCAAGCGCTCCTGGACGGTCTGGAGGCACTTTGGTCCGCCCCGTACAACGGGGTCGGGCAACATCCCTTTAACCTGCCCGGGGCCTATCGGATGGCCACACGGACACTGAGACACGCCACCCGCGGTCGGGAGAAACTCCGCCGTGATCTCAATGAGGCAAGAGGCCTCCTGGACCCCTTCGTCCAAGCCTGGACCCCAGTCTGTATCGCCCACAACGACTTCTACGACGACCAATTGCTGCTTCTGCCCGATGGCAGGATCGCCCTGGTGGACTTCGAGGAGACGGGCGCCGGTGACCCCCGGCTGGACGTGGGGAACTTCCTCGCCCACTTGGCATGGACGGCACGCTTCCGGCGGAAAGGGCCGGCCGAAGCCAGTCGGGACTATCGAGAGGTCTTTCGTCGGGCGGCCCTCGACCGGTTCCCTTGGAAGGAGAAGGAATTGGACCTTCGCGAGGCGGTGTGCCTGTTCCGCCTCTGCACTAACACCATACGTCAACTCCAGCAGGACTGGCCCAGCAGGCTCTCCCAAGGCCTTTCCCTGGTCAACGAGACACTATCGCAGTCTTGGGGGCCGCCGTAGGCCGTGCCATTGCGACCGTCGCCCTCGTAGGCTGGTACCATGCTCTCCCTACCGATACAATCACGGCCCGACGCCCCTTGGGGGTGCCGCGACCGCGGAAGCAACCACTTCCCGGCTACTGTCCAAAAACCCCTCGGGAGACCCGCCATCCCTGCCCAAAACCAGGGCTCTCGGCATTGAAATTGACCACTGCAACTCCAACAACTACCGGTGAAGGACCTAATCACTCTTCTCCGTGAGTCTCCCATGACTTCCACGAACTTGCATTCGCATCTCGGGACCGTCCACGTCAGGTCACTCGCCGATAGGCCTCGATCCTGCAATCCGGAAGGTACGCACCGGCTAACCCAGGAGGATAGGGAGGATGGGATATTCCACGCAGGCAGCGGAGGACTGCGCGCGTGTTTTGATATAACATCTCAAGATTTCACTGACACTTGTATCTTTGGGCATGAGTCACATCACTATTGCTGGATAGGCACTGGGTGCGGCAGACCGACCTGACACTGGTCCTGTGAGGCCGTGTGCAAGCGAGGGTTATACCGTGCGCCGCACTCTCCCCCAAGGGAGCCCGAACAGCTGCCTAGGCAGATGAAGCCCGTATCTTACAAGAATGGGCCAGTATTGCAGGAGGGGCCATAGTGGAAAAGAAGCTCATATACGTTGGAATAGACTTGGCTAAGAACCGAGTGGACGTCGCTGTCCGTCCTGAAGGTCCTTGGTGCCGTTGAGCAATAGGACGCCTGCATTCCCAAGCTGAATCAACTGCCGTCTCCCCGCTGGGCAGACAGATGGTTGAGCAGCAGCTCCCGGTATTCCTCCAAGGCGCGAGTTTCAAGACCCGGAGTCTTGGCCCGGTCGTCCCGCAACCGTAACCGCACTTTCTCCTCAAACCACGGTGTGTGGGTGAAAGAGCCCGCTTCCTCCTGCGACATCGGTCCTCCCTGGTAACCCAGAGACTCCACACTCGCTTCCGACAGTTGGCTGGCGTACACCTCGTCGGTGGCCACCAAGTAACGCTTGGCTGCTACGTGTTCTTCCACCATCGCTGCTACCGCGTCGGAGAATCCCAAGCTTCGCAGCGTTCCGGCTCCAAGGACTTCGTGCTGCACCACGCCCACCCTGGTCCTCTCGCTGCTATCGTCCGGCCAGATATGCCCGATGTCATGCAGCAGCGCCGCTATTACTTCCTCATCGGTCCCTCCCTCGTCCCGCGCCAAATGCGCCGTTTGCAGAGCGTGTTCAAGCTGGGAGACGGCCTCCCCGTGGTACTCCGCGTCGCCAAGGCCCCGGTACAGGGCCAACAGCCGGTCGGCAATTGCCTCCGGTGCCTCGGCGGATGGCTCCAAATCTCCAGATGAATACACCGACGCATCCACACCGTTTTGGGTATCCCCAACTTCAAAGCTCCTCAAATGACCACCTCCTCTCGAATCAGTCCCAGTTAAATTGGAGACCTCCTGCGAAACGAAGACACCGGAGTCAGGTCGCTCCCGAATTCCAGATCGACCTCCAAGGCATTGACTGCCTCAATAAACACTCTGCCGCCTCTGTTACTAAGCCGATAACGATGGGGCATCGCGGACGCTCTCGCCGGTGATTTCCACCGCTGTCACAGCCTTGGTGTTCACGCCACACATGGATCTGGGGTTACGGAAAGCGTATGGTCCCGTACCCTCGTCTAAAGAGCGGGAACTCGCCACCCATGGTTGGATTATGCACTCTAAATTTGGATTGGACTGAAATAGCCGAGGCTATGTGAAATCAGGCATCAGCAGCAAATGCCCTCGAGGGCCCTGGGCTTGTGCATCCCTCAAATTCATTTCCTAAATGAATCGTGTCTGGCCTTCATACAAAGGGCGGCGGATGCGAATTGGTGGACTCCCTTCTAGGTTGTCCAATCTTAAAAGGTCGTGGTCTGTGGTTTCGATTACGGGGATGCGCCATTGAATAGCTGTACCTAGATGCGCTGCATCAAGTGGTTTTAGCCTTGGGCTATCGCGGTATTTTCTTACGAGATCCCGTGTGATTGCAGCGGTTCGTGGATCAATCCCCACTGGGATGATGTAATCACGACCAAAGAACTCCTGGATCAATGCTTCGGATTCAACGTCGGATCGGCCACTCAGGTAGGCAGCCTCTATTGTCGCTATTACCGACACGAAAATCTCGGCTTCACCTCTCCTGGCTTGCTCGATGATTTGTGTGCAGTCGGATTGCAAATCCTGGTACCCGGCTAGGTACCCGATTACCACGTTTGACTCCCACAAACGCCTCGACACAGGCATCAGTCGTCAGGTTCCAATCCGCGGATGGCGCGTAGAAATGCACCCGGGTCTTGGGCCGCTGATGCATCGGGAATAGACCCGAACTCGGCCCTTGGTAGATTTGGGTTTGGGGTGGTCTCCTCTATGTCAACAATTTCGGTGACGTTACGGGGTATGCCGTTAACAAAGTACCGGATTCTACCGGTCACAAGAACCCTTTTTTCAAGGAAACCCGTTACCTGCTCTTTCCAATCTGCGGTATTAGGAAAGGAACACCTGACCGGTGCCCTGCTAATTCTGTCCCAGATGGTAAACCTCGGAGACCCATGAAGATTAATGGCCTCCAGGGTTCCCTCGACAGATCCCAAGTTCCAATATCCCGATGTTAGGATGCGGCTGGCCTTTTCGGAAATGTCTTTCTCTATTGTCGCGGTTTGCATACTATCAACGGACACAACGATGGACCTGGCCCGGTCCCTCCCCGCGAACAATCTCCCCATGCGCCTTAGGTCCTCCAACACTTTCTCAGAAAAGTACTCAGGCGGTTGGTCTGTTCCTTTCGTTACCGTACGAATACCATCAGCAACTGCGGCCATGGATTCTTGGTCGCCCAACACCGGCTGCACGGTAATCGTTGGAGCGCTGGAGTGAAGTTCTCTTATTAGCCATCGCCTTTTGGCGGTGCCTCGGCGCACCACGTAGTCAACATCGTGCAGCAAACGGCTGATGTCCTCTATAGACCTGACGAATAGGTCAATTGAGGTACTCTCGCCTTCTGGATTGATAGTGAAGGTCAAATCTTCAGCCAATTCAACACCTCTGCAGCTCCGTTCAAAAGCCACAGAACACCCCTTCGGAGTGCTGGGTCACCTGTGGAAACGTCATCTGGCAACGCGTACCCTCCAGGAGGGTGGTCAAGAGAACAACGCCCAAGGTGTCGCCATCACCTCAGACAAAGGCCCAGCTTGAACAGCTCTTAAGTACGGTTACTCGCCATGTTTCACAGCCTGGCCCCGAGAATATTTAAGCATAGACTGCTCCTAGGCTCTCCGATTATATCTAAGAAAGTACTCGTTTACCTGCCATGAGCCGATGTAAAACGGGGGCGGGTAGTAACTACCTGGCTCTGCGTGATTAACCTTTACATCAGCCCAAAATATTGGTGCAAAGCTCCGTCACGAGACTCTTTGTGACTTTGAAAAATTGTCCCCACGCTCCCTGTGCGCGCTCCGGCTGCCACTGCTTGGGGAAGCTGCGGCGTCACGAGAATTCTGGAATAAGGCTGGCCCGGCTGCGCCCACGGTGCTTTCCAGCCCGAAGAAGCATGCCGAGGCAAGCGCCAAGCTGAGGAAGCAGCGCCGGTGTTCAAAGATAGTCTCTCTAATTTTAGTGACACTTGGCGCTTGCCATCCAGGATTGCAGCTCTCTAGCATGAATTTCAGGGCACCCCGCGGCTCCGAGCCGCGACAACCCAATCCAACCTGCCACTGAGGCAATCAGGAGTCAAATGCCCAAAAACCGCTCCAAGGCCAAGTCTGTCCAACCCGGCCCCCAACCCGCCAAATCTCCTTTCACTGGCCTCTCTCCGGACACTGAACGAGAGGAAATGAGAGGAAATAAGACCCCAATCAATGAATCGAAGCTTTCCTTTCGGCAGCAGTCCACTCTCCCAACCATTGCCGCCTCTCCATCCATCGCTGAGGCTGCTCGGCTCTCCGGCGTGGGGGAGAGCACCATCCATCGCTGGATGGAAGACGAAGATTTCCGGGAGGAATTGACCAACCTCCGCCAAGAGTCCGCCGAACTGGCCCGCCAGGAAATCCAGGGGCTCATGCTCACCGGCCTCTCCATCATGGCCGAGGCCATGCAAAGCCCCGATGAGTCCACCCGCATCCGCACCGCTCGCTACGTCCTGTCCTTCGGCGTTCAGATTGGCGAGGCCGAGAAACTCCGTAGGGAAGTCCGGAAGCTTGAAGACGCCTTCGCCCTGTTGTCCGCCCGAAAGCCCGTTCACTGAATCCTAAAAGGAGAACATCGCACCATGCATCTCAATGAAATACGCCGCCGCATCGACGCCCTTCGCAGCAAGCTGGCCTTGGAGTTGGCCGTTATCGAGCTCCACCGACTGGTCTGCGAATTCGCCCTCAAGTGGGGCATCGCCCTGGCCGGAGACCAGCCCGTCCCCGAACCCCACACCTTCCCCAGCAAGGTCGCCGCCGCCGGCGTCAAGTTGACCTCCCACATGGGCGCCGTCAAGTACCTGGAGGAGTGCCGGAGCAAGAACACCGCCCCTGAAGCCCAGAAGCTTCTCTACCGGCTGCTCCCCTGCGCCCGGGACTTCCCCTACAACGCCCTCCTCGCTCTGGACGCCTAGGAAAAGTCCCAACAGAGAAACCGAAAGCCCATTCTCCCTTGGTGGGAGAAGGTTAGGATGAGGAGAATACCAACCCTCGCCGCTGCGGCAGGAGCTGTTCAGAGATTCCTTGAAATAGCTGGCTGGCGCCTGGAGGCCGGGTAGGTGCTTGTCTCCCAACCGATGAGTCCTTTCCTCCTCATGGAAATGTGCTGCCCGTGTTAGCGGAAGACTTGCTGCCAATCTACGGGTCCGCGCTGCTGTTCAGCTCCCCGCCAGAGGGGTATGGACCGGAGTTGAAGGCCGCTGTGGAATTCCAAGTGCGATTACCTCAGTCCATGCCGGTAATGATCGTTTCTTTAGTGGGTAACCAGCCATTCAGCCGGCTCTCATGGAGCCTCCCGGAGCGCCGTTCCAGCAACAGAAGAAAGCAGATTCAGGGCCCCCTTTGCCGGCCCACTGGCAGGATCTCGGTCCTTGCCCGGAGGCTTGGCGCTTCTAACGTGATTTTTTGGTGATGGTAGACCATTGTTGGTCGGCCCAGCAGTCACATGGGACCCTTCACCTTTCCGTCCCCAAGCTGGACGGCCCAAAATGGCGGAAAATGGTGGGGAAAAAATTCCGGGGCTCGGGCCCTGGCTCTGGTTACTGGCAACGGCGCTGACCTATGCTTGGCCTGCCTGTGGCTTAATGAAAACACATTCTCAGGCCGTCGAAGGCCTTCCTGTGCTATGATTGCCCCGCCGCAACCGCCCTCCGGCGGCGCCCGGCTTCACCTTTAACGGCTGGGCCTGAATTTCTACACGGCAGGGAACCGGTATGCCGGAGAAGAGAATACGCTGCGCCTTCGGAATCGACCTCGACGCCGTAGCCGGTTGGCTGGGTTCCTACGGCGGCGAGGACTCCCCCGACGACATCTCCCGTGGGATCTTTGCCGGTGAAGTGGGCACTCCCCGTCTCCTCAAGCTCTTCGATAAACTTGGCCTGAAGACCACTTGGTTCATACCCGGACACTCCATTGAGACCTTTCCCAAAGAGTCCAAAATGATCGTGGACGCCGGTCACGAGGTCGGCATCCACGGTTACTCCCACGAGAACCCCATCGCCATGACCCCGGAGCAGGAGGAAGCCGTCCTGCTCAAGTGCATCGACCTCTTGACCGCCCTTTCCGGCAAGGCCCCAGCCGGCTACGTGGCCCCTTGGTGGGAGTTCAGCCATGTCACCAACGAACTTCTGTTGAAGCACGGCATCAAGTACGACCATAGCCTGATGCACCGGGACTTCGAGTGTTACTACGTCCGCGTCGGCGACCGCTGGACCAAGATAGACTATTCCGGGTCTGCCGGCTCCTGGATGACCGCCCTGGAGCGGGGCCAAGAGACCGACCTCATCGAAATTCCCGCCAACTGGTACTTGGACGACCTGCCGCCCATGATGTTCATCAAGAAGTCGCCCAACAGCCACGGCTTCGTCAACCCCAGGGACATTGAGCAAATTTGGCGCGACCAGTTTGACTACGTTTACCGGGAATACGACGAGGCGGTTTTCCCTATCACCATCCACCCCGATGTAAGCGGGCGCCCCCAAGTGCTGCTGATGCTGGAGCGGCTTGCCGCCTACCTGCTGTCCCATCCCGGCGTCAGTTTCCACACCTTTGAAGAAATCGCTGACGACTTTGCCCAACGCCATCCCCGCCGGAAATAGACTGGAAGAAATAGGCAGGACTACTTCTTCCAGACCAACGCCGCCGCTTCGGCCCGAGCATAAGAGAGGTGCCAGCATGAAGTACGACTACATCGTTCTGGGCGCCGGTTCCGCCGGTTCCATAATCGCCACCCGGTTGAGTGAAGATCCCTCCAAGTCTGTGCTGTTGATTGAGGCCGGGCCCGATTACCCCGACATCGACCTGCTTCCCGACGAGGTGAAGTACGGCTACGCCACCGCCACCGACATTATGACCAGCGACCACAACTGGCAGTTCATGGGCAAGGGCACCGACACCTCTCCGCCCATGATGGTGCCCCGGGGCAAGGTCACCGGCGGCTCCAGCGCCATCAACGGCCAAGTCTTCCTCCGGGGCGTTCCCGAGGACTACGACTCTTGGGCTGCCGAAGGCAACGACTTGTGGTCCTTCCCCAACCTCCTCGGCTACCTGCGCATGATCGAGGCCGACACCGACTTTGGCACCGACGACTTTCACAACTCCGACGGTCCCATAATTGTCCACCGGTTCAAGCCCGAGACCTGGCGGCCCGACCAGAAGGCCTTCCTTGAAGCCTGCCAAGCCGAGGGGATTCCTTACAGTGCCGACCACAACCTGCCCGACGCTTCAGGTGTGGGACCGTGCCCCGTCAACAACCCCAACGGCATCCGCTGGAGCACCGCCCTGGGCTACCTGAACATGGCAAGGCACCGCCTCAACCTCACAATTCGCCCCAATGCCCTGGTCCACCGGATTCTCTTTGAAGGGAACCGCGCCACCGGTGTGCAGGTGGAGAGCGGTGGTGAGACCTTCGTGGCCGAAGGCAACGAAATAGTCCTCAGCTCGGGGGCCATCGGTTCCCCCCAGATACTGATGCTCTCGGGCATCGGACCGGCTGACCAGTTGAGCCCCCTTGGAATCCCCGTTGTGAAAGACCTGCCCGGCGTAGGCCAGAACCTCCGGGACCACCCCATCATTTACGTCACCTTCAAGACCAAGGAAGGCTATCCCCTCGAAGGCCTCGCCCCCCGGATGCAGATGGCCGCCCGCTTCACTGCCGAAGGGTCCGACCTGCGCAACGACATCCAGTTGCTCATGCAGTCCTTTGCCACCGAAAGGGTCAACCGGGGCGGCGACCGCATGGACCCCATCGGAGTCCGCGTCCTGGTGATTCTCAATCTGGCAATGAGCGCCGGAGAGCTTCGCCTCACTTCCGCCGACCCCGCGGCTCATCCCTACTTGGACTACAAGTACCTCGAGAGTGGGTTCGACCGGAAGCGGCTGCGAGACGCCGTGCGCCTGTCCGTCCGTCTGGGCGATCACCCGTCATTCAGGGACATAGTCGAGTCTAGAGTCGAGCCCACCGACGAAGAGCTTGCCAGCGACGAAGCCCTCGACGAGTACCTGCGGCGGGAGGTCACCACCGGCCAGCACATATCTTGCACTTGCAAAATGGGTCCTGACACCGACCCCATGGCTGTGGTGGACCAGTGGGGCCGGGTGCACGGCATCGAAGGACTCAGGGTCGCCGACGCCTCCATCATGCCTAACTGCGTGCGCGCCAACACGAACGTCACCACCATGATGATCGGCGAACGCATCGCCGAATTCATCCGCCAAGGCTGACCCGCCATGCCTGCGTCACTCTGTCCCGTCGCCTCTACCCAGCCGGCGGAGTCAGCCGAAATGGACGGCCGGCGCTGTGGCTGACTGGCCCGAAGTGCTGGCCCGGTTTACTGAGTGCCTCGCCGTCCCCGAGGATGAAATAGACCTGTCCCAAGCGGCGTTCCTCATCGCCGCCACGGAGTACCCCCAACTGGACTTGGCCCAACAATCGGAGGCCTTGGACTCCCTGGCCTTCGGCGCCCGGTCCCGGTTTGACGGGGTCTTGGATGACCCGCTGTATTGCCTGAACAGCCTCAGCGAGTACCTGTTCGACGAGTTGGGCTTCCGGGGCAACCAGGACGACTACTACGACCCTCGCAACAGTTTCCTCAACGAAGTCCTTAGCCGCAGGCTGGGCATTCCCATCACCCTGGCCTTGGTCTGCATCGAAGTGGGAAAACGCCTCGGCATCCCGATAATCGGCATCGGAATGCCCGGCCACTTCCTGGTGCGGCACCGGGACCAGCACGACCACTTCATGGACCCCTTCTACCGGGGAATACTCCTAACCGAGCAGGAGTGCGCCGACCGCTTGGAGCAGTTGGTGCGGGGTGACTTCGTCTGGGACTCCAAGCTGCTGGACCCTGTTGGCAACCGGGAACTGCTGGCCCGGGTCCTCAGGAACCTGAAGGGCATCTACCAGCAGTACGCAGACCGTCCCAGGCTGCTCAAAGTCAATGCTATGATGGCGGCCCTTGAGTAGGCTCGCCCCGGTGGACGCCCCAAAACAGGTGCTCCCCGCAGCCGTCCCCGTCCCCCGGCAACGGAATTACTCCCGCCTCGAACCCCGCCTCTTCCAGCAGGGCCATCCAAGTCGCTATCGGGAAGAGCCCGCTGTGGTGAAGGTCTTGTTCCACCCTGCGCTGCCCCTTCTCGACAATCGTGTAGGTGAACAGCGACTCGATAACTGTGTCCGACGGGTCCGGGTCCCTCAGTTCCTCCTCCACGCTGACCACGGGTCCGACGGCGTCCACGGGAGGCTGCCCCGGCCAGTGCAACACCCGCGGTCTGAAGGTGTCCCTCACCAAGTCCGGGGCTGCCAGCATCACTCCACCCCGTCGCAGGTGTTCCCTCGCCGTGGCGAACGCCGCCCGCAGGTCTTCTTCGGACAGCATGTAGGAGATGGCGTCGTGGACCAGCACGGCGTCGAACTTTCGGCCCAACCGTACCGTACGCATGTCGCCCAAGTGGTGCTCAACCCCCGGGTTGAGCTCCTGGGACAACTCCAGCATCCGGGGGGACAGGTCCACCGCCTCAGCCTGGAAGTCGTTAGTCAGGTGAGAGAGTAGATGCCCGCCGCCCACCCCCAGTTCCAGGATGCGGTGTCGGCCCAGCCCGAGCCTGTCTCGCAGTGCCCTCCGCCAGTGCTCGGCCTCCGCCGCGTAGTCCTCCGGAGGGCTGATGGACCGCCATAGGTAGGCCAAGTCGTGGTACAGGCGGGGTTGCCCGCAGTTGGAATCCATCACCCTTGAATTACGCCAGCCTGCTAGGTTCCCTTCCTGGCCCAAAAGGCGCAATGACGCATGGGCTTAAAGTCATCGAAATAAATAAACCCGCCCAGCTTTTCATTTGCTTCTGCCTCTATTAGAGTGCAGCCGTTCCTTTCAAGGACCTCCAGCAACCAGTGTTCGCTGTATAGCTGGAAGGCCCTTGACGTGCTTTCTATACCGTAAGCACTGTCGTTCACGGTAACCACTCCCGACCCCACTTTGAATATCAGTTGTAGAACTCCGCCTTGAGTCAGCCCTCTGATTAGTGCAGGCAGGACGGTGTGTTCAGTTGAGTCCGGGGGCAGGTGTTGGATTACGGAATTGCAGATGATGAAGTCGAAGGAATCGTCTTCGAAGGGCAGGGGCTCTCTGAGGTCTGTAACTTGAAGCCGCCCGGTTATTTCCGGGTGAAGTTCTTTGGCCAAGCTGATGTTCTCTTCGACTGCATCGACGCCGTAGGCCTCGCATCCCCAAGAGTGAAGAATATGAACATCCCGGGCGCCTGCTCCACACCCGGCATCCAGACACCAGCGTCCTGGAGCCAGTTCCACTACCCTGCGCAGTAGGTCCAAGTCGTTCCTAACGCCCGGATGTGAACTGCCCGTGTACACCGAGTGGGTGAACTCGTGGGACAGTTGCGAATAGCGGAGGGCATGCTCTTGGTAGAAGTCAAGGGAATCGAACTTCATACTGCTTGTCACACTGGGTCAGATTAGACCGAGAGATAACAGCGGTTTTGCGATTGCGCAGTTTATGTCTCAGCCCCAACTTCATAAATTGAACGCTTCATGGCCGCTTCATGGCGAGGCTGTGACGACTCCCTCAAACCCACGGCCGGGTCGCCGTCCGTTGTATTAGCTTGTCAGACCGCTGCTAGTCCCTTGCCTAGTCCTCGGCGGCCTCGATTACGCATTCGACGATGACCGCCGCATTGCCCGGAAGCGAGGCCATTCCCGGCGCCGACCGGCTGTGGCGTCCCTTGTCGCCGTACAGCTCAACGAACAAGTCAGAGGCCCCGTCCATGACTTGGGCTTGCAGGAAGAAGTTCGGGGCGCTGTTTACGAATCCCACCACCTTTACTATCCGGTCCACCTTGTCCAAGCTCCCCAGTTCCGCTTTCATCCGGGCAAGAAGGTTCAGGGCGCACCAGCAGGCCGCCGCGTATCCCTGCTCCAGCCGCAGGTCAGTCCCCAACTTGCCGGTGATCAGCGAGCCGTCGGCGCGGCGCGAGCCCACTCCCGCCATCCAGATGGCTGGCCCGACCCGGTTGACTGGCAGGTAGTTCCCTATCGGGTCCGGTGGCGGCGGCAGAAAGAGTCCCAGGGTGGCCAACCGGTCTTCTACATCGTGCATAGCCCTATCCTCGCTATCCTCCCAGAGTCTTGCACATTAACCGGCCTCTTCGATGCACTGTTGCAGCAGCCCCAGGGCAGCCTCGGCGAAGGCCCACATGTTGGCTTCCCGGTCCGTGCTTCCTGTTTCGAGGGTCATCGACTTTTCCACCGGCCCCGAAACCGCGAAACAGGCATGGCCTGCCGAATCGCCGTAGCGGTTCCCTGTCGGGCCGCTGGCTCCGGTCTCGCTCAAGGCCCAAGTGGTCTCCAGCTTCTCCCGGACCGTCCGGGCATTGAGCAACGCATAGGGCTCGGAGCTGGCCCGCAGCCCTTCCATGGCGCTGTCTGGCACGTCCAGCAGTCCCTTTTGGGCCACCCTGGTGTAGCAAACGGCAGCTCCCCGGAAATAGGCCGAAGCTCCCGGCACCGACACCAAGCAGGCGGATATAAGGCCGGCGCAGGACGACTCTGTCAACGCCAGCGTATCCTGGCGCTGCTTCAAGAGTTCGCCGACCGAGGCTGCCAGCGGGTTCAAGTCCGGCATAGTTCTCTCCTGTCCGTTGGTGGTTGGGATGTTCAATTCTCGTTGTATTCTACTCCATTGGCGCCGCTTCTTGGCGCTGCTTCCAGCTCACTTGCCTCGCCTTTTCCCGGCAGTGGAGCAATATACGGCCTGCCGTGCCTATCCGGTCACCCTTCGCAGGAAGGCCAGAGCGTTCCCTCCCACCAGCTTCTTGATATCGGTGTCAGAATAGCCTCGGGTTATGAGGCCCCTGATTATGTTCTTGCCGTCGGCCGGCGATTCCAGCCCGTTGAGGTAGGGAGCGGGCAGTTGTTCCGGGTCTCTTCCCAGCATCACACGGTGAAAGGCCGCGTGATCACCGATAGTTGTGTCGGTGCCTATTCCCACCTGGTCCACCCCCGCCAGCTTCACCATGTAGTCATAGTGGTCCAGCACGCATTCGATGTCCTGTTCAGGGTCGGCGCTCAGCGAGTTGGGCACTGCGGTAATAGCAATGATCCCGCCCTTGGCAGCGCAGGCGGCCAGTTCCTCGTCCTTTCGGGTCCGGTAGCTGGGCCAAAGGGTATAGGAAGCGTTGTGGCTGAATGCAATCGGGGCTTGTGAAAAGTGAATGGCGTCCATGGCTGTGCGGAAAGAGGCGTGGGACACATCAATCGCTATGCCCAGTTGGTTCATCCGGCCAACCACTTCTAATCCGAACTCGCTCAGGCCGCCGTCGTTTCGCTCATTCATGCCGTCGCCAATGAAATTCTTGCGGTTGTAGGTGAGGCCGGCCATTCGTACTCCCATTCCATGGAATACGTCCACGTATTCCAAGTTGCTGCCGATGGCAAGGTGCTCCAAGGTTGGCAGAAAGCCCAGCTTTCCCCGCTGCTTGGCTGCTTCTATCTGGCCGGCGTTCATCACAGGTTCCGCCTTGCCGCTTTGGGCCATGTCGGACAGCATCAACGCCACCTCCATCTGGAGGTCCTCGAACCGGGTGAACGACATGTCGTGGGTGTTTACGTAGCCCCGGAAGGTGTTGGCCGTGGCCACGGCGGTCCACCCGCCCTCCTTGGCCGCCTCATAGCCCCAGGTGTACTTGTTGCCCCGCAGGAACTCGACCAGCTTCGTCATATCCTCTGGGCATACGAAGGGGTGCTGGTGGAGGTCGACCATTATCGACTCCTCAAGCAGCCGTTCGAACCTGGCTTCCTGGCCGGTGTCCAATGGGACAACCATCGAGTGCACCCGCCCTATCTGTTTCGCCAACCTTATTTCACTAAGGGTCATTGCGAGTCTCCTGCCTTCATGCCTGGCTGTGAACCTTCCGGGGGCCTGGCCTGTACAGGCCCTACTTGGGCGGCAGGCTCTTGGCGAAAGCCAGCCCCCGATTCAGCCACCGTTTCAGGCCGTCCTTCCCTGGTGTGCCCACGGCTCCCACCAGAACAAATCCCTTCATGGGCCGTCCGGTAATGTCCATCGGCCGTGCCCCCTCCAAGGCCAATGCTTCATCGTAGGCCTGCGGGCCGACCCTCACCATCAGGTCGTCCTTGGCTACTCCGCAGCACATGTTGCCGCTCACCATGAAGCAGACCCCGCCAAACATCTTCCTTTCGCTCAGGGCGGGCTGTCCTTCCAATAAAGCGCGGACTCGAACTGCCAGTTCTTCGTTGTAGGCCACCTGTCTGTCTCCTTGGCCTGAGCCCGGCCGGAGAATTGCTGCCGGGCCTGGAATTCTTTGATTATATACGGGGCCTGGCCAAGTTCCGGGCTTCAAGTCCACATTGCGTTCAATTCCAGCCTCTGTCAAAATGGACTCCACCCCACCAATCCATGACTATGCCGGTTCCTGGCGTTTCTGAAAGGAGACCCGCCTATGGACGAGCAGTTTGTTGTATTCCACGAAAAGCCCGAAGCCCGCTGTCTCATCGCCGGCTGGCGGCGGCAGTGGTCCGACGGAGGCGGAATCTCCAGCGGGCTGCCCCGTTACCTCATTGATAAGCTGAAAGCCAGAGAGATAGGGGAGCTTGGCGAGGAAGTTTCCAAACTTTGCTTCCCCTTTCAGGTCCCCGGCACCCACGATGCCTACCGGCCCCGGGTTGTGTATCAAGACGGTCTGCCCGTCCGGGACATGCACCGGCGCAACCGCTTTTATGACGGGGGGAACGGGCTAATTATATTCCTTGGCGAAGAGCCTTGGTTCAGGGTGGACGTGTACGGCCAAGCCTTCTGCCAAGCAGTGCGAGAGCTTGGTATTACCAGGGCGGTGGCGGTAGAGGGCTACAACGGCGCAGCCCCGCCGGAACTGGAACGCAACATCAGCTGCACTTTCAGCCAGCCCCGGATGAAAGAGGAGCTGGAGGGCTATGGCCTGCGGTTTTCCAGCTACGGCAGCCGAACCAGGAACGGTCCGACCATCGGCATGGCCCTGATCACCATTGCTCACGATGAATTCCCCGACCTTGAGATGCTCAGACTGGGGGCAATGGCTCCCATGTTCCCCTTCTACAGCCGTAAGAATGACCCCGTTGGTATCTCCCGGGACCACCGGGCCTTTTACGACATAATGAAGAGGTTGAAGGCTATGTTCAAGCTGGATATAGACCTGACCGAACTGATGACTCTGGGAGAGTCGGAATCAGAACAACTCCGGCAGACCCTCGAACGCATCAGCGAGAATAGCCCGGAGGCCAAGCAGATTATCGAACGGGTCAGGTCTGAGTATGAACTCCTGACCTTTGAAGAAGCGGTTGAATTGGACCCCGCCTTGGACCGGACCTTGCAGGATATCCTGCAGAACATGCCGGATGTGCCCAGCGACCCTGATGATCCCGATTCCCGGGAGATTTGACTGGGCGCAGCTTGCGGATGCCCCTCAGCTGCCGGCTGCGATGGTCAGAGAGACCTTGGTCAGCTTCAACGGGATGTCCACGTTCCGGGGAATGGGCACCGACACCACCACTGGAAACGTCAATACGCCCCGCTCGGTCTTGGGGGCCACCGCTACTTCGGATACTCGCCCGCTTAGAGGGCTACCCGCAAGGCTGTCGATTATCACCCTGGCTTCGGCCCCTTTATTGACCTTTTGAATGACCGAGGCGTTCACCAACCCGTGCACCTCCACCATCCGGGGGTCCACCAGCGAGAAAATCCGGGACTCGTCCGATACCCTCTCCTCTGGTTCGGCGTTCACCAAGGAAACTACCCCGTCGAAGGGCGCCTTGATCGATGTCTCCTCCAAGTCCTTTAGAGCCTCATCCGCCGCCGCCTGGGCCAAGGATATCTCGGCTTTCAGCGCTGCCTCCCTCAAGCTGTCGGGGCCCTGTTCCAATTCCGCCAAGTCCTTCTCTGCGTTGGCCAGTTCCTGTTGCGCAAGCTCCACTTCCTTTTGGACCAAGGCCAGTTCCAATCGCTCCTGGCTGCTCTCCAAGGAAGCAAGTCGGCGCTCCGCCTGCTCCAGTGCTGTGGCGGCGGCGGCGGCTGTACTCTCCAGCACCGCCCGTTGCAACGGGTCGGGACCTGTGGACAGGCGTGCAATCTCTCTTTCCACTGCGGCTAGATTTTTCGTTGATACATTAACCTTGGACTCCAATGCAGCTAATTCCAGCGGGTCAGGCCCTTCCTCCAGTTTGGCTAGGTCCCTCTGTGCTTGATCCAAGGCGGCTTGAGCAGCTCCAACCCGGGCCTGCAACTGCTGCAATACCAGCTCGCCCCGGCTTTTTGCCGCTTCCAGGCCGCTTTGGTCACCCTGCAATATGGTCAGTTCCCTCTCGGCGATGTCCAAGTTCGCCTGTGCCGATACAATGCTGGCCTTCAGTTGCTGGCAGCGTTGCACCAAGAGGTCTGGTCCTTGTTCCTGGCATCGGCGCCCGCCTGAACTGATGGTCAACTGCCTTCCGACGTTCAACGCCGTCTCCAATCTATCCTCGGCTTGGGATACGAACTGGTGCAACTCTTCCAAGCGGGCTTCCGTGTCCGGGGTGGGGGTTGGGAGGTTGTTAATCATGAATACATACGACTCCAAGGCATCCTCGGCATCCTTCAAGTCTCTCCTCAAGTCGGCTAGAGACAGGTCTATCAACGCCGACTGGGCCCCGGAGTCATTTTCGAAGTCTTCCAGGGCATCCTCCGCCTGTCTCAAAGCCTGGTAGGCGCTGGTCCTGACCTGAATGGCGTTGGCCAAGTCGGCGGCATGGGCTGGGACGTGGGCGGCCAAAGCATCCAATGCCCCCTTTAGGACTAATTCGGCATCTGCCGTCGATTGCCTGGCCCCCGCGACTTGAAGCTCATGTCTCCGCTGGAAGTCCTCCAAGGCTTCCTTGGCTTTGTCCAAGGCTGCTTCGGCGTTTGCCCGGTTGTCCAGTGCCTGGGCCAGTGCCCGGTCGTGATTCGCTTGGAAGTCCTCCAAGCCCTCTTGCGCCCGGTCCACTCCGAGGTCAGCGGCAGCCACAGCTCGACTCGCCTCGGTGAGTTTGGCTTCCAGTTCCATGCTGAAGTCGTCTTGGCGCGTTTGAGCCCGATCCAGTTGAAGCTCCGCTTGGGCTGCTGCGCGCCCGGCCAACGCCAGCCGTCGCCGGTGGTCTCTTTGAAAGTCCTCCAATTGGTCCCTGGCGCTGTCCAATGCCACGTCCCGTTGGGCTACCCGGCGGCTGAACTCGGCT
This sequence comes from Dehalococcoidia bacterium, assembly GCA_034420695.1. Taxonomy (GTDB): domain Bacteria; phylum Chloroflexota; class Dehalococcoidia; order Lucifugimonadales; family UBA3495; genus Io17-Chloro-G2. The sequence goes on from DAOULB010000015.1 coordinate 63,559, forward strand.
ACCGTTATTGCGTCCAGGACTGCCAGGGTTTTCCCCACCTCGACCTCTTGACCCTCTCTGGCCAACACCTGTCCAATCCGGCCCGGTACGCCGAACTTGAGCTCCTCTCGCTTGGGGAATACCAGCTTGCCTTCCACGGTAATCCACCCTTCTCCCGTATCTTCTCCTCCGGTCTGGACCAAAGCCCTGCCCTGCCCAGGCCCCATGGAGTCTGCCCCATCGCTTCTGTCAAAGAAGTCGCAACCCGCTATGGCTATAGCCAGGGTTGCAGCCAAGGCCAGCGGCCACAGTTTGGCGCTGCAGGTGAAGAACCCAATTTGCCCAAGAGTTCGACTAAGAGGACGTGGTCTGTTCATTCATGTACCTGGTAGCTGGATTGATGGTGTCACCGCCGAAAGATCAACCGGCTTGGCTGTGCCGGAGCAAGGGAATCCTTCCAAGGGAAACTGTCAGTCTGCCGAATGCAGCCGGAATGCTCACGTGGACCAAGATGTAGATTACCGGGGCCACAATCAAGGTCAGGAAGGTCGAACTGATGAGCCCTCCAATCACCACTGTGGCTAGTTCTGCGCCGATGATCCCTGAGTCGTCCTCGGCAGACAGGGCCAGTGGGAGCAGGGCAAATATGGTGGTGAACGCTGTCATCAGGATGGGCCGCAAGCGGACCCTTGCTCCTTCGACCAGTGCTTCGTAGACCTCCATACCCTGTTCCCGGAGTTGTTCTACGAAGGTTATAAGAACTATAGCGTTGGTCACCACGACGCCGATTAGCAGCAACAGTCCCATGAGCGCCGACAGGCTCAGGGTCCGGTCGGTCACCGCCAGCGCCACCATCGCTCCCACTACAGCTAACGGCAGGCTGAGCACAATTACCAGCGGGTTTCTCAGCGACCCCAGGGTTGCCACCATCACGAAGTAAACCAGCAATAGTCCAATTGCCATGGCAAGAAAGACGTCCTGGAATCCCTCGGCTATCTGGGTGAAGATCCCGCCCGACCGCACTTGGACCCCCGGAGGGACATCCAGGGCTTCGATGATAGCGTCAACTTCCTGGCCCACGGCCTGTGTATCGGTCTCTGCGATGTCTCCGGTGATGCTGGCCGACCTTTCCCCGTTGAACCGGCTTATGCTCAGGGGGCCCCTTTCCACGGCAATGCTGCTGATTGCTCCCAGTTGGACCGGACCTGATGGCGATTCTATTCTCAGCAGTTTCAGCTTCTCGATGTCGTCGGCGTCCCCGGGGCTCCCCTGAACCACAACGTCCATCGTAATGTTGTTCAGCTCTACTTCGGCCACGGTCTGGCCCACCATGTAACGATTGACCTGATGGGCTACGGCCCCCGCGGTTAGTCCATGCTCGGCGGCGGCCTTGGTGTCCACTTCGATCACAACTTCTTCCCGGCCCTCGGAAACATCGCTTGTGACGTTTTCCACACTCTCCAATGAATCAAGTCTGGATTCCAACTCCTTGGAAACCTCGGAAATGGCGTTGAAATCACTGCCGGTTACCACGATTTCCAGAGCGTCGGTCGGAGGGCCTTCCGTTAGGGGCGTAACTGATATCTTGGCCCCCTCTATCTCAGGTAGTAATTCCCTCAACTCATCGGTGATGCCCTCCGTCACTTGGTCGCTCAGACGCAGTACCACTCCGGCAATGTGATAGCCGGCTGCCCCTCCTTCAGGTCCAAATGTTTGCGGAGGAGCGCCCACAGTGACCTGGTACAGCTCCACCAGCCCCTCTTCGTGTAACCCGGAAAGCACTTCCTCGATTCGCTTCACCTCCTGGAAGGTGCGGGCTGCCGAAGTGCCGGTGGGCATCTCCAAGTCCACCGTGATGTATTGAGGGGCTCCCGCTGGGAAGAAGGTGATTGGCACAACGAAAATCAGACCAAGGCTGGCCACAACGATAATCAACGCCGCAAGAATGGCGGTAAGCTTGTGCCTCAGTGACCATACCAGGACCGGTTCATAAATCCGGTGGAGCAGCCTCAATTGCAAAGAGTCATCGGAACCACGGTCTTCGTCTCCATCGGGCAAATCGCCCCTCCGCAGCAAGATGGATGCCAGCACCGGCACGGCCGTAAGGGCCACCAGTGTCGACGCTAGCAGGGCAAAGCTGACCGACATGGCGAATGGGCTGAAAAACGCCCCCACCAGCCCTTGGATGAACCCCAAGGGGACGAATACCACAATTGTAGTCAGGGTGGAAGCGACTATCGCCGCACCCACTTCCCGGGTTCCGGAAATGCCGGCCTCCAGCCTTCCTTCGCCAGCCTGAATGTGCCGGTAAATGTTCTCCAAGACGACAATGCTGTCGTCAACCACCCGGCCCACTGCTATCGCCAGACCGGCAAGTGTCATGAAGTTCAGGCTAAGGTCCGCCAAGCCCATGAATATGACCCCGGTGAGAATGCTCAGCGGGATCGAAATGCCGATGATGGCTGTTGGCCTCAGGGTCAGGGAGACCCCCCTGAAAAAACCCGGACGCAAGTTGATTAGGAAGAGGAACACCACGCTAATGGCGAAGACGAAGCCAAGCAGTCCTTCCCGTAGCAAATTGTCCAGTTGCCTCTGGACCTCCGGCCCGTCGTTGGAGAAAGTGAGTATCTCCACGTCCGGCGGCAGGTCATCCAAGTCTGCCAATGCTTTGAGCACGTCCCCGGTCACGTTGAGAGTGTTTGAATCGGGGTCCTTGATTACCAAGACGCTCAGGCTTGGCTTGCCATTGGTCCGGGAAATCTGCGAGGCTTTCTCGGTGCCCATCTCCACTTGGGCGATATCAGAGACCCGGATAGGCCTCTTCGTCAGGATTCCATCCTGCCCGGATTCGAACCCCACCACTGTGTTGCTTATTTCACCTACGGAACCAAAGCTGTGGGTGGTCCGGATCGGGTACGACCTGGAACCGTCGTCGATCGTTCCGGCGGGCAGGCTCAAATTACTGTCCCGCAAGGCCCCTGCTACCCTGGAGACCGTCAGGTTGAAGTCCTCCAGGGTGGCGGTGTCCAACGTAACGGACACCTGCTCCTCCGTCCTCCCGATAACGTCTACCCTGTAGACCCCCGGAACTTGGTCGATTACAGGCACTAACTGGTCGTCGACAATCCGTTGCAGGGAGGGAATGTCCCGGTCTCCCAGCACGCTCAGCTGGAGCACTGGGAAGATGTCATTGGAGATCCTGCTGACCCAGGGATTGACGCCTTCGGGAAAGATGACGGAGTTCAGGTTGCTCTTGATGGTCCGTTCGGCTTCAACCATGTCTTCGCCGAATTCGAACGTAGCCAACACCAGTGACTGATTTTCGGAAGAGACGGACTGGTACTCCCGGAGGCCGTTTATTCCACTGATGGCGCTCTCAATTTCCTCGGTGACGTCCCTCACCACTGCTTCGGGATTGGCCGAACCGTAAAAGGCGTAAATGGTGATGTTGGGGAACTCGATCTCGGGAAACAGCTCCCGTTCCAGTCCTCGGAATGTCAGAATGCCGGCTACCATGACTAAGACTATCGCCAGGATGGTAACCGCGGGACGGCGCATTGCCAGGCCGGTAAGAAAGCTCAACTTCTACTTGTCCCCGTTCAGTGTTGGTCGGCCGGCCTCTGACTGGCCCTGCAGAGCACTTCCATGGCTTGGACTACCAGTTCCAGTTCCTCAAGGCTTAGTCTCCCGGCGATACTCGAGAATTGAAGCTGCTGGAGTTGCAGGAAGCTGTCCATCTCCTGTTTTCCCCGGGCGGTCAGTTGGCAGGCCACCACTCGGCGGTCATGCGCATCGGGAGTCCTTTCCACCAAGTCTTTTCCCACCAGCCGGTCGATCATGCTGGTCGCCGAGGACAAGCTCGTGTTCAAGTGGGTCGCGATGCTGCCCATTCTCTGGGGGCCTTGCAACATCAACGCCATCGTCCTGAATTGGGGTATGGTCAACTCCATGTCAGGCCATACCTCGGTGGTCTCTGAGCGCATGTTGGTGCAAACGCGCTCCACCATATCCAGGAAAACTTGCGTAAGCTGTTCTCTCGAAGGTTGCAACTATCTGCTCTAATAATACCCTAGACTATGATAGTTATACTTTATCAAACCATTGAAGTTAAGTGAAGATATAGGTCAACTGCCGCGTAGGGCGCCCCAGTCGGATTTCAAGCCTCGAGAAAACTCGGCCAGGAAAATTCGGTAAATGAAATTCGGTAAAGTGGTCCGCCGGCCGTGATACCCTTGGCCGCGGTTGCTTTTGTGGGTGACCGGCGTTCCGAAATGCGCCGGACAAACTAAGGACGCATCCTGCCAATAGCCTTCGGAACAGCAGGATGCGCCTGAAGAATACAACCCGGAGCGGGCCGCAGCCCGAATTGTCTAATCCGCGGCCGCGGTGGCTTTCACCTGGTTTTTGAAGGTGGGCATGACCTCTTTGCCAAACCACTCAAGCTGTTCCAGGGTCAGCTTTTCCGTGGTCCCCATAGAGGTGCAGCCCACGTTGATTTCCTCCAAGCCCGGGAACCGCTCCTGGACTTCCATCAACTTCTCAATTACCAGTTCCGGCGGGCCGCAAATCCACTGTCCGGCCCCAATGGCATCTTCCAGCGTGGGCAGCCCGGCTCCCCTGGCCCTCTTCGGGTCCGCCATCGCATCAATCTGCTCCGGAGTCAGCGAACGAACGAATCCCAATGCTCCGAACATCTTCATGTTTTCTTCGAAGATGCTGCGTATTTCCCGCTTGGCCTGCTCCTCAGTGTCGGCCAAGTGAATGGATATGCCCACTATCAGGTCGGTCCCGAGCTCCGTTTCCCTGCCGACTCTGGCCAAGGCTGCCTGCCAGTTCCTGACCACCTCTTCGCCAGCGCCGCCAGAAGCAGCTCCGCCGCCCACGATCCCCTTTATGCCGTGCTTTGCCATGAAGTCCATGGCCCGCTGCCCGGCACTTACTATGGGCTGCCAGCACTCTACCGGCAGGTTCTCGGGCCTTGGCACCAAGGTCAGGTTCTCCAACTCATACCCCCGGTAAGGTACTTGGGGAGGCAGGTCATAATACTTCCCGTGGTGGGAGAAAGAGTCGCTGTTGAAAGCCTTCAGGATGACTTCGACTTGCTCTTCGAACAGCTCCCGGTTCGCGTCGCTGTCGGTTAGCGTGCTGGGCGCTCCAAAGGTGTCGACCTCCCTGGAGTGGTAGCCTCGACCCACGCCAAAAATGACCCGACCCCCGGTCAGAATGTCGGCCATGGCAAAATCTTCCGCCATCCGCAGCGGGTGCCACATCGGGGAGATGTTGAAGCCGCAGCCGAACTTGATCTTCTCGGTCAGGTGGGCCAAGTGCACGTACAGCATCAGCAGGTTCGGGATGCACTCGTAGCCTTCCCGCTGGAAATGGTGTTCCGCGGACCAGAACGTGTCGTAGCCCAACTTGTCCATCAGTTGGGTGAAGGACAAGCATTTGTCGAATACCGTGGTCAGGTATTCGTCGGGAAGCCACCGTTCGTTGACCGGGGTTCCTTCGAATCCAATGTTGTCCAAGTCCACGTTTCCTGCGAACAGGCTACCGAATTTGGTAATCATGCGAATTCTCCCTGGCGAGGTTTGAGGCCAGGCCAATTTTAGCCCGGCGCTTGTGCTGAATCAATTCCTGAAGTATGGCATGACCCTGTTGGAAAACAGTTCCATCTGCCGGTACAACCCGGGCGCGTCAGGAGCAAGAAACCCGAGGTTGAAGTCCCGTACGCCGGCATCAACCCTCTCCTCGATGGCCTTGATGCAGTCCTCAGGGGTTCCGGACACGCACAGGGCTTGGGCTATGTCTTCTGCGCTGCGCTGTGGTGTGACGTAGCGCTGTCCCACGTTTGCCACCGCTACGGCGAAAGCATCCTCCCGGTCTTCTCCTATGGAAGTCGGCTGATTTAAGCCCCAATGAAACCCAGTCAGGTCCCGGCCTGCTTCCCCGGCCATTTGCCGGATGGTGTCGTGGCTTGCCTTCAACCGCCGCACCGTGAACAGGTAGGGGTACCACCCGTCGCCCAGCAGCGCCGCCCGCCGCATGGCGGCATCGCTCCGTCCTGCCACCCAGATGGGAGGATTGGGCTTTTGCACCGGAAATGGCAGAAGAGTAACGTCGTCAATGTTGAAGAACCGGCCCTTGTGTCCCACCTTCTCTTCGGTCCAAAGCCGCTTCATCAGTTTCAGCATTTCGTCGGTCCGGCGTCCGCGGGTCCGCACGGAAACACCCACGGCGTCGAACTCCACCTGGGTGCCCCGCTGGCCGCTGATGCCTATGCCGAAGTCCAGCCTGCCGTCTGAGATGACGTCGACCGTGGCGACCATCTTGGCCAGCAGCACCGGGTCGTACAGGGGCACAATCACGATGCCGGTCATCACCCGTATTTTGCTGGTGGCGCCAGCCGCCGCTGCCATCGCCGGCAGGTTGAGCACCGTGGGGCGGGGAGGGTTCCCGTCCATCAGGTGTTCTCCCATGGTAACCCGGTCATAGCCCAATTCTTCGGCCCGCCGGGCAAACTCGGCTACGTTCCAGTAATCTTCTACCCCCATGCTGCAGCCGAAGGTAAGTTTCGGGGTGGTCATGGAACTCCTTCTCCTGTTCTTCCCGCCTCACCAGCCGAACGCGTAGCCTATGTTGCCCTTGGGCGCCACCCCGCCTTGAATAACGCCCCTCTCCTTGTCCAAGCGGATCGCCATCACCTTTCCGTTGGACCAGCCATCGGTCATTTGCACTTGGTGGCCCCGCCTTCTTAAGCCTTCGATTGCCTGGCTTGGAATCCGGGATTCGGCCACCACCCGGGCCGGGTAGGCGGGCCGGGGGTAGAATGATGAGGGAAAGTGGGTAGTGTGCACCGTGGGAGCGTCCAAGGCTTCCTGGATGTCCATGCCGAAGTCTATGTAGTTCAGGAAGAACTGGGAAGTCCACTGCTCCTGCGCGTCGCCCCCTGGGGTACCGAACACCATGAAGGGTTCTCCTTCCCTGGTCACCAGGGTGGGTGTCAGGGTGGCCCTGGGCCGCTTATGAGGGGCCAAGGCATTGGGCCGGTTGGCGTTCAGGTAGAACATCTGGCCCCTGGTTCCTAGGGGAAATCCCAGCCCCTTAATGACCGGGGACGTGCCTATCCATCCTCCGGATGGAGTTGAGGCGACCATATTCCCCTCCCGGTCCACGGCGTCCAAGTGGGTGGTGTCTCCGGTGTGGGCATGGTCCAGCCCCAGGTCTTGAATTTGTCCGGCAGCCACTCCCAATGCCATCCGGTTGTCCTCGCCTACGTCCCGGAGGGCGTATTCCGGCATACCTTGGCCCAAGTCACCGGGACGCAGTTGCATTGAGGCTTCCCTTTCGATCATTTCCCGCCGCATCGAGGAATAGTCTTTGGACAAGAGAGTATCCAGCGGGACTTGGTCGAACTCCGGGTCTCCGTAATAGGCTTCCCGGTCGGCAAAGGCCAGCTTGAGAGATTCGATGTAGGTGTGAAGGTAGTCCGACGAGTTGTGCCCCAGCTCTTCCAACCGGAATCCCTCGACCAGTCCCAGCAGTTGCAGGAACACCGGCCCCTGGGTCCAGGATGGACACTTGTACACTTCAAGCCCCCGGTAGTCGCAGCTAATGGGTTCTTCCACTGTGGCCTGCCACTCGGCCAGGTCTTCGTAGGCCATCAGGGCCGTATGGGCCTTGCCGCTGGCGTCCTCCACCGGGTTGTTGCTGGCGAAATCGACTATGGCCTCGGCAATCGGCCCCTTGTAAAAGGCGTCCCTGGCGGCTTCGATTCCGGAAATCCTGCCCCGGCCTTTGGCTTGGTCTTCCGCTGCCGCCATCGTCTTCATTGCGTTGGCCAGCTCCGGGTTTCGGATGACTTCGCCAACCTCTGGCACCCGGCCATTGGGGCAGTAAAGTGCTGCAGAAGTGGGATAGAGACTAAGGAACCGGTCCACCATGGGGAACAGCCGTTCCCTCAGCCGGGGATAGACGGGGAATCCATTCTCAGCCAGTTCAATAGCCGGTTGCAGGATCTGGGCAAAGCTCATGGTGCCGAACCTGGCTACAGCGGCGGCCCAAGTGTCCACCACCGCCGGCACGCAGGCCGGGAGATAGCCGTCGCCGGGAATAAGGTCGATTCCGTGTTCCCGGCACCAATCGATGGTGAAGCCCCGGGGGGACCAGCCCATGCCGCTGACCGCAAAGGTCTTGCCTTCTTTTGCAGAGTAGATGAGCGTGGGAGCCTCCCCCCCTATGCCGTTGCTGGCCGGTTCCAGGACGTTAAGGCAGAAGCACATGGCCGCAGCGGCGTCGATGGCATTGCCTCCCTGCTCCATGATCCGGAATCCTCCAGCGGTGGCGAGGTAGTGTCCCGACGTGACCACCCCCCTGGTTCCCATGACTACCGGTCTGGTTGTGAATGCCGCCATGCCTTCGCCTCCCTGTTTCCTCTGCCTCTTCGCATTTCAGGGTTGATGACTGACGCCATTGTACCCCGCCCTGCAACCGCGCCGCTCTAGGGGCTCAGGGTCTTCTAGGACCACCTGTGGCGTGCCGTATCTCATTGGACCAGACCCGAATTCCGAGGAAGGCCGGCTCTCGTTAAGCGCGTCCCGCTCTGGGCTTCCGGCTTAACGTGGAACCCGGAGGATCAGTGGAAAGGTGGATTGTGAGTGAGCGGCCGGCTTTTCGCACCGGCCGCTGTAAAGGGGGATTGCCTTTAAGGCGTGGTGGACAAGCCAAGGGCTTGGATGCCCGCCAAGGAAGCATCCTCGTCTTCCTGCCCGGTGCCGCCGCTTCCGCCGACGGCGCCTATGAGTTCTCCATTGCGGTACACCGGCAAGGCTCCCTGGCCGGGAATCATGTGGCCGCCCTCCATGGCCATCAGACCCCGGAACACCGGAGAGAGGGCATTGTCGGTTAGCTCTCCGCTGGCCCGGCCGAAGCAGGAGGCTGCAACCGCCTTGGCCCTCGATATTGGGGGTGTCCGCCATGATGCCCCGTCGGTGCGGAACATGGCTATCAGGTCCCCCCGGGGGTCCACCACGGAAACGCTCATTCTGGCTCCCATGGCTTCCACCTGGGCCTTGGCCGCCGCCAGTATTTGCTCTGCTTCTGCCAGGGTCAACGATGCCATCCTTCTGCCTCCCTTGTCTGCGTTTGGGGTTGAGCGCCCTTCACCCTAGCTGCAGGCGGCCCTGACTGCTTGGCAAATTGCGGCCAACCGGGGGAAATTGGTCACGTCGGACCGGTAGCCGTTGGTGATATACGCCATTGCCACTCCGGAGTCCGGGTCGGCCCAACCAATGGAAGTTCCTGCCCCGCCGTGGCCGAAGGTCGTGCTGGTGTCCGGGTCGGCCGGGGCCGAACGAGGGTCGCCCACCACCAAGCCCAAGGACCGACGCACGTGCCGGTCGTTGGTGACGTCCATGTCTTCAACTTGCACCTTGGTGACTTCGGCCACCGTTTCCGGTGCCAGGACCCGGACCCCGTCCAGGCTTCCTTGGCCCTGCATCATAGCGTAGAACCGGCCCAAGTCACTGGCGGTGGATATGCCGCCGCCTGCTGGCTGCACCGCGCGGTGGGCTTCAGGCTGGTTGTAGGTATAGACTTGGCCGGGGCTGTCACAGTCCTCGGTGGCATGGAGGCGGGACACCCGGCCTTCCAGCTCTTCTGGCAACCCCAGGAAGGTGTCTTTCATGCCCAAGGGTCCGGTCAATTCCTCTTCGAAGAACCGCTTGAACGGGCGTCCGTCAATCCGTTGCACCAGCTCGGCAATCATCCAACCGAAGTTGCGGGCGTGGTAGGCCAGTACCTTACCCGGCTCGTAGATGGGCTTGGTCTGTTCCAAGGCGTTGACAATGAAGTCCCAGTCACTCCATTTGTCCAGCGTGATTTCCGGCGGAGTGTCAGGGAAGCCCCCTTGGTGGTTCAAGATATGACGGATGGTAACCGTTTCCTTCCCGTTGCGTCCGAAGCCGGGCCAGTACTTGGACACCAGGTCGTCCCACTGGAACCGGCCCCGTTCCCAGAGAATGTGGAGGCAGGCCGCCGCCAGTGGTTTGGTGGACGAGAAGAGCACGAAGATGGTATCCCGGTTGACGGGTTTGCCGGCTTCGGCGTCAGCCTGTCCGCCGGCTGCGTCCAGCACCAGTTGGCCGTACCGGTATACCGCCAGGACCGCTCCTGGGTGCAAACCATCTGCAATTTGCTGCTGGAAGAGTTCCTCCACCCTTTCCAAGCCCTTCTGGTCCATCTGAACGCTGCTTGCCGTTACCACCATACTTTTTTCTCCGATTCTTCCTTGTTTCGCGTTATCCGCTGACCTGGAAACTCGTCAGGAGGGTTGCCGGCAGTTTGGTCAAGGTCTGGTTTTGAGGGTCTATCTCGATTCCCACGGCTTCAAGGGCAGTCACCCCAAGCAGCGCTTCGGAGTTTGGGTCCCCGAACACTACGGTGCAGCCTGCCAATTCGCCCATGAATTCAATCTGTGCTACCGCTACGTCCATGCGGGCGCGACTGCCGTCAGCCATTCTGTAGGTTTGCTGCACTTGGGGAGTTACACCAATGGCTTCTAGCCGTTGCCTGGGCACGACACAGTTAATGGCCCCTGTGTCAACCAGAAATTGCCCCTCCCAAGCCCGGTCCGGCTCAGCTGGGTTCCTCACCGTCGCATTTACGCGGATTAGTCCCACCGATTCACCTCGTTAGCTCCTCCGGTTTGACCAGCCGAACCGCTGGCTAATCCGTTTCGTACTCGTGCAGCTTGATCTCTTTCAGGGCCGGAATTACCTCTTTGCCCAGCAGTTCTATGGACCTCATGCAGTCCTGGTGGCCCATCGGCCCCTCGTTGCCGTATATCAGCAGGTAGCCGGGATTGAGGGTTTCCACCACCCAATTAAGCTTCTCGATGACCGAGTCGGGCGTGCCCACTACAATGGTCTTGTGCGCCTGTTGAAGCTCGTATGATTGCGGGTCACCGGCGTTGCCCGCAAACGCGCCGCTGGGCCGGCTCCTCTTGATCTGCAGGGCTTCCCGAGACTGGTAGCCGGGCGGGTCAACGTGCTCCCTGGGCCCCCGCTGCCGGTGACCCTCGGTCCACACAAAGTTGCGGCCAATCTCCTGGGCCTTTTCTTCGGTGTCGGCCACCAATACCTTCAGCAAATAGCCAAAGTGCTCGGGGCCCGGCTGGTAGCCTGCTTCGACGGCGGTGTCGATGTAGATTTGCTTCAGCCACTCGGTGGTCTCCATCACCGCGCCCAAGTTCATATACGGGTGGCCGTGCTTGGCCGCCCACACCACACTCTCCGGGCTCCCGGTGCCGGGGAACCAGATGTCCGGCCGGGGCTTCTGCATGGGCAGCACCCAAGGATTGACCACCCGGTGGTGGTAGTACTTTCCTTCGTACCGGAAGGGGCCCGGCTGGGTCCAGCACTTTACGATCAGGTCGTGGGCCTCCTCGAAGCGCTCCCGGTTCTCCGTAGGATCGATGCCTCCCTGCAGGCTCTCCACTGCGCCGCCCCGCACGAACCCCGAGATAATCCGCCCGCCGGAGTAGCAGTCCAGCATGGCAATCTCTTCGGCCATTCGGATGGGGTCGTTGATCGCGATTACGTTGCCCAAGATGGCGATCTTGGCATTCTTGGTGACCTTGGCGATGACGGCGGCATCCAAGTTCACCGCGGGCTTGCCGCACCAATAGGCTGCGTGGTGCTCGTTGGTCATTATTCCGTCAAAGCCCATTTCGTCGGCCCAGGCATACTGGTCGTGGTATTCCTGGTAGAGGACGTGGGCCTTGTCAGGGTCGAAGTGTGTATTGGGAAATCCCAAGCGCCCTGAATCAAATTGCTCCAACTGGCCCTCATTCACATAACCTTGGGGCTGCTCCGAGAACCAGTAAACCTCCACTTGGTCTTTTGGCCGGGCTAGCTGGTCAACCATGTCTGCCTCCTTGGAGTGTTGAACGCTTGGGGTGCTTGAAGTGAGAAAAGCATTAGCCGGTTTCCGTGCCCGCCGGTCCCTTCGACACGGCCCGCGGCCGTACTTGAACCGGCCCCTTGAAATCAAGCGCATTATAGAACCCGCTCCCCCCTGAGACAAGCCGCGGGCTCTTGTGCGATGAAGCCTTCGGGTGTTTCCCGAATCAGGAGAACCAGGGGGTATAGCAGGGGGCAAAGGGGGGGTCTTAGGAGGAAGGGCGAGGAGAAAAGGAAGAGTTATTCCGCCTGGATACGGGGACCGTCCTGCCTCAAATCAGGCCTGACTTGTCCATGTTTGTCCCTAATCTGTCCAATTTTGTCCGCGTTTTGTACTAATTTGTCGAAGTTTGTCCCCGTTTGTCGTAGCTGACAGCTTTGAAATTTTGGAATTTTACGACAAAAGGCGACATTTCCATTTTCGGCAAAAGAGGCGGGCGCAGGGCTGGGCCATCAAGGAGAACAGATATCCATGGCAACAACAATTGTAGGGAGGAGGGAACCTGGCAAGCAAGAGGCAAGTGTCAGTGAGGGCGCCGGTTCAGTGCGCCGATTGGGGGGTGAAAGGTCGGGCAAGGGTTAGGGGCTCGCAGGCGGCAAGACTCGGCAGAAATGTAGACTGGTGCAGGACGAAGGACGAGTTGCTAGGAAAAGCGTATGTACGGGTCGCCAGAGAAGAGACTAAGGGGTCTTAGGCAAGGGATTCCAGGAATTCCTCTATGGCCCGGTTGACTACCTCGGGCTGTTCGGCAGTGGGGAAGTGGCCTGCCCCGGAAAGCTTCATGTATCGAGAATCCGGCACGGCTTGGTGGATTTCCAGTTCGTATTCCGGCGGCTTGCCGGGGTCGTCTATGCCCCTGATCAGGAGAAGCGGGGCCTTGAGGGATTGGATGCGGTCCCGTACGTCGAATTCGTCAATCGTGACCAAGTCCCTGTACTGGGAAATCGGCCCCACGCGGCCGTGGCACTCCATGAGGTGCTCCCGCAGGTCCGGGTCGATAAACATCATTGCGTGGCGCTGAAATTCCAGCCACTCCTGGTAAACCGCAAGGTCTTTGGCGGCGTTCAACCGCATTTCGAGAGTTCCGGCGGCTCGCTCCTTGGGCCGCATCGCCACTGTCATCAGGACCAGCGCCTTTACCTCTTCCGGATAGTCCAAGGCGTATTGCAGACCAATGCAAGCGCCGAGGGTGAAACCCACCAGCACCAAGTCCCTGTTCCGCCCCTGCGACCAGAGCCAGCCCCTTACCCAGTCGGTGTACCGGGCAACGTCGGGGCATGGGTCCCCTTCCAAGTGGCCCGGCAGCGTGGGGGCCAAGCTTCCGGGGAAGTAGCTCAACTGGTTGACGAAGGAATCAGCGCAGCCGCCGGCCCCCGGCCCGTGGATGAAAACTAGTTGTGTCATGGCGAGGCCATTCTAGGCAGGTCTTTCCGGAGGGTCAAGGGCAGCCACGGTCCCCTAAGATTCCAAGGATGATGTAGTGAATGCCCCGCAAAAATGGTGGGCAGGAGTCCTCTTCGCGGCATGAATGTCGATATGGTCGTCGGTCTTCTGCAGGTAGAGGACTACAAAGGCCGCGACCGACCGGTCCTTCGTATACCGCTGAAAGGGTGAAGCGCGCTTTGGTCTCTTTTCCTGAGCTTGGGGCCAAGGTACTATGTAGCTGCCGGGATCTCGGTTTTTCGACAATGCTATTCTCAGCCCGTTTGTGTCGGGAGGGCCATGCTGCACCAACCCATCTTGAAGGAATTGGAAGACTTGGTGGGCTCCGGGAACGTGCTGACCAGTGAGTATAATCTCGACCGCTACTCCGGAGACGCCCTGAACCCATTTCGGGCTTTTGGAGCGGAGGAGACCTTTGAACGGTTGGCCGATGCCGTGGTGCGCCCTGCAAGCGCCGAGGAGGTCTCGCAAGTAATTCTCTTGGCCAACCGGGAGAGCATCCCGGTGGTTCCCTACGGAGGTGGCACCGGCGTCATGGGCGCCGCCCTGCCGGTGCGGGGCGGGATAGTGATGGACCTGAAGCGCATGAACCGCGTCCTGTCGATCAACCCCGCAGACCTGACCACAGAAGTCGAGCCCGGCGTCGTATTGCAGGACTTGGTGGACGCCTTGGCCGAGCATGGGCTGATGCCCGGCCACGACCCGTACAGCGTCCCCATCGCCACCGTGGCCGGAGCCATATCCACCAACGGCGTGGGCTACCGCGCCGCCGCTTACGGGCCCATGGGTAGCCAGGTGGTTTCCTTGGAGGTGGTGCTTCCCGACGGGAGAATCATGTCCACCAGGCCGGTCCCCAAGTATTCCTCCGGCCCCAACCTGAACCACCTCTTTATCGGCAGCGAGGGAGTGTACGGGGTCATCACCCGGGCCACCGTCCAAGTTTATCGCCTGCCCGAGGCCAGGTCATTCAGCGCGGTGGACTTCGACAGCTTCGACCAAGGGTTCGAAGGAGCGGCGGAACTCCTGGCCTTGGGCATCCGCCCCACCCTGCTGGACCTGTCCGAAGATGGAGAAGGAATCCGGCTCCACCTGCTGTTCGAGGGGTTCAAGGAAGGGGTGGCTGCGCAGGACCGGCGATCCCTGGAAGTCTTGTCTGCCATTGGCGGGCGGCCGGTAGGCCCGGAGCCCACCAAATCCTATTGGCGGGAGCGGCACAGCTCGGGTCATAATTACAAGAGAACATCCTTGGGCCGCCCTCGGAAGGAGCGATGGCAGCGTTGGGGTGGGCGTAGCATGGACTACCTTCACATGGCCTTGCCGCTGTCCAAAGTGCTGGACTACCGCCGCCGATGTGACGAAATCATGGCCAACAGCGGGGTGAGGGTAACCGAGTACGCCATCTGGAGCCGTCCGGAGTTGTTCTCCATGCTGGTCAGGCCGGTGAACGGAGCGGGCGTCAATTTCCGGGAGGACCTCGCCGCCGTGGTTGAGCAGGTCGTGACCCTGGCCCAGGACATGGGCGGCATCATGGAGTACTGCCACGGTGTGGGGGTAAAGTACAATCACCTGCTGGCCCGTGAGGCAGGCGTCGGCCATCAGGTAATGGCGGCCATTAAGCAGACCCTGGATCCGGCCAACGTCCTGAATCCGGGAAAACTGGGGCTTTAACAGGGAGGAGTCAGGTGCAGCACATTTCCTGGAGAGACTCCGCGGACCGCTGCTACGTCTTGGGGCCATACCGGGAGCCCATAGCCAAGGTGGCCCCAGGCGAGACATTCACGGTAGAGACCTTGGACGCTTTCGGCGGCCAAGTCACCTCTGCCGATGCCTTTCCCTCCCGGGTGCTGACCATGCCCTACGTTAACCCGGTCACCGGCCCCATTTACGTGGACGGCGCCGAGCCAGGCGACACCTTGGCGGTGACCATCGAGGAACTCAATCCGGCCCGTGACTTCGGGGTCAGCGCCACTATCCCCGAGTTCGGCGGTCTGTGCGGGACTTTCATCACCCGGACCCTCAACGAGCCCTTGGAGGAGCGAGTCTGGATACACTCCATCAATGACGAAGGCATCATCTTCGACCCCGCCCTGGAAATACCTCCCATCCCTTTGGAACCCTTCTACGGCACCATTGGAACCTCGCCGGCAGTGGAAGCCATCTCCACCCTGGCCCCTGGGTTCCACGGCGGCAATATGGATGCGCCGGATATGTGCCCCGGCAACACGGCCTACTTTCCGGTCAACGTCCCCGGCGCCCTGCTTCATCTTGGAGACGGGCATGCTGCGCAGGGGGACGGCGAAGTCTCCGGAGTAGCCGTGGAGATCCCAACAGTTGGCACGGTTACCGTGAACGTCATTAAGGGCAAGGCTATTGTGACTCCCAGGGTGGAGAACCCGGAATACCTGATGGTGGTGGGCAACGCCCGTCCTATGGAAGACGCCGCCCGCATCGCCTTTTACGAATTGGTCTGCTGGCTTGAGAACGACTATCGGATAGACCGCTTGAGCGCGTACCAGCTCTGCTCCCAAGTGGCCAAGGTACGCTTGGCCAACATGGTCGACATCCTCTACACAATTGTGGCCAAGTTTCCCCGCAAGTATCTGCCGCCCCGCCGGGCGTAGTACCCGGCCTTCCCCTTAAGGACTGAATCACCAGGACGGTCTCCCTTCAGCCACGTCCTGACATAGCCCGCACTTCGTCATGCCCCACAAATATTGATAGAACTTATCAAATATTATCTGTTGACATGGGGATAGGGCGAGGTCTACCATGTAAGAGTAAATGATGACCGGCTTGAAATATTATGTCTGCCCATACCATCTATCTGCACATAGCTTACAAGACGGCCACCAAAATAAGACCAGGAGCGTGAATTAGACCTGTATGGAGACATTACCAGAGCCGGAGCAACCCAAGGAACTAGGAGGGGAGAATCCAGTTGTGACCAACAGGGAAAGCAGGATAGTCCATCTCAAGAGGCGGATTATCGAGGTCTACGACTGGGTGCTGGGGCCTGCATCCACGGAGAGGGAACGTTCCCAGCGGGCGATGGCGGAACTACGTAACAACCAGAATTCGGAGTACTTGGGAGTTTAGAAACCGCCCGGGGCGCCAGCCGGAATGACTGGTTGGTGGTATTCAGGAGCGGCCAAGATACGAGCCGGATAAGGCTCGATAGATACGGAGAGAAGAAATGTCAATGTTTACCAAGCAACTGGCAAGAATCTACCAAGCCATAACCGTAGGAGACAGTGAGACTGCCCGCCTGCTGACCCAATCGATGGCCGAATTCGAAAGGATGCGACAGGGACGGCCCCTGTCGGAATAGAAGCCCAACAGACTCCTTTGTCTTTTCCAAGGAAACGCATCAGCCCAAGCAAACGCCCCTGCTAACACGGCAGGGGCGTTTTAGTTGCAAGCAGTCAATACGGTCGCGATGGTATTAGAATGGCAACTGCTGACCGATGCCCTGTTCCAGCGCCTTTTGGTAGACCACTTGGGCCGCTGCTATGTCTTCCAGCCCGATGCCCATGGACTCGAACAGAGTGATGGAATGGGGAGCCGGCCGGCCGGGAATGGCCCCGGACACAACATCCTGAAGCTGTCTGGCCATGTTCCACCGAAAAGCACCCCGGGCCAGAGGCCAGATGAGGTCGCCGCACTCGACCTTGGCCTGCTCCAAGTCGTCTACCACAATCAAGTCAGCCCGCTCCACGGCGGCTTGGTCCAGCTCACGCCTCATCCAGTGGTTGCCCCCCGCCGCATTGATGTGGACCCCGGGCTTAAGCCACTCTCCCTCCAAGACCGGCTCCCGTGAGGACGTGATGACAATCACCACGTCGGCGTCCGAGGCGCAGTCCCGCCCGTTGTCCACCGGCACCACCCCCACTCCCAGGCTTTCGCTCATCCGGGCGGCGAACTGCTCCCGGCGTTCCTGCCTCCGGCTGTAGACCTTGACCTGTGAGACCGGACGCGCGGCGCACACCGCCTCGACTTGGGTCCTGGCCTGAAAGCCGGAACCAATGACTCCAACCCTGATGGAGTCTTCCTTGGCCATGTATTTGGTGGCCAGGCCGGAGGCGGCGCCGGTGCGTATCTGGCCCAAGCGGCCTCCCTCCATGCAGGAAAGGAGCCCTCCCGTTTCGTAGTCATACAGCATCACCACCATTTTGGCTCCGCCTGAGGCGGAAAAAGACGGATAAGCCTTGTACCCAAAGACGCCGCTGGCAGCGTCGGCTGCCGCCATGAAGTGGAACATACCGTTGGGCATCACCATCCGGGACCGCGGCTTGACTTCGGTAGTGCCCGCTGCTGCATTGAGAAAAGCACGCTCTAGCGCTTGGATACATTCATCCATGGGCAGCAGCCCGGCTACTTCGGCCTCGTTCAAGAACAGCGCCATTTCTTGCTCCCGGTACGGTTATGATAGACAGGTCTGAACGCCGGGTTAGTATAGCATCGGCTGGTTATAGTCAAACCGACGGACCCTCGCAAACGTATACTGAATGTACTGCAATCAGTATAGTTTTGGTAAATCACTTACGTGCTTCAGACGACTGGATTGATCGGTTACCCCAATATGCTTGGTCGGGCGGAGCGCTATGAAGAACAAGAACGTCCTCGTAACCCGGCAGATATTTCCGGAGGCCTTGGAGCTTATTGCCCAGCATGCTGCGCTGGAAGTGTGGCCCGAGGAGCAGCCGCCATTACCGGAAAAGCTCCGGGAGTTGGTGGCTTACCATAGGGTGCAGGGGATTTTGACAAACGTGATGGACCGGGTGGACGGGGCCGTCATGGACTCGGCCCCAAGCCTGAAGGTCATAAGCCAGGTTAGCGTAGGCCTTGACAACGTGGAGCTGGCTGAAGCCACCCGGAGGGGAATTCCGGTGGGGTTTACGCCCGGTGTATTGGCCAAGTCCACCGCCGACTTGGGATTTGGGTTGTTGCTAAACACGGCCCGGAAGATTACCCAAAGCAGTCGATGGCTGCAGGAAGGGAACTGGCGCATAGCGCACCATCCTATGCACTGGCTAGGCGCGGAAGTGAACGGGGCTACGCTGGGGATCGTGGGGCTCGGCCAGATCGGCTCGGAAATGGCGAGGAGGGCCAGCGGCTTCGATATGAAGGTCATCTATCATTCGAAGTCCCGCCGTCTGGACCTTGAAGACCTGTTGGGTCTTGAATACATCGGACTTCCAGGCCTGCTGGAATCGGCCGACTTCGTTTCGCTGCATGTGCCCCTGACCGCTGAAACCCGTGGACTAATTGGGGAACCTGAACTGCGACAGATGAAGTCCAGCGCCGTGCTGCTCAACCTCTCTCGGGGGCCTGTGGTGGACTCAAGAGCGTTGTATACGGCCCTCAAGGAAGGTTGGATACAAGCCGCCGGACTTGACGTCACTGACCCGGAACCCATACCGGTCGGCGATCCCTTGTTGGAGTTGGATAACCTGGTGATAACACCCCATATTGGCAGTGCTTCCATTGATTCCCGCAGGGCTACTCACTTGCTGGCCGCTCGCAACTTGGTCGCGGGCCTGCAGGGCAAGCCAATGGAGCAGTGCGCTAACCCCGAGGTGTACTCCAGATGAGAGGCGCTGTTCTATCTTCTCAAGCGTTGACCTATTCGGTCGAGGAATGGCTGATCCGCAGGATCAACTTGCAAGCGCCATTCACAGACATAGTCATCTATTAGGGCGGATGAATCAGGAAGGCTGAGAATTGTGTTCCACCCTTGCGGCTCACTCTCGAAGATGGGCAGTAGCGAATAAGCCACAACGGCATTCTTGTCCCTGATATAAGGGTCCTGACGTAGGCTGCCTTCCTCGGCCAACAACCAGGAACAAAGGGACATGCCAGTGGGCATTCGCCGTTCTTTTTGAGATAAGAGGGCTTCGGCATAGCGGGCCAGGGAGCCCGAATACCCGGCCCCGGCTGGGAAAGGCGGACAGGTCAGCCATCGCTCCGCCATGCGCCGAATGGTGAAAACCGAAGCAATCTCGCAGATGGCCTCGTGAAACCACCTGTTCGGATTGCCCCTCAGGTTCTCATAGCCGGAGAGAATGTGACAGAGTTCGTGGGAGAACTGGTATGCAAACTGGCACCAGTAGTCACCGCGAGCGGAGAGAAGCACTTGGTAAGGCTCTGCCGGGGAAGATCGGTACAAGGTTACAGGGTCATCCACGGGACAAGCCGTCGGCGCGACGATCACAGTCCCCATCAAGGGGGTTCTCAACAGTTCCAAGAGATGAGAAGCGACGCCAGTCAACAGCGCCTGAATTCTGAGAGGTGAGGTTTCACCCCAATTGGCTTGGGCCACCACTATTTGCATGCCCATTTGAGAACCCTGTCCAGCACCCACTATCCTACAATGCCAAAGAGGCATCCTGCCCTGCTCCCAGTTTGCAAGGCCTGGTTGGTTCTGCTGTCCAGCAGCCCCTCCTTACGCGCTAGCCTGCGCCATAGCGAAACCATTGATTGGGTCATTAAGAAACGGATTAGCCAGGCGGCAATTCCGGTGTGCGGCTCACTCAATTCTACGGCAGACATGAAAGCACTGGCGAAGACTTCCATGGGCAAAGGATGACAGGCGGAAGGCGAGACGGGGACAAGTCCTGTGAGGAGTGCAGGACTTGTTTAGGGTTGCTAGGCTAGTCTTAGAAGCCGCTTGCCTCTAGGCCACGTTGAGGATCCCCAGGCGCATGCCGGCTACCACTGCGTCCAGCTTTGTGGTTGCGCCCAGTTTCTGCCTGAAATTGCGGACGTGATTCCGCACAGTGTGATGGCTGATTCCCAGCTCAGCGGCAATTCTCGGGGTTTCCCAGCCCAACGCAACCAACCGCAACACCTCCAGTTCTCGGGGAGTCAAGACCGGTTTAACCTCCGGTGTAGTTCCGCTTGCCCCTGGATGCTGCGACACGACATCTGCCCCGATTGATTCTAGGTCCTGTCTTACGTAGTCAAAGGTGGAAACAGATGCGCTCGTGTCCATTTTGTCGTCAAAGAGATGCACTAGCAGCGGTGCGTCACGGAATACTCCTGTAACCACCATAGGGTTGACGGTCACCCATTTGTGCTCACCATTGGCACAAAGCATAGACAGTCTGGTGGGGGTAGGCACTAAGCCGGCTCGAAGGTAACGGACCGATGGGCACCCCCCAAGGCACTCTGCGGTTAGTGCGCCCGGCGATTGCCCGATGACAATTTCGTAGCACCTACGCCCCTGGACGTCCCGTGGATTATGGCCGAGAATCTGCTCTGCATTGCGGCTCCAAAAGACTATGGTCTGGTCTAGTGAGACAACGTAAGCGCCGCAGGACGCTGTCTCAAGCAAGGCAAAAAGGTTATCCGGGGTCAAGAGGTTGCACTCCCAAGAATCTGAGTGTCCTCACAAGAAAACGAAAGAGCATCTTGTTCAGTAGTCTCCTGGAGGAATAGTGCCTTGATTATGGCATCCTTTGGCAGTTCGCCCAGCCAATTGCAACGACTTGTGGCTAAGGTAAAGCTTCAAACAGGACAAGTCCATAACACTACCTTGCTATACAAGGTATGCTTGCATGAGGTTGTTCCCCGGCGATGCGCCTTTCGGGCAAAGATCATCGTCCAAAGTCCCGAAGTGCCAATGCACTTCGGTTCCGCAATACCAGCCAATTTACACCCGCAGGAATAGCACTAGCCAGCTGAGAATTCTTTCGTTTTGCCAGGGCAGCCTGCCAGTGGGACGCCTCTCCCGATACTCTTACTGAAACAATGATGGACTGCCCATACATATGAGTTATATTTGTGGCATTACGCTGATACCAATATGTAGGCGCGCATACCGTTAAAGACCGAGGAATCAGGCGGCCCAAATGTCTTCAAGTCCATCAACGCACTTGAAGAACCATGGCTAAATCAGGGTGATAAAGCTCGAAAATGGCGGAGAGGGCGGGATTTGAACCCGCGAGAGGCGGTTAGCCCCTACGCGATTTCCAGTCGCGCCCGTTCGGCCGCTCCGGCACCTCTCCGCGAAGGTGGAACGGGCCCCTGGGGGCATGGACCCCCTGCATGGCCCAGCCAGATTATATTTAATCGGGGTCAGAAATGTCCACCAAAGGTTCCGCCGCCCGCCTGCCGGTGTCCACGAAGTCAGTTGCAAGACCTGCTTCACAGGGCCACAACCGCCCTGGTTTTCTGGCCCACTGAGTGAGAACCAATGCGCAGGCTAAAAGGCCTTGGGTTGGCATACAATCTGCCCGATTTCTGACCCTGCTTGAAGGCCATGGAAGAAGGCATAAAGGTGAGCACCTATATCCGGCGGGAGTGAGGCGGGCCAATCGGCATTGGCGTCGTTGCTGGGGGGCAGCCGGGTAGCCTATAATGTCAGCCGCCGGGCCGGATCATGTTTTCGCAGAGTTGAACGACGAAGAGATGGCGGCACCGGCTTTTACGGATACACAGTTTAGGAGTTGACCGAGTTATGGCCCAGCCGGGTTTCGAAAAGGTAGCAGAGATTGGAGACCTCCCTCCCGGGGATATGATGTCGGTGGACGTGGGGGACGGGCATGTTTTGCTGGCCAACGTAGATGGCACAATCTACGCCATAGACGACATCTGCTCCCATGCCTACGCCTTCCTGTCCGACGGCGACTTGAGCGGCAATGAAGTGGAATGTCCCCTGCACGGCTCGGCGTTCAATTTGACCACCGGGGAGTGCCTGACTCCGCCGGCCAGTGAAAACCAGAAGACTTTCCAAGTGGAAGTGGACGGAAACGACATTCTGGTAGGCCCAGCCAACGAGTAGCAAGCCCCGTTCCTTCGGGGTTTTCAACCAGGCAACCAGCCAGCCTCGAACATAGAAACCGGAGCAGCCCTGCGGCTGCTCCGGTTTTAGTTGTGCGGCAGGGTCCGCGCCTAGAAACAGGAATGTGACTACATGGATGAAAGGGGCAGGTCGATTGCCTGGCCAGTCTGGGCGCTGCGGGTTACCGCCTCGGTCCATTCCATGTATTGCACGCCAACGTCGAAAGGCGTGCGGGTAATCTCTTCCTTACCCCGGATGGCGTTGATGAATTCCTCTTCGACGCGCCACCCTCCCCGTTTTTCGTCGGGAATGGGAATCTCGGAAAGCTCCGCGTCGCCCCGGCGTCCTCCCCAGACCTTGTCGTTGGAGCCTTTCAAGGCAATGGTTCCCTCGGTGCCGAACATCCAGAATTCGCTGCCGCTCTGAAGGCCGGTGACCGAACTCCAGCTCATGTCGGCTTGGGCGCCGCATGCCATCTGGCAAAGGACGTTGACGTGGTCCGGGATGGAAACCGCCCGCAGACGGCCGTCTTCGTCGAGGCGCTGCTGAACGCATACCTTGGTCATGGCCATGACCTTGGTGGCAGGGCCCACGTACCGCATGATGCTCTCGTACCAGATACCCATCCCCAGGATGTTGTAGCCGCTGAGATCCCGGTTGTGCCGCCAGTGCAGAGGCGCTTCCGGGTGGACGAAGGTGTCCGGTGTCCCGCCGGGCTGCCGGCCATGGGCGTCCGCTACCCGGAGCCGCACCGCAAGCAGGTCACCGAGATAACCGGTTGCCATGGTGTCGATGATGGTCTCGTCCACCTGCAGCGTTCCAGGGGCCGGAACGATTTGGGTGATCAGGTCGGGGTGACGGCGGGAGGCATCCAGCATGTCGTGGGCCTCCTTGGCGTTCATCGCCATTCGAGCCTCGGTCAGGACGTGCTTGCCCCGTTCCAGGGACTCCAGCACCAAGGTCCGGTGCATGTAGGGCCATGTCCCTATGCAGATAGCGTCAATGTCGTCCTCATCCATCAAGTCCCTCCAGTTGTCATAGACTCGAGGGATTT
The DNA here is from genome assembly GCA_034420695.1 of Dehalococcoidia bacterium. GTDB lineage: Bacteria > Chloroflexota > Dehalococcoidia > Lucifugimonadales > UBA3495 > Io17-Chloro-G2. The sequence goes on from DAOULB010000015.1 coordinate 86,775, forward strand.
CGTACTCGCTTGCTATTCGCTCGCCGGACTCCCGGCTCCGGTTGGCTACACCCACTATTTCCACACCGTCCTGCTCCCGCAGTCCACCGATGTGGCGAAGCCGGGTGTTGGCCCCAGCGCCTATCAACCCCACTCGAATAATTCCATCTGCCATTGCATTCCTCCTATATTGTTATTGAAAACCAGCCTAAATTCCCATGTTCCAGATACGAATCAGGGTTCCAAAAGCGGTCCCTCCATGAAATAGATTGTTATCACGACTCAAGCCGAAATTGGCCATTTAGGACCTACCGTAGACAACCCGTCCAGTGCGCCCACCGCGTCCCTGAACCGAAGAACAAGACTTCTGACCGGACGGAAATCATGGGCCTCAATCTTCTCCTACACCCGAGTTCCCAACTCCGACGCCTGGGCCCTCCTTGGAAACACCCAAAACCAGGCCAAAAACAACTTCACTGGATATCCCGGGACATCCACCGGACCTCGCCCTTCACAACAGCCCCCTCTGGCCAAGGAACAGGTGGCCAGTATGGGTTGTCACTCAACATTTCCCAGCCCCCACCCTTGCTCCGTCCTGCCCTCTTCACCACGAGGTTGTCCCCGTCCTCCAGCGCGTAAATTACTCCACTCCGCCGGGCCAGCCTACGGTGGTCCACCAAGACCAAGCAGCCTTCAGGGAGCGTCGGCGCCATCCAAGTCCCGATCACATTGATGACCGAGCACTGCTCCGGGTCAATATGCTTCGATTCCATCCAGCTCCGCATGAAGGCCAAGTAACCCTTAACCCGGGTATATTCTATCAGAGCCCCGCCCCCAGCCGCAGCCCCAACCCAATGGACTTCCACATACTCAGCAGCCTCCTCGGGACCCAGGTTCGGAACCACTTCAGACGCAGTACCAGCCCCGTCTCCCAACTCAGACCGCGACTCGTCAGCCTTCCCTAAGCCTTTCGCCAAGGCCGAGTAAGGCCTCGGGTCATCCGACAGACCGACGAGGTAATCCAAGGAGGTACCTAAGACCCGCGCAGCCTTCTCCGAAAAGGCCAAGCGCATATCCCTGTCGCCCCGCTCAATCATTGAGATCATCGACGAGGACTCGAGCCCTATGGCAACAGCTAAGTCAAGCTGCCCCATTCCAGCCCGTATCCGGGTTTCCTTCAACCGTTTGCCTATCAAGCCGTTCACCTCCCGTGGTAATGCTGAGAAGTGCAAAAAGAGAGCCACATTAACCATCAATACTTTTTGATATACAACAGCTACCATAAATGGCAATTTGCTTGTAGTCAACGGGAATCCCTGCAACCATAGGCTGACCATAAACTATTGCTTATGAATTTCTATGGTCAGGCCTAGAAGTTATTTCACATCCGAACTCCGGTACCAAGCGCTAAAGGAACTCGGCAGCAGCCTGAGATCTGCCAGAATAAAATCTGGTCTATCCCAGGAAGAGGCTGCGGCTTCTCTTAGCGTCTCCGCTCAGTCCATCCGCAACTGGGAAGCCGGTAGGCATGAACCAAGGCCCGATGCACTTAACCGTATTAAGAGCCTCTACGGAGAGTTTTCCCCTGACATCTTCGAGATTCGCCATATCACCCAAGACTCTTCGGAGCCGGCCTTGCGCTACAACCGGATTCCAGCAGATGCAGAAAAACTGAGGGAAGCCCGTGTCAGCGCTGGCCTCACCCAAGCGGAAGTGGCGTCAAAAACCGGGGTCAGCCAAAACTCTATTGGGCGTTACGAAAACGGGCAAGCGATGCCCACATTCTCCAGCCTCTTGAAGCTGGCCGAAGCATACGCCACTCCGCCGTGGGGATTAATCGCCGACGGCAACGAGTCCGACGTCGCCCATCTTTTCCCTTACTCTCATTCCAGTGAACGCGTTTGCGATATGATCAGGGACGAGGTTTTAAACGTTTATGAGACTGTCAAAGCCAACCTTTCCCCTGAATCCGTGAGGAGCATTGCCGATTACATCCGTTATATCCATCAAAGTGACCTCGACCGTCAGGGTAGACCCGGAGCCGATTGAAGAAGGATTTGCCGTTGGCAAGTCACTTGCAAGTCACGCCCAGGATGGGGATACCCGCTGAGCGATCCAGGGGGAGGGGAAGCTATCTGAGGGAAGCAACATCTCCTGCCGAACCTTATAAGGGGTCCCTAAAGGCCTAGGTTCAGGAAGAGTAGGCAGAGTAGAGAGGCCACGCTTGACATACTTGGAGATGTCGAAAGAGACCAGGCTTCTGACGAGGCGCAAAGAAGGGGAAACGTTAGACGATCTCCAAGAAATGGTTGACCTTCATTTCTCTCTCTTCAAGTATCCAGGAAAGGTGGAATCCACCAATAGCAACGCCGTACACCGAGTATCGCTGGCGCTGACGACCAGCCCGAGCCATTCATCCAGAGTGGCTCTTGACGCTTTGGAGTCAGGCTACTACACCCAATCTTTCGCTATGACCAGAGCCGTGTTTGAGGACTGGCTCACGGCATTTGACTGCAAGAAACATGCCGAGACAGTCGAGGCGCTGCTTGACTCCAATAGGAACGTGCCACGCTTTTCCACCATTACAAGAGCTGCCTTCAGAGCTGAAGCGTCTATGGGGTGCTCAAGGACACTATGAAGGAACCTACGGGTTCTTGAGCACCTTTGCTCATCCCCGCGCCAGGTCGATAACCATACCGGCGGCGGCGAAGCTGCCTCTTCGGAAGACTACCGTTGCCCGTGGCAGGGTTGGATCCGGTTGCGTTACGAGCCAGCAGAAACAAAAGGTAAGCAGCGTTCCAACGTTGATAGCAGACCACCAAATACTTGTGATTATCTCCCACCCGTAGCTATTAGCTATGACGTTAATGAATAGCAATAGCATCACACATATACCGCCGCCTACGAATAGGCCGATGCCGCCGCTTGCAAGGTGGTTTAGCCTTCGGAGGACGAATCCCGTGGAGACGCCAGCTATCAGGGTTGCCCAAGGATCTCATCCGCGTCGGCCGAACAGTTCCGTCAGGCCAGGAACGAGCCCCTCATAACGCTAGGCTCGGCCCCTCTGCATGTCCGGTGCTTCCGGGGAAACGGTGCTGTCGCAACTCGGCGAGCAACTGCTCAACGTGGCGATAGATACCGACCTTGCCGGAGAGACCGCCCGGGCCAAGCCCCTAGACGCCGACGCCAAGGGAGCCCTCCGCGACATCCATAAACGGGTGGGGACTGCCATGCTCTTCGAGTCCTCGGGTGGCCAACTGGATCGGGTGGCCCATCTTCCTGAGCTGAGGTTCGCCCTGGGTGAACCAGACGTGGAAACAACTACCATCGACAATGCCGCGGCTGCTTCGGAACAGGCAGGGTTCTTCATTCGCAGGATAGGAGCCGATGGATTTCGGATACACCACCAGGCCACTCTGAGGAAAGCGGTAGCCGACCTTCGGGCCTCCCTGGACGAGGAAACCGAAGTGAAGCCCGCAATGCGCACCCTGGTGCAGAGAGAATTCGCCAAGGATCGGAAATTCCCAAGGTTTACTTCCCCGAGGACAGCAGCGCCGTCCCCGACGACCCGCGCATGACACTGGTAGTAATGAAGCCAGAAGAAGAATGGGCGGAAGGGAACCCCATCACACAGAAGATTGCCCAGTGGACCCGGGAACGGGGCAGGTCACCCAGGCTATACCCGGCAGCTATGGTCTGGTGCTGCCGCAGGTCCGGCAGGGACTTCCAAGACCGGGTGGAGATATGGCTGGCCTGGCAGAAAGTGAAGGCGGAGATTGACTCCGGCAACATGGGGCCAGAATTCGAGCGGTCCGAAATCAACACGGTGGCGCAACAAATCAGAAACGCGGAGCAGGAGGCCGTGGAGGAAGCCCATGGCAGCTACCGCTTCATATCTCTGCAGGACTCTAAGACCGAGAGTGGGCTGAAAACCATTGACTTGGGAGCAGGACACGCCGGCAGCACCGAAACTCCCAGCAACCGGGTGATTAACGCCCTGCGGAGGGAAGAACTTCTCAATGAATCAGTTGGTGCCGGCTACCTCGACCGCAACTGGCCACCGGCGCTGCAGGAGAGTGGAGCATGGCCGCTAAGCAGCCTGCGTCAGAGCTTCCTCAACGGCTCCCTAACCAGGCTGCTGGACCCTGACCGTGTACTGAAGCAGAAAATTCTGGAATTCGTTGAAAAGGGAGACTTCGGGTTAGCATCAGGACAAGACCAGCAGAGGACCTTTAACCGGTTGTGGTTCAAGCAGACCCTTTCGGTAGACGAGGTAACCTTCGATTCAGCAACATTTCTCATCACCAAAGACAGGGCAGAAGAGCTGTCGGCCCAACCGTCGCCAGCGCCGGAACCAGAAGTTAAACCAACTATCCAAGACCCACGGACACCGTATACATCACCAGATCCCGAGATAGAACCTGACGGACCTGCGAACGAAAAGGGCACCTTACAGCTAAAGGGGACAGTGCCTCCGGAAAGCTGGAACATGGTGGGGCGTAGAATTTTGACCAAACTGCAACAGGGAAACCAGCTCAAAGTCAAGGTAGACTTCTCGGTCGAAATAGACCCAGGGCTACTGCCCATCCTCAAGAGTGAGATTCAACAGGCCATTGATGACTTCAAGCTGGAAGAGAACATTATAATGGAGTGAGCCAAGGCAACCACCTCGTGATTCACAACGAGCTTAAATCAGCAGAGCGCAGAGCTAAGATTGCCTGACTCTCGATAGTATCCCCGTTTTGGGGGTAAGTGGCCGAAGCCATTGACAAAGGACTATCCAAAGGTTTGAGCTATAGATGAAAGCACCCTCCCGTTCGCGAGACGTGCTTAATCAAGAGTTTCCCTCTCTTGTCCTAGAGTGAAGGCGACAGGGAGGCGGCGCGGCAACCATTTATGGGAGTGCATTGCCTGAGGAACGGCAATAATAGGCACAGCCAAGTATTCACACAATCGAGATTGTCCAGATAGGAATGTCTTTCCCAGATCAGATCCACATTAACCGGCTAAGAGACGCCCTCTGGCGACGTTCAGGCAATGGCGCCTCCGTAATGGTGGGAAGCGGATTCAGCCGAAATGCCGTGCCAATCCGGCCAGGCATAGGACCATTGCCCACATGGTTGGACATCGCCATACAACTCCACGGAGAACTGTATCCCGGGAGTGAGAATCCCCATACACCGGAAAGCGCTCCGAGAATAGCTCAAGAGTACGAATCGGCCTTTGACAGAGTAGCTCTGCACAATACTCTCCAAAGGCTGGTGCGAGACGGGGATTATAGTCCCAGCCAGGCCCATACTCGCTTGGTAAAGCTGCCATGGGACGGTATCTATACAACTAACTGGGACACTTTACTGGAAAGAACTGCTGAGCCAATAGTCGAGCAATCCTATGGCGTTGTCAGGAACAAAGAGCAGATCCCAATGACAAGCCGTCCACGCATCGTCAAGCTGCACGGGTCGCTCCCCTCCCAATTTCCACTAATCGTGACGGAAGAAGATTACCGTACCTACCCGACGGAGTTTGCGCCGTTCGTAAATACTGTCCAACAAGCGATGATGGAGACCGTGTTCTGCCTCATAGGATTCTCGGGCGATGATCCGAATTTTCTCAAATGGTCAGGCTGGGTCAGGGACAATTTAGGAAGCTCGGCGCAGAAGATATATCTGGCTGGATATCTCCAACTCTCTCCCCCTCGCAGGATCATGCTGGAGAAACTTAACGTCACGCCTATAGACTTGGCACGGCATCCAAAGGCTAACGCTTGGCCAGAGAATAAGCGCCATGAGCTTGCCATCGAGTGGCTGCTTCATACACTGGAAATGGGGCAGCCCTATGACATCACGAACTGGCCCATACCGCCAACCGAAACAGGAGAGCCAATAGACCCTAAATTAGAACCGATTGAAGCGGTTCACTCCAACGTGCCAATGGCTGAACCTCCAATAGTCGGTCCTGAAGACGAGGTTTCCAAGGAAACGATCCTGGAACTAACCAAGATCTGGAAGCATAACAGGGAAACGTACCCAGGCTGGATAACAGTTCCTTACTCCAAACGCAGACTAATGGAGTGGCCTGCTGACGAGTGGGGACGAAGGGTATTGTTGAATCTCACGGCTCTCACCCCGGTGGAACGGCTATACGCCCTCCGTGAGTTAGTATGGAGGGAAGAAGTCCTGCTTGTGCCGATGCACCCTCACTTCGAGAGTGCGATAGAAGAGACTCTTGACTCCATCGACTTCCAGAACCGCACCATAAACGGCGAGACCGTGCCAGGAGAAGATTGGGCAACAATTCGCGAGGCTTGGCGCAACAAAGCTTCTGCCCTTTTGACTGCCTCAAGGCACCGTTTCGACAGGGAGTCTTTTGACAGGTGGTTGAGAGCATTGCAGCAGTTCCAGGATGAGGACCTGGACCTCCGTCACCAGATGTGGCACGAGCAATGTCTTTGGGCAATCTGGGACTTGGATTGTCAAGCGTTGGATGACCTGCTCGATGGTTGGGATACAGTAAATTGTGACCCAGTCTGGAGCATGCGTAAGTCCGCGCTACTCTGGGAGGCTGGACGCTTTGACGAAGCAGAAAAATTGCTGAATGACGCGATCTCTGCTCTTAGGGCAATTCCAGCAGCAGAAAACAGCGTAACTGTTCCATCAAGGGAAGCGTGGGCAACTTTAGTGGCGTTGGGCTGGGAAAACCAACAGGCGTCGTTCAGAAGGCTGAGGGAGTTGGAGCCCCTGTGGTGCGATGTATTTGCGGAGAGACAGTCAGCCTCAGAAGATCTGGGAAAGAGCGGGCCGGACGACGACCCTCCGGTGTTCGACATAAATCTACGGCGAGGCACAACTTTACGTTATAGCAATTATGATCCTCAGTTGGCAGCCTACAGAGCCATACGCCTATCGGAAATGGCGGGCTTGCCACCTCACATGCAAGACAATGGGATTCAAGTCACGGTCTGGGCGGAAGTACTCAGAAAAACAGCAGTAGAGCTGGCAGGATGGGATCTGCAAAAAGCGGTCCGACTGATACTCCGAACGTGCCGGAGCACCGACAATGCCTTGAAGCAGGTGTTAGCGCGTCCTCAAATTGCAACACTGGGAAATCAGCAAGCTGAGGAGCTGGCGCAGGCCTGCCTGAGAGTCGTCGACAGAGAAATGGGTAGCCTGGTGCCTGAGATGCTCCAGCCAAGAACTGCAACAGCGCTTGAAGCTTTGTCGCGCTTGGCAATTAGAGTCAGTCCGGAACTAGCAGAGTCCGTAATGAACAGAGCAATCGAATATTGCCAAAACCCCGACCTGGCGCAGGGCATGTGGGGAAACGAGATCGAGAATCTTCTAGTGCGATCGTGGGAATCGCTACCCACAGAAGTCCGGACCCGGAGGGCTTTTGACCTATTGACTATGCCGATAGCAGGATTGGACAGCAGTCCTCCATTAATGGAAAACAGATGGCCGGAGCCTTCGGAAATCTTGGCGAACACCAGAACCGCACTGCTGCGGAATAATGAAAACGAGCATGAATGGCAGGAGGCCATAAGTCTGGTAGCAAGTGCACTCGTCTCTAACGTTCCTCCTCGACTTCGAGCATCAATCAGGATGATCCCACTGATAGAGTCCGGCCAATTGACTGAGGAAGAAACACAAAGAATTGCCGAAGCACTATGGAGTAAGAGCCATACTCCTCTGGATGAGTTACCCATCTACACCAGGCTATTTGATTGGTCATTCCTCACCCTGCCAGAACCAGCACCAGGTCTGGCGCAGGAGCGCTTCAAAGCTAGATGGATTGGAAGACAAGAGACTACTGGATGGCATCACAAGCCCACAATTGAAATCTTCGGAAACTCGCTGAACGGGCTAAATCACGACAACCAAGACCTAGACAGTCGCCTTTGGCAGGTTGGTAGTGCCATATTGAGCCTGCGGAGACAAGCGAAACATCTGGCGTTATCCGAAACAGAAAAAGTGGACCTCTGCCAACTGTTGGAGATCTGGGCAGATGCTCCTCTGCCGGATCCACTGGCACGTGACCATCCTCTCCACCACCACGTCGCAATAGCGCACCAGCAACGCCTCCAACAGGTAGCTGAGGCCATACCTGCAATTATCTCAGAAGTCACGCTTCCCACCTCAGTTAGGGAAAAGCTGTACTCGAAACTACAGATCTTAGCCGAGAACCAAGTGCCGGCCTTTTCCCTGGCACCAAGTATAGTTCAAGGCGCCCCGGATCAATTGGAAAACATAGCGACCACATTGCGTGTCGGTTTAACGTCCGATGACCACGATCTAGCCAACAGCGCAATATCAGCAGTGAGATTATGGATTGAAGCAGCCTCGAATTCCGAAAGCGAAATCCCCCAACCCCCCGATGACTTGGTACGAGAGGTTGGCATCTCAATCGCTTCGCGTAGGAGCGCTGTAATCAAGGGAGCGCTACGAACAGCCAGATGGATTTTCGAGGAAGGGAGCGAATCTCACAGGGGCATTATTCGTCAGCTAGCGGAAGACGGACTTAACTACCTGGTAACCGAGTTGAGCTACGTCCGCCGTCACGACAATCCGGATGATGTACCGTTACTAAGGCTCCTTTGCGCTCAACTGGCGATGGCAATGCATAGAGACGGACTGAGCCAACACTTAGCCGTTAGCAGGTGGCTAGAAATTGCCAGAGATGACCCTCTTCCGGAAGTCCGCAACGCAGTTGAGCTTCAATAGACCGGAATAACCTAGGAGCAGACTGATGGGCGACAACGTCCACTTGGATGAGGAGCTTCAGCCAGAACCCCGAAGCCTGGACGAGTCCTTCCTCAACACCGGCAGGAGCAACCTGTCACGTTCCAACATCGGAGACTTCTGGCAATGGGCCTATTCGGACATTGCCAACAACACCAATCGGGGCATACTGGCCGAGTACATCGTTGCCAAAGCCCTTGGCAGCAAAGAAAAAGTGCGGGTAAACTGGGCGATTTATGACGTGGACAGCAGGAGGGGACTAAGGGTTGAGGTCAAATCGGCAGCACGGCTGCAATCGTGGGCACAGGAGGGGCCCTCCACCATCCGGTTCGATATCGCCAAAGTCCACCAAACTGGATAAAAGCAAGAACTTTCAGCTTGAGTTTCAGGTTGACCATCTAACGGTCGGAAGAACTTCCGGCCTGCTTGGATCGGTATGAAGCCGTCGTGCGGGCCTCCTGCTTGACCATCGAGCTGAACCCGACGACGCTGAGTCCAATTACGAGAAGTACAAGGCCCGCATCGCGTTGGGCCAGTACTGCAAAGCCATCCAGGACTTCGAGTAGGCTACCTAGCTGAATCCTTGACGTTCAGAAGTCGAACAGAGTATAGACACCGCCGTCGAGCCAGCCGGTAACCAAGGGCGCCTGAACCGAGCCGTCGTTGGCAATCCTTTGCATCACGGCCTCACCCTGATGGCGCAGCCGCCGTCTCCTCCGAGAATCCGGCGGCAGGCGCCACGTTCCGCACAAGGCAAATCAGTTCAGCCCGCGGCCGTCTGGTGGAGCAATCTGCCGCCAATTATTCAATATCCCGCAACCCCTCTAGCTATGCAAAAACGACCCTGCGGGTAGGGACAATCTTGCGCCCGATTCATGCTGCACGCGCTATAATGGGAAGGTACAGGCGGAGCGCATCGCCGGACCGACAAGGCCATTTCGCCCTTTCCACCACGTTACAGGGAACCAAGCCAATGAATCAGGTTTCACCCCGACAAAGGGAAAACGTCTCTTCGGTCAACAGGAGGGCGGCGACCGAATGGAAAGGTAGCTATCATCTTCCCATTCGTGAGATGGCCCTTCCAGTCCTCGGACCGCCGACGCTACGGATACCAACTGGAGACCCGAAGCATCAAGGCCGTCATCCGGAGCGGATGTGGACGGATGGAGGAATCTTCTTGGCCTGCTTGGGGAGTCGATTTGCTGGGGAGCTACTTCTATGCCCGTGACGTGCTTGTTGTTCCGAGGGACGCCCCCATTGCCGCCCTGTGACGTAGATTGCGATGAACGGATCAACCTGTTCATTGGGCCGAACTCGTCCGGGAAGAGCACTATTTTGCGGTCAATGGATGTCCGTCTCTCCAAAACAGTCTACTTGCAGGAAGAATATGAAGACACGGAAGAGGAAATCCTTCTGAATTCTCCACATCCGGGGGTCCATATTGGGGTAAGCCACGATTGGACTGTGAAGAACCCCAATTTTGGGCCTGCGGCCCTGCAATTGAAGGTGCCTCACCTATATATACCGCCGGTTCGTGTCAGTCTTCCACCGTCTGGTTCTTCCCCTCAAACAATTGATCGAACTGGAGCGTATGGCATATATGAGCCCGGTCAGCATGAATCGGGCACCTACAATCCCCACCTATACTACGGCAACACCGAAACCTCTCCTATCTTCATAGACCCTGAGCGGGTGGATGCCAAGAGCGTATTCTATGGCAACCGCGTGGAAGATGCTCTGGCAAATATCAGGCAAAAGGCATTTCTGTACAAGGGAAAGGAAAACCAACTCCTAAGAGTAATCGGGGTCGGTTACTCCTGTGTCAGGAGCATTTGCCGAGAGGTGATTTACGGCGATGTTCCGCATCCCTTCATAGAACTTGAGAGGGACGATGGCAATTCCAAGCAGGAAAGGATTGTTCACTATGACATGGGAATCGTAACCACGGACAACGTCTTGGGTGAACCCCTATACGCCGGCGCCTTGAGTTCCGGCACGCAAGGCACCCTGTTGTGGGTCTGGGGGCTGGCACTGCATATGGCCCATCACTATGACCAGCAAGAGGGCTGGGAAAACAGACCGGCGGTGCTTCTCATTGATGAAATAGAAAACCATCTCCATCCCACTTGGCAACGGCGGGTCATCCCCGCCTTGCTGAAGCATTTCCCCAAACTGCAGATTTTCGCTACCACCCACTCGCCCTTCGTAGTCGCCGGTTTGAAAACGGGGCAGGTGCATCTGCTGAACCGAGACGCCAGCGGGGTGGTCACGGCCTCCACCAACGAGCAGGACGTCATCGGCTGGACAGCAGACGAAATTCTGCGGACGATGATGGGAGTGGCCGACCCTACGGACGAGGACACTGCCGAGGCGGCGGCAGAGCTCAGGGAGTTGCGGAAGCAACTGCCACTTGCCGACGAACAGGAGGAAGAAGAGCGGCAACAGCGGATTCAAGAGTTGCGCCAGCGGGTCAACCGCGACCTGTTGGCTGGTGGCCCGATGGCGGCGCAACGGGAGTTGTTCGAGCAAAACATAGCAGAGATTCTGGAAGAACACCGGCGCTCCCGACACTTGACTCAGGAATGAACACTACCTTGCACTCGGTACAGCGTTCTGTGGAACCAGACTTCTTGTCACTCCTTCGGGCGCGTTATTCCGGTTGGGAAGATCTGGCAATCGAAGACCGCAGGCGGGTTCGCGCAAAGCTGTCCCATGACTTCAACCAGATATGTGGATATTGTGAACAGCAGTGTAATCCGACTACTCCGAGCCAATTGCCTAACGAGGAAAGCGTTGACCATTTCCATCCTCGCAGTCGGTTCCCTGCCGAATGGATGAATTGGTTGAACCTGATTTACTCCTGTCGCAGGTGCAATCAAGCCAAGGGAAACAGGTGGCCCGCCATTGGGGACGCTGAAAACTCCCGGCTCAGCATAATCAATCGTTACCGGCAGGTTACCGGATATGTATCCCCTAATTCGGCTGATTCTCAACAGTCCGCCGAAGCCTTCTTCACTTTCGATATTGACAACGGGGAGATTGTGCCGGTCGATGAATCGGATGACGAAGAATGGTCGATGGCCTACAGAACGATTCTTGATTTGGACCTGAACTCCCTGGATTCGGGGGACGACCTTCCCAATCAACGTATGGTGGAGCGGCAACTTCTCGATGAGACTTTGAGGCAGGTGTCCGAAGCCGAATTGCGTCAGGCGATAGTTGCGGGGATCACCCAACGGAGCCGCCCGTTTTCCAGTTTCATGTCAGCTTACGCCAAGGCTATCGGTTTTGATGTTTGAATTGCAGGCATCGGTGCCGAGTAATTCCACTCGAACTGAGGAACCGGGTCCGACAGGTTGGCAAACCCAACCAGTGATGGTCTCTATGGTGCGGAGTAGCGTCCCGGACGGCGATATGATTTGGCGGGCTGTGCCCTTACTCATCCCCACCCGCCAACAGCCATCGGCTCATCGGTTCCTCACCATTCATCGGTTGACACGTCCAGTCCCTCTGGAAGACGCCTTCAGGTACATCTCCATCGCCGGCATAAAGGCCGTCTCCCTCGCCAAGAGAGAAAGCAGCCGAACCGCTTGAGCAACGCAGCAGAGCTCGCCGGGAAAAGCGTAGGGTCGGTGGAGTAGCAGTCCCACCAACTGGATACACCCAAGGACCTTCACGATTCCCTTTACCCCTGCAGCCTAAACCGCGGCCAGATTGTCGGTGAAAGTCGACAGGAACCTCGCTGTGTTCCGGCGGTAAGGTAAGAGGTAGTTTCCAAGCCCCTGCCGCTACAGCAGGGCCTTTATGTTACTTTGTGCATGATTCCTAAAAGGAGAGTTCGTGATGGTTGGGGCAATTGGAATAATCTTGGGATTCGACCCTGGCGGAACGAGAAAACGCGGAGACCAAGGGAAAGACGGAATAGGAAAATTTGGTTGGATTACGTCGGGCGGGTCACACGCCTTTGCTAACAAGAAGCGTCGATTTAGCTTGTGACTTCCATTGAGTTAGACTACGTGATGCCGAAGTACCTTATCCAGTTCTGTACGGTGCTTCTGGCACGTTCTGCCACACTGATTTCCAAACCCCATTCACTGGACAGTACCAGCCAAGCATGCTCTTGGCTTGTTTGTTCGAGCTTGATCACCGAATCGACGAATGGCGCTGCAAGTAGGCACGTCCTCGTCCAAAGGTCCAACTCTTCTTGGGACAGTCCCGGTGGAGGTCTCAGTGTTTGAAGGTCCACCAAGCTAGACTCCAACTCGCGGATAGACAAATCCCCCATCCGAGTTGATATTCGACGGAATAGTGGCACTGGATACGGATCAGCCATCTCCGGAGAAAGTCCCAGATGCCCGCGGGTGAGCCCGGGAAACGTTCACACAAGCTGGGGCACTACGAAGCTTCCTAGGGGAACTTTGTAGATCACGGTCTTAGCACCCATGGGTGACCAGACTCAGCTTTGACTCTGAACCGCGGGGTGAGGGGCTGAGCCACCTTCTCTCATCACCTTTTCAACGGTAAGATCGGTCAGGTCCCGGTTTGTGTCGATAACCCTGAGGGAACTGGGGCGTCCCTTTACCAAGTCCCACACGCAGATGGCCTCTATCGAAGCTTTGCGGATGCGAATCAGAGTGGCGAGCCGGGGAATGCGGCGCTGCCATTTCCTAAGGTGCCGTCTATCCATGGGCCACGAAGACCCGCTTTCGGGTCTTGCAACATCGTCGATTTCATGGCACAGCCGTTCGGACGTATGGTGAAGCAGAGGCTACAGGTGGCAGTCCCCTGGAGAGAGTACGCCTTCTGGAGTGGTCGTGTTGACCGGTTACATTCGGGTCCATCGCGTCGTGGTCAAAAGCGACGATGACCAATTCCGAGTGGTCGGCGAGAAAGTGATCAGCAGTGTCCACGTCGTAAATGTGGGCGGATGTCAGAACTGGTCTTCCCCTACGCCTTGTGGTATCGCTGTCTGAACGAGCCATGGCCCTGTCCCTGTTTGCTCCGATGGGGTCTAGCCGAGGACGGGTATCCCTGCGGCCGGGATGCGGCCCCGGGCGCTGCTCTTCCGACCTGAGCCACTCCCGCCTGTAGCGGGAGGTTGGGATTTGAACCCACTCACTGGCGACCCGGTCACGCTCCACGAGGGCTTTCCGCCTCGGCTGTATACGTTTTACAACGGCGGTAGCCAAAGGGTCCGAACACCACCCTGGTCGAAGACAACGACAGCAACTCCGTAGGTCCCGCCGCCACTCCTGCGGCGGCGGCGTGACTCTTCCCTGCCTGCAGAAGTCCACTCTGAAACTTCCTTCGATAGCCCTTTATCTCCCAACCTGACAAAGTAGTCATTGAAGCGTTACAGATTTGGGCTCCAACTCACACTGCTCAACACTGAACCGTCCGGATACTTCTTCTTCCCCAAATTGTCCGCGGAGAAACCCTACGGTGTGCCGCCCGTTCCGCCTTGTCTCCCAAGGTAGCCAGGTACGTCTTCGGGATTCTCTCCCAGCCCCCCATGACCTCCAGCGTTGGCAGGGGAACATCCGCCTCGATCATGTTGATCGAAAACGTGTGACGGAATTGATGCGGGTGCACCGGAGAAATTCCTGCTCTCTCTGACAGCCTCCTCAGTGTTCGGTAGATCCAGTACTTCGTCATCCCATCACCCCTAAAGTCCACCCACCAGTCGTTCGTTATGGGGTCCAAGGCATCCCGCTGTACCTTGTAACGCCTCATGGCCCTGGTACTGACGGCCCCCAGGTATATGTAACACTCCCGTCGTCCCTTCTCCTCCACCAGGATGCGACGTTCCTGCAGGCCGACATGGTCGACGGTGAGGCGCGCAATCTCCTCCCGGCGACCAGGGGTATCGAACAGCAGGCACAGAAGGGCCTGGTCCCTATAGGCTCGAAAAAGATGGACCGGAGTGTTGGAGAGCCGGGGGGCGCTGATCATCAGCAGTTGGCTGAAGTCGTCATCCGATACTGTGGAGATGACCCGACTGGGTACCTTCGGATGAGGCACCCTTGTCAAGGGATTCTCCTCCATATAACCTTCGCTGACACTCCAGTTGAAGAACCGCTTGATCCGGCGGTACTGGGTCTCGCAGTACGAATCACTGATCGGAACCTCTAGCATACCTCGCTTGCCAAACCAGCGGGGCCGGGCCTTCAAAGCTTCGAGGTACTGCCTCAGGTGGCTCCTGGTGACCTCCCGGACGGGGGCCACTCCATCTCATCGGCGAAGTCCGCCAAAAAGCCCGGCACTGTCCGCTGGCTTTCTATGGTGCGGCTGGTCCGGTTGCTGATTTCCTGGTCCAAGAGGAAATCCGAGATGGCGTCCCGAAAAGATAGGCAGTGAACAAAAATCGGCTTGCTAGCGATAGGAAACCCCTTAGTTCACGCCTATTATCACAACCGAGTTAGGCAGTGAATTAAAACCTGCGGAGTGAAATTGGAAATTACGTCGCTAACAGCCCATATTTACAACATGAGCTACAGATTATGGAATGAATATCTTTATATTGAGGAAATGGAAGGACTGAAGTGAATCGAACTTCGTCTCTGCCCCAGAACAGGCAATTACTCGAAGCTGCTATGGCACACTTCCTCAGGGAACTCCAGATTTAGGAAAAGCCCCGGGACATCCAGCGCACCTCTCCCCTGATCACAGCCTCCTCCGGCCAAGCAATCGCGGGCCAGTAGGGGTTGTCGCTCAGCATCTCCCAGCCCCGCTCCCTGCTCCAGCCGGCCCTCTTCACCAAGAGGTTTTCGCCCAGCTCCAACACCGAAATAACACCCCGCCGCCGGGTCAACCTCCGGTGGTCCACCAGCACCAAAGACCCGTTGGGCAGGGTCGGCTCCATTGACTCCCCGTAAACGCTGATAACAGTGCATTGCCCCGGGTCAATCCGCTGCTCCCTGAGCCACTCCCTACGAAAAGGCAGATAACCCCTAACCGGAGCCCCTTCAATGAACACCCCTCCCCCGGCCGCAGCCTCAACCTCCAGGATGTCAACATACCCAGCCGAAACCCCGCCACCAACACCCGAAGCATCCTCAAGCTCATGCTCCACGGCTTCAGCCCTTCCCAACCCTTCCGCCAAGACCCGACAGGGCCTCCAGTCATCCGACAGGCCCACCAGGAAGTCCACCGAAGTCCCGAGGACCCGGGCCGCCTCCGCCGCGTGATCCAACCGCAGGTCCCTCTCGTTGCGCTCCACCATGGAAATCATCGACTGGGACTCAAACCCCAAGGCCACAGCCAGATCAAGCTGTCCCATAGCAGCCCGTTCCCGGGCCCATCTCAAGCGGTCTCCTCTCAAACACTTCACCCTCCGTGATATTACTGAAAAGAATTTCTTGACACTTCACTAATAGTGCTTTAGAGTGACATCACTTGGAGTGCTTATGCCAGTAACAAGCGAGATTTCCTCAATCCGGGGCCTCATCGCCGAGGCCCAGCTCAAGAGGCAGGACATAGCCGAGCTTCTCGGTTACAGCGAGTCCCTGTTCTCCCTCTACATCAATGGCCGCCGCCCACCCCCGGAGGGCTTCGAGAAAAACGTCCGGTGGGCCATCGAACGCCTGAAAAGGGCCAACCAGGCCGCCGAAGAGGCGAGGGAGAGGGTCCTCTCCGAAGACGAGGAGGAGACCAGGGAAATGGTCAAGGCCGACATCCCATGACCAGGCGCCAGAGCGAAGCCGCCCGCCGCCGCCACCAGAGAGAGGCCAAGGTTCTCTGTCCAGTCTGCACCGGCTCAGGACTCATCCTGGGCCGGACCATAGCCACAAGAGCAAGGAAGGGAGGCAACACCAGCTACCTGAAAAGCCTCCAGGTAGGACAGCTCTCCATGTCGGAGCGGGGAAAGAGGGGAGGAGCCCCCAGGATGCCAACTATCGAGGACATCCAAGAAAGCAATTAAAAAGCCCGCCCCGGCACCCACCCCGAGACGGGCGAAGAAGAAAGAACCATGAGAGCACAAAGCAACTCTCCAAACAATTCTAACACTACGAATTCCGTCTATACAACAGACCAAGCCTCCCTAGAAAGGGGACACGCACTGCAACACGCCCCGCGCCGCGCCCGGCGC
The DNA here is from genome assembly GCA_034420695.1 of Dehalococcoidia bacterium. Lineage (GTDB taxonomy): Bacteria > Chloroflexota > Dehalococcoidia > Lucifugimonadales > UBA3495 > Io17-Chloro-G2. The sequence goes on from DAOULB010000015.1 coordinate 103,578, forward strand.
GCCGAGTTATCCCTGTCACCCAGGACCACGACTAAAGGCCAAAACCGCCGGTCCAAGGCACGCTAAACAAGTCCAAACCGCAACCGCCGGCTGCGCGCAAACGTAGCCGGCGGTTGCTTGAAAAAACCCACGCCGGCCAACAGAGAGCAATGCCGACAACCACGAAAAAGAAGCAGGTTCCCCCCCTCTGGCCCCACCAGGAAAGGGCCATGGAGTTCATCAGGCCCAAGCCCGCAGCCATGCTGGCCCTGGAAATGGGCACCGGTAAATCGAGCGTCGCCATCCACCTGATGAACGAGCTCCAGTGCAAGCAGAGCATCGTCCTCTGCCCCCTCTCCATCGTGGATGCAGTCTGGCCAGACCAGATAGCAATCCACTCCGAGACGCCCATGACCGTCATACCCCTGGGCTCCAGGATCGACGGCGTCAAGAAGAAGCTGGAAGCCGCCCAGGAAGGACTCCGCCTGGCCCATGCCCGAAGGGAGTCGGCAGTCATCGTGGTCAACTACGAGTCCGCCTGCCGCAAACCCCTCGCCGACTGGCTCATGGAACAAAGGTGGGACCTTCTCGTCATGGACGAAAGCCACCGCTGTAAGAGCGCCGCCGGCGCAACCTCCCGCTGGGTCTCCCGCCTCTCCGACCGCATAAAGAGAAAGCTGGCCCTCACCGGGACTCCCATGCCCCATAGCCCCCTGGACATCTACGCCCAGTTCCGCGCCCTGGACAAAAGCGTCTACGGCACCGACCACCAGGCCTTCCGGACCCGCTACGCCCAGTTCGAGGAGCAGGAGGTCTTCGTAAGGCCGAAGCCGGGAGACCCGCCCAACACAACCGGGAAGACCAGGACCATACAACGGGTAACCGGTATCCAGAACGAAGAGGAGTTACAGGAGAAGTTCTTCTCCCTGGCCTACCGCGTCACCGCCCAGGACGTCCTGGACCTGCCCCCCGTAGTCGAAACCTACACCCGGGTCCACCTGTCCAAGGAAGCAGCCAGGATATACCAGGAAATGGCCGAGACCTTCCGGGCCGAACTGGACAGCGGCCAGAAACTCACCGCGGCAAACGCCCTCGCCAAACTCCTGCGGTTTCAACAGCTGACCAGCGGCTTCGCCCACACCCAGGATGGCGCCATCGTCCGGGTAGACGACTCCAAGGCCAAGGCCCTGGCCGACATAGCCGAGGACCTGCCCCAGAACGAACCCCTAGTGGTCTTCTGCCGCTTCACCCATGACCTAGACGTAATCGCCGAGGTCGCGGAGAAGGGGGAGAAGCCCTGCTACGAGATATCCGGCAGGACCAAGCAGCTGGACGAATGGAATAGGGACGGAGGGATCCTGGCTGTCCAGATACAGGCCGGAGGCCTGGGCCTGGACCTCACCAACGCCCACTACTGCGTCTACTACAGCCTGGGATTCAGCCTGGGCGACTACCTCCAGAGCATAGCTCGCCTCCACCGGCCCGGCCAGACCGGGATGGTCGATTACATCCACCTGGTCGCCGCGGGCACAGTGGATCAGATCATCACCCAGGCACTGCAGAAAAAGGAGGACGTCGTCAGGAACATCCTCAGCCAGGCCCGGCACCTGGACATCCAGCCAGACAACTGAACGAAAAGGAGAAACATGGGACAGACCACCACAGCCCCCGACGAAGAGGCCATGGTCGAGACCATCGATCAGGACACCCAACCCGCCAACCAGAAGCCCCAGACCCTGGTTGAAATCATCGAGTCCGCCCTCCTCGACGAGGACGGAGAAACCAGCCAGGAAGAGGCGGACGAGGCAGCCCAGAACATCGCCGGCAACGAGGAACTCAAGGAATTGATGGACCTCACCAGAGACAAGAGAAAGCTGGAGGCCGAGCTCAACAGCAAGAAAAAGCGCATCGCCATCCTGGAACCCCGGGTCGCCGAGTGGATGGCCCTCAACGAGTACAAGGCCCTCAAGGTCAACGACACCACTGCCATCCTGCACCGGGAACTCTTCGCCAGCCTCATAAGGGACGAGGACGGCACCCACACCAGCGCCCACAAGGCTCTGCAGGAGAGCGGCCTAGGCTATCTGGTCAAGGAGGACGTCGCCACCCAGAGCCTGAAGGCCTACGTCAAGAACGCCGACAAGACCGGCGACCCCATCCCCGAGGGCGCCCTGCCCTTCATCAAAATCAGCGAGGTATTCCAGGTCCGGGTCCGGACCTGAGCCCCGACCGGCTTCAACAACCGAGGACCCCAAAAAACAAGGAGGCTCAAATGGCCAACAATCAGGCAACAAAGGAAAAGAAGAAGGGCACCAAGCCCATCTACCGCGCCCTGAGCGCCAGCGAAGAGGAGATCCAGGAGAACATCGAGATCATCCGGGACAACCAGGCCGGCCAGCCCCTGAGCGACCGGGACCTGGGCCGGGTCACCATCCCGCCTCAGGGAATGACCAAGTGGGTCATATCCGGCGTAGGCGGTGACCAGTACGTCGACGCCATCGAGGGAGTCGTCGTCCACATAGGAACCCCCAGGGCCTACTGGTCCAAGTCCATGGAGGAGGACGGCAGGACGCCCCCCGACTGCAGCAGCCCCGACGGCATCACCGGAATCGCCGCCCCCGGAGGAGGAGTCGACTGGACGACCAGGAAGTGCATAGACTGCCCCTTCAACGTCTTCGGGACCTCCCGCACCGGCAGCCAGACCGGCAAGGCATGCAAGGAGCAGCGGCTCCTCTACGTCCTGCGGCCGGAGAACTTCCTCCCCATGGTGGTGCAGGTGCCGGTGACCAGCATCCCCGCCGTCACCAAGTACGTCACCCAGCTCAGCACCATCCCCAAGTCCTACAAGAGGGTCCACACCAGCCTGACCCTGGAGAAGGTCGACGGCCCCCCGCCCTACAGCAGGATCGTCGTCCAACTCGCTGGTGACGTCGACAAGGAAACCGCCCCCAAGCTCAAGCAGTACGTCGACAACGTCACCCCCCTGCTGGCCGCTCCCCAGTACCAGCCAGAACCCATCCGGATGGAGGCAGTGGAGAAGGCCAAGCAGGACGCCTTGGTCGCAGCCGGCGAAGCCGCCCAGGAACAGGCCCAGGACAGCGCGCCCACAGAGGGCGCAGCGTCCCGGGACAACGTGCCTCCGGCGGAAAACCAGGAACCCAAGGCCCCCGCGCCGGAGGCCAGCGACAGCACCCCGGTCCAGGAAAGCATGCTTGGCACCGAGGACGGGGAACCCACCCAGCAGGAACTGAGGGAAATGGAGGAAGCCGGGGCAGCGCCGGCCAACAGCTAAAAAAGCAGAAAGCCGCGCGAGCAGGCAGACCTCCCAAGCGGCGGGCCTCCCCTAGCCCGCCGCCCAAGAGCCACGGATTAACACCACCGGAGATTGAAGACAAGGGGCTACGCCCCTGCCCAAGGGCAACGCGCCCAGAGAGGGAAAGGATACGCCTGCTCCGGGGCCATCAGGAGAACCGACCGATGGACCCCAAGACTTTTTTGACAACCCTGTGGGGAGACACCCCACCCGGGCCGGTCCTCGTATGGACTCTACCGGGCAAAGACTCCCACTGGTACAAGAAGTTTGACCAGGTCAACAAGGACCTGGCCAGGCGAAAAGCCAAGGACATCTACACCGGGGTTGGACTGCCCGTGACCAACCCTCCCATGTCCCGCAAGATCCGTGGCCTCGCTGAAAGCGTCACGGCCATAACCGGCATGTGGGCGGACATCGACGTCGCCCACCACTCCCACAAGAAACAGAACCACGCCCCGACCACCGACAAAGCCCTGGAGATCCTCGAGCAATTCACCTTCACCCCGACCTTGACGATAAACAGCGGCCACGGCGTCCAGGCATGGTGGCTCTTCGACAAACCCTGGACCTTCGACTCGGCCCAGGAAAGAAACCAAGCCCAGGCCCTGGCCCAATGGTGGTACCACCACCTGAACAACTTATGCCAACAGGAAGGCTGCGTAGCCGACCCCGTCTGGAGCATAGACCAAGTCCTGCGGGTCCCAGGCACCATCAACAATAAGGACCCGCAAGAACCCGTACCGGTCACCGTCATATCCAGCGACGGCCCCAGGTTCGAACGCCAAGAGTTCCTGGACCGGGTCCCCAAGGACTTCCGACCGGTCATAGCGGTGAGCAAGGACCGCAACGGCAAAGTACACGACAACGGCCTGATTCTAAAGGGCGACGCCAACCCGCCCACCGAGAAACTCCTAAACCTGCTGGACATACACCCCAAGTTCAGGGCCTCGTGGCGGGGAGAACGCACAGACTTGGAGGGCTCGCCCTCCTCCTACGACATGTCCCTGGCTCACATCGCCCTCTCCAGCCAGTGGACCGACCAGGAAACGACGGACCTCCTGATCGCCTGGCGCCGCAAGCACGGCCACGACCTCAAGCTACGGGAGGACTACTACGCACGCACCATAGCCAAGGCACGGGAGCCCATCCAGGTCTCAAAGGCCGAGGAGCAACTCTCAGAAGCCCTGGACAACCCGGAAGAGCCAAACGGAGACATCATCAAGGACAGCCTAGGGACCCTCATGGGGTTCGGAATTATCCACGTCATCAAGTACGTCGGGGAACCCTCCATCTACCGCTTGGTCACAGACAAGGGTGACGCCAACCTGGGCGAGATCACATCCATCACCAGCCAGACCAACTTCAGGAACAAGTTCGCCGACGCCACCGGCCACCTCATCCCCAAGCAGGACCCAAAGCTCTGGGACAAGAGCGCCCAAGCGTTGCTAAGCGCCTGTGAATGGGTCGAGGTAGGGGACGCCACCCACCCCTCCAGACAGACCAAGGCCTGGCTCGCCAGCTACCTCCTGGACAAGAGCATCCTCGACGACCCAGAGGAGGCCGCCCGGGGAAAGAAACCCTACACCCGAAGGGGCCAAACCTTCATCTTCGGCGACGACTTCAAGAAGTGGCTCGAGCACAGCACAGGCAACCAGCTGTCCGACCATTCCATATCCCAGCGCCTCAAGATGGTCGGCGCCAATTCCGACAAGGTCACCATAAGCGTGGGGGGCAAGAAAACCAGCCGAAGCTGCTGGCAACTCCCCAATTTCGACGAAGAAGAGGCCCATTAAGGCGATGCCAGCAGACCCCAAAAGGCCCTTCCCAGATATGAAAACCAGAATCTGTCCTTTATACACGCCCGCGAGGGATCGTCAATTCCTTCCCTCCAACTATTTTGCCTTACTCTGGCTACTCCACTACTCCAACCCCTTTTTGATACTGCAATTTATATTTGGCAAAGGTCTTTTTGATACTTCCCTCTGGAGTAGTGACAGGTGTCCTCTCACTACTCCACACACTCGTAGGGCCGCCCTGATTTAGAGAAAAAGGGGGGGTGCCTTCGCGCGCACGCGTATAAAGGACAGATTTTGCCCTCCAGCTACAAAAAGGCAGAAAAATGACCACCGACACAGCAGAAGAACTACCCGAGATGACCACCGACATGACCGAGTTCCGGGTCGTCGGCCCCCCGGGCTGTGGAAAGACCACCTGGCTCGGCCACCAAGTCCACCGCGCGGCCGATAAAGGCCAGAACGTCCTTATCTCATCCCTGACCCGGGCCGCTGCCGCCGAGGTCGCCGGCCGCAACCTCAACATTCCCCCCGACAACTTAGGAACACTCCACGCCCACTGCTTCCGCAGCCTGGGCAACCCCGAAATCGCCGAGAACAAAAAGCACCTCGCCGAGTGGAACAAGGAGTACCCTTCCTACGCCCTGACTCTCAGCGAAGCAGACAAGAGCGCCCGCATCGACGAGGACAACATGGAGCCATCCGCCGGAAGCCTCCTTGGCGACCAGCTGATGTCCGAGTACCAGATTGCCCGGGCCCGCATGTCCACGAACATGTCCCTGAAGGCCAGGGACTTCGGCGACAAGTGGACCATCTGGAAGGAATACAACGGCCTCATGGACTTCACCGACCTGATAGAGGTCTGTTTCAAGGACGTCGATTCCGCCCCCGGCTGGCCCGACGTGATATTCATCGACGAGTCCCAAGACCTGGACCTCCTGGAAATGTCCCTCATCAGGAAGTGGGGCCGTGCCGCAGGATACCTCGTAGTCGTCGGAGACCCCGACCAGTCCATCTACACCTGGCGGGGCGCCGCCCCCGAGGCCTTCACCAACCCCCCGATACCCGCCGAGTACCGCAGGGTCCTGGCCCAGTCCTACCGGGTACCCAGGGCCGTCCACGCCACCGCCGTCAAGTGGCTGAGCGGCATCGAAGGACACCAGCCCGTCGACTACTACCCCAGGGACCACGACGGGGAGATCCGCTACATCGACTACAGCTACAACCAGGCCTCACTGCTCCTTGAGGACGCCGACCAGTACCTCAAACAAGGCAAGAAGGTCATGTTCCTCACCACCTGTGCCTACATGCTCGGCCCCCTGCTGGAACACCTCCGCAAGAACGGCATCCCCTGGCACAACCCCCACCGCCGCAACAACGGCGCCTGGAACCCCTTAGCCCGCCGCCGCAACCGCAGCAGCGGAGTAGAACGCCTCATCGACTTCCTGTCCATGAGTACACAAGGGAGTTGGACCCTGGACCAGTTCGACAACTGGACCAAGAACGTCAAGAGCAAGGGCACATACACCCCCAACGGCCAAGGACTGGCCCAGCTCGCCACCCCCGCCAGCGACGGCCTGATGGACTGGGACGACCTGACAGAGATCCTGTCCGAAGAGGCCATAGAAGCCGCACTAAGCGGAGACGTGGACTGGTACCAGGAACAACTCAAGGCCGACAAGAAAAGCGGCTCAAGGTTCCCCATCAACGTAGCCAAGCTCCACGGCACCGAGAGACTCGAGAAGGAACCACAGGTAATCACCGGAACCATCCACTCAGTCAAGGGCTCAGAGGCCGACGTCGTCTACCTCTTCCCTGACCTAAGCAAGGCCGGCATGCGGGAGTGGGTAGGAAGCGAGCAGCAACGCTCCTCCGTCTACCGCCTGCTCTACGTCGGCATGACCCGGGCCAGGGAGTCCCTGATCATCTGCTCCCCCGCAGTCCTGGGGGAGGCCCCAGACGTGTGAGGACAGCACAAAGGGCCAAGGGCGGGTTCCTGTCCCTTCATTCCAACACAGGGGCAGAAGACCCGGGAGAAACCGAAATGCAACGGGGATGGAGAGCATACAAGGACGTGAAGAGGCCACGGTCAAAAGACCGGACCAACCAGGCCGGCCGCATCAGCAAGAAACGGAGGACTGCCCACAAAAACCAGGAGATGGCCCTGAGGCAGAAGGGCCTCCTCAAGTAAAGACCCCAAAGCGGCCACAAGGAACGGCCCAGGGAGAGCAGACAGGATGAAACATAAATACATGGCATTCGACATAGAAACCGTCACCCCCTTTCCAGAGGGCGAAGACTGGAGGGACCACACCCCGCTGGGCATCGGCTGCGCCGCTGCCTGCGCCCTGGACGGCAAATACCCCGAGCCAATGGCCTGGTACGGGAGCCTAGTCAACGGGGCCATCCCAATGCAGATGAGCCCCCAGGAACTCCGCCAGATGGTCGAGGACCTAACCGACCTCACAAGAGAAGGCTACACCCTTCTCACCTGGAACGGCATGGGCTTCGACTTCGACGTCCTCGCCCGGGAGTCGGGAAGCTTCGAACAGTGCAAGGAACTGGCGCTGAACCACGTTGACATGATGTTCCATCTCTTCGCCGTCAAGGGCTACCCCCTCGCACTCAGCACCGCCGCCCACGGCATGGGAACCGAGGACAAGACCGAGGGAATGGACGGTGCCAAGGCCACCCAGATGTGGGCCGACCACGAAAACAGGCAAGCCGTCCTCGACTACTGCAAGCAGGACACCAGGTCAACCCTCGACCTGGCCCTCGCCTGTGAGACCAACAGGAACCTCACGTGGACCAGCAGGAGCGGCAGAAGGCAGGTCCTCACCCTCAGGGGCGGCTGGGCCACTGTCCGGGAGGCAATGCTGATGCCGGCCCCGGACACCTCCTGGATGGACAACCCGATTCCCAGGACCCAGTTCACCGGCTGGCTCCAGGAAAACGGGCCCCGGAACTGAACCGAGGCAACAGACGAAACAGGCTGAAGAGCATTTTGAAGGCGTTGACACTGTACCAGCCTTGGGCATCCCTGGTCGCCGCCGGCATCAAGACGACGGAGACCCGCGACTGGGCCCCGCACACCTACCTCATCGGGGAGAGGATAGCCATCCATGCCGGCCGCCACGTCGTGGCCAACCACCGTTACCTCAATCCCGCCGTACGGGACGCAGTTACAGACCTCTTCGGCCAAAGGTGGGACCTAGTAATTCCCAAGGGCGCCATAGTCGCAACCGCCGTCGTCGCCCACGCCTACAGGGTCAACGAGTCCGCGAACCACAACGGCCAAGCCCACCAGAAAGACCCCTACGGCAACTACCAGCCCGGCCGCTGGATATGGGTCCTGGAGGACATAAAGCCGCTAGAACCCCCCATACCAGCCCGAGGCAGCTTAGGCCTCTGGGAATGGGACCAAGACCAAGAAGACACAATCTAGGCACGGCTTGTCGTCAACACCACAGCCCTGAGGAAGACACATTGACCCACCACCTGAATATGACCGAAGACCACCCCGGCACCGACCAGCTGAAACTCTTCACCTGGGTCGATATAGCCAGGTGGCCTAACCCTATCCTCGCCAAGAAGGGAAAGGCAACCATCACCGAAGGGAAAGCCCAATGACACAGGACACGTTGCAATGGCTTGCTGAAGCCGAACCCCAGCCCCCCAGCCCCCTGGTCACATACCTGAGCCTGGGTTGGGGAATCCAGAGCTTCTGCATAGCCTCAATGATCGCCCTGGGCTACCTCCGGATGATAACCGTAGCCGTCCACGCCGACACCGGCCACGAGAGCATCGAGACGTACCACTTCGCCGAGAGGTGGACACCATGGCTCCAGGAGAGGGGCCTCAAGATCGTCACCGTACAGGCCCGGCCACACCGACATAATCCGGCAGGAATGGGGCATCGGCTCAATCATGATCCCCGCCTTCACCAAGGACCGGGACACCGGAGAGCAGGGGCAGGTGCCCCGCCAATGCACCCATGACTGGAAGGTCATGCCGATACGCCGGCACGTCCGGAGCCTGCTGCCCCCCGGCCAGCCCAAGCCCGGCGCGGTCGAGTCCTGGCAGGGAATCTCCTGGGACGAAATACGCCGCATGCGCTCCTCCGACGTCCAGTACATCAACAACGTCTATCCCCTCATCGAAAAGCGCATGACCCGGGCCGACTGCATAACTTGGCTCCAGACCCTGGGCCTGGAAGTGCCCCCGAAGTCGGCCTGCACCTTCTGCCCCTTCCACTCCGTCCAGCAGTGGAGGGACATGAAACGGAAGGGAGGCCACGTCTGGAAGGAGGCGGTGGCAGTGGACCACGAGATCCGCCAGATGAGAAAGCTCCACGAGGTCTACGTCCACCCCAACCGCCGCCCCCTGCCCGAGGCCGTGACAATACCAGAAGACCACGGCGCCACCCAGATGGAATTGGACATCCCTTGCGACGGCGGAGTCTGCTGGGTCTAGCCCAACCAAGACCCCGCCAAACAACGAACCCAAGAAGGACACATGACCAACAGAACACAACCCGAATGCATCGACCTCAACGTCCAGGGCATATACAGCGTCTACATCGAGGTCTTCAACGGAGGCCACAAGGTAATCGTCTGTCCCTGCTGCGATGGGGACTGCGAGCACTCCAGCCACCCCGGCAACAACCCCCAGACCATCCACTACCAGTGCGACACCTGCCAGGGCGAGGGACACCTGAAAATTCTCAAGGAGCACAGCGCTAATGGGAACCCAGTGGACCGGGACAAGAATCGCCAACACGCTGAAGCTGGCCCGCTCCAAAGATAACCCGGAGACCTGGGAGATCCACGGAGAACACCCCTTCGTCCGAGCCCAGGCCACCACCCAAGAGTTGTACGACCTGGCATGCCAAGTGATCCAGCACCTGGAACCAGAGGTCAAGGAAGACAAGATACAGTGGCTCCGGGACTACCGGCGCCTCACCGGCGCCAACCTCCGGGACGCCCAGGAAGCCTGGGCCAAAGCCCACCCCGAAAGAGCCGGCAAGGAAGAAGCAGAGAGAGCGGCCACAAGGTGAAAACAACCCATGAAGAAATGCCAGAAGTGCGGCGGTTGGATGACCCCGGACAAGATAACGCCGCCGGAAGGCACCCAGACCATTTGGGAGTGGACCTGCCTGAACTGCGGGAAGACCATCTACGGGGAACCCCCGGGCCCCGACTTGCCGACCTGGAACGGGCCGGTCCCGGACCCGGCATTCCACCCGAGCTCGACCTACGCCCCGGAGGAGGAGAGCCTGACCACCGCGGACACGGGCAGAAGCTGACTCCCCCCGTGCCCTACTTCGGAGGCAAAAGGCGCTTCGCCAAGGAGATCTGGGAACGCCTGGGCGACCCCGACATTTACGTCGAGCCCTGCGGCGGCTCGATGGCCGTCCTCCTTGCCCGCCCCACGACACCCCGCCTGGAAATCGCCTGCGACACCAGCGGGCACGTCTGCAACTTCTACCGGGCTCTCAAGAACGACCCGGACAACCTCGCCTGGCACGCCGATAACCCCACCATCCACCAAGACCTCCAAGCCCGCCAAGAATGGCTCGTCCAGTGGTCCAAGGACAACAGCGAAAAACTGGAGCAGGACCCGGAGTTCTACGACAGCAAGGCCGCCGGATGGTGGGCCTGGGGCGCTTCCAACTGGACGGGAAGCGGCTGGTGCATCGTACCCGAAGACAAGCGCCCCAACATGCCCCGGGGTCTGGGAGGGCAGGGCCTCCAGGCCCAGAGGAACACCATCCCCCACATAGCCTCGGAAATGGGAGGCCAGGGCGTCCAAGCACAAAGAGTCGGCCTCCCGGGACCTATAGGCACCGGGGAAAGGCTAATCCCTTGGTTCGAGGCCCCGGCCAGCAGACTGGGCCGGGTAGTAATCCTCAACCGCGACTGGACCTCGGCAGTAACGCCAGCCGTCCTCCCGGAGTACCAAGGCACAAGGTACAGCCTAGCCATCTTTCTGGATCCCCCATACCGCACCGGCCACCGGAAGAAGACCCTCTACCAATCCGACATGGACGGCACCTCGGACTCCACTGCCGAAGACACCTGGCAATGGGCCCAAGACCACGGCCACAAGTACAACATCGCCTACGCCTGCCGCCAAGGCGACATCGACCTTCCCGCAGGCTGGAGCAGTCTCCTTCTGGGCTTTGCCGGCATACGCAAGAGCGACCGGAGAGAGGTCAAAGACAGGGTCGCATTCTCCCCCCCGCTGTGAGACCAGGCAACCGCCCCCCTTCGAATAGGGCACACGCAAAAAGGACAGGAGGAATCATGGAGCAGAACAGCCAAGCACCGGGCCGAAGAATAACCCAGGCACTGACCAGCGCAGGCCTGACCAAGAACGACGACGACTTCCCGCCCTTCACCGAAAACGCCCAGGCCGTCCTGAAACGCCGGTACCTGTCCAAGGACCGTGAGGGCAACGTCCTGGAGGACGCCGAGGAGATTTTCCACAGGGTAGCGCGCAACCTCTCCCAGGCCGACCTGATCTACGGGGCCAGTGAAGAGCAGCGCCAGGCCACGGAGGACAAGTTCCACCACGTGATGCGCCGCCTGGACTTCCTCCCCAACTCTCCGACCCTGATGAACGCCGGCCGGGAACTGCAGCAGCTATCCGCCTGTTTCGTACTTCCCGTAGAGGACTCCCTGGACCACATCTTCGACAAGGTCAAGCAGACCGCCCTCATCCACCAGAGCGGAGGCGGCACCGGCTTCTCCTTCAGCCGCCTCAGGCCCTCCGGCGACGTTGTAGGTTCCACCGGAGGCATAGCCAGCGGCCCGGTGAGTTTCATCAGGGCGTTCGACACCACCACCGACGTCGTGAAGCAGGGAGGCACCCGCCGCGGCGCAAACATGGCCATCCTTCGGATAGACCACCCAGACGTCCTGCGATTCATCCAGGTCAAGAAGGACCCCGACCAGCTCAACAACTTCAATATCTCCGTGGCCCTTACCGAGGAATTCATGGGGAAGGTCGAAAGTAACCAGGCCTATCCCCTGGTGAACCCCCGCACCGGCCAGGTTACGGAAGAGACCAACGCCCGGTCGATGTTCGAGGAGATCATCGCGTCCGCGTGGCAGACCGGAGACCCAGGGATCGTATTCCTCGACCGGATAAACAAGGACAACCCCAACCCTCAACTCGGAGAGATAGAAAGCACCAATCCCTGCGGCGAACAACCCCTGCTCCCCTACGAGTCCTGCAACCTCGGCTCCGTAAATCTGGCACGAATGGTGTCCTACAAAAACGGCGAGGCCTCCATCGATTGGGACCGCATGACCAGCGTAATCGAGACCGCCGTCCACATGCTGGACAACGTCATCGACATGAACAACTACCCCATCCCCGAGATCGAGGAGATGAGCAAAGCCACCCGCCGCATCGGCCTGGGCGTCATGGGATGGGCCGACCTCCTCGTAATCCTGGGAATCAAGTACGACTCCCAAGAAGCCTACGAACTAGCCAAGGAGGTGATGAACTTCATCCGGGAGTGTTGAAAAAGTCGGTGAAACCTCCGTTGTAAGTCAGTCTGGGATTACAATGTCGATGAGATCAGGCTTGGTGGAGGGATGTGATGCTTGAACCTTTGGACCGCT
>DAOULB010000016.1:0-2700 GCA_034420695.1 Dehalococcoidia bacterium
AGCGAGGGAGGCAGTGGCATATCCAGGGAGGGTCAAAACTTCCCCGCCCTTGTATCTTGACTTGGTGCTGGATAATTTCTCCCGCACAAGGTGTTCGAGGTGCGGCAGACCGACCCGCCCTGGGTCATGGAAGACCGTTGTCAAGCTTGGGTCGCCGCACCCTTTCAGAACAGAGCCCGAACAGTTGCCCGGGCCTACCAAGCCCGCATCTGGCAAGGACGGGCCGACGGTTCGCAGGGAGGTTCTCATGGAGCAACACTGTATCTACGTAGGGATCGATGTGGCCAAAGCCCGGGTGGATGTGGCCGTCCGACCTGTGGGAGACAGGTGTGAAGTCTCCAACGACGAGGCCGGCATCGCCGAACTGGTGGCACAGATGCAACACCTCAAACCAGCAGCCTTGGTGCTGGAGGCATCGGGCGGACTGGAACTGCCCTTGGTGGCAGCCTTGGCAGCTGCCTCCCTGCCTGTGGTGGTGGTCAACCCTCGGCAGGTGCGGGACTTTGCCAAGGCCACCGGCAGGCTGGCCAAAACCGATTCCCTGGATGCGGCGGTCCTGGCGCACTTCGCCGAGGCGGTCCGTCCTCCCCTGCGTCCCCTCCGGGACGCCGATACCCAGGTCCTCAACTCGCTGGTGGCTCGCAGACAACAGGTGATGACCATGCTGGTGGCGGAGAGGAACCGCCTCTCCAGTGCCAACATGGCCGTCCGGCCCAGGATCGAGACCCACATCGCCTGGCTCAAGCAGGAGATGGACGACCTGGACCAAGGCTTGCGCCAGACCCTGCGCCAGAGTGCTGTATGGCGTGAGAAGGACGACCTGCTGCGCAGCGTACCCGGCGTCGGAGAACAGATATCTCTTACTCTTCTGGCATACCTGCCCGAACTGGGCACTCTCAACCGCCTACAGATCGCTGCCTTGGTGGGCATGGCGCCCTTCAATCGGGATAGCGGTACCCTCGAGGCAAACGCACCGTCTGGGGAGGCCGGGCCAGGGTCCGCACGGCCCTCTACATGGGAGCGATGGTAGCCAGCCGCTTCAACCCGGTCATCAAGGACTTCTACCAGCGCCTGTTGTCCGCAGGCAAGCCGAAAAAGCTGGCTCTGACAGCCTGCATGCGCAAGCTGTTGATAATCCTGAACTCCATGCTCAAGAACGGCTCGTCCTGGAAGCATGCGGCCACCAAGTCCGTGGCACATTCTTATTGACTTTCAAGACAGTTGCTTGACACTTCCTCTCATCATCAAGAAACGACGCCTTGAACGAGTTCCGGGCCAGTTCCGTCAGCGTCCGGTCGTCCAGTCCCAGCCCGTCCTGCACCGCTTGGTAGTTCTCGCCGACGTATCCCCCAAAGAACGCGGGATCGTCGGAGTTGACGGTGACCATCAGCCCGGCGTCCAGCATCCTTTTCAGCGGGTGTTCCCCGATGGTGTTCACCACGCCGAGTTTCACGTTGGACAGGGGACATACCGTGAACGGAATTCCTACCCTTGCGAGTTCCCCGGTGAGCGCTGGGTCCTCCAGCACCCTGCATCCATGGTCAATCCGCTCTACCTGAAGGATCTCCACCGCCTCCCTGACGTAGCTGGCCGGTCCCTCCTCCCCGGCGTGGGCGGCCGGTGCGAACCCGGCGTCCCGGGCCTTGGCGAACACCCTCTTGAATTTGCCCGGCGGGTTCCCGGTCTCCGCAGAGTCCAGCCCGACTCCGAATATCCGGTCCCTGAAGGGCATGGCCTGCTCCAGGGTGTTGAAGGCGTCATCCTCGTCCAGGTGCCGGAGGAAGCACATGATGAGCCGAGAGATTATTCCGAGGCGCTGCTCCCCGTCGTGGAGAGCCTGGCTGATTCCATTGCAGACCCGGGAGAACTCGACGCCTCGGGACGTGTGGGCCTGGGGGTCGAAGAAGATCTCGGCGTGCCGGACGGACTGGGTTGCCGCTCGTTCCAGGTAGGCGGTGGTGAGGTCGTAGAAGTCCTCTTCGGTGCGGAGGACCGCCATGCTCCGGTAATAGATGGACAGGAACGCTTCCAGGTTGGAAAACCGGTAGGAGGCCCTGGCTTCGTAGGGGGTACTGAAGAGGACGGGGACTTTGTTCCTGGCTGCGAGCTTCAGCATGAGTTCTGGCTCGAGAGTTCCTCCTATGTGGAGGTGGAGTTCGGCCTTGGGCAGGCGCTGGATGAAAGGGGACAGGTTCACTGGATGACTCCGTACCGAGTTTATTCTTCCATGATACCCGGAGTCGGAGTTGATTTCAGGGTGCGGGCCCCTGGCTCACCCGAGCCTTGGCCAGCGTTGCCGCGGGTGCTGTGGCGTGGCGCAGGGGCATCGTTGTCCCGGCGCTGGGGAATGCCGTCGTCGTTGCCGTCTGGTCTGGTCCCCTTGCCGGCGGTTCGTTCTCACTCCCCGGTTGAGGAGATCCCTTTCGAGTTCCTCCACTCGCTGTTCGGGCGCATCGGCACTTGGCTTTTCCTGCTCGGTCCTATCCTCCGCGTCTTCGGCATACACGGTTTGCTTTCGCCTCTAACAAAGGATGTTCCCTCAGTTGATCCTGGTGATCCGGTCCTGCGGCCCCGGGGCCACCGTTCCGGCCTTGGCGAAGTAGTCGATGAGTGCGTCCAAGTCGATTTCGCCCCCGGTCCTCTCCGTGCCCTCCTCAAAAACGCTGAAGCCGCTGCCTCCGTCCGCCAGGTAGCTGTTGA
>DAOULB010000017.1:0-2526 GCA_034420695.1 Dehalococcoidia bacterium
TTTCTGATACCACTTGTCCGCGGAGTTGTAGTCGAACTCTTCTTCGTCCGTTATCAGGTGCAGCGTGATTCCGGCCTCAAGCAGGGGGTTGGTGTAAGTAAAAAACTCTTCAATGTTCCTGGTGAACCTGTCCAGTTCCCAGAAGGCGATATCGGTGATGCCGTTCTTGTTGTCGAGGGAATAGGGAATCATAACCTTGAAGTTGGGGCGTTGCTTTATTGACAGTCCACTGCCCACGTCCGTGAGCATCGTTTCGAGGGCTATTCCCTTGCTTTCGTAATAGCGCTGGATGTCATCTCCCTGGGCTTTCAGGGAGAAATTGTCCTTTTGGCTGGTGCCGGACACCCGGCAGTACCCTATGCCTTTTCTCTTCTTGAACGATTGCATGGCGGTTCTCCGCGGGCCGTTAGAGGAGCTTCTTGCCGGTGTAATGCTGGTAGATTTGAACGATGAACTGTTGCACTTCCGGGGTGGGTGGTTCCGAGGGTTTTGGGAAATGGTTGAGTCCGGGGTCGGCGAGGACGTAGTTGTAGCCCCTCTGTATGTCCGAGCTTTCCCGGATGGAAGGGAGGTCCTTGACCTCGAGGCCGACGGCTTCGAACAGCTTCTGCATGGGGATGGCGTAGTACACTGCCAGGCGGGCCAGTGTTTTGGCCCCGGGGTTGCGGTGGTTCTGCTCGAGGTGTGAGAGGTAGGAATTTGCGATTCCTGTATCCCGTTCGACCTGTCGCAGAGTCCGTTCTCCCCGTAGGGACCGTAGCAGTTCGCCAACGCTCTGCGGCTCGTTTCCATGCCCCTCGGTGGTGACGTCTGTCAGTTGCGTTGCTGCGCTCATTTGTTCTATCATACGGATGCCCTGCCATCCAGGCTGGGATGGTGATGTGCTATAATTTTGCCTTGGGTAGTCGTCCTTGTTCAGCAAGGGGCATCTTTTCCCTTTGTTCTTTACGGATAGCATATCATATGAATCTTGAAAATGAGCATGCTGAACATGGGATGTCGCCGGGTGGCGCGAACGATCCCTTGGATGAGAGGGCTGCTGCTCGTCAGGGTAATTTGGAGAGTTTGTTGGCACGCATCTTCACCCGCCAGCGGGCCGCTCTTTGGAGGAATAGCAAGGAGCGTGAGTCGGAGGAATCGGACCCTGACGACCCGGCCTCATGCCTGTGGGATGTGATGCCGGGTGTGGCGAAGGAGTTCCAGATTTCCGGCTCTTCTGAGCCCGAGTGGGAGGATCTTTCCTTCTACTAGGCTGGTTGGTCCTGAAAAGCGAAACCGCCGGGTGTGAGTCCGGCGGTTTACTGTTTCGCCTGCTTGGCTTTGGTTCAGACCAGGGCGACCAAGTCGTACCTGGGTCCGGAGTCGTCCGATGGTCCGGGGGCTGATTCGGTGTACGTTACCAAGGCATCTTTCTTGGAGACCGATACCTGCTTGACCAGGAGGTCCAGGAGTTCCTGGACCAGTTCGGGGTCGCTGCCTTGGAAGTATGTCCGGAAGTCCTTGGCGGTTTCCCTGATTCCCACGGGGTCTGTTATGAATTTTATTCTTTCGTATTCGTTACGGGCCTGCATGGCCTCGTGTTCCAGTCCTGCTAGGGCGCTGTTGATGTCGCCCAGTGCCATGGCGGTTTCGGAGTAGGTTTTCGTTCCCGACTCCACTTCCTCAGAGAGCTTGGCCTTCTCGCGGCGAAGCCGGGCTATCTCCCCTTGTGAGTTGAGGAGCCTTATTATTTCTTTCTCGAATTCGTCATCCAGCATTGACTTCATTTTGGCAGTCACTCCTGCCATGGTCTCCTCGGTTGTCACCCTGGCCACCAGGTTGCCCATTACTCCTCCCAGGAGTGCCTCTTCCTGGGTGTCTGATGCGCATTCTGGAAAGGAGTTGGGGCAGGAATATTCCCCGTCCTCGAGAGTCATGAGCGAGTGGCAGTGGTTGCAGTGGACCTTTCCCGCGAGGGTCAGTGATTTGTGCTCCATGGCCTGTTTGAGCATGGTTTCTCCGTCCCTTGCCTCGATGCTATATGTTTATTCACAATGACAGATATTGTCAAGGGGTGGCCCCGTTGTTCCTGTTGGAGTTTTCTTGGTCAATCTGTCCATCCGTCTGCATGGCAGTTGCTGCTTGGCGGGCTGCTCTACGTCTGAGACCTCGGTCTGTTTCCTCTGTCAGTGTTCTTGACAGGTCTGGTTCGAAGGTTCCCTCCATTGCCAGGAAGACGGGTGTTCTGGGACGGATGACGTCCTGGTCTTCGGGCCATCTGGGGTCGGTTTCCGTCTCTGATATGACGAACTTGGCGGTGGCGTAGCCCACTTCGGTGATGGTTCCCCTGGCCTTGCCCAAGGCCAGGTTTCCGGCCGAGTACCTCCAGATGGTTACCGGAGTGCCTGGCTTCAGGGTTTTTGACTCCCGGGGATCCGTCAGGAGCATGACAATGGCTTCTGTGGTTGCTTGGAGCGTGAAACCCAAGGGTAGAATGGGGGTATTGGGCATGGCTTCTCCTTCTGTTGAAAATGAAAAGGGACCGGT